>NC_000962.3:1470510-2941021 GCF_000195955.2 Mycobacterium tuberculosis H37Rv | reverse complement strand
CCGAGATCCCGCAGCTGTCCGACGAAGAGGGTCTGGTGGTCGCTCGTGGCAAGCTGGTCTACGCCGTGCTCAACCTGTACCCGTACAACCCCGGGCACTTGATGGTGGTGCCCTATCGTCGGGTATCCGAACTCGAGGATCTCACCGATTTGGAGAGCGCCGAGTTGATGGCGTTCACCCAGAAGGCGATTCGCGTGATCAAGAACGTGTCGCGTCCGCACGGCTTCAATGTCGGCCTGAACCTAGGGACATCGGCGGGCGGGTCGCTGGCCGAGCACCTGCACGTGCATGTGGTGCCACGGTGGGGTGGCGATGCGAATTTCATCACCATCATCGGGGGCTCCAAGGTGATTCCGCAGCTGCTGCGCGACACCCGTCGGCTGCTTGCCACCGAGTGGGCTCGGCAACCATGAGCAAGCTGCCCTTCCTGTCCCGGGCGGCGTTCGCCCGGATTACCACCCCGATCGCCAGGGGACTGCTGCGGGTCGGCCTCACGCCGGACGTCGTCACCATCCTGGGCACCACCGCGTCGGTGGCGGGAGCGCTGACGCTGTTCCCGATGGGCAAGCTGTTCGCGGGTGCGTGTGTGGTGTGGTTCTTCGTGTTGTTCGACATGCTGGACGGGGCGATGGCCCGGGAGCGCGGGGGCGGCACTCGCTTCGGCGCGGTGCTGGACGCCACCTGTGACCGCATCAGTGACGGCGCGGTGTTCTGCGGTCTGCTGTGGTGGATAGCGTTTCACATGCGCGACCGACCGCTGGTGATCGCGACCTTGATCTGTCTGGTCACCTCGCAGGTGATCTCTTACATCAAGGCCCGGGCGGAGGCCAGCGGGCTGCGCGGCGACGGCGGCTTCATCGAACGGCCGGAACGGTTGATCATCGTGCTGACCGGCGCCGGGGTGTCGGACTTCCCGTTTGTGCCCTGGCCGCCGGCGTTGTCGGTGGGGATGTGGCTGCTGGCCGTCGCCAGCGTGATCACCTGCGTGCAGCGGTTGCACACGGTCTGGACTTCACCCGGAGCCATCGATCGGATGGCGATTCCTGGAAAGGGCGACCGGTGATTGCCGGCCTTAAGGGCTTGAAGCTGCCCAAAGATCCGCGCAGTTCCGTGACGCGCACCGCGACCGACTGGGCGTATGCGGCCGGCTGGATGGCCGTACGGGCGCTGCCAGAGTTCGCCGTACGCAACGCATTCGACACCGGAGCGCGCTACTTTGCCCGCCACGGCGGGCCCGAGCAGCTGCGCAAGAACCTGGCCCGCGTCCTGGGTGTGCCGCCAGCCGCGGTGCCGGACCCGCTGATGTGCGCCTCGCTGGAGTCCTACGGGCGCTACTGGCGTGAGGTGTTCCGGCTGCCGACGATAAACCACCGCAAGCTGGCCCGCCAGCTCGACCGCGTGATCGGTGGACTGGATCACCTGGACGCGGCGCTGGCCGCGGGCCTCGGTGCCGTGCTGGCGTTGCCGCACAGCGGCAACTGGGATATGGCCGGGATGTGGCTGGTGCAGCGGCACGGCACCTTCACCACCGTCGCCGAGCGCCTAAAACCCGAATCGCTGTACCAGCGCTTTATCGACTACCGCGAAAGCCTGGGATTTGAGGTGCTGCCGCTGTCCGGCGGCGAACGGCCGCCGTTCGAGGTGCTCTCTGAGCGGCTGAGGAACAACCGAGTGGTCTGCCTGATGGCCGAGCGCGATCTCACCCGCACCGGTGTTGAGGTCGACTTCTTCGGCGAGCCCACCCGGATGCCGGTGGGGCCGGCGAAGCTGGCGGTCGAGACCGGTGCGGCATTGCTGCCCACACATTGCTGGTTCGAGGGCCGCGGCTGGGGTTTCCAGGTGTATCCGGCGCTGGATTGCACCAGCGGTGACGTCGCTGCCATCACACAGGCGCTGGCCGACCGCTTCGCGCAGAACATTGCCGCCCATCCCGCGGATTGGCACATGCTGCAGCCCCAGTGGCTGGCCGACTTATCCGAATCGCGGCGGGCGCAACTGAGGTCCAGATGAGGAAAGCCTGATGCGGATCGGCATGATTTGTCCGTACTCGTTCGACGTCCCGGGCGGGGTGCAGTCGCATGTGCTACAGCTTGCCGAGGTGATGCGCACCCGCGGCCACTTGGTCAGTGTGCTCGCGCCGGCCTCCCCGCATGCCGCACTGCCTGATTACTTTGTCTCCGGTGGTAGGGCGGTTCCGATTCCCTACAACGGCTCGGTGGCCCGGCTGCGGTTCGGTCCGGCGACCCACCGCAAGGTCAAAAAGTGGCTTGCGCATGGTGATTTCGACGTACTGCATCTACACGAGCCGAATGCGCCGAGCCTGTCGATGCTGGCCCTGAACATTGCCGAGGGCCCGATTGTGGCGACATTTCACACCTCGACCACCAAGTCGCTGACGCTGACGGTGTTCCAGGGCATTCTGCGGCCCATGCACGAGAAGATCGTCGGCCGGATCGCGGTGTCCGACCTAGCCCGGCGCTGGCAGATGGAGGCGTTGGGATCCGATGCGGTGGAGATCCCCAATGGGGTGGACGTTGATTCCTTCGCCTCGGCAGCGCGGCTGGACGGGTACCCGCGCCAGGGTAAAACGGTGTTGTTCCTGGGTCGCTACGACGAGCCCCGCAAGGGCATGGCCGTTTTGCTCGACGCGCTGCCGAAGGTGGTGCAGCGGTTTCCGGATGTCCAGCTACTGATCGTCGGCCACGGCGACGCCGACCAGTTGCGCGGCCAGGCGGGCCGTTTGGCGGCGCACCTGCGCTTTCTGGGTCAGGTGGACGACGCCGGAAAAGCTTCGGCGATGCGCAGCGCCGACGTCTACTGTGCGCCCAACACCGGCGGTGAGAGTTTCGGCATTGTGCTGGTCGAAGCGATGGCCGCCGGCACTGCGGTGGTGGCCAGCGACCTCGACGCCTTCCGGCGTGTGCTGCGCGACGGTGAGGTCGGGCACCTGGTGCCGGTGGACCCGCCAGACTTGCAGGCCGCCGCGTTGGCCGATGGACTGATTGCGGTGCTGGAGAACGATGTCCTGCGGGAGCGCTATGTGGCGGCCGGCAACGCGGCCGTCCGCCGGTATGACTGGTCGGTGGTGGCCAGCCAGATCATGCGAGTGTACGAGACGGTCGCCGGGTCGGGCGCCAAGGTTCAGGTGGCCAGCTGATGACGTGGCTGGTCCTGGCCGGCGCAGTGCTGCTCGTTGTGCTGGTTGCGTTCGGCGCCTGGGGATATCAGACGGCCAACCGGTTGAACCGGTTGAACGTGCGCTATGACTTGTCGTGGCAGTCGCTGGACAGCGCGCTCGCGCGACGAGCGGTGGTGGCACGTGCGGTGGCGATCGACGCGTACGGCGGTGCCCCCCAGGGCAGTCGGCTGGCCGCCTTAGCCGACGCCGCGGAGGGCGCGCCCCGGCATGCGCGCGAGAATGCGGAGAACGAGCTTTCGGCCGCGTTGGCGATGGTCAACCCCGCGTCGCTGCCCGCGGCCCTGATCGCCGAGTTAGCCGACGCGGAAGCCCGCGTCCTGCTGGCCCGCCGCTTCCACAACGACGCCGTTCGCGACACCCTCGCTCTGGGGGAACGACGGCTGGTGCGATTGCTGCGGCTTGGTGGAACCGCTGTGCTGCCAACCTATTTCGAGATCGTCGAGCGACCCCACGCATTGGTGCACGGCGATCAGGGTGCGTCCGGTCGCCGCACCTCGGCGCGGGTGGTGCTATTGGATGACAGCGGTGCCGTGTTGTTGCTGTGCGGATCGGATCCGGCGAACCCGGCGTTTCGGGACGGCGCGGCGCCGAAGTGGTGGTTCACCGTCGGGGGCCAAGTGCGACCGGGTGAGCGGCTGGCCCAGGCCGCCGCCCGGGAGCTGGCCGAAGAAACCGGTCTGCGGGTGGCCCCGGCCGACATGATCGGACCTATCTGGCGACGCGACGAGGTCTTCGAGTTCAACGGGTCGCTGATCGACAGCGAGGAGTTCTACCTGGTGCACCGGACGCGTCGGTTCGAGCCTGCTGTGCAGGGGCGAACCGAGTTGGAACGCCGCTATATTCGCGATGCCCGCTGGTGTGACGCGAACGACATCGCGCAGCTGGTGGCGGCGGGCGAGCGGGTGTACCCGTTGCAACTAGGCGAGCTGTTGCCGGCAGCCAACCGGCTGGTGGACGTCGCGCTGGACAACGGAGCCGCGCGCGATGCCGGCGTTCCTCAGCCCATCCGCTGACGTGCACGGTTTGTGGACCGCTTAGAAAAGTCGGGGTAGCGCCGGCTGCCACGGCGGCGGCAGCCCCAGTCCGGACAGGGCGTCGTTGACGCCTTGCACGGCGCCTTGCTGCAGGTCCGCGGCCACCTCGGCCCAATCGACGTCCGGAAACAGTCCGAACGGGCTGGGCACGTCCTGGTGGGCGGTGCGGTCATAACCCAACTCGACGAGCACCCGCAAGTCCGGCTGGATGAGGTCGGCAAGCGGGTTTCCCAGCAGGGGGATAGCACGCAGCGGGACCAGCAGCGGCAGATCTTGGCTGGGCAGCAGGATGTAGGTGGTCAGGACGTCCGGTGAGGACACCGGTTGAACCACGCCCGAGGCAAGATCGGGCGGCAACGCAATCAACCCGGAGTGCAGGAAAAGGATGCCCGCGATCGCGTTGGCGGTCGCGAAGACATTCAGCGGGTATTTGGGGAAGTCGTTGACGCCGTCGTACTGGAACGCGTAATCGACGGTGGGGTAGGCGTCGGCGGGCGTCGCGCCGGACAATGTGAAACCCAACTGCGGTATGGAGAAGCCAAAACGCGTAAGAATGCCACCGTCGGGCCGGTTGGGATTGCCGGTCAACGTAAAGGACAATTCGTCGAGACCCGGACGCAGGTGTGCTGGCAGGGATTGCAGATAGCGCATTTCGAAGGTGGCTATCGTGGCGCTTTGGGAGGTGCCGAAGACGACGACTTCGTTTCCCGCCGCGAGTTGCGCCATGATCGCGGTGTGCAGATTCGTTACGCCCTGGGCCACGGAGACGTCATAGGTCAGGCTATTCAGCCCGGTGAATGGGAAAAACTGCGATGGCGTTTCCAGGAACGTAGCGGTGTATCCGGGATGCACGGGGGTGATGAACCGCGCAGCGTACTCGAGTAAGGGGATGTTGGGCAGCGGCAGTAGGCTGTCGGTGCCGCCCATGACCAACGCGGTTACTCCCGGGCCGCCGTTGCCCACCACCAAGACGTCGGGGTTGGCAGGCTTGCCGAAGCCGATTTGTCCGTTGCCGGTGATGCCGATGCCGATATTCCAATTGCCGGTGTTCCCAATGCCGAGGTTTCTGTCGCCGATATTCCCGATGCCGATGTTGGCGTCGCCTCGATTTCCGAAGCCGATGTTTGCGTTGCCAATGTTGTCGTTGCCGATGTTGCCGACGCCCACATTTCCGCTGCCCAGGTTCCCGCTAGCCAACTGGGCCAGCACGTTTTGCAGCTGCTGCTGCAAACCCTCTTGAATAGGCGCCAGCTGCGTGGCCACCGCCGACGCGGCGGAGTGATAGCCGAACATCGCGGCCACGTCCTGGGCCCATATCTGCTCGTATTCAGCCTCCGCGGCCGCGATCGCCGGGGCGTTCTGGCCCAGCAAGTTGGCTGCCACCAGCGACGCCAGCCGTGTCCGGTTGGCCGCGACCATCGCTGGAGACACGGTGGCCGCCAGCGTCGCCTCGAACGCGCTCGCCGCTAGCCGCGCCTGGCCGGCCGCCTGCGCGGCCTGACCCGCCGCCGTGTTCAACCACCCCACATACGGGCTGGCCGCGCGGGTCATCGCCAGCGACGCCGGACCATGCCACGCGTCGCCCGCCAACCCGGTGGTCACCGACGCGAACGAGCCCGCCGCGGCATGCAACTCCTCGGCCAACCCGTCCCAGGCCGACGCCGCCGCCAGCATTGGGCCCAGGCCCGCACCGGCGAATATGCGCGCCGAATTCACCTCCGGCGGCAAAACGGCGAAATTCATCGCTGTGTACTTTCTCGGTTGGCCGTTATCGGTTGGCCACCACCGCGGCGGGTATCCCCGGTGACCGCGTCGTCACGGGTCAGCGGGCATTCCGGTCAAAGACTCTATGGCATGTCCGGCAAGATCTGCGAGGTTCCGTCAAACTTCGCCCGCGAGGTGGCCAGACTCGACGATCAGGGTTGCAACCGTTCCAGCCGGCCATTGGCGACGCGGATTCGGTTGTGCATGCGGTTCTCCCGGCCCTGCCAGAATTCCACGATTTCCGGAGCGATGCGGTAGCCGCCCCATCCTGGGGGCACCGGGATCTGGTCCTGGTCGGCGAAGCGACGCGTCACCTCGGCGAGCTGGTTATCGAGCTGGGCGCGAGAACCGACCGGGCGCGACTGCTGCGAGGCCCACGCACCCAGCTGCGCGCCCCGGGGGCGCATGGACCAATACGTGAATATCTCCTCGGTGCTGACCTTGCTGACTGGGCCCTGTACGTGTGCCTGGCGACCTAGCTGGTACCAGGGAAAGGTTGCCGATGCGTATGGTGTCACGGCGAGCTGCTCGCCTTTGGCGGAGGTGTAGCTGGTAAAGAACGCGACACCGGACTCGTCCAGGATTTTGCAAAGTACCGAACGGGTCACCGGTTTTCCGTCGGCAACGGTGGCGAGCACCATCGCGTTCGGTTCACTCACTCCGGCGCGTTGTGCATCGTTCAACCAGCGCCGCAGCAGCGTGAGCCAGCCGTCGTCGAGCCAGTCGAAGTCCAGATCTCCGCAGCCATCCTTCTCCGGGCCGTATTCGCCACGCATCCTTGCCAATTGGTCTTTATCGATCGCGACCATTTGGGCGTCATCGTCCATTCCGGCCTCCGGTGCTGCACGGCTGAGGGATTCGTAATTTACCAATCGGCGTCCTGGCCACGCCCCTGAGTGGCTAGCAGACCGGCGCGGTAGCGGTCGTATCGTAGTGGGGACAAGAGGAGGCACCATGGATCCTGCAGGTAACCCAGCGACCGGTACGGCGCGGGTCAAGCGCGGCATGGCCGAGATGCTCAAGGGCGGCGTCATCATGGACGTTGTCACCCCGGAGCAGGCCCGCATCGCCGAGGGCGCCGGTGCGGTTGCGGTAATGGCGTTGGAAAGGGTGCCCGCCGATATCCGCGCCCAGGGCGGGGTGTCGCGGATGAGTGACCCCGACATGATCGAGGGCATCATCGCCGCGGTCACCATCCCGGTGATGGCTAAAGTGCGCATCGGCCACTTTGTCGAGGCGCAGATCCTGCAGACGTTGGGCGTCGACTACATCGACGAGTCCGAGGTGCTGACGCCCGCTGACTACGCCCACCATATCGACAAGTGGAACTTCACGGTGCCTTTCGTGTGTGGGGCGACCAATCTCGGTGAGGCGTTGAGGCGCATCAGCGAGGGAGCGGCCATGATCCGGTCCAAGGGCGAGGCCGGGACCGGAGACGTCTCCAACGCGACCACACACATGCGGGCCATCGGTGGTGAGATCCGCCGGTTGACGTCGATGTCGGAGGACGAATTGTTTGTCGCGGCAAAAGAATTGCAAGCGCCCTATGAACTCGTTGCCGAGGTAGCTCGGGCGGGCAAGTTGCCGGTCACACTGTTCACCGCCGGGGGTATCGCCACGCCCGCCGACGCGGCGATGATGATGCAGCTTGGCGCCGAGGGCGTCTTCGTGGGTTCCGGTATTTTCAAGTCCGGCGCCCCTGAGCACCGCGCCGCCGCGATCGTCAAGGCCACCACGTTCTTCGACGATCCCGATGTGCTGGCCAAGGTGTCGCGCGGGCTGGGCGAGGCGATGGTGGGCATCAACGTGGACGAGATCGCTGTCGGTCATCGGCTCGCCCAGCGCGGCTGGTGAGAACCCGCGACGAGCAGACGGTCATCGCGTGTCGATCGAAGAGATCCTTGATCTTGAGCAACTTGAGGTCAACATCTACCGAGGAAGCGTGTTCAGCCCCGAATCGGGCTTCCTGCAACGCACTTTCGGTGGTCATGTAGCCGGCCAGTCGCTGGTGTCGGCGGTGCGCACCGTCGACCCGCGGTACATGGTGCACTCGCTGCACGGCTATTTTCTTCGGCCTGGAGATGCCAAGGAGCGCACGGTTTTTCTGGTCGAACGCATCCGCGACGGTGGATCGTTCTGCACCAGGCGGGTCAACGCAGTCCAGCACGGGGAAACCATATTCAGCATGGCGGCGTCGTTCCAGACCGAACAGGAGGGCATTACCCACCAAGACGTTATGCCAGCGGCGCCGCCGCCCGACGGCCTGCCGGGGTTGAACTCGATCAAGGTTTTCGATGATGCCGGGTTCCGGCAGTTCGACGAGTGGGACGTGTGCATCGTGCCCCGGGAGCGCCTGCGGCTTTTGCCGGGCAAGGCTTCCCAGCAGCAGGTGTGGCTTCGCCACCGTGACCCGTTGCCCGACGACCCGGTGTTGCACATCTGTGCACTCGCCTACATGAGCGACCTCACGCTGCTGGGATCGGCACAAGTCAACCACCTCGATGTGCGCGACCAGCTGCAGGTGGCATCGCTGGACCATGCGATGTGGTTCATGCGACCCTTCCGCGCCGACGAGTGGTTGCTGTACGACCAGTCGTCGCCGTCGGCCAGCGGCGGTCGTGCGCTGACTCGGGGCGAGATTTTCACACGGTCCGGGGAGATGGTCGCGGCGGTCATGCAGGAGGGGCTGACCCGCCACCGGCGCGGTCACCGGTCGGTGGGGCAGTGAGCGGGCTGTGAGCGTTCCACGGGTCGGGGTGCTGGCGCTGCAGGGCGACACCCGGGAGCACCTGGCTGCGCTGCGCGAATGCGGGGCCGAGCCGATGACGGTGCGGCGCCGCGACGAACTTGACGCGGTGGACGCGCTGGTCATCCCGGGCGGGGAATCCACCACGATGAGCCACCTGCTGCTCGACCTCGACCTGCTGGGACCGCTGCGGGCCCGGCTCGCCGATGGGCTTCCGGCCTATGGTTCGTGCGCGGGCATGATTCTGTTGGCCAGCGAGATCCTGGACGCCGGTGCGGCAGGCCGCCAGGCGCTGCCCCTGCGTGCGATGAATATGACGGTGCGGCGCAATGCTTTTGGAAGTCAGGTTGACTCGTTTGAAGGCGATATCGAGTTCGCTGGTCTAGACGATCCGGTGCGCGCGGTGTTCATCCGGGCGCCATGGGTTGAGCGAGTCGGTGACGGTGTGCAGGTGCTGGCCCGCGCGGCGGGGCACATCGTCGCGGTGCGCCAGGGTGCGGTGCTTGCCACCGCGTTTCATCCGGAGATGACCGGCGATCGCCGCATTCATCAGTTGTTCGTCGACATCGTCACCTCCGCGGCGTGAGCAGTCGCAAAAGCACCCGTTTCAGGCCGAAATTTGGAGCTTTTGTGTCTGCTCGTGCCGGTTGGCTCGCCGCCCACAACCCCCACGTAGACTCGTCTGGCGAACGAGCAACAGAAGAGGTAAATCACTGCGATGAGCGGCCATTCCAAGTGGGCCACCACCAAGCACAAGAAGGCCGTCGTCGACGCCCGCCGCGGCAAGATGTTCGCCCGGCTGATCAAGAACATCGAGGTGGCGGCGCGTGTCGGTGGCGGTGATCCGGCCGGCAACCCCACGCTCTACGACGCGATTCAGAAGGCGAAGAAGAGCTCGGTTCCCAACGAGAACATCGAACGGGCCCGCAAGCGCGGCGCCGGCGAGGAGGCCGGCGGCGCCGACTGGCAGACCATCATGTACGAGGGCTACGCGCCCAACGGGGTGGCGGTGCTGATCGAGTGTCTGACCGACAACCGCAATCGCGCCGCCAGCGAGGTGCGGGTGGCGATGACGCGCAATGGTGGCACCATGGCCGATCCGGGGTCGGTGTCCTACCTGTTCTCCCGCAAAGGCGTGGTGACCCTGGAAAAGAACGGCTTGACCGAAGACGATGTGCTGGCGGCTGTTCTGGAAGCCGGTGCCGAGGACGTCAACGACCTGGGCGACAGTTTCGAGGTCATCTCCGAGCCCGCGGAACTGGTCGCGGTTCGTAGCGCTTTGCAAGATGCCGGCATCGATTACGAATCGGCCGAGGCCAGCTTTCAACCCTCGGTCAGCGTGCCCGTGGACCTGGACGGCGCACGGAAAGTGTTCAAGCTCGTCGACGCGCTAGAAGACAGTGACGACGTGCAGAACGTGTGGACCAACGTCGACGTGTCCGACGAGGTGCTGGCCGCCCTCGACGACGAGTGAGCACTGCGGGGCTTGCGCTGTCACTTGGCCAGGAGCCGCAGCTCGATTCCGCCGTACTGGGTGAAGGCGGTGTCAGTCGTCACCAACTCGAATCCACCGGTAAGTGCGAAAGCAGCTAGGTAGGCATCCATCCAAACCTTGGGCGCCGGCGACTGGCGAACGGCGAAGGCTCTCCACTGGGCCTCCAAACCATCAGGTTCGGCGCCGGCCAGCACGATGCGGTCGTCATCCAGGAACGCGGCATAGGCCGCCCACGCTTCGCGGTTGGTCAGTGGTGGGCTGCCATACGCGCCCAGCACCGTCCGATTCGTCAACAGCCGAAGGAGCGACTGTTGGGTTGCGCGGCAAAAGTGGATGACTCCGGGCGCGTTGATGGTGTCTAGCCATGCGCGCGAGGCCCTGTGGTGCACGTGTCCGGAAAGCGCCAACGCCAGCCAGATGTTGGTGTCACAGAGCAGCATCGTCGTGTCCGGACCACCACTGGGCCTCCTGGTCGAGCAAGGCCGCGGCAACACGCTCCGGCGTCATTTCTTGTTCGCGGGTAGCCGCGCCACCGCAATGCACCAGGGGAAGCTGCACGCGCCGCGGCGTTGGGATTGGAGCCCCGCTGTGCGTCTGGGACAGACCGGATCTGAGCAGTTCGGTCACGACATCTTTCATCTTGCGGCCCTGCTGCGCCGCGCGGACCTTGATAGCGCGCATCAGTTCATCAGGCAGGTCGAGCGTGGTCTTCATTTACCCAGCATACTGTTTTTATGCTTTTATGGCCGGGCTACGAGCGGGCCCCGGTTCCGTTCGGAACCCGTGCTGCGTTGTGCAAACCCTGGCCGCCCTAGATGGGTGCGCTAGTCCCAGCCGTGCCGCATGTCCTCAACAATGTGCGGATTGTCCAGGGTCGACGGGTCCAACGTGCGGGGCCGGATGTCGCCGGAAAACACGGTCGCGGCCTCGAGCACCTGTTGGTCCAGGAAGCGCAGTGCAGGGGCAGTGCTCGGCACAGCGGGGGTGGGCGCGATGTCTGTAAGGCGTGCCAGGGCGAATCCCCAGTCGCCGAAGGTGGGCACGTGCACGTGGTAGGGCGTGACGGCATACCCGGCGGACCGGATCGTGGAGATGATGCGCCAGAACGCAGTCGGGGTCGAATACGGGCTGCCTGCCTGCACGACCATGAGCCCGCCGGGCGCGAGCGCGCGGGCGGCGAGTGCGTAGAACTCGGTGGAATACAGCCGACCCAGCACGGGAGTATCGGGGTCGCGAAGGTCGACGATCACTGCGTCGAAGCCAGCCGGGGGGACCGCGGCGCCGCGTAGCCAGCTCATGGCGTCGTCGATCACGACGTGTACGCGCGGGTTGTCCAGCGAACCGGCGTTGACGTCGCGCAGGGTGGTGCGCGCCAGTTCGATGACCGCGGGGTCGAGTTCCACCTGCACGATCTGCTCGATGCCGGGTTGGCGCAGCAGTTCGCGGGCTGCCAGTCCGTCGCCGCCACCGAGCACCAGCACCGAACGCGCGCCATCGGAGACTGCCGGGTAGACCAGGCTTTCGGTGTAGCGGTATTCGTCGCGGGTGCAGAACTGCAAACCTCCGTCCAGGTAGAGGCGCAGGTCATCGCCGCGGCGGGTGACCACGATTTCCTGGTAGGCGCTGTGTCGGTAGGCGATGATCGGGTCGGCGTAGAGCTGTTGGCGGCCGGTGGTCTCAATGTCGTGGGAATGCACCAGCAGTGTGGCGATCAGCCCGAGCGCCGCGGCGAGCGCGCATAAGGCGGTCACCAGTTGCCGGCCGGACACGACGTGGCGCAGCAGGAAGATCGACACAACCCCGGCGGCCGCCAGATTGACGATGCCGGTGACCGCCGCACCGCGGATCATCCCTAACTGCGGCAGCAGCAGGAATGGCCAGGCCAGCCCGCCGACCAACGCGCCCAGATAGTCGGCCGCGTTGAGGTTGGCCAGGGTGCGTCCGGCATCGGCGGCCCCTGCCACGCGGCCGCGCTGCAACAGCGTCATCAGCAGCGGCACCTCGGCGCCGACCAGCCCGCCGATCAGGGCGGTGCCCACCGCAAGAACCAGCGTCGACCCGTCGAGCTCGTCCAGGAACGCGAACGCCGCATACAGCGCCGCCGCGGACAATCCGCCGATGATGCCCAGCACCGCCTCCACGGCGATGAACGCGATGGCCGCGTGTGCAAGTAGCGGCTTGATCAGCAAGGCGCCTGCTCCCAGCGCGGCTATGTAGCCCGCGACGATCAGGGAGGTGGCCACGATCCCGCCGCCGTTCAGGCTCGCCGCCAGTGTCAGCAGCGCGAGCTCGTAAACGAGACCGCAGGCCGCGCACGCCGCGACCGCGGCCAGCAGCACGGCCCGCCACCGTACCGAAGCTTCGGTGGCTTCGCCCGCCTGCCGGGTGGACGTCATGACAACGCGGCGGCGATTACCCCCGCTACCGCCAGCAGCATGACGGCGGTAGCGAACACCGCCGGATGCAGCGCAGGTGCGTCGATGTGCTCACGGAATCGCCCCGGCACCGCGATCTCGAGGATCACCAGTGCCACCCCCTGCAGCGCGACACCGACGATTCCGTACACCGCCACGCCGATCAGGCCCTGGGCCAGCTGATTGGAGCTGGCGTAGATGGCGGCGATGGTGACGATGGCCAGCGCCACATACATTGTGGCGGCCAGAACCACGGCGTTGGGGCGGCGGTCGATGAACACTAGGCGACGCAGATCGCCCGGGGTCAACAGGTTGACCATCAGAAAGCCTGCGACTAGCACGGCGGCGCCCACTAGGAAGTACAAGACGGTGGCCACCACCCCATGCAGGATCGGGGTAAGGCTGATGGTCCCGAAATCGACTCCGGCCTAATACATGACTCTCTCCTTTGCGTCATCGCCTTACTTGCTGCCGCCAGGACCGCCCGGGCTGCCCCCCGAACCGCCCGACGGGGACCCAGGGGTGAATCCAGGGCCCAGGAAGACATATGCGCCGTGGTTATATCCGGCGCTGAGGTTTTCGACGCGGATGATGCACGGATAGGTGCCGTCGGGTCCGACCGTCACGATGTTGTTGCGGTAACGCAGGTACTCGGTGTCGGTATGCGACGCGCGCGCCGCCGGGGTCTGGTACTTGACGAGCGTGGTGGCCACCTGTTTGGGCGATCCGGTGCACAGGTATCGCGTTCCGTTCACGTCACGGGATTCTTGGCGATAGTGCGAGGCGATATACGAGCCAACGTCCCTGTTCAGCAGCGTGATTCCAGAGATCAAGGACACGGCGGCGGCAACCGCCAAGCTGCCGGCAACCAGGAACAGGCGGTTGCGGCTCATGGACGCCATCGGCTCGTCGTGTGGACCACCGTCCCGCCGGACGCGCTCGGGTACAGATGCCAAGTCCGCCAACGCCACCCGGTTCCATCGGGTTCGGCGGCGAGTGCGGTCAGCGCGGCGTCATCACCGGGAAACACACCGCCCAGCCACCCGGTTGCCCGCGTGCAGCGTTCACGCAGGTGGCGCGCGAGTCGCCGAAACGCCGCCTCGTCGTGCGTCTCGGTATGGGATTGGAGGTGGTAGCCGGGTGCGTGGGTGGACTCGGGCAGATCGCCGCCCCGGCTGCGGGCCACGCAGGAGACTTCCTCGCAGAAGCGTCCCTCGACGGTGACGACATGCGACGCGCCGAGGACGCCGAGCTGCAGTGCGCTGCCGTCGGTGTGGGCCAGTCGGTGGGTGGCCAGTGGCCGCGGCGCGGGTGCGTTCAGCACGAGTCCAAGCAATGCCCCTGATACGTCCACCGGCGCTATGGCGAGCTGATGAAGTGGCACCGATTCGGCCCTATGCCGAGACTGGGGGCGCGGGGTAGACGGTGAGCTCGCCGGCCAGTACGGACTTGCCGGTCGCTATCTCCCATCCCATGTCCGGTGCCCAGCGCTCGAATGACAGCAGCATGGACTCGTCGGCCCCCTGACCGGCACTGGCGCAGTCGACGTAGTCCATCTCACCGCCGGCCGGCAGGCCCGTCGTGCCCTCGGTGGTATATCCGGCGTGACCGCGCTCGGTCTCCTGAAACGTCACGCCGTCGATCACGTGCTGGCCACCGGGCTGCAAGCCCAGATCGGTGCGTTTCACCCACATCGCAAGCTCGAGACGCCCGTCGTCCTCTTGCACGCTCAGCCAGGTTGGCGTGTCGCCGCCTTCCAGCAAGTGTTCCCACCACACGAAGGGACCCTCGCGAAAGGTGACTGATCCGCGGACCACATAGTCGATGCCACCGTGGCTGACAATTGCGCCGGGTCCGAGTTGGCGGGGGCCGAATTGCGGCATTGCGTCGAAGGCCAGCGGATCCCGGCGCCCGCCCGGCGTGGCTGGTGTTTTGGGCCGCCGGATGGCCACGACGAGAACGACGATGGCGGCGATGAACAGCGCCACGGCAATCACGACCAGCAGATTTCCCACGCATACCCTCTCGTACCGCTGCGCCGCGGTTGGTCGATCGGTCGCATATCGATGGCGCCGTTTAACGTAACAGCTTTCGCGGGACCGGGGGTCACAACGGGCGAGTTGTCCGGCCGGGAACCCGGCAGGTCTCGGCCGCGGTCACCCCAGCTCACTGGTGCACCATCCGGGTGTCGGTGAGCGTGCAACTCAAACACACTCAACGGCAACGGTTTCTCAGGTCACCAGCTCAACCTCGACCCGCAATCGCTCGTACGTTTCGACCGCGCGCAGGTCGCGAGTCAGCAGCTTTGCGCCGGCAGCTTTCGCCGTGAAGCCGACCAGGGCATCGTAGGTTGCGCCACCGGTGACATCGTGCTCGGCGAGGTGGTCGGTCAAGCCGCGATATGAGCAGGCATCCAGTGCCAGGTAGTTGCTGGAGGTGATGTCCGCCAAGTAGGCGTGGACGGCAACAGGGGCAATACGATGCGGCGGTGGTAGCCGGGTCAAGACCGAATAGGTTTCCACAGCCGCGTGCGCGATCAGATGGACGCCACGGTTGAGCGCGCGCACGGCGGCCTCGTGCCCTTCGTGCCAGGTCGCGAATCCGGCAACCAGCACGCTGGTGTCTGGTGCGATCACCGCCGTGTGCGATCGAGCGTTTCCCGAACGATTTCGTCGGTCAACGGGGGCAGGGGACGTTCTGGCCGTGCGACGAGAACCGAGCCTTCCCGAACGAGTTCGACACCGGTCGGGGCCGGCTCAATCTCGATGCGCCCATCGCGCTCGGTGATCTCCACCTGGTCGTTCCCGCGCAAGCCAAGGCGCTCGCGAATCCGCTTGGGAATCACCAGACGTCCTGCGACATCGATGGTTGTTCGCATGGTAGGAAATTTACCATCGCACGTTCCATAGGCGTGTCCTGCGCGGGATGTCGGGACGATCCGCTAGCGTATCGAACGATTGTTCGGAAATGGCTGAGGGAGCGTGCGGTGCGGGTGATGGGTGTCGATCCCGGGTTGACCCGATGCGGGCTGTCGCTTATCGAGAGTGGGCGTGGTCGGCAGCTCACCGCGCTGGATGTCGACGTGGTGCGCACACCGTCGGATGCGGCCTTGGCGCAGCGCCTGTTGGCCATCAGCGATGCCGTCGAGCACTGGCTGGACACCCATCATCCGGAGGTGGTGGCTATCGAACGGGTGTTCTCTCAGCTCAACGTGACCACGGTGATGGGCACCGCGCAGGCCGGCGGCGTGATCGCCCTGGCGGCGGCCAAACGTGGTGTCGACGTGCATTTCCATACCCCCAGCGAGGTCAAGGCGGCGGTCACTGGCAACGGTTCCGCAGACAAGGCTCAGGTCACCGCGATGGTCACCAAAATCCTTGCGCTGCAAGCTAAACCGACACCGGCCGACGCGGCCGACGCTTTGGCGCTGGCGATCTGTCACTGTTGGCGGGCGCCGACGATCGCCCGGATGGCTGAGGCCACGTCGAGGGCGGAAGCACGAGCAGCGCAGCAGCGTCATGCGTACCTAGCCAAGCTGAAGGCCGCCCGATGATCGCCTCGGTCCGCGGTGAGGTGCTCGAGGTGGCGCTTGACCATGTGGTGATCGAGGCCGCCGGTGTGGGCTACCGAGTGAACGCGACACCGGCGACGCTGGCGACGTTGCGGCAAGGCACCGAGGCCCGGCTGATCACCGCGATGATTGTGCGCGAGGACTCGATGACGCTGTACGGGTTTCCCGACGGGGAAACCCGCGACCTATTCCTGACGCTGCTGTCGGTCTCCGGCGTTGGGCCCCGGCTGGCGATGGCGGCACTGGCCGTGCACGACGCTCCGGCGCTACGGCAGGTGCTGGCCGACGGCAACGTCGCCGCCCTGACCCGGGTGCCTGGGATCGGCAAGCGGGGCGCCGAACGCATGGTGTTGGAACTACGCGACAAGGTTGGGGTGGCAGCCACCGGCGGCGCACTCTCGACCAACGGCCACGCGGTGCGCAGTCCCGTGGTCGAGGCTCTGGTCGGCCTGGGCTTTGCGGCCAAACAGGCCGAGGAGGCCACCGATACGGTGCTGGCCGCCAACCATGACGCGACGACATCCAGCGCGCTGCGGTCTGCCTTGTCGTTGCTGGGGAAGGCCCGATGACCGAGCGGTCCGACCGCGACGTTTCGCCCGCACTCACCGTCGGAGAGGGCGACATCGACGTCAGCCTGCGGCCGCGCTCGTTACGCGAATTCATCGGCCAGCCCCGGGTCCGCGAACAGCTGCAGCTGGTCATCGAGGGAGCCAAAAACCGCGGCGGCACACCGGATCACATTCTGCTGTCCGGTCCGCCGGGCTTGGGCAAGACGTCGTTGGCGATGATCATCGCCGCCGAGCTGGGGTCCTCGCTGCGGGTGACGTCGGGGCCGGCGTTGGAACGCGCCGGTGACCTGGCGGCGATGCTGTCCAACCTGGTCGAGCACGACGTGTTGTTTATCGACGAGATCCACCGCATCGCCCGGCCCGCCGAGGAGATGCTGTATCTGGCGATGGAAGACTTCCGCGTCGATGTGGTGGTCGGCAAAGGTCCTGGGGCCACGTCGATTCCGCTGGAGGTCGCGCCGTTCACCCTGGTCGGGGCGACTACCCGGTCGGGCGCGTTGACCGGCCCGCTGCGCGACCGGTTCGGCTTCACCGCGCACATGGATTTCTACGAGCCCGCCGAGCTGGAGCGGGTGCTGGCCCGCTCCGCCGGAATTCTGGGTATCGAGCTGGGCGCCGACGCCGGCGCCGAAATCGCCCGCCGTTCTCGGGGAACGCCGCGGATCGCCAACCGGTTGTTGCGCCGGGTGCGTGACTTCGCCGAGGTGCGCGCCGACGGCGTCATCACCCGCGACGTCGCCAAGGCCGCACTGGAGGTCTACGACGTCGACGAGCTGGGTCTGGACCGGCTGGACCGAGCGGTGCTCTCGGCGCTGACCCGCAGCTTCGGCGGTGGTCCAGTGGGTGTGTCGACGCTGGCGGTGGCGGTCGGGGAGGAGGCCGCCACGGTCGAGGAGGTGTGCGAACCATTTCTGGTGCGCGCGGGTATGGTCGCGCGCACCCCGCGCGGCCGGGTGGCCACCGCCCTGGCCTGGACGCACCTGGGCATGACGCCACCGGTCGGAGCGAGTCAACCGGGGTTGTTCGAGTAGTGCGCTGGAGGACCCGCTACGACGGTCCGTTCGCGCCGTTGGCGCCAAAAAGGATCCCGCCGCTGCCGCCGGTGCCGCCATTGACGCCGTTGCCGCCGTTGCCGCCGAAGCCGACGAACGACGGGGCAAAGGAGCCGTTGGCAATGACCCCGGCGTTGCCGCCGTTGCCGCCATTGGCAGGCATGGCGCCGTTGCCGGCGTTGCCGCCGTCCCCACCGACGCCGATACTAAACAGGCCGCCACCGTCACCGCCGTCACCGCCATTGCCACCAAGTCCAACGACTGTGGCGCCGCCGGCACCGCCGGCACCGCCGGCGCCCAGGCCGATCAGCGCGGCGCCCTGGCCGCCCTGGCCGCCCAGACCGCCGACGCCGTTGCCCACGTTGACGGCGAACCCGCCGATGCCGCCGCCGCCGCCGGCGCCCAGGCCGATCAGCGTGGCGCCCGTGCCGCCCGCGCCGCCCGCGCCCCCGGTGCCGTTGGAGCCGCCACCGAGGCCGCCGAAACCGCCGACGCCCGTGCCGATGAGCACAGCGCCGGCGCCGCCCAGGCCGCCGTCGCCGCCGGTACTTTCGCCGAAGCCGCCGAGGCCGCCGGAGCCGCCCTGGGCGTAGCCGATCAGGGCGCTGCTGTCACCGCCGGCGCCACCGTCACCGGCGTTGGATCCGATTGCGGTACCGGCACCACCGTTGCCACCGTCACCGCCCAGGCTGAACAATCGACCTCCCGCGGTGCCGCCGGCGCCACCGTCACCGCCGTTGTTGTTGCTGGTGCCGCCGGCGCCGCCATCACCGCCCAGGCCAAGGAATAGACCGCGGCCAGCGCCGCCGGCCCCGCCGGTGCCGCCGACGTCTTCGCTCGATCCGCCGACGCCGCCGGCGCCGCCGACGCCAAAGAGCGAACCGCTGGCGCCGCCGTTGCCGCCGGCCCCACCGTTTCCAAAAGCAGCGAAACCGCCGGGCCCGCCGTTGCCGCCCCAGCCGATCAATGGGGCGTCGCCGCCGGCCCCGCCGGCTCCACCTGTGCCGGCAGGAACGTCCGTTGGGCCGCCGGGACCGCCGGCGCCACCGTTGCCGAGCAGCCATCCGCCGGCGCCGCCGGCCCCGCCGGCAGCACCGGCCCCACCGGCGCCACCATTGCCGCCGTTGCCGATCAGGCCCGCGGAACCACCGGCGCCGCCGGCCACCCCGGCGGTCGTTTGGGAGAAGCCGTTGCCGCCGTTGCCGTACAAAATCCCACCATCACCGCCGTTGGGGCTGGCCGCTGTTCCATTCGCGCCATTGCCGATCAGGGGACGCCCGAACAACGCCTGGGCGGGCGCATTGATCACGGCCAACAGATTCTGTTCCAACGCCTGCGCCGAAGCGTTGGCCGCCTCGGCGCTCGAATAGGCGCCACCGGCGGCGTTCAACGTTTGCACGAAGCTGTGATGAAATGCCGCGGCTTGAGCGTTCAGCGACTGATAGTGCGTGGCGTAATCACTGAACAGCCTTGCGATAGCCTGCGATACCTCGTCGGCTCCGGCCGCCAGCACCGAGGTCGTGGACGCCGCTGCCGTCGCGTTTGCCGCACTCAGCGATGTGCCGATATTCGCGACATTCTGCGCCGCCGTCGCCAGCATCTCTGGAGCTGCCGTGACAAACGACATCAGCCACCCTCCCAACCCGTCATGTGACACATGTCACGCGCCCTGATGATCAAGACTCTTTCAGAGGGCCTCCGTCGGGGTCTGCCATTTTTCGCGCTTCTTACTGCCTTCTCATAGGCGAACTGGGCGTAACGGGCTGCTTGGTTACCCGGCGCCGCGGCGGCCAGGCCCGATCACAGCAGCCCGAGCAGTCGCAGGTTGCTGATGTACTTCGCGATGATCGCCGCCGTGAGGTGCGGAATGTCTTTGTCCGGACCGATTTTCGCTTCTTGGACGGCAGCGCGGAACTGGTCGGTGGGCGCGATTGACCCGCATATCGGCTTTGCAGGCTCTCGGTAGTTGTGCAGCAAGGGCAGCAGCGAGGCGTGGCGCTGGCGATCCGGCAAGGCACGCAGCGAAGTCTCGAACCGCTGCAGCCACTCGCCGTAGTCGGCGATCCGCTGGATCGTGCAACCGGACCCGCTAGTTGGGGAGTTGAGCCAGTCGACGAACTCGTCCAGCCCGATGCCGTCGTCGTAGGGGTTCATCACGTGGTAGGTGACAAAACGGTCCGGGCTATGTGTCCCAAGGGTGCAAATGGCTTCTGCGACGAATTCGACCGGCAAGCCGTCATAGTGGGCGCGTTGCCGATTGCCGTGCGCATCCAGCTCATAGAACGAACCGGGTGCGATGCCGGTAGCGGCCAGGCTCAGCATCAGCCGGGTGAACATGTCCGGCAGGTTGAGCTGACCGGTATAGCTGGTGTCGGCCAGGATCATGTCGCAGCGGAAGACCGTCACCGGCAGGCCGCACTGCTCGTGAGCTTCGCGCAGCAGCACCTCGCCGGCCCACTTGCTGTTCGCGTAGCCGTTGGCGTAGCTGTCGTCGATCCTGCGGGTCGGGCTGATGGCCCGGATGTCGGCGTCCTCGGTGAACGCCTCCGGCGGGATCTGCTCGCCCACGGCGATCGTCGAGGTGTAGATGTATGGCTTGCGCTTGCCGGTCAGCGCCAGCCGAAGCAACTCGGCGGTGCCCGCCGCGTTTGGGCCGAACAGCTGGCTATACGGCAGCACGTGGTTGACCAGGGCCGCGGGGTCCACGATCAGGTCCACCGTGTCGGCTAGCCGCTGCCAGGTGACCCGGTCCAGGCCCAGGTCGGCCTCGCCCTTGTCGCCGGCGAGCACCTCGAGGCGGCCGGCGCCCAATTCGCGGTAGTGCCGCACCAAATACGGGTCGCCGCTATCGAACGTCGCGTCCAGCCGGGCTTGTGCTTCCTCGTCGGATCTGGCGCGGACCAGGCAGATCAGCTTGCCGTTGACCAGGTCCATGCGGTCGAGCCATTCCAGCGCCAGGTAGCGACCCAAAAAGCCGGTGGCGCCGGTCAGCAGTACGGTGCGCACTTGGGCGCTCGGTGCCGGCAGGTTCGGGGCTGCGGCCAGGGTGGCAGCGTCGATGAACTTGTCCAGCGTGAGGTCGCTGGCGTGCACTTCCGTCGCGGAGCGACCGTGTATCGAGGCGAAGCTGGGTCGCCTGACGCCGGTGCGCGCTGCTTCGATGTGGTCGGCCAGGGCCCGCAGGTCGCTTGCCGGGCTGACAATGACACCCACCGGCACGTCGACGCCGAAGATCTCGTGCAGCAGGTTGGCCAACGACAGCGCCGAGAGCGAGTCACCACCCAGGTCGGCGAAGTGCGCGTCCGGCCGCACATCCGCAGCGGTAGAGCCCAGCAACGCAGCCGCGGCACGGCACAGCGTCGGAAGCACCGGCGCATCGGGACCGCTTTGCCGCAGCTCGCGCAGCTCGTTGGATTGGCTATCGGCCAGCTCGGTATAGAGCCGCTCGAGACGTTCGCCATAGAACTTCTTCAACTGCGGGCGTGCCAGCTTGCGGATGCCGGTGAGCAGGCCGTTCTCCAGGGTGAACGGCGTGGTTTCGATGATGAAGTCGCGTGGAATCTCGTAGGATTGCAGGCCGGCCGCCCTCGCTACCTCCTGCAGGGACTCGCTGATCACGGGCTTGAGATTCTCGATGCCATGGCGAGAAAGCGCGTCCCCGGACGGGACAACCACCGCCAGCGGGTAGGCCCGGGCACTGTTGCCGTAGATGAAGATCTGTCGGACCAGCGGGCTGTCGCCGAACACCGCCTCGAGCTTCGACACGGCGATGAACTCGCCCTGGGAGAGCTTTAGCACGTTGTTGCGGCGGTCGAGGTAGACGAACTGGTCGGGGCCTACTTTGGCCATGATGTCCCCGGTCCGGTAGAAGCCGTCGGGGTCGAACACCTCGGCGGTGACATCCGGGCGCTGGTAGTAGCCGGGGAACATGGTTTGCGTCTTGACCAGCAGCTCGCCCCGGGGGTAGGGCTGATCGGTGCCGAAGTAGCCCAGCTCGGGCACGTCGACCAGCTTGTAGTCGATCACCGCGGGGCGCCGCACCATGCCGTCGTTCAGGACCATCCCGGCCTCGGTGGAGCCGTAACCCTCCACCAAATGCACGTCGGCCAGCAGGGACTCGACCCACGCCGTCATCTCAGCGGAGATCGGCGCGGAACCGGTCAGCGCCATGACAAACCGTCCGCCGAGCACGTTCTCCCGCAGCTCGGCCTTCACCTGCGCTTCCAGCGCCGCTCGATCGGCGCCGTCCACCAAGCGGCGGTCGACCTCGCTGTGGAACTCTGCGAACACCATGTCCCAGATGCGCGGCACGAAGCACAATTCTGTGGGCCGCACCAGGGCGAGGTCCTCGAACAGCGTCGACAGGTCGCTCTTGGCGACGAAGTAGGCGGTACCGCCGTTGGAAAGCGTCCCGTAGAGCACCTGACGGCCCCCGACGTGGCTCATCGGCATGAAGTTCAGCGTGATCGAGGGGTAACCGCTCGGCTCGAACCAGCCACTCGACTTGCGCCAGAAGCTCATCACCTGGCTCTCGCGATACATGGCGCCTTTGGGTGCGCCGGTACTACCCGAGGTGTAAATCAGCAGCGCCAGCGCGTCGTCGGCGCTGTCGGCAATGGGTGTGGCCGGCAGCGCCCTGCCGCGTTCGATCAGTTCGGCAAGTGTGTCGATGGTCACCGAGCCGGCCAACCGAGCTCGGGCGGCTTCGACGGCCTCGCGGTGGGTGTCAACCTTGCCGTGGTAATCGAATACGACCAGCCGGGCCGGGGCGTGACCGGCCAGCACTTCGACGGCGTCGCCAAGATTGTCGATGCTGGTGGCGATCATCGTCGGCTCGGTCTCGGTGACGATCGGGCGCAACCCGGTGACCGGCGCACTGGTCTGCAGTGGAACCGACACGGCGCCCAACCGGATCAGCGCGATGTCGATGGTTGTGTAGTCGACGCTGTTGAAGCCCAGCACGCAAACCCGGTCGCCCGGCCGGATCGCGGGCTCAGCGCTCAACGCGGTGGCCAATGTGCCGGCGCGGGCCCACAGTTCGCGGTAGGTGATGGTCTCGAACCGCGGCAGTAGCTCGACCATGGTGCGGCCGCTGTCGGGGTCGGTGACGAAGCGGAGCGCACGCTGGCCGAGTGCCGGCCGATCGGCGTAGCCCTCCATGACCATACGGATGAGCTGTGGAAGCGCGACCCCGGGCTGGTCGATCGCCTGGGTGATCGCCTCGTTGGGACTGGCGGCGGCGAACTGGGCGTCGCTGGCGTATAGGTCCTCGACGCGGCGTGTCAGTCGCTGATCGTTGATCGACATGCGGTCACCTCGGCGTGCCGGAAAGGGTGGGAAATCGACGGCGCGGCGCTGCGCCCGACCAATAGAACGTTAGCTAAAGTAAATATATTACACAATGCAAGCCTGCTGCTGATCGGCTGTGAGATGCGGCACGGGATGACGCAGTCGGGGCCGGCAGGCCGTCAGAGGTCGGCCAAGATCGCGCACACGATGTCCAGCCCCTCACTCAGCAGCTCGTCGCCGATGGTCAGCGGCGGCAGTAGCCGGATGATGTTGCCGAACATGCCGCAGGTCAAAATGATGACGCCGGCGGCGTGGGCCGCGGTCGCCAGCCGCTCGGTCAGCCCGGCGTCGGGCTCGGTGGTTCCGGATTTGACCAGCTCTACGGCGATCATGGCGCCGCGACCACGCACGTCGCCGATCCGGTCGTCGACGGCCTGCAGCGTCGTCAACCGGTCGGTCACCAGGCGTTCGATCTGGCGGGCCCGCTCGATCAGCCCGTCGCTTTCGATGGTTGCGATGGTGGCCAGCGCGGCCGCACAGGCCACCGGGTTGCCGCCGAACGTGCCGCCCAGGCCGCCCACGTGCGGGGCGTTCATGATCTCGGCGCGGCCGGTGACCGCCGACAGCGGCAATCCATCGGCGATGCCTTTGGCCGTGCAGATCAGGTCGGGCTCTAGACCGTCGGGGCCCTCGTGCTCGCAGGCGAACATCGCCCCGGTACGGGCAAAGCCGGTTTGCACCTCGTCGGCGATGAACACCACATGGTTCTTGCGGCACCAATCGAGGAGGGCAGGTAGGAACCCTTCGGCCGGAACGATGAAACCGCCTTCGCCCTGGATCGGTTCGATGACGAGGGCGGCCAGGTTGTTCGCGCCTACCTGCTTGTCGATGACGCCGATGGCTCGGGCCGCGGCTAGCTCACCATTGGTAGCCAGTTGCTTATCGAGGAGGCCGTCCCGATAGGGGTAAGACAATGGCGCTCGGTAGATCTCCGGCGCGAACGGACCGAAGCCGCTCTTGTAGGGCATCGACTTGGCGGTCAGCGCCATCGTTAGGTTGGTGCGACCGTGGTAGGCGTGGTCGAACGCCACCACCGCGGGCTTGCCGGTGTAGGAGCGTGCGATCTTGACGGCGTTCTCGACTGCCTCGGCGCCGGAATTGAACAACACCGAGCGCTTGGGGCCCGAACCTGGGGTAATCCGGTTGAGTTGCTCGGCGACGGCCACGTACCCCTCGTATGGCGTCACCATGAAGCAGGTGTGGGTAAATTCGGCCACCTGCGTGCGCACCGCATCCACCACGCGTGGCGACGAGTTGCCGATCGTCGTCACTGCGATGCCCGAACCCAGGTCGATGAGCCGGTTACCGTCCACGTCTTCCACGATGCCGCCGCCGGCGCGGGCTACGAACACCGGCAGGGTGACCCCAACACCGCTGGACACCGCCGCCGCCCGGCGGTGAGTCAGTGCCTGCGATGCGGGACCGGGGATTTCGGTGACCAGGCGCCGACTCTGCTGCAGGCTGGCCACAGATCCTCCTCACCCGGCTCGCCGGTTCACATCGCTGGTAAAGCCTATCTGCTGACCGATGTTTCCGGCCTGCCAGACTGGACGGGCACACTGGACTGTTACCAGGTGCGCGGCCCGCGGGTAGGCCTGGCACCGTGATCGCAATACCAATACGAAAGACGGGTTGATGGAGAGTTTCGTTTTGTTCTTGCCGTTCCTGCTCATCATGGGTGGGTTCATGTACTTCGCGTCGCGCCGCCAGCGACGGGCCATGCAAGCCACCATCGATCTGCACGACTCGTTGCAGCCCGGGGAGCGGGTACACACGACTTCTGGGCTGGAAGCCACCATCGTCGCCATTGCCGACGACACCATCGACCTCGAGATCGCGCCCGGGGTGGTCACCACGTGGATGAAGTTGGCGATTCGTGACCGAATTCTGCCGGACGACGACATCGACGAGGAGCTCAACGAGGACCTTGACAAGGATGTTGACGACGTGGCCGGCGAGCGCCGGGTGACCAACGATTCCTGACCGGCAACCGGCCGACCGGAACCGACGAGCCGCTTGCGCGACGCGCCCCGGCGCGACACGTAGGCTCTGTCGGGGGTAGAAAACTGATTCTCGAGGAGATACAAGGAACGTGGCATCGTCTTCGGCGCCGGTGCACCCTGCCCGTTACCTGTCGGTGTTCCTGGTGATGCTGATCGGCATCTATTTGCTGGTGTTTTTCACCGGGGACAAGCACACCGCCCCCAAACTCGGCATTGACCTGCAGGGCGGCACCAGGGTCACGCTGACCGCGCGCACACCGGACGGCTCGGCCCCGAGCCGGGAAGCGCTGGCACAGGCGCAGCAAATCATCAGCGCGCGGGTCAACGGGCTGGGAGTGTCCGGGTCGGAGGTGGTCGTCGACGGTGACAACCTGGTCATCACGGTGCCCGGCAACGACGGCAGCGAGGCACGCAACCTCGGACAGACCGCTCGGCTGTACATCCGGCCGGTGCTCAACTCGATGCCGGCGCAGCCCGCAGCCGAAGAACCGCAGCCGGCACCCAGCGCCGAACCGCAGCCGCCCGGTCAACCCGCCGCACCGCCGCCAGCCCAATCGGGGGCGCCGGCTTCACCGCAACCTGGGGCCCAACCGCGGCCCTATCCGCAGGACCCGGCGCCATCGCCCAACCCGACCTCACCGGCCAGCCCGCCGCCGGCGCCGCCCGCTGAGGCGCCGGCCACGGATCCGCGCAAGGATCTCGCCGAGCGCATCGCCCAGGAGAAGAAGCTGCGGCAGAGCACCAACCAATACATGCAGATGGTTGCACTGCAATTCCAGGCGACCCGCTGCGAGAGCGACGACATTTTGGCCGGCAACGACGACCCGAAACTGCCGTTGGTGACCTGCTCGACCGACCACAAGACCGCGTACCTGCTGGCGCCGTCGATCATCAGCGGCGACCAGATCCAAAACGCCACCTCGGGTATGGACCAGCGCGGCATCGGCTACGTCGTCGACCTGCAGTTCAAGGGTCCGGCGGCCAACATCTGGGCCGACTACACCGCCGCCCATATCGGCACCCAGACGGCGTTCACCCTGGACTCGCAGGTTGTCAGTGCACCGCAGATCCAGGAAGCGATCCCCGGCGGCCGAACCCAGATCAGCGGTGGGGATCCGCCATTCACCGCGGCGACCGCACGCCAGCTCGCCAACGTCCTCAAGTACGGGTCGCTGCCGCTGTCCTTCGAACCGTCGGAAGCCCAAACGGTTTCGGCGACCTTGGGGTTGTCATCGCTGCGCGCGGGCATGATCGCGGGTGCGATCGGCCTGCTGTTGGTGCTGGTGTATTCGCTGCTCTACTACCGAGTGCTGGGACTGCTCACGGCCTTGTCGCTAGTGGCTTCTGGCTCAATGGTTTTTGCGATCCTGGTGCTCTTGGGCCGATATATCAACTACACCCTAGATCTGGCTGGTATTGCGGGCCTGATCATCGGTATCGGGACCACCGCCGACTCGTTCGTGGTGTTCTTCGAACGCATCAAAGACGAGATCCGCGAAGGCCGTTCGTTCCGGTCGGCAGTGCCGCGCGGTTGGGCGCGTGCCCGCAAGACGATCGTGTCGGGCAACGCCGTCACTTTCCTGGCCGCTGCCGTGCTGTACTTTCTGGCGATCGGTCAGGTGAAGGGGTTCGCGTTCACCCTGGGCCTCACCACGATCCTGGACCTCGTCGTGGTGTTCTTGGTGACGTGGCCGTTGGTGTATCTGGCGTCCAAATCGTCGCTGCTGGCCAAGCCGGCATACAACGGCCTGGGAGCGGTGCAGCAGGTCGCACGCGAACGCCGGGCCATGGCTCGGACGGGACGGGGATAGCCGATGGCGTCGAAAGCAAAGACCGGCCGCGACGACGAAGCCACGTCGGCGGTCGAACTCACCGAGGCCACCGAGAGTGCTGTGGCGCGGACCGACGGCGACAGCACCACAGACACCGCCTCGAAGCTGGGGCACCATAGCTTCCTTTCGCGCCTGTACACCGGCACCGGGGCGTTTGAGGTAGTGGGACGCCGCCGGTTGTGGTTTGGCGTGAGCGGTGCGATCGTCGCGGTGGCCATCGCCAGCATCGTCTTTCGTGGGTTCACCTTCGGCATCGATTTCAAAGGCGGTACCACGGTGTCGTTCCCGCGTGGCAGCACCCAAGTCGCGCAGGTCGAAGACGTCTACTACCGGGCCCTCGGCAGTGAGCCCCAGTCGGTGGTGATCGTCGGGGCCGGTGCTTCGGCGACGGTGCAGATTCGTTCGGAGACGCTGACCAGCGACCAGACGGCCAAGCTGCGGGACGCCCTATTCGAGGCCTTCGGGCCCAAGGGAACCGACGGTCAGCCCAGCAAGCAGGCCATCAGCGACTCGGCGGTGTCGGAGACCTGGGGCGGTCAGATCACCAAGAAGGCGGTGATCGCGCTGGTGGTGTTTCTGGTGCTGGTCGCCCTCTACATTACCGTGCGCTACGAGCGCTACATGACCATCTCGGCGATAACGGCCATGCTCTTCGACCTGACCGTCACCGCCGGCGTGTATTCCCTGGTGGGTTTCGAAGTCACCCCGGCCACGGTCATCGGCCTGCTGACCATTCTCGGGTTCTCGCTCTATGACACCGTCATCGTGTTCGACAAGGTCGAGGAGAACACCCATGGCTTCCAGCACACCACCCGGCGCACCTTCGCCGAGCAGGCCAACCTGGCGATCAACCAGACGTTCATGCGGTCGATCAACACCAGCCTGATCGGCGTGTTGCCGGTGTTGGCGCTGATGGTGGTGGCGGTCTGGCTGCTGGGCGTCGGCACTCTCAAAGACCTGGCGCTGGTGCAGCTGATCGGCATCATCATCGGCACCTACTCGTCAATCTTCTTCGCCACGCCGCTGTTGGTTACCCTCCGTGAGCGCACGGAGTTGGTGCGCAACCACACCCGTCGGGTGCTCAAACGGCGTAACTCCGGCTCGCCGGCGGGATCAGAGGACGCCAGCACGGATGGCGGCGAGCAGCCGGCAGCCGCTGATGAACAGTCGCTGGTGGGGATCACGCAGGCCAGCAGCCAATCCGCCCCGCGGGCGGCCCAGGGCTCCAGCAAGCCGGCGCCGGGGGCGCGCCCAGTGCGTCCCGTCGGTACCAGGCGTCCGACCGGCAAGCGGAACGCCGGTCGGCGGTAGGCGCGGTGGCCCCCCGCCGCCGGCGTCATACGCGCATCGCCGGCCTGCGAGTCGTTGGTACCGCGACGTTGGTCGCCGCAACCACGCTGACCGCGTGTTCGGGCAGCGCCGCGGCTCAGATCGACTACGTGGTCGACGGCGCGCTGGTCACCTACAACACCAATACCGTCATCGGTGCCGCGTCGGCCGGGGCGCAGGCATTCGCCCGGACTCTCACCGGGTTTGGCTATCACGGCCCCGACGGCCAAGTGGTGGCTGACCGCGACTTCGGAACGGTCTCGGTGGTGGAGGGGTCGCCGTTGATCCTCGACTACCAGATCTCCGACGACGCCGTCTATTCCGACGGCAGGCCGGTGACCTGTGACGACCTGGTATTGGCCTGGGCGGCACAATCCGGCCGCTTTCCCGGCTTCGACGCTGCTACGCAGGCCGGCTATGTCGACATCGCCAACATCGAGTGCACGGCGGGGCAGAAAAAGGCCCGGGTGTCGTTCATCCCGGATCGCAGTGTCGTTGACCACTCCCAGCTGTTCACCGCGACGTCGCTGATGCCGTCGCACGTGATCGCCGACCAGCTGCACATCGATGTTACCGCGGCGTTGCTAAGCAACAACGTGTCAGCGGTGGAACAGATTGCGCGACTGTGGAATTCCACGTGGGACCTCAAGCCGGGCCGCAGCCACGACGAAGTCCGCAGCCGCTTCCCCTCGTCGGGACCGTACAAGATCGAATCCGTCCTGGACGATGGCGCCGTGGTGCTCGTCGCCAATGATCGTTGGTGGGGCACCAAGGCGATCACGAAGCGGATCACCGTCTGGCCGCAGGGAGCCGATATCCAAGACCGGGTCAACAACCGCAGCGTCGACGTGGTCGACGTCGCGGCCGGTTCATCGGGATCCCTGGTAACCCCCGACAGCTACCAGCGCACCGACTACCCGTCGGCCGGGATCGAGCAGCTGATCTTCGCACCACAAGGTTCACTCGCGCAAAGCCGCACCCGCCGCGCGCTCGCGTTGTGTGTACCCCGGGACGCGATCGCTCGGGATGCCGGGGTTCCGATTGCCAACTCGCGGCTGTCCCCGGCGACCGACGATGCCCTCACCGATGCCGACGGCGCCGCCGAAGCACGTCAGTTCGGCCGGGTGGACCCCGCCGCCGCTCGCGACGCGCTGGGTGGTACGCCGCTGACCGTGCGGATCGGCTACGGCAGGCCCAACGCTCGGTTGGCGGCCACCATCGGAACCATTGCCGACGCCTGCGCCCCGGCCGGGATCACCGTTTCGGATGTGACGGTGGACACACCCGGACCGCAAGCGCTGCGGGACGGAAAGATTGACGTATTGTTGGCGAGCACCGGTGGGGCCACCGGCAGCGGATCGAGCGGATCGTGTGCGATGGATGCCTATGACTTGCACAGCGGCAACGGAAACAATCTATCGGGGTACGCAAACGCTCAGATCGACGGCATCATCAGCGCGCTCGCGGTGTCGGCCGACCCCGCCGAGCGGGCCAGGTTGCTTGCCGAGGCCGCGCCGGTGCTCTGGGATGAGATGCCAACCTTGCCGTTGTACCGGCAGCAGCGCACGTTGTTGATGTCGACGAAAATGTATGCGGTGAGCAGGAATCCGACGCGATGGGGGGCAGGGTGGAACATGGATCGCTGGGCGCTGGCGCGGTGACGATGGCCAGTGCCATCTGCAGGTAATTGACAGAATTCCACGACGAGAAGCGGACCTATCGGAGCGTAGTGTCGCAGGTGCTCCGGGCTGTCTGGGAGAGGATGTGTGCCATGGCGGTACATGGGCTGGTGACTACGTGTTGAACGTGATCGCGACGGGGCTCTCCTTAAAGGCACGGGGGAAGCGCCGCCGGCAGCGTTGGGTCGACGACGGGCGGGTATTGGCGCTCGGTGAGTCCCGCCGGAGCTCAGCCATATCTGTGGCCGACGTGGTTGCGTCGCTGACCCGGGATGTGGCCGACTTTCCGGTTCCCGGCGTCGAGTTCAAGGACCTCACCCCGCTATTCGCCGACCGAAGAGGATTGGCCGCGGTAACCGAAGCGCTGGCCGATCGGGCGTCCGGAGCTGACCTGGTGGCCGGCGTCGACGCCCGCGGGTTTCTGGTGGCAGCCGCGGTCGCCACCCGGCTCGAAGTGGGTGTGCTGGCCGTTCGCAAGGGCGGCAAGCTGCCCCGGCCGGTGCTCAGCGAGGAGTACTACAGGGCGTACGGCGCCGCCACTCTGGAGATTCTCGCTGAGGGCATCGAGGTTGCGGGCCGCCGTGTCGTGATCATTGACGACGTGTTAGCAACCGGCGGCACCATCGGCGCGACGCGACGCCTGCTTGAGCGCGGTGGCGCCAACGTGGCCGGGGCGGCCGTAGTGGTGGAACTTGCGGGGTTGAGCGGTCGCGCGGCGCTCGCACCGCTGCCGGTGCACAGCCTGAGCCGCCTGTGAGGGATATCCTCTAGGTCGGAGGTGACGAACGTGGCCGAGGACCAGCTCACGGCGCAAGCGGTTGCACCGCCCACGGAGGCTTCTGCGGCTCTCGAGCCCGCTCTCGAGACGCCCGAGTCGCCGGTCGAGACTCTTAAGACCAGCATCAGCGCGTCGCGTCGGGTGCGGGCCCGATTGGCCCGGCGGATGACCGCCCAGCGCAGCACCACCAATCCGGTGCTCGAGCCGTTGGTGGCGGTGCACCGGGAGATCTATCCCAAGGCCGACCTGTCGATCTTGCAGCGAGCCTACGAGGTCGCTGACCAAAGGCATGCCAGCCAGTTGCGGCAGTCCGGTGATCCCTACATCACCCACCCGTTGGCCGTTGCCAACATTCTGGCCGAGTTGGGCATGGACACCACCACTTTGGTGGCCGCGCTGCTGCACGACACCGTCGAGGACACCGGTTACACCCTGGAGGCGTTGACCGAGGAATTCGGCGAAGAGGTGGGCCATCTCGTCGACGGGGTGACCAAGCTGGATCGGGTGGTGTTGGGCAGCGCCGCCGAAGGCGAGACTATTCGCAAGATGATCACCGCGATGGCCCGCGATCCGCGGGTGCTGGTGATAAAGGTGGCTGACCGGTTACACAACATGCGCACCATGCGCTTCTTGCCGCCGGAGAAGCAGGCCCGCAAGGCCCGTGAGACGTTGGAAGTCATTGCACCCCTGGCGCATCGGCTGGGCATGGCCAGCGTCAAGTGGGAGTTGGAGGACCTGTCCTTCGCGATCCTGCATCCCAAGAAGTACGAGGAGATCGTCCGGCTGGTCGCCGGTCGCGCGCCGTCCCGGGACACCTACCTGGCCAAGGTGCGTGCCGAAATCGTCAACACGCTGACCGCGTCGAAGATCAAGGCGACGGTGGAGGGCCGCCCCAAGCACTATTGGTCGATCTACCAGAAGATGATCGTTAAGGGCCGCGACTTCGACGACATCCACGACCTGGTCGGTGTGCGCATCCTGTGCGACGAAATCCGGGACTGCTACGCGGCTGTCGGCGTAGTGCATTCGCTATGGCAGCCGATGGCGGGTCGGTTCAAGGACTACATCGCCCAGCCCAGATACGGTGTGTACCAGTCACTGCACACCACTGTGGTCGGGCCTGAGGGCAAGCCGCTGGAAGTGCAGATCCGTACCCGCGACATGCACCGCACCGCCGAATACGGCATCGCCGCGCATTGGCGCTACAAAGAAGCCAAGGGCCGCAACGGTGTTCTTCATCCGCATGCCGCCGCGGAGATCGACGACATGGCCTGGATGCGTCAGCTGCTCGACTGGCAACGTGAGGCGGCCGACCCCGGTGAGTTCTTGGAATCATTGCGCTACGACCTTGCGGTGCAAGAGATTTTCGTGTTTACCCCCAAGGGCGACGTGATCACGCTGCCAACCGGTTCGACGCCGGTGGACTTCGCTTACGCGGTGCACACAGAGGTGGGCCACCGCTGCATCGGCGCCCGAGTGAACGGCCGGTTGGTAGCGCTGGAACGCAAGCTGGAAAACGGAGAAGTTGTCGAGGTTTTCACGTCCAAGGCGCCGAACGCCGGGCCGTCGCGGGACTGGCAGCAGTTCGTGGTGTCGCCGCGCGCAAAGACGAAGATCCGCCAGTGGTTCGCCAAGGAGCGGCGTGAGGAGGCGTTGGAGACCGGTAAGGATGCGATGGCCCGCGAGGTGCGCCGCGGTGGACTTCCGTTGCAGCGCTTGGTCAATGGTGAGTCCATGGCGGCGGTGGCCCGCGAGCTGCACTACGCGGACGTGTCAGCACTCTATACCGCCATCGGTGAGGGGCACGTGTCGGCGAAACACGTCGTGCAGCGGTTGTTGGCCGAGCTCGGCGGTATCGACCAGGCGGAAGAGGAACTCGCCGAGCGGTCCACGCCGGCGACCATGCCGCGGCGCCCACGCAGCACCGACGATGTCGGGGTCTCCGTCCCCGGCGCCCCGGGCGTGCTGACCAAGCTGGCCAAGTGCTGCACGCCGGTTCCGGGCGATGTGATTATGGGGTTCGTCACCCGTGGCGGCGGGGTCAGTGTGCACCGCACCGACTGCACCAACGCCGCATCGCTGCAGCAGCAGGCCGAGCGCATCATCGAGGTGCTATGGGCGCCGTCGCCGTCGTCGGTGTTTCTGGTGGCAATCCAGGTCGAGGCACTCGACCGGCACCGGCTGCTGTCGGATGTGACGCGCGCACTGGCCGACGAGAAGGTCAATATCCTGTCCGCGTCGGTCACCACTTCGGGGGACCGGGTGGCGATCAGTCGATTCACCTTCGAGATGGGTGACCCCAAGCACCTCGGGCACCTGCTCAACGCCGTCCGCAACGTCGAAGGTGTCTACGACGTCTACCGGGTGACCTCGGCCGCGTAGCGCGCTTTTCTCCGCCGAGCAGACGCAGAATCGCATTGGGCGGGCTGATTTCGTGCGATTCTGTGTCTGCTCGGCGAGCGTCGGGCTAATCCAGCAGCACCGACGTGATGGTGACTTCGGTGGCGGGCTTGCCGTCTTCGCCGCCACCGGCGACGCCGGCCTTGGCGATCTTGTCCAGGGTGGTCAGTCCGTCGGCCTGGATCGTGCCGAACACGGTGTATTGGGGTGGCAGCTTTGAGTCCCGGTAGACCATGAAGAACTGGCTGCTGTTGGTATTAGGGCCGGCGTTGGCCATGGCCAGTGTCCCGCGCGGATAGATGACGGGCTCGTTCAACTTGGGGTCGTTCGCCGAGTATTGGTCGGTGGGGTATTCGTTGGCGAACTGGTAGCCCGGACCGCCCGTGCCGTCGCCCTTAGGGTCGCCGCATTGCAGAACCGCCAACATTGGTGAGGTGGTCAGCCGGTGACAAGTGGTGCCCTTGAAGAAACCCTGCTGCGCGAGGCTGACGAAACTATTGACCGTACACGGCGATTCGTTGTTGGCCAGCATTAGACCGATGTTGCCCTGGTTGGTCACCATGCTCACGCTGACCTGGGCCGGGTCGGTGGGTACCTTGCCGGTCCGGGGCAACTTGACCGGTTTGACGGCCTTGTCCGGCGACGGCGGGTACTGGCAGTTGGCGCCGAGGTTGGCCGACGGCTTGAACGGCGGCAGCGGGGGAGCGGTCGCGGCCTGCGGGGGGCTGGTCGAGGCCGAGTCGGTGGGGGTTGCTGACGTGGTGCTCTGGTGGTCGTCCTTGTTGACCACCACCGTGACGACTACCGCGACGATCACGGCCACCGCTGCGAGTGAGCCACCGACGATAGTCAAGATGCGACGGCGTTTGGCTTGCTTGGCGCGGCGCTCTAGTTGTCGTTCGAGTTTGCGTTTGGCTGTGGCACGTCGCTGAGCATTGGTCGGCACGAAAGCACAGGCTAATCGGGGCGCCGCGACCGGTGTCAAGTGGCCCATGTTCGCGGCCCGCCTCGTCCCCGGACGCCGGGGATGGGAAACTGGGAACCGTGTTGATCACCGGATTTCCTGCGGGGTTGCTGGCGTGTAACTGTTATGTGCTGGCCGAGCGGCCCGGAACCGACGCCGTCATCGTCGATCCGGGCCAGGGTGCGATGGGCACGCTGCGTCGCATCCTCGACAAGAACCGGCTGACCCCTGCCGCGGTGCTGCTCACCCACGGACACATCGATCACATCTGGTCCGCGCAGAAGGTCTCAGACACCTTCGGCTGCCCCACCTATGTGCATCCCGCCGACCGGTTCATGCTGACCGACCCCATCTACGGCCTGGGCCCGCGGATAGCGCAGCTGGTTGCGGGTGCGTTCTTTCGTGAGCCTAAACAGGTTGTGGAGCTGGACCGAGACGGCGACAAGATCGACCTCGGCGGCATCTCGGTCAACATCGATCACACACCGGGTCACACCCGCGGGTCGGTGGTCTTCCGGGTCCTGCAGGCGACCAACAACGACAAGGACATCGTGTTCACCGGTGACACCCTGTTCGAGCGTGCGATAGGCCGCACCGACTTGGCCGGCGGCAGCGGCCGCGACCTGTTGCGCTCCATCGTCGACAAACTCCTGGTGCTCGACGACAGCACGGTGGTGCTGCCCGGGCACGGCAACTCCACCACCATTGGGGCCGAGCGGCGCTTCAATCCGTTCCTTGAGGGCTTGAGCCGGTGACGGAATTCTCGTCATTTTCGGCCCCCAAGGGGGTACCGGACTACGTCCCGCCCGACTCGGCGCAGTTCGTCGCGGTGCGCGACGGGCTGCTCGCGGCGGCCCGTCAAGCCGGCTATAGCCACATCGAGCTGCCCATCTTCGAGGACACCGCCCTGTTCGCCCGGGGCGTGGGTGAATCCACCGACGTGGTGTCCAAGGAGATGTATACGTTCGCCGACCGTGGCGACCGCTCGGTGACGCTGCGGCCCGAGGGCACCGCCGGGGTGGTGCGTGCGGTGATCGAACACGGGCTGGATCGCGGCGCGCTGCCGGTGAAGTTGTGTTATGCGGGCCCGTTTTTCCGCTACGAGCGTCCGCAGGCCGGCCGGTATCGCCAGTTACAGCAAGTCGGGGTGGAGGCGATCGGCGTCGACGACCCGGCGTTGGACGCCGAGGTGATCGCCATTGCCGACGCCGGGTTCCGCTCGTTGGGTCTCGACGGGTTCCGGCTGGAAATCACCTCCCTGGGAGACGAGAGTTGCCGTCCGCAGTACCGGGAACTGTTGCAGGAGTTCTTGTTTGGACTCGATCTCGACGAGGACACCCGCAGGCGCGCAGGGATCAATCCGCTGCGGGTGCTCGACGACAAGCGACCCGAATTGCGTGCGATGACGGCGTCGGCGCCGGTGTTGCTGGATCATCTGTCTGATGTCGCCAAGCAGCATTTCGACACCGTGCTCGCCCATCTGGACGCGCTTGGAGTGCCCTATGTCATCAACCCGCGCATGGTGCGCGGCCTGGACTACTACACCAAGACCGCCTTCGAGTTCGTCCATGACGGGCTTGGTGCGCAATCGGGGATCGGCGGCGGGGGGCGCTACGACGGCCTGATGCACCAGCTTGGCGGGCAGGACTTGTCGGGCATCGGGTTCGGGCTGGGCGTGGACCGGACCGTGCTGGCGCTGCGGGCCGAGGGCAAGACGGCGGGGGACAGCGCCCGGTGCGACGTGTTCGGCGTGCCGCTTGGCGAGGCGGCCAAGCTCAGGCTGGCGGTGCTGGCTGGACGACTGCGCGCGGCCGGGGTGCGGGTTGACCTTGCCTATGGTGATCGCGGGCTCAAAGGCGCGATGCGCGCGGCCGCTCGTTCCGGCGCCCGTGTTGCGTTGGTAGCGGGCGACCGCGACATCGAGGCCGGGACGGTCGCAGTGAAGGACTTGACGACGGGTGAGCAAGTTTCGGTCTCGATGGATTCGGTTGTGGCCGAAGTAATTTCGCGGCTGGCTGGGTAGTCGCCGCTTCCAGCCGGAGTCACCGAAATCACTTGCGCCACCGTGGCCGCAGGGCCTCAAGGCGGCCATTCTTGTCGGTGGGCGTCATACGTTTCAAACATGGGTTTCGAGTAGCCGAGAAGAGATCCTGGAGGTGTTTGACGCGCTGCACAACGTGGTGTCTCGGCTGATAGGGCTGTCGTTTGACGAGCCGACCACCCCGAGCGGCTGAGGCTTTTGGAGCGGCTCGCGCGGGAAGTCCGTCGGTCGCCGGTGGCCTAGCATGAGGCCCGGTTGCGGTCAGACGCCGGCCGCCGACCGGAGCCGCCGGACGAACTGTGCTATGGCCGCACCGATTTCCTCTGGGCTGTCCTCCTGAACGAAATGCACGCCGGGCACTGTGATTTCGGTCTGGTTGGGCCAGCTCCTGACATAGTCACGGATGCGGCCGGTGATGATCGCGCCGGGCTCGGCGTTGATGAACAGTTTCGGCATGTCGGTTTCCTCGAGCCAGCTCCGGTACTCGTTGACCAACGCGACGACCTCGGCGGGCTCACCGTCGATTGGAAGGTTTCGTGGCCACGACAACGTGGGGCGACGGTCCTCGCCGCCGTTCACGAATGGCCGCCGATAGTGGTTCATTTCCTCGTCGCTGAGCTGTCGCAGGATCGCCCCGGGCAGCACCCGTTCGACAAAGATGTTGTGCTCCAACGCCATTGGCTCGCCTTGAGGCGATCGGAAACCCTGGAACACACCCCGCACGGCCGGCGGCCAGTCCGCCCACGTCATCGGGGTGACGATCGCTTCCATGAACGCGATCCCCTGCACTCGGTCGCGATGCTGGTTAGCCCAGTCGAAGCCGAGCGCCGAGCCCCAGTCGTGCAGCACCAGTACCACGTGGTCGCCGAGGTCGAGCGCATCCCAGAGCGCGAACAAAAAGTCTCGTTGCTCGCCATAGCTATAGCGGTCGGGTCCCGATGGGCTGAGCTTGTCCGACGCGCCCATCCCGATCAGATCGCAGGCCACCAGCCGGCCCAGCCCTTCCAAGTGCGGCATGATGTTGCGCCACAAGTAAGACGACGTGGGGTTGCCGTGCTGAAAGACGATGGCGTCACCCTTGCCTTCGTCGATATACGCCATGCGCTTCCCGGCGATTTCTAGGTACTTCGGCTGCCCGTAGGGCTCGACGCCGAATGCTGTCATAAGGCCTGGCTCCTGTCTGTGCGGGCAGAGATGGCATATCACATCCTGTGCGGCGCTCGGTAGCGGCCAGCGTTGACAAAGTATAGAACGGTTGTTCGAATAATGGTATGCGTTGGGCCCGGCAAGCCGTCGCGGTGAACGGGATGCCCGTTGACGACGGGGCGCTGCCGGGGTTGCAGCGGATCGGCCTGGTCCGCAGCGTTCGCGCGCCACAATTCGACGGCATCACCTTCCACGAGGTGTTGTGCAAATCAGCGCTGAACAAGGTGCCCAACGCGGCCGCGTTGCCGTTTCGCTACACCGTCAACGGCTACCGCGGCTGCTCGCATGCTTGTCGCTATTGTTTCGCCCGCCCCACCCACGAGTACCTGGACTTCAATCCGGGCACCGACTTCGACACCCAGGTGGTGGTCAAGACCAACGTCGCCGCTGTGCTGCGTCACGAGTTGCGCCGGCCGTCCTGGCGGCGCGAGACCGTCGCGTTGGGCACCAACACCGACCCCTACCAGCGCGCGGAGGGCCGCTACGCCCTGATGCCGGGCATCATCGGCGCGCTGGCGGCATCCGGTACGCCGCTGTCGATCCTGACCAAGGGCACCCTGCTGCGACGGGACTTGCCGTTGATCGCCGAGGCCGCCCAACAAGTGCCGGTGTCGGTGGCGGTGTCGCTGGCCGTTGGCGACCCGGAGCTGCACCGGGATGTCGAGTCGGGTACGCCAACACCGCAGGCGCGGCTGGCGCTCATTACCGCAATTCGCGCCGCCGGCTTGGACTGTCACGTGATGGTCGCGCCGGTGCTGCCACAACTCACCGACTCCGGCGAGCACCTTGACCAACTGTTGGGCCAGATCGCGGCCGCAGGCGCCACCGGTGTAACGGTCTTTGGCCTGCATCTGCGGGGTTCGACGCGCGGCTGGTTCATGTGCTGGCTGGCCCGCGCGCATCCCGAACTGGTCAGCCGGTACCGCGAACTGTACCGGCGCGGGCCATATCTACCGCCGAGCTACCGCGAGATGCTGCGGGAACGGGTGGCACCGCTGATCGCAAAGTATCGGTTGGCGGGTGATCATCGCCCGGCGCCGCCGGAGACCGAAGCGGCACTGGTACCCGTTCAGGCGACCCTGTTCTGAGCTATCCGCCGCGCGGCTTGGTCAAGGTGAATTGGTCGATGACGGTGAGTCCCCCGAACGGCCCAGTCACCGCGTAATACGTCGCCTTGATCGAGGTAGTGCCGCCGGGTTGACCCGGGTCGACGTCGAAGGCCACGAAGCCGTAAGGATTATCGCGGTCGCGGAACGCCGACCACGGCGCATCCTCGAGCACGAATATGGACGGCTTACGCCGGATCGCGGGATCAAAATCCCCGACGCCGGTTATCACCTGGCACCGAGGCTGCGGGAAGAGCAGCGCGTTGGTCGGCTTCGACGTGCCGCCCCCACCGATTACCAGGTGCACGGTTCCCCGGGTTGAGTCGATGAGGTCGCTGCGGGTGTCGACGGGTATCGGTGTTCGGGTATCGGTGCCCAGGGCCCCGCGCAGCGGATGTGACCGCTCGTAGTGGTGTTCGTGGCCGCACACCACCAGGTCGACCTGGTACTGGTCGAACAGCGGTAGCCATTCCTGCCGGATTCCGAGGTCGGCACCGTTGTTGTCGTCGGCGGTGGAGATCGCGGTCTGATGCATGCAGACGACCACCCAGTCGATTTCCGAGTCGCGCCGAGCGTTGGCGAGTTCGGCTTGCAGCCAGCGCCGTTGTTCGCCGCCCGAATAGCCGCGTACGTAGGAGTTGCCACCGTCCTGGTAGCACACATCATCGTTGTGCAGGCTGATCACCCGCACCGAGCCGGCGGTGAACGAGTACCATAGCCCGCGCAGTTGCGGGCTGGATCCCGAGTCGGGTACCGCAAAGTAGGTCTGATAGGCGTCATAACCGATTGGCCCGTTACCGACTTCGTTCTCGTGATTGCCCGCTGCCGGCATCCACGGCCGGTAGCGCGCCGAGCGGGTGTTGTTGTCAAACCAGTCCGACCAGGTGCGAATTCGGTCTTGTGCCAGGTTGGCGTAACACAGGTCACCGTTGATCAGGTTGAACAACGGGGCAATACGCTCGATCGCAATCGTGATGTCACCGGCGAAGGGGGATCCGATGTTGTCGCTGACGTACCTCCCGTCGGCCAGTCTGCCCAACGCGGGAGTGGACTGATCACCGAAGCTGGTGAAGCGTAGCGGTTTTCGACCCGACGGTGCGGTCCGTGCGGTCCCGAGCTCCGGAGTTGTACCGTCGTGCACCGCGGCGTAGACGTAGTCGGTATCGGGTGTCAGGTTGGTCAGGTGAGCGTGGTTGACGCGCACCTCGGTATTGGACTTCGCATCCCGGTACGACCGGGTCTCGGCCACCACGACGCTGCCGAAGCCAGAGGTTGGCGTGCCCAGCATGACTCGCGGATTGCCGACGGTGTCCGTGGTATGCCAGGACACCACCATTTCGGTGCTGGCATTCCGGCCGAACTGCAGGTGCAGACCACCCACCGGAGGCGCGCCGCTCCGACCACGTTGATACCAGACGGCAGGACCCCGGGGGTGTGACGACAGCAGCGCGGTCCCGCCCGCGCCGACACCTGTCCCAACAACCGCTGCCGCGCCCGTCGTCAGGAACCTACGGCGGCTAACCCCTTTCGGGGGTGAATCGGCATCCTGCGGCTGCTTCAGATCGGCGCCCACTCACGTTTCATACCCGCCCTGGTTTACCTGCGGGTAAACCGGCTGCCGAAATCTGAAGTTACCTCGGCGCGTTGCTCGGAAAGGCTTTCTGAACTGCGTAGACGCTCACACCAGCGATCGCCTCCAGAGCGCGAAGCCCGAGGCCAACGACAGCTTTCGGCTGCTAATGGCGGTGCGGCTCACGCAATTCGGCTTGCCCGGATGGCGGGCGACGGTCATCGCATGCAGTGCCGGCCGGCGTCGGTAACGCATCCGGTAGCGTTTTAGATATGACGTCCGTGCGCACAGTGCCAAGCGCCGTCGCGCTGGTGACGTTTGCCGGAGCCGCGCTCAGCGGGGTCATCCCGGCGATTGCCCGCGCGGATCCGGTCGGGCATCAGGTGACCTACACCGTCACGACCACCAGCGACCTGATGGCCAACATTCGGTACATGAGCGCCGATCCGCCCAGCATGGCGGCTTTCAATGCCGATTCATCGAAGTACATGATTACCTTGCACACTCCGATCGCTGGCGGTCAGCCGCTGGTCTATACCGCCACGCTGGCAAACCCGAGCCAGTGGGCGATCGTCACCGCCAGCGGCGGCCTGCGGGTCAATCCGGAGTTCCACTGCGAGATTGTTGTAGACGGCCAGGTGGTGGTGTCGCAGGACGGCGGCAGCGGCGTGCAGTGCTCGACTCGTCCCTGGTAATTCGCCTACCCCAGGTCCGCGGCGGAAAAGGTGTCGCAGATGTTGGGGTCGCCAGTCTGGTATCCGACAGTGAACCACTTCTGCCGTTGCGCGGCCGAGCCATGCGTCCAGGTCTCGGGGTTGGTGCGTCCGGTCGTCTGCTGTTGGATACGGTCGTCGCCCACCGCTGCCGCGGCCGCGAGGGCGTCTTGGATGTCCTTGTCGCTCAACGGCTCCAGGTAAGGCACACCGGTGCTCTCCTGCTTGACGGTGGACGCGTAGTATGCCCACACCCCGGCGTAGCAGTCCGCCTGCAACTCCGTGCGCACGCCACTGCCCGCAGCACCTTGCGCACCCTGCTGAGCGCGGCCGAGCACCCCCAGCAGGTTCTGCACGTGATGGCCGTATTCATGGGCCACCACATACTCTTCCGCGAATGGGCCGCCACTGGAACCGAATTGGGTGACCAGCACCTGGAAGAAGTCGGTGTCGAAGTAGGCCGTTTTGTCCACTGGGCAGTAGAACGGCCCGACCTCGCTGCTGGCCGGTCCGCATCCGGTGCCTACCTGGCCGCTGAACAGCCGCATGTGTGGGCGGGTGTAGCCGGGCAACAGCGGTTTCCATACCGCGTCCACGGAGTTACCGGTGGCCACCACCCGGCACTGCACGAACCTGTTGGCATCGGCCCCGGTTCTGCACTGGCTCAGGTCGAAACCGGGTGCTACGTGGTCGCGGGTGTCGAGAGGTTGTTGGCTCAGCACGCCACCGGGATCGACGCCGAGCAGCATTGCGACCACCACCACCAGTAGCCCACCGAGGCCGCCCCCGATGGCCAAGCGCCGCCCGCCACCGCTACCCGAGGTCGACGTGGTGCTGGTATCGATTTGCACACCCTCGTTGAAGGTCATCGCACGCTCCCGAAATCGGCCGATCCAGCCTAACTCTGCTGCGCAGCGGCGAACCGAGCGTCGGTATACCTGCGCAGATTCCTTAGAAACCGGCGCAGCGCCAGGTTCAGCAGGGGCCGGAAGACGAACAGCGCCGGCCGCGCCGGGCCGGCGAGTTTCTGCGCCATGGTCCAGGTCAGCCGGCAACCACCGGGGATGGCCTGCACCCGATAGTCTTCGGCGAACGCGCCGACGGCTCTGGTGGAGCATTCGTTGAACCGAAATGCCATGCGGGTGAAAGGCTCCCACGAAATGAACTCTTCGTCGCCGACGATACCCCCGCGCATCTCGACGATGCGGGTGGTGCCGGCGCCGAACGGTTCGGGACTGGTCCAGGTCACCTTTGTGATCACCGTTGCCCAGCGTGGCCAGGCCTGCGGGTCGGCGAGCACTTCGAAGAGTTGCTCGGGCGTGATGGCCAGGTCGACGGTGTTGCGGAAGAGGTAAGGCGCGGTCTCGGTGAAGCTCAGGCCTACCCGCTCGCAGGGGTACATGATCTAGACATTAGCTACATTGCTATCCGGGACCGTCGCTGGCAGCCGCCAGCAGCGGCACCAGCACGTCGCTGATCGGGGTGGCCAGGCCGTGGGCGCGGGCCTTGCGGACGATCACCCCATTGCGCAAATCCCATTCCAGTGGCCGGTGGGCTGCCCGGTCGGCCAGCATCGAGGTGCCCATGTCCTGCGGGGCCGACCGGACGAGGCGGACCACTTCGTCGACGACGTCGTCATCGAGTCGGGCACCCTCAGCGCGCGCCACCGCCAGGCATTCGGCGACATAGCGGCGCGACAATGCCGCGACGTCGTCGCGGCGGAACATTGCCGACCGCCGTCCGGACAGCACCATAAATCCCGCCAGCGCGTTGACCAGTAGTTTGCGCCAGGCCGCCGTGGTGAAGTCGGGGTCGCAGTCCACCGTGGCGCCGGCACCGCGCAGCAGCCCGGCGAACTGCTCGGCCGCGGGCCCGGTGGGAACGACCAGTGCGGCTTCACCGCGCAAGCGCACCCACCCTTGCGGCTGGGTCTCGGCCGAACACCACACGATCGCGGGAACCACGGCCGAGGACGGACAATGCGGCTGGACCTGCTCGACCTGTTCGACACCGTTTTGCAGCACGGCCACCACGGTGCGCTCGTCGCACAGGCGGGTCAGCCAGGGACGTGCGGCGTCGTTCTGAGTGGCCTTGACCGCCAGGATCAGCACATCGACCGGGCCGGCAACCTCCCGAGGACTGGTGTGCACCGGACCGGGCACCACGATGGGGTCTGCGCCGTCTCGCCGGAGCTCGATCCCGGCGCGCGGAGTGTGGCCGCACAACAGCGGCGAATACCCGGCCTTGTGCAACAGCGCGGCGACCGTCGTTCCGACGGCACCGGGTCCGACTAGGGCAATGCCTGTTGCAATGTTTGTTGAGATGAGCCGAAATTATCCTGCGTGACCGATGTGCGCCGCGGGCACCTCTAGACTGAGCAGTCGGTTAATCCGGTTGAAGGGGAGTGTTTGTGCTGCGCAGCCACGCCGCGGGTTTGCTACGGGAAGGCGACGCCGGGCAGCAGGTGACATTGGCCGGCTGGGTGGCTCGCCGCCGCGACCACGGCGGCGTGATCTTCATCGATCTGCGGGACGCTTCGGGCATCGCACAGGTGGTGTTCCGCGACCCCCAGGACACTGAGGTGCTGGCGCAGGCTCACCGGCTGCGTGCGGAATTCTGCGTATCGGTGGCCGGCGTCGTCGAGATCCGCCCGGAAGGCAACGCCAACCCGGAGATCGCCACCGGCGAGATCGAGGTCAACGCCACGTCGTTGACCGTGCTGGGCGAATGTGCGCCGCTGCCGTTTCAGCTGGACGAACCGGCGGGTGAGGAGTTGCGACTGAAGTACCGCTACCTCGATCTGCGCCGCGACGACCCCGCTGCGGCGATTCGACTGCGTTCCCGGGTGAATGCCGCTGCGCGCGCGGTGCTGGCGCGTCACGACTTCGTCGAGATCGAGACGCCGACGATCACCCGCTCGACCCCGGAGGGAGCGCGCGACTTCCTGGTGCCGGCCCGACTGCACCCCGGTTCGTTTTACGCCCTACCGCAGAGCCCGCAGCTGTTCAAGCAGCTGCTGATGGTGGCGGGGATGGAACGCTACTACCAGATCGCCCGCTGCTACCGCGACGAGGACTTCCGCGCCGACCGCCAGCCCGAATTCACCCAGCTCGATATGGAGATGAGCTTCGTCGACGCCGAGGACATCATCGCGATCTCCGAGGAAGTTCTGACCGAGCTGTGGGCGCTGATAGGCTACCGGATTCCGACGCCCATCCCGCGGATCGGCTATGCCGAAGCGATGCGCCGATTCGGTACGGACAAACCCGACCTGCGGTTCGGGCTGGAGCTCGTCGAATGCACGGATTTCTTCTCCGACACCACATTTCGTGTCTTCCAGGCACCGTATGTGGGCGCGGTGGTGATGCCTGGCGGGGCGTCGCAGCCGCGGCGCACGCTGGACGGCTGGCAGGACTGGGCCAAGCAGCGCGGCCACCGCGGACTGGCCTACGTGCTGGTCGCCGAAGACGGCACGCTGGGCGGTCCGGTGGCCAAAAACCTGACCGAGGCCGAGCGCACCGGACTGGCCGACCATGTCGGGGCCAAACCCGGCGATTGCATCTTCTTCTCGGCCGGTCCGGTCAAATCGTCGCGGGCACTGCTGGGCGCGGCCCGCGTCGAGATCGCCAACCGGCTGGGCCTGATTGACCCCGATGCGTGGGCATTCGTCTGGGTCGTTGACCCGCCGCTGTTCGAGCCGGCCGACGAAGCGACCGCCGCCGGTGAGGTCGCGGTCGGCTCGGGGGCCTGGACCGCGGTGCACCATGCCTTCACCGCGCCGAAACCGGAATGGGAGGACCGCATCGAATCCGATACCGGCAGCGTGCTGGCCGACGCGTACGACATCGTCTGCAACGGCCACGAGATCGGTGGCGGCTCGGTGCGTATCCACCGCCGTGATATCCAGGAACGGGTGTTCGCGGTGATGGGCCTGGACAAGGCCGAGGCGGAGGAAAAGTTCGGATTCCTGTTGGAGGCGTTCATGTTTGGCGCACCGCCGCACGGCGGAATCGCGTTCGGGTGGGACCGGACCACCGCGCTGCTGGCCGGGATGGACTCGATCCGTGAGGTGATCGCGTTCCCGAAGACCGGCGGCGGCGTCGATCCGCTCACCGACGCGCCGGCGCCCATTACCGCTCAGCAACGTAAGGAGTCCGGAATAGATGCCCAGCCCAAGCGGGTCCAGCAGGCATGACCAGATCTTTGCGGTTACGACGTCGCACCCGAGTGTGAATAAATAGGCGTTCATGAGCGCTTCGCTGCTAGTCAGGACGGCCTGCGGCGGCCGTGCGGTCGCCCAACGGTTGCGCACCGTGCTGTGGCCGATCACCCAGACATCGGTCGTCGCCGGCCTCGCGTGGTATCTCACCCATGACGTGTTCAACCATCCGCAGGCGTTCTTCGCGCCGATTTCGGCTGTGGTGTGCATGTCGGCGACCAACGTGCTGCGCGCACGACGTGCCCAACAGATGATCGTCGGGGTGGCGCTGGGGATCGTGCTGGGTGCTGGCGTGCATGCTCTGCTTGGTTCCGGACCGATCGCCATGGGTGTGGTGGTGTTCATCGCGTTGTCGGTCGCGGTGCTGTGCGCACGCGGGTTGGTCGCGCAAGGCTTAATGTTCATCAACCAGGCCGCCGTCTCCGCGGTGCTGGTCTTGGTCTTCGCGTCCAACGGCAGTGTGGTTTTCGAACGCCTCTTCGACGCGCTGGTCGGTGGTGGGCTGGCTATCGTGTTCAGCATTCTGCTCTTCCCGCCCGACCCGGTGGTCATGCTGTGCAGTGCGCGCGCCGACGTGTTGGCCGCTGTGCGCGACATCCTCGCCGAGCTGGTGAACACGGTGAGCGATCCCACCAGCGCCCCGCCCGACTGGCCGATGGCAGCCGCTGATCGACTGCATCAGCAGCTGAACGGGCTCATCGAGGTGCGCGCCAACGCTGCCATGGTGGCGCGGCGAGCGCCCCGCCGATGGGGGGTGCGCAGCACTGTCCGCGATCTCGATCAACAGGCCGTCTACCTGGCCCTGCTGGTCAGTTCGGTGTTGCATCTGGCTCGCACCATTGCCGGGCCTGGTGGCGATAAGCTGCCAACGCCCGTGCACGCCGTGCTCACCGACCTCGCCGCGGGAACCGGCCTGGCCGACGCGGATCCGACGGCAGCGAACGAGCACGCGGCCGCCGCCCGCGCAACCGCGTCGACACTGCAATCGGCTGCTTGTGGCAGCAACGAAGTGGTGCGCGCCGATATCGTCCAAGCGTGTGTCACCGATCTACAACGGGTAATCGAACGCCCGGGCCCGTCGGGCATGTCAGCCTGAATTGGCGAGAAACGCCTGCACCAGCTGCTTCGGCGCCTGCATCAGCCAGGCCTCGGTGATCAACTCCTCGAGGTCGCGAACCTCGATCTCGGCCAGCCTGACCAGCACCGCTGGATAGCCGTCGAAATGCGGGGTGGTGAAGTACACGCCCGGCTCGTCGGCAATCAAGGCGAACTTCACCCCCTCGTCCGACACTCGGACACCGACGATGTCGCCGGACGGTGGCTCCGATCCGGCCCTGGTCAGGGCTTCGCGGTCGGACTTGCGCAGCGGCCGTTCCCAGGCCAGCAGCTTGCGGCCAACACGCCAGTCGTGCGGTGCCTGCTCCGCGGTCAGCGGCAGCCCACCCACGATACGGGCGACGTCGTCCCAGGTAGCCACGCTTTAATTGTGCTCCGGCTATGGTGCGCTTGGCGCCACATTGCGCGACGATCGCGCCGGACGAGCCGCCGGCGTGTGATGTGATCAGCCAGGAGGTAGCTTTTTGTCAGCAGATAGCTCGTTGTCGTTGCCGTTGTCGGGCACTCACCGCTATCGAGTAACACACCGCACCGAATACCGCTACTCCGACGTGGTGACCAGCTCCTATGGCCGCGGGTTTCTCACGCCGCGGAATTCGCTGCGGCAGCGTTGTGTCGCACACCGGCTGACCATCGACCCGGCCCCCGCCGACCGGTCCACCAGCCGCGACGGGTACGGCAACATCAGCTCCTATTTCCACGTCACCGAACCGCACCGCACCTTGACGATCACCAGCGATTCCATCGTCGACGTGTCCCCGCCGCCGCCCGGGCTTTACACCAGCGGGCCGGCGCTGCAACCGTGGGAGGCGGCCCGGCCCGCCGGGCTGCCCGGATCGCTAGCCACCGAGTTCACCCTGGACTTGAACCCGCCGGAGATCACCGATGCGGTGCGTGAGTACGCGGCTCCTAGCTTCCTGCCCAAACGCCCCCTGGTCGAGGTATTGCGCGATCTCGCGTCGCGGATCTACACCGACTTCACCTACCGCTCGGGTTCCACGACGATTTCCACAGGAGTCAACGAGGTGCTGCTGGCCCGCGAAGGGGTATGCCAAGATTTCGCCAGGCTGGCGATCGCCTGCCTACGGGCCAACGGTTTGGCGGCCTGTTATGTGTCGGGCTACCTGGCCACCGACCCGCCGCCCGGAAAGGATCGGATGATCGGCATCGACGCGACGCATGCCTGGGCCTCGGTGTGGACTCCGCAGCAGCCCGGGCGGTTCGAGTGGCTGGGGCTGGATCCCACCAATGACCAGTTGGTCGACCAGCGCTACATCGTCGTGGGCCGCGGCCGCGACTACGCAGACGTGCCGCCGCTACGCGGCATCATCTACACCAACTCCGAGAACAGTGTGATCGACGTTTCTGTCGATGTCGTGCCCTTCGAAGGTGATGCGCTGCATGCGTGACTTCCACTGTCCAAATTGCGGGCAGCGCCTGGCATTCGAGAACTCCGCCTGCCTGTCGTGCGGCAGCGCGCTGGGGTTTTCTCTTGGGCGGATGGCGCTGCTGGTCATCGCCGACGACGCCGATGTCCAACTCTGCGCCAATCTCCACCTCGCGCAATGCAATTGGCTGGTGCCCAGTGATCAGCTCGGCGGACTTTGCAGTTCTTGTGTGCTGACCATCGAGCGGCCCAGCGATACCAACACCGCCGGGCTGGCGGAGTTCGCCCGAGCCGAAGGTGCCAAGCGGCGGCTGATCGCCGAGCTACACGAGCTGAAGCTGCCGATCGTCGGCCGCGACCAGGATCCTGACCATGGGTTGGCCTTCCGGCTATTGTCCAGCGCGCACGAGAACGTGACCACCGGACACCAGAACGGAGTCATCACACTGGATCTCGCCGAAGGCGACGATGTGCATCGGGAGCAGCTGCGGGTCGAGATGGACGAGCCGTATCGGACCCTGCTTGGGCACTTCCGCCACGAGATCGGGCACTACTACTTCTATCGACTCATCGCCTCGTCAAGCGACTATCTGTCCCGGTTCAACGAGTTGTTCGGAGACCCGGACGCTGACTACTCCCAGGCGTTGGATCGGCATTACCGTGGCGGCCCGCCGGAAGGTTGGCAGGACAGCTTTGTCTCGTCGTATGCGACCATGCACGCGAGTGAGGATTGGGCCGAGACGTTCGCTCATTACCTGCATATCCGCGACGCCCTGGACACCGCGGCCTGGTGCGGCCTGGCACCGGCGTCGGCAACCTTCGACCGGCCGGCGTTGGGCCCCAGCGCTTTTAATACCATCATCGACAAGTGGCTGCCGCTGTCGTGGTCGCTGAACATGGTCAATCGCTCGATGGGCCACGACGACCTATACCCCTTTGTGCTGCCGGCCGCTGTGCTGGAGAAGATGCGGTTCATCCACACCGTCGTCGACGAGGTGGCCCCGGATTTCGAGCCGGCTCACAGCCGTCGCACCGTTTAGGCCGGCATCACCCGCCGTTGGTCTGGACCCCACAGCGGTTGCATGCCGCCGGGCAACGCCAACTGAGTGGCGGTGAGGACGTCGGCCACGTCACGCAGCGAGGCATGTATCCCGGCCAGCAGTTCCGCCAACTCGGCGCGCAGCCCGTCGGCGGAGACCTCTTCCAACTCTTCTGGGTGTGAGCGGCGCAGGCGGGTGTTCATCTCGTCCACCATCCGTTCCGGACGAGACGATCCCGACGAGCCAGGCAGGTCTTTCAGGTCGGCGCGCAGCCGTTCCAGCTGATACACCAGCGAGCGCGGGTTCTGGGCGTCGAACAACATCAGCTCGGTCACAGCGGCGACACTGAACTTGCCTACGGTGCGGCGCCGATAGATAACCGACGATTCACACGCCACCAGGGTTGCCTCGATGATGGCTTGCTCGGCGGCGGGGTGGCGCACGGTGCTCAACGTGGCTTGTAGCAACGCGGTCAGCCACAGGCCGCGTTCGATACGCTTGCCGATGTCCATCATCGTCCAGCCCACGTCGTGCACCATCGACTCGCCGGCCACCCCGGACAACGTCAGCATGCCGGCTAGCGTCTCCGCCTGAGCCGACGCAAGCACGGCGTCCGCCTCTGCCAGCGACTGCGGCGGGTCGGACTTGTGCTCCACCGCGCGTTCCACATTGGCCAGCACCATCCAGGTGTCGTTGGACAGCTGGTCGCGCACCGCCTGGGCGGCAAGTGCCAGCCCCTCCACCGACTGAACAAGGGAACCCGGCCGGTCCGGATCCACGGTCAAAGACCACAGTGTCGACGGGGCGACCGCGATCATGTCGGCCCGGTCGTAAGCGCTGCCGGCGCCAGTTGCGGTGTCATATCCGGTGATCTTGCCCAGCGCGGCCATCAGCACCGGCACGCACTCGCTTTCATCGGTGTCCTGCTGGTGCCGGAAAACGTGGTAGCGCTCGCGGGTGACGATCAGCAGCCGGGCCATGTTCTCCGCGCGCTCGCCGTAGCGGCCCATCCAGAACAGATCGGACAGCACGCGCGGAGAGCTGACCGCCCAGGTGCCCGCTCCGGTTTTGGCCGGCGGCGCCAACACCGGCACCGTTATCACCTCGGCATGCGCACGCTCCGTTGGGCGCACCCAGATATCTTTTGCTGCAACGGTTTTCAGCGTATATGCGGCAGGGCCGGGCGCCAGTACATAGCCGAGGCCGCCGATCATCGGCGCGTAACCACTGCGCTGGGCAACGGTGAACAGTCGCATGCCTACCCCGGCGGACGACAACACCCCGGCATGGTTGGTGGGCGCCGACGAGAACTGCGGCAGCTCCTGGCCCACCCACTGCCACGGCATCGCCTCGATACGCACTGCCAGATCGGCCAGTTGTGCAGACGAAAGTGTCGGTCCGACAAGAGTTTCCCCGCTGACAGTGCTTTTGATCAGCAGCGACGAGACATTGGCCAGTAGGTGTGAGCGTTCGCTGGCGATGCCGCCCCAGTAGACCGGAGCGGTGTGCAGCAGCGGGCTTTCGTCGAGCAGGCGCTCGGATAGCTGCGGCAGGAAGCGCAACAGGCCTGGGTTCTCCAGGATGCCGCTGCCCAGCGTGTTGACGACGGTCACTGTTCCGCGGTGCTGCGCTTCCACCAAACCGACGACACCGAGCCTGGAATCGGCGCGTAGATCCAGTGGATCCGCGTAGTGGGCATCGACGCGGCGAAGAACGACGTCAACGCGTTTCAGCGTGCCCAGCGAACGCATCCACAGCTTGCCGTCGCGCACCACCAGGTCCGCGCTTTCCACTAGCGGGAAACCCAGCAGCGTTGCGAGATACGCCTGGTCGAAAGCGGTTTCTGAATAGATGCCCGGGCTGAGCACCACCACGACGGGGTCTTGGGCGACATCGGGTGCCGCGTCAATCAGTGCCAGCCGGAGCGCCTGGGCGAACGGTGTGGTGGGTCGCGGCGCCAGTTCCTCGTACAGATCGGGAACGGCGTGCGCGACGACACGTCGATCGGCCATCGCATAGCCGGAGCCCGAGGGCGCCTGCGTCCAGTCGGCGTTGACCTGAAAAGTCCCGTCGGGCAACCGGCTGAGATCACAGGCGTGCATGAAAAGTTGGTGGCGCCCAGGCATCTGGATCCCGTTAGCGGCACGCACGTAGCCGGGATGAGCGAACAGCATCTCTGGCGGCAGGACACCCTCGGTGAGCATGCTGCGGGGCCCGTACAAGTCCGCGAGGATGGCATCAAGCAAGCGCGATCGCTGCACCAAGCCGGCCTCCAGCACTTCCCAATCGGCCGCGGAAATCACCAGCGGCAGCGGGTCCAGGCGCCACGGCCCCGGTTCCAGATCATGGTCGCCGGTCAGCGCGTCCCGGTGTGCATCGATTGCGGTGTAGGTGATGCCGTCGTGGTCGATCAGGCTGTGCACCACCGAGCGCAGCCGGTCCAGCCCCGCCTTGCCACGTTCGGCGACCGCGTCGGCGAGCTCGGTCCAGGTCGGTCGCACGTTGCCGTCGTCGTCGACGAATTCGTCATAGCCGGCTCCCGGGCCGTCCCGCAGGTCGAACAGTGTTTCCTGGGCACGCGCGGTGCGGTATCCGGCCAGCAGGCGGTCGACGTCGTAGCCGTTGGTAGCGGCAGAAGCTGAGGGTGCCATTACTGTTGCACGGTACGCACGCGTCGTAGGTCGAGGATGCCCGGCGCGCCGATATCGGTGGATATCCTGGCCTGTTTCTCCCGGATGTCGGACAGGTCGAGCTTGCCCGGGGTGAAGCCGGTCGCCTCGAAGCGCCGGGCGCGGCGGGCCTCCGCCTCCACAGCGTTGACCGGGGGCTCGTCGTAGGCGCGGCCGCCCGGATGGGCGACATGGTAGGTACAGCCGCCGCACGAGGTAGCGGTGGCGATGTCGATGAGCTCGAACCGCAACGGGCCGTCGACCGTGATGGTCGGGTGTAGCGCGCTGGGCGGCTGCCACGCTTTGAACCGCACACCACCCACGTGGATGTCGGGGTTGTCGGTAGCCAGCAACGGCATCGGGTAGCCGTTACAGGTCACCACGTAGCGGTGCCGGTCGGCGCCGATGATGCGGACCTGGATGCGCTCGACCGACGAGTCGACATAGCGCGCGGTGCCTGCCGCGGTGGCCTCCTCGCCAAGGGTGTGCCATGGCTCGATGGCCCCGCGCAGCTCGATCTCAATGCCGTCGAATACGGCGGTGCCGATGCGCGGGAAGCGGAACTCGGTGAACGGGTCCAGCCAGCTAGTCTCGAACGCGATGCCGTGCGCGCGCAGGTCGGCTGCGACGTCGGCGATGTCATGAATCAAGAAGTGCGGCAATAGATATCGACCGTGCAAGTTGGCGCCGTGGCGGATCAGCGGGGCGCGCAGCGGTTGGTCCCAGAACCACGCCACCAGCGAGCGCACCAGCAGCGACTGCACCATCGCCATGTGCAGGTGCGGCGGCATCTCGAACCCGCGGAGCTCCAGCAGGCCGAGCCTGCCCCGGGCGCTGTCGGGGCTGTAGAGCTTGTCGATGCAGAATTCGGCGCGATGGGTGTTGCCGGTGATGTCGGTGAGCAGGTGCCGCAGCGCGCGGTCGGTCACCCACGGTTGGGGCCGGCCGCCCCCGGACGACGGCGACAGCCGGAGGATCTCGGCGAACGCGATCTCGAGTTCGTAGAGCGCCTCGGCGCGGCCCTCGTCAACCCGGGGCGCCTGTGACGTGGTGCCGACGAAACGCCCGGCGAACAAGTAGGACAACGACGGGTGTCGCTGCCAGTAGGTCAGCAGTGAAACCAGCAGGTCGGGCCGGCGCAGCAGCGGTGAGTCCGCGGGTGTGACGCCGCCAAGCGTGATGTGGTTGCCGCCGCCGGTGCCGCCGTGCGTGCCGTCGACGTCGAACGCTTCGGTGGTGAGTCGGGCCAGGCGCGCTTGTTGATACAGGGTTTCCAGCTGTTGCCGTTGTTCTGCAAAAGAGGCGGTGGGCGCGATGTTGACCTCGATGACGCCGGGGTCGGGGGTGATTGTGGTGGACGTCAGCCGCGGGTCCGGGGGTGGGCCGTAGCCCTCGATCACCACCGGGCAGTTGGCCGTCGTCGCCGCGGCCTCGACTCGGGCGACAAGGTCGATGAAGTGCTCGAGCGCGTCGGTGGGCGGCAAGAAGATGTGCACCAGCCCACCCCGGACCTCGGCGACCAACGCGGTGGTCGGAGCCGTCTCGGGATCCTCCACTACGGCCCGGTCGGTGTGGAGCTCCGCCGGCAATGTGGATCGCACAGCTACCGGGTCGGCGTCAAACGATGCCCGGGGTGGGCGCCAGCTGATCGAATCCAGCGGCAGCCGCAGGCCCGCCGGCGAATCCCCTTCGAGCAACACGATGCGACCGCGGCGCAGCCGCCAGTTCGCGCTGGCCCAGCCTTGCCCGTCGTCGCGGCGGTGCAGCGGCAGCACGTACGCAGCCGGAGAGGTGATGGCCTCATCGAGGCGCGCCAGCAGCGCGGCGCGGCCGGTGGGGGTGTCGGGGTTGGTGTCGCAGCCGAGGTCGTCACCGGATTCCACCGGGTCGCCGGCTGGCATTCGCACGGCCGCAGCCAGCCGGCTCAACGGGTCTTCGTAGGCGGGCCGCACCTGCGAGATCGGCAGCCCCAAGCCGTCGGCGATCCCGGCGAGCACCCGGTAGGCCGCGTCGTCGTCGACGGGGTCGGCGGGCGGGGCGCCCCAGGGGTCGGCCAACAGCGCGTCGTTGGTCCACAGCGGCCGCCCGTCGGTGCGCCAATACAGCGCAATCTGCCAGCGCGGCAACGGCTCTCCGGGATACCACCTGCCCTGACCGCGGTGGATGAGTCCCTGCGGGGCCCACACCGCCTTCAAGCGGGCGGCCAGGTCGGATGCCCGTTCGCGTTTGTGTGGGCCGTCGGCCGCCGTCCGCCACTCTTCGGCGACCTGGTTATCCACCGACACGAACGTCGGTTCGCCGCCGACGGTCAGCCGGACGTCGGCGGCGGCCAGCCGCTCATCGACGCGCTGGCCCACCTCACAGATGGTCTTCCAGGACTCGTCGGTGTAGGGCAACGTGACACGTGGGTCTTCGTGTACGCGGGTGACGGTGTTGGAGAACTCCAGCACGGTGTCGCACACGTCGGTGCCGCCGCTGATGGGTGCCGCGCTGGCGGGGTGGGGCGTAGCCGCCAGCGGAATGTGGCCCTCGCCGGCCAACAGCCCCGACGTCGGGTCCAGCCCGATCCAGCCGGCACCCGGGATGTATGCCTCGGCCCACGCGTGCAGGTCGGTGAAGTCGGCGGCGGGCCCCGACGGCCCGTCGAGCGCTTCGATGTCGGATGCCAGCTGAACCAGGTAGCCGGACACGAACCGGGCGGCCAGCCCGAACTGACGCAGGATCGAGACCAGCAGCCACGCCGAGTCCCGGCACGAGCCGACGCCGGTGCGCAGCGTGAAATCCGGTGTCTGAACTCCGGGCTCCATGCGCACGCAGTAGCCGACGTCGGCGTTGATCGCGCGGTTGAGTGCGACCAAGAAGTCGATGGTGCGGGTGCCATCGGGCACCGTGAAGTTGCGCACCCAGGCCTGCGTGAGCTCGCCGGGGCCCGAACCGTCGCCGTCTTCGTCGACCGGCCGCAAGTACGGCCTCAGGTCATCGGCGAGCGCCTTGGGGTAGGCCATCCCTGCGCAGGGCCATATCTCGGCCCAGTCCTCGATAAAGAAGTCGAAGGGGTTGATCACCTTGAGGTCGGCGATAAGCCCGACGGTAATACGCAGTTGGCGCATGGGATTCGGAAAGACCAGCCGCGCCAGAAAGTTGCCCAGCGCGTCCTGCTGCCAGTTGATGAAGTGGTCGGCGGGCTCGATGCGCAGCGAGTAGGCTTCGATGGAGGTGCGGGAGTGCGGCGCCGGGCGTAGCCGCACGATGTGCGGATACACCCGCACCAGCCGGTCAAAGGTGTAGCTGGTGCGGTGCTCCAGCGCAACTTTGATGCTCATAGCTGCTGATGAGATCACACCGGACCGCCCGGCGCAGCGCGTACGCCCGGTGCCGGACACCTGAGTGGGCCGTAGCGGCACTTGGTCGGGTTCAGCGCACCAGGTCCGGCTGTGCTTGCAAAGCCGCACGGGCTGCCATCCGCCCAGCCTCTAGGGCGGCATCAATCTGCTTGAAGTTCAACACTCCGATCTTCGACACGTCGGGCTCGATGATGGCCGCAACGCGAGGAAGCTCGCGCAGGTTTGCGGTGGAGGCGGCAAGGTCGAAGGCGCGCAGCAACGTCTCTTGCAGCGGTGGTAGCGCGTTATCCGTGCCGGTCAAAAGCCGCCGGAGGAGCCCGGGCGGCGTAACGATTGGCGGCAGCAGGCCAAAGCCCTTCGACGGCACGAACGTTCGGCGGAGGTCGACGCAGATGACTTCGCCATCGGTATCGGCGCACATCACGTTGGCCGGCAGATTGTTCAACAGCCCACCGTCGACGAGCAGCTGCTCGCCATTGTGCACTGGCGGGATGAGACCGGGGATCGAGATCGATGCGCGCACGGCGCCCGAGACGGATCCCCGCCGATGGATGATCTGATCGCCGGTGATCATGTCGGCGGAGACGGAGAAGAACCCTCTGGGCAGATGTTCGATCAACGTGTTGCCGAAGAATCCCTGCACCAGACGATCGACGCGTCCACCTCGCGTGAGGGCGGATATTGGGATCGTGTAGTCGCCGAGTGGGTCGCTTCCTGCGATGAACTCTCGCGCCGCGGCGATCGCATCCCCGGCGTCCATCCCCAGCGCGAACGCTGCGGAAGCGATTGCACCCGAACTTGTTCCGCCAAACCGATCGATGACGACGCCGGCTTCGGTGAGCTCTTGGTAAACACCGAAATGCGCCAGTCCCCGGGCTCCGCCACCGGCCATCACCAGGCCGAGCGATCGGCCGGCGATTCTGCGAGCAAGGGCACCGAAGCCGTCGGAGTTGGCCGGATGATGCGAAACCGGCGCCAACCGATCCCACCAACTTGGATCCGGTTCTGCCAGACATGTGATCAGGTGCACTGGCCGTTGGGTAGCAAGCGAATCGACCGCATCCGGCGGATACCGTTGATCCACCAGGACCACGAGTCGGTCGCTTTGCGCGCTAACGTAGTGCCGCCACAGGTCGCCGGCGCCTCGGTCGGCGACCACCAAGACCCAATCGTTGCTTCGCTCCGCGCGATCGAGGGTTTCGCTGAACGCCTCGACGAGCTCGTCGTACTCCTGAACGGCGGAGGTGGTTTCGACGGGCGGCGCAATCACGGCAGTTCGACCGTGCGAGTCCAGTGAAGTAGCGATCGCGTCGACCATCGGGGCCGCGGCGGTGTCCCCGTTCGATACCACGCCGATGACCCGCGGACGCCGAGCCGTCTTGGCGGGTCGTGACTGGCGTAGCATTCTCGCCATCGCTCGCAGCATCGCCGATTGCAGTAGCGGGGTTGCCTCGAGCATGTCGGTAAACGTCTCCGCGGCGATCCTCCACACCACGCCGTCTCGCAGAGCTCGCACTCCCGCTGAGCGGGCAGCCCCGGCGATCACCCCCAGGTCTCCGATCGAGTCGCCGGATGCCATCTCAGCAAATACGTGTCCCTCTGGGGCAACAGCGACGAACCGCCCCGAGTCGACGATATAGATGGAGTCCGCTGGTTCTCCGGCATGAAAGAGCCACTGGTTAGCGGGCACGTGGCGGCGTTCTACGGTGGTTGCGAGTCGTTCGAGCTGTTCGTCGTCGATATCGGCGAGTATCGGAACGTTGCGCAGCGCGGTTCGCGCATCGGTACCACGCCGCTTGGGCCGTCGTCGCGCGGTGGTCATGAGATGCGGCTCTTGGCATCTCGGCCCATGCCAGGACTGCTCACATACACCCGATCGAGTAGCGGACTTCTCACGGCAGTGCCTGACATTGTGAAGAGCGGTCCCTCATTCACGTTCTTATCCCAAGCAACATGTTCCCCAACTCCATAGCCACACGCAGTGCGGACACGCCCGCAGGATTCATCGAGTATTCCACGGCGGCTCAGTGGGGGGCGGTCGATTCAGCGGCGGCGCCGCGCCCATCGCAACCCTCAGGGATCGCGACTTGGTGCCGAACTATTCGCTGGCAAGCTCGCGGTGCTCAATCAGGTCGGCCACCCGCGTCACACCCAGCCGCTCCCGAAACGCCTGCGCCGTATAACCGACGGCTGTCGCGTCGCTGCGAGCCCGTACCGTTGCCGAGCGTGGCAGGTGAAACAGCACGCCGATTTCACCGAAGTAGTCCCCAGGCGCGGCGGTTTTGACCAATTCCTCACCGCCGTCGGCCAATTCGCGCACAATCTCGAACTCGCCCTCGGACACCACGTAGATCAGATCGCCCATTGTGGACTGCTCGAACAGCACCTCGCCGGCTTTCACGTGCACCGTTTCGGGTGGCTGATTCGGCGACACCTGCGCCGGCATCAGCTCAAGGACGCGATCGGCCAGCGGCAGCATCCGGCTGTCGTGGGTCGCGACCACCACCACACGGTCGCCCTGCGCTAGCGAGCGGATCAGCCGCAGCACCTCCTCCACCTGGATGAAGTCCAGGTGCGCGGTCGGTTCGTCGGCAAGGATCAATTGCGGGTCCAGCGCGATCGCGCGGGCGACCGCGACGCGTTGCTGCTGGCCGCCGCTCATGTCACCCGGGCGGTGTTTCATTCGTTCGCCGAGATTGACTCGGATCAGCAGGTCCTCGGCACGCTTACGCGCGGCCGCTCGTGACACGCCGGCCGCGCGCAGCGGGACCATCACGTTCTCCAGGGCGGTAAGGCTCGAGACCAGGTTGAACGCCTGGAAGACGATCCCTACCTTGTCACGCCGATACTTCGCCAGCGCGGCGCCCTCCAGCGTCGTGATGTCGACATCGTCAAACTTGATTGAGCCGGACTTCGGGCGCAGGATGCCGCCGAGGCAGGACAAGAGGGTCGTCTTCCCGCAGCCGCTGGGCCCAAGCAAGATCACCAGCGACCCCGGCGCCACGTCGAGGCTTAACCCGTCGATCGGCCGCACGGCGTACCCGCCGCTGGAATACTCGACGACCAGGTCGGAAATGGTTAGGCCGCCCATGGCTAGGGACCTCCGAACGCTAGTGCCGGATCGATCGCCACCACGCGCCGCAGTCCTGCGACGCTGGCCAGCAGACCGATCACAGTCGCGATCGCCGGTAGCGCCACGAAGGCACTCAGGGGTACCACGACAGTCATCGGGAACAACGGCGCCAACAGCAGCGAAAGGATGCCGCCAACCACCGCCGCGAGCAGCGCGACGACGACCGCCTGCAGCGCCAGCCCGGCCAGAATCGAGCGCGTCGGCACGCCGATCGCCTTGAACACCGCAAAGTCACGCAGCCGCTCCAACGCAGAGAGGTAGACCACCGAGCCGACGATCAACGCCGCAACGATCCACAGCAAGACCGCCACAACCGTGATCGCATCCACCGCGACCTTCAACGGGCGCATCAGATCGCTGACAGCATCCGCTCGATTGACGGTCTGATAGCCGTCCGGGAGCTGTCGGGGCATCCCGTCGATCCCGATCGAACTGATTGTCGGCTGTCCGTTGTATGCCAACTGCTGTAGGCCTTCGGTGGTCAGGAAGATGTTGGGAATCTTTGCCAGCGCGGTTGACTCGGGCACGATGCCGACGATCCGCAAAGTGCGCGCACCCACTTGCAGATCGTCGCCGAGGTTTCGGCCCAGCGTGCTCGACACCGCGACCTCGTCCGGCGTCGATGGCGCCCGACCGTCCGAGACCCGCGGCATGCCGGGTCCGTGCTCTGGTGCCCCGAACGCGGTGACGTTTCGCGCTGACGTGCCCTGCCGGATCGTCGACGGCGCAGTCGCTAGTGGGGCGGCAGCCAAGACGCCAGGCGCACGAGCAACCTGGGGCAGGTCGATTTGGGCGAATGGTGTCGAACCCAGGAACGGTCCTGCCGCGCCGGCCTTGACCACGAATGCGTCGACACCCATGGAATCGACGGTTCGCTCGGCCTCGACCCGAAACCCGTTCACAAGTCCGGTCAGAACGAGCGTCATCGCGAAAACTAGGCCGGTGCTGACGATTGCGATGACAAGGCGTCGTTTTCGCCATTGGACATCACGCAAAGCCGCAAAAAGCATGCGACGGAAGCTACCTGCTTCCGTGGACCCAATCAAATGATCATGGGCTGGCGTTGCCGCGTTGGTTCGCCGAGGTTCGACCGAGGTGAGGGGGTCGGTCGTGGCGGTCGAGATCATCGGCGATCGAGCCAAGCGAACCCGATTAGCCCATTTCGGCGGGCTCTTCGGTGGCGCCGCGGCCCAGGCTGCGGAAACCTGCACAGGCCTTCTTGAAACCTAACAGGTACGGTAACGCGTGCCATTCGAACTTCACATCCGCCCACAGCAGGCCGAAGAAGCTGTGGTCTGGCACCGCCGGCGGCATGTCGGACGTGGCGAGGTCGATGTAGTGTGTCGACGTTTCTCCGATGCCCTCGAAGTCATGTGTCAGCGGCGTCGCTAGTTTTCGCACCGACTCGTCGAGGCACTGCGCTACGACGTCGGTCATGAATAGATATTCCGACACTGGCACCTCATTTTTCAGCATGCGGTGCACCAGGATGACATCAACGCCAGCGAGTTCGACGTTGCGCTTCACCTTTTGTTCGGCCACTTCGCCCTCATGGGCGACGAATTTGATCGACAGGTTGTCCCGCTGCTCGCAACTCTTACAGTCGCAGGGATGGTCTTTTTTGATCTGCTCGCGCCGCGTGCGGAACCTCTGGCGCATCTGCGGGGGCCGGTCGCATACCAGGACACTGGTGTTGCCCCCCTGGTGCCCAAAAAAACGCGGCGTCGCCCTCCAGCTTCGCCAACTTCATGCCCTTGGCAGCGTCGATGACGGACTCCAGCAACTGTGCCACCGTCCACTGCGCGTGGGCCAGGTGCTTGCGGTTCCAGTGCATGTAATTTGTGTATCCGCCGATGTCGGCAATGAGGAGAACGGCGCGTTGAATGCCCATGATGTTGGGCAGCTTAACGCCGGCGAGCGGCTCTCAGCCACCAAGGCGGGGTCGGCGATGGCGCATGACGCGGTGGCGTCGTGTTCGTCGGCGATTTGCTAACCACCTGCGCACCCTTGGGTGGCGGCTGCCGGTTCCGTCGACTGCATCGACCACGCGAGTGATCAGATCAGCGAACTCTCGAACTACGTACACATCGGCCGCAACCTTGGTTCGATACCTATCTTGGAGGTCATTTACGTCAACCTGTGGGAAAGCCACTGCCCTAACGCGTTCCAGGCCCCGGATGCCAATTCGGGTGAGCGCGTGACAAATCCAGCGGGCCAAGACGGCCAGCCGGCGTCGGCGGGTGCCGACTATGCGAGCTGGGGGCCGGGCGGCCAGCCGACCGGGGGCGCTGGCCGGACTGCCTCAACGACTTGGCCACCCGACAGCTTCCGGTAGGTGTAGACGTGGATGAGCGCGGCGACCGGAATGCCGATCAGCATGCCGACAAAGCACAGCAGTTCGCCGACGAGCACCGCCGTGAGCTGAGCGAGCCACGACAGCACACTGCCACCGATGTTGGACCCGACCGTCTCGATGCTGGCCTTTACCGAGTCGATCGGCGAAGTGGAACGGTCGACGGCAAAAGCGACGGCGAACTGGGCGACGAAGCCAAAGATCAGGCCGGGAATGACACAGAGCAGGCCACCAATGAAGGTGACGGCGACGATCAGCAGTCCGGTGACCAGCACCAGGCCCAGATTGCGCGGCCTAAAGAACGTCGCGATGGTCACCGGCTTTCCGTCGGCAATGTCAAGGCAGCCGGTCAGAATTCCGGCGTGCATGTAGAGCACCAGGGCGAATAGAGCGATGTAGCCGAGGAACATGACTATGCCCGCGGCCGGGGTCATCGTGATGTCCACGGATTCGCTAGAGACGCCGGAGGTGTTGGTGTATGCGGTAGTAGCACGGTCCGATAGGGCGACAACGAGCCCGGCCGTCGCGCCGATGACCGCGGCCAACGCCACAGCGTAGGCGAGCACCGGGACGACGAGCGTTACGGCGTTCTGCGTGAACCTATTCCATGACCAACTGATCGCGTCGCCCACGCTAAAACCCGACGATTGCAGATGCGTCGGGTAACCGGGAGGCGGCGGGCCCGGCGGTGGGCCATAGCCGGGGGGCGGCGGGGGTGCGTTGTAGCCGGGAGGCAGGTAGGTCCCCGGGGGTGGGCCGTAGCCTGGTGGCGGGGGAGGCGCTCCGTAGCCGGGCGGCGGGTAGCTTCCAGCGCCCTGATTGCCGCCCTGGGGGTCGGCCGGATTGCCTGGATGTTCTGGCGGCTGGCTCATCGCTGTCCCAATCGCTTCGTAGTTCGCTTTTATCGGTACCCGCGCGACGCTAAGCAAACCGGAACTTAGCAAATATTTGCCGAAGGCGCGCGGATTATTCGTGTGGCGTCTTCGGCGAACGTTCGCGTCGTCAGGTGGGCGTGGTATGCCTGAAGCCGTGTCCGACGGTCTGTTTGACGTGCCCGGCGTACCGATGACGTCCGGCCATGACCTGGGCGCTTCGGCCGGGGCACCGCTGGCGGTGCGGATGCGTCCGGCGTCGCTGGACGAAGTGGTCGGCCAGGACCACTTGCTGGCGCCCGGTTCGCCGTTGCGCCGGCTGGTCGAGGGCTCGGGGGTGGCGTCGGTGATCCTCTACGGTCCCCCGGGCAGCGGCAAGACAACGCTGGCGGCGTTGATCTCGCAGGCCACCGGCCGCCGGTTCGAGGCCCTGTCGGCATTGTCGGCCGGCGTCAAGGAAGTGCGGGCGGTCATCGAGAATTCGCGAAAAGCGCTGCTTCACGGCGAGCAGACCGTGCTGTTCATCGACGAGGTGCACCGATTTTCCAAGACCCAACAAGACGCCCTGCTGTCGGCGGTGGAACACCGGGTGGTGCTGTTGGTGGCGGCGACCACCGAGAACCCGTCGTTTTCGGTGGTGGCACCGCTGCTGTCGCGGTCGCTGATCCTGCAGCTGCGGCCGCTGACGGCCGAGGACACCCGCGCGGTAGTACAACGCGCGATCGATGACCCCCGCGGCCTGGGCAGGGCAGTCGCGGTAGCGCCTGAGGCCGTCGACCTGCTGGTGCAACTCGCGGCCGGCGACGCCCGGCGCGCCCTGACCGCGCTGGAAGTAGCGGCCGAGGCAGCCCAGGCGGCCGGCGAGCTGGTCAGCGTGCAAACCATCGAGCGGTCGGTGGACAAAGCCGCGGTGCGCTACGACCGTGACGGCGACCAGCACTACGACGTCGTCAGCGCCTTCATCAAATCGGTGCGCGGTTCCGACGTCGATGCCGCGCTGCACTATTTGGCCCGCATGCTGGTCGCCGGGGAGGACCCGCGGTTCATCGCCCGCCGGCTGATGATTCTGGCCAGCGAGGACATCGGCATGGCCGGCCCGAGCGCGCTGCAGGTGGCGGTCGCCGCCGCACAGACGGTGGCGCTGATCGGCATGCCCGAAGCCCAGCTGACGCTGGCGCACGCCACCATCCACCTGGCCACCGCACCGAAGTCAAACGCCGTCACCACGGCGTTGGCCGCGGCGATGAACGACATCAAGGCCGGCAAGGCCGGTCTGGTGCCGGCTCATCTGCGTGACGGGCATTACTCCGGGGCGGCGGCGCTGGGCAATGCACAGGGCTACAAATATTCCCATGACGACCCGGATGGCGTTGTGGCCCAGCAATACCCGCCCGACGAGTTGGTGGACGTGGACTACTACCGGCCCACTGGTCGCGGCGGCGAACGCGAGATCGCCGGCCGCCTGGACCGCCTGCGGGCAATCATCCGCAAGAAACGGGGGTGACCGCTGCGCTCTGCGGGAAGCAGGTCCGCTCAGACCAGCTCGGGTACCCGTAGATGTGCGATCGCCAGTTCGAATTCGGCGACGTCGAGGACCTCGGCTCCCAATTCCCGGACGCGCCTGCTGCGCAGCTCGCTCGCCCGGTCGCGGTTGCGGGCCATCGCGTCCATGCTGTCGAACGTCGAGCACGACACCGCACGCCGGCAAGCGGGGTGGTCGACCATCAGGCTGGCGCTGCAGAACCCGTCCAGACTCTCCAGCTCGGGAAGTACGGACGTGCGGTAGAACTCCAGGGACCGACCGAGCTGGTCTGGCACCACTTTGAGCCAGGTGGCGCGCACGCATGCCCCCTCATGCGACGGGTGGTCGCGGTGCAACAGGGCGATGTCCCATTCCTCGACCCGGGCACTACCGGCGAACATCAGCGCGGCGCGGTCGCGGATGGGTGCCACCCGCTCGACGCTGGCGCGCATCGCCTCCAAGGTCTCCCAGGCGCTGGTGGCGATGCACCGGCCGGATTGCCGGTCGACCAACAGCGACACCCCGACACACCCGTCGATCTCCTGCAAAGCGGGCATGACGACGTCACGAACATGCGCGATTCCAATGTCGACCGACAGAGGTTGCGCCTCAATGGTGGTTGAGCGTGCGTACACGATCGACCCCCTCCCGTGTCGGGGCAGCGCCCCGGTGGCGCCACCGGTCCCACCAAATACCTTCCTCCAACCGGCTGAGCCTGGCAATGCCTACCGCGAGCGCCGCTCGACGCACGACAGCAGTGCCGGCCCAGCGTCGGGCTCGGGCCGGTACTGCCGCCGGCGGGTTGATCAGACCAGCTCGGGTACCCGTAGGTGCGCTAGCGCCAGCTCGAACTCGCATTCATCGAGTTCCTCGCCGCCCGCCTCACGCAGCGATGTGGCCTTGAGCGCATTCGACTGGTCCCGGTTGCGCTCCATGGCGTCAAAGCTGTCGAAGGTCGCGGAAGACACCGCGCGCCCGGAGGTGCGGTCGACCAACAGGCTGGCGCTGCAGAATCCGTCGAGGCCTTCGATTTGGGGCAGGACGGACGACTTGTAGTACTCGATGCCTTGATCTACTTGGTCCGCCGGCACCTTGACCCAGGTCGCCCGCACACACGCCCCCTCGGCCGAGCGGTGGTCGCGATGCATCGCCGCGATCTCCCACTCCTCGACGGCCGGCGTGCCGCCGAACATCTCCGCGCACCGATCGCGGATCGGCGTTACCTGTTCCCGGCTTGCATGCATGGCTTCCGCGGTCTCCCAGGCACTGGTGGCGATGCACCTGCCGGATTGCCGGTCGACCAAAAGGGATACGCCGATGCACCCATCCATCCCCTGCAGTGCGGGCATAACCACATCGCGAACGTGCGCAATTCCGGTGTCGATGCACTCGGATTGCGCCTGAATAGTGGTAGAGCGCGCGTACACGATCCACCCCTCTTTCATTGTTCGGGGCAGCGCCCCGGTGGCGCCACCGGTCAATCATTACCTTCCTCCGACGGGCCGGCCGGGGCAATGGGCAATCCGACGTCAATGGATTGGCAGGTTGGCGCGCCCCCACCGTAGGCTGGGACGGGTGGATACCGATGTGCTGGATGTGGACACCGCGCGTCGCCGCATTGTCGATCTCACCGACGCCGTGCGCGCCTTCTGCACCGCCCATGATGATGGCCTGTGCAACGTGTTCGTCCCGCACGCTACGGCCGGCGTTGCGATTATCGAGACCGGCGCCGGTTCCGACGAGGATCTGGTGGACACGCTGGTGCGGTTGTTGCCGCGCGACGACCGCTACCGGCACGCGCACGGGTCCTACGGTCACGGCGCCGACCACTTGTTACCGGCTTTTGTTGCGCCGTCGGTGACGGTGCCGGTCTCGGGGGGCCAGCCCCTGCTGGGCACCTGGCAAAGCATCGTTCTGGTCGACCTCAACCAGGACAATCCGCGGCGGTCGGTGCGATTGAGCTTTGTGGAAGGCTGAGCGGGCCGAATTGGGCCGTCGGACAGCCTTCTCATAATCCGGCGAATAGGCTGGTAATGGACTTAACCACGGATCAAGGAAGAACGTAGAGTGCAGACACACGAGATCAGGAAGCGGTTCCTCGATCATTTCGTGAAGGCGGGCCACACCGAGGTGCCCAGCGCCTCGGTGATCCTCGACGACCCCAACCTGTTGTTCGTCAACGCCGGGATGGTCCAGTTCGTGCCTTTCTTCTTGGGACAGCGCACGCCGCCGTACCCGACGGCCACCAGCATCCAGAAGTGCATCCGTACCCCCGATATCGACGAGGTGGGCATAACCACCCGGCACAACACGTTTTTTCAGATGGCCGGCAATTTCAGCTTCGGCGACTATTTCAAACGCGGGGCCATTGAACTGGCCTGGGCACTGCTGACCAACAGCCTCGCCGCCGGCGGCTACGGCCTGGACCCGGAAAGAATCTGGACGACAGTCTATTTCGACGACGACGAAGCTGTCCGGCTATGGCAGGAGGTTGCCGGGCTGCCGGCGGAGCGAATCCAGCGCCGCGGCATGGCCGACAACTACTGGTCGATGGGCATTCCCGGACCGTGCGGGCCGTCATCGGAGATCTATTACGACCGCGGACCCGAATTCGGTCCCGCAGGCGGTCCCATCGTCAGCGAAGACCGCTACCTCGAGGTCTGGAACCTGGTGTTCATGCAGAACGAGCGCGGAGAGGGAACCACCAAGGAGGACTACCAGATCCTCGGGCCGCTGCCCCGCAAGAACATCGACACCGGCATGGGCGTCGAGCGGATCGCGCTGGTGCTGCAAGACGTGCACAACGTCTACGAGACCGACCTGCTCAGGCCGGTCATCGATACCGTGGCCAGGGTCGCCGCGCGTGCCTACGACGTCGGCAACCACGAAGACGACGTGCGGTACCGCATCATCGCAGACCACAGCCGCACCGCCGCGATCCTGATCGGTGACGGCGTCAGCCCCGGCAACGACGGTCGCGGTTATGTGCTGCGCCGGCTGCTGCGTCGGGTGATCCGCTCCGCCAAGCTGCTGGGCATCGACGCTGCGATCGTTGGCGACCTGATGGCCACGGTGCGCAACGCGATGGGCCCGTCATATCCCGAACTCGTCGCCGACTTCGAGCGGATCAGCCGGATCGCGGTCGCCGAGGAGACGGCGTTCAACCGCACGCTGGCGTCGGGTTCCAGGCTGTTCGAGGAGGTGGCTAGCTCCACCAAGAAATCCGGAGCCACCGTGCTGTCCGGATCGGACGCTTTCACGTTGCATGACACCTACGGGTTCCCGATCGAGCTCACGCTGGAGATGGCGGCCGAAACCGGTCTGCAGGTAGACGAAATCGGGTTCCGTGAGCTGATGGCCGAGCAGCGCCGCCGTGCCAAGGCCGACGCCGCCGCGCGCAAACACGCGCATGCTGACCTGAGCGCCTACCGCGAGCTGGTTGACGCCGGCGCCACCGAGTTCACCGGATTCGACGAGTTGCGTTCCCAGGCGCGGATTCTGGGCATCTTCGTCGACGGTAAGCGGGTTCCGGTGGTGGCGCACGGTGTAGCCGGCGGAGCCGGGGAAGGGCAGCGTGTCGAACTTGTCTTAGATCGCACCCCGCTCTACGCCGAATCGGGTGGGCAGATCGCCGATGAGGGCACCATCAGCGGAACCGGTTCCAGCGAAGCTGCCCGGGCCGCGGTTACCGACGTGCAGAAGATCGCCAAAACGCTTTGGGTGCACCGAGTCAACGTGGAATCCGGGGAATTCGTCGAGGGTGACACCGTAATCGCGGCGGTGGATCCCGGGTGGCGCCGGGGTGCCACGCAGGGCCACTCGGGCACCCACATGGTGCATGCCGCGCTGCGACAAGTGCTGGGGCCCAACGCGGTTCAGGCGGGATCGCTGAACCGGCCGGGATATTTGCGCTTCGACTTTAACTGGCAGGGTCCGTTGACCGACGACCAGCGCACCCAGGTCGAAGAGGTCACCAACGAGGCCGTGCAAGCGGACTTCGAGGTGCGCACGTTCACCGAACAGCTCGACAAGGCCAAGGCGATGGGTGCCATCGCGCTGTTCGGCGAGAGCTACCCCGACGAAGTGCGGGTGGTGGAGATGGGTGGACCGTTCTCGCTGGAGCTATGTGGCGGCACCCATGTGAGCAACACGGCGCAGATCGGTCCCGTGACGATCCTGGGCGAGTCGTCGATCGGCTCCGGGGTGCGCCGGGTGGAGGCCTACGTGGGGTTGGATTCGTTTCGTCACCTGGCCAAGGAGCGTGCGTTGATGGCCGGGTTGGCCTCGTCACTGAAGGTGCCGTCCGAAGAGGTACCGGCCCGGGTGGCCAATCTAGTGGAGCGCCTGCGGGCCGCCGAGAAGGAACTCGAACGTGTCCGGATGGCCAGCGCCCGGGCAGCCGCCACCAATGCCGCCGCCGGGGCTCAGCGGATCGGTAACGTCCGTTTGGTGGCGCAGCGAATGTCCGGCGGGATGACCGCGGCAGACCTGCGGTCGTTGATCGGCGACATCCGCGGCAAGCTGGGTAGCGAGCCGGCGGTGGTGGCGCTGATTGCCGAGGGCGAAAGCCAAACTGTGCCGTATGCGGTCGCGGCCAATCCCGCTGCCCAGGACCTCGGAATCCGTGCCAACGACCTGGTCAAACAACTTGCGGTGGCGGTCGAAGGCCGCGGTGGCGGTAAGGCGGACCTGGCGCAGGGCTCGGGAAAGAATCCGACCGGTATCGACGCCGCGCTCGACGCGGTCCGCTCCGAGATCGCCGTGATAGCGCGGGTCGGTTGAGTGGTCCCAGCACAGCACCGCCCGCCCGACCGGCCCGGCGATCCAGCGCACGACCCTGGACGGGGACGACGCCTCGGTATCGACGTGGGCGCCGCGCGTATCGGCGTGGCTTGCAGCGACCCGGACGCGATCTTGGCCACCCCGGTGGAAACGGTGCGCCGCGATCGTTCCGGCAAGCACCTGCGCAGGCTGGCTGCGCTGGCCGCCGAGTTGGAGGCGGTCGAGGTGATCGTCGGGCTCCCGCGCACGCTGGCCGACCGCATCGGCCGCTCGGCCCAAGACGCAATCGAACTGGCCGAGGCGCTGGCACGCCGTGTTTCTCCTACGCCGGTGCGGCTGGCCGACGAGCGGCTCACCACGGTCAGTGCTCAACGATCTTTGCGGCAGGCGGGGGTGCGGGCCTCCGAGCAGCGTGCGGTGATCGACCAAGCGGCCGCAGTGGCAATACTGCAGAGCTGGCTGGATGAACGTCTCGCGGCGATGGCCGGGACTCAAGAAGGCTCCGATGCCTGACGGTGGCCACCGCCACCGCGCCCAGCCGGTGTCGGTAAGACCGAACCGGCACCGCAGGACCCGAGTCAGCCGCGCTCAGCGCCGACACGCCCAACAAATCCGCCGGCGACGGCGCGTCGCCGGCGGATTTGCCCTGAGCCTGCTCGTCGTGGTGGTGGTGGTGGCCGTCGTCGTCGGCGCCAAGTTGTGGCAGACCATGTTGGGCTTCGGTAACGACTACACCGGTCCCGGCAAGCGAGACATCGTGATTCAGATCAGGGCCGGTGACTCGACCACGGCGGTCGGGGAGACGCTGCTCAAACACGGTGTAGTGGCCACCGTCCGAGCATTCGTCGATGCCGCGCACGGCAACACCGCGATTTCCTCGATCCAACCCGGGTTCTATCGGATGCGAACCGAGATTTCGGCGGCTTCCGCTGTCGCGCGGCTTACCGATCCGCACAACCGGGTGGGGAAGTTGGTCATACCGGAAGGGCGTCAGCTCGACGACACCACCGACATGAAGACCAACGTGGTGAATCCTGGCATATTCGCGCTGATCTCCCGTGCCACCTGTGTGGATCTCGACGGTACCCAACGCTGCGTCTCGGTGGCCGACCTCCGCGCGGCGGCGAGCAGGAGCACGCCGACGATGCTGTCAGTGCCGCGCTGGGCGGTTGGGCCGGTGATGGAGCTGGGCACTGACCATCGCCGGATCGAGGGGCTGATCGCACCGGGGACCTTCAACATCGACCCGTCGGCATCGGCTGAAACCATCTTGGCGACCTTGATCAGCGCCGGCGCCGTGGAGTACATGAAATCCGGGTTGGTAGACACCGCAAAGTCGCTGGGCCTGTCGCCCTATGACATTCTCGTGGTGGCCTCGCTGGTGCAGCAGGAAGCCAACACCCAGGATTTCCCGAAGGTGGCCCGGGTCATCTACAACCGGCTGCACGAACACCGCACGTTGGAGTTCGACTCGACCGTGAACTATCCGCTGGATCGCCGTGAGGTGGCCACCAGCGACACCGACCGTGCCCAGCGCACACCGTGGAACACCTACATGGCCCAGGGGCTGCCGGCCACCGCGATCTGTTCGCCCGGCGTCGACGCGCTGCGCGCCGCCGAGCATCCAGTACCTGGCGACTGGCTGTACTTCGTCACCATCGATTCCCAGGGCACGACGCTGTTCACCAGGGACTATCAGCAGCATCTGGCGAACATCGAGCTGGCCAAACACAACGGTGTCCTCGACAGCGCGCGATGAGCGAAGGTCCCAAAAAAGCCGGCGTGCTTGGTTCGCCGATCGCGCATTCCCGCTCCCCGCAGCTGCACCTGGCCGCCTACCGGGCGTTGGGGCTGCACGACTGGACCTATGAGCGCATCGAATGCGGTGCGGCCGAGTTGCCCGTCGTGGTCGGTGGTTTCGGACCGGAGTGGGTCGGTGTTTCGGTGACCATGCCGGGCAAGTTCGCCGCCCTGCGGTTCGCCGACGAGCGCACCGCACGCGCGGACCTTGTCGGTTCGGCCAACACCCTGGTTCGGACGCCGCATGGCTGGCGGGCCGACAACACCGACATCGACGGGGTGGCCGGGGCGTTGGGGGCGGCTGCTGGACACGCGCTGGTGCTGGGGTCCGGGGGGACCGCACCGGCGGCCGTGGTGGGGCTGGCCGAACTCGGGGTCACCGACATCACCGTGGTGGCGCGCAACTCGGACAAGGCGGCCCGGCTGGTGGACCTGGGCACACGGGTCGGCGTGGCGACCCGGTTCTGCGCGTTCGACAGCGGTGGGTTGGCCGATGCGGTGGCCGCCGCGGAAGTGCTGGTCAGCACCATTCCAGCGGAGGTGGCCGCGGGGTATGCCGGCACCTTGGCCGCGATCCCGGTGCTGTTGGACGCCATCTACGATCCGTGGCCCACACCGCTGGCCGCCGCGGTCGGATCGGCGGGCGGGCGGGTGATCAGCGGGCTGCAGATGTTGCTGCATCAGGCGTTCGCGCAGGTGGAGCAGTTCACCGGGCTACCCGCCCCCCGCGAAGCGATGACTTGCGCGCTGGCCGCGTTGGACTAGCGTGCCCCAGCATGCTGGCGGCGGCGGTGTTGGCCTGGATGGGAGTGTTGTGCGTTTGCGACGTCCGGCAGCGCCGGCTACCCAACTGGCTCACCCTGCCCGGGGCGGGGGTGATCCTGCTCTTCGCGGGCCTTGCCGGCCGCGGTGTGCCGGCGCTGGCCGGGGCGGCCGCCTTGGCCGGGGTGTACCTGCTGGTGCACCTGGCTTTGCCCGCCGCGATGGGCGCCGGTGACGTCAAGCTGGCGATCGGTCTGGGCGGGCTGACCGGCTGCTTCGGGGTCGAGGTGTGGTTTCTGGCGGCGCTGGCCGCGCCGCTGCTGACCGCGGTGTGCGGCGTGATGGTGACGCCATGGGGTGTCCGCACCCTGCCGCACGGGCCGTCGATGTGTGTGGCCAGCCTGGGGGCGGTGGGGTTGGCGCTGCTGGGCTGAGATTGGCGCGATATCAGTGTAGACCAGAGGTCGTTTGACAACGAATCTTGGCTTAGCGCAACCTGATTCGTTCAGAGGACAGCTTGGACCGTCGCCGTCGAGGCGGCGTTGCCGCATGCTTGCTCGTAACGGGAGTTTCATGTCGGTCACCGCGCGCCGGGCTCGAACGTGAGCGATCTTGCATGGGAACCATGGCGAACTCAGCGGCTGATTACGACGCGCGTAAAGGGGCGGACACTCGCTTCGCCCCTGTACAGAAGTCAGCACTGTCATCGCTTTGGCCAGTCGCCTAGTCGGGCGGCGGCAGTTTCGGCGGGCACACTTCATCCAGGTCACCACGGCGGCGAGTTCAACAAACTCGGCAGCCAGCGGCAAGCATCCGATTCTCGGCTACCGATGTATACAGCATTATGCTAGTGGCGTATATTTGCCATGTGAAAAGGCTGCAGATCTACATCGACGAAGACGTTGACCGAGCGCTTGCTGTTGAAGCGCGACGGCGGCGGACGTCGAAGGCGGCGCTGATCCGGGAGTACGTCGCTGAGCACCTCCGGCAGCCGGGCCCAGATCCGGTCGATGCCTTCGTCGGATCGTTCGTGGGGGAAGCCGACTTGTCCGCGTCCGTCGACGACGTGGTTTACGGAAAGCACGAATGATCTTCGTCGACACGTCCTTCTGGGCTGCACTTGGCAACGCCGGCGACGCTCGGCACGGCACCGCGAAGAGGTTGTGGGCCAGCAAACCGCCCGTGGTGATGACCTCCAACCATGTCCTGGGCGAGACCTGGACGCTGCTCAACCGGCGCTGCGGTCACCGCGCGGCGGTTGCCGCCGCTGCAATCCGCTTGAGCACCGTCGTTCGCGTCGAGCACGTAACAGCCGACCTGGAAGAGCAGGCATGGGAATGGCTTGTACGCCACGACGAGCGAGAGTACTCGTTCGTCGATGCCACGAGCTTCGCGGTGATGCGAAAGAAAGGCATCCAAAATGCGTATGCCTTCGATGGTGACTTCAGCGCGGCCGGATTTGTCGAGGTAAGACCCGAGTAGAGCCGAGCCCCGCTCAGCCCTGCTTATCCGACGTGCACCCAATGCCGGTGTCCGCCCGGGACAGGGCTGCGTTGCGTTGAATCGCGGTAGGATTCGCTCGTGCTGCCCGAGAACCTCGAACAACGGGTCACCGCGCTGGAATCCCAAGTGCGTGAGCTGGCTGACCGCGTGCGGGCCAGCGAACAGGATGCCGCCGCCGCTCGCGTGCTAGCCGGCGCGGCCGATCGCGATGTCACGGAGTTCGTTGGCGAGTTCCGCGACTTCCGGCGAGCTACAATCGGTAGCTTCAACGCCCTGCGAGAAGATTTCACCGCCCTGCGGGAAGAGATGACCGAACGTTTCAGTCACGTAGAAGAACGTTTTAGTCGAGTCGACGACGGATTCACCGAGATGCGAGGCAAGCTGGACGGGGCCGCCGCCGGCCAACAGCGCATCGTCGAGCTCATCGAACAACTCATCGCCGACCAAGGCTGATGCCCCAGGGAGTGCTCAGTACGGCGGCTGCAGATCCGGGAACATCGGGAAGTGGCGCACATTGGTGGTGAGCAGGTCGGCGTCGACCACAATGGCGGTCGCAGCGATCAGGTAGTCCACGTCGTCGATACCGCGGTGGCTGGACCGGTATCGACGGGCGAGTCGTCCGCCGATCCGGGCAATGTCCTCGGTCACCAGGGTCCACACCACTGCCGAGAAGAAGGCCTCGAGCGCCGCGAGTTCGCTTTCCCGCACACCGGCGAGGAGTTCGAATCGGACCAGCTCGCTGGCCGCGATCTCCTCACCGTTGTTTATCAGTTCGGCGAGCAGCACGGCTGCCGCGGGTTCGCCGCGAAGGTGGTCGACCGCGATGGTGGTGTCGATCAGCTTCACGCCAGACCGAGCCGAGCAAGTCGTTCGTTGAGGTCGCCCCGAATGGCGTCGACATACTCGGTGCCGGTGAAGTCCCGTCCTCGCCACGAGCCACGGCTGTGGTCGAGCGCGGCGAGCCGTTCCTGCTTGGATCCAGTCCCGTAGGCACGGTGAATTGCGCGTCGGATGAGTTCGGACCGCGATGCGCCACTCGCCTTGGCGGCACGATCGAGCAGCTCAAGCTCCTCTTTGCCCAGGGTCACCTGAGTCCGCATGACATCACCATACATCCAGTGATGGCGCCTATCAGCGGTTAAAGGGTCCCGCGCGGCACGATCCACTCCGTAGGTTGGCCGGTGATGGCGGCGACCCGGTCATAGTTCTCGTCGTAATGCCACACGATGGTGCCTGAAAGTTCGGCCGCCGCGGCGATGACAAGATCGGCGATCTTCACGCTGCGGTGATGCAGACCGGCGACGTGGGCAAGCTCACGCTGGACTTGGCATGCGCGCGTAAAGGTTTCGGCACCGACTGGTATACGGGCCAAGCCGTCGAGTTCGTCGGCGAGCGCGTCGTAGTCGGTAGCGGAGTTCGCCGAGTACAGGATCTCCAACCGCACGTGGTCGCAGATGCCGATCTGGTCCGCGGACAAGGCCGCCAACCATCGGCGCGCAACTTCCGGCCGCGCCGCGTGATGCCACGCGCTGGTGTCGACGCAGAACACCATCACCGCGCGGGACGCGTCTGGGCAAGCAGCGCCTCGGACCGATCGATGCCGGCACCCGAGGCGATTCGCGCGGCGAGCCGAGTGCGCGCCGACTAGCGCACCGCGGCTCGCAAAGCGGCATCGACCCTGTCCTTCAGCCCGGTGGTACCGAGCGCCGCTTGCGCGCGGGCCAGCAGTATGTCATCGATGTCGATCGTTGTACGCCGAGACATGGAGCAAACATATAGGTATTCGATACTGAGATATATGCATTGGAGCGTTTGCGCCCGAAATAACGCCGTCGTGTGCCCGAGATCGCGAGCCCGCCTGCGCGTGGGCAGGATCACCGGCAGGTGACCCTGGATCACGCCAGCAACGATGGTGGTGCTCACGGGGTTGGCGTCGAGGTCGTCGGCCAAATGGGTGGTTCGGGGGGGAGTTGTCCGGCCGGCAGGTCGAGCACCTTCTGCAACAGAAAACAGTCGCCGGTGATGTTAAGTGTGGCGAATTTGATTTGGCCCAGGTTGAATTCGTAGCCGTTGCCCTGCACGTCGTAGTCGCGTTTGGCCGATTCGTTAAACAGCGACGACTCGGTGGTCACACCGTACTTGGCGGCTTCCTCTCGCACGATATTGGCGGCAATCTTGAAGTCTTCCGCCGAGAATGTGCTACCGAAGTCAACCGGTTTGGCCATCGGCCGCCGGGCGATATCGGCACTGAGTTCCTTACACAACGATCCATTTCTATAGAAGTCTTGGCCGTAGGAGTCGTCGTTGAATTTCCAGGTTTGGCCCGGGATGGCCGCACTGACGCGGTCGGCGATGATCTGGGCGGTGGCGGTGAGGCGTTCCCGGGCGGCCTCGTAGGAGCCTTTGTGGCGCATGCTGTCGATGAGCTGGATCTTCTGCTCGCCGGTCAGGTGCGGTGATTTGTCGGGGTTTTGGCCCATTGTGCAGCCACCTATCAGGGCGGTTGATATGCCGATCATGGTCAGCGCGACGATGCGCTGCCACCGTGGGAGCGTTCGGGGAATCGGTTGTGGTGCGATCAATGTGGCGTCGAGGTCGTTGGCCAGATGGGTGGTTCCGGGGGGAGTTGTCCGGCCGGCAGGTCGAGCACCTTCTGCAACAGAAAACAATCGCCGGTGATGTTAAGTGTGGCGAATTTGATTTGCAGGAGTCGGAATTCGTAGCCGTTGCCCTGCACGTCGTAGTCGCGCTTGGCCGATTCGTTAAATAGCGACGACTCGGTGGTCGCACCGTACTTGGCGGCTTCCTCCCGCACGATATTGGCGGCAATCTTGAAGTCCTCGGCCGAGAACGTGGCGCCGAACATTACGCTGTTGGCGATCGGCCGCCGCGCGATATCCGCGGTGAGCTTGTCGCACAGTGCTCCGTTTCGGTCAGACTGTTGTATGTTGGGATCGTCGTCGAATTTCCAGGTTTGGCCCGGGATGGCCGCACTGACGCGGTCGGCGATGATCCGGGCGGTGGCGGTTAGGCGCTCCCGGGCGGCCTCGTAGGAGCCCTTGTTGCGCATGCTGTCGATGAGCTGGATCTTCTGCTCGCCGGTCAGGCGCCGTGATGTGTCAGGGTTGTGATCCATGGTGCAGCCACCTATCAGGGCGGTTGATATGCCGATCATGGTCAGCGCGACGATGCGCTGCCACCGCGGGAGCGTTCGGGAAATCGGTTGTGGTGCGATCACTGCTGTGGGCTTTCGCGCACCGCCAGATCGGGCCGGTTGAGCAGGATGGTCGCCAGGTTGTAGCCGGTCATCCGTTGCAGCGGGTCTTGGCCGTATTGCGAGTGCCCGCTGGCGGCGGTCTTGTGATCACCCAGCGGAGTGGATCCCGCGTCGGTCTGCAGATGGGTGAAGCGGTAGCGGTCCGGGGATCCGGCGATGATCTCGTTGGGGTCTGATCCCCACCCGTGCAGGGGTGCCTTGGCGGCCTACAGTGCCGATGGTGTCGGCGCCGTCTGATCCCCACCCGTGCAGGGGTGCCAGGCGCGCCGGATACCGGATGGGGTCATCGGGTGTGGTCATCACGAAGAAGTTGTGGTCGTTCATGCCCAGCTTGGCCGGTGAGGTCGCGTCAAACCCCGGCGAGCCATACAGCACCGCATTGTCGACCAGTGAACTGGCGCCATCCTTCAACGCGATCCCCGACAGCAACGACCCGTAGGAATGCCCGAACAACGCCGTCGTGTGACCCGGATTGTGCGATCCCGCCTGCAGATCCCGCAAAAACGCCTCCAACTTCGGAGCGCCGGCCTGCGCGAGATCGTCATCAACGGTGTTCCACGACGCGAGCACCGGCGGCGGCTGATACCCCACCCACGCTATGGTCGCCACATTCTCACTTTCACCCACGCTGTGGGCGATCACTCTCGCTTCTTCTCGTAGCCCACGGGTTTCTTGGGTCATGGTGGCGATGGTCTGACGGGTGGTTCCCGACACCCCGGGGACCGTCACCGACACGTGATCGGCGGTGAACGGATCGCCGACCGCGGTGACCGCCGGGATCATGTCGGCGGGGTCGTCCGGCCTGGCCACATAGATCAAATGCGAGTCGGGCACCCTCAGCGCCTCTTGGATGGCCGCGATGTCGGCCAGCCGGTCGGTTTTCACCTGCCCGTCGGGCAGCCGGCTGTACTCCGCCAGCATGTCTTGCAGCAGGGCGCGATTGGCCGCGTCGATCGCGTCGATGTCGCCGGAGGACATGCCCCCGGGGGCTCCCGGTGGCGGGGCCTGGCGGAAATCCACCGCCTGCACCCCATCCTCGGCCGGGGTGTCGACCCCGGGCACGTCTTCGAACGCCAGCTCATCGAGGCCTTGGGTGGCGGCGCTGACCCGGGTCGCGATATCGCGGTCGGTGGCCAGCAGCGCGCCCACCCGATGCCGGATAAAGTCGGCGTGCCCCTGGGCTTGGCCCAGACGCGCCGCCCGCTGCTGGCGTGAGCCACCCGTGGAGCGGTCGGTGACCGTGTAATCCTCACCGACGGCAAACCCGTCCCGGCGGGCGTCGCTGACAGCGTCCAGCACCGCCCGCCGGTTGGCCTCCAGCTGGTCTTCCCCCGGCCGGCGACGGCGGCGGCGTCATGCAGCCGGTCCACCGCGCGACCGATCGTCACCACGTCGACGGTCGACCGGTAGTGGGCGCGGGCCGCGGCCTGGCCCTCCCAGTCGGTGCCGCCGGGTCGGCGCATCGAATCGCGCACCTCGGCTAAGGCGCGCTCCCACCGCGTGGCCAGCCGCCGCCAGTGGGCGGCGGCCTCGCTCAGATGCGCAAAGCTCGTCGACTGCACCGCCGACAGCGGCGGCAGCCCCGACGTAGCCATCAGTGGGTCCCCCACGGGCGTACCGCCCCCAGGGCGGCCGCCGCTGCGGTGTCCTGGCCCGCGTACCGGCGGGCGGCCTGCCCCAGCGCGGCGGCGGTGGCCCGCATTCGGGCGCTCACAGCCGCGGCGGCCGCACCCGCGCGGGCATGCGCGGCGTTCACCGCGACCGCGTTGGCCTGCCACGACAACACCGCCCCCGACGGCGCGACCGCGGCCGACAATTCGCCGGCCAGGGTCGCGCACCGCCCGGCCAGCGCCTGCAAACCATCGGCTGTGACCCGCAGCCGGGCCCGGGTGCCGCCAGCCACTTCCACGCCAGGGATGCTAGCGGGGCATCCGGGGGGCCGCACATCACCGCGATCGCACGGAGTGGGTGCGTTGACGTGCGGTGGCCGCCGGCGGCGCATGGGAAGATGGTCAGGTGTTGCGCTGGATCACCGCGGGGGAGTCACACGGCCGCGCCTTGGTGGCCGTGGTCGAAGGCATGGTCGCCGGCGTGCACGTCACCTCGGCCGACATCGCCGACCAGCTGGCCCGACGCCGGCTGGGCTACGGCCGCGGCGCACGGATGACGTTCGAGCGCGACGCGGTGACCGTGCTGTCCGGGATACGCCACGGCAGCACCCTGGGCGGGCCCATCGCCATCGAGATCGGCAACACCGAATGGCCCAAATGGGAGACCGTGATGGCCGCCGACCCGGTCGACCCCGCCGAGCTGGCCGACGTCGCACGCAACGCCCCGCTCACCCGGCCGCGGCCGGGCCACGCCGACTACGCGGGCATGCTCAAATACGGCTTCGACGACGCGCGGCCGGTGCTGGAGCGGGCCAGCGCCCGCGAGACCGCCGCCCGGGTCGCGGCGGGCACGGTCGCACGGGCATTCCTGAGGCAGGCGCTGGGTGTCGAGGTGCTCTCCCACGTCATCTCGATCGGCGCGTCGGCACCCTACGAGGGTCCGCCGCCGCGGGCCGAGGACCTACCCGCCATCGACGCCAGCCCGGTACGCGCCTACGACAAGGCCGCCGAGGCGGACATGATCGCCCAAATCGAGGCGGCCAAGAAAGACGGCGACACCCTCGGCGGCGTGGTGGAGGCGGTCGCGCTGGGCCTGCCGGTGGGGCTGGGGTCGTTCACCAGCGGCGACCATCGGCTCGACAGCCAGCTGGCCGCCGCCGTCATGGGCATCCAGGCGATCAAGGGCGTGGAGATCGGCGACGGATTCCAGACCGCGCGCCGCCGCGGCAGCCGCGCCCACGACGAGATGTACCCCGGGCCCGACGGCGTCGTCCGCTCCACCAACCGGGCCGGGGGGCTGGAAGGCGGGATGACCAACGGGCAGCCGCTGCGGGTGCGTGCGGCGATGAAGCCGATCTCCACGGTGCCGCGCGCGCTGGCCACCGTCGACCTGGCGACCGGCGATGAGGCCGTCGCCATCCATCAGCGCTCGGATGTGTGCGCGGTGCCGGCGGCCGGGGTCGTGGTGGAGACCATGGTGGCGTTGGTGCTGGCCCGGGCGGCGCTGGAAAAATTCGGCGGGGATTCGCTGGCCGAAACCCAGCGCAACATCGCCGCCTACCAGCGCAGCGTCGCCGACCGCGAAGCACCGGCCGCGCGGGTCTCCGGTTAACAGATGGCACCCAAAGCGGTTCTCGTCGGCCTGCCGGGCTCCGGCAAGTCCACCATCGGGCGCCGGCTGGCCAAGGCGCTCGGGGTCGGCCTGCTCGACACCGACGTCGCGATCGAGCAGCGGACCGGACGCAGCATCGCCGACATCTTCGCCACCGACGGGGAGCAGGAGTTCCGACGTATCGAGGAGGACGTGGTGCGCGCGGCACTGGCCGACCACGACGGTGTGCTGTCGCTCGGCGGCGGCGCGGTGACCAGCCCCGGTGTGCGCGCGGCGCTGGCCGGCCACACCGTCGTCTACCTGGAGATCAGCGCCGCCGAGGGCGTGCGCCGCACCGGCGGCAACACCGTGCGCCCACTGCTGGCCGGCCCCGACCGCGCCGAAAAATACCGCGCGCTGATGGCCAAGCGGGCACCGCTGTACCGGCGCGTCGCGACCATGCGAGTGGACACCAATCGCCGCAACCCCGGGGCGGTGGTCCGCCATATCCTGTCGCGGCTGCAGGTTCCCAGCCCCAGCGAGGCGGCCACATGACCGATATCGGCGCACCCGTGACCGTGCAGGTGGCCGTCGATCCGCCATACCCGGTGGTCATCGGTACCGGCCTGCTCGACGAGCTGGAAGACCTGCTGGCCGACCGGCACAAGGTCGCCGTCGTGCATCAGCCCGGACTAGCCGAGACCGCGGAAGAGATCCGAAAGCGCTTGGCCGGCAAGGGCGTCGACGCGCACCGCATCGAGATCCCCGACGCCGAGGCCGGCAAGGACCTGCCCGTCGTGGGATTCATCTGGGAGGTGTTGGGCCGCATCGGAATCGGCCGCAAAGACGCCCTGGTCAGCCTCGGCGGCGGGGCCGCCACCGACGTCGCCGGGTTCGCGGCGGCCACCTGGCTGCGCGGCGTCTCGATTGTGCACCTGCCCACCACACTGCTGGGCATGGTCGATGCGGCCGTCGGCGGCAAGACCGGCATCAACACCGACGCCGGCAAGAACCTGGTCGGGGCGTTTCATCAGCCGTTGGCGGTCCTGGTGGACCTGGCGACGCTGCAAACCTTGCCACGCGACGAAATGATCTGCGGCATGGCCGAAGTGGTCAAGGCCGGCTTCATCGCCGACCCGGTGATCCTGGATCTCATCGAAGCTGACCCGCAGGCCGCACTCGACCCGGCCGGCGACGTGCTGCCCGAGCTGATCCGGCGCGCGATCACCGTCAAGGCCGAGGTGGTCGCCGCCGACGAAAAGGAATCCGAGCTGCGCGAAATCCTCAACTACGGCCACACATTAGGCCACGCGATCGAGCGCCGGGAACGCTACCGGTGGCGCCACGGCGCCGCCGTGTCGGTGGGGCTGGTGTTCGCGGCCGAGCTGGCCAGGCTTGCCGGGCGGCTCGACGACGCGACCGCGCAGCGCCACCGCACCATCCTGTCCTCGTTGGGATTGCCGGTCAGCTACGACCCGGACGCGCTGCCCCAGCTGCTGGAAATCATGGCCGGCGACAAGAAGACTCGGGCGGGTGTGTTGCGGTTCGTGGTGCTCGACGGATTGGCCAAGCCGGGCCGAATGGTGGGACCGGACCCCGGTCTGCTGGTAACCGCCTACGCCGGAGTTTGCGCCCCATGAGCGAACTGATCGTGAACGTGATCAACGGCCCCAACCTGGGCCGGTTGGGCCGGCGCGAGCCCGCCGTCTATGGCGGCACCACCCACGACGAGCTGGTCGCTCTGATCGAGCGTGAGGCCGCCGAGCTCGGACTCAAAGCCGTTGTGCGGCAAAGTGATAGCGAAGCCCAGCTGCTGGACTGGATTCATCAGGCCGCCGATGCGGCCGAACCCGTGATCCTCAACGCCGGCGGTCTGACGCACACGTCGGTGGCACTGCGCGATGCCTGCGCGGAGCTGAGCGCTCCGCTGATCGAGGTGCATATCTCCAACGTGCATGCGCGTGAGGAGTTCCGCCGCCACTCCTACCTCAGCCCCATCGCGACCGGGGTGATCGTCGGGCTCGGCATCCAGGGCTACCTGCTGGCCCTGCGGTACCTAGCTGAGCATGTCGGGACGTGAGGGTTAATCCTTCTTGGGCTCGTCGCCGGGCTTGGTCTGGTCCGCCTCGGTGTCGGTGCGGATAACCTCGGTGGGTGTATCGCTTTCGGTGGTGCGGATCACCTCGGTGGGTGCCTCACGTTCGACCGTGGCGACGGCCGCGGTTTGTGCCTCAGGCTGCGCGACCTGCATCTCCCCGGTCGGACTGTCGTCGGCGCGAACGGCGGAGAATACATCGGTGTCGGCGGCCCGCTCGTGTTCAGCGGCAAGCCCGTGGTGTCGCACCGGTGCCTTCGCCAGCTGCCGGTCCACCAGCCACCGGCCCACGGCTACCCCGACGATCCCGACCAGAAAGACGATGAGCGCGGTGAAGGCCGCGAACGTGGTCAGCTCGTTGATTGGGCCCCCGGTGTAGATCGCTTTGTAGAACAGCGAAATGAGCCAGGCCACCGCGCCGCTGAGCGCGCCGGCTACCAGGCCGGCCAACAGCCAGGTCATGGCCAGGTCTTGGCGGCGGTCGGGGTCAGGGCTCGCCTTGGCGTCGGCGCGCCCGTCCATCACACCCCACACCACCCCTCCGATCGCGAAGAGCAGCAGTAGCACCAGGCTGATCAGCCCGGACAGCATCTGCCACGCGTTGATCAATGCCCCCTGGAACAGGCGGAGAACCACCATCGCGGCGGCGAACGCCAACCCGCGCAGCATCCAGTTAGTCATGGGCATTCAGCGTAGCGAGTACCGTCAAGGGTCGTGACACATTCCCAGCGTCGAGACAAGCTGAAAGCACAAATCGCTGCCTCCGGGTTGGATGCGATGCTGATCAGCGACCTGATAAACGTGCGATATCTATCAGGCTTCAGCGGGTCCAACGGCGCATTGCTGGTGTTCGCCGATGAGCGCGATGCCGTGTTGGCCACCGACGGCCGGTACCGCACTCAGGCCGCCTCGCAAGCGCCCGACCTCGAAGTGGCTATCGAGCGCGCGGTCGGGCGCTACCTGGCCGGCCGGGCCGGCGAGGCCGGCGTGGGAAAGCTGGGCTTCGAGAGCCACGTGGTCACGGTGGACGGCCTGGACGCCTTGGCGGGCGCGCTGGAGGGCAAGAACACCGAGTTGGTGCGGGCATCCGGAACTGTGGAGTCACTGCGCGAGGTTAAAGACGCCGGCGAGCTGGCGCTGCTGCGACTAGCCTGCGAAGCAGCCGATGCCGCGCTGACCGACTTGGTGGCCCGCGGCGGCCTGCGGCCGGGCCGAACCGAACGGCAGGTGAGCCGCGAGCTGGAGGCCCTGATGCTCGATCATGGCGCTGACGCGGTGTCATTCGAGACGATCGTGGCTGCCGGGGCCAATTCGGCGATCCCGCACCACCGGCCGACCGACGCGGTGCTGCAGGTCGGCGATTTCGTGAAGATCGACTTCGGCGCCCTGGTCGCCGGGTACCACTCCGATATGACCCGCACCTTCGTGTTGGGCAAGGCCGCCGACTGGCAGCTAGAGATCTATCAGCTGGTGGCCGAGGCGCAACAGGCCGGTCGGCAGGCGTTGCTGCCGGGTGCCGAGCTGCGGGGGGTGGACGCTGCAGCGCGCCAGCTGATCGCCGACGCCGGCTACGGCGAGCACTTCGGTCACGGACTGGGACACGGTGTTGGCCTGCAGATACATGAAGCGCCGGGCATCGGGGTCACATCCGCCGGTACACTACTGGCGGGCTCCGTGGTGACCGTGGAGCCCGGTGTCTATTTACCCGGCCGCGGCGGTGTCCGCATCGAGGACACATTGGTAGTGGCTGGCGGGACGCCGAAAATGCCTGAAACCGCCGGGCAGACCCCGGAATTGTTGACCCGGTTCCCCAAAGAACTGGCCATTCTGTAGGAGACCCACGTGGCGACCACTGCTGACTTCAAGAACGGGCTGGTCCTGGTAATCGACGGCCAGCTGTGGACAATCACCGAGTTCCAGCACGTCAAACCGGGCAAGGGTCCGGCGTTCGTGCGCACCAAGTTGAAGAACGTGCTCTCGGGCAAGGTCGTCGACAAGACGTTCAACGCCGGGGTGAAGGTGGACACCGCCACCGTCGACCGGCGCGATACCACCTACCTTTACCGCGACGGCTCGGACTTCGTGTTCATGGACAGCCAAGACTACGAGCAGCACCCGCTGCCGGAGGCCCTGGTCGGGGACGCGGCACGGTTCCTGCTGGAGGGCATGCCGGTGCAGGTGGCGTTCCACAACGGCGTGCCGCTATACATCGAGCTGCCGGTGACCGTCGAGCTCGAGGTCACTCACACCGAGCCCGGCTTGCAGGGCGACCGGTCCAGCGCGGGCACCAAGCCGGCCACCCTTCAGACCGGAGCCCAGATCAACGTGCCGCTGTTCATCAATACCGGAGACAAACTAAAGGTGGATTCGCGCGACGGTAGCTACCTGGGCCGGGTCAACGCCTGACGATGTCGGACAGAAAGCCGGTTCGCGGACGACATCAGGCCCGTAAGCGCGCGGTGGCCCTGCTGTTCGAGGCCGAGGTCCGCGGCATCAGCGCGGCCGAGGTGGTCGACACCCGTGCCGCGCTGGCCGAAGCGAAGCCCGACATTGCCCGGCTACATCCGTACACGGCCGCGGTGGCTCGAGGGGTCAGTGAACACGCCGCCCACATCGACGACCTGATCACCGCGCATCTGCGGGGCTGGACGCTGGACCGGTTGCCCGCCGTGGATCGCGCCATTCTGCGCGTCTCGGTATGGGAGCTGCTCCACGCGGCGGATGTGCCGGAGCCGGTGGTCGTCGACGAGGCCGTCCAGCTGGCCAAGGAGCTGTCGACCGACGACTCGCCGGGCTTTGTCAACGGGGTGCTGGGCCAGGTCATGCTGGTGACCCCGCAGCTGCGTGCGGCCGCTCAAGCGGTGCGTGGGGGGGCGTGATGACCCGGCTCGAGCTGCGCGTCGTGGTCGCGGCCGTCCTGGCTGCGACGGTGGTGCTCGGTGCCGTGGTGTGCGCCGCCTACGGGCTGACCATTGTCGCCTCGGCAATGTCGATCTACGCGCTGGGTGTCGGCGCCTGGCTGTATCACGCGATCGAACGCCTGATCTTGGCACGCCGCATCAGCACTGTTCGCACGGCGGCAAAGCCGTTGCAGCCGCTGCTACCGGTGATGGCCGCCATCATGGGCCTGACGCAGGCCGTGGTGCGCTCGCTGGGTGACGTCACCGATCTGCCGGCACGCCGCCGGGAGCTTTCGCAGCTGCCGGTGCTGCGCTGGGTGGACAACTCCGGGAATCGGGCTAATCGGCGGATCGCGGACAGCGACGACTTAGCTGACTGACCCGGTCCTGCGCGCGATAATTGCCTGGTTGCACTCTACGGCGCTACCCGCACCAGAGAACAGGTGACGACATGAACCCAAACAGCGTCCGCCCGCGACGGCTGCATGTCTCCGCGCTGGCCGCGGTGGCCAACCCGTCCTACACCCGCCTGGACACCTGGAACCTGCTCGATGACGCGTGTCGTCACCTGGCGGAGGTCGACCTCGCCGGGCTCGACACCACACACGACGTGGCTCGGGCGAAGCGGCTGATGGACCGCATCGGCGCCTATGAGCGGTACTGGCTGTATCCGGGGGCACAGAATCTGGCGACTTTCCGCGCTCATCTGGATAGTCATTCCACGGTGCGGCTTACCGAGGAAGTGTCGTTGGCCGTACGACTGCTGTCCGAATACGGCGACCGCACAGCGCTGTTCGACACCTCCGCGTCACTGGCGGAGCAGGAGCTGGTAGCGCAGGCCAAACAGCAGCAGTTCTACACCGTGCTGCTCGCCGACGACTCCCCGGCGACGGCTCCGGACAGCTTGGCCGAGTGCCTGCGGCAGTTGCGCAATCCGGCCGACGAGGTGCAGTTCGAGTTGCTCGTGGTGGCCAGCATCGAAGATGCCATCACCGCGGTGGCGCTGAATGGCGAGATTCAGGCGGCGATCATCCGTCACGACCTGCCGCTGCGGTCCCGCGACCGGGTGCCGCTGATGACCACGCTGCTGGGCACCGATGGCGACGAAGCGGTGGCAAACGAGACCCACGACTGGGTGGAATGCGCCGAGTGGATCCGTGAGTTGCGGCCCCACATCGACCTCTATCTGCTCACCGACGAGTCGATCGCCGCCGAGACCCAGGACGAGCCCGACGTCTACGACCGCACCTTCTACCGGCTCAACGACGTCACCGACCTGCACAGCACGGTGCTCGCGGGTTTACGAAACCGTTATGCCACACCGTTTTTCGATGCGCTGCGGGCCTATGCGGCGGCGCCGGTCGGCCAATTTCATGCCCTTCCCGTCGCGCGCGGCGCCAGCATCTTCAACTCCAAGTCACTGCACGACATGGGCGAGTTCTACGGCCGCAACATCTTCATGGCCGAGACCTCGACAACCTCTGGTGGACTGGACTCGCTGCTGGACCCGCATGGCAACATCAAGACGGCGATGGACAAAGCCGCGGTGACCTGGAACGCCAACCAGACCTACTTCGTCACCAACGGAACATCGACCGCCAACAAGATCGTCGTGCAGGCCCTGACCCGCCCCGGCGACATCGTGCTCATCGACCGCAATTGCCACAAGTCGCACCACTACGGCCTGGTACTTGCCGGCGCGTACCCGATGTACCTCGACGCATATCCGCTGCCGCAGTACGCGATTTATGGTGCCGTGCCGTTGCGCACCATCAAGCAGGCGCTGCTGGACCTCGAGGCCGCCGGACAGCTGCACCGGGTGCGCATGCTGTTGCTCACCAACTGCACGTTTGACGGCGTGGTGTACAACCCGCGCCGGGTGATGGAGGAGGTGCTAGCGATCAAACCGGACATCTGCTTTTTGTGGGACGAGGCGTGGTATGCGTTTGCGACGGCGGTGCCCTGGGCCCGGCAGCGGACCGCGATGATTGCTGCCGAGCGACTCGAGCAGATGTTGTCCACTGCGGAATACGCTGAGGAATACCGGAATTGGTGTGCGTCGATGGACGGAGTGGACCGCTCCGAGTGGGTTGATCACCGGCTGTTGCCAGACCCCAACCGCGCTCGGGTCCGAGTGTATGCGACGCATTCGACTCACAAGTCGCTGTCCGCGCTACGGCAGGCATCGATGATCCACGTGCGCGACCAGGATTTCAAAGCGCTCACCCGGGACGCGTTCGGTGAGGCATTCTTGACCCACACCTCGACCTCGCCCAACCAGCAACTTCTCGCCTCGTTGGACTTGGCGCGCCGACAGGTTGACATCGAAGGGTTCGAGCTGGTCCGCCATGTTTACAACATGGCGCTGGTGTTCCGCCATCGCGTCCGCAAAGACCGGCTGATCAGCAAGTGGTTCCGCATCCTTGACGAGTCCGACCTGGTTCCCGATGCCTTTCGGTCCTCGACGGTCAGCTCGTACCGTCAGGTCAGGCAGGGGGCTCTGGCCGATTGGAACGAAGCCTGGCGGTCCGATCAATTCGTGCTCGATCCGACGCGGCTCACCCTGTTTATCGGGGCGACCGGGATGAACGGGTACGACTTCCGCGAGAAGATCCTGATGGAGCGATTCGGCATCCAGATCAACAAAACGTCTATCAACAGCGTGTTGCTGATCTTCACGATCGGCGTCACCTGGTCGAGCGTGCACTATCTGCTCGATGTGTTGCGTCGGGTGGCGATCGATCTGGACCGCAGCCAGAAGGCGGCCAGCGGGGCCGACCTTGCTCTACACCGACGCCACGTCGAGGAGATCACGCAGGATCTGCCGCATCTACCAGATTTCAGCGAGTTCGACCTTGCCTTCCGCCCCGACGACGCCAGCTCTTTCGGTGACATGCGGTCGGCTTTCTACGCCGGCTACGAAGAGGCCGACCGTGAGTACGTGCAGATCGGCTTGGCCGGGCGCCGGCTGGCTGAGGGCAAGACTCTGGTATCCACCACGTTCGTGGTGCCCTACCCGCCCGGCTTCCCGGTACTGGTGCCGGGTCAACTGGTTTCCAAGGAGATCATCTACTTTCTTGCCCAGCTCGACGTCAAAGAGATCCACGGATACAACCCCGACCTGGGGTTGTCGGTGTTCACCCAGGCGGCATTGGCCCGGATGGAGGCCGCGCGCAACGCCGTCGCCACGGTAGGTGCCGCGCTGCCGGCCTTCGAGGTACCGCGGGACGCTTCGGCTTTGAATGGCACCGTCAACGGCGACAGTGTGCTGCAGGGGGTCGCCGAAGACGCGTGAAAGCTGGCCCAAGCCCCGTAACATGATGCTATGCGCACCACGTTGCAGATTGATGATGATGTTCTAGAAGATGCTCGTAGCATCGCGCGGTCGGAGGGCAAGTCAGTCGGCGCGGTAATTTCTGAGTTGGCGCGTAGGTCGCTCCGTCCGGTTGGGATTGTCGAGGTTGACGGATTTCCGGTTTTTGATGTTCCGCCGGATGCGCCGACGGTGACTTCCGAGGATGTCGTCCGCGCGCTCGAGGACGACGTGTGACGGCACTGCTCGATGTCAATGTGCTGATCGCGCTGGGCTGGCCGAATCACGTTCACCATGCGGCCGCGCAGCGATGGTTCACGCAGTTCTCCTCGAATGGGTGGGCCACCACGCCGATCACCGAGGCAGGGTATGTCCGAATTTCAAGCAATCGCAGTGTGATGCAGGTGTCGACCACGCCGGCTATCGCGATCGCTCAGTTGGCGGCGATGACTTCTCTTGCCGGGCACACGTTTTGGCCTGACGATGTGCCACTGATCGTTGGGAGCGCCGGCGATCGCGATGCGGTGTCCAACCACCGTCGGGTCACCGACTGCCATCTCATCGCCTTGGCCGCGCGCTACGGGGGCCGGTTGGTCACATTCGATGCCGCACTGGCCGATTCAGCATCCGCAGGCCTCGTCGAGGTGTTGTAGTCACCGGGGATGGGCGGCTCGCCAGGCCTGCAGGATCTGCGGGCGCAGGCGCCCCCGGTCGGACACCGGCAGGCCGACGCTTTTGGCCCACGCGCGCAGCTCGGCGCTGCTGGGCTCGGGCTCGGCGGCAGCCGGCTCGAAAACCGTGGTGGCGTCGGCATCGTCGACGAACCAGGTGAGGGCGGCGGCTAGATAGCGGTAGGTGTATTCCTGGGCGAGCTTGCGGGTTTGGCAGAACACGATCGGCACGTTGGGAAAGCCGATCTGCAATTCGGCCAGCCCATCGGCGATCGCCGTCGGGCGGGCGAAGGAGTGCGCGAAGATCTCCGAGTAGCGGTCCTCGACCACCACGGCGGCCCGTGGCAGCGCGGCCAGTTCGGTCAGTTGGTATTTCAGGTTGCCGTTCAGCACGCCAGAAGTAAGGTCCGCCAACGCTTTACGCTCGACGGCCGCCACGAGTTGGCCGGCCACTTTCAGGCCGTAGTCGCCGCAGGGCAGGGCTTCCCGCGTCGTCTTCGCGGGTTTGTCGGCAAAGGTGTAGGGGTAGCGTTCGTGGGCGTCGACGACGATGTGCAGCTCGGGGATGCCGGCGGCGCGGGCGGTGGGGGTGCGCACGCCCGGCCGCGACTGTTTGCGCGTTTTGGGGCTCTGCCAGAACACCACCTGGCGGCCGCGCGCCATGGTGTGCACCAGTTGCGATCGGTTCTCCCGCGCGCGGGCGGCGACGACGTCGATGGCCGCGCCCCGGCGGCTGCAGCTGCGTAGCTCGACCCGGTCGACGACGACGGGGTCGGCGGGCCAGTCGGCGATGTCGAGGCGATGGCAATACAGCGCCTTGGTGCGCGGCCACACGTCTGAGGTGGCGAAGACCAGTCCCGCGCCCACCGGCAGCCGGATCAGGTAGGGCAGGCGCGAGTCTTCAGCGGGGTTGGCGGCGACGAGCAGCTCCACAGAGTGTGAGGGTACGGGCGGCGTACGGCAACGGTGAAGCAGGCACTCCGACGAACCCATCGTCACGTCGAAGGGGCAGGTGACGGTTCCGAAAGCGGTGCGCGACGCGCTCGGCCTGCAATCGGGTGATCGGGTTGTCTTCCGCGTTGAGGGCAATCGCCCGGTGCTTGCTCGGACGCCGGACTTCCTCGCCCCTGCCGGGACGATCCGGTGGCCGTCTTTCGATCGGTCTGTCGACCGGCTCAAGACGATCGAGGGGGTTGAGCCGCCGCCGGTCGGATCCCGGCGGAGCCGCGGACCGTGAGCCCAGGGCGGTGCTGTCGGCGGCCTGACGAGGCAAGGCCGATCGGCAGCGTTTGACGCCGAGCCCGACACCGCATTCGGTGTGGCACTGGACGACGGCGTGTCGCGGCTGCTGGCGACCCGGTGCGCGAGGTGCACGTTCCCTTGTGTCTCACCCGCCTCACGCGTCCCGGCATGGCAGGGATATGCCGACCTTTTAGGTCGGCGGGACCGGGTACACGTGGGGCAGATGAGGAAGATGCGACGCCTGCAGCGGGCCTGTCAGAACACGGAGCCCCGGATGGACTTACCCAACTTGGCCGGTTCGGAGGGCTGACAAGCCAGCTGGATAATGGCTCCCCATGACGATCCCTGATGCCCAGACGTTGATGCGGCCGATTCTCGCGTATCTTGCCGATGGACAAGCGAAGTCGGCCAAGGACGTCATCGCGGCGATGTCCGACGAGTTCGGTCTGTCCGACGACGAGCGGGCGCAGATGTTGCCCAGCGGTCGGCAAAGGACCATGTACGACAGGGTGCACTGGTCTCTCACTCACATGTCGCAGGCCGGATTGCTCGACCGTCCCACGCGGGGCCACGTCCAGGTCACGGACACGGGCCGTCAAGTCCTGAAGGCGCATCCCGAGCGCGTCGACATGGCTGTGCTGCGGGAGTTCCCGTCGTACATCGCTTTTCGTGAGCGAACCAAAGCCAAGCAGCCAGTCGACGCGACCGCCAAGCGACCGTCCGGGGACGATGTGCAGGTCTCACCCGAGGATCTCATCGACGCTGCGCTTGCGGAGAACCGGGCAGCCGTCGAGGGGGAGATCCTGAAGAAGGCACTCACGTTGTCGCCCACCGGGTTTGAAGATCTGGTTATCAGACTTTTGGAGGCGATGGGTTACGGGCGAGCCGGCGCGGTGGAACGGACGAGTGCCTCCGGTGACGCTGGCATCGACGGAATCATCAGCCAGGACCCGCTCGGGCTGGACCGCATCTACGTGCAGGCCAAGCGATACGCCGTCGACCAAACGATTGGCCGGCCGAAGATCCACGAGTTCGCCGGCGCCCTCCTGGGCAAGCAGGGCGACCGGGGCGTCTACATCACCACGTCATCGTTTTCCCGCGGTGCCCGCGAGGAAGCTGAGCGGATCAACGCCCGGATCGAACTCATCGACGGCGCTCGGCTGGCCGAGCTGCTCGTGCGGTATCGAGTCGGTGTCCAGGCGGTGCAGACCGTCGAACTCTTACGGCTCGACGAGGACTTTTTTGATGGCCTGTAAGGATTATCGCCTCCGCTCACGGATTCGGGCGAAGCTAGCGCCCGCGAGAGAGTTCGCATGCTTGAAACCCAGGCCGTACGACGGCAATTCGTTTGTAGTCACGGTCGTGGTGCAACACGCCGGCCCGGTGATGAAGCGCGGTTTCGGCGATGAATAGGTCCGGAAGCGGCGTTCGATGCCACATCCCACGGTGGTGGGCTAGGTCGCGCTGAAGGTGGCGAACCCGGTCAAAGATGTCGCTGGGTGCGCGAAGGATTTGATAGGCGCGCAGTGACGTTTGTTGGCTGTCGTAGTCGGTAGCTGACCGTGCTGAATACAGCCATTCAAGTTCGCCGATATCGCAGATGGCGAGGTCGGTGAGGTCGATGCCGGCTGGCGGCGTGGCGCCGGCCACGAGTCGCACGTGGGCACTCTTGTCCAGAATCCAGGTGGTCATCGCCACGCCTGCTCGGAGAGCAGCACGTCTGCGTCCACGTGAGTGCCGGCGTGCGCGAGATGGTCGACGATCCGCCGCCGGCGCGCGGCGGCCTGCTCGGCAGCCGCGGCCACCAGCTGCTGCAGCGCGCGCTCGACCGTCGCTCGCAATGTTTCCCCGGTGACGGCCTGGGCTGCCCGCACAAGATCTTCGTCCAGCTCAATCGTGGTCCTCTTTACGGTCATATGTACATACTAGTGTCTGATATGTGTGTCTAGTTGGACCTTTGAGGACACCTGCCCGGCAAGCGCACGGGGCTGCCTACGCCGAACGTGCAACCACGGCGGCGTCGCCCGGGCGTGTCGCCGCCACCAGTGCACATTCGGCGCAGCCAGCCCACGCTCGGCGCGCAGTGTGGGAACTACTCAACTGGTTGCACGTCCAGGTTCTGCCAGCGGGCGCGATCGTCGGACTCCCCCGTGGTAGTTGGTGAAGTTGCTGAGCACTTTGCAGCTAAGACGCCGCAAAGTTCTTATGCGTCGATATCCGCCTGGCCTCGAGTGCGGTGGCGCGACGATTTTGCCCATTGCGCCGTTGGGAGCGTAGGCGATCACACCGTAGTAGTGGTCGCAGGGAGAGGCGGCCTGCCCGAGACCGCACCGGTGTCGGTATGGCCGCATGCATGTGTTCTGCCAGTGTGATGCATCCGTGACCACTGAAACCAGTGTGACAGTTGTTGTTTTTGTCGTACCCTGTGGCATATGTCGGTCTCTCGGCGTGATGTGCTCAAATTCGCGGCGGCGACTCCGGGCGTGCTGGGTCTTGGCGTCGTTGCGTCGTCGTTGCGCGCCGCGCCGGCATCGGCCGGTTCGCTGGGCACCCTGTTGGACTACGCCGCCGGTGTCATCCCCGCCAGCCAGATCAGGGCTGCCGGCGCGGTGGGGGCAATCCGGTACGTGTCCGATCGGCGGCCTGGCGGCGCCTGGATGCTTGGCAAGCCGATCCAGCTCAGCGAGGCCCGTGACCTGAGCGGCAATGGGCTCAAGATCGTGTCCTGTTATCAATACGGCAAGGGGAGCACTGCCGACTGGCTGGGCGGTGCCAGCGCCGGCGTGCAGCACGCCAGACGGGGGTCGGAGCTGCATGCCGCTGCCGGCGGCCCGACGAGCGCCCCGATCTACGCCTCGATCGACGACAACCCATCATATGAGCAGTACAAGAACCAGATCGTGCCATATCTGCGGTCCTGGGAGTCGGTGATCGGACACCAGCGGACCGGCGTGTACGCCAACTCCAAAACCATCGACTGGGCCGTCAACGATGGCTTGGGCTCGTACTTCTGGCAGCACAACTGGGGCTCGCCCAAGGGATACACCCACCCGGCCGCGCATCTGCACCAGGTGGAGATCGATAAGCGCAAGGTTGGTGGGGTCGGGGTGGACGTCAACCAAATCCTGAAGCCCCAATTCGGGCAGTGGGCTTAGCCTGCCGCCCCGAGCCTGGCCCCCGCTGCACTACAGCAAACACTCGTTCGCCCGCTGCACGGCATTGCCAACCCCGGGCCAACGCCGCCAATGGCGCGGCCTTTGGGTCGGCGCGTCGGCACGCGCCCGGCGTAGAGCGAATTCCCAGCATAACGATTTGATAACAAAACTGCCTTGATCAGCGCAGTTATAGCTACTCCACCGTAACCACCTGCACGCAGGACGTTTGGTCAACACATACGCGCCGGCCGTCGAACCCGGCGTTACCCACGACACGGTTACCCGTACGTAGAACTCGCCAGTAACCGATCTGTGTAAACAAGGTGGACCGATCCTTATGAGACTCTTATAAGGCCGATGCAGCCCGTCGCGCTGCTCGACCCACGGGCCGGCCCACCGACAACACACCGGTCAGAGGATTTCGGCTGGGAGTCGGTGCGGAGTCGGGGATGCCCCGCACGGCAGCCTGGGCCGCTGTACGAACTGACACGTACCGATGCACATAGGGAGACATAGACCGTGACGATCCACGAGCACGACCGGGTGTCCGCTGATCGCGGCGGGGACAGCCCGCATACCACCCACGCTCTGGTCGATCGCCTCATGGCTGGTGAGCCCTACGCTGTCGCATTCGGTGGCCAGGGCAGCGCCTGGCTGGAAACCCTCGAAGAGCTGGTGTCGGCCACCGGGATAGAAACCGAGTTGGCGACGTTGGTCGGTGAGGCAGAGCTGTTGCTCGATCCGGTCACCGACGAGCTGATTGTGGTGCGCCCGATCGGTTTCGAGCCGCTGCAATGGGTACGCGCACTGGCGGCCGAGGACCCGGTTCCGTCCGACAAGCACCTGACGTCGGCCGCCGTGTCGGTGCCCGGCGTGTTGCTTACCCAGATCGCGGCGACCCGGGCGCTGGCCCGTCAAGGCATGGACCTCGTGGCCACCCCGCCGGTCGCCATGGCGGGGCATTCGCAAGGTGTGCTGGCGGTGGAAGCCCTCAAGGCTGGTGGGGCACGCGACGTCGAGCTGTTTGCCTTGGCCCAGTTGATCGGTGCCGCCGGAACGCTGGTGGCCCGCCGGCGCGGAATTTCCGTCCTGGGCGATCGCCCGCCGATGGTATCGGTCACCAACGCCGACCCCGAGCGCATCGGCCGGTTGCTCGACGAGTTCGCCCAGGACGTGCGCACGGTGCTGCCACCGGTGTTGTCCATCCGCAACGGCCGGCGTGCCGTCGTCATCACCGGCACCCCCGAGCAGCTGTCGCGTTTCGAGCTTTATTGCCGCCAGATCTCCGAGAAGGAAGAAGCCGACCGCAAGAACAAGGTCCGCGGCGGCGACGTCTTCTCGCCGGTCTTCGAGCCGGTGCAGGTGGAGGTGGGCTTTCACACCCCGCGGCTATCCGACGGGATCGACATCGTCGCGGGCTGGGCCGAGAAGGCGGGCCTCGATGTCGCCTTGGCTCGGGAGCTGGCCGATGCCATCTTGATCAGAAAGGTCGACTGGGTCGACGAGATCACCCGTGTCCACGCGGCCGGCGCCCGCTGGATCCTCGACCTGGGGCCGGGCGACATCCTGACCCGACTGACCGCACCGGTGATCCGCGGCCTGGGCATCGGCATCGTGCCGGCGGCTACCCGCGGTGGCCAGCGCAACCTGTTCACCGTCGGCGCCACCCCCGAGGTTGCCCGGGCCTGGTCGAGCTACGCACCGACCGTGGTTCGCCTCCCCGACGGCAGGGTCAAGCTCTCGACGAAGTTCACCCGGCTGACCGGCCGCTCGCCGATCCTGCTCGCGGGCATGACCCCGACCACCGTGGACGCCAAGATCGTCGCCGCGGCGGCCAACGCCGGGCACTGGGCCGAGCTGGCCGGCGGCGGGCAGGTCACCGAAGAGATCTTCGGTAACCGCATCGAACAAATGGCCGGCCTGCTCGAGCCGGGCCGCACCTATCAGTTCAACGCGCTGTTCCTCGATCCCTACCTGTGGAAGCTTCAGGTGGGCGGCAAGCGGTTGGTGCAGAAGGCCCGCCAGTCCGGCGCCGCGATCGACGGCGTGGTGATCAGCGCCGGCATCCCAGACCTCGACGAGGCCGTCGAGCTGATCGACGAACTGGGCGACATCGGCATCAGCCACGTCGTGTTCAAACCCGGGACCATCGAGCAGATCCGCTCGGTGATTCGCATCGCCACCGAGGTGCCCACCAAGCCGGTGATCATGCACGTCGAGGGCGGGCGCGCCGGCGGGCACCATTCCTGGGAGGATCTCGACGACCTGCTGCTGGCTACCTACTCGGAGTTGCGCTCACGCGCCAACATCACGGTGTGCGTCGGCGGCGGCATTGGCACCCCGAGAAGGGCTGCGGAATATTTGTCCGGGCGCTGGGCGCAGGCCTACGGCTTCCCATTGATGCCGATCGACGGCATCCTGGTCGGCACCGCGGCGATGGCCACCAAGGAATCCACCACGTCGCCATCGGTCAAGCGGATGCTCGTCGACACTCAGGGCACCGACCAATGGATCAGCGCCGGAAAAGCGCAGGGCGGCATGGCCTCCAGCCGCAGTCAGCTCGGTGCCGATATCCACGAGATCGACAACAGCGCATCCCGGTGCGGGCGGCTGCTCGACGAGGTGGCCGGTGACGCGGAGGCGGTCGCGGAGCGTCGCGACGAGATCATCGCGGCGATGGCCAAGACCGCCAAGCCCTACTTCGGCGACGTCGCCGACATGACCTACCTGCAGTGGCTGCGGCGCTACGTCGAACTGGCCATCGGGGAAGGCAACTCGACCGCCGACACCGCCTCGGTGGGCAGCCCGTGGCTGGCCGACACCTGGCGGGACCGCTTCGAGCAGATGCTGCAGCGTGCCGAAGCCCGGTTGCACCCACAGGATTTCGGCCCGATCCAGACGCTATTCACCGATGCTGGCCTGCTGGACAATCCGCAGCAGGCGATCGCCGCCCTGCTGGCGCGCTACCCCGACGCCGAGACCGTGCAGTTGCATCCCGCGGATGTGCCCTTTTTCGTGACGTTGTGCAAGACGCTGGGCAAGCCGGTCAACTTCGTGCCGGTGATCGACCAGGACGTGCGGCGCTGGTGGCGCAGCGACTCGCTGTGGCAGGCCCACGACGCCCGCTACGACGCCGATGCGGTGTGCATCATTCCGGGCACCGCGTCGGTAGCCGGCATCACCCGGATGGATGAACCCGTCGGTGAGTTGCTGGACCGTTTCGAGCAAGCCGCAATCGATGAAGTGCTCGGCGCCGGTGTCGAGCCGAAGGATGTCGCGTCGCGCCGGCTGGGCCGCGCCGACGTGGCCGGACCGTTGGCTGTCGTCCTCGACGCACCCGATGTGCGCTGGGCCGGTCGCACCGTGACCAACCCGGTGCATCGGATCGCCGACCCGGCCGAATGGCAGGTGCACGATGGACCCGAAAACCCGCGCGCCACACACTCATCCACCGGCGCCCGGCTGCAGACGCACGGCGACGACGTCGCCTTGAGCGTGCCCGTCTCGGGCACCTGGGTCGACATCCGATTCACGTTGCCGGCCAACACCGTCGATGGCGGCACCCCGGTGATCGCCACCGAGGACGCCACCAGCGCCATGCGCACGGTGCTGGCGATCGCCGCCGGTGTCGACAGCCCGGAGTTCTTGCCTGCGGTGGCCAACGGGACGGCCACTTTGACGGTGGACTGGCACCCCGAGCGTGTTGCCGACCACACCGGCGTCACCGCCACGTTCGGTGAGCCGCTGGCACCCAGCCTCACCAACGTGCCCGACGCGCTCGTCGGCCCTTGTTGGCCAGCGGTTTTCGCGGCCATCGGATCGGCGGTCACCGACACCGGTGAGCCGGTGGTGGAAGGCCTGCTGAGCCTGGTGCATCTGGACCACGCCGCCCGCGTGGTCGGTCAGCTGCCCACGGTCCCGGCCCAATTGACCGTCACCGCAACGGCTGCCAACGCAACCGATACGGACATGGGCCGCGTCGTGCCGGTCTCGGTCGTCGTTACCGGCGCCGATGGCGCCGTGATCGCCACTCTCGAGGAGCGATTCGCGATCCTGGGTCGCACCGGTTCCGCCGAGCTCGCCGACCCGGCGCGAGCCGGTGGCGCGGTGTCGGCGAACGCCACCGACACCCCGCGCCGTCGCCGCCGCGACGTCACGATCACCGCGCCGGTCGACATGCGCCCGTTCGCGGTGGTGTCCGGCGACCACAACCCCATTCACACCGACCGGGCCGCCGCGCTGCTTGCCGGCCTGGAGTCGCCGATCGTGCACGGCATGTGGCTGTCGGCCGCGGCGCAACACGCGGTGACCGCCACCGACGGGCAGGCCCGGCCACCGGCCCGGCTGGTCGGCTGGACCGCGCGGTTTTTGGGCATGGTGCGCCCCGGCGACGAGGTGGACTTCCGCGTCGAGCGCGTCGGAATCGACCAGGGCGCAGAGATTGTGGACGTGGCCGCGCGCGTCGGGTCGGATCTAGTGATGTCGGCCTCCGCGCGACTGGCCGCACCCAAGACGGTCTACGCATTCCCCGGCCAGGGCATCCAACACAAGGGCATGGGCATGGAGGTGCGCGCCCGCTCCAAGGCGGCCCGCAAGGTGTGGGACACCGCGGACAAGTTCACCCGCGACACCCTGGGCTTCTCGGTACTGCACGTGGTCCGCGACAACCCGACCAGCATCATCGCCAGCGGTGTGCACTACCACCACCCCGACGGGGTGCTCTACCTGACGCAGTTCACCCAGGTCGCGATGGCGACGGTGGCGGCCGCGCAGGTCGCCGAGATGCGTGAACAGGGAGCCTTCGTCGAAGGCGCCATCGCGTGCGGCCACTCGGTCGGCGAGTACACCGCGCTGGCCTGCGTGACCGGCATCTACCAACTGGAAGCCTTGCTGGAGATGGTGTTTCACCGCGGGTCGAAGATGCACGACATCGTTCCGCGCGACGAGCTCGGCCGCTCCAACTATCGGCTGGCGGCCATCCGGCCGTCCCAGATCGACCTCGACGACGCCGACGTGCCCGCGTTCGTCGCCGGGATCGCGGAGAGCACCGGTGAATTCCTGGAGATCGTGAATTTCAACCTGCGTGGCTCGCAATACGCGATCGCGGGCACGGTACGCGGCCTCGAGGCGCTCGAGGCCGAGGTGGAGCGGCGCCGCGAGCTCACCGGCGGCCGACGGTCGTTCATTTTGGTGCCCGGCATCGATGTTCCGTTCCACTCGCGAGTGCTGCGGGTCGGGGTGGCCGAATTCCGGCGCTCGCTGGACCGGGTCATGCCGCGCGACGCGGACCCCGACCTGATCATCGGGCGCTACATTCCCAACCTGGTGCCGCGGTTGTTCACCCTGGACCGCGACTTCATCCAGGAAATCCGGGATTTGGTGCCCGCCGAGCCGCTCGACGAGATCCTCGCCGACTACGACACCTGGCTTCGCGAGCGTCCGCGCGAGATGGCGCGCACGGTGTTCATCGAGCTGCTGGCATGGCAATTCGCCAGCCCGGTGCGCTGGATCGAGACGCAGGATCTGCTGTTCATCGAGGAGGCCGCCGGCGGGCTGGGTGTGGAGCGATTCGTCGAGATCGGTGTGAAGAGCTCACCGACGGTGGCGGGTCTTGCCACCAACACCCTCAAACTGCCCGAATACGCCCACAGCACAGTGGAAGTGCTCAACGCCGAGCGTGATGCCGCGGTGCTGTTCGCCACCGACACCGACCCGGAGCCGGAGCCGGAGGAAGACGAGCCGGTCGCGGAATCGCCCGCGCCGGACGTCGTCTCGGAAGCCGCCCCCGTCGCGCCGGCCGCTTCGTCGGCGGGCCCGCGTCCCGACGATCTGGTTTTCGACGCCGCCGATGCCACGCTGGCGCTGATCGCGCTCTCGGCCAAGATGCGCATCGACCAGATCGAAGAACTCGACTCCATCGAGTCCATCACCGACGGTGCGTCGTCGCGGCGCAACCAGCTGCTGGTGGACCTGGGCTCCGAGCTGAACCTCGGTGCCATTGACGGCGCCGCCGAATCGGACCTGGCCGGTCTGCGCTCACAGGTGACCAAACTGGCGCGCACCTACAAGCCTTACGGCCCAGTGCTTTCCGACGCCATCAACGACCAGCTTCGCACCGTCCTCGGACCGTCGGGCAAGCGGCCCGGCGCCATCGCCGAGCGGGTGAAGAAGACCTGGGAGCTCGGTGAGGGCTGGGCCAAGCATGTCACCGTCGAGGTCGCGCTGGGCACCCGCGAGGGCAGCAGCGTTCGCGGCGGCGCCATGGGCCACCTGCACGAGGGCGCGCTGGCCGATGCCGCCTCCGTCGACAAGGTCATCGACGCGGCGGTCGCATCGGTGGCCGCGCGCCAGGGCGTTTCGGTAGCGCTGCCGTCGGCCGGTAGTGGTGGCGGCGCCACCATCGACGCGGCCGCGCTCAGCGAGTTCACCGACCAAATCACCGGCCGTGAGGGCGTGCTGGCCTCCGCGGCCCGCCTGGTGCTGGGGCAGCTGGGACTGGACGACCCCGTCAACGCCTTGCCGGCCGCCCCCGATTCCGAGCTGATCGACTTGGTCACCGCCGAACTGGGAGCGGACTGGCCGCGGTTGGTGGCACCGGTGTTCGACCCCAAGAAGGCCGTCGTATTCGACGACCGCTGGGCCAGCGCCCGCGAGGACCTGGTGAAGCTGTGGCTGACCGACGAGGGCGACATCGACGCCGACTGGCCGCGCCTGGCGGAGCGCTTCGAGGGTGCCGGCCACGTCGTGGCGACCCAGGCTACCTGGTGGCAAGGTAAGTCGCTGGCCGCGGGCCGGCAGATCCATGCATCGCTGTACGGCCGCATCGCCGCCGGCGCCGAGAACCCCGAACCCGGCCGCTACGGCGGCGAAGTTGCCGTGGTGACCGGCGCTTCGAAGGGTTCGATCGCCGCGTCGGTGGTGGCTCGGCTGCTCGACGGCGGAGCCACCGTCATCGCGACCACCTCCAAGCTCGACGAGGAGCGGCTGGCGTTCTACCGCACGCTGTATCGCGACCACGCCCGTTACGGCGCGGCGCTGTGGCTGGTCGCGGCGAACATGGCGTCCTACTCCGACGTCGACGCCCTGGTCGAATGGATCGGCACCGAACAGACCGAAAGCCTTGGGCCGCAGTCGATTCACATCAAAGACGCGCAGACCCCGACGCTGCTGTTCCCGTTCGCGGCGCCACGCGTGGTCGGGGACCTGTCGGAGGCCGGTTCGCGCGCCGAGATGGAGATGAAAGTGCTGCTGTGGGCCGTGCAACGGCTGATCGGCGGCCTGTCGACGATCGGCGCCGAACGCGACATCGCGTCGCGGCTGCACGTGGTGCTGCCCGGCTCGCCCAACCGTGGCATGTTCGGCGGCGACGGCGCCTACGGCGAAGCCAAGTCCGCGCTGGATGCCGTGGTGAGCCGCTGGCACGCCGAGTCGTCCTGGGCGGCACGGGTCAGCCTGGCGCACGCGCTCATCGGCTGGACCCGCGGCACCGGGCTGATGGGCCACAACGATGCCATCGTGGCCGCCGTCGAAGAGGCCGGGGTCACCACCTACTCGACCGACGAGATGGCGGCGCTGCTGCTCGACCTGTGTGATGCGGAATCCAAGGTGGCTGCGGCGCGTTCGCCGATCAAGGCCGACCTGACCGGGGGCCTGGCCGAGGCCAACCTCGACATGGCCGAGCTGGCGGCCAAGGCGCGCGAGCAGATGTCGGCAGCGGCGGCCGTCGACGAGGACGCCGAGGCCCCTGGCGCCATCGCCGCGCTGCCGTCGCCGCCCCGGGGTTTCACCCCCGCACCGCCGCCGCAATGGGACGACCTCGATGTCGACCCGGCCGACCTGGTGGTGATCGTCGGCGGCGCCGAAATCGGCCCGTACGGCTCGTCACGCACCCGGTTCGAGATGGAGGTCGAAAACGAGCTGTCGGCGGCCGGCGTGCTGGAGCTGGCCTGGACCACTGGGTTGATCCGCTGGGAGGACGACCCGCAACCCGGTTGGTACGACACCGAATCCGGCGAAATGGTCGACGAATCCGAGTTGGTGCAGCGCTACCACGACGCCGTGGTGCAGCGCGTCGGCATTCGCGAATTCGTTGATGACGGCGCGATCGACCCCGACCACGCCTCGCCGCTGCTGGTGTCGGTGTTCCTGGAGAAGGACTTCGCGTTCGTGGTGTCCTCGGAGGCCGATGCGCGCGCCTTCGTCGAGTTCGATCCCGAGCACACGGTCATCCGGCCGGTGCCCGACTCCACCGACTGGCAGGTCATCCGCAAGGCCGGCACCGAGATCCGGGTGCCGCGAAAGACCAAGCTGTCCCGCGTCGTCGGCGGCCAGATCCCGACCGGGTTCGACCCGACGGTGTGGGGCATCAGCGCAGACATGGCCGGTTCCATCGACCGGTTGGCGGTATGGAACATGGTGGCGACCGTCGACGCGTTCCTGTCGTCCGGTTTCAGCCCGGCCGAGGTGATGCGTTACGTGCACCCGAGTTTGGTGGCCAACACCCAGGGCACCGGCATGGGCGGCGGCACGTCGATGCAGACGATGTACCACGGCAATCTGTTGGGCCGCAACAAGCCGAACGACATCTTCCAGGAAGTCTTGCCGAATATCATTGCCGCGCACGTGGTTCAGTCCTACGTCGGTAGCTACGGTGCGATGATCCACCCGGTAGCCGCGTGCGCCACCGCCGCGGTGTCGGTCGAGGAAGGTGTCGACAAGATCCGGTTGGGCAAGGCTCAACTGGTGGTGGCCGGCGGCCTGGATGACCTGACGCTGGAGGGCATCATCGGATTCGGTGACATGGCCGCCACCGCCGACACGTCCATGATGTGCGGCCGCGGCATCCACGACTCGAAGTTTTCCCGGCCCAACGACCGCCGCCGTCTGGGCTTCGTCGAAGCCCAAGGCGGCGGGACGATCCTGTTGGCCCGCGGGGACCTGGCGCTGCGGATGGGGCTGCCGGTGCTGGCGGTGGTGGCGTTCGCGCAGTCGTTCGGCGACGGCGTGCACACCTCGATCCCGGCCCCGGGCCTGGGCGCGCTGGGGGCGGGCCGCGGCGGCAAGGATTCACCGCTGGCGCGGGCGCTGGCCAAGCTGGGCGTGGCCGCCGACGACGTGGCGGTCATCTCCAAGCACGACACCTCGACGCTGGCCAACGATCCCAACGAGACCGAGTTGCATGAACGGCTCGCCGACGCCCTGGGCCGTTCCGAGGGCGCCCCGCTGTTCGTGGTGTCGCAGAAGAGCCTGACCGGCCACGCCAAGGGCGGCGCGGCGGTCTTCCAGATGATGGGGCTCTGCCAGATATTGCGGGATGGGGTGATCCCACCCAACCGCAGCCTCGACTGCGTCGACGACGAGCTGGCCGGCTCCGCGCATTTCGTGTGGGTGCGTGACACGTTGCGGCTCGGCGGCAAGTTCCCACTCAAGGCCGGCATGCTGACCAGCCTCGGGTTCGGCCATGTGTCGGGCCTGGTCGCGTTGGTGCATCCGCAGGCGTTCATCGCCTCGCTGGATCCCGCACAGCGCGCGGACTACCAGCGGCGTGCCGACGCCCGCCTGCTGGCCGGTCAGCGCCGGCTGGCCTCGGCGATTGCCGGTGGTGCGCCGATGTACCAGCGGCCCGGTGACCGTCGCTTCGACCACCACGCGCCCGAGCGGCCGCAGGAGGCGTCGATGCTGCTGAATCCGGCGGCCCGGCTGGGTGACGGCGAGGCGTATATCGGCTGACCCTGCCGTTGGGCGCCGAACGTGCGCTCAGGGCGACGGTGTTCGGCGTGTCGCCGCCATGGATACACGCTCGCCGCGTGCTCCTTGGCCTGACTGCCCGGCATCTCTTCGGTCCGTCCCCCGCAAGCGGGAGGTGCCCCCAACGCGGACCGCATCGTCGCCGGACTGGGCCATCGATTAACGTGGCCGCCCATGGGCATCGTCGGTGTGGGGATCGACCTGGTCTCCATTCCCGATTTCGCCGAGCAGGTCGACCAGCCCGGAACGGTGTTCGCCGAGACCTTCACCCCGGGTGAGCGCCGGGACGCCTCGGACAAGAGTTCGTCGGCGGCCCGGCACCTGGCGGCCCGCTGGGCCGCGAAGGAGGCGGTGATCAAGGCCTGGTCCGGATCGCGGTTCGCGCAGCGGCCGGTGTTGCCGGAGGACATCCACCGCGATATCGAGGTGGTCACCGATATGTGGGGCAGGCCGCGGGTCAGGCTGACCGGGGCCATCGCTGAGTATTTGGCCGACGTGACGATCCATGTGTCGCTGACCCACGAAGGGGATACCGCGGCCGCGGTCGCCATCCTGGAGGCCCCGTGAGCGCGAGCAGACGCAGAATCGCATCGAAATCCGGATTTTCATGCGACTCTGCGTCTGCTCGCGAGCTGGTTGAGCGCGTCCGTGAGGTGTTGCCGTCGGTGCGGTGTGATCTCGAGGAGCTGGTCCGCATCGAATCGGTGTGGGCCGACCCAGATCGGCGCGACGAGGTTCACCGCAGCGCGCGTGCGGTGGCAGACCTGTTGTCGCAGGCCGGTTTTGACGACGTGCGGATTGTCAGCGAGCGCGGTGCGCCGGCGGTGATCGCGCGGTACCCGGCGCCGCCGGGGGCGCCGACGGTGCTGCTCTATGCCCACCACGACGTCCAGCCCGAGGGTGACCGCGGGCAATGGGTGTCGCCGCCGTTCGAGCCGACCGAGCGTGGTGGGCGGCTCTACGGGCGGGGCACCGCCGATGACAAGGCAGGTATCGCCACGCATGTGGCCGCATTCTGGGCACACGGCGGCAGACCGCCGGTGGGCGTCACGGTCTTTGTCGAGGGTGAAGAAGAATCCGGGTCGCCGTCACTGGGCCGGTTGCTCGCCGCCCACCGTGACGCGCTGGCAGCCGACGTGATCGTCATCGCCGACTCGGACAATTGGAGCACCGACATCCCGGCTTTGACGGTGTCGCTACGCGGAATGGCCGACTGCGTCGTCGAGGTCGCCACCCTCGACCACGGGCTGCACTCCGGGTTGTGGGGCGGCGTCGTTCCCGACGCGCTGACCGTGCTAGTGCGGCTGTTGGCCAGCCTGCACGACGACGACGGCAACGTGGCCGTGGCGGGCATGCACGAAAGCACCGCGGCGCGTGTGGATTACCCGGCTGGACGGGTACGCGCTGAGTCGGGTCTACTGGACGGAGTATCGGAAATCGGCACGGGCTCGGTGCCGCAGCGGCTCTGGGCGAAGCCGGCGATCACCGTAATCGGCATCGACACCACATCCGTTGCGGCAGCGTCCAATACGCTGATCCCGCGGGCCCGGGCCAAGATCAGTATTCGGGTGGCGCCTGGAGGCGATGCCACGGCGCACCTGGACGCGGTGGAGGCCCATCTGCGGCGGCACGCCCCCTGGGGCGCCCAGGTCACTGTCACGCGCGGCGAGGTCGGACAGCCCTACGCCATCGAGGCGAGCGGCCCTGTCTATGATGCGGCGCGGTCGGCGTTTCGGCAGGCGTGGGGTGCCGATCCGATCGATATGGGAATGGGCGGGTCGATCCCGTTCATCGCCGAGTTCGCCGCCGCGTTCCCGCAGGCGACCATCCTTGTCACCGGGGTAGAAGACCCCGGAACGCAGGCGCACAGTGTCAATGAAAGCCTGCATCTGGGTGTGCTGGAACGCGCGGCGACCGCCGAAGCGCTGCTGCTGGCCAAGCTCGCGGCTATACCGACAGGTCGCGCCGAAGCTTAGCGACGTGGCCGGTGGCCTTGACGTTGTACTGCGCGACGACGATCTTTCCGTCTTCATCGACGACGAAGGTGGACCGGATCACCCCCTGCACCGTCTTGCCATACATCTGCTTCTCCCCGTAGGCACCCCAGGCCGTCAACACCTCGCGGTCGGGATCAGACAGCAGCGGAAACGTCAGGCCCTGGGCATCGCGGAACGTAGCGAGCTTCTCCGGCTTGTCGGGGGAGATACCGACGACGTTGAGGCCGGCAGTGGTGAAATCGCCCAGATTGTCGCGAAAATCACAAGCCTGCTTGGTGCATCCCGGTGTCGAGGCCGCCGGGTAGAAGTACACGATGACGCGGCGTCCTCGGTAGTCGGCCAGCGACACGTTGTTGCCGTCGGCATCGGGCAGGGTGAAGGCAGGGGCTTTGTCTCCGGGGGTCAGACGCGTGGTTTTGGTCACTGATCTAGGGTAGTTCGGCGGGCGACGCAGGCCGGCAGTGGGCGACTGGAGAACTTGGAGGACAGCACGTGGTGGACCGCGATCCCAATACCATCAAGCAGGAGATCGACCAAACCCGCGACCAACTGGCGGCGACCATCGATTCCCTCGCCGAGCGCGCCAACCCCCGCCGCCTCGCCGACGACGCAAAAACTCGGGTGATCGCCTTCCTCAGGAAGCCCATCGTGACCGTGTCACTGGTCGGGATCGGGTCTGTGGTCGTCGTCGTGGTCATCCACAAGATCAGGAATCGCTGACCAACCCGGAGTTACCGATGGGAAACCCATTGCAGTGCACCATGATTGCGCACTCCGCACTTAGCCGAGGTTCTGGACGAACGTGACGCCCTTATGGCGCGGCGGTTCTGGACCCGGCGGAAAGCTACGGTGGCGGGTAATTGAACACCACCGTCCCGACACCGCTAGGGTTGTTCGAGATATATACCGGTCCCAGCAGGAACGGGGTTAGACCGGTGTTGAGTCGGGGGTCTGCCGTGACCACTGGGCTGTTGCTCGCGGTTGTCGTGTACTGATACAGCAGCGTCTGGTTGTCATGTATTGAGATTGAGATAACCGTGCCCGGCGGGGCGTAACCGGTTGTCTGGCCCGTGCCGAGAATCACCGCCGGAAGCGTTCCGTGGTTGCCGCCCGAATCGAAAATCGAGGGGAGTGACCAGTAGCCCCCGTTGGGGTCGTAGCCGCCGATCTGAACGTTCAGCACGGTGATCGGTGCCCCGGTCACGGAGGTGATTGGAGTGCCCGTGTTGGGGCCGAACTGCATGTAGCCGCCGGGAATGTCGATGAGGGTGCCTTCGTTGAGTTGGCCCGGCAAATCGGTCGTGACAACGTTGCCGGGCCCGCTGACGGCATACGACCCCACATTCGGCCCGATGCCCAGTATGCCGTTTCCGTTGGGTCCGAAAGCGCCGCCGGAAGCGATGAGGACCAGGCTGTCAAGGTTTCGCGGGTACGGCAGGATACCGACATGGACGGAGGTCGGTGTGGTAGCGGCGCCGCCACCGAAATCGACCGTCGTGGGCACGTCGGCGTAGACGATGCTCACGCCATTGCCGTAGTGAACGACATCGAACCCGGTGGGCAAGCCCAGGTTCTGCCACCCGATTTTCCAGAATGGGATGACGAGACTCGAGGATCCCGTGTCCAGCAGTATGGGGACAGTTGGCCCGCGGTTGACCAAGAGGTTCACCAGCGGAAAGTTGTTTTCCACGCGCAGGGGGACGGCAACGTTAACTGGGTCGCCGGTGCCAGCGGCGCCGTTGTTGCCCCATAACCAGCCGCCGAGGCCTCCAGTCCCGCCGCCGGCGCCGGGCCCGCCGGCGCCCCCGGCGCCACCGTTACCGATAAATCCGGCCGACCCGCCGGCTCCGCCGACAGCTCCGGGCGTGGTCTGGGAGTAGCCGTTTCCGCCGTCGCCGTACAGGATTCCGCCGGGCTCGCCGATGGGGCTGGCAGCCGTGCCGTCAGCTCCGTCGCCGATCAGCGAGCGTCCGAACATGAACTCGGTGGGCGCATTGATCACACCCAGTACACCTTGTGTCGCGGTCTGCACGAGCGACGCACCCGTGGCTTCGGCCGTCTGATACGACGCTGCCGCCGAGTTCAGTGCTTGCGCGAACTGCTGATCAAGCGAGGCGAACCGCACACTCAGCGTCTGATACTCCCGGCCGTAGTTGGCGAATAGCGCTGCGGCCGCTGCGGATACCTCGTCTTCGGCGGCGGCCACCAATAGGGTGGTGGGGGCCGCGGCCGCGGCGTTCGCCGCGCTCAGCGCCGAGCCGATGCTTTGCACCTCCGCCGCTGCTGACGCCAGCCAGTCCGGAGCCACGATCAGACGCGACACAACTAACCTCTTCCCCGCTGTCCACATGCAGCGTAGCTATTGCACGCGCCTACAACCCAATTTTCTGCGGCTTCCCCGGCTGTCTCGTCGAGCTATCCCCGTGGCTCCGATCCGATCCGCTGCCCAAATCCGGTAACCGGCGTGCACCTTCCGAATACGGAAATCGTCGCCCAACGGGACAGCTGCGGCTGGTGCATCCGAAATAACGCGTTGACCTGTGCGCCGTCAGGGTTTCGAACCCCGGACCCGCTGATTAAGAGTCAGCTGCTCTACCAACTGAGCTAACGGCGCCTCGATTACCTAGCCAAGGCACATTAACAGGCCTTGCGCTCTCGCGTGAAATCTCACACTGAACTTGGTATCAGCATCGCAGCGTGGCGGCCAGTCAGGACCTAGACTACAGCCGAGTCTAGCTCGGTCACGACGCAGTGGGGGAGGTGAGGGAAGGCATGCCAAAGGTGGGGATTGCAGCTCAGGCGGGTAGGACCAGGGTTCGGAGAGCCTGGTTAACCGCGCTGATGATGACCGCCGTGATGATCGGTGCCGTCGCATGCGGCAGCGGCCGCGGACCCGCACCGATCAAGGTCATCGCGGACAAGGGCACGCCGTTCGCCGATCTGCTGGTGCCCAAGCTCACCGCGTCGGTCACCGACGGCGCCGTCGGCGTCACCGTGGATGCACCGGTGTCGGTGACCGCCGCCGACGGTGTGCTGGCGGCCGTCACCATGGTCAACGACAACGGCAGGCCGGTGGCCGGTCGACTCAGCCCCGACGGACTGCGCTGGTCGACCACTGAGCAGCTCGGCTACAACAGGCGCTACACGCTGAACGCGACGGCGCTTGGACTGGGTGGCGCGGCGACCCGCCAGCTGACCTTCCAGACCAGTTCCCCCGCGCACCTGACCATGCCCTACGTCATGCCCGGTGATGGGGAGGTCGTGGGTGTCGGCGAGCCGGTGGCGATCCGATTCGACGAGAACATCGCTGACCGGGGCGCGGCCGAGAAGGCCATCAAGATCACCACCAACCCGCCCGTGGAGGGCGCGTTCTACTGGCTGAATAACCGTGAAGTGCGTTGGCGCCCAGAGCATTTCTGGAAGCCAGGTACGGCCGTTGATGTGGCGGTCAACACCTACGGCGTCGACTTGGGCGAGGGAATGTTCGGCGAGGACAACGTGCAGACGCACTTCACCATCGGCGACGAGGTGATCGCGACCGCCGACGACAACACCAAGATACTGACCGTGCGGGTGAATGGCGAGGTCGTAAAGTCCATGCCGACGTCGATGGGCAAGGACAGCACCCCGACGGCCAACGGCATATACATCGTCGGCTCGCGGTACAAGCACATCATCATGGACTCGTCCACCTACGGCGTACCCGTCAACTCGCCCAACGGATATCGCACCGATGTCGACTGGGCCACCCAGATCTCCTACAGCGGTGTCTTCGTGCACTCAGCGCCGTGGTCGGTGGGGGCTCAGGGCCACACCAACACCAGCCATGGCTGCCTGAACGTCAGCCCGAGCAACGCGCAGTGGTTCTACGACCATGTCAAGCGCGGCGACATCGTCGAGGTGGTCAATACCGTGGGTGGCACCCTGCCGGGGATCGACGGGCTCGGCGATTGGAACATTCCGTGGGACCAGTGGCGCGCCGGTAACGCCAAGGCGTAAGCGCGCCGCGAGGAACGCCAGACAACCAACAGCGCCTGATACACGCCCTGCAACGACCGCATGGTTCGTTGTACGACGATGACATCCGATGGCCGCAGTGCCCAACCGCGCGGACCATGACGACACTCGGGTGTTCCTTCGCGACTGGGAGAACCACTGAGACCGGGTGAAGCCCAGCCGGTCGGCGATCATGAGGCCAGCCGGGGCGAGCTCGCGCGAAGCCGTGATCATCGGAGCACCCACTCACTGGCTACATCGCTCAAATATTCGAATGAGTCCGGCTAAAACCTTTACGATGTCGCGTCTTGCCATTACTCTTGACACATCGCAAGTGTTGGGGAGACGATGTGAACAGCGCAATCATCAAGATCGCGAAGTGGGCGCAATCGCAACAATGGACGGTTGAGGATGACGCCAGCGGCTACACCCGCTTCTACAACCCCCAGGGCGTCTATATTGCTCGGTTTCCGGCAACACCTAGCAACGAGTACCGCCGGATGCGAGACCTATTGGGCGCGTTGAAGAAAGCGGGCCTGACGTGGCCACCGCCGAGCAAGAAGGAACGGCGGGCACAGCACAGGAAGGAAGGCGCACAGTGACAGCCGACTGGGTCGTCACCTTCACGTTTGATGCTGACCCTTCGATGGAGACCATGGACGCCTGGGAGACGCAGCTCGAGGGCTTCGACGCACTGGTATCTCGGGTCCCAGGACACGGCATTGACGTCACGGTCTATGCGCCCGGCGATTGGAGTGTGTTCGACGCGCTCGCCAAGATGGCTGGCGAGGTTATGCCGGTAGTTCAAGCCAAGAGTCCCATTGCTGTGCAGATCATTAGCGAGCCAGAGCATCGTCTGCGCGCTGAGGCGTTCACAACGCCCGAGTTGATGTCTGCGGCTGAGATCGCGGATGAGTTGGGGGTTTCGCGTCAGAGGGTGCACCAATTGAGGTCGACAGCAGGGTTTCCCGCTCCGTTGGCAGATTTGCGTGGAGGCGCGGTGTGGGATGCGGCAGCGGTGCGCAGGTTTGCGGAGACCTGGGAGCGAAAGCCCGGTCGGCCGCATACCGGGACTGCCAAGTTCGCGTACTCGTGGGCGGTGGGACCGGCGGTCGGCAGGTCCGGTAAGGCACCTAACGTCCGGTGGCGTGTCGAGAACCCAGACAAAATCCGCTTTGTGTTGCGCAACATCGGCGACGATATCGCAGAAGATGTCGAGATTGACCTCTCGCGAATCGATGCGATCACTCGAAATGTCCCGAAGAAGACGGTGATTCGCCCCGGAGAGGGGCTCAACATGGTCTTGATAGCGGCTTGGGGCCATCCCCTTCCAAATCAGCTATACGTCCGTTGGGCTGGACAGGACGAGTGGGCGGCCGTCCCGTTGCACCCTGCTCACTAGTTCGTAAGGCGTTACACCGCAGCCGGTCTCACGGCACACCGTCCCAGACGCCGAACGCGGCGAGTACCGTCTCGCCAGGTTGCGGGGGAGCGGTTAATCGGCTGGTCGGGAACCAAGCGTGGGTATCGGCCATCCAATGTGGGTGGGGTGGTGCATCATCATTGCCATGCGGTCGATTCCCGCTTCGGTGGAGAGCTCGGTGCTCCGTTGGGCTCGCGAGTCGTGTGGCCTGACCGAGGTAGCCGCGGCCCGCAAACTCGGCCTGCCTGATGATCGCGTCGCGGCTTGGGAGGTGGGCGAGGTTGTGCCAACCATCGCGCAGCTGCGCAAGGCCGCCGAGGTCTACAAGCGCTCGCTGGCGGTGTTCTTCCTGTCCGAGCCGCCCGAGGGGTTTGACACCTTACGCGACTTCCGACGATTGGACGGTGCCGCGTCGGGTCAATGGACGCCGGGGCTTCACGAGGAGTTCCGTCGCGCACACACGCAACGCGACTTCGCGCTAGAGCTGGCCGACGCCGAGGACCGGGAGATACCGGGCGCCTGGCGTTTGCCCCTATCCGGCGACGAGGCCGACGCGGATATCGCGGCACGAATCCGCAAGGCCTTGATCGAGGTCAGCCCGTTGCCTATCCCCGTGGCCTCGGTTGACCCTTACGAGCATCTGAACGCCTGGGTGTCGGCCATCGAAACGTCCGGCGTTCTGGTGCTCGCGACCCGCGGCGGCAAGGTCGCTATCGACGAGATGCGCGGTATGTGTCTGTATTTCGACGAATTGCCGGTGATCGTGCTCAATGGCAGCGACCACCCCCGCCCTCGCCTGTTCTCGCTGCTGCATGAGTTCGTGCACGTGGTGCTGCACACCGAGGGCTTGTGTGACGTGATCGCCGATGCTCATCCGAGCACCCAGGACCGATCGCTGGAGGCTCGATGCAACGCGATCGCCGCCGCTGTGCTGATGCCTGCCGACGTGGTGCGAGCGCGGCCGGAGGTCATCGTTCGCAGCGAGACTCCGTCTTCGTGGGATTACGAATCGCTGCGGCCGGTCGCGGCGCATTTTGGCGTGAGTGCCGAGGCGTTCCTGCGGCGGCTAAGCACGCTTGGAATCGTGCCGGTCGAGGTCTACCGACAGCGCCGCGCCGAGTTCATCGCGGCTCACGAGGACGAGGCCGAACGGGCTCGATCGGCTGGGGGCGGCAACTGGTACCGCAATACCGTCCGAGACCTCGGTAAGGGCTACGTGCGGGCGGTGACCGACGCCCACCGCCGCCGCGTCATCGACAGCAACACCGCTGCGATCTACCTCGACGCCAAGGTCAGCCAGATTCCGAAGTTGGCTGAGTCAGCCGAACTGCGGAGCGTGGTCTAACCGCTGTGCTCTATTCCTTCGATACCAGCGCCATCCTGAACGGACGGCGTGATCTGTTTCGGCCAGCGGTGTTTCGCAGTCTGTGGGGCCGGGTTGAGGATGCGATCAGCGCCGGTCAGATCAGGTCGGTCGATGAGGTTCAGCGCGAACTCGCCAGGCGTGATGATGACGCGAAGCGGTGGGCGGACGGGCAAACTGGCTTGTTCTGTCCTCTGGATGAACAGATCCAGCAGGCGGCGCGGCACATCTTGCGGTTGCACCCGAACATGGTCCGGCAGGGTGGCAGGCGAAGCGCCGCCGACCCGTTCGTCATCGCGCTCGCGATGGTGAACAACGCCACGGTGGTTACCCAGGAGACTGCGAGCGGCAATATCGAAAAGCCGCGCATCCCCGATGTCTGCGACGCTCTTGGCGTGCCGTGGCTAACTCTGATGGGCTATATCGAGGCGCAGGGATGGACTTTCTGAGAGCTTCTGGCCGCGCCGCTGGGCTGTCACTTCATCCGCTTCAGCCTGCGGACAGCAGCCACGTCTGTACTCTGCGACGCCCATCACCCGGCTGGAGGACCTTGCCGGCGCCCATGCCGACAGGCCTAACGACATGCTCTCGGGTGCTACCCGAAGATCGGAGAATCTTGGTCCTCACAAGTGTTTCGTTTCGTGGTGCGTTCTCCGGCCGGCCGACGTCGAGTGACGCTTCGGTGCGCCATTCTTGCCTATCCAGGTTCGTAGCCGTCGCCGATCCTTCGTTCATCGCCTGGTTAGGACTCTGGCCCGGCGAATCCAAAGAATTCCAGCTCCTCATCGTCGTCTGGCCCCGTGCAGGTGATGCGGATCCATCCCGGCGACCGCTGCGAAGTCTCAGGGATATTGCCGAATCCAGCCAGGAGTGTGGGCCCTTCCGGGTCGCCCACTCTCGGCTCGATTTGGCTGGCGTAGAAGGTGTAACCCGGTAGCGTCCGGAAGACGAACGGCACCTTCCCGCCGCGAATACGTGGAGTATCGACCGCTTCCGGGCCCACCGGTCCAGGACGGCCTCCACCACCCAGGATCTCCGGTTGCTCTCGGCGCGCCGCGAAATTGAGAAACCCCGCCGGATTTTCCCCACCCGAACTTATGGCCCGCGTGACCGTGAAGGTTATGTCCGGCAGGCTGTCGAGCTTGAATGCTGCGATGTCGTCCACCTTGTTTCTCTCTGTTGTGGCTTAGCCAAGCTCGTCGCGGCGATTCATTCGGTCAATGTGGCCATATATCTGGTTGCTATCGATGATGGACAGCGTTGCACAGTTTCGTTTGCCGCAGAGGCAGCCGTGCCCGGTTGACTGATGATAGCGGCCGAGCTTTTCGAACTCTCTTAACACGGCATCGTGAGACCTAAACGCAGCCAGCATCTTTGCCTTGTAGTCATCGGCGCGGAGTTACGTCCAGGGGTGTGGTGTACGGGCAGGTAAGGCCGGTGGGCGTGTCGTAGCCCAGTAGTGGGCGGTCATCGCGTGATCCTTCGAAACGACCAGCAAAAGTCAATCGAAGGAAATGACGCAATGACCTCTTCTCATCTTATCGACACCGAGCAGCTTCTGGCTGACCAACTCGCACAGGCGAGCCCGGATCTGCTGCGCGGGCTGCTCTCGACGTTCATCGCCGCCTTGATGGGGGCTGAAGCCGACGCCCTGTGCGGGGCGGGCTACCGCGAACGCAGCGATGAGCGGTCCAATCAGCGCAACGGCTACCGCCACCGTGATTTCGACACCCGTGCCGCAACCATCGACGTCGCGATCCCCAAGCTGCGCCAGGGCAGCTATTTCCCGGACTGGCTGCTGCAGCGCCGCAAGCGAGCTGAACGCGCACTGACCAGCGTGGTGGCGACCTGCTACCTGCTGGGAGTATCCACTCGCCGGATGGAGCGCCTGGTCGAAACACTTGGTGTGACAAAGCTTTCCAAGTCGCAAGTGTCGATCATGGCCAAAGAGCTCGACGAAGCCGTAGAGGCGTTTCGGACCCGCCCGCTCGATGCCGGCCCGTATACCTTCCTCGCCGCCGACGCCCTGGTGCTCAAGGTGCGCGAGGCAGGCCGCGTCGTCGGAGTGCACACCTTGATCGCCACCGGCGTCAACGCCGAGGGCTACCGAGAGATCCTGGGCATCCAGGTCACCTCCGCCGAGGACGGGGCCGGCTGGCTGGCGTTCTTCCGCGACCTGGTCGCCCGCGGCCTGTCCGGGGTCGCGCTGGTCACCAGCGACGCCCACGCCGGCCTGGTGGCCGCGATCGGCGCCACCCTGCCCGCAGCGGCCTGGCAGCGCTGCAGAACCCACTACGCAGCCAATCTGATGGCAGCCACCCCGAAGCCCTCCTGGCCGTGGGTGCGCACCCTGCTGCACTCCATCTACGACCAGCCCGACGCCGAATCAGTTGTTGCCCAATATGATCGGGTACTCGACGCTCTGACCGACAAACTCCCCGCGGTGGCCGAGCACCTCGACACCGCCCGCACCGACCTGCTGGCGTTCACCGCCTTCCCCAAGCAGATCTGGCGCCAAATCTGGTCCAACAACCCCCAGGAACGCCTCAACCGAGAGGTACGACGCCGAACCGACGTCGTGGGCATCTTCCCCGACCGCGCCTCGATCATCCGCCTCGTCGGAGCCGTCCTCGCCGAACAACACGACGAATGGATCGAAGGACGGCGCTACCTGGGCCTCGAGGTCCTCACCCGAGCCCGAGCAGCACTGACCAGCACCGAAGAACCCGCCAAGCAGCAAACCACCAACACCCCAGCACTGACCACCTAGACTGCCACCCGAAGGATCACGCGAGGAACCTTCACTCGTACACCACGTCCCTGGCCTTGGCCCGGCGCGGTCCAGCGCAGCGTGGAGTTCGTCCACCGTCTCGCCCCAACGGATGCGGACCTCCTCTTCGTGGTCTTGCGCCATCTTGACCGGCTGGCCTTGGTGCTCGTTACAGATGCGACAGCGCCACCCACGGACGAGTCCGTATGGGTTGCGAATCGCTGACGCGAGCTGTTTAGGAACACAGAGCTCGCAGCACTCGCATACGACCTTGTCGGCTGACGCAGAAGCGCTCATCCTGGTCTAGCTGGTTGGGGTCTCAAACGTCCTGCACATCAACCATGGCACGAAACACCGAGTGAGTCCGAACAAGCCACGCCGGAGGTGCGATAGTTGCGCGGCAGGCAAATAGACCGGGCAAACCGACACCTGCCAAGGCCCTGGCGACGGGGAACATGCTGTCCGATGGCAGTTTGACCGGCGGGTGTTGGAGCGGGCGGCCAGGTGCAGTCGCGGCGAGTGGTCGAATTCGCCACAGGACCAGATCATAGACACGAAGGTTGCAGGTGCACGCCCTCGGCGGGGACAGCAAAGGGCCCAGGGCCATAAACACCCTGCCGCCCTGTTGGGGTGAGTGACGGGACTCGAACCCGCGACACCCAGGATCACAACCTGGTGCTCTACCAACTGAACTACACTCACCATGGCCGCCGGCCGCCCCCGCGGGGGCTAATGAGCGGCGACGTCGATATTAACCGCTCTGGGGCGCCTCGGCCGAATCTGTTTCTTCCTGCGCGCCCGCCCCGTCGGAAAGCTCGGCGACGACGGCCGCGATTTCGCTGGTAGAAGGGCCGGGCTGGGGCACGAACGCGGTGCGGCGGTAGAACCGCAGTTCGCGGATGGATTCGTGGATGTCGGCCAGCGCCCGGTGCGTCAGCCCCTTGGGCGGCTGGCCGAAGTAGATCCGCGGATACCAGCGCCGGCACAGTTCCTTGATCGAGCTGACGTCGATCATTCGGTAGTGCAGAAACGAGTCCAGCGTGGGCATGTCGCGGGCGATGAACGCGCGGTCGGTGGCGATCGAGTTGCCGGCCAGTGGGGCGGTCTTGGGCTGCTTGACGTGCTCGTTGATGTAGTCGAGCACCATGGCCTCGGCGGTCGCTAGGTCGACCGTGGATGCCTTCACCTCGTCGATCAGCCCCGACCGCGAGTGCATCTCGGCGACCACGTCGATCATGCCCGACAGCGCGGCGTCGTCGGCGTGCATCACCACGTCCACCCCGTCGCCGAGAATGTTCAGATCGGCATCGGTGACCAGGGCGGCTATCTCGATCAGCTTGTCCGAACCCAGATCGAGCCCGGTCATCTCGCAGTCGATCCACACCAGTTCGTCTTGCACAGCGCTCAGCGTAGGCGCATGCGAGCCGTCGCGGCTGTCTCCCCCGGGCAAGTAGTGTGATCCAGCTATGGGCACCGAATCGGCGGCCGGTGGACCTGGCGGGCCCGCGCAGCGGATCGCGGCGGGTTACACCGTCGAAGGCCAGGCCCTGCAGTTGGGCACCGTCGTCGTCGACGGCGAACCCGACCCGAGCGCGCAGATTCGCATTCCGCTGGCCACCGTCAACCGGCACGGTCTGGTCGCCGGGGCCACCGGAACCGGCAAGACCAAGACGCTGCAGCTGATCGCCGAACAGCTCAGTGCGGCGGGGGTGGCAGTGCTGATGGCCGACGTGAAGGGCGATTTGTCCGGTCTGGCCCGCCCGGGGGAGGCCGCCGACAAGACGGCCGCCCGTGCGAAAGACACCGGTGACGACTGGGTGCCGACGGCCTTCCCGGTGGAGTTCCTGTCGCTGGGTGCCAGTGGCGTCGGGGTTCCGGTGCGTGCGACCATCTCCAGCTTCGGCCCGATTCTGCTGGCAAAGGTGTTGGGGCTCAACGCTACCCAGGAATCTACACTGGGCCTGATCTTTCACTGGGCCGACCAACGAGGACTTCCGCTGCTGGACCTGAAGGATCTGCGGGCGGTCATTACCCATCTGACCAGTGATGAGGGCAAGGTAGAGCTGAAATCCCTTGGGGCGGTGTCGCCCACGACGGCCGGGGTCATCCTGCGGGCTTTGGTCAACCTGGAAGCCGAAGGTGCCGACACATTCTTCGGTGAGCCCGAACTGAGGCCCGAGGACCTGCTGCGCGTCGACAGCCAGGGTCGGGGCATCATCTCGTTGCTGGAGTTCGGGAGCCAGGCGTTGCGCCCGGCGATGTTCTCCACTTTTCTGATGTGGGTGCTGGCGGACCTGTTTACCTTCCTGCCCGAGGTGGGTGACCTGGACAAGCCCAAACTGGTGTTCTTTTTCGACGAGGCGCACCTGTTGTTCACCGATGCCTCGAAGGCCTTTCTCGAGCAGGTCGAGCAGACCGTGAAGCTGATCCGTTCCAAGGGTGTTGGGGTGTTCTTCTGCACCCAGCTGCCCACGGATCTACCCAACGATGTCCTCTCCCAGCTGGGAGCCCGAATTCAGCACGCGCTGCGCGCGTTTACCCCCGACGACCACAAGGCGCTGCGCAAGACCGTGCGCACCTACCCGAAAACCGATGTCTACGACTTGGAGTCCGCGCTGACGTCGCTGGGCACCGGCGAGGCCGTCGTCACCGTGCTATCGGAGAAGGGCGCACCGACGCCGGTCGCCTGGACCAGGATGCGAGCGCCACGGTCGCTGATGGCCGCGATCGGAGCCGAAGCGATTGGCGCCGCGGCCCAGGCAAGCTCGTTGCAGGCCGTATATGGCCAGACCATCGACCGCCCGTCAGCCCACGAGATACTGAGCGCCAAACTCGCGCCGGCGCAAGAGGCCCCGGCCCAGGAGGCCCCAGCCCCAAGGGGGCAGTACGATCCGCTGCCCTGGCCGGACGATTTTGAAGTTCCGCCGATGCCCGCTCCGGTGGAGCCGCAGGGCCCCGCGGTGTGGGAGGAGATACTCAAGAATCCGACCGTCAAGAGCGTCCTCAACACCACCGCACGCGAGATCACCCGCAGCATCTTCGGCACCGGGCGCCGCCGCCGGAAGTGATGCCTAGCTGCCCCCAAGCCTCTTGTAAAAGGCACCCACGATTGGCGCCACGATGGCGCGCGGAGCGTATTGGCTGGCCACCGACATCGCCTTTGACGTCAGACCCGGAACGACGCGCATCTTGTTGCGCTCCAAGGCATTCAGCGATACCCGGGCGGTGTGCTCCGTCGAGATCCACAGGAAGTCCGGCACCAGCTTCTCGACCAGTGACGCTTCGGAGGCATCCGGTAGCTCGGTGCGAACCGGGCCCGGGGCCAGCACCGTGACGTGCACGCCGGAGCCGCGTAGCTCACCGCGCAGAGATTCGCTGAAGGTGTTCACGAAGGCCTTGGTCGCGGCATAGGTGGCGTTGTAGGGAATCGGTGAATTGCCGGCCGCCGAACCAGAAATCAAGATGCCGCCGGCCTTGCGCTCGATCATGCCCGGCAACACCGCCAACGTAAGGTCGTGCACCGCCACGGCATTCAACTGCACCTGCGTCTTTTCGCCGGCAAGATCGAGCGATGCGATCGGGCCGAATGTCGCGGTACCCGCGTTGGCGCACAGGATCGAGATGGGCCGGGCAGCCAGCTCGTCGGCCAGTTTCGATCGTTCTTGCGGATCGGCCAGATCGGCCGGTCGCACGTCGACCGTGACGCGGTACTTGTCGGCCAGCCGGGCAGCCAACTCGGTCAACACGTCCTCGCGTCGTGCGGTGACGATCAGGTGGTGCCCGCGTGCGGCCAGTTCGGTGGCCAGCGCCGCGCCGATGTTCTGCGAAGCCCCGGTGACAACGGCACGTGCGTCGGGGCTGGGCGCGGGTATCGGCATGCGCCAATCGTAGACACGTAGCGATCGCGAGCGCGGCGGAGCCGGGCGCAGCGGGTCGCTGCCAAAAGCAATAAAGTGCCGGACATGAATAACCCGGGGTCGCGCGCGGGCACCCTCCTGCACTTCCGGGTGGTGGCGTGGGCCATGTGGGATTGCGGTTCCACCGGTCTGAACGCGATCGTGACAACCTTTGTGTTCTCCGTCTACCTGACCAGCGCCGTGGGTCAGGGTCTGCCGGGCGGCACCTCACCGGCGAGTTGGTTGGGTCGTGCGGGGGCGGTCGCCGGGTTGACCATCGGGGTGCTGGCGCCCGTCGTCGGCGTGTGGGTGGAGTCTCCGCACCGCCGTCGGGTGGCACTGTCTGTGCTGACCGGCACCGCGGTCGCGCTGACCTGCGCAATGTTCCTGATCCGCGACGACCCCCGCTACCTGTGGGCCGGGCTGGTTTTGCTCGCGGCCACCGCGGCGTCCAGCGATTTGTCCAGCGTTCCGTACAACGCGATGCTGCGCCAACTGTCCACACCCAGCACGGCGGGCCGGATCTCCGGCTTCGGTTGGGCGTCGGGCTATGTCGGCAGCGTCGCGCTCTTGCTGGTGATCTATCTGGGTTTCATGTCAGGTAGCGGTTCGCAGCGCGGCCTGCTGCAGCTACCCGTCGCGAACGGACTCAACGTGCGAATGGCGATGCTGGTTGCGGCGGCCTGGTTGGCGTTGCTGGGCCTGCCATTGTTGTTGGTCGCGCACCGACTACCCGATTCCGGTGCGGCGTCTCATCCTTCGACCGGCCTGCTGGGCGGCTACCGCAAGCTGTGGACGGAGATCAGCGCGGAGTGGCGGCGCGACCGCAACTTGGTCTACTTCCTGGTGGCCAGCGCGATATTCCGCGACGGGCTGGCGGCCATTTTCGCCTTCGGCGCGGTACTTGGCGTCAACGCATACGGGCTCACCCAGGCCGATGTCCTGATCTTTGGTGCGGCCGCAAGCGTGGTGGCTGCGGTGGGGGCCGTGCTGGGTGGGTTCGTCGACCACCGGATCGGGTCCAAACCGGTCATCGTCGGATCACTGGCCGCCATCATCGCCGCGGCGCTCACGTTGCTGACGTTGTCGGGCCCAACGGCGTTCTGGGCGTGCGGGCTGCTGTTGTGTGTGTTCATCGGGCCGGCGCAGTCGTCGGCACGCGCTCTGCTGCTGCATATGGCGCAGCACGGCAAGGAGGGTGTGGCCTTTGGGCTCTACACGATGACCGGCCGGGCGGTGTCGTTTCTGGGGCCGTGGTTGTTTTCGGTCTTCGTCGACGTGTTCCACACGGTCCGTGCCGGGCTCGGCGGCGTGTGCCTCGTGTTGACAACCGGCCTGCTGCTCATGCTGCGGGTACAGGTGTCGCGGCACGGCGGTGCGCTGACGACGGCGCAATCCTCCTAGCTGGGAGCGTCGCAGATGGTCAACCCCGCCCCGGTGCGCTGGCGTACCTGAACCCCGGCCACGGTGACCGAGCAGGTGACGTTGTGGCCGATGTTGACGATCGTGACGCTAGCGGGATGCAAGGACGACTTTGACAGGCTGACCTCTTTCCGCCACGGCAGGGCGACGTTGAACTCGGTCTGTATGACGTTGCCGCTATCCATGTACGTGATGCTGATTGCCCGGCCTTCCCCCGTGACGTCGTAGACAACGGTTTGCATCGCGCCGGCGACCGTCTCACTGGGCGTACCGGTCGTAGTTGTCGGTGCCGGTGCGGCGCTGGGTGAGGGTGGGGTCGGTGTGGTCGTGGTCGGACGTGTCGGGCTAGGCCCGGGCATGGGGGGTAACGGCTCGATCGCGGTTTGCTTTTTGACCGAGCCGTTGGCGATAACCAGTGCGATGACCAACGCGACGACGAGCAGCACGGCTGAGCCGGCGGCGAACCACAACCAGCGCGGCGTTCTCGGCCCTTGCGGTGGCGGGGGAGTCAGCCCGTCGGGGGGAAATCCGCCCGGTGGGGGCTGGTCGTATTGCCAGTACTGCGGCAGCTGTTGGGTCGGACTGGCCTCGTGGGGGCCTGGGGGCCACTGGGGAGGCCTTGGCGGGGGCCCTCCTGGAGACCACGGCGGGGAAACGTAACCGCCGTACGTGGATGCATACGGCGACTGGTCGGCGTAAGCCGGGTCGGCGGTCGGCGGATTGGGGGGAACCTGCGGTCCGGTCGGCCCGTACCCGGATAGAGGGGGACCAAACCGCTGGGGGCGACGTGGATCGTTCATGTCCACCTCATGGCATGCAGGGTACCCGCGCTGGGTGCGGGTGCGCTGATGTACCCGGCGACATCGCAGCCTGGCGAGCTATAGACAACGATCCGCGGCCGATAGCGCGGCGACCGTCATCGCCCGTAGGACGGCGCGTGCACGCACCGTCCGTGCCGGCTTGCTGTCGGCCGCTTTCATGCTATGCGGGGTGGAGTTCAGCAGTCCGAACACGGCGTGGGCCATCAGCCGGGCGTCGGCTTCGGCCAGGCCTGGGTTCAGCTCGCGCAGCACCCCGACCCAGACCTCCACGTACTGTCGCTGGGCCTTACGCACCTGCCGCTCAGCGACGGCCGGCAGGTGCGCTAGGTCCCGGTCCTGGATCCGGATGAGGTCTGCTTCGCCGAGTGCGAAGTCAAGGTGAAACTCGATGAGGCCATCCAGTGCCGCGGCCAAGTTAGCGCTGCGGGTCGTCACATCGCGTGCGCCGGCAAGAAGTCGCGCACTGACGCCGACCAGCAATTCCACCAGCAGCGACTCTTTGTTGGGGAAGTGTCGGTAGATGGCCGGACCGCTGACGCCCGCGGCGGCGCCGATGTCCTCCAGTCGCACCGCCAGGAATCCTCGTTCGGCAAACAATCGTTCGGCGGCTGCCAAGAGTTGGAATCGTCGGTCGGACTTCAGCTGACTGCGACGATTTGTGGCCTCGGGCTGGCCGGGCCGACCGTCCGGGGCGGACGCTGTCACGACGGTCTCCGTACACGACTCATGCTGGACACTTCGGTTAATCGTCACTAACGTAGCACGAGCTATTCGATGTTAACGCGAGTCAGACATGCGGTAGGCACCAGGCGGAGGAACCGTGGCAGCCGCGGAAGTCGTAGACCCCAATCGGCTTTCCTATGATCGCGGTCCGAGTGCGCCATCATTGCTCGAGTCGACCATCGGCGCCAACCTCGCAGCGACCGCTGCCAGGTACGGACATCGGGAAGCACTCGTGGACATGGTGGCCCGGCGACGGTTCAATTACAGCGAACTGCTGACTGACGTGCACCGGCTGGCGACGGGGCTGGTGCGGGCGGGGATCGGCCCGGGCGATCGGGTCGGCATCTGGGCGCCGAACCGGTGGGAGTGGGTGCTCGTCCAGTACGCGACCGCTGAGATCGGCGCGATCCTAGTGACCATAAACCCCGCCTATCGGGTCCGCGAAGTGGAGTATGCGCTTAGGCAGTCCGGTGTCGCGATGGTGATTGCCGTAGCGAGTTTCAAGGATGCGGACTATGCCGCGATGCTGGCCGAGGTTGGGCCGCGATGCCCCGATCTGGCCGACGTGATTTTGCTGGAAAGCGATCGCTGGGACGCGCTGGCGGGTGCCGAGCCCGATCTGCCTGCGCTGCAGCAGACCGCGGCGAGGCTAGACGGCAGTGATCCGGTAAACATCCAATACACCTCCGGCACAACGGCATACCCGAAGGGTGTCACGCTAAGCCACCGCAATATCCTCAACAACGGCTACCTGGTGGGCGAGCTGCTCGGGTACACCGCACAAGATCGGATTTGCATCCCGGTGCCCTTCTACCACTGCTTCGGCATGGTAATGGGAAATCTGGCGGCCACCAGTCACGGGGCGGCCATGGTGATCCCGGCGCCGGGCTTTGACCCTGCGGCCACGCTGCGCGCGGTGCAGGACGAGCGATGCACCAGCTTGTACGGCGTGCCGACGATGTTCATCGCCGAGCTGGGCCTGCCGGACTTCACCGACTACGAACTGGGCAGTCTGCGCACCGGGATTATGGCCGGCGCCGCGTGCCCGGTCGAGGTGATGCGCAAGGTGATCTCACGCATGCATATGCCCGGGGTCTCGATCTGCTATGGAATGACCGAAACGTCACCGGTTTCCACGCAGACGCGCGCCGACGACTCGGTGGATCGACGGGTCGGCACGGTCGGTCGGGTGGGTCCACACCTTGAGATCAAGGTGGTGGATCCGGCCACGGGCGAGACGGTCCCGCGCGGGGTGGTCGGCGAGTTCTGCACGCGAGGCTATTCGGTGATGGCCGGGTACTGGAATGACCCGCAGAAGACTGCGGAGGTGATCGACGCCGACGGCTGGATGCACACCGGAGATCTGGCTGAGATGGACCCGTCCGGGTACGTGCGGATCGCCGGCCGGATCAAAGACCTCGTCGTCCGGGGCGGCGAGAACATCTCGCCGCGGGAGATCGAGGAACTCCTCCACACGCATCCCGATATTGTCGACGGTCACGTCATCGGGGTGCCCGACGCCAAATACGGCGAAGAGCTCATGGCGGTGGTCAAGCTGAGAAACGACGCGCCGGAACTGACCATCGAGCGGCTGCGCGAGTACTGCATGGGCCGCATCGCGCGATTCAAGATCCCGCGGTACCTGTGGATCGTCGACGAGTTCCCGATGACCGTCACCGGCAAAGTACGCAAAGTGGAGATGCGACAACAGGCGCTCGAATACCTCCGCGGCCAACAGTGAGGTCCCTAGACGCACCGCGGGGGCAATGGTATTCTCACCTCAGTTAATGATAATTAACTGAAATGCTAGGAGGCTCTGCGGTATGGACAAGGTGGTGGCCACCGCCGCGGAGGCGGTCGCAGACATAGCCAACGGGTCGTCGCTTGCGGTTGGTGGATTCGGGCTTTGCGGCATCCCCGAAGCACTGATCGCAGCGTTGGTGGATAGCGGTGTCACCGACCTGGAAACAGTCTCGAACAACTGCGGAATCGACGGTGTTGGTCTGGGACTATTGTTGCAACACAAGCGAATTCGCCGGACAGTCTCCTCCTACGTGGGGGAGAACAAGGAGTTCGCCCGCCAGTTCCTCGCGGGCGAGCTCGAGGTGGAACTGACCCCGCAGGGCACGCTGGCCGAGCGGTTGCGGGCCGGAGGGATGGGCATACCGGCCTTCTATACACCGGCAGGGGTCGGTACCCAGGTCGCCGACGGCGGGTTGCCGTGGCGCTACGACGCCTCGGGCGGGGTGGCGGTGGTGTCGCCGGCCAAGGAGACTCGGGAGTTCGATGGTGTCACCTATGTCCTCGAGCGGGGGATCCGGACCGACTTCGCACTGGTGCATGCCTGGCAGGGGGACCGGCACGGCAACCTGATGTACCGCCACGCCGCGGCCAACTTCAACCCGGAGTGCGCATCCGCAGGCAGGATCACGATCGCCGAGGTCGAGCACTTGGTCGAGCCGGGTGAGATCGACCCTGCCACCGTACACACCCCGGGCGTGTTTGTGCACCGGGTGGTTCATGTGCCCAACCCCGCCAAGAAGATCGAGAGGGAGACGGTGCGGCAATGAGCGCCCCGGGCTGGAGCCGAGACGAGATGGCCGCACGGGTGGCCGCGGAGTTCGAAGACGGTCAGTATGTCAACCTTGGCATCGGCATGCCCACCCTGATTCCCAACCACATTCCCGACGGCGTCCATGTCGTCCTGCACTCGGAGAACGGCATCCTCGGCGTCGGCCCCTACCCGCGGCGGGAGGACGTGGATGCCGATTTGATCAACGCGGGCAAGGAGACGGTCACCACGCTGCCGGGTGCCGCATTCTTCAGCTCGTCGACTTCGTTCGGAATCATCCGCGGTGGCCACCTTGATGTCGCAGTGCTTGGCGCGATGCAGGTTTCGGTCACCGGTGACCTAGCCAACTGGATGATCCCCGGCAAGATGGTCAAGGGCATGGGCGGCGCGATGGATCTGGTACACGGCGCTCGCAAGGTGATCGTGATGATGGAGCACACCGCCAAGGACGGTAGCCCCAAGATCCTAGAGCGGTGCACATTGCCGTTGACCGGTGTGGGCTGCGTCGACCGCATTGTCACTGAACTCGCGGTCATCGATGTCTGCGCTGACGGCCTGCACCTGGTCCAGACCGCTCCTGGCGTGTCGGTCGACGAGGTAGTCGCGAAGACTCAACCGCCCCTTGTGCTTCGGGACCTGGCGACCCAGTGACCACCCCGTCGATAGCAATAGCCCCCTCGTTCGCCGACGAGCACCGCCGGCTGGTGGCGGAATTGAACAATAAGCTCGCCGCCGCCGCCCTGGGCGGCAACGAACGCGCCCGGAAACGCCACGTCAGCCGCGGCAAGCTGTTGCCCCGCGAACGGGTGGACCGCCTGCTCGACCCGGGCAGCCCTTTCCTCGAGCTGGCTCCGCTGGCCGCTGGCGGCATGTACGGCGACGAATCCCCGGGCGCGGGAATCATCACCGGGATCGGCCGGGTATCCGGACGCCAGTGCGTGATCGTCGCCAACGACGCGACGGTCAAGGGCGGTACCTACTACCCGATGACGGTCAAGAAGCACCTGCGCGCCCAGGAGGTCGCGCTGCAGAATATGCTGCCGTGCATCTATCTGGTCGACTCCGGCGGCGCCTTCCTGCCCCGCCAAGACGAGGTGTTTCCCGACCGCGAGCATTTCGGGCGGATCTTCTACAACCAGGCGACGATGAGCGCCAAGGGCATTCCGCAGGTGGCGGCGGTTCTCGGCTCCTGCACGGCGGGTGGCGCTTATGTGCCGGCGATGAGTGACGAGGCCGTCATCGTCCGTGAGCAGGGCACGATCTTCCTCGGCGGTCCGCCACTGGTGAAGGCGGCCACCGGCGAGATCGTCTCGGCCGAGGAACTTGGCGGTGGCGACTTGCACTCGCGCACGTCCGGTGTCACCGACCATCTGGCTGACGACGACGAGGACGCGCTGCGGATCGTGCGCGCGATCGCGGACACCTTCGGCCCGTGCGAACCCGCCCAATGGGATGTGCGCCGTTCGGTCGAGCCCAAGTACCCGCAGGCCGAGCTCTACGATGTGGTGCCCCCGGATCCCCGGGTCCCTTACGACGTTCATGAGGTCGTCGTGCGGATTGTTGACGGCAGCGAATTCAGCGAGTTCAAGGCTAAATACGGCAAGACTCTGGTGACTGCGTTTGCACGCGTCCACGGCCACCCGGTCGGGATCGTCGCCAACAACGGCGTGTTGTTCAGCGAATCCGCGCTCAAGGGAGCGCATTTCATCGAGCTGTGCGACAAACGCAAGATTCCGCTGCTGTTCCTGCAGAACATCGCCGGCTTCATGGTCGGCCGCGACTACGAGGCCGGCGGAATCGCCAAGCATGGCGCCAAGATGGTCACCGCGGTGGCCTGCGCGCGGGTGCCCAAGTTGACCGTGGTGATCGGCGGATCCTATGGTGCGGGTAACTATTCGATGTGCGGACGCGCGTACTCGCCCCGGTTCCTGTGGATGTGGCCGAACGCGCGGATCTCGGTGATGGGCGGTGAGCAGGCCGCGTCCGTGTTGGCGACCGTGCGCGGCGAGCAGCTGTCCGCGGCCGGCACACCCTGGTCACCCGACGAGGAGGAAGCGTTCAAGGCGCCCATCCGAGCGCAGTACGAAGACCAGGGTAACCCCTACTATTCAACTGCCCGGCTGTGGGATGACGGTATCATAGACCCTGCGGACACCAGAACGGTTGTTGGGCTTGCCCTTTCGTTGTGTGCCCACGCTCCGCTGGATCAGGTTGGCTACGGCGTCTTCCGGATGTGAGGCGATGTTTGACACCGTACTAGTGGCCAACCGCGGTGAGATCGCGGTTCGGGTGATTCGGACGCTGCGCCGGCTAGGCATCCGGTCGGTCGCGGTCTACAGCGACCCCGACGTCGATGCCCGCCACGTCTTGGAGGCGGACGCTGCGGTGCGGCTGGGGCCCGCCCCAGCACGCGAAAGCTACCTCGATATCGGCAAGGTGCTCGATGCTGCGGCGCGCACCGGAGCCCAGGCGATCCATCCGGGCTACGGGTTTCTTGCCGAGAATGCCGATTTCGCTGCGGCGTGTGAACGCGCCCGGGTGGTGTTCCTGGGTCCGCCGGCGCGCGCGATCGAGGTGATGGGCGACAAGATCGCCGCCAAGAACGCGGTCGCCGCTTTCGATGTTCCGGTGGTGCCCGGTGTGGCGCGCGCCGGGCTGACGGACGACGCGCTGGTCACCGCTGCCGCTGAGGTGGGCTATCCGGTGCTGATCAAACCGTCGGCCGGCGGCGGCGGCAAAGGGATGCGGTTAGTGCAAGATCCGGCGCGGCTGCCTGAGGCGCTGGTGAGTGCCCGGCGCGAAGCCATGTCTTCGTTCGGGGACGATACGCTATTCCTGGAGCGGTTTGTGTTGCGGCCCAGGCACATCGAAGTGCAGGTGCTTGCCGACGCTCACGGCAACGTGGTGCATCTGGGTGAGCGTGAGTGCAGCCTCCAGCGGCGCCACCAGAAGGTTATCGAGGAGGCGCCGTCGCCACTGCTTGACCCGCAGACCCGCGAGCGCATCGGGGTCGCGGCCTGCAACACCGCCCGCTGCGTGGACTACGTCGGCGCCGGCACGGTGGAGTTCATCGTCTCCGCGCAGCGCCCCGACGAGTTCTTTTTCATGGAGATGAATACCCGGCTGCAGGTGGAACACCCGGTCACCGAGGCGATTACTGGATTGGACCTGGTCGAGTGGCAGTTGCGGGTGGGTGCGGGCGAAAAGTTGGGCTTCGCCCAAAACGACATCGAGCTGCGTGGGCACGCGATCGAGGCTCGGGTGTATGCGGAGGATCCCGCGCGGGAATTCCTGCCCACCGGCGGCCGGGTGCTGGCGGTGTTCGAACCCGCCGGCCCCGGGGTGCGGGTGGATTCGTCACTGCTAGGCGGCACGGTGGTCGGCAGTGATTACGACCCGTTGCTCACCAAGGTGATTGCGCACGGGGCCGATCGCGAGGAAGCGCTGGATCGGCTGGACCAGGCGCTGGCGCGGACTGCGGTGCTGGGAGTGCAGACCAATGTCGAGTTCCTTCGCTTTCTGCTCGCCGACGAGCGGGTGCGGGTCGGGGATTTGGACACCGCTGTACTGGACGAGCGATCGGCCGATTTCACTGCGCGGCCGGCGCCTGACGACGTGCTAGCTGCCGGCGGCCTCTACCGCCAGTGGGCCCTGGCCCGGCGCGCACAGGGCGACCTGTGGGCCGCGCCGTCCGGATGGCGCGGCGGGGGCCATATGGCACCGGTCCGCACCGCCATGCGCACCCCGCTGCGCAGCGAGACCGTTTCGGTGTGGGGGCCACCCGAGTCGGCGCAGGTTCAGGTTGGCGATGGTGAGATCGATTGTGCGAGCGTGCAGGTCACCCGAGAACAGATGAGCGTGACGATAAGCGGGCTGCGCCGGGATTATCGGTGGGCAGAGGCTGACCGGCACCTGTGGATCGCCGACGAGCGCGGGACTTGGCACCTGCGCGAGGCCGAGGAGCACAAGATTCACCGCGCCGTGGGTGCGCGGCCGGCGGAGGTCGTCAGCCCTATGCCTGGCAGCGTGATCGCCGTGCAGGTCGAGTCCGGCTCCCAGATCTCTGCGGGTGATGTGGTGGTGGTGGTGGAAGCGATGAAGATGGAGCACTCGCTGGAGGCGCCGGTTTCGGGACGGGTACAGGTGTTGGTGTCCGTTGGCGATCAGGTGAAAGTCGAACAGGTACTGGCGAGGATCAAGGACTAGGATCATGACCACAACGACTACAACGATTTCTGGGGGGATATTACCCAAGGAATACCAAGATCTTCGGGATACGGTGGCCGATTTTGCGCGCACCGTGGTCGCGCCGGTATCGGCCAAACACGATGCGGAACACAGCTTCCCATACGAAATTGTCGCCAAGATGGGAGAGATGGGCCTGTTCGGGCTGCCGTTTCCGGAGGAGTACGGCGGCATGGGCGGCGACTACTTCGCGCTGTCGCTGGTACTTGAGGAGCTGGGCAAGGTTGACCAATCGGTAGCGATCACGCTGGAGGCCGCGGTGGGCCTGGGTGCGATGCCGATCTACCGGTTCGGTACCGAGGAGCAGAAACAGAAGTGGTTGCCCGACTTGACGTCTGGCCGTGCGCTCGCCGGTTTTGGTCTCACCGAGCCGGGAGCGGGATCGGACGCGGGCAGCACCCGCACCACGGCGCGTCTCGAAGGTGACGAGTGGATCATCAACGGCTCCAAGCAATTTATCACCAACTCGGGCACCGACATCACATCGCTGGTCACCGTCACTGCGGTTACCGGGACCACCGGAACCGCTGCGGATGCCAAGAAAGAGATTTCGACGATCATCGTGCCCAGCGGCACACCGGGATTCACCGTGGAACCGGTCTATAACAAGGTCGGCTGGAACGCCTCGGACACCCACCCACTGACATTTGCCGATGCGCGGGTCCCGAGGGAGAACCTGCTGGGAGCCCGGGGGAGCGGCTATGCCAACTTCTTGTCCATCCTGGACGAGGGCCGGATTGCGATTGCAGCGCTGGCCACCGGCGCGGCGCAGGGCTGTGTTGACGAGAGCGTCAAGTACGCCAACCAGCGTCAGTCGTTTGGCCAGCCGATCGGCGCTTATCAGGCGATCGGCTTCAAGATCGCGCGGATGGAGGCACGCGCCCATGTTGCCCGCACAGCGTACTATGATGCCGCCGCAAAGATGTTGGCGGGCAAGCCCTTCAAGAAGGAGGCGGCGATCGCGAAGATGATCTCCTCGGAGGCGGCGATGGACAACTCCCGCGATGCCACCCAGATACACGGCGGATACGGCTTTATGAACGAATATCCGGTGGCGCGTCATTACCGCGACAGCAAGGTGCTCGAGATTGGTGAGGGCACCACGGAAGTGCAGCTGATGCTTATCGCGCGATCGTTGGGACTGCAGTGACAAAGCACGCCGGCGACCGTGAATCTGACGACGCCGTATCGGCGTGTCGCGTCGCAGGATCCACAGTCGGCAGAAGGATTCTTCAACGAGGCTTGTGGTTTGAAGAGTTCCAGATCGGCACCACATACCTGCACCGGCCCGGCCGCACGGTCACCGAGGCCGACAACGTGTTGTTCACCACGCTGACGATGAACACCCAGTCACTGCACCTCGACGCGGCGTGGGCTGGGCAGCAGCCGGGTTTTCGGGGCGAGCGGCTGGTGAACTCGATGTTCACTCTCTCGACGATGGTCGGTCTGTCGGTTGCGCAGTTGACGTTGGGCACCATCGTGGCCAACCTCGGCTTCTCCGAGGTGTCGTTTCCCAAACCGGTCTTCCACGGCGACACGCTTTATGCAGAGACCGTCTGTACCGGTAAACGTGAGTCGAAAAGCCGGCCCGGCGAGGGCATCGTCACACTCGAGCACATCGCCCGCAACCAGCACGGTGAGGTGGTGGCCCGCGCGGTGCGCACGACGCTGGTCCAAAAGCAGTCCATTAAGGAGGCGCAATGAACCTGCGTGCCGCCGGTCCGGGGTGGCTGTTCTGCCCTGCCGATCGTCCGGAACGCTTTGCGAAGGCTGCCGCCGCGGCCGACGTGGTGATTCTCGACCTCGAGGACGGCGTGGCCGAGGCGCAGAAGCCTGCCGCGCGCAATGCGTTGCGGGACACCCCGCTGGACCCGGAACGCACGGTGGTGCGTATCAATGCGGGCGGTACTGCTGATCAGGCCCGCGATCTGGAGGCCCTCGCAGGCACCGCCTATACCACGGTGATGCTGCCCAAGGCCGAATCGGCGGCCCAAGTCATCGAGCTTGCGCCGCGTGATGTCATCGCGCTGGTGGAGACCGCGCGCGGTGCCGTGTGCGCCGCCGAAATCGCCGCGGCCGATCCCACCGTGGGAATGATGTGGGGTGCCGAAGACTTGATCGCCACCCTTGGCGGTAGCTCGAGCCGGCGGGCCGACGGTGCCTATCGTGACGTGGCCCGACATGTCCGCTCGACCATCCTGCTCGCCGCGTCCGCGTTCGGCCGTCTCGCGCTCGATGCCGTACATCTGGATATCCTCGATGTCGAGGGCTTGCAGGAAGAGGCCAGAGACGCCGCGGCGGTGGGCTTTGACGTGACCGTGTGCATTCACCCGAGTCAGATCCCGGTGGTGCGCAAGGCCTATCGACCCAGCCACGAGAAGCTGGCCTGGGCTCGGCGGGTTTTGGCCGCGTCGCGAAGCGAGCGTGGGGCGTTCGCGTTCGAAGGCCAGATGGTCGACTCTCCAGTGCTCACGCACGCGGAAACGATGTTGCGGCGAGCCGGGGAAGCCACCTCCGAATGAGGGCGCAGATCCCCCGCGACACGGTTGCGATGCGTTCGCGATCGGTCCGGACTCTTCACATTTGGGGGCATAATGGAGGAAGCGCCAGTGTTGCGGCGAGCGGAAGCTTTGGTGCGGCCGGCGATCAACTTCGGCTCGCAGCGGTTTCCCAGGCGGGATGTGCTGTGAGCGCCGCACCACCAGCGCCGACGCTAAGGATGGAACGCACGGCATCTTCTGACGCGTAACCGCGTTGTGATCGCGAGCTGAGGAGACGGTATGGGGGAGGGTTCTCGGAGGCCATCTGGGATGTTGATGTCTGTCGATCTTGAGCCGGTGCAACTCGTCGGCCCGGACGGTACGCCGACGGCCGAACGCCGCTACCACCGTGACCTTCCTGAGGAAACGCTGCGTTGGCTCTACGAGATGATGGTGGTCACCCGCGAGCTGGATACCGAATTCGTCAATCTGCAGCGCCAGGGGGAGCTGGCGTTGTACACGCCCTGTCGCGGGCAGGAAGCCGCGCAGGTGGGTGCGGCGGCTTGCCTACGCAAAACCGACTGGTTGTTCCCCCAATACCGAGAATTGGGCGTCTACCTAGTGCGTGGCATCCCGCCTGGACATGTTGGGGTCGCGTGGCGTGGAACCTGGCACGGCGGGCTGCAATTCACCACGAAGTGCTGTGCACCGATGTCGGTTCCCATCGGCACCCAGACCTTGCACGCGGTGGGCGCGGCGATGGCCGCGCAACGCCTGGACGAGGACTCCGTGACGGTGGCCTTTCTGGGCGACGGCGCCACCAGCGAGGGCGACGTACATGAGGCGCTCAATTTCGCGGCGGTGTTCACCACACCGTGCGTGTTCTACGTGCAGAACAACCAGTGGGCAATCTCGATGCCGGTATCCAGGCAGACCGCCGCACCATCTATCGCGCACAAGGCGATTGGCTACGGGATGCCAGGCATCCGGGTGGACGGCAACGACGTGCTGGCATGCTATGCGGTGATGGCCGAAGCTGCCGCTCGGGCTCGGGCCGGCGACGGTCCAACGCTGATCGAGGCGGTCACTTACCGTCTTGGTCCGCACACCACCGCCGATGATCCAACCCGGTACCGCAGCCAGGAGGAGGTGGACCGCTGGGCGACGCTGGACCCGATTCCGCGCTATCGCACTTACTTACAAGATCAGGGCCTGTGGTCGCAACGCCTCGAGGAACAGGTGACGGCTCGGGCAAAACACGTGCGGTCCGAGCTACGCGACGCGGTCTTTGATGCGCCTGACTTCGACGTCGATGAGGTGTTCACCACGGTGTACGCCGAAATCACACCCGGGTTGCAGGCGCAGCGCGAACAGCTGCGTGCCGAACTGGCGCGGACTGACTGAGGAGGCGGGCATGACTCAAATCGCAGACCGTCCGGCCAGGCCGGATGAGACGCTTGCGGTAGCGGTGAGCGACATCACGCAGTCGTTGACCATGGTCCAGGCGATCAACCGCGCCCTGTACGACGCGATGGCCGCCGACGAGCGGGTATTGGTGTTTGGCGAGGATGTCGCGGTCGAGGGTGGGGTGTTTCGGGTGACCGAGGGACTGGCCGATACGTTCGGTGCAGACCGGTGCTTCGACACGCCACTGGCGGAGTCCGCGATCATCGGAATAGCCGTCGGGTTGGCACTACGTGGCTTTGTGCCGGTGCCAGAAATCCAGTTCGACGGCTTTTCCTATCCGGCTTTCGACCAAGTGGTGAGCCATCTGGCCAAGTACCGGACTCGCACCCGCGGTGAGGTGGACATGCCGGTGACCGTCCGGATCCCCTCGTTTGGCGGTATCGGTGCGGCCGAACATCATTCGGACTCCACGGAGTCCTACTGGGTGCACACCGCGGGCCTCAAGGTGGTGGTGCCGTCGACACCCGGTGACGCTTACTGGCTGCTGCGGCACGCTATCGCCTGCCCGGACCCCGTGATGTATCTGGAGCCCAAACGCCGCTACCACGGCCGCGGGATGGTCGACACTAGCCGGCCGGAACCGCCGATCGGGCACGCGATGGTGCGCCGGTCCGGCACCGATGTGACCGTGGTAACGTACGGAAACCTGGTGAGCACCGCCCTGTCTAGCGCGGATACTGCAGAGCAGCAACATGATTGGAGTCTGGAGGTTATCGATCTGCGGTCGTTGGCGCCGCTGGACTTCGACACCATTGCTGCGTCGATCCAGCGCACCGGGCGTTGCGTGGTGATGCACGAAGGGCCGCGCAGCCTCGGCTATGGTGCCGGTCTGGCCGCGCGCATCCAGGAAGAGATGTTCTACCAATTGGAGGCTCCGGTGTTGCGTGCCTGCGGTTTTGACACACCCTACCCGCCTGCGCGGTTGGAAAAATTGTGGTTACCCGGCCCCGACCGGCTGTTGGACTGCGTCGAACGTGTGCTGCGTCAGCCATGAGCGGTGAGGACAGCATCAGGTCTTTCCCGGTGCCCGACCTCGGCGAGGGACTGCAGGAAGTGACGGTGACGTGTTGGAGCGTCGCCGTCGGCGACGATGTGGAGATCAACCAGACGCTGTGTTCGGTGGAGACCGCCAAGGCCGAGGTCGAAATCCCCAGCCCGTATGCCGGCCGGATCGTCGAGTTAGGCGGCGCCGAAGGCGATGTGCTCAAAGTGGGCGCGGAGCTAGTTCGGATCGACACCGGGCCCACGGCAGTTGCGCAGCCTAACGGTGAAGGAGCGGTCCCCACGTTGGTCGGCTACGGTGCCGACACCGCGATCGAAACCAGTAGACGGACAAGCCGGCCGCTGGCGGCACCGGTAGTGCGCAAGCTGGCCAAAGAGTTGGCGGTCGACCTGGCCGCATTGCAGCGTGGGTCGGGCGCCGGCGGTGTGATCACCCGGGCCGATGTGCTGGCCGCTGCTCGAGGCGGCGTCGGAGCCGGGCCGGACGTGCGGCCGGTCCACGGCGTGCACGCGCGGATGGCCGAAAAAATGACGTTGTCCCACAAGGAGATTCCGACCGCAAAGGCCAGCGTTGAGGTAATTTGCGCCGAACTGCTGCGGCTGCGCGACCGGTTCGTTTCGGCGGCGCCCGAGATTACACCGTTCGCGCTGACGCTGCGGCTGCTGGTTATTGCATTGAAACACAACGTAATTCTCAACTCGACGTGGGTCGACTCGGGCGAAGGCCCGCAAGTACACGTGCATCGCGGTGTGCATCTGGGGTTCGGCGCGGCCACTGAGCGTGGATTGCTGGTGCCGGTGGTGACCGACGCCCAGGACAAGAACACCCGCGAACTTGCCTCCCGCGTAGCGGAATTAATCACCGGCGCACGTGAAGGCACTCTCACACCCGCGGAGCTGCGCGGTTCGACGTTCACGGTGTCGAACTTCGGGGCGCTGGGAGTCGACGACGGCGTGCCGGTGATCAACCATCCCGAAGCGGCGATCCTGGGTCTGGGGGCGATCAAGCCGCGCCCGGTGGTCGTCGGCGGCGAGGTTGTCGCACGGCCGACGATGACGTTGACTTGTGTGTTCGACCACCGCGTTGTCGATGGTGCTCAGGTGGCCCAGTTCATGTGTGAGCTGCGGGATCTGATCGAGTCGCCGGAGACCGCGCTGTTGGATCTGTAGCCGGGCGGGCTGGCAGCTTTGGTTAGAGGATGGTCAGCAGCTCCACTGGCGTCTTGGGGCGTTGTTGGGCGAGGGTGAAGACACCGGCGTCGAAGGTGACCAGGCGGACGCCGCGCCGGCGGGCGAGTGTCAGCAGATGGGCGTCGGTCACCTGGCGATAACCGACGATCAACGGAACATCGTCATCGACGAGCGATACGTCGTCAGCCAGGAAGCGGTGGCCTCCCACGGCGCGTAGTGCCACGAGGACCCGTCGAGCGTCTGCGATCCCGATCGCGCTGGGAAGTACTTTTGGGTTCGTCGACACCCGCACGAAGCCGGCTTCGGTGAGCGGGCAAGTCGCCCAGCCGAGCGTGGCGTTGGCGGTAAACCACTCGCGGATCCGGGCGTGGTGGATGTGTGAGTCCCACGCCAGCGCGACCAATGCGTTGACGTCGAGCAGCGCCACCCGCGTCAGTCCTCATCGAGCGCGCGACGGACCATCTCCGGTGTGATCGGCGGGGTCCCGGCTGGAACGCGGATCACCGGCAGCCCGTCGTCAGCCTCGACGCGTCCGGGCATGAGACCACGGCGTGCGAGTTCGGAAATCACCGAGCCGAGCGAGCGGCGCTGGCTGGAGGCAAGTTCACGTGCCGCGGCGATCACATCGTCGTCAAGGTCAAGTGTCGTTCGCACAGCCCTGATGCTAGCGCATCAACGCATCAGCTGGGGAGGCTTAGCGTCCTCACTAATTCCGCACCGCGTCAAATTGTGTTCGCCTAAGGTCGAGGTTGGCCAAACGCTTGCAAGCCTCTGCATACGTCTCCTTGTAGATATGAACATCACAAATCATGCCATCAAGCGGGCCAAGCATGATCTTGCGCCCAATGCGCGCACTGACGTTCTCTCGCACCCAATCCGATAGCTTGGCGATAGACAAAAGATTGCCGTGACCTTTTTGCCAGGCGTCCATGGACCGCGAATAGAACGTCGTGTGGAAGACGTAATCTTTGCCGTCTGGCAACAAGCGGAACTGTATCGAAACAAGGCAAGGCAAGTAATCGTCTCGATGATTACGCATGACCGCCGCGTAATCCTCGTAAGTCGGGAACACGACCACTGCTTTCTTGCTTTCCGGAATTAGACTCAGTCGCTCAATTACGAACTCAATCATTCGTCCTTCTTTTATCCGGCGATGGTAGCTTTTTGCGCCACGACTGAAGCTCTTGACCACATCGATATCCTCCATGGTATCGGTGTTGAACATGAAATCTAGCATGGCCTTTAGTTGGGCGCTGTTGCAATGTTCTTCAATAGTGAGATCGGGATAATTCTGCACCGAAGACTTGATGCGGACGTTGGACAGCGCTATACGCTCTCGGTCTTCGTCAAAACACTGAGACCCAAGGTCAAGCACCGCCCTGACCAGCCCGGCCCAGGTGTCACCTATCGTGGCCCCGTAGATCTGTACTCCGAACTCGTTAATTATCCTACGGCTCATGTTGGGCATATCCTTTCCGGATCAGGCCAATGACAAGCGACACCGATTCGGCGGGGGTTGCCGCCGAAAAGACTCGCCAGGGCTTGGGTTTGTCCTCCGGAAAGGCGACCCCAAAGATTTCCTGCATGGACAGCATTTGCGCAGACGCACCCGTTGGCGATCCGCTGTTCGCTAGAACCACCACGGGGCCACGGCCTTCCCAGACACGACGGGCTTCTTCATAGGCGCCGCTCGAGCCGCCGACGACAATTGCTCCGTGGCAGCTCAAACCTGTTATGTAGTTACGAGCAAACTGCATACCGCTCAGAATCTTTATCGTGGAATAGGCATTGCCATCGGTAAACTTGTCGCCCGGCAGGACGCCGACGACAAGGCCGTCGGCGTCCGACGCACCCCGTGAGGAGGCTTCCATTGTGCCAGTCATCCCGCCACTGATGAGAATGTGGCCTTGCTTTGCGATCTCGGCACCGACTTGATAGGCCAGTTCGTAGACTCTCGGACCAATTGTTCCGGACCCGAAAACTCCAATCTGGTAGGGGTGCTTACTAAGACTCACATGAGCGCGGCGCGGATCGGTGTCCAGCCGGCTGGCGGGCGCGCTCGTGTCGACCATGGCGCTCTCCTCGTCTCGGGTTCGTTAATGATCGGAGGCCGGGCTGCCGAAAGCATCGACCGAAACGCGCAGATCACGCGGACCCGCGTTCGACAGAATTCGGAGCAATCTAGTCACACGTGCTGATGTATTGCGGTGCCCGCTGGCTCGATGCTGGCTGGCATGCGCGAGATTGACCCGGGTGCCGACGTGGCACCTCTGGACTGCAGCAAAGTCAGCAAAGACGACGTGGGCAATCCGGTGGCGGCGGGTTCGGTGGCATTGCTGCTGGCCGACAGAGTGGGTTCGACCCACCTGGGAGGTCGTCGCGGCAAATCAGAACAAGGCCTGTCGCGGCGGTAGTTGGGGTCGCTGGCTCAAGAGACCAAGGGGTCACTAGTCGCAGCGGGAGCGGCGCGGCGACGGTCGGGCTATTGGGTAGGTGCGAGATGTCATATGTGATCGCGACGCCGGAGATGATGGCAACTGCGGCTTTTGATCTGGCGCGTATTGGTTCGCAGGTGAGCGCGGCTAGTGCGGTCGCGGCGATGCCGACGACGGAAGTGGTGGCCGCCGGCGCCGACGAGGTGTCGGCGGGCATCGCGGCGTTGTTCAGCGCGCACGCTCAGGAGTATCAGGCGCTAAGTGCGCAGGCCGCGGCGTTTCACGACCAGTTCGTGCACACGCTGACCGCGGCCGCGAGGTGGTACACGGCCACCGAGATCGCCAACGCCGCGGCGATGCGAGTCGTGCTCGGAGCCGTGAATGCGCCCACCCAGACGCTACTGGGACGCCCGCTGATCGGCGATGGTGCGCACGGGACAGCGCCTGGGCAGCCCGGTGGGGCCGGTGGATTGTTGTTCGGCAATGGCGGCAACGGCGCTGCCGGTGCCGTCGGGCAGGTGGGCGGCGCCGGCGGGGCGGCCGGGTTATTTGGGATCGGCGGCGCCGGTGGCGCGGGCGGGGCGGGCGCACCCGGAGGTACCGGCGGGACGGGTGGATGGCTGGCGGGTGGGGGCGGCGTCGGCGGTATGGGTGGGGCTGGTGGTGGCGCCGGCGGGGCGGGTGGCAACGCGGGCCTGTTCGGCAACGGCGGCGCCGGTGGTGCCGGTGGGGCTGGTGGTGGCGCCGGCGGCGCGGGCGGTAACGCGGGGTGGTTTGGTCATGGGGGCGCTGGCGGCGTGGGTGGTGTAGGTGCGGCCGGGGCCAACGGTGCTACGCCCGGTCAGGATGGGGCGGCTGGTGTTGCCGGGTCGGACGACGGTGCCGGCGGTGACGGTTTGGCAGGGTCGGACGGGGGCGATGGCGGTGCCGGTGGGGTGGGCGGCAACGGTGGTCGGGGAGGGTGGCTTCTCGGTAACGGCGGCGCCGGTGGCGTTGGCGGTGTCGGCGGGGCCGGTGGTGCCGGTGCGGCCGGCGGTGCCGGCGGTGCCGGGGCTACCGGAATAAATGGGCCGGCCGGTATCTCGGCGGCCGGCGGTGACGGCGGCGCCGGCGGCAATGGCGGTGCCGGCGGAAACGGCGGCGTGGGCGGCGCCGGGGGTGCTGGCGGGTCGGCTGGACTATTGGGGTATGTCGGCCGGGCCGGAGACGGCGGGGCTGGCGGGGGTGGGGGGCTGGGTGGAGCGCCTGGTGACGGCGGTGCCGGCGGCAACGGTGGCAGTTGGCTGGCCGCCGGTGACGGCGGGGCCGGCGGTCACGGTGGCGACCCGGGCCTGGGTGGGGCTGGCGGAGCCGGGGGGGCGTCGGGCGGCGCCGGTGCTCGCGCGGGGGCCAATGGTCTGGCGGCCGGCAACGACGGGCCGGTCAGCGGCGGCAACGGCGGCAAAGGTGGCAATGGCGCCCACGCACCGGTCGCCGGCGGTCATGGCGGTAACGGCGGTGCCGGTGGCAACGGCGGGTTGGTCGGTGACGGTGGGGCCGGCGGTCATGGCGGTGACGGAGCCGCGGGTGCCGGCTATGCCGATATGACGGCGATCTTCCTGGGTTCATCCGGTACCCCCGGTGAGGATGGAGGTAACGGCGGGGCCGGTGGGGCCGGCGGCGCGGGTGGGGCCCACGCCGGCGATGGCGGGGCCGGCGGTGCCGGCGGCAACGGTGGGGCCGGCGGGGCCGGTGGTAACGGAGCTCACGGTTTCAATGCTGTGCTCGTATCTGACGGCGGCAACGGTGGTGATGGCGGAGCCGGCGGTCGCGGCGGTGACGGTGGGGCCGGTGGGGCTGGCGGTGACGCACCTGCGGGTCGGGCGGGCAGCCAGGGTGTTGGCGGGGACGGTGGTGCCGGCGGGGCTGGTGGGGCGCCCGGTAACGGGGGCAGCGGTGGCCGCGGCGACATGGCTTTCAAGGATGGTGACGGTGGGGCCGGCGGCGATGGTGGTGACCCAGGCGCCGGTGGGAAGGGTGGCGCCGGCGGCGCCGGCGCCACCGAGGGTGTGACCGGCGCGACCGGCGCTACCGTGCACAGTGGTGGCAACGGCGGCAAGGGCGGTAACGGCGCCGACGCCACCGTGGCTGGCGCGAACGGCGGCAAGGGCGGTGCCGGTGGTAACGGCGGGTTGGTCGGTGACGGCGGGGCCGGCGGCGACGGTGGTAGCGGCGCGGCCGGTGCGAATGGCGCGAACGTAGGTGAGGACGGCGCCGACGGCACCCTCTCGGGGCAACCGGGCGAAGGAAGCGAGGCCAACGGCGGTCAAGGCGGCGTTGGCGGTGGCGGCGCGGGCGGTGCCGGCGGTGACGGTGGTGCCGGGAGTTCGGCGTTAGGTAGTGGCGGCAACGGCGGTCGAGGCGATGCGGGGCAGGCCGGCGGCGCGGGCGGTGCCGGCGGAGCCGGTGGCGCCGGTGGGTCGGTGTCGGGCGACGGTGGACCCGGTGGCAAGGGCGGGGCCGGCGGTGCGGGTGGTGCCGGAGCTAGTGGTGGCGGCGGCGGCAAGGGCGCCTCCGGCGCCGACAGCGCTGAGGCCGTTGGAGGCGCCGGCGGGAAAGGCGGCGACGGCGGTGTCGGCGGCGTTGGCGGTGACGGCGGGCCCGGCGGTGATGGCGGCGCCGGCGGGGCCGCACCCGCGGGTCAGGTCGGCAGCCACGGTGTCGGCGGCGTTGGCGGTGACGGCGGGCTCGGCGGAGCCGGCGGCAACGGCGGTGACGGCGGTCATGGCAGTGATGGCGGGGACGGCGGTGACGGCGGTGACCCCGGCGCGGGAGGCCTCGGCGGCTTGGGCGGCGACAGCGGCAACGGCACCCGCGCGGCCAGCGGTGTGGACGCCAGCGACCACGGGCCCGGCAGCGGCGGCAACGGTGGTAACGGTGGCAACGGTGCGCAAGCCAGCGTCGCGGGCGGCGCCGGGGGCAACGGAGGCGACGGCGGCAATGCCGGCCGGGTCGGCGATGGTGGCGCCGGCGGCAATGGTGGCGATGGCGCGGCCGGCGCCAACGGGGCCAATTCGGGCGCGCCTGGTTCAGATGCCCTCGCCCTCGGCCAACCGGGAGGCAACGGGGGTCAGGGCGACGCGGGGCAGGCCGGCGGTGCCGGTGGTGCCGGTGGTGCCGGTGGCGCCGGTGGGTCGGTGTCGGGTGACGGCGGTGCCGGCGGCAACGGCGGGGCCGGCGGCAACGGCGGTGTGGGCGCTAGCGGTGGGGCCGGGGCCAGGGGCGCCAACGGTATCGACAGTATCGGCGGCACCGGTGGGGCCGGCGGTGGTGGCGGCGATGGCGGTGCCGGCGGGGTCGGTGGACATGGCGGGGACGGTGGGGTCGGCGGGGCCGCACCTTCGGGGACGGTCGGCAGTCACGGCACCGGTGGGGTCGGTGGCGACGGCGGACTCGGCGGCGCCGGCGGCGTTGGCGGGGCCGGCGGCAACGGCGGCATTGGTATCACCGTCGGCGGCGCCGGCGGAGCGGGCGGTAACGGCGGTGACCCCGGCGCAGGCGGTCGCGGCGGTCTGGGGGGTGACAGCGGCAACGGCACCTCCGCGGCCAACGGCGTGGACGCCAGCAAACACGGGCCACTGACCGGCGGCGACGGCGGCGTCGGCGGCAACGGTGCCAAGGCCGCCGCGGCCGGCGGCGACGGCGGCCAGGGCGGTGACGGCGGCAACGCCGGGCTATTCGGGGACGGCGGAGCCGGTGGTGATGGGGCCGACGGCACCGCTGCCGAAGCTCTCGGCGGTGATGGCGGGGCCGGTGGGGCTGGAGGCAAGGGCGGTGACGCCGGCGACATCGGTGACGGCGGTGACGGCGGCAAGGGTGGCGACGGCGCGCACGGTGCCCTCGGAGGGCTCACCGTTGCTGGCGGCAACGGTGGGGCTGGTGGCGCCGGTGGGGCTGGTGGCGCCGGCGGAGCATTTCTGGGCGACGGCGGGAACGGCGGAGCCGGCGGCCAAGGTGGGGCTGGCCGGGGCGGCAGCCCCGGCGGCGGCGGCGGGGTTGGTGGACACGGCGGGGCGGGCGGCGACGCCGGGATGAACGGCGGCGGCGGAACCGGCGGCCAGGGAGGCAACGGCGCGGCCGGTGGCGCGGGTTGGTCGCCCGACTCCGACCTAAAGGGCTTCGACGGCTTCGACGGCGGCAGCGGTGGGGCGGGAGGCGACGGCGGGGCCGGTGGCGCCGGCGGAACTCAGACCGGCGACGGTGGTGACGGCGGGGCCGGAGGCCTAGGCGGGGCTGGTGGGGTCGGCGGTAACGGCGTTGACGGCTTTGACATTAACGAAACGACGGGCCGCGACGGCGGCGACGGCGGCGACGGTGGCTACGGCGGGTGGGGCGGCGCCGGCGGAAACGGCGGGGCCGGCGGGTCGGCACCCGCCGGCGAGGTCGGCAATCGAGGCGTTGGCGGGGACGGCGGTGACGGCGGGTCGGGCGGGGACGCTGGTAATGGTGGCTTGGGCGGTGACGGCTTTACCTATCTCGCGGATTTTGACGGAGAGCCTGGCGGCGACGGAGGTGACGGCGGCGACGGCGGGTGGGGCCGCCCCGGCGGACAAGGCGGTTTCGGTTCCACAAGTGGCGCGCACGGCAAGGCCGGCTTCGGCGCCCCCGGCGGTGACGGAGGCGACGGCGGGAACGGCGGTCACGGTGGGGACGGCAACGGCAGCTTTGCTGATGCAGGCGACGGCGGGCCGGGTGGCAACGGCGGCAACGGCGGCTTGGGTGGGGCCGGGCGAGACGGTGGCGCCCCCGGTGGTGACGGAGGCGACGGCGGGACCGGCGGCTCCGGCGGCTTCGGCGCCCCTCCGCCTCGCAGCATCGGCGGCGGTGACGGCGGGGACGGCGGGCGCGGAGGTGACGGCGGACGCGGTGCCGGTGGCTTGACCTCCGGCGGCGTCGGCTCGTCGGGCGAGTCGGGTGGCTCCGGCAACGGGAGGGGCGACCCTGGCTCCGGCGGTTCCGGCGGTGAAGGCGGCGAAGGCGGCCCCTCCATCTCCGTTAACGTCACGTAGCCAGAACACCCACCATGGTCAGAGAATCCGGATCGCTTCCTGTCGTTGGCGCCACCGCGATGGCTCGCTCTGCGCGGCCGGGCGACGCTAGGCTCGTTTTCCGCATGGTTGGGGGTTACGGCGAAGGCGGCCGAGGCGGCCGCCCCATCGTCATCATTCCCTAGCCTTCGGAAACCCCATCGGGCCGGTGACTCCGCCGATCGGTCAGCCGGCGACTTCGACGGCACCGCCCACGATGCGGTCGTGTCGGTTCTTGCGGGCGATGCTGCCAGCACTGGGGGACTCACAATTGCCAGCGGACAGCACGGGCACTGTAGGTCCGCCGCGATGGCACGCCGGTCGCCGAATGCATCGACTAAAGCGCGTAGAACACATGGACCGGCGGCCAAGAGATTTCGAGCAATCTAGGCGCAGGTGCCGATGTAATGCGCTACGCGCTGGCTCGATGCTGGCTAGCATGAGCAAGATTCACCCCGGCGTCGACGTGGTACCTGTGGACTGGAGCGCAGATGGTGTGAGCGAGCTTGTACCGACGGGCACGGTGACGTTGCTGCTGGCCGATATCGAGGGCGCGACCCACCTGCCGGGGTCTCAGCTTGACACGACGGCGATCGCCAAACTGGACCGAACGCTGACCGAATTGGTTCGCGAGCACCGCGGGGTTTGCCCGGTCGAACAGGGCGAAGGCGACAGCTTCTTGGTGGCGTTCGCCCGCGCATCCGACGCCGTGGCGTGCGCCCTGGGCTTGCAGCGGGCGCCGCTGGCACCGATCCGGCTGCGCATCGGCATGCACACCGGGGAGGTGTCGTCACCCGACGAGGGCAACTGCGTAGGGCCGACCATCGACCGCACCGCCCGGCTGCGCGAGCTGGCCCACGGGGGCCAGACCGTGTTGTCGGGAACTACCAGCGATCTGGTTGCTGACCTGCTGCCCAAGGACGCGTGGCTGAACGACCTCGGTACCTACCGGCTGGACGACCTGCCCCGACCGGAACGGGTGGTGCAGCTGTGTCACCCTGATCTGCACAACGCGTTCCCGCCGCTGCGGACCCGGAAAGTCGTTGGTGCGCACTGTCTTCCGGCCCAGCTCACTCGGCTGGTGGGGCGCGTCGACGAAGTGGCGCAAGTCCGTGGGCTGCTGGACGTCAAACGGTGGGTCACCCTTACCGGTGTCGGCGGGGTCGGAAAGACACGCCTGGCGACACAGGTCGCGAGCGCCGTTGCCGACGGTTATCCGGACGGGGTTTGGTATGTCAACCTGGCGCCGATCACCGACCCGGCGCTGGTGCCGATCGCGGCGGCGCGGGTTTTGGGGTTGCCGGATCAGCCGGGCCGCTCGACGGTGGACACCATTGTGCGGCGTATCGGCGACCGGCGCATGCTGGTAGTGCTGGACAACTGCGAGCACTTGCTCGACGGGTGCGCGGCTCTGATCGTCGCGTTGCTCGGGGCGTGCCCAGCGCTGAGGGTATTGGCGACCAGCCGGGAACCGATCGCGGTGGCCGGTGAGCAGATTTGGCGGGTTCCCCCGCTGGGGCACGGCGAGGCGATCGAGTTGTTCACCGACCGCGCTCGTGAGGCGCGGCCCGAACTCGAGATCACTGCCGACAACCTCGCCCTGGTGACCGAGATCTGCCACCGACTCGACGGCATTCCGCTGGCGATCGAACTTGCAGCGTCGCGGGTGCGTGCCCTGGCGCTGACCGAAATCGTCGACAGCTTGCATGACCGGTTCCGCCTGCTGACCGGTGGATCGCGTATTGCGGTGCGCCGCCAGCAGACGATGCGGGCTTCCGTCGACTGGTCACATGCGCTGCTGACCGGACCGGAGCAGGTGCTGTTTCGGCGACTGGCGGTTTTCCCGAGCGGGTTTGATCTCGACGGTGCCCAAGCGGCAGCCGCCGGCGGTGACGTTCAGCGCTACGAGGTGGTCGATCTGCTCAGCCTGCTGGCAGACAAGTCTCTGGTGGTGACCGACGACAGCGACGGCCGAACGCGCTACCGCCTGCTAGAGACGGTGCGCCAGTATGCGTTGGAGAAGCTGCGTGAATCCGGCGATGCCGATGCCGTGCGTGCGCGACACCGCGACCACTACGCGGCCGTTGCCGCCGGGCTTGACGCCCCCTCGGTGGCCGGCCATGAACGCCGGCTCAACCAGGCCGAGCTCGAGATCGACAACCTACGGGCCGCTTTCGCGTTCAGCCGCGAGAATGGCGATACCGGCCACGCGTTGCTGTTGGCATCATGTCTGCAGCCGTTGTGGCGTGCCCGGGGCCGCCTGCAAGAGGGGCTGGCCTGGTTCGCCGCCGCCCTGGCCGACCACGATGCACATCCGGCGGGGGCCGACCCTGGGTTGTATGCGCGGGCACTGGCCGACCGGGCCCTGATAGATGCCGTGGCCGGCATCACCGACCGCCTAGATGATGCCCAGAAGGCGCTGGCTATAGCGCGCGACATCGAGGATCCGGCCCTGCTGGCGCGGGCGCTGACCGCGTGCGGGGGTGTCGCCGCCTACAACGCGGATCTGGCGCGACCGTGGCTGGCCGAGGCCGTCGGCCTGGCCCGGGCGGTGGGCGACAAGTGGCGGTTGGCCGAGGTTCTGGCCTGGCAGGCCTATGTCGGGTTCGCCGGCGAGGGTGACCCGGGCGCGACCCGCGCGGCGGGCGAGGAGGCACGAAGCCTCGCCGACGAGATTGGTGATGCATTCCTTTCACGTTCATGTCGCTGGGCGCTGGCCGCGGCGAATCTCTGGCAGGGCAACCTCGAGGCAGCGGTCGGCCTGTCGCGCGAGGTGATCGGCGAGTCCGACGCCGCGCACGACATGGTTAGCAGCTGCGCGGGCCAGGCTTGCTTGGCGCACGCGTTAGCGCACCGCGGCGACACCGAGGCGGCCGCCGCCGCCCAAGCCAGCATCGACACCGCCGTTGGACTCAGCCCGGTGCTGTCGGGCTCGGCCTGCTCCGCGCTGGTCTTCGCGACCCTGGCCGCCGGTGACGTCGCGGCCGCCGAACACGCCCGCGAATCGGCAACGCGATTCTTTGGTGCCAGCGCGGCGGCGATCATCAACGACCCCACCAGTTCGGCTCAAATATCGTGTGCGCGAGGTGATCTGAACGCGGCGCACCGATTGGCCGACGGCGCAGCGTCGATCACTCGTGGCGTGCACCGCGCCCGCGCCCTGACTACCCGTTGCCGCATCGAGATCGCCCAAGGGGATCGCCACCGGGCCGAGCGCGATGCCCACGACGCCCTCGGCGTGGCCGCGTCCATTGGGGCATACCTATGGGTCCCCGACATTCTCGAGTGCCTCGCCTCGGTGATGGCGGATGCCGGCAGCAACCGGGAAGCGGTGCGGCTGTTCGGCGCGGCCGACGCGGCCCGGGGGCGCATGGGAGCGGTCCGCTTCGGGATCTACCAGGCGGGCTGTAACTCGTCGCTAGCCACCCTTCGAAAATCCATGGGTGACAGCGAGTTCGACGATGCCTGGGCCGAAGGAACTGCGTTATCGATCGATGAGGCGATCGCGTACGCGCAACGAGGCCGCGGTGCACGGAAACGCCCGACAAGTGGCTGGGGCGCGTTGACACCGACAGAGCTTGAGGTGGCTCTACTGGTCGGTGAGGGACTCAGCAACAAGGAGATCGGCGTCCGCCTATTCATCTCGCCGCGGACCGTGCATTCCCACTTGACCCACGTCTACACCAAGCTCGGCCTGTCCTCCCGTCTTCAACTCGCGCAGCAAGCTGCGCGCCGGGGCGAATCAGAACGAGGGCCGTCGCGGCCATAGTCAGGGCCGCCAGCCAGCGACCAAAGGTCACGTGGCCGCTGGGGACACGGTGCGGCGATATGGGGTATCGGGAGGTGCGAGGTGTCGTTGGTGATCGCGACGCCGCAGCTGCTGGCAACTGCGGCTTTGGATTTAGCGAGTATTGGTTCGCAGGTGAGCGCGGCTAATGCGGCCGCGGCGATGCCGACGACGGAAGTGGTGGCTGCGGCTGCCGATGAAGTGTCGGCGGCGATTGCGGGGTTGTTCGGGGCCCATGCTCGGCAGTATCAGGCGCTCAGCGTACAGGTGGCAGCGTTTCACGAGCAGTTTGTGCAGGCGTTGACTGCGGCCGCGGGTCGGTATGCCAGCACTGAGGCCGCTGTTGAGCGGAGTCTGCTGGGTGCGGTGAATGCGCCCACCGAGGCGCTTTTGGGGCGCCCGTTGATCGGAAACGGCGCCGACGGGACGGCACCCGGGCAGCCTGGCGCGGCCGGCGGGTTGCTGTTTGGCAACGGTGGCAACGGCGCGGCTGGCGGGTTCGGTCAAACCGGCGGCAGCGGAGGCGCGGCCGGGTTGATCGGCAACGGCGGCAACGGCGGGGCCGGTGGTACCGGCGCGGCCGGCGGTGCCGGTGGGAACGGGGGGTGGTTGTGGGGCAACGGCGGCAACGGCGGTGTCGGCGGCACCAGCGTGGCCGCAGGCATCGGGGGTGCGGGCGGTAACGGCGGCAACGCCGGGCTGTTCGGCCATGGCGGCGCCGGTGGTACCGGCGGCGCCGGCCTCGCCGGGGCAAACGGGGTCAATCCCACGCCCGGCCCCGCGGCCAGCACCGGGGACAGCCCGGCAGATGTGTCCGGCATCGGTGATCAAACCGGCGGCGACGGCGGCACGGGCGGCCATGGCACTGCCGGCACGCCGACCGGTGGCACCGGCGGCGACGGTGCCACCGCGACGGCAGGCTCGGGCAAGGCCACCGGCGGTGCCGGTGGTGACGGCGGTACCGCCGCTGCCGGTGGCGGCGGCGGCAACGGCGGCGACGGCGGAGTCGCGCAGGGCGACATTGCGAGCGCCTTTGGCGGTGATGGTGGCAACGGGTCCGACGGTGTAGCCGCCGGCAGTGGGGGTGGTAGCGGCGGCGCCGGAGGCGGCGCTTTCGTACACATCGCCACTGCCACCTCTACCGGTGGTAGCGGCGGTTTCGGTGGTAACGGGGCTGCCAGTGCCGCCTCCGGCGCCGACGGTGGCGCAGGGGGAGCTGGCGGCAATGGTGGCGCCGGCGGGTTGCTATTCGGTGATGGCGGCAACGGTGGCGCCGGTGGCGCGGGTGGTATCGGTGGTGACGGCGCCACGGGGGGGCCCGGGGGAAGCGGCGGCAACGCTGGCATCGCGAGGTTTGACAGCCCAGACCCCGAGGCAGAACCCGATGTGGTCGGCGGCAAGGGTGGTGATGGCGGCAAGGGCGGCAGCGGCCTTGGCGTCGGCGGCGCCGGCGGGACCGGCGGCGCGGGCGGCAACGGCGGCGCCGGCGGGTTGTTGTTCGGCAACGGCGGCAACGGCGGCAACGCCGGGGCCGGCGGGGATGGCGGCGCCGGCGTTGCCGGTGGGGTTGGCGGTAACGGCGGCGGTGGTGGCACCGCGACGTTTCACGAAGACCCGGTCGCTGGTGTCTGGGCGGTCGGTGGCGTAGGTGGTGATGGTGGCTCCGGCGGCAGCTCGCTTGGTGTCGGCGGGGTGGGCGGAGCCGGTGGCGTGGGTGGCAAGGGTGGCGCCAGCGGCATGTTGATCGGCAACGGCGGCAACGGTGGCAGCGGCGGAGTCGGTGGGGCCGGTGGAGTCGGCGGGGCTGGCGGTGACGGCGGCAACGGCGGCTCCGGTGGCAACGCCAGTACTTTTGGCGATGAGAACTCCATCGGCGGGGCCGGCGGGACGGGCGGCAACGGGGGCAACGGCGCAAACGGCGGTAACGGTGGCGCTGGCGGTATTGCCGGCGGTGCGGGTGGGTCCGGAGGGTTCCTCAGCGGTGCCGCAGGAGTCAGCGGCGCTGACGGTATCGGTGGCGCGGGCGGCGCAGGCGGTGCCGGTGGCGCGGGCGGTAGCGGCGGTGAGGCAGGCGCGGGGGGCCTCACCAACGGCCCCGGGTCCCCTGGCGTTTCCGGCACCGAAGGCATGGCCGGCGCGCCCGGCTAGCGCTGGGCGCCGTCGGGCCTGCCGGAGTCGGGGGGCCGGACTGAAGCCGCGAGCGCGCGACTGTACACCGACACGCCGTTTGGGCCGTACAACAGCGCGCGCTCGGGCCCAGCGCGCGGAGTCAAGCAGCAGCAGCTTCGGACTGGGGCACGCCATGGAAACCCTCGAGGCTGGTAGGCGCTACCTGTGTTGAGCGGCAGCCAAGCGAGCGGCGAACTCGGGCGACTGGACCGATTTCGCCTGCGGCCCAAGTTCTAAGCGTTTGGCGAGTTCGTGTTGCTCAAGGTCCAGCGATCCGGGGCTGGCTGTGGCGCGCATGGTGGCTTTGCTCGCCAGCACGACCTCGCGCGGGGCGGCTGCGGGCCCGGCGGCCAGCTCCAGCGCCGCGGTGACGGGATCGTCGGCAACCATTAGCGCCAAGCCGTGCCGCACAGCGGATTCGGCGTCGAAGCACATGCCGAACAATAAGGCCGCACGGGCGACCTGCGGACCCACCGCTCGCTGCAGCATCCAGGTTGCGCCGCCACCTGGATGCAGTCCCAGCTTTTGGAAGCGGGCGTCGAACAATGCGGCCGGTCCGGCGATGCGCACATCGGCGGCCAACGCCAGATTGAGTCCGGCGCCCACAGCCGCGCCGTTGACCGCGGCGATGGTGGGCAGATTACAACTACTGACGGCCATGAAACCGTCGTAGAGCCGTAACAATCTCGGCTCGGCTGGATCGCCGACCCCGGCGCCCAGCGCACTCAGGTCGGCCCCGGCGCAGAAGGCCTTGCCCGCCCCGGTCACGACTACGGCGTGTACGTCGGGGTCGCCTTCGGCGCGTTGGATCGCCGCACGCAACTGCGCCGACATCTCGTCGGTGACGGCGTTCCGTCGGTCCGGGTCGTTGACCGTGATGAGCGCAACGTGCTTGTCGACGCTGAGCAAGACCGGGTCGTATTGGGCCATCGGGCACCTCCGTGGTTTGAGTTTGAAGGCGACTCTGGGCGTCGACCCATAACGAGGCGGTGTCAAGCCACGCCACCATGCTGACCTGCTATTTCCACAGTGCCCCCGGCACGACTCGAACGTGCGACCTAGGGATTAGAAGGCCCTTGCTCTATCCACCTGAGCTACGGAGGCGATGCGCAGGTCAGTTTATCTAACGGTGGCCGTCGAGGAATTTTTCCAGACGCCACACGCGCGAAAGGTCTACCGCCACGTCAATTATTGGTTATTGTGTGATCCTCGACACACGTACAAAACCGGCTGGCAACCAGCCGTTTACCGCAACGATGCGTGTGCCTGACGTCGAGGGGTGGGCTTTGTTATGCACATCGCCAGCGTGACTTCGCGGTGCTCGCGGGCCGGCGCCGAGGCATTGCGCCAGGGAGCGCAGCTGGCGGCCGACGCCAGAGACACCTGCCGGGCCGGCGCCCTGCTGCTGCGTGGATCACCGTGCGCCATCGGTTGGGTCGCAGGATGGTTGTCCGCGGAGTTTCCGGCCCGCGTCGTCACCGGCCACGCGCTGTCCCGCATATCACCACGCTCGATCGGCCGGTTTGGCACCAGCTGGGCGGCGCAGCGGGCGGATCAAATCCTGCACGCGGCGCTCGTGGACGCTTTCGGCCCGGATTTCCGTGACCTAGTGTGGCATCCGACCGGCGAACAGTCAGAGGCTGCCCGGCGCAGCGGGCTGCTGAACCTACCGCACATTCCCGGACCCCATCGCCGCTATGCGGCCCAGACCTCCGACATCCCGTACGGGCCCGGCGGCCGCGAGAATCTACTCGACATCTGGCGGCGTCCCGATTTAGCGCCCGGCCGCCGGGCTCCGGTCCTCATCCAGGTCCCGGGCGGGGCGTGGACCATCAACGGCAAACGCCCTCAGGCTTACCCGTTGATGAGCCGGATGGTGGAACTCGGCTGGATCTGTGTGTCGATCAACTACAGCAAGAGCCCACGGTGCACGTGGCCGGCGCACATTGTGGACGTGAAGAGGGCGATTGCGTGGGTTCGCGAGAACATCGCCGACTATGGCGGCGATCCGGATTTCATCACGATCACCGGCGGGTCCGCCGGTGCGCACCTGGCCGCGTTGGCCGCGCTTTCGGCGAATGATCCGGCGCTGCAGCCGGGCTTCGAAAGCGCCGACACGGCGGTACAAGCCGCGGCGCCCTACTACGGCGTCTACGACCTCACCAACGCCGAGAATATGCACGAAATGATGATGCCGTTCCTGGAGCACTTCGTGATGCGTAGCCGCTACGTCGACAACCCGGGGCTGTTCAAGGCGGCGTCGCCGATTTCGTACGTCCACAGCGAGGCTCCGCCGTTCTTCGTGTTGCACGGTGAGAAGGATCCGATGGTGCCGAGCGCGCAATCTCGCGCCTTCAGCGCGGCGCTGCGCGACGCGGGTGCCGCGACGGTGTCCTACGCTGAGCTCCCCAACGCCCACCACGCGTTCGACCTCGCCGCCACGGTCCGATCGCGGATGGTCGCCGAAGCGGTCTCGGACTTCTTGGGTGTGATCTACGGGCGACGGATGGGTGCTCGCAAGGGTTCGCTGGCGCTGTCGTCACCTCCGGCCAGCTGAGCTTGGCCGTTCCAACTCGGCTGCCCAACACGAGGTTTCGTCGGTCGTGGCCGCGGCATCGGTGCTGCGGGTGGATCATGGCCCGCATCGGCTTTCACCACCGCGTCATCGCGACTAGCGTTGTGTTGGCACTGTGGTGCGTGGCGGTGGCGGGTTTGAAGCAGGAGGTCTGATCGGCGGTGACAGAGTTTGTGCGTCGAGTTGCCCAACCCGCGCGGGGTCGTGGCCATGGCTGAGTCCGGCGAGTCCCCCAGGTTGTCCGACGAGCTTGGGCCGGTCGACTATTTGATGCATCGGGGCGAGGCAAATCCGCGGACTCGTTCGGGGATCATGGCGCTGGAACTGCTGGACGGCACGCCGGACTGGGATCGCTTCCGGACCCGATTCGAAAACGCCTCGCGACGGGTGTTGCGGCTGCGGCAGAAGGTGGTGGTGCCGACCTTGCCGACCGCGGCCCCGCGCTGGGTGGTGGATCCGGACTTCAATCTGGACTTCCATGTGCGTCGGGTGCGTGTGTCCGGACCCGCCACGTTGCGCGAAGTGCTCGATCTCGCCGAGGTGATTCTGCAGTCGCCGCTGGACATATCGCGCCCGCTGTGGACGGCCACCCTGGTGGAGGGTATGGCTGACGGCAGAGCGGCGATGCTGCTGCACGTCAGCCATGCGGTCACCGACGGTGTCGGCGGCGTGGAGATGTTCGCGCAGATCTATGACCTCGAGCGCGATCCACCACCTAGGTCGACGCCGCCGCAACCCATTCCGGAGGATCTGTCCCCCAATGACCTGATGCGCCGGGGCATCAACCACCTGCCAATTGCTGTCGTCGGCGGTGTCCTGGACGCGCTGTCCGGGGCGGTATCGATGGCCGGGCGGGCTGTTCTGGAACCGGTGTCCACCGTGTCGGGGATCTTGGGCTACGCCAGGTCGGGCATCCGGGTGCTGAACCGAGCTGCTGAACCCTCACCCCTACTGCGCCGGCGCAGCCTGACCACCCGTACCGAGGCCATCGACATCCGGCTCGCCGACCTGCACAAGGCCGCAAAGGCCGGCGGCGGGTCGATCAACGACGCCTACCTTGCGGGTCTGTGTGGCGCGCTGCGCCGCTACCACGAGGCCCTGGGCGTGCCGATCAGCACGCTGCCGATGGCGGTGCCGGTCAACCTGCGGGCCGAGGGCGATGCGGCCGGCGGCAACCAGTTCACCGGTGTCAACCTGGCGGCGCCGGTGGGCACTATCGATCCGGTGGCTCGGATGAAGAAGATCCGGGCGCAGATGACCCAGCGTCGCGACGAGCCCGCGATGAACATCATCGGTTCCATTGCACCGGTGCTGAGTGTCTTGCCGACGGCCGTGCTGGAGGGGATCACCGGTTCGGTGATCGGTTCCGATGTGCAAGCCAGCAATGTTCCGGTCTACCCAGGGGATACCTACCTTGCCGGCGCGAAGATACTGCGGCAGTACGGTATTGGACCGTTGCCCGGTGTGGCGATGATGGTAGTGCTAATTTCCCGGGGCGGGTGGTGCACCGTCACGGTGCGCTACGACAGGGCGTCGGTGCGAAACGACGAGTTGTTCGCTCAATGCCTGCAGGCGGGTTTCGACGAAATCCTTGCGCTGGCCGGTGGTCCGGCACCGCGTGTGCTGCCGGCGTCGTTCGATACTCAAGGAGCCGGTTCAGTGCCTCGATCGGTGTCGGGCTCATGAGCGCCGCTGACGAGCAGGGGGAAGAGCGGGCGACGCGGAAGTCGGCGCCGGATTTGCGCCTACCCGGTTCGGTAGCCGAGATTCTGGCCAGTCCTGCCGGCCCGAAGGTCGGTGCGTTTTTCGACCTGGACGGCACGCTGGTCGCCGGCTTCACGGCCGTCATCCTCACCCAGGAGAGGCTGCGGCGCCGCGATATGGGCGTGGGCGAGCTGCTCGGTATGGTTCAGGCCGGCCTGAATCACACGCTCGGGCGAATCGAGTTCGAAGACCTTATCGGAAAGGCCGCCGCGGCGCTGGCCGGGCGGCTCTTGACCGACCTGGAAGAAATCGGCGAGCGGCTATTCGCCCAGCGGATCGAGTCCCGGATCTACCCGGAAATGCGGGAACTGGTCCGGGCTCACGTGGCCCGCGGCCACACCGTGGTCCTCAGCTCGTCGGCGCTGACCATCCAAGTTGGCCCAGTCGCACGTTTTCTGGGGATCAACAACATGCTCACCAACAAGTTCGAGACCAACGAGGACGGGATACTCACCGGGGGTGTGCTGAAGCCAATTTTGTGGTGTCCGGGCAAAGCCACTGCGGTGCAACGCTTTGCGGCCGAGCACGACATCGATCTCAAAGACAGTTACTTCTATGCCGACGGTGACGAGGACGTCGCCCTGATGTATCTGGTGGGCAATCCGCGACCGACCAATCCGGAAGGAAAGATGGCCGCGGTCGCCAAGCGACGGGGCTGGCCGATCTTGAAGTTCAACAGTCGCGGCGGTGTGGGCATCCGGCGGCAGTTGCGGACACTTGCCGGTCTGAGCACCATCGTCCCGGTCGCGGCCGGCGCGGTAGGGATCGGTGTGCTGACCGGTAGCCGGCGCCGCGGCGTGAATTTCTTTACCTCCACCTTCTCTCAGCTGCTGCTGGCGACCAGCGGCGTGCACCTGAATGTGATCGGAAAAGAGAATCTGACCGCCCAGCGGCCCGCCGTCTTTATCTTCAACCACCGCAACCAGGTTGACCCGGTCATTGCCGGTGCGCTGGTGCGCGACAACTGGGTTGGGGTGGGCAAGAAGGAACTGGCGAGCGACCCGATCATGGGCACGCTGGGGAAGTTGCTGGACGGTGTGTTCATCGACCGTGATGATCCGGTCGCCGCGGTGGAGACACTGCACACGGTTGAGGAGCGCGCCCGCAATGGACTATCGATCGTGATCGCTCCCGAAGGTACCCGGTTGGATACCACCGAAGTCGGGTCATTCAAGAAGGGGCCCTTCCGTATCGCCATGGCCGCGAAGATCCCGATCGTGCCGATCGTGATCCGCAATGCGGAGATCGTCGCCTCGCGCAACTCCACCACGATCAATCCGGGCACGGTCGACGTCGCGGTGTTTCCGCCGATTCCGGTCGATGACTGGACCCTGGACGCCCTGCCGGATCGTATCGCCGAGGTGCGCCAGCTGTATCTGGACACGCTGGCGGACTGGCCGGTCGATGGGTTGCCCGCGGTCGATCTGTACGCCGAGCAGAAGGCCGCCAGAAAAGCCAGGGCTCAGGTCGCCAAGGCCACCGCGAAAAGGGTGCCGGCTAAGAAGGCTCCCGCCAAAAGCGCCGCCAATAAAGGCGCGGCCGCGACGAAGGCGGCTACAAAGAAGGCATCGCCGAAGGCCAAACCCAGCGAATCTAAGATCGCTGGCAAGGATGGTGAGGCCTCCGCATCGCCAAGCTCTAGCGCCAAAGGACGGTCGTGACCAAACCGGCGGCCGATGCCAGCGCGGTGCTTACTGCCGAGGACACACTGGTGCTGGCTTCCACGGCGACGCCGGTCGAGATGGAGCTGATCATGGGCTGGCTGGGCCAGCAGCGTGCACGCCATCCGGACTCGAAGTTCGACATATTGAAGCTGCCACCGCGCAACGCTCCGCCGGCGGCGCTGACGGCACTGGTCGAGCAGCTCGAGCCCGGCTTCGCATCCAGCCCGCAATCTGGCGAGGACCGTTCTATCGTGCCGGTTCGGGTGATCTGGCTGCCTCCCGCCGATCGCAGCCGGGCGGGCAAGGTGGCCGCACTGCTCCCGGGTCGGGATCCCTACCATCCCAGCCAGCGTCAGCAGCGTCGCATCCTGCGTACCGATCCCAGGCGCGCGCGGGTGGTGGCCGGCGAGTCGGCCAAGGTGTCCGAACTGCGCCAGCAGTGGCGCGATACCACGGTGGCAGAGCACAAGCGCGATTTCGCCCAGTTCGTCAGCCGCCGAGCGCTGTTGGCGCTGGCGCGCGCCGAATATCGGATCCTTGGACCGCAATACAAATCTCCCCGGCTGGTGAAGCCGGAGATGTTGGCGTCCGCACGATTTCGTGCCGGCCTGGACCGGATTCCGGGCGCCACGGTCGAAGATGCCGGGAAGATGCTCGACGAACTCTCCACCGGATGGAGCCAGGTGTCGGTAGACCTGGTTTCCGTCCTCGGCAGGCTGGCTAGCCGCGGCTTCGATCCGGAATTCGACTACGACGAGTATCAGGTCGCGGCGATGCGCGCCGCACTGGAGGCTCATCCGGCGGTCCTGCTGTTCTCGCACCGGTCCTACATCGACGGCGTGGTGGTACCGGTGGCCATGCAGGACAACCGGTTACCGCCGGTGCACATGTTCGGCGGCATCAACCTGTCGTTCGGTCTCATGGGACCCCTCATGCGGCGCTCGGGGATGATCTTCATCCGGCGCAATATCGGCAACGACCCACTGTATAAGTACGTGCTCAAGGAGTACGTGGGCTACGTGGTCGAGAAGCGGTTCAACCTGAGCTGGTCCATCGAAGGCACCCGGTCGCGCACCGGAAAGATGTTGCCGCCCAAGCTCGGTTTGATGAGCTACGTGGCCGATGCTTACCTGGACGGCCGCAGTGACGACATCCTGCTGCAGGGGGTTTCGATTTGCTTCGATCAGCTGCACGAGATCACCGAATACGCCGCCTACGCGCGTGGCGCGGAGAAGACGCCCGAAGGTTTGCGCTGGCTCTACAACTTCATCAAGGCGCAGGGGGAACGCAACTTCGGCAAGATCTACGTTCGCTTCCCCGAAGCGGTCTCGATGCGCCAGTACCTCGGCGCACCGCACGGCGAGCTGACCCAGGATCCGGCCGCGAAACGGCTTGCGTTGCAGAAGATGTCGTTCGAGGTGGCCTGGAGGATTTTGCAGGCGACGCCGGTGACCGCGACGGGTTTGGTGTCCGCACTGCTGCTCACCACCCGCGGCACCGCGTTGACGCTCGACCAGCTGCACCACACGTTGCAGGACTCACTGGACTATCTGGAACGCAAACAATCGCCGGTTTCGACAAGCGCATTGCGACTGCGCTCGCGCGAAGGCGTCCGTGCGGCGGCGGACGCGTTGTCCAACGGCCACCCGGTCACTCGGGTCGACAGTGGCCGGGAGCCGGTATGGTACATAGCGCCTGACGACGAGCACGCCGCGGCGTTCTACCGGAACTCGGTGATCCATGCGTTTTTGGAGACCTCGATCGTCGAGCTCGCGCTGGCCCATGCCAAGCACGCCGAAGGTGACCGCGTCGCCGCGTTCTGGGCCCAGGCGATGCGGTTGCGGGATCTGCTGAAGTTCGACTTCTATTTCGCGGATTCCACGGCGTTTCGGGCCAACATCGCCCAAGAGATGGCCTGGCACCAAGACTGGGAGGATCATCTTGGCGTCGGGGGCAATGAGATCGACGCGATGCTGTATGCCAAACGGCCGCTGATGTCGGACGCGATGTTGCGGGTCTTCTTCGAAGCCTATGAGATCGTTGCCGACGTGTTGCGCGATGCTCCGCCTGACATCGGTCCTGAGGAGTTGACGGAGCTGGCGCTCGGCCTCGGCCGTCAGTTTGTGGCACAGGGCCGGGTCCGCAGCAGCGAACCGGTATCGACGCTGCTGTTCGCCACTGCACGCCAGGTCGCCGTCGATCAGGAGCTGATAGCGCCGGCGGCCGACCTCGCCGAACGTAGGGTCGCCTTCCGGCGGGAGTTACGAAACATTCTGCGGGATTTCGACTATGTCGAGCAGATCGCGCGCAACCAGTTCGTCGCCTGCGAGTTCAAAGCGCGTCAAGGACGCGACCGAATCTAAGAACGTGTTGGGGGCGTGGCGTTGCGTAGACGCCATGAGCCAGACGGCTGGCCATTTTCCCAGCGCTCAGAAAAACCGAATGCGGTGCGCCATGCCGTCAGATGCAGCGCCGTGAGCGCCGCCGCGAGCACGGCGAACGGCACCCCAGTGAACTGGGTCAGTGGGCGCGTGACGCGCGCAATGGGCGTACACCGCCAGACTCGTGGCGGCGTCGCGAGTGTCCATGCCGACTCGCTGCGGGGTGCGGTTCTTGTCCACGGGCAGCTGAGGAACTCGATCCCCATCAGCGCCAACGTCCCCGCCAGCGGCGCTAACACGAAGTCGTCTATAGCTCACTAGCTGTCGTGAAGCCCTGCTCGCCCTGGGTGCCGGGCGACTTGTCCGCCGCGATCGGCTAGACGCCGAGGTGCGTTGGCGCCGCATCCGGCGCCGGCAGTGGAGCCTGCGGGCCCGACCAACCTATTTCCGGAGTGGGAGGCGCGGGCGCTTGCAATTGGCAGCCCGTAGCGAAAACCACGTACAACCCAGTAACTATCGCGCCGAGCAGCCAGGTTAGCAGCGTCCGTGGGTTCCTTGTCTTCATTGTCGTCGCCCCTTCGATGGCAGGTTGTCGTGGCCCGTACGTCGCCATGGTTCGAAGAATCACGGTCATTGGGATGTTATCGCCGTCACCCTGCCCCATTGGACCGTTTTGTGAATACTGAGCGAGGTTTCGGTCTGGTTCCCAGGTTTGCAGGCCAAGCGGCCAATTAATTGGTTAATCCACAGTTACCGCTTCATTCACAGGATTGCGCGCGGCGACGGTCTCATCCCGGCAAATGTCGGTGTGGCCGAGGTGAATAGCACTCGGCATATGCGTGGGCAGTTCGCGGAATCACCCGGTGCCAACGCAACTGTGCCAACGCAACTAGGAAAGGAATGAGCAAATGTTCGAAACGCCACTGTGAACCGCCCCGGCATGTCCGGAGACTCCAGTTCTTGGAAAGGATGGGGTCATGTCAGGTGGTTCATCGAGGAGGTACCCGCCGGAGCTGCGTGAGCGGGCGGTGCGGATGGTCGCAGAGATCCGCGGTCAGCACGATTCGGAGTGGGCAGCGATCAGTGAGGTCGCCCGTCTACTTGGTGTTGGCTGCGCGGAGACGGTGCGTAAGTGGGTGCGCCAGGCGCAGGTCGATGCCGGCGCACGGCCCGGGACCACGACCGAAGAATCCGCTGAGCTGAAGCGCTTGCGGCGGGACAACGCCGAATTGCGAAGGGCGAACGCGATTTTAAAGACCGCGTCGGCTTTCTTCGCGGCCGAGCTCGACCGGCCAGCACGCTAATTACCCGGTTCATCGCCGATCATCAGGGCCACCGCGAGGGCCCCGATGGTTTGCGGTGGGGTGTCGAGTCGATCTGCACACAGCTGACCGAGCTGGGTGTGCCGATCGCCCCATCGACCTACTACGACCACATCAACCGGGAGCCCAGCCGCCGCGAGCTGCGCGATGGCGAACTCAAGGAGCACATCAGCCGCGTCCACGCCGCCAACTACGGTGTTTACGGTGCCCGCAAAGTGTGGCTAACCCTGAACCGTGAGGGCATCGAGGTGGCCAGATGCACCGTCGAACGGCTGATGACCAAACTCGGCCTGTCCGGGACCACCCGCGGCAAAGCCCGCAGGACCACGATCGCTGATCCGGCCACAGCCCGTCCCGCCGATCTCGTCCAGCGCCGCTTCGGACCACCAGCACCTAACCGGCTGTGGGTAGCAGACCTCACCTATGTGTCGACCTGGGCAGGGTTCGCCTACGTGGCCTTTGTCACCGACGCCTACGCTCGCAGGATCCTGGGCTGGCGGGTCGCTTCCACGATGGCCACCTCCATGGTCCTCGACGCGATCGAGCAAGCCATCTGGACCCGCCAACAAGAAGGCGTACTCGACCTGAAAGACGTTATCCACCATACGGATAGGGGATCTCAGTACACATCGATCCGGTTCAGCGAGCGGCTCGCCGAGGCAGGCATCCAACCGTCGGTCGGAGCGGTCGGAAGCTCCTATGACAATGCACTAGCCGAGACGATCAACGGCCTATACAAGACCGAGCTGATCAAACCCGGCAAGCCCTGGCGGTCCATCGAGGATGTCGAGTTGGCCACCGCGCGCTGGGTCGACTGGTTCAACCATCGCCGCCTCTACCAGTACTGCGGCGACGTCCCGCCGGTCGAACTCGAGGCTGCCTACTACGCTCAACGCCAGAGACCAGCCGCCGGCTGAGGTCTCAGATCAGAGAGTCTCCGGACTCACCGGGGCGGTTCACTGACCGTGGTCGGTCACATCGTCAACGATTTGCAGCGCCGCAAAGTCGGTGATCAAGAGGTCGTCAAGTTCCGGGTGGCCAGCAATTCGCGCCGGCGCACCAGCGACGGCGGTTGGGAGCCCGGCAACTCGCTGTTTATCACCGTCAATTGCTGGGGAAGGCTGGTCACCGGGGTGGGCGCAGCATTGGGCAAGGGCGCACCGGTGATTGTGGTGGGACACGTGTACACCAGTGAATATGAGGACCGGGACGGCATTCGTCGCTCGTCGCTGGAGATGCGGGCGACGTCGGTAGGGCCGGATTTGTCGCGCGTGATCGTGCGCATCGAAAAGCCGGCCTACACCGGTCCAAGCGCCGGTGATCTCCCGGCCGCCACGGGGACCGGGGCGGCCGGTGCCGCCGACGCCCCAGCGTCGGCAGCCGACTCGGTTTCCGATGTCGTGGTCGACGACGCCATCACTGGCCACAACCCCCTGCCCATATCGGCTTAGGGGTCGCCTCGATGCTGCCCCGGCGGTGCCTAGGATGGTTCGCGAGGTAACCCGAAGGACCAGAAAGGCAACACCGCGGCATGGCTGAGTTCATCTACACGATGAAGAAGGTCCGCAAGGCGCACGGCGATAAGGTGATCCTCGACGACGTGACGTTGAGTTTCTATCCGGGCGCCAAGATCGGTGTCGTCGGCCCCAACGGGGCCGGTAAGTCGAGCGTCTTGCGGATCATGGCCGGTTTGGACAAGCCGAACAACGGCGATGCCTTCCTGGCCACCGGCGCCACCGTGGGCATCCTGCAACAGGAACCGCCGCTGAACGAGGACAAGACCGTTCGCGGCAATGTGGAAGAGGGCATGGGGGACATCAAGATCAAGCTCGACCGCTTCAACGAGGTCGCCGAATTGATGGCCACCGACTACACCGACGAGCTGATGGAAGAGATGGGTCGGCTGCAAGAGGAACTGGACCACGCCGACGCGTGGGACCTCGACGCGCAGCTCGAGCAGGCCATGGATGCGCTGCGCTGTCCGCCGGCCGACGAGCCGGTAACCAACCTATCCGGTGGCGAGCGTCGCCGGGTGGCGCTGTGCAAACTGCTGTTGTCCAAACCCGACCTGTTGTTGCTCGACGAGCCGACCAACCACCTAGACGCGGAAAGTGTGCAGTGGCTCGAACAGCATCTGGCCAGCTACCCCGGTGCGATCCTGGCGGTCACCCACGACCGTTACTTCCTGGACAACGTCGCGGAATGGATCCTGGAGCTCGATCGTGGCCGCGCCTACCCCTATGAGGGCAACTACTCGACCTATCTGGAGAAAAAAGCCGAGCGGCTCGCGGTGCAAGGCCGCAAGGACGCGAAGCTGCAAAAGCGGTTGACCGAGGAGTTGGCTTGGGTCCGGTCCGGGGCCAAGGCGCGCCAGGCCAAAAGCAAGGCGCGCCTGCAGCGCTACGAGGAGATGGCAGCCGAGGCGGAGAAGACCCGCAAGCTCGACTTCGAGGAGATTCAGATCCCGGTCGGGCCCCGCCTAGGCAACGTGGTGGTTGAGGTCGACCACCTCGATAAGGGCTACGACGGGCGCGCCCTGATCAAGGACCTGTCGTTCAGCTTGCCCCGCAATGGCATCGTCGGCGTCATTGGGCCCAACGGGGTAGGCAAGACCACACTGTTCAAAACCATCGTCGGGCTCGAGACACCGGACAGCGGCAGCGTCAAGGTCGGCGAGACCGTCAAGCTGAGTTACGTGGACCAGGCCCGTGCTGGCATCGATCCGCGGAAGACCGTCTGGGAGGTTGTCTCGGACGGTCTGGACTATATCCAGGTCGGTCAAACCGAAGTGCCGTCACGGGCCTACGTGTCGGCATTCGGGTTTAAGGGACCGGACCAGCAAAAACCGGCCGGTGTGCTATCCGGCGGGGAGCGCAACAGGCTCAACCTTGCGTTGACGCTCAAACAGGGCGGCAACCTGATTCTGCTCGACGAACCGACGAACGACCTGGATGTCGAGACTCTGGGTTCGCTGGAGAATGCTCTGCTGAACTTCCCCGGCTGCGCCGTGGTGATTTCGCACGATCGCTGGTTTCTTGACCGCACGTGCACGCACATCCTGGCGTGGGAGGGTGACGACGACAACGAGGCGAAGTGGTTCTGGTTCGAGGGCAACTTCGGCGCCTACGAGGAGAACAAGGTGGAACGGCTCGGTGTCGACGCCGCTCGACCGCATAGGGTCACCCACCGCAAGCTGACGCGCGGCTAATGTTAGCTTCGCCCACGCCCCGTGACGATGCGTCCGGAACGCCGCACCCAGGAGCGGGAAAATTGAATCGAGCGGTACCCGTCGTGAGTTGGGAGCAATCGGCATGACGATCGATCCCGGGGCTAAGCAGGATGTTGAGGCGTGGACCACGTTCACCGCGAGTGCGGACATTCCTGACTGGATCTCGAAGGCCTACATCGACAGCTATCGAGGACCGCGCGACGACTCGTCGGAAGCCACCAAGGCCGCCGAGGCCAGTTGGCTTCCAGCCTCCCTGCTGACGCCCGCCATGCTGGGCGCACATTATCGGCTTGGCCGGCACCGCGCGGCCGGTGAAAGCTGTGTCGCCGTCTATCGGGCGGACGATCCCGCGGGGTTCGGTCCGGCGCTGCAGGTGGTCGCCGAGCACGGCGGCATGCTGATGGATTCCGTTACGGTGCTGCTGCACCGGCTTGGAATCGCCTACGCGGCGATTCTGACCCCGGTGTTCGACGTGCACCGCAGCCCCACGGGAGAGCTGCTGCGCATCGAACCGAAGGCCGAGGGCACGTCGCCGCACCTGGGTGAGGCCTGGATGCACGTAGCGCTCTCGCCCGCCGTTGATCACAAAGGCCTCGCCGAGGTGGAGCGGTTGCTGCCCAAGGTGCTGGCCGACGTCCAGCGGGTGGCCACCGACGCCACAGCGCTGATCGCCACCCTGAGCGAGCTGGCGGGAGAAGTCGAATCCAATGCCGGCGGCCGATTTTCCGCGCCCGACCGACAAGACGTCGGGGAACTGTTGCGTTGGCTGGGTGACGGGAACTTCCTGCTGCTGGGCTACCAACGGTGCCGGGTGGCTGACGGGATGGTCTACGGCGAGGGGTCAAGCGGTATGGGCGTCCTGCGGGGCCGCACCGGTTCGCGTCCCCGGCTGACCGACGACGACAAACTGCTGGTGTTGGCCCAAGCGCGGGTCGGCAGCTACCTGCGTTACGGCGCCTATCCCTATGCCATCGCGGTCCGCGAATACGTCGACGGCAGCGTGGTCGAGCACCGCTTCGTCGGGCTCTTCAGCGTCGCGGCCATGAATGCGGACGTGCTGGAGATCCCGACGATCTCGCGCCGGGTCCGCGAGGCGCTGGCGATGGCCGAAAGCGATCCCAGCCACCCAGGCCAATTGCTGCTCGACGTCATCCAGACCGTCCCGCGACCGGAGCTGTTCACCCTGAGCGCGCAGCGCCTGCTGACCATGGCCAGGGCCGTGGTGGACTTGGGATCGCAACGGCAGGCGTTGTTGTTCCTGCGCGCGGATCGGTTGCAGTACTTCGTGTCGTGCCTGGTCTACATGCCCCGAGATCGCTACACCACCGCCGTGCGCATGCAATTCGAGGACATCCTTGTCCGCGAGTTCGGGGGAACACGACTGGAGTTCACCGCTCGGGTCAGTGAATCACCTTGGGCACTCATGCATTTCATGGTGCGGCTACCCGAAGTGGGTGTGGCAGGAGAAGGGGCGGCCGCCCCGCCGGTGGACGTTTCCGAAGCCAACCGGATCCGGATCCAGGGTCTGCTGACCGAAGCCGCGCGAACCTGGGCCGACCGTTTGATCGGCGCGGCGGCGGCGGCTGGCTCCGTCGGACAGGCCGACGCTATGCATTACGCTGCCGCCTTCTCCGAGGCCTACAAACAGGCCGTCACCCCGGCCGATGCCATTGGCGACATTGCGGTCATCACGGAGCTGACCGACGATTCGGTCAAGCTGGTGTTTTCCGAACGCGACGAGCAGGGTGTCGCCCAGTTGACCTGGTTCCTCGGTGGGCGCACCGCTTCGCTGAGCCAGCTGCTGCCGATGCTGCAAAGCATGGGAGTCGTGGTGCTCGAAGAGCGACCGTTCTCCGTCACCCGGCCGGACGGTCTGCCGGTCTGGATCTATCAGTTCAAGATCTCGCCGCATCCCACGATCCCGTTGGCCCCGACGGTTGCCGAGCGGGCCGCGACCGCGCACCGATTCGCCGAGGCGGTGACCGCGATCTGGCACGGCCGGGTCGAAATCGACCGATTCAACGAGCTGGTGATGCGTGCCGGGCTGACTTGGCAGCAGGTCGTGCTGCTCCGTGCCTACGCGAAGTACCTGCGCCAGGCGGGCTTCCCGTACAGCCAGTCCTACATTGAATCGGTGCTCAACGAGCACCCTGCTACCGTTCGGTCTTTGGTCGATCTGTTCGAAGCGCTTTTCGTTCCGGTGCCGTCGGGGTCGGCGAGCAATCGCGATGCCCAAGCGGCCGCTGCCGCTGTCGCCGCGGACATCGACGCGCTGGTGAGCCTGGACACCGACCGGATCCTGCGCGCCTTCGCGTCGTTGGTTCAGGCCACGTTGCGCACCAATTACTTTGTGACACGCCAGGGTTCGGCCCGCTGCCGTGATGTATTGGCGCTGAAACTCAATGCCCAGTTGATCGACGAACTTCCGCTGCCGCGTCCCCGGTACGAGATTTTTGTGTATTCGCCCCGCGTCGAAGGCGTGCATCTGAGGTTCGGCCCAGTTGCGCGTGGCGGGTTGCGCTGGTCGGACCGCCGTGACGATTTCCGAACCGAGATTCTCGGATTGGTCAAGGCGCAAGCGGTGAAGAACGCCGTCATCGTGCCGGTCGGGGCCAAGGGCGGGTTCGTGGTCAAGCGTCCCCCGCTGCCCACCGGCGACCCCGCCGCCGACCGCGACGCCACCCGCGCCGAAGGGGTCGCCTGCTATCAGCTGTTCATCTCCGGGTTGCTCGATGTCACCGACAACGTCGATCATGCGACCGCAAGCGTCAACCCCCCGCCCGAGGTGGTGCGACGTGACGGCGACGACGCCTACTTGGTAGTGGCCGCCGACAAAGGTACTGCCACCTTTTCCGATATCGCCAACGATGTCGCCAAGTCCTATGGGTTCTGGCTGGGCGACGCGTTCGCCTCGGGCGGATCGGTGGGCTACGACCACAAGGCCATGGGCATCACCGCCCGGGGGGCCTGGGAGGCCGTAAAACGGCATTTCCGAGAGATCGGGATCGACACCCAGACCCAGGATTTCACCGTCGTGGGAATCGGCGACATGAGCGGCGACGTATTCGGCAACGGCATGTTGCTGAGCAAGCACATCCGGCTGATCGCCGCCTTCGACCACCGCCACATCTTCCTCGACCCCAACCCCGATGCCGCGGTGTCGTGGGCCGAACGCCGGCGGATGTTCGAGTTGCCCCGGTCCAGCTGGAGCGACTATGACAGGTCTCTGATCAGCGAGGGCGGCGGGGTGTACAGCCGCGAACAGAAAGCCATCCCGCTCAGCGCGCAGGTCCGCGCCGTCCTCGGCATCGACGGCTCAGTTGACGGGGGGGCCGCCGAGATGGCCCCGCCCAACCTTATTCGGGCGATTCTGCGGGCGCCGGTGGACCTGCTGTTCAACGGCGGCATCGGCACTTACATCAAGGCCGAGTCAGAGTCGGATGCTGATGTCGGCGATCGCGCCAACGATCCGGTGCGAGTCAACGCGAATCAAGTGCGCGCCAAGGTCATTGGCGAAGGTGGCAATCTCGGAGTGACGGCGTTGGGCCGTGTCGAATTCGATCTGTCCGGCGGCCGGATCAACACCGACGCGCTGGACAACTCCGCCGGCGTGGACTGCTCGGACCACGAGGTCAACATCAAGATCCTGATCGACTCGCTGGTGAGCGCCGGCACGGTCAAAGCCGACGAACGCACACAGCTGCTCGAGTCAATGACCGACGAGGTAGCGCAACTGGTGCTCGCCGACAACGAAGATCAGAACGACTTGATGGGCACCAGTCGCGCCAACGCGGCCAGCCTGCTGCCGGTGCACGCAATGCAGATCAAGTATTTGGTGGCTGAGCGCGGGGTCAACCGCGAATTGGAAGCGCTGCCGTCGGAGAAGGAGATTGCCCGGCGCTCCGAGGCCGGCATCGGGCTCACCTCGCCCGAACTCGCCACGCTGATGGCGCACGTCAAGCTGGGGCTCAAAGAGGAGGTGCTAGCCACCGAACTACCGGATCAGGATGTCTTCGCTTCCAGGTTGCCTCGTTATTTCCCGACGGCGCTGCGCGAACGGTTCACCCCGGAGATCCGTTCCCACCAGCTGCGCCGCGAGATCGTCACCACCATGCTGATCAACGATCTGGTGGATACCGCCGGCATCACCTATGCGTTCCGGATCGCCGAAGACGTTGGTGTCACGCCGATCGATGCCGTGCGCACCTATGTCGCCACCGATGCCATCTTCGGTGTCGGTCACATTTGGCGCCGGATCCGTGCGGCGAACCTGCCAATCGCGCTGTCAGACAGGTTGACGCTGGACACCCGTCGGCTGATCGACCGTGCCGGACGCTGGCTGCTCAACTACCGTCCGCAGCCCTTGGCCGTCGGCGCCGAGATCAACCGATTCGCGGCCATGGTCAAGGCACTGACACCGCGCATGTCGGAGTGGTTGCGTGGTGATGACAAGGCCATCGTCGAAAAGACAGCTGCGGAATTCGCATCGCAGGGTGTGCCTGAAGACTTGGCCTACCGTGTCTCGACCGGCCTGTACCGGTACAGCCTGCTCGACATCATCGACATCGCCGACATCGCCGACATCGACGCCGCCGAGGTCGCTGACACCTATTTCGCCCTGATGGACCGGCTGGGCACCGATGGCCTGCTGACCGCGGTATCCCAGCTGCCCCGACACGACCGCTGGCATTCGTTGGCGCGCTTGGCGATTCGCGACGATATTTACGGTGCGCTACGGTCGTTGTGTTTCGACGTGCTGGCCGTGGGGGAACCCGGCGAGAGTAGCGAGCAAAAGATCGCCGAGTGGGAACACCTCAGCGCCTCCCGGGTGGCGCGGGCACGTCGGACACTCGACGACATCCGTGCCAGCGGCCAGAAGGATCTGGCGACGTTGTCGGTCGCCGCGCGGCAGATCCGCCGCATGACACGGACAAGCGGGCGAGGAATCTCGGGGTGAGCGTCGGGTTCGTCACGCCGGTGGGGGTGCGCTGGTCTGACATCGACATGTATCAGCACGTCAACCACGCCACCATGGTCACGATTCTCGAAGAGGCACGGGTCCCGTTTCTTAAGGATGCTTTCGGAGCCGACATCACGTCCACCGGGCTGCTGATCGCCGATGTCCGGGTGACCTACAAGGGTCAACTGCGGTTGTCCGACTCGCCGCTACAGGTGACGATCTGGACCAAGCGGCTGCGGGCGGTCGACTTCACGCTCGGGTACGAGGTGCGGTCGGTCAACGCGGAGCCAGACTCGAGGCCTGCGGTCATCGCCGAGTCGCAGCTGGCCGCGTTCCATATCGAGGAACAGCGGTTGGTTCGACTATCGCCACACCATCGCGAGTACCTGCAACGGTGGTTTCGGGGATAGGCGGGGTGGTTGAGCGTGGGTTGTGGCTCCCTGACCCGGCTCACCGCGCGGATCTGGCCACGTTCGTGGATCACGCGCTTCGGCTCGACGATGCCGCCGTTATCCGTATTCGCGCGCGGTCTACCGGATTGCTATCGGCTTGGGTAGCAACGGGCTTCGACGTGCTGGCCAGTCGGGTGGTGGCCGGCAAGGTGCGACCCGACGATCTGTCGGTGGCCGCACGGTCACTCGCGCACGGTCTGGCCACAACGGATGCCTCGGGCTATGTCGATCCCGGTTACTCGATGGACTCCGCGTGGCGGGGTGGGTTGCCGCCGGAGTCCGGCTTCACCTATCTCGACGACGTACCGGCCCGGGTGATGTTGGACCTGGCGCACCGTGGCGCGCGGCTGGCCAAGGAGCACGGGAGTTCGGCTGGTCCGCCGGTATCGCTGCTCGATCAGGAGGTCATCCAGGTCAGCTCGGCCGATGTCGTCGTTGGGCTACCCATGCGCTGTGTGTTCGCTTTGACCGCAATGGGTTTCCTTCCCCAGTCCGCAGAAACGATCAGCGCCGACGAGCTGATCCGGGTCCGGATATCGCCGGCGTGGTTGCGTCTGGACGCCCGCTTCGGCTCGGTTTATCGGCATCGCGGCCACGCGGCGCTGGTGCTGCGCTGATGGGCGAGGATGGTTCATTTCCGGATCGCCGTCACACGCATAGCGGATCCACGGCTCTGGTGTCCCTTTCCAGCGCCAGCCGCAGGGGAGTTACCACGGAATCGGGAGCTCCAGCGAGATAGTTCACTGCAAGCTCTTGTAGAGCGTTGGCGAGCGAGCGGACGGCATCGCGCAACTCGGCAGGAGTCGCTGGCTCGGCGGTGAGACGCCTCAGCAGGTAGTCGCCGCCGCTATACAGCGCCAGGCGGGCGTTGGCTGCCACCGCCAAATCGCCGGTCGGGTCTCCGGGTACCGGGTTGGCCTGATTGGTATTCAGCACGGCCGCCTGGCGCACGATCCGGTGTGCGGCGCAGACGTTTTCTTTCGCGTCGGAAATCTGTTGGCTGGTGAACGTCGGCGCGGATGGGGCCGGTGATGGCTTGTCGTGCGGTTGCCGATGAAACCATCCGACGATGCCCACGCCTAATGAGACGACCGCAAGGGCTAGGGCCGCCACTAGAGACCACCGCCCGGGCGATCGAGGAGTCGTCGAGGGCGCTGGCCGCGACGATCCGTCCCAACCTGGTGGCGGGACACCCCAGGGGGGCCGCTGCTCGGGATAGGGCTCGGCGAACGGAGTATCCGACATCGGCCGATGGTATCGCTGACTGGCGGTCGCGGTGGTGCGCCAGCCGACCACACCGCTAGCGGCAGCGCTCGGCCAGGGCATGAGCAGTTCGCTGGCTACGCTGCTCGAGGTGGGTGCCACGGTTACCCGGTGCGAGGTAAGGCCTGGCCAGTTCGCGGGTAAAGGCACGGGTCTCGTCTAGCTGGGCGAGCTGGATGAGCCGCATCAATCGATGTTGGTGCTAGCTTTGCGGCCTGTCCGGCGAGTGCGTCGAGGTGGTGATTGGGTTCGGTGGCGGTAAGAATCGCGGCGTCGCTCGCGTTCGAGGCACGCAACACCACTGCGGCGCGCCGGCTGGGTATGCGGATTTGGCTGACCTCGCTATCGACGAAGGTGATGACTTCCCCGGGTAGCCGCACGGCGATCCGCATCATCATACCTAGACGGTGCCCGCCTAGGATGCGTATGCGCTTATATGTCGGGCAGGCATAGCTCGGAATGCCGCTACACCAGCCAGGCCGCGGCATTGGGTGGCAACGTGGCGTCGGTCAACGGTGCGCTGGCCAGGATGGGTTCACCTGCCGGCAGCGCCAGCGGACGCTCAGCGGCGTTGAGCGCGCACACCAAACCCCCGCCGTGACGCCGGAATATCAGCGCATCGTCGGGCGCGGCCAGCCAGTCGACGTCGCCGTCGAATTCATTTCGTTCCCTACGTAATCTGAGTGCAAGTCGAAAAAACGACAAGGTCGAGCCGGCATCAGCGCGTTGTTTTTCGGCGGTCAGCGCCGCCCATTCCGGCGGCATCGGCAACCAGGTGTCTGGACACGTCGAGAACCCGAACGGGGGAATGTTGCCCGACCAGGGAATCGGCACCCGGCAGCCATCGCGACCGCGTTCGGTGCGTCCCGAGCGTTCCCACGTCGGATCCTGCAGCACCTCGTCGGGCAGGTCCACGTCGGGCAAACCCAGTTCCTGGCCGTTGTAGAGGAAGACCACGCCCGGCAGGGCGAGCATCACCACCGCCATCGCCTTGGCCCGGCGCAGCCCGATCTCGCCGCCGCCGTAGCGGCTAACCTCCCGTCCCACATCGTGATTGGCCAGCGTCCAGGTTGGGGTCGCGTTCTGCAGCGCCGCGGCGGCCAGGGAGTTCGCCACCGCGTCGCGGATCTCGGCGGCGTCGAACTCGGTTCGCGCCAGCCGGAAATTGAAGCCGAGATGCAGTTCGTCGGGCCGCAGATACTCCGCCCAGCGGGCGTTGTCGTGTACCCACACCTCGCCGACGGTTACCGCTCCGGGGTACTCGTCGATCACCGTGCGGATGTCGCGGTGAATCGCGTGCACATTCGGGTGGTTGAAGCGCGGGTCGTCATCGCGGTGGTGCAGCACCTCGATGCCCAGGTCCGGTGAGTCCGGCAGGCCCGGGGGCTTGGCCATGCCGTGCGCCACGTCGATGCGGAAGCCATCCACGCCGCGGTCCAGCCAGAAGCGCAGTGTTTTCTCGAAGTCGTCAAGGATTTCCGGGTTGTCCCAGTTCAGGTCCGGCTGTTCGGTGTCGAAAAGGTGCAGGTACCACTGGCCCGGGTTGCCGTCCGGTTCGCGCACTCGGGTCCAGGCCGGCCCGCCGAACACCGACTCCCAGTTGTTCGGCGGCAGCGACCCGTCGGGGCCCCGCCCGTCGCGAAAGAAATAGCGATCCCGCGCCGGGCTACCCGGGAGGTCAGCCAGCGCGGCCTGAAACCATGGGTGCGCCGAACTGGTGTGGTTGGGCACCACGTCCATGGTGACTTTGATGCCCTGCCGGTGTGCCGCAGCGACCAACCGTTCGAACGCCGGCATCCCGCCGAAGAGTGGGTCGATGTCGCGGGGATCGGCGACGTCGTATCCGTGGTCTGCCATCGGCGAGACGGTGACCGGGTTGATCCAGATCGCGTCGACACCGAGCTGTTGCAGGTGGTCAAGCCGGCTCGCCAACCCGTCCAGGTCGCCCACCCCGTCGCCGTTGCTGTCGGCGAACGATCGGGGATAGACCTGGTAGAACACGGCTCGCGACCACCACGGCTCGCCCATCGGATCTGGCTCCGGTCGACGAGCGCTGGCGCGAGGAGAGCCGGGGCCCATTGGATCCGGTCGCTGGTGTTGGTCCATCAAAACGGGGAGTTGACCAGCGAGTGAGCGGCCATCTCCAGATAATCCAGCAACTCTCGACGGTGCTCGTCATCGAGCGTTTCTGAGTCGATGGAGGCCACAGCCGTATGCATGCACCGCAGCCAGGCGTCGCGTTCGATGAGCGAGATCCGAAACGGGGCATGCCGCATCCGCAATCGGGGGTGGCCGCGCTGCTCCGAGTAGGTTCGTGGGCCGCCCCAGTACTGCTCGAGGAACATCCGCAATCGTTCCTCGGCGCCGGCTAAGTCATCTTCGGGGTACACCCGCCGCAGTACTTCGTCCTCGGCGACCTGCGCATAGAAACGCGACACGATCGCGTCGAAGGTTTTGGCGCCGCCGACCGCGTCGTAGAAAGACTTCGGCATCTGATCCATCCCCTCCATTGTGGTCTATTTGTCGTGGCCGACCAGCCAGCCCCCGGTTTGTTCACCGGAGCGACACGGTGTGGACGTGGCATTTGGCGTGCGATTAGCCGCGAATCATGGTGGACTGTTCGGCGGAGGACCTATGGCGCACGGCAAGAAGCGCCGCGGCCACCGCAGTTCCGGTGTCGCGGCAGGCGTAACCGGGCCCGCTTCATGCCTGCACAGTGTCCACTCCCACCGACTCGCGTCAGGCGTCGAGACCCATCCACCGAACCGTCACGAGAGCGCATCGATCTGGAACCGCCGGCGGGTGCTGCTCCTGAACTCCACCTACGAGCCGCTTACCGCGTTGTCGATGCGGCGGGCGATTGTCATGGTGATCTGTGGCAAGGCCGACGTGGTGCACGAAGACCCGTCCGGGCCGGTCATCCACTCGGCGACCAGATCGATCCTGGTCCCGTCGGTGATCCAGTTGCGCTCCTATGTCCGGGTTCCCTACCGTGCCCGGGTTCCGATGACCCGGGCCGCGCTCATGCATCGGGACCGGTTCTGTTGTGCCTACTGCGGCGGCAAGGCCGACACCGTCGACCACGTGGTACCCCGCAGCCGGGGCGGTGCCCACTCCTGGGAGAACTGCGTTGCGTGCTGCTCGCCGTGTAACCACCGCAAGGGTGACAGGCTGTTGACCGAGCTTGGCTGGGCACTCCGCCGGGCGCCGCTGCCGCCCACGGGACCGCACTGGCGACTGCTGTCGGCGGTCAAGGAGCTGGACCCGTCCTGGGCGCGATACCTCGGTGAGGGTGCGGCCTGAAAACCCGGTGGGATACGGTTTGCGTCGTGAGTGCTATGGAGATCCACCTCTTCTTTGTCGGTATCCCGTTGTTGCTGGTGGTTGTGCTGTCTGTGCTGATCTGGTCGCGCAAGGGACCTCACCCGGCAACCTACAAACTGTCGGAGCCTTGGACACACCCGCCCATCCTGTGGGCCGCCACCGACGAGGTCGTTGGCAGCGCGCACGGCGGACACGGGCATGACGCATCGGAGTTCACGGTTGGAGGTGGGGCCAGTGGCACGTGGTGACGTTGCGACGATTGAGCACGCCGAGCTGCCGCCGGGTTGGGTGCTGACCACCAGCGGACGGATCTCGGGGGTCACCGAGCCCGGGGAACTGTCCGTGCACTACCCGTTCCCCATCGCAGATCTCGTCGCCCTGGACGACGCGCTGACCTACAGCTCGCGGGCGTGTCAGGTGAGGTTCGCCATCTACCTCGGCGACTTGGGTCGTGACACCGCCGCGCGGGCCCGCGAGATCTTGGGCAAGGTGCCCACGCCGGACAATGCTGTGCTGCTCGCGGTCTCGCCCAACCAGTGCGCCATCGAAGTGGTCTACGGCTCGCAAGTCCGCGGCCGCGGTGCCGAGTCGGCGGCTCCGCTCGGGGTTGCCGCCGCTTCCTCAGCGTTCGAGCAGGGTGAGCTGGTAGATGGGCTGATCAGCGCGATCCGCGTGCTCAGCGCGGGGATCGCGCCGGGCTGACCCGGCGAGCACGCCCGAATGTACGCCCGATGCGGCGTGTCGTTGTACAGACACGCGCCCTCGCGGTGAGGGCTAGCCGTCAGCGTCGAAGTTGCGGGCCCGCAACGATCGCTGCACCGCGGCCTGGCCCTCGAGCACCAGCCGGCGCAATGCGGGCGGAACCTCGGGGTCGCTGAGGAACTCCTCGGCGGCGGTGATGCCCTGCTCGCTGATGTCCCAGTGCGGATACAGGCCAATCACCACCGATTGCGCGACTTCGCTGGATCGCCGTGCCCATACTCCGGGGATCGCCTGAAAGTAGCGTCGCGCGAACGGCTTGAGCAGCTCGCCTTGTCCGGGTGCGGCAATGCCGGCGATCATCGCGCGGCCAGTGGCGTTGGCCAGGGTGTCGTCCTCGACCACCGTGGTGAATGCCTCGTCCTTGACGACGAACTGTGGCCGCGCCGCGCGGGCCTGGGCGGCATGCCGCTTTCCGGCGGCAGTCGGGTCGCGCTGCACCTCGGCGTCGATTCTCGGTGTCTCCGGCCCGTCGGCGTCGATGGCGCCCGCGGTGGCCAGCGCGGTTACGATCCGCCAGCGCAGGTCGGTGTCGACGGCTAAGCCTGCCAATCCACATGCGGCGGGCTCACCCTCGAGCAACGCCCCTAGGGTCTGCACATGCCGGGGGGACAACACCGACGAACACAGCGAGTTGATATAGGCCAGCTGATGATCCGACCCAGGCTCGGCTTCGCGCGCCAACTCCAGCAGCCGGTCGGCGAACTGCGGCCATCCCCGCTCCCGGGCCCAGCCGGGCTCGGCATAGCAACCCAACGCTGTCTGCGCCTGTAGCAGCAGCCGCTGCGCGACCCCGACCTCCGTTTCTGCGTGCACGCCGCCGGACACCAGTGACACGAAGTCGCGGGCACGCAGTTCGGCTTCACGGGTCATTTCCCAGGCGGCCGACCACACCAGCGTGCGCGGCAGCGGCTCGGCGATGTCGGCGATGCGGTCTAGCGCGGTCTGTAGCGACCGCTCGTCCAGCCGCAGCGAACAGTAGGTCAGGTCGTCGTCGTTGACCAGAATCAGTTTCCCGCGCGAAACGCCAACCAGCGCAGGGACGTTCGTGATCGGACCGGAGACATCGAGTTCCTCGCGGTGCACCCGGACCAGCTTGCCGGAACTCTTGGAACCATCATCGTCGTAGATGCCCACCGCCAACCGATGCACCCTGGTCTCACCTGCGCCGGGTGCCGCACCGCTCTGTGTCACCGCGAACCGGGTGAACCTGCCCTCGGCATCAACCTCGAAATCTGGTCGCAGGGTGTTGAGCCCGGTCGTCTTCAGCCACTGCTCGCCCCAATTCGACAGGTCGCGGCCCGAGGCCTTTTCCAACGCGGCCAGCAGATCGTCAAAGCTGGCATTGCCAAAAGCGTGCGTGCGGAAGTAGTCACGCAGGCCGGCCAGAAAGCGCTCCAGCCCGACGTAGGCAACGAGCTGTTTGAGCACCGAGGCGCCCTTGGCGTAGGTGATCCCGTCGAAGTTCACCTCGACAGCGGCCAGGTCGGGGATGTCGGCGGCGATCGGGTGCGTCGACGGCAGCTGGTCTTGGCGATACGCCCAAGACTTCTCCACGGTCGCAAACGTCGTCCAAGCCTCGGTGAATTCGGTGGCCTCGCTTTGGCACAGCACCGAGGCGAAGGTGGCGAAGGACTCGTTCAGCCACAGATCGTCCCACCAGGTCATGGTGACCAGGTCGCCGAACCACATGTGGGCCATCTCGTGCAGCACGGTCTCCGCGCGCCGCTCATAGGATGCCCGGGTGACCTTGCTGCGGAAGACGTAGTCCTCCAAGAAGGTCACCGCGCCGGCGTTTTCCATTGCGCCGGCGTTGAATTCGGGGACGAAGAGCTGGTCGTACTTGCCGAACGCGTATGGCAGGCCAAAGTGCTTGTGGTAGAAGCCGAATCCCTGCTTGGTTTGGGTGAACAGCCGCTCGGCGTCCATGTATTCGGCAAGCGAGGCCCGGCAATAGATGCCGAGTGGGATTTCCCCGTGGTCGTCGATGTAAGTGTCCGTCCAGGCCGCGTATGGTCCGGCGATCAAGGCCACCAGATAGGTGCTCATCCGCGGGGTAGTGGCGAAGGTGTGTACGCCGTTTGCCGCGGCCAGCGGCGCGCCGTTGGAGATCACCTTCCAGTGCGCGGGCGCGGTCACCCGCACGTCAAACGTGGCCTTGAGGTCGGGTTGGTCGAAGCAGGCGAACATGCGCTTGGCGTCGGCGGTTTCGAATTGCGAGTACAGGTAGGTCTCGCCGTCCACCGGATCGACAAACCGATGCAGGCCCTCGCCGGTATTGGAGTAGTGGCAGTCGGCGTCGACGACGACGACGTTGCGCTGGGCCAGTCCGCGCAACGGGATCCCGGCCGCCTCGTCATATCCCGAGACGTCCAGGTCTTGGTCGTTGAGGCTGGCGCGGCGCACGGTGTGGGCGGAGATGTCGATGACCGTGTCGGCGCCGGGGAGTGCGTCGAACACCACGGTGGTGGTCGACCGGAAGGTGCGTTCGCCGGGAGCGCCGTTACCGTCGGTCACATCGAGAATGATCTGGTAGCTGTCCACGGTTATCAGGGCGGCGCGTTCGACGGCTTGGTCCCGCGTGAGGTTTGGAAGGGCCACGGCGTCCAACTTAACCGGGTCGGCGGGAACAGGTGCGGGGCGGCCGTGGTTGTGCTGGGCGGTGTACTCACCGCTGCTGACTCCAACGAGAGGACCGCGCCATGCTCGAGAAGGCCCCCCAGAAGTCTGTCGCCGATTTCTGGTTCGATCCGCTGTGCCCGTGGTGCTGGATCACGTCGCGCTGGATCCTCGAGGTGGCAAAGGTCCGCGACATCGAGGTGAACTTCCACGTCATGAGCCTGGCAATACTCAACGAAAACCGTGACGACCTGCCCGAGCAATACCGCGAAGGCATGGCGAGGGCATGGGGACCGGTACGGGTGGCGATCGCCGCCGAGCAGGCCCATGGGGCGAAAGTCCTGGACCCGCTGTACACCGCGATGGGCAACCGGATTCACAACCAGGGCAACCACGAACTCGACGAGGTCATCACCCAGTCGCTGGCGGACGCCGGTCTGCCCGCGGAGTTGGCCAAGGCCGCTACCAGCGACGCTTACGACAACGCCCTGCGCAAAAGCCACCACGCCGGGATGGACGCGGTGGGCGAGGACGTCGGTACGCCGACGATCCATGTCAATGGTGTGGCGTTCTTCGGGCCGGTGCTCTCGAAGATTCCGCGCGGCGAGGAAGCCGGCAAGCTCTGGGATGCCTCGGTTACCTTCGCTTCCTACCCGCACTTTTTTGAGCTCAAGCGGACCCGCACCGAGCCGCCTCAGTTCGACTAGCCGCCGATAGTGAATTCGGCGCCGGAACACGCCCGGGTTCTTGTCGCCGAATTCACTATCGGCGGGCGCCCGCGCCGGCGCCCGGCAGTGTGTCGGGCACAATGTCGGGCATGCGCGTCTACCTGGGGGCCGACCACGCCGGATATGAGCTCAAGCAGCGGATCATCGAGCACCTGAAGCAAACCGGCCACGAGCCGATCGACTGCGGCGCGTTGCGCTACGACGCCGACGACGACTACCCGGCATTCTGCATTGCCGCAGCGACGCGCACTGTCGCCGATCCGGGCAGCCTGGGCATCGTGCTGGGCGGATCGGGCAACGGGGAGCAGATCGCCGCCAACAAGGTGCCCGGCGCTCGCTGCGCGCTGGCCTGGAGTGTGCAGACCGCGGCGCTGGCTCGCGAGCACAACAACGCCCAATTGATCGGCATCGGCGGCCGCATGCACACGGTGGCCGAGGCACTGGCGATAGTCGACGCCTTCGTCACCACGCCGTGGTCGAAAGCGCAACGCCACCAACGGCGTATCGACATTCTCGCCGAGTACGAACGGACCCACGAAGCGCCGCCGGTGCCCGGCGCTCCGGCCTGACTCCCGTGCCTGAGGGGCATACGCTGCATCGGCTGGCCCGGCTGCACCAGCGCCGGTTCGCCGGTGCGCCGGTCTCGGTGTCCAGCCCCCAGGGCCGGTTCGCCGATTCGGCTTCCGCGCTCAACGGTCGGGTGTTGCGGCGGGCCAGTGCCTGGGGCAAACACCTGTTCCATCACTACGTCGGCGGCCCCGTGGTGCACGTGCATCTCGGGCTCTATGGCACCTTCACCGAATGGGCACGCCCCACAGATGGGTGGCTACCCGAACCCGCGGGGCAGGTGCGGATGCGGATGGTCGGGGCAGAATTCGGCACCGACTTGCGCGGCCCGACGGTGTGTGAGTCGATCGACGACGGCGAGGTTGCGGACGTGGTTGCCAGGCTGGGACCCGACCCGTTGCGTAGCGACGCCAACCCGTCGTCGGCATGGTCTCGGATCACCAAGTCTCGCAGGCCCATAGGCGCGCTCTTGATGGACCAAACGGTGATCGCCGGTGTTGGCAACGTCTACCGTAATGAGTTGCTTTTTCGGCACCGGATCGACCCACAGCGGCCCGGCCGCGGGATCGGTGAGCCGGAATTCGACGCGGCCTGGAACGATCTGGTGTCGTTGATGAAGGTGGGCTTGCGCCGCGGCAAGATCATCGTGGTGCGCCCCGAACATGACCATGGTCTGCCGTCATATCTGCCCGACCGGCCCCGCACCTATGTGTACCGCCGAGCCGGCGAGCCGTGTCGGGTGTGTGGGGGAGTGATCCGCACGGCACTGCTCGAGGGCCGCAATGTTTTCTGGTGCCCGGTCTGTCAGACCTGACCGCCTGGTGGCTAGCCGTCTAGGAACGGTTTACCCCGAGCGCGGCGTAGACCTCGTTGGACAGGACGACGCTGCGCGGATCCGCGTTGGCCTTGGTGGCGTCGAAGCGGTTCATCACGTAGGCGTAGCCGATCCGGTGCTCGAGGTCGACGAACCCAAACGAGCCGCCGAGGCCACCATGCCCGAAAATCCGTGGGTTGGGTCCATTGACGCCGCGCTGGTTGAGCATGTAGCCCAGACCCCAGCCATGGTCGGCGACCCTCGGGCCGAGCACCAGATCGGTGTCGAAGCCGCCCTGTGAGACCCGGACCAGCTCCATGTGCTCGCGGCTGAGCAGCTTCTCCTGGGCAAGCCCGTTGTAGAACGTCGCCAGCCCCAGCGCAGACACCTGGCCGTTGGTGCCGGGGAATTCGATCTGACGCCACAGCTGCAGGTCGTTGGAGCCGAGTTCGTCGTCGGGGGCGAAGCCCATCGACACCGACAATGCAGCCTTGGGATGTTCGTTTAGGCTGGTGGGGTAGCCGGGGGCTTGGACGTCGGCCAGCAATTGGCGGATGTGCGGCTTATCAACTAGATCGGCGCAGCGGAGCTGTTCGCCGGGATGCAAGCCAATGTGGACGTCCGCACCCAGCGGCTCAGCGATCTCGGTACGCAGGTATTGACCGACCGTACGGCCTGTGACGCGGCGGAACACTTCGCCGAGGATGAAACCGAAGGTGGTCATGTGGTAGCCCTGCGCGGCACCCGGCTGCCACCACGGTTCGGCGGCGGCCAGTTGCTCGCAGACAAAATCCCAATCGGCGACCTGCTCCCAGCCCAGCCGTCCGCGCGGCCCGATCGCCCCGGAGCGGTGGCTCATCACCATCGCCAGCGTGATGGCCTGCTTACCCGCCTGTCCGAACTCGGGCCAGTAGCGTGCCACCGGCGCATGCAGGTCAAGCTCACCGCGATCGACGAGCTGATGCACACACGTGGCCGTTAGTGCCTTGGTACCGGACAGCACGGTGGCCAGCGTGTCGTGCTGCCAGGGCCGGGTACCGCCGGCGTCGGCGGAGCCGCCCCACAGGTTGACGACAAGATCCCCGTCGACCCACACCGCGACGGCCGCGCCGACCTCGTTGCGCAGCACAAAGTTGCGCTCGAACGCGTCGCGTACCTTGGTGAACTCCGACGCGCACGAGCCCTTGATGTCAGGCTGATTCATGGGTCGCGCATGGCGCCTTTCTGCCGAACAAACGCATGGCCCGAGCGGGCGACGGGAATCGAACCCGCGTCGCTAGTTTGGAAGACTAGGGCTCTACCATTGAGCTACGCCCGCATGTATTTAGTCGAGCGCGACTGTACGTGGTGACAGACATCAAATCTAATCGGAGTCGTTTTGAGACCTTCCCGTGAGGTCTCAAGAGGTCATTGCGGTGCCGGTGTCGCCGGGCCGTAGGATCGCGAGGTCAGCGCGGGGTGTAGCGCAGCTTGGTAGCGCATCCGCTTTGGGAGCGGAAGGCCGCAGGTTCAAATCCTGTCACCCCGACCAGCCGACCGCCGTTATCGACTACCAAGGAGCACACCCGTGAAGAGCACCGTCGAGCAGTTGAGCCCCACCCGGGTTCGTATCAACGTGGAGGTGCCATTCGCCGAGCTTGAGCCGGATTTCCAGCGGGCCTACAAAGAGCTGGCCAAACAGGTGCGGCTGCCCGGCTTCCGGCCCGGGAAGGCGCCGGCCAAACTACTCGAAGCCCGCATCGGCCGGGAGGCCATGCTGGATCAAATCGTCAACGATGCGCTGCCCAGCCGGTACGGACAGGCGGTGGCCGAGTCGGATGTCCAACCGCTCGGCCGGCCCAACATCGAGGTGACCAAGAAGGAGTACGGCCAGGACCTGCAATTCACCGCCGAGGTCGACATCCGCCCGAAGATCAGTCCCCCGGACCTGAGCGCGCTGACGGTCTCGGTGGATCCGATCGAAATCGGTGAGGACGACGTCGACGCCGAACTGCAGTCGTTACGTACCCGGTTCGGCACCCTGACCGCGGTGGACCGGCCGGTGGCCGTCGGCGACGTCGTCTCGATCGACTTGTCTGCCACGGTCGACGGAGAGGACATACCGAACGCAGCCGCTGAGGGACTCTCCCACGAGGTCGGCTCCGGCCGGCTCATCGCAGGTCTCGACGACGCGGTTGTTGGTCTGTCCGCCGACGAGTCCCGGGTCTTCACCGCCAAGCTGGCAGCCGGCGAGCACGCCGGGCAGGAAGCTCAGGTTACCGTCACGGTCAGGTCGGTTAAGGAGCGCGAACTACCAGAGCCCGACGACGAATTCGCGCAGTTAGCCAGCGAGTTCGACAGCATCGACGAATTGCGGGCCAGCCTCAGCGACCAGGTGCGCCAGGCCAAGCGCGCCCAGCAGGCCGAGCAGATTCGAAACGCCACCATCGATGCGCTACTCGAACAGGTCGACGTGCCGTTGCCGGAGTCGTATGTGCAGGCCCAATTCGACAGCGTGCTGCACAGCGCGCTCAGCGGTCTTAATCACGACGAAGCCCGGTTCAATGAGTTGCTCGTCGAGCAAGGCTCGTCACGCGCGGCGTTCGATGCCGAGGCGCGCACCGCCTCAGAAAAGGACGTCAAGAGGCAGCTGTTGCTAGACGCCCTGGCCGATGAGCTGCAGGTCCAAGTTGGCCAGGATGATCTGACCGAACGACTGGTGACGACGTCTCGGCAATACGGCATCGAGCCGCAGCAGCTGTTCGGCTACCTCCAAGAGCGCAACCAGCTGCCGACCATGTTCGCTGACGTGCGGCGCGAGCTGGCGATCAGGGCCGCAGTGGAGGCGGCGACGGTCACCGACAGTGACGGAAACACGATCGATACCAGTGAGTTCTTCGGCAAGCGTGTGTCGGCCGGTGAGGCTGAGGAGGCCGAACCGGCAGACGAGGGTGCCGCGCGGGCGGCGTCCGACGAAGCGACAACGTGACCGTATGACGCTGTAAGCGAACGCGCCGGTTTCAGGGGGTGCGTGACCGCGAAACAGCCAGCCTGGTTGGTTAGTGTCGGAGCATAGAAGAACTCGAGGAAAGCAGGTGCCCCACTGTGAGCCAAGTGACTGACATGCGTTCGAACTCGCAGGGTCTTAGCCTCACGGATTCGGTCTACGAGCGCTTGCTCTCCGAGCGCATCATCTTCCTGGGCTCGGAGGTGAACGACGAGATCGCCAACCGGTTATGCGCTCAGATTCTGCTGCTGGCCGCCGAAGACGCCAGCAAGGACATCAGCCTCTACATCAATTCGCCGGGTGGATCGATCAGCGCCGGCATGGCGATCTACGACACCATGGTGCTGGCGCCCTGTGACATCGCCACCTACGCGATGGGCATGGCCGCCTCGATGGGCGAGTTCCTGCTGGCGGCAGGTACCAAGGGCAAGCGCTACGCGCTGCCGCATGCTCGCATCCTGATGCACCAGCCGTTGGGCGGGGTGACCGGCAGCGCGGCCGATATCGCCATCCAGGCCGAGCAGTTCGCCGTGATCAAGAAAGAAATGTTCCGGCTCAACGCCGAATTCACCGGCCAGCCGATCGAGCGCATTGAGGCGGATTCCGATCGCGACCGCTGGTTCACCGCCGCCGAAGCCCTGGAATACGGTTTCGTCGATCACATCATCACCCGCGCCCACGTCAATGGAGAAGCACAGTGAATTCCCAAAATTCTCAGATCCAGCCCCAGGCGCGCTACATCCTGCCGTCGTTCATCGAGCACTCCAGCTTCGGGGTCAAGGAGTCCAATCCATACAACAAGCTGTTCGAGGAACGCATCATCTTCCTCGGCGTCCAGGTCGACGACGCGTCGGCGAACGACATCATGGCACAGTTGCTGGTGTTGGAGTCGTTGGATCCCGACCGCGATATCACCATGTACATCAACTCGCCGGGCGGTGGGTTCACCTCGCTGATGGCGATCTACGACACCATGCAATACGTGCGGGCCGATATCCAGACGGTGTGTCTGGGCCAGGCCGCCTCGGCGGCTGCGGTGCTGCTGGCCGCCGGAACACCGGGCAAGCGCATGGCGCTGCCGAATGCGCGGGTGTTGATCCATCAGCCGTCGTTGTCGGGCGTGATCCAGGGACAGTTCTCCGATCTGGAGATCCAGGCCGCCGAGATCGAGCGGATGCGCACCCTGATGGAAACCACGCTGGCCCGCCACACCGGCAAGGACGCCGGAGTGATCCGCAAAGACACTGACCGGGACAAGATCTTGACCGCGGAAGAGGCTAAGGACTACGGCATCATCGACACGGTGCTCGAGTACCGGAAGCTCTCCGCGCAAACCGCCTGAGCCATGGGCGGGTGGTGCGGCCGTGGCGTGGCTTGGTGGTCGCCACCCGACATGCGCCGAGATCCACGCCAGAGCGGAAAATCACCATAAGGCGTGACGCTAACGTCGATCTCGGCGCAGGGACTGTGGGGGCGCACCGAGCGAGACCACTTAGCTGGCGGGGGTCCGGGGGAAGCGCGTCCAACCAAGGACGAACGCGCCGGTCAGCAATACGGCGGCGCCGCCCAACGCGAGCTTGATTCCGCTCACGAAGACCGCGTCGGCGGCCAGTACGATCTCATCCTCCTGCGCCGCAGTTATCCGGTGTCCTGGCCCGATAAATGCCGCGTGGGCATGCGGATTCGCGCTGTCCACGATGACGTCGACAACGATCGCGCGAGCGATGGGATCGGGAATTTCGTCGGCCATGGTGTTCGGCAGCGCGGCACCCAACCAGGCCGCGACAATGGTGCCCAGGAAGGCGACGCCGAAAATGCCGCCCAGCGACCGCTGCAGATTGAGCATCCCGGCGGCCATGCCGGCACGGCCATCATCGACCTTGGTCATTCCAAGATGCAACAGCGGTGTGGCGCAGCCGCCGGCTCCCGCGCCAAAGATCGTCAGGCCAACAAGGGCCACTGGATGCGCGTGGTCCATCGAGATCGCGAAAATCGCCAACCCGATGAACATGGCCGCCAGGCACGTCAGCACCGGGAGCTGAGGACCCCATTTGTTGACCGCCCTACCCGCCAGCAGACTCGCCACCCCGAATCCCGCGGGGACCGGCAACATCATCAAACCCGCGTGCAGCGGCGATAGGTCGCGCACATTTTGGAAGTGCTGGGTGATCACCATCAGAGTCCCGAAAAAGCAGGACATCACCACGAAGTAGACGATCAGCACCGATCGGTACAACGGCTCGGCGAACAGTTTGAGATCGACCAACGGGAAAGCGGCGCGGTGTTCGTGTCGAACAAACAGCCACAGCAGTACCCCAGCCGCTAACAGCAACGCCGCCACGAACCCGGCGGACTGCCGGTCGAACCGGGGAGCCTCGATGATGGTGTATGCGATCAGGGCGACGGCCGGGATAAGCGTCAGCTGTCCCACCCAGTCGAGTTGAGTGGGCTCGGGATCCTGTGACTCGTCGACACCGACTAGCGTCAGCAGCCACACGATGGCACCGAGCGGAACGTTCACCAGGAACACGCTGCGCCAACCGAGGCCGTCGACCATGAGCCCGCCCAGCGCGGGGGCAGATGCCGCACCGACCATGCCTATGGCCATCCAGTTGGATATCGCCCGTGCTTTCATTCGGGGATTGGGAAAGGAGTGGCTTAGCAAGGCCAGCGAGAGCACTGAGATGAACGCCGCTCCTAAACCTTGGATCACTCGTGCGACCGTGAAAACTGCCAGGCTGACCGGTAGCACACAGACAATAGAGCTCACGACGAAGAGCGTGACCCCGAACACAAAACTGCGCCTGCGACCGTAGCGATCGCCCAGCAGGGCGCAACTCATCAGCACGGCCGCCATGCCCAGGCTGTACCCGGCGACCGCCCACTGCAGACCTTGTTCGCCCGTGTGAAACACCTTTTGGATGCTGGGCAATGCGACATTGACGATGTTGACGTCCACGAACACCATGAAGATGCCCAGCCCCGTTGCCAACACGGTCAGCCGCTGGCGCGGTGTCATTGCAGTGTGGGAATCGCCCTCCACGGTGTCGGGTGCCGCAGTCACATCTGACTTCTCCGGTTGGTTGCCCATAATGCGGTTCTTACTCATGCGTAGCCGGGCTTCGCGGTCACAAGAACTAACCCTAGGTAACGCCTCGATGAGGCAGTAGAGGCAATTTTCGCTTTCAGCCTCGGGGCGGCGCGGTGGTCAGCGCTCGCCCGATTTCGGCAATATCGATCGGCCGTACTCGGCAGCATCCGCCCACGATGCGCGCGCCCGCCGCAACCCATTCCCGCGCAAGCTGCCCGGAAGATCCGGAAAACCGCCGCGGACCTACCCAGGCGCGGCGCCGACCATCCCAACCCTCACCGCTGTTCGGGTACACGATCACCGGTTTGCCTGTGTGGGCGACGGCGAAAGCGATGGCCGGCAACACGTCGTCGGGTGCGCAGCAGTTGACGCCGACGGCGACGATCTCGGGAACTCCTGCGGCCACCGCAAACGCGTCGGTGAGCGGTTGCCCGGCGCGAGTCCGCGTCCCGTTGATCGTGTAGCTGAGCCAGGCCGGCGTAGCCAACCGCCGCACCAGGTTGACCAGCGCTTCGGCTTCGTCGATATCGGGGATGGTTTCCAGGGCGAGCATGTCAGCGCCGGCATCGACTAGCACCTCGAGCCGTGGCAGATGCCACTTCATCAAGGCTGCGACGGACAGGCCGTAGTATCCGCGGTATTCGGATCCGTCAGCCAGCGCGGCGCCGTATGGCCCGACCGAGGCTGCGACCGATAGACCGCCAACGCCGACCTCGTCGCGCGCAGCCTGGGCGAGTTCGACGCTGCGGCGCAGCAGCACGGTGGCGTCGTCATGACCTATGCCGCGCGCCGCGAAGCCCTCGAACGAGGCCTGGTAGCTGGCAGTCGTGGCAATCTGGGCCCCAGCGCGAAAGTACGCGGTATGCACCGCGGTGATCGCGTGCGGAGCGTCCACCAGCAGCCGCGCCGACCACAACGGGTCGGACAGGTCGTGACCGCGCGCCTCAAGCTCGGTGGCCAGGCCGCCATCGCTGATCAGCACGGAATCGCTGACCAATTCCACAACGCCACTGTAGGGTGGTCAGCTGGCGGTCGGGCCGCTGCCGGGTCCGCGACGCGCGGGCCTCGGTGGGGTTACGACCGCGACACGCCAGAGACACGGATCGCGCGTCTCGGCGAGTGGGGCGCAGTCGGGCTATATGTTTCATTCAGACGAGAGGCGTGAACACCCTGAAATCTCTAGGACGCTATTCGGTGCTAACGGTCGCGGGGGGCCGGAGCAAGCGGGTAGCGTCGGGGCATACACGGGGCACGGCAACACGAACGGCGATCAGGAAGTAGGCCATCAGCATTATGGCGCGCATAGGAGACGGTGGTGACCTGCTGAAGTGCTCGTTCTGCGGGAAGAGCCAAAAACAGGTCAAGAAGCTCATTGCCGGCCCCGGCGTGTACATCTGCGATGAGTGCATCGACCTGTGTAACGAGATCATCGAAGAGGAACTCGCCGACGCCGACGATGTGAAACTCGACGAGCTGCCCAAGCCGGCCGAGATCCGGGAGTTCCTCGAGGGCTACGTCATCGGGCAAGATACCGCCAAACGCACGCTGGCCGTGGCGGTGTACAACCACTACAAGCGGATCCAGGCCGGGGAGAAGGGCCGTGACTCCCGATGTGAGCCCGTTGAGTTGACCAAGTCGAACATCTTGATGCTCGGACCCACCGGTTGTGGCAAGACCTACCTGGCCCAGACGCTGGCCAAGATGCTTAACGTGCCGTTTGCCATCGCCGACGCCACCGCGCTGACCGAGGCCGGTTACGTCGGCGAGGACGTCGAGAACATCTTGCTCAAACTTATTCAGGCCGCCGACTACGACGTCAAACGCGCCGAGACCGGCATCATCTACATCGACGAGGTCGACAAGATCGCCCGCAAGAGTGAGAACCCGTCGATTACTCGCGACGTCTCCGGTGAGGGCGTTCAGCAGGCCTTGCTGAAAATCCTGGAGGGCACTCAGGCGTCGGTTCCGCCGCAGGGGGGCCGTAAGCACCCGCATCAAGAGTTCATCCAGATCGACACCACCAACGTGCTGTTCATCGTCGCGGGAGCGTTCGCCGGGCTGGAGAAGATCATTTACGAGCGCGTCGGCAAGCGGGGCCTCGGCTTTGGCGCCGAGGTTCGTTCCAAGGCCGAGATCGACACCACCGACCACTTTGCCGACGTGATGCCGGAGGATCTGATCAAGTTCGGCCTGATCCCGGAATTCATCGGCCGCCTGCCGGTGGTCGCCTCGGTCACCAACCTGGACAAAGAGTCGTTGGTCAAGATCCTGTCCGAGCCGAAGAACGCTTTGGTCAAGCAGTACATCCGGCTGTTCGAGATGGATGGCGTGGAGTTGGAGTTCACCGACGATGCGCTGGAAGCGATCGCCGACCAGGCGATCCATCGCGGCACCGGTGCCCGCGGCCTGCGGGCGATCATGGAAGAAGTCCTGCTGCCGGTGATGTACGACATCCCGAGCCGCGACGATGTCGCCAAAGTGGTGGTCACCAAGGAGACCGTGCAGGACAACGTGTTGCCGACAATCGTGCCACGCAAGCCGTCCCGTTCGGAGCGCCGCGACAAGAGCGCGTAGCCCCGCGACGACTGCATGTCGGGCACCGTTGTGGCAGTGCCGCCACGGGTGGCGCGTGCGCTGGACCTGCTGAATTTCTCGTTGGCTGATGTTCGCGACGGTCTGGGCCCCTATCTGTCGATATACCTCCTGTTGATCCACGATTGGGATCAAGCCTCGATCGGGTTCGTCATGGCGGTCGGCGGCATTGCGGCCATCGTGGCCCAGACGCCGATTGGCGCCCTGGTGGACCGGACCACGGCCAAGCGGGCGCTGGTCGTCGCCGGCGCGGTGCTGGTCACCGCCGCCGCAGTGGCGATGCCGCTGTTTGCGGGCTTGTATTCCATCTCGGTGCTGCAGGCCGTCACCGGGATCGCCAGCTCGGTTTTCGCTCCGGCGTTGGCGGCGATCACGTTGGGTGCTGTCGGTCCTCAGTTTTTCGCCAGACGGATTGGGCGTAACGAAGCGTTCAACCACGCCGGTAACGCGTCGGCGGCTGGGGCGACCGGCGCGCTGGCGTACTTCTTCGGGCCGGTGGTGGTGTTCTGGGTGCTGGCCGGCATGGCGTTGATCAGCGTGCTGGCGACACTGCGGATCCCGCCGGACGCGGTCGACCACGATTTAGCGCGTGGTATGGACCATGCGCCCGGCGAGCCGCATCCGCAGCCGTCGCGGTTCACCGTGTTGGCGCACAACCGCGAACTGGTGATCTTCGGGGCGGCGGTTGTCGCGTTCCACTTCGCCAACGCGGCGATGCTGCCGCTGGTCGGCGAGCTGTTGGCGTTGCACAATCGAGACGAAGGAACGGCGCTGATGTCGTCGTGCATCGTCGCGGCGCAGGTCGTGATGGTGCCGGTGGCGTATGTGGTCGGGACCAGGGCCGACGCGTGGGGGCGAAAGCCGATCTTTTTGGTGGGGTTCGCTGTCTTGACCGCTCGCGGGTTCCTCTACACGTTGTCGGATAACTCCTACTGGCTGGTGGGCGTGCAGTTGCTCGACGGTATCGGAGCCGGCATTTTCGGGGCGTTGTTTCCCCTTGTCGTACAGGACGTCACACACGGAACGGGACATTTCAATATCAGCCTCGGGGCGGTAACCACGGCAACGGGCATTGGTGCCGCGCTGTCTAATCTTGTTGCCGGCTGGATCGTGGTCGTCGCGGGCTATGACGCGGCATTCATGTCGCTGGGTGCGCTCGCCGGGGCCGGCTTCCTCCTGTACCTGGTCGCGATGCCGGAAACCGTGGATTCGGATGTCCGGGTGCGGTCGCGGCCAACCCTCGGGGGGAAGTGACCAATACCACAGTTCTGTGTCGTCGCTACCGCCAGCCCTCGCTGACTTCGCCTTTTGGTCGGTTACCGGCCGCATATATGGCATCGGAGACCGCCTTACACCCGAAATGAAATGTCATAATCGCTACCGCCAGTGACACAAGCCGTGCGGCGCGGGGGTGTCGCTCCGACGACGCGTAACCTGAAGCTGCAGCGCGGAGTGCCTGTCCGATAACACATGGAAGGCGGAGACGTGGATCCGAACGGCAGCGGGGCCGGGCCAGAGTCTCATGACGCGGCATTTCATGCCGCGCCTGATCGGCAACGCTTGGAAAATGTGGTGATCCGGTTCGCTGGAGACTCCGGCGACGGCATGCAGCTAACCGGCGACCGATTCACCTCGGAGGCAGCGCTTTTCGGCAACGATCTGGCGACCCAGCCGAACTACCCCGCAGAGATCCGGGCACCGGCGGGCACGTTGCCCGGAGTGTCGTCTTTTCAGATTCAGATAGCCGATTACGACATCCTGACCGCCGGTGACCGTCCCGACGTGCTCGTCGCCATGAACCCGGCAGCGTTGAAGGCCAATATCGGCGACCTACCGCTTGGCGGAATGGTGATCGTGAACTCTGACGAGTTCACCAAGCGCAACCTGACGAAAGTGGGCTACGTGACAAACCCGCTGGAGTCCGGCGAGCTGTCCGACTATGTGGTGCACACCGTCGCCATGACCACACTGACCCTGGGTGCCGTCGAGGCGATCGGCGCGTCCAAGAAGGATGGCCAGCGCGCCAAAAATATGTTTGCGCTGGGTCTGCTGTCGTGGATGTACGGGCGCGAGCTCGAGCACAGCGAGGCCTTCATCAGGGAGAAGTTCGCCCGCAAGCCCGAAATCGCCGAGGCCAACGTGTTGGCCCTCAAGGCCGGCTGGAACTACGGCGAAACCACCGAGGCCTTCGGCACGACCTATGAGATACCGCCCGCGACTTTGCCGCCCGGCGAGTACCGGCAGATCTCGGGCAATACCGCGCTGGCCTACGGGATCGTGGTGGCCGGTCAGCTCGCCGGCCTTCCGGTCGTGCTCGGCAGTTATCCGATTACTCCGGCGTCGGACATCCTGCACGAACTGTCCAAGCACAAGAACTTCAATGTCGTCACCTTCCAGGCCGAAGACGAGATCGGCGGCATCTGCGCTGCGCTGGGTGCCGCCTACGGTGGTGCGTTGGGAGTCACCAGCACATCGGGACCGGGAATTTCGCTGAAGTCCGAAGCGCTGGGACTGGGTGTGATGACCGAACTGCCGTTGCTGGTCATAGACGTGCAGCGGGGCGGGCCGTCGACCGGTCTACCCACCAAGACCGAGCAGGCCGACTTGCTGCAGGCGCTCTACGGCCGCAATGGCGAGTCACCGGTGGCGGTGCTGGCGCCGCGCTCTCCTGCCGACTGCTTTGAAACCGCCCTTGAGGCGGTGCGCATCGCGGTGTCCTACCACACCCCGGTGATCTTGTTGTCCGACGGCGCCATCGCCAACGGCTCGGAGCCATGGCGAATCCCGGATGTCAATGCGCTACCGCCCATTAAGCACACCTTCGCCAAACCCGGCGAGCCCTTCCAGCCTTATGCCCGTGACCGGGAAACCCTTGCCCGCCAGTTCGCCATTCCGGGCACCCCCGGTCTGGAACACCGCATCGGCGGGCTGGAAGCTGCCAATGGCTCGGGCGACATCTCCTACGAGCCGACTAATCATGACCTCATGGTCCGGTTGCGCCAAGCCAAGATCGACGGTATCCATGTTCCCGATCTGGAAGTCGATGATCCGACCGGGGACGCCGAGCTGTTGTTGATCGGGTGGGGCAGCTCCTACGGCCCAATCGGTGAAGCGTGCCGGCGCGCGCGTCGCCGAGGCACCAAGGTAGCGCACGCCCATCTGCGCTATCTCAACCCGTTCCCGGCCAATTTGGGTGAGGTGCTGCGGCGTTACCCCAAGGTGGTGGCTCCGGAGTTGAACTTGGGCCAGCTGGCCCAGGTGCTGCGCGGTAAGTACCTGGTCGACGTGCAATCGGTCACCAAGGTTAAGGGTGTCTCGTTCCTGGCCGACGAGATTGGGCGCTTTATCCGGGCCGCACTTGCCGGGAGATTGGCCGAGCTTGAGCAAGACAAGACGTTGGTCGCCAGATTGTCGGCGGCCACGGCGGGAGCGGGAGCAAACGGATGACCCGCTCCGGCGATGAAGCACAGCTCATGACCGGCGTGACCGGTGATTTGGCGGGCACCGAGCTCGGCCTGACTCCGAGCTTGACCAAGAACGCTGGGGTGCCCACCACGGATCAGCCGCAGAAGGGCAAGGATTTCACCAGTGACCAGGAGGTGCGCTGGTGCCCGGGCTGCGGCGACTACGTCATCCTCAACACCATCCGAAACTTCCTGCCCGAACTGGGGCTGCGGCGTGAGAACATCGTGTTCATCAGCGGTATCGGATGCTCCAGCCGGTTCCCCTATTACCTGGAAACCTACGGCTTTCATTCGATTCACGGCCGCGCGCCCGCGATAGCGACCGGTCTGGCGCTGGCTCGCGAGGATCTGTCGGTATGGGTGGTCACCGGCGACGGTGACGCCTTGTCGATCGGCGGTAACCACCTGATCCACGCGCTGCGCCGCAACATCAACGTGACGATTCTGCTGTTCAACAACCGGATCTATGGGCTGACCAAAGGACAGTATTCGCCGACATCGGAGGTCGGCAAGGTCACCAAGTCGACACCGATGGGCTCGCTGGATCACCCGTTCAATCCGGTGTCGTTGGCGCTGGGGGCAGAGGCGACGTTCGTTGGCCGCGCGCTGGACTCAGACCGTAACGGGCTGACCGAAGTGCTGCGTGCCGCGGCCCAGCATCGCGGTGCTGCCCTGGTCGAAATCCTGCAGGACTGCCCGATCTTCAACGACGGCTCGTTCGATGCGCTGCGCAAGGAGGGCGCCGAGGAGCGGGTCATCAAGGTCCGCCACGGCGAGCCGATCGTCTTCGGGGCCAACGGCGAATACTGCGTGGTCAAGTCCGGATTCGGCCTCGAAGTGGCCAAGACGGCCGATGTGGCCATCGACGAGATCATTGTGCACGATGCGCAGGTCGACGACCCGGCCTACGCCTTCGCGCTGTCCCGGCTGTCCGATCAGAACCTGGACCACACCGTGCTGGGAATCTTTCGGCACATCAGCCGGCCAACCTACGATGATGCGGCCCGCTCGCAGGTAGTCGCGGCCCGAAACGCCGCCCCGTCCGGCACCGCTGCACTGCAGTCACTGTTGCACGGGCGCGACACTTGGACCGTCGACTGACGTGGCTGAGCTCGCGCCCGACACAGTGCCGCTGGCCGGGGTTGTTCTCGCGGGAGGTGAATCCCGCCGAATGGGTCGCGACAAAGCCACCCTGCCCCTCCCCGGGGGAACCACCACGCTGGTGGAGCATATGGTCGGCATTCTCGGCCAGCGCTGCGCGCCGGTTTTCGTGATGGCCGCTCCGGGACAACCGTTGCCCACGCTGCCGGTCCCCGTTCTGCGTGATGAGCTGCCGGGGCTGGGGCCGCTGCCGGCGACCGGTCGCGGGTTGCGTGCGGCTGCGGAGGCCGGTGTCCGGCTCGCGTTTGTCTGTGCGGTCGACATGCCTTATCTGACAGTGGAATTGATCGAGGATCTCGCGCGCCGCGCGGTGCAGACCGATGCCGAAGTGGTGTTGCCCTGGGATGGCCGTAACCACTACCTGGCCGCGGTGTATCGGACGGATCTGGCCGACCGCGTCGACACGTTGGTCGGTGCCGGCGAGCGAAAGATGAGCGCCCTGGTCGACGCTTCGGATGCACTGCGGATCGTGATGGCGGATTCCCGACCGCTGACCAACGTCAATTCGGCCGCAGGCTTGCACGCACCGATGCAGCCCGGACGCTAATACTATTCCGTATTAATTTTCTGGTGGCCTTTCGAGATATTCTCGTCTTGTTTTCAATGAAGACGTTATTAACATTGGCCATGGCCGCCGCTTCTAGTACTGCCTTGACTACAGTTGGCGTCTCTGGTGCGCGGTTGATCACGTATTGCGTTGGGGTGGAGGACATTTGAGTCTGCTGACGGTAGAGGATCCGGCTGTTACGGCAGACTGCTATTTGGTGGTGCCCCAGGTTACCTATGAATCACAGTGCGGCACTTAGTATTAGGGCGGATTATTGGGAGCAGTCTAGCTGATTCGAGGTGTGGTGGACGTCGGGGTGGGCAAGTCGTTGTGGCGCAGGTCACCACGGCGTGTGGATCAGATCCCGGACCAGGGCCACGATGGTGACAAATCCGTGTCCGGGGTCACAATATTTGCGTGATTCGGCTCACGATAGCGCCGCGGTCGCAAAGATACAGCTGAGCCAAAACCGCACTTCTGACCTGCAACAACAATTGTGCCACCGCGCCGTGATCGGCTTGTGATTGAACTGATATCTCGGTTTGCCGGAGATGACGAATCCAAATCGTTATCGTACGGTCCCCTTGGCCCGGCAGACGGGCAGCAAGAAATCTCAACAATTGAATCTACGGACCCGCGTGCGAGCGGAGCCGGGGACGGCTGAATCGGTTGGCCGACCCGCAGGCGGCGGCTAGCAGCCGCGCCGGGCAGATCAAGCGCTCCGCTGCCGTGCCGGACCGAGACGGCACGTCCCACGCAGCACCCTCGAATGCACCTGGCAGCTAACCCATGCCCGTGGGTTGGCTTTGGCGCGCGCGCACCGCGAAAGGAACAACGTTGAAGAACGCCCGTACGACGCTCATCGCCGCCGCGATTGCCGGGACGTTGGTGACCACGTCACCAGCCGGTATCGCCAATGCCGACGACGCGGGCTTGGACCCAAACGCCGCAGCCGGCCCGGATGCCGTGGGCTTTGACCCGAACCTGCCGCCGGCCCCGGACGCTGCACCCGTCGATACTCCGCCGGCTCCGGAGGACGCGGGCTTTGATCCCAACCTCCCCCCGCCGCTGGCCCCGGACTTCCTGTCCCCGCCTGCGGAGGAAGCGCCTCCCGTGCCCGTGGCCTACAGCGTGAACTGGGACGCGATCGCGCAGTGCGAGTCCGGTGGAAACTGGTCGATCAACACCGGTAACGGTTACTACGGCGGCCTGCGGTTCACCGCCGGCACCTGGCGTGCCAACGGTGGCTCGGGGTCCGCGGCCAACGCGAGCCGGGAGGAGCAGATCCGGGTGGCTGAGAACGTGCTGCGTTCGCAGGGTATCCGCGCCTGGCCGGTCTGCGGCCGCCGCGGCTGACCACCGCGAAAAGACGCAAAAGCTCCCAAATCCGGTCGGATTTGGGAGCTTTTGCGTCTGCTCGCGCACCCCGGAGTAGCGTCAAACCCGTGACCGCTACGCCGCGTGAATTCGACATCGTGTTGTACGGGGCGACCGGCTTCGTCGGCAAGCTGACCGCCGAATACCTGGCCCGGGCCGGGGGAGATGCCCGGATCGCGCTGGCCGGCAGGTCGACGCAACGGGTGCTCGCCGTTCGCGAAGCCCTGGGCGAATCCGCGCAGACCTGGCCGATCCTGACCGCCGACGCGTCGTTGCCGTCGACGCTGCAAGCCATGGCCGCCCGCGCCCAGGTCGTGGTCACCACCGTTGGGCCCTACACCCGCTACGGGCTGCCGCTGGTGGCCGCATGCGCTGCCGCCGGCACCGACTACGCCGACCTGACCGGCGAGCCGATGTTCATGCGCAACAGCATCGACTTGTACCACAAGCAGGCCGCCGACACCGGTGCACGCATCGTGCACGCCTGCGGATTCGACTCCGTCCCATCTGATCTGAGCGTGTACGCCCTATACCACGCGGCACGAGAAGACGGCGCCGGCGAGCTGACCGACACCAACTGCGTGGTGCGTTCCTTCAAAGGCGGGTTCTCCGGCGGCACCATCGCATCGATGCTGGAGGTGTTGAGCACCGCTTCTAACGATCCCGATGCGCGCCGCCAGCTATCCGACCCCTACATGCTGAGCCCAGACCGCGGCGCCGAACCCGAACTGGGCCCACAGCCTGACCTGCCGTCGCGTCGTGGCCGTCGGCTCGCGCCGGAACTGGCCGGTGTGTGGACCGCGGGATTCATCATGGCGCCCACCAACACCCGGATCGTGCGCCGCAGCAACGCGCTCCTGGACTGGGCCTACGGCCGGCGGTTCCGCTACAGCGAAACCATGAGCGTAGGGTCCACGGTGCTGGCGCCGGTGGTATCGGTTGTCGGCGGCGGTGTCGGCAACGCGATGTTCGGCTTGGCCAGCCGCTACATCCGCCTGCTGCCGCGGGGACTGGTAAAGCGTGTCGTCCCCAAACCCGGCACCGGCCCCAGTGCGGCGGCTCGCGAGCGCGGCTACTACCGCATCGAGACCTACACCACCACAACCACCGGAGCCCGGTACCTGGCGCGCATGGCCCAAGATGGTGACCCCGGCTACAAGGCGACGTCGGTGTTGTTGGGGGAGTGTGGTCTGGCGCTGGCACTGGATCGCGACAAGCTGTCCGACATGCGTGGTGTGTTAACCCCCGCGGCCGCAATGGGTGACGCCCTGCTGGAGCGTTTGCCGGCCGCCGGTGTGTCGCTGCAGACCACGCGACTGGCTAGCTGAATCCGGGCGGTTTCGGGCGCTTTCATGCCGGTGTGAAGCGGTTCCTAGAATTGATCGGTGACCGCCAGCCCTCACCCTGCCGCCGATATGCTGCCCAAGTCGTGGGATCCGGCCGCGATGGAGAGCGCCATCTATCAGAAGTGGCTGGACGCTGGCTACTTCACCGCGGACCCGACCAGCACCAAGCCGGCCTATTCGATCGTGCTGCCGCCGCCGAACGTGACCGGCAGCCTGCACATGGGCCACGCGCTGGAACACACCATGATGGACGCCTTGACGCGGCGCAAGCGGATGCAGGGCTATGAGGTGCTCTGGCAGCCGGGCACCGACCATGCCGGGATCGCCACCCAGAGCGTGGTCGAGCAGCAGCTGGCGGTCGACGGCAAGACTAAAGAAGACCTCGGCCGCGAGCTGTTCGTGGACAAGGTGTGGGATTGGAAGCGAGAGTCTGGCGGTGCCATCGGCGGCCAGATGCGCCGACTCGGTGACGGGGTGGACTGGAGCCGCGACCGGTTCACCATGGACGAAGGTCTGTCGCGGGCGGTGCGCACGATCTTCAAGCGGCTTTATGACGCCGGGCTGATCTATCGGGCCGAGCGGCTGGTCAACTGGTCGCCGGTGCTGCAGACCGCGATCTCCGACCTCGAGGTCAACTACCGCGACGTCGAAGGCGAGCTGGTGTCGTTTAGGTACGGCTCGCTTGACGACTCGCAACCCCACATCGTGGTCGCCACCACCCGGGTCGAGACGATGCTGGGCGATACCGCGATCGCCGTCCATCCCGATGACGAGCGCTACCGTCACCTGGTCGGCACCAGCCTGGCGCACCCATTCGTCGACCGGGAGCTGGCCATTGTCGCCGACGAGCACGTGGACCCTGAATTCGGCACCGGCGCGGTCAAAGTCACACCCGCCCACGACCCCAACGACTTCGAAATCGGGGTGCGCCACCAGCTGCCGATGCCCTCGATCCTGGACACCAAGGGCCGGATCGTCGACACCGGAACGCGATTCGACGGCATGGACCGCTTCGAGGCACGGGTCGCGGTGCGCCAAGCGCTCGCGGCCCAGGGCCGCGTGGTCGAAGAAAAGCGACCCTACCTGCACAGCGTCGGACACTCCGAACGCAGCGGCGAGCCGATCGAGCCGCGGCTATCCCTGCAGTGGTGGGTCCGGGTGGAATCGCTGGCCAAAGCGGCCGGGGATGCGGTGCGCAACGGGGACACCGTGATTCACCCGGCCAGCATGGAACCCCGCTGGTTCTCCTGGGTCGACGACATGCACGACTGGTGCATCTCGCGACAGCTCTGGTGGGGGCATCGGATCCCGATCTGGTACGGACCCGACGGCGAACAGGTGTGCGTCGGCCCGGACGAAACACCCCCGCAGGGCTGGGAACAGGATCCTGACGTGCTGGATACCTGGTTTTCGTCGGCGCTGTGGCCGTTTTCCACGCTGGGTTGGCCGGACAAGACGGCGGAGCTGGAAAAGTTCTATCCGACAAGCGTTCTGGTTACCGGCTATGACATCTTGTTCTTTTGGGTGGCCAGAATGATGATGTTCGGCACCTTCGTCGGCGACGACGCCGCCATCACCCTCGACGGCCGCCGGGGCCCGCAGGTGCCGTTCACCGACGTGTTTCTGCATGGGCTGATCCGCGACGAGTCTGGCCGCAAGATGAGCAAGTCCAAGGGCAACGTCATCGACCCGCTGGATTGGGTGGAAATGTTCGGGGCCGATGCGCTGCGGTTCACGCTGGCCCGCGGGGCCAGTCCCGGTGGTGACTTGGCGGTGAGCGAGGATGCCGTGCGGGCGTCGCGCAATTTCGGGACCAAGCTGTTCAACGCCACTCGGTACGCACTGCTCAATGGCGCCGCGCCAGCACCCCTGCCATCGCCGAACGAGCTGACCGACGCCGACCGCTGGATTCTCGGAAGGTTGGAAGAGGTTCGGGCCGAAGTTGATTCGGCCTTCGACGGATACGAGTTCAGCCGCGCTTGTGAGTCCCTGTATCACTTCGCCTGGGACGAATTCTGCGACTGGTACCTCGAACTGGCCAAAACGCAGCTTGCCCAGGGACTCACACACACCACCGCCGTGCTGGCCGCCGGGCTGGACACGCTGCTGCGCCTGCTGCACCCGGTGATTCCCTTCCTCACCGAGGCGCTATGGCTGGCGCTGACCGGCAGGGAATCGCTGGTCAGCGCCGACTGGCCGGAGCCTTCCGGGATTAGCGTGGACCTTGTTGCCGCGCAACGGATTAACGATATGCAGAAGTTGGTGACCGAAGTGCGGCGGTTCCGCAGCGATCAAGGTCTGGCCGACCGGCAGAAGGTTCCGGCCCGAATGCACGGTGTGCGGGACTCGGATCTGAGCAACCAGGTGGCCGCCGTGACCTCGCTGGCGTGGCTCACCGAGCCGGGCCCGGATTTTGAGCCGTCGGTCTCGTTGGAGGTTCGGCTCGGCCCCGAGATGAACCGCACCGTCGTCGTCGAGCTCGACACCTCGGGCACCATCGACGTGGCCGCCGAGCGTCGCCGCCTGGAAAAGGAGTTGGCCGGCGCCCAAAAGGAGCTGGCGTCGACCGCCGCCAAGTTGGCCAACGCGGACTTTCTGGCCAAAGCGCCCGACGCCGTCATTGCCAAGATCCGGGACCGCCAGCGCGTGGCGCAGCAGGAAACCGAGCGCATCACCACCCGGTTGGCTGCGCTGCAATGAATTCGACGAATTCCGGCCCGCCTGACTCGGGATCGGCCACCGGCGTCGTGCCCACTCCGGACGAGATCGCGTCCCTGCTGCAGGTTGAGCATCTACTCGACCAACGCTGGCCGGAGACCCGCATCGATCCGAGCCTGACCCGGATCAGCGCGTTGATGGACCTGCTGGGCTCGCCCCAACGCAGCTATCCGTCGATCCATATCGCGGGCACCAACGGCAAGACCTCGGTGGCGCGCATGGTCGACGCGCTGGTCACCGCGCTGCACCGGCGCACCGGCCGAACCACCAGCCCACACCTGCAGTCACCGGTGGAACGCATTTCGATCGACGGCAAGCCGATCAGCCCGGCGCAGTATGTGGCGACCTACCGGGAGATCGAGCCGTTGGTGGCGCTGATCGACCAGCAGTCGCAGGCTTCTGCGGGTAAGGGTGGCCCGGCGATGAGCAAGTTCGAGGTGCTCACCGCGATGGCGTTCGCGGCCTTTGCGGACGCGCCCGTCGACGTGGCAGTGGTCGAGGTGGGCATGGGCGGACGTTGGGACGCCACCAACGTGATCAACGCACCGGTCGCCGTCATCACCCCGATCAGCATTGATCACGTCGACTATCTCGGTGCCGATATCGCCGGGATCGCCGGGGAGAAGGCGGGCATCATCACTCGGGCCCCCGACGGTTCGCCGGACACCGTCGCGGTCATCGGGCGTCAGGTCCCGAAGGTCATGGAGGTGCTGCTGGCCGAATCGGTGCGCGCCGACGCGTCGGTGGCCCGGGAGGATTCCGAATTCGCGGTGCTACGGCGACAGATCGCGGTCGGCGGTCAGGTACTGCAACTGCAGGGCCTCGGCGGGGTTTACTCCGACATCTACTTGCCGCTGCACGGTGAACACCAGGCGCACAACGCGGTGCTCGCCCTCGCTTCCGTCGAGGCCTTTTTCGGTGCCGGTGCGCAGCGTCAGCTCGACGGCGACGCCGTCCGGGCCGGCTTTGCCGCCGTCACCAGTCCCGGCCGGTTGGAGCGCATGCGCAGCGCACCCACGGTGTTCATCGACGCCGCGCACAATCCGGCCGGGGCGAGTGCTCTGGCACAAACGCTGGCGCATGAGTTCGACTTCCGATTTCTGGTCGGGGTGCTCAGCGTGCTGGGCGACAAGGACGTGGACGGCATCCTGGCCGCACTGGAGCCGGTGTTCGATTCCGTCGTCGTGACCCACAACGGGTCGCCGCGGGCGCTGGATGTCGAGGCCCTGGCGCTGGCGGCCGGCGAGCGGTTCGGACCCGACCGGGTGCGCACCGCCGAGAACCTGCGCGATGCTATCGACGTTGCCACCTCACTGGTCGACGACGCCGCCGCCGACCCGGATGTGGCCGGGGACGCATTCTCGAGAACCGGGATCGTCATCACCGGCTCGGTTGTCACCGCAGGGGCGGCTCGGACCTTGTTCGGTCGTGATCCGCAATGACCGACCGGTCGCGTGAGCCGGCTGACCCGTGGAAGGGATTCAGCGCGGTGATGGCGGCGACGCTGATCCTCGAGGCGATCGTGGTGCTGCTGGCAATACCGGTAGTGGACGCGGTCGGCGGTGGGCTGCGTCCGGCCTCGCTGGGCTATTTGGTCGGTCTGGCCGTGCTGTTGATACTGCTGACCGGGCTGCAGCGCAGACCCTGGGCAATCTGGGTGAACCTGGGCGCACAACCGGTGCTGGTTGCCGGCTTCGCCGTGTACCCGGGTGTGGGTTTCATTGGCGTGCTGTTCGCCGCGTTGTGGGTCCTGATCGCGTATTTGCGTGCCGAGGTGCGGCGGCGTCGGGATTACCGGGTGTCGCAATGACCGGTTTGGGCATACATCTTGCGGCATCTAGTGTTGGGCACCGTGACCGAACGGACTCTGGTACTGATCAAGCCGGATGGCATCGAAAGGCAGCTGATCGGCGAGATCATCAGCCGCATCGAGCGCAAAGGCCTCACCATCGCTGCGCTGCAGCTCAGGACCGTCAGCGCGGAGTTGGCCAGCCAGCACTACGCCGAACATGAAGGCAAACCATTCTTTGGATCGTTGCTGGAGTTCATCACGTCGGGTCCGGTGGTAGCGGCGATCGTGGAGGGAACCCGAGCCATCGCGGCGGTTCGCCAACTCGCCGGCGGCACCGACCCGGTGCAGGCGGCGGCGCCCGGCACAATCCGGGGCGACTTCGCTCTAGAGACGCAGTTCAACCTGGTGCACGGGTCTGATTCGGCCGAATCCGCGCAGCGCGAAATCGCGCTCTGGTTTCCCGGCGCCTAGCTCCGGGTGCGCCGATCCCGGGCGGCTTGGGCAGCACCCCAGCTCAAGGGAAGGTGACTCGGCCCAGTGATGTGGGATACTGATGACGGGTGAACGTCGCCGAAGCGGTGTCGGACGCCCGAATGAAGACTTAGGCAACCGCGACCATCGCCATCCTTCGATGCGGCGCGGCATGTCGGGCCGTCATTCAGCACGGTGCCGAGTGGGTTCGTCATGAGCTGCTCGGGACAAGACCATCACAAGCTCGGGAGACAAGTGACCCGGGCAGATAGCGAAGCCCTCGCGTGGCCGCGTCGATCAAGACGCGCCCGGGGGCTTGAGGAGAATACGTGATAGACGGTGCCCCACCTTCAGATCCACCAGAACCGAGCCAGCATGAGGAACTGCCGGACCGCCTAAGAGTCCATTCGCTGGCACGAACGCTGGGAACCACCAGCAGGCGGGTGCTGGATGCGCTCACCGCGCTCGACGGACGGGTCCGCAGCGCACATTCCACGGTGGATCGCGTCGATGCGGTCCGGGTGCGCGATCTGCTGGCCACTCATCTCGAGACTGCCGGCGTGCTGGCGGCCTCGGTCCATGCGCCCGAAGCGTCCGAGGAACCCGAGTCCCGGCTGATGCTAGAGACCCAGGAGACTCGGAATGCCGACGTGGAGCGGCCGCACTATATGCCGCTGTTCGTCGCGCCCCAGCCGATTCCCGAGCCGTTAGCGGACGACGAGGACGTCGACGATGGCCCCGACTACGTCGCCGACGATTCCGACGCTGACGACGAAGGGCAGCTAGACCGGCCGGCGAACCGGCGGCGACGTCGCGGCCGTCGGGGTCGCGGTCGCGGACGCGGGGAGCAGGGTGGATCCGACGGTGATCCGGTTGACCAGCAATCCGAGCCCCGGGCCCAACAATTTACCAGCGCGGACGCCGCCGAAACCGACGACGGCGACGATCGAGATTCCGAAGATACCGAAGCCGGTGACAACGGCGAGGACGAAAACGGTTCGCTGGAGGCCGGCAATCGTCGCCGGCGCCGCCGGCGACGGCGTAAGTCGGCTTCTGGTGACGACAACGACGCTGCGTTAGAGGGCCCGTTGCCTGACGATCCGCCCAACACTGTCGTACACGAACGCGTGCCCCGCGCGGGTGACAAGGCCGGCAACTCGCAGGATGGCGGCTCTGGCTCCACTGAGATCAAGGGCATCGACGGCTCGACCCGCCTGGAAGCCAAGCGGCAACGCCGCCGCGACGGGCGCGACGCCGGCCGGCGCCGCCCACCGGTGTTGAGTGAGGCCGAGTTTCTGGCTCGCCGTGAGGCGGTCGAGCGGGTGATGGTGGTGCGCGACCGGGTCCGCACCGAGCCACCGCTGCCGGGCACGCGGTACACCCAGATTGCGGTGCTCGAAGACGGTATCGTCGTGGAGCATTTCGTGACGTCTGCGGCCTCGGCTTCCCTGGTGGGCAACATCTACCTGGGAATTGTGCAGAACGTGCTGCCGTCGATGGAGGCGGCGTTCGTCGACATCGGGCGCGGTCGCAATGGAGTGCTCTACGCCGGTGAAGTCAATTGGGATGCAGCGGGGTTGGGCGGGGCCGATCGCAAGATCGAGCAGGCCCTCAAACCCGGCGACTATGTCGTGGTGCAGGTCAGCAAGGACCCGGTAGGGCATAAGGGCGCGCGGCTGACCACGCAGGTGTCGCTGGCCGGTCGATTTCTGGTTTATGTGCCGGGCGCGTCGTCGACCGGGATCAGCCGCAAGCTGCCCGACACTGAACGTCAGCGGCTCAAGGAGATCCTGCGCGAGGTGGTGCCGTCTGACGCTGGGGTCATCATCCGTACCGCGTCTGAGGGCGTCAAAGAGGACGACATTCGCGCAGACGTCGCTCGGCTACGGGAACGCTGGGAGCAGATCGAGGCCAAGGCACAAGAGACCAAGGAGAAGGCCGCGGGCGCTGCGGTGGCGCTGTACGAAGAACCGGACGTGCTGGTCAAGGTTATCCGTGACCTGTTCAACGAGGACTTCGTCGGCCTCATCGTTTCCGGCGACGAGGCTTGGAACACGATCAATGAATACGTGAATTCTGTTGCTCCCGAATTGGTTTCGAAGTTGACCAAGTACGAGTCCGCTGACGGGCCGGATGGCCAGTCCGCGCCGGACGTCTTCACGGTGCACCGCATTGACGAGCAGCTGGCCAAAGCGATGGACCGCAAGGTGTGGTTGCCGTCGGGCGGGACGCTGGTGATCGACCGGACCGAAGCCATGACGGTCATTGACGTCAACACCGGTAAATTCACCGGAGCCGGGGGCAACCTCGAGCAGACGGTCACCAAGAACAATCTGGAAGCGGCCGAGGAGATCGTGCGCCAGCTGCGGCTGCGCGATATCGGCGGCATCGTGGTCATCGACTTCATCGACATGGTGCTGGAGTCCAACCGCGACTTGGTGTTGCGCCGGTTGACCGAGTCGCTGGCCCGCGATCGCACCCGCCACCAGGTGTCCGAGGTGACGTCGCTGGGGCTGGTGCAGTTGACTCGCAAGCGGTTGGGAACCGGACTGATCGAAGCGTTCTCCACATCGTGTCCGAACTGCAGTGGCCGCGGGATCCTGCTGCACGCCGACCCGGTCGATTCGGCCGCGGCGACTGGGCGAAAGTCTGAGCCCGGTGCTCGGCGGGGCAAGCGATCGAAAAAGAGCCGGTCCGAAGAGTCCAGTGATAGGAGCATGGTCGCCAAGGTCCCCGTGCACGCTCCCGGTGAGCATCCCATGTTCAAGGCGATGGCAGCGGGCTTGTCCTCGCTGGCTGGTCGCGGTGACGAGGAATCCGGGGAGCCCGCTGCCGAACTCGCCGAGCAGGCCGGCGATCAACCGCCCACTGACCTCGACGACACCGCCCAAGCGGACTTCGAGGACACCGAGGACACCGACGAAGACGAGGACGAGCTCGACGCCGACGAGGACCTCGAGGACCTCGACGACGAGGACCTCGACGAGGATCTCGACGTTGAAGACTCCGATTCCGACGACGAAGACTCCGACGAAGACGCCGCCGATGCCGACGTCGACGAGGAGGATGCAGCCGGCTTGGACGGTTCCCCGGGCGAAGTCGACGTCCCCGGTGTCACGGAGCTGGCCCCTACCCGTCCACGTCGGCGCGTTGCGGGCCGGCCGGCCGGCCCACCAATCCGCCTAGACTGACCTGCTCGAAATCGCACAGCGCAGGGTTCGTCGGGACGCCGCCCCCGTGGGGTGTGGCGGCGGGTGGCTCCTCATCGTGGGGATCGACCATGGTCGATTCGTCGAAGGGATCACGACCGCGCAACACCTCGTCGGCTTTGGACAGGTCAATGGTCTTTGTCCACGAGGCAACCAGGATGGTTGCGACGGCGTTGCCGGAGAAGTTCGTGAGCGAACGGGCTTCCGACATGAACCGGTCGATCCCCACAATCAGCCCGACACCGTCCAGCAGCTCGGGGCGATGAGCCTGCAGGCCGCCGGCCAGCGTCGCAAGGCCCGCACCGCTGACCCCGGCAGCGCCCTTGGACGCGATGATCATGAACGCCAGCAGCGCGATCTGCTCGCCCCATGTCAAGCGATGTCCCATCGCGTCGGCGATGAACAGCGACGCCATGGTCAGATAGATAGCGGTGCCGTCAAGATTGAACGAGTAGCCGGTCGGCACCACCACGCCGACCGTGCTGGATTGCACGCCCAAGTGTTTCATCTTGGTGATCAGTCTGGGCAGCACCACCTCCGACGACGATGTTGCGAAGATCAGCAAGTACTCGCGGGCTAGATAGCGCAGCAGCCGAAAGATCGACAAACCCGACACGATGCGCAGTAGCACTCCCAGGACGCCGAAAACGAACACCACGCACGTCAGGTAGAAGCCGGCCATCAGCAGCAGCAGGTTGGTGACGGCGTTGAAGCCAGTCGTGGCGACGATATTGGCGATCGCACCGAACGCGCCGATCGGAGCCAGCCACAGTACCATCACGAGCACCTTGAACACCAGCTTTTGCAGGTTCTCGACGGCACGCAGGATGGACTCGCCTGCGGGGCCCAGGCCTTGGACCGCGAAACCGACCAGCAGCGCGACGAGTAACACCTGCAGCACGTTGCCTTCAGTAAGGGCTGAGGGGAGCGACCTCGGAATGATCTGCTGGATGAACCCAGCGATTCCGTGTGACTCCGCAGCCTGGCCGGCCAATGCTGCGCCGCTTCCGACCGCACCAGGCCTAAGGTGCAGATCCCTACCCGGACTGAGTAGGTTGCCGACGATCAACCCGATCCCGAGCGCCACCGATGACATCGTTAGAAAGTAGGCCAAAGCCAGCCCGCCGACCTTGCCCACGGCCGCGGCTTTGCGCACCGAGCCGATCCCGAGCACGATCGTGCAGAAGATGACCGGTGCGATCATCATCTTGATCAGGTTGACGAACACCGTCCCGAGCACCGTGAGGCTTTTTCCGGTCGACGGCGCCGTCAGCCCCACGATCACACCGGCTATCACTGCGAAAATGACCGCGAGATACAGCCAGTGGGTGCGGTCTCGGCCTTTGTTGTTAGCCGGCAAATCCGTGACCGGCGCACGATCCAAGGGGGCGGTCATCGGCGGTTCCTCCAGATCGACATCGGACGCGATTCGGCACGATGTTAGCCGCAGCCATCAGCGGTCCAACCCGGATGACGTCACCACCCGGGCCCCGGAGTGCGCCGGTAGCGTCGAGATCGACGCTACCGGCGCACTTTCGTGTGCTGGCGTCGATCTCGCTGAGGCCCCGCTGGTTTGACCCCGTAGTTGCAGGTCACGTACCCTTGACCAGTTGTCGCCAGGCTGACGGCTGGAGACGATGCGGGGTCCGTTGTAGGTGCCCGCCCAAGACCCAGCACGCGTCCCGCCGCTGGCCCGCGCGCGAAGCGCAACGCATGCAGCGGAAGTATGAAGAGGCAGGAGCAATGATGGCGACCTACGCAATCGTCAAGACCGGCGGCAAGCAGTACAAAGTCGCTGTCGGAGATGTGGTCAAGGTCGAAAAGCTGGAATCCGAGCAGGGGGAGAAGGTGTCCCTGCCGGTGGCTCTGGTTGTCGACGGCGCCACCGTCACCACCGATGCGAAGGCACTGGCCAAGGTCGCGGTGACCGGTGAGGTGCTCGGGCACACCAAGGGCCCCAAGATCCGTATCCACAAGTTCAAGAACAAGACTGGCTACCACAAACGGCAGGGACACCGTCAGCAGCTGACGGTCCTGAAGGTCACCGGCATCGCATAACGGAGGCGACAGACATGGCACACAAGAAGGGGGCTTCCAGCTCGCGCAACGGTCGCGATTCCGCCGCCCAGCGGCTGGGGGTTAAGCGGTACGGCGGCCAGGTCGTCAAGGCCGGCGAGATCCTGGTCCGCCAGCGCGGTACCAAATTCCATCCCGGCGTCAACGTCGGGCGTGGCGGCGATGACACCTTGTTCGCCAAGACGGCCGGGGCGGTCGAGTTCGGCATCAAACGCGGACGTAAGACGGTGAGCATCGTCGGTTCGACCACTGCCTGAGCGTCGCGCGTGTGCGCCCACTGCGAAGATTCACGAGGGGCAAAACCCGCAGTAGCTGCACACTCCGCAGATGAAGGGGAGCTCGGTGCCTCGGTTTGTCGATCGGGTCGTCATCCACACCAGAGCGGGTTCGGGCGGTAACGGCTGCGCTTCGGTCCATCGCGAGAAATTCAAGCCGCTGGGCGGCCCCGATGGCGGAAATGGCGGCCGGGGCGGCAGCATCGTCTTCGTCGTCGATCCGCAAGTGCACACCCTGCTCGACTTCCATTTCCGCCCGCATCTCACCGCGGCTTCGGGCAAGCACGGGATGGGCAATAACCGCGACGGGGCCGCCGGCGCGGATTTGGAAGTGAAAGTTCCCGAAGGCACCGTGGTATTGGACGAGAACGGCCGGCTACTGGCCGACCTGGTCGGCGCGGGCACCCGCTTTGAAGCCGCCGCCGGAGGCCGTGGCGGTTTGGGCAACGCCGCGCTGGCTTCCCGCGTGCGTAAGGCCCCCGGTTTCGCACTCCTCGGCGAAAAGGGACAGTCCCGAGACCTCACCTTGGAACTCAAGACCGTCGCCGACGTCGGCCTGGTCGGGTTTCCGTCGGCCGGAAAATCCTCGCTGGTGTCGGCGATTTCGGCGGCCAAGCCGAAGATCGCCGACTACCCGTTCACCACCCTGGTGCCCAACCTCGGTGTGGTCTCGGCTGGCGAGCACGCGTTCACCGTCGCCGACGTGCCGGGGTTGATCCCGGGCGCATCCCGGGGCCGTGGTCTGGGGCTGGACTTTCTGCGGCACATCGAGCGCTGCGCTGTACTGGTGCATGTGGTGGATTGCGCTACCGCCGAGCCGGGCCGCGACCCCATCTCGGACATCGACGCGCTGGAAACGGAACTCGCGTGCTACACGCCCACGCTGCAAGGGGACGCGGCTCTGGGCGATCTCGCCGCACGGCCGCGTGCGGTGGTCCTCAACAAAATCGATGTGCCGGAGGCCCGCGAGCTCGCGGAGTTCGTCCGTGACGACATCGCCCAGCGCGGCTGGCCGGTGTTCTGCGTGTCGACCGCAACCCGGGAAAACCTGCAGCCGTTGATCTTTGGGCTGTCGCAGATGATCTCGGACTACAACGCTGCGCGGCCGGTGGCGGTGCCACGGCGGCCGGTGATTCGTCCGATTCCGGTGGACGACAGCGGTTTTACCGTCGAACCCGACGGGCATGGTGGCTTTGTCGTCAGCGGTGCCCGGCCCGAGCGTTGGATTGACCAGACCAACTTCGACAACGACGAGGCCGTCGGCTATCTCGCCGACCGGCTGGCGCGCCTGGGTGTCGAGGAGGAATTGCTGAGGCTGGGTGCGCGGTCAGGATGCGCGGTGACCATCGGCGAGATGACGTTCGATTGGGAGCCGCAAACGCCTGCGGGTGAGCCGGTCGCGATGTCCGGCCGGGGCACCGATCCGCGGCTGGACAGCAACAAGCGGGTGGGCGCGGCCGAGCGAAAGGCCGCTCGGAGTCGGCGTCGCGAACACGGGGATGGCTGATGAGAAGTCCGCATCGGGACGCAATCCGGACCGCGCGCGGCCTTGTCGTGAAGGTCGGGACCACGGCGCTTACCACACCGTCCGGGATGTTCGATGCCGGCCGGCTGGCCGGACTGGCCGAGGCGGTCGAGCGGCGGATGAAGGCGGGTTCCGACGTCGTCATCGTGTCTTCGGGCGCCATCGCCGCCGGCATCGAGCCGCTCGGGCTGTCCCGTCGTCCCAAAGATCTGGCGACCAAGCAGGCGGCGGCCAGCGTCGGGCAGGTCGCGCTGGTGAACTCGTGGAGCGCGGCGTTCGCCCGCTACGGCCGCACGGTGGGCCAGGTGCTGCTGACCGCGCACGACATTTCGATGCGGGTGCAGCACACCAACGCCCAACGCACGCTGGATCGGCTGCGCGCGTTGCACGCGGTGGCGATTGTCAACGAGAACGACACCGTGGCCACCAACGAGATCCGGTTCGGTGACAACGATCGGCTGTCTGCACTGGTGGCGCACCTGGTCGGCGCCGACGCTTTGGTGCTGCTGTCGGACATCGACGGCCTCTACGACTGCGACCCGCGCAAAACCGCGGACGCGACGTTCATTCCGGAGGTGTCCGGGCCGGCGGATCTGGACGGTGTGGTCGCCGGCCGCAGTAGCCACCTGGGTACTGGCGGCATGGCGTCCAAGGTGGCGGCGGCGCTGTTGGCCGCCGACGCCGGGGTGCCGGTACTGCTGGCCCCCGCGGCCGACGCCGCGACCGCGCTCGCCGACGCGTCGGTGGGCACGGTGTTTGCGGCCCGGCCCGCGCGTCTGTCGGCCCGGCGGTTCTGGGTGCGTTATGCCGCCGAAGCAACCGGCGCACTGACTCTCGACGCCGGTGCGGTGCGCGCTGTGGTGCGACAACGCCGGTCACTGCTGGCGGCGGGTATCACCGCGGTGTCCGGCCGGTTTTGCGGCGGCGATGTGGTCGAACTGCGTGCACCCGACGCGGCCATGGTAGCCCGCGGGGTGGTTGCCTACGACGCGTCCGAGCTGGCCACCATGGTGGGCCGGTCCACCTCTGAGCTACCCGGCGAGCTGCGCCGCCCGGTGGTGCACGCCGACGATCTGGTCGCGGTGTCGGCGAAGCAAGCTAAGCAAGTTTAGCTACCATATTGCTCCGAGATGCGGTGTACCCCAAATGATTTCGATCAACATGGCCGCTAGCTGCGCATTGCGGCCGAGCGGGTATCCGAGGTGAACTAGCGGATCGTCATGGGACTGCTCGGCGGCCAATCAGGGCCCAGGGTCGGCAGCGGCCCAGTCGGTAGCATCCCCACGCCGGTCAATGCCGCCATCTGCCAGCAGCGCGGGGGATTCCACGGTGTCGAGCGTGGATACTCGGCGGGTGATTCGGGCGTTCTGACGTCGCTGGGCGACAATGAAAGGACGATGAACTTTTACTCCGCCTACCAGCACGGGTTCGTGCGCGTTGCCGCCTGCACTCACCACACCACCATCGGTGACCCGGCGGCCAACGCCGCGTCGGTATTGGACATGGCCCGTGCGTGCCACGACGATGGCGCAGCGTTGGCGGTCTTTCCTGAGCTGACGCTGTCGGGCTACTCCATCGAGGACGTACTACTGCAGGACTCTCTGCTCGATGCCGTCGAGGACGCGCTGCTCGACCTGGTGACCGAATCCGCCGACCTGTTACCTGTACTGGTGGTCGGGGCTCCGCTGCGGCATCGACACCGCATCTACAACACCGCGGTCGTCATTCACCGCGGCGCCGTGCTCGGCGTGGTGCCCAAGTCGTATCTACCCACCTATCGCGAGTTCTACGAGCGGCGCCAGATGGCGCCCGGAGACGGGGAGCGGGGCACGATCCGCATCGGTGGCGCCGACGTGGCCTTCGGCACGGACCTGTTGTTCGCCGCGTCAGATCTACCCGGCTTTGTGTTGCATGTGGAGATCTGCGAGGACATGTTTGTGCCGATGCCGCCCAGCGCCGAGGCGGCCCTGGCGGGCGCGACGGTGCTGGCGAATCTGTCCGGCAGCCCGATCACCATCGGCCGTGCCGAGGACCGCCGGCTGCTTGCGCGCTCGGCGTCGGCGCGGTGTCTGGCTGCCTATGTCTATGCCGCCGCGGGGGAGGGGGAGTCAACGACGGACCTGGCCTGGGACGGTCAGACGATGATCTGGGAGAATGGCGCACTGCTCGCGGAGTCCGAACGTTTCCCCAAAGGAGTGCGCCGCAGTGTCGCCGACGTTGACACCGAGTTGCTTCGGTCGGAGCGGCTGCGGATGGGCACGTTCGACGACAACCGGCGTCACCACCGGGAGTTAACGGAATCGTTCCGGCGCATCGACTTCGCACTCGACCCACCGGCAGGCGACATCGGACTGCTGCGCGAGGTCGAGCGGTTCCCGTTCGTTCCGGCCGATCCGCAACGATTGCAACAGGATTGCTACGAGGCCTACAACATCCAGGTGTCTGGACTCGAGCAACGGTTGCGGGCGCTGGACTATCCGAAGGTCGTTATCGGTGTGTCCGGGGGATTGGACTCGACGCACGCGCTGATCGTCGCGACCCATGCCATGGACCGCGAGGGCCGGCCGCGCAGCGACATTCTGGCGTTTGCGTTGCCCGGATTCGCCACCGGGGAGCACACTAAGAACAACGCGATCAAGCTGGCACGTGCGCTGGGGGTTACCTTCTCCGAAATCGATATCGGCGACACCGCTCGGTTGATGCTGCACACAATCGGCCATCCGTATTCGGTTGGCGAAAAAGTGTACGACGTCACCTTCGAGAACGTCCAGGCCGGGTTGCGCACCGACTATCTTTTCCGTATCGCCAACCAGCGCGGGGGAATCGTACTGGGCACCGGGGACCTGTCGGAGCTGGCACTGGGTTGGTCGACATACGGTGTCGGCGACCAGATGTCGCACTACAACGTCAACGCCGGTGTGCCCAAGACGCTGATCCAGCACCTGATCCGGTGGGTCATTTCGGCGGGTGAGTTCGGTGAGAAGGTGGGTGAGGTATTGCAGTCGGTGCTCGACACCGAGATCACCCCCGAACTCATTCCGACCGGCGAGGAGGAGCTGCAGAGCAGCGAGGCCAAGGTCGGACCTTTCGCCCTACAGGACTTTTCGCTTTTTCAGGTACTGCGCTACGGATTTCGCCCGTCGAAGATTGCGTTTTTGGCCTGGCATGCGTGGAACGATGCGGAGCGGGGCAACTGGCCGCCCGGCTTCCCAAAGAGCGAACGCCCGTCCTATTCATTGGCCGAAATCCGGCATTGGCTGCAGATTTTCGTCCAGCGGTTTTATTCGTTTAGCCAGTTCAAGCGTTCGGCATTGCCCAACGGCCCCAAGGTGTCCCACGGGGGCGCGTTGTCGCCGCGTGGGGATTGGCGGGCCCCGTCGGATATGTCAGCGCGAATCTGGCTCGATCAGATCGACCGTGAGGTGCCCAAGGGCTAGCGGATCAACCCCACACCCGGGACGAACCGGCCGACGCTGGCGGTGTAGCCGCGGTAGACGGCACTGTGCGTCCGCAACAGGTAGGGTTCTTCGACGCGGCGGACATGCACCTCGAGCGTGGCAACGAGCAGGATAAACCCGGCGAGGGCAACGAGATTCGGAGTCACCAGCAACAGCCCGAGGCCAAACGCCATCATGGCCGTGTAGATGGGGTGACGCACCCATTTAAACGGGCCGGTGCGCACCAGAGTGGTGTTCTCCTGCTCGTCCACCCCGATCCGCCACGAATCGCCCATCGCAAGCTGGGCGTAAACCGTGGCCGCGATCCCGGCCGTCGCCGGGATTATGCCGGCAACCTGAATCCAGACCATGCGCAGAGTATTCAGCGGTTGGACAACGTTGGTCCGCTGCAGCACCGCAGCGACCACCGTCACGATCAGGGCGATGACAAAGCACGTCCCGGTAATCCACTCCAGCGAACCGACCCGGCCGCTGACGCCGCGAAAGCCGGTGGATCCGGTGCGTCGGTGCTGCAGCCAACTGCGTCAGCCGAATCCGACCACACTGAAAACCGCGAAGAGTGCCAGCGCTAAGTCGGCCGCGGTGGTCGTTCGCATCAGCGGGTCTCCTTCGGTGCGTAGCAGTGGTCATGAACCGTTGTGGCGGTTGGCTCGCAGGGCCGCATCGATCGCGGCGGCGGCCGGTGCGCAGTCGCCGACACCGGACACCAAAGTTGCCAGCGCACCCGCAGCGCAGGCCCGCCGCAATGCGCGCAGTCGCTCGGCCGGCGAACCTGGGTTGCGCGGCCAATTCGCAGCAAGGACCCCGGCAAATACGTCGCCGGCGCCGGCGGTATCCACTGGCGTTACCGTTGGGGCGGGTACCTCGAACACCCCGTCCGCGCCGACGTACCGGGCACCGCGCACACCCAGGGTGATCACGAAATGTGTTGGTGGCGACGGCCAGTCGTTTGCCTCATGCTCGTTGGCGATCACCACGTCGGCGATAGCGGCCAAGTCCTGCAAGGAGCTTCGATCCTGGCCGGCTGGGGAGGCGTTGACCATGACAACCGCATCGGCCGACTGGGCTGCCCGCGCGGCTGCCAGCGCGGTTGCAACAGGAATCTCCAACTGGGTCAACAGTACATCGCAGTTGGCGACGGCCGAGGGTACCGGAGTCAGATGTGCATTGGCACCCGGCGCCACCAGCACGGTGTTCTCGGCGCTGGCATCGACCACGATAATCGCCGTCCCGCTCGGTCCGGGCACCGTGACGGTCCTGTCCAGTCCAACGGCGTTGGCGCGCAGGTGGGCCCGCAGCTGGGCGGCGGCTGGATCGTCGCCGAATGCACCGGAGAACTGTACCTGCGCGCCTGCGCGCGCTGCGGCCACCGCCTGGTTGGCGCCCTTCCCGCCTGGCGTTCGGGTCAACGACGCCGCAAGCACCGTCTCGCCGGGGCGCGGAAGCGCGTCCACCACGAACGTCAGGTCCATGTTCACGCTGCCTACCACGCACACCCGGGGCGCCATGGGGCCGACGTTAGTCTCACTGGCGTTTGCCATGCTTGCTGTTGGCTGAAATCACTTGTGTCACTTTTGTCCCAAGGGTATCAGTGGGTGTCCTGTCGGTGGCGCGTCCCAGTATTCGAACATGCTTGCGGATCGGGACGGGTGGTCGGGATGCTGGACCGGCTCGATGCTGTCGGTCGATGGTCTGAGTGCGTCGTCGTTTGATGCGTTGACCACTCCGCAGCGGTTGCCGGTGCCGGGGCATGTGTTGATCCATCGACTCGCTGAACATTGCGATACGGCCGAGCTATCCTGGCTCACCTCGATTACGGACCACCCAGAACCAATCGCTACCACCCCTCAAGAAGCGCGTGCGCGACGAGGACGATGACGAGGACCCGTACGCGGCGCATTCCTCGATTGGTCGCTGGTGGCTTTTCGGCAAACGCGATGATCGTGGGCTGGGCACGTTAGTCTGCTGCGTAATCGGCGCGTCGTAGAGCAGCCTGCGACCGACAGCAGAGGGGAAGCCGGTTGACGTCGGGTGAGGCACTGGACTCGGTAGCCGAGAGTGAATCCACCCCGGCTAAGAAGCGCCATAAGAATGTGCTCCGGCGTCGGCCGCGTTTCCGGGCCAGCATCCAGTCCAAGCTCATGGTGCTGCTGCTGTTGACGAGTATCGTGTCCGTCGCGGCGATTGCGGCCATTGTCTATCAATCTGGTCGCACTTCGCTAAGAGCAGCCGCCTACGAGCGGTTGACCCAGTTGCGCGAGTCGCAGAAGCGGGCAGTTGAGACACTATTTTCTGACCTGACGAATTCGCTGGTCATTTACGAACGTGGACTCACGGTTGTCGATGCCGTCGTGCGGTTCACGGCCGGCTTTGACCAGCTGGCTGACGCCACGATCAGCCCCGCCCAACAACAGGCGATCGTCAACTACTACAACAACGAATTCATCACACCCGTCGAACGCACGACCGGCGATAAACTCGACATCACCGCGCTGCTGCCGACTTCTCCGGCCCAAAGGTATCTTCAGGCGTACTACACTGCACCATTCACGTCGGACCAAGATGCGATGCGGCTGGACGATGCCGGCGACGGCAGTGCATGGTCGGCCGCCAACGCGCAATTCAACAGCTATTTCCGGGAAATCGTCACCCGGTTCGATTACGACGACGCGGTATTGCTGGACACCCGGGGCAATATCGTCTATACCCTGAGCAAGGACCCCGACCTCGGTACCAACATTCTGACCGGGCCGTATCGCGAATCCAATCTGCGTGACGCCTACCTTAAAGCGTTGGGCGCCAACGCCGTCGACTTTACCTGGATTACCGACTTCAAGCCGTATCAGCCTCAACTCGGCGTGCCGACCGCGTGGTTGGTGGCACCGGTCGAAGCGGGCGGCAAAACTCAGGGCGTTTTGGCGCTGCCGTTGCCGATCGACAAGATCAATAAGATCATGACCGCCGACAGGCAATGGCAAGCGGCTGGCATGGGTAGTGGGACGGAAACCTATCTCGCCGGTCCGGACAGTCTGATGCGGTCCGATTCTCGGCTCTTCCTGCAAGACCCGGAGGAATACCGGAAACAGGTTGTGGCAGCAGGCACGTCACTTGATGTGGTCAACAGAGCGATCCAGTTCGGTGGGACGACGCTGCTGCAGCCTGTTGCGACCGAAGGACTGCGCGCCGCCCAACGCGGACAGACCGGAACCGTCACCTCCACCGACTACACGGGTAGCAGGGAACTGGAGGCCTACGCGCCGCTGAATGTGCCGGACTCCGATCTGCACTGGTCGATCCTGGCAACGCGGAACGATTCTGAGGCGTTCGCGGCCGTCGCGTCGTTCAGCAGGGCGCTTGTGCTGGTTACAGTTGGCATCATTGTCGTCATCTGTGTGGCGTCGATGCTGATCGCCCATGCGATGGTGCGGCCAATCCGGCGGCTCGAGGTTGGCACCCAGAAGATCAGCGCAGGCGACTACGAAGTCAACATTCCGGTAAAGTCACGCGACGAAATCGGTGATCTTACAGCCGCTTTCAACGAGATGAGTCGGAATCTGCAAACCAAAGAGGAGCTGCTCAACGAGCAACGCAAGGAAAACGACCGGTTATTGCTATCGATGATGCCCGAGCCAGTTGTCGAGCGGTACCGCCTTGGGGAGCAGACCATTGCGCAGGAGCACCAAGATGTCACCGTCCTGTTTGCCGACATCCTGGGTGTCGACGAGATTTCCAGCGGCCTGTCGGGTAACGAACTGGTCAAAATTGTCGACGAGCTGGTCCGCCAGTTCGATTCGGCCGCCGAACACCTTGGTGTCGAACGCATTCGCACGCTGCACAATGGCTATCTCGCCGGTTGCGGGGTAACCACGCCACGGCTGGACAATATTCCCCGAACCGTCGACTTCGCCCTAGAGATGCGGCGCATCGTCGATCGGTTCAATTGCCAAACCGGTAACGATCTGCACCTGCGAGTCGGTATCAACACCGGGGACGTCATTAGCGGGCTGGTCGGCAGATCAAGTGTCGTCTACGACATGTGGGGCGCGGCAGTGAGTCTGGCCTACCAAATGCACAGCGGTTCACCACAGCCCGGCATCTATGTCACCTCGCAGGTGTATGAGGCGATGCGAGACGTGTGGCAGTTCACGGCTGCGGGCACGATTTCTGTCGGAGGGTTAGAAGAGCCGATCTACCGATTGTCGGAGCGATCATGAACCTGCTCGACTCGACATGGTTCTACTGGGCCGTTGGCATTGCGATCGGATTGCCGGCCGGGCTAATCGTTCTCACCGAACTGCACAACATACTCGTCCGACGGAACAGCCATCTGGCCAGGCAGGCAAGTCTGCTGCGAAACTACCTGCTACCCCTGGGCGCGGTTTTGCTGCTGCTTGTCAAGGCATCTGAAGTCCCGGCCGAGGACCCCACCGTGCGGGTGCTCACGACAGCGTTCGGATTTCTGGTGCTGGTGCTGCTGCTGTCGTTACTGAATGCCACCCTGTTTCAGGGTGCGCCCCAACAGAGCTGGCGCAAGCGGCTACCCGCCATCTTCGTCGATGTCGCGCGCTTCGCGCTGATCGGCATAGGTTTGGCGGTGATCCTGTCCTACATCTGGGGGGTGCGGGTCGGTGGACTGTTCGCCGCGTTAGGTGTGACGTCAGTCGTCATCGGCCTGATGCTGCAGAACTCCGTCGGCCAGATCGTGTCGGGCTTGTTCATGCTGTTCGAACAGCCCTTTCGGATCGATGATTGGTTGGAAACACCCACAGCCCGCGGACGAGTCGTCGAGGTGAACTGGCGGGCTGTCCATATCGACACCGGCAGCGGACTGCAGATCATGCCCAACTCGATGTTGGCCACCACCGCGTTTACCAATCTCAGCCGGCCGGCCGGGGCGCACGAATGCTCGATCACGACCACATTTTCCACGTCCGATCCCCCGGACAAGGTATGCGCCATGCTGAACAGGGCTGCCAGCGCGCTACCGCATGTTAAGCCCGGGGTCGTGCCCGCCACAATTGCCCGAGGAGCCGCCGAGTATCGAACGACGGTCAGGCTGACATCACCGGCCGACGAAGGCCCAACGCAGGCAACGTTTCTGCGCTGGGTCTGGTACGCCGCGCGTCGGGAAGGGCTACACCTCGACGAGGCCGACGACGAGTTCTCGACGGCCGAACGTGTGGAGTCCGCCCTGCGCACGGTGGTGGGGCCCGAGCTGCGACTGAGCTCTAGCGATCAGCAGTCGCTGGCTCGGTACGCGAGGCTGGTGCGCTACGGCACTGATGAGATCGTGCAGCACGCGGGTGTGGTTCCCATGGGTATCACCTTCGTGATCGCCGGCAGCGTGCGGCTGACGGTTACGACCGATGACGGATCCGTGGTTGCGATTGCCACCCTCAAAAAGGGCACGTTTCTGGGCTTGACTGCGCTGACTCGGCAACCCGACCCCGCCGGTGCGGTAGCGCTGGAAGAGGTGACCGCGCTGCAGATCGGCCGGGAGCACCTTGAGCAGGTCGTGATGAACAAGCCGATGCTGCTGCAGGAGCTGGGTCGGGTTATCGACGAGCGGCAAAGGAAGGCGCAACAGGCAATTCGCCGCGACTTGCACCAATCCCCAGCGGCGGCCGGCGAGCATCGTGGGCCTGCGCGACGCTGACGAGCGGTGGGACACGGTTGGCCAAGCGATCGGTCTGTTTCTGCGCGGCCACACCCTGCGCACCGCAGCTCCGACGGCGCTGATCGTGGGTACCGTGCTATGTGCGGTGAATCAGGGTGCCACCCTTGCCGAGGGCGCCGCGACGATCGGCACGTGGGTACGGATGGTGATCAATTATTTGGTCCCGTTCCTGGTGGCTAGCGTCGGCTACCTCGGTGCGCGGCGCGGTGTCCGGCGTGCGAGCGGACGTTCTGATCCATCAGCACAATGACGGTGCGAGCCGAACACTGCCGTGGAGCAGGAGGATGTGATGAGTGCCCATCCGTCATGCCCGAGCACCCCACCGCGCTTTTCCACGACGTCGCAGCCATCGCACTGGCCCAACCCGGGGCGGAGCCCGGCGCCATGATGGGTTTCCCTTGCCGACCCGCTCTACTCCCTCATCTGTCACGAGCCGTAATGCGCTGTGTGAGAACGCGATCGGCCTCAACGAGCCTGGGCGTGTCTGTCATCGCGGGTCAACTGCCGGCCGCTGGAAGCCGGCACCGATTAGGTGCACCGTGCAGGCATGTGCGCTGGTGGCTGGCCTCCGACGGCCATTGGGGCATGGTAAGCTACATCCCTACTGCTTTGAACGTCAGCATGGGGGGTATCGTCGGGTGGCGTTGTGTGCCTTGAGTCGGCTTGATTTGCAGCGGCTTACCCGGAATTGATCCCTTCGTCTGTTGGATAATTATGCCAGTGAAGTCGTTGCGTTTTCTCAACGTGGGCAGTCGCAGCGCAAACAACCGGTGGTTGATCAGCCCGGTGCAGTGCCGGGGGTTCGTTAATCGCGGAGTGGAGTCGGCATGTCTTTTGTGATCACAAATCCCGAGGCGTTGACCGTGGCGGCCACGGAGGTACGACGGATTCGCGATCGTGCGATCCAAAGCGATGCTCAGGTGGCCCCGATGACAACCGCTGTGCGGCCTCCGGCTGCGGATCTGGTGTCGGAGAAGGCGGCGACGTTCCTGGTCGAGTACGCAAGGAAGTATCGGCAGACCATCGCTGCGGCGGCGGTGGTTCTTGAGGAGTTTGCGCACGCCTTGACCACTGGCGCCGATAAGTATGCGACCGCCGAGGCCGACAACATCAAGACCTTTAGTTAACGAGTCACTACAGTCGTCACGAGCCGACGGAACAACGAACAAACAGATGCATTTCGAAGCGTACCCACCGGAGGTCAACTCCGCCAACATATATGCCGGCCCCGGTCCTGACTCGATGTTGGCTGCCGCCAGGGCGTGGAGGTCGTTGGATGTGGAAATGACGGCCGTGCAGAGGTCGTTCAACCGAACGCTGCTGTCTCTGATGGACGCCTGGGCGGGTCCAGTGGTGATGCAGTTGATGGAGGCAGCCAAGCCGTTTGTCAGGTGGCTGACCGACCTCTGTGTGCAGCTGTCTGAGGTCGAGAGGCAGATCCACGAGATCGTGCGGGCCTATGAATGGGCACATCACGATATGGTGCCCCTGGCGCAGATCTACAACAACCGTGCTGAGAGGCAGATTCTGATCGACAACAACGCGCTTGGGCAATTCACTGCGCAGATCGCCGACCTCGACCAAGAATATGACGACTTCTGGGACGAGGACGGAGAGGTGATGAGGGACTACAGGCTTCGGGTGTCGGATGCGTTGTCGAAGTTGACTCCGTGGAAGGCGCCGCCGCCGATCGCCCACAGTACCGTGTTGGTCGCACCGGTGTCACCCAGCACGGCGTCATCGCGTACAGACACTTAGCTTGGGCTTAGTGCCTCGATTGTGGCCAGCGCTTGTGCAACGCCTGAAACGATTGCTGCGGCTTTCAGCGCTTCAAAGATCGCCTCTCGGTCCACACCTACCGTACGCAGCGTGTGCTCGTGGGCGACGAGGCAATGCGAGCACCCGTTGATCGCGGACACTGCGAAGGACCAGAGCTCGAAGTTGGCTTTCGGTATGCCCGGATTGGCGATGATGTTCATCCGCAGTCCGGGGCGCAGGTCGTCGTACCGGCCTTCAAGGAAGCCGCGGCCACGGTAGAACACGTTATTCATGCCCATGATGGCCGCGGCTCCGAGGGCTGCGTGGCGGGCTGCAGCCGACAGATGGTCGGTCGCTTCAGCGCCAATGTCAGCTAATACCTGCGGATTTCGTGTCGCTGCGGCGCTGGCCAGCAGGGTTCCCCATAGTTGTTCCTGGTCGAGCACGCTGCTGCGGGTGATTGAGCTCAGGTTCAGCTTGATGTCTTTGGCGTACTCGGGGAGCGCGGCCTTGAGCTTTTCTATACTCATTGATTCCCGGCCAACCAGATCCCGGTTAGGCCGAAGCCTTGAGGAGTTCGCCAGCGTCTAGCGTCGGGTCGCCCTTGCGCCAGTTGCATGCGCACAGCTCGTCGGACTGGAGGGCGTCGAGCACTCGCAGTACCTCATCGACGTTGCGTCCCACCGAACCGGCGGTGGCCGAGACGAACTGGATCTCGTTGTTGGGGTCGACGATAAAGGTCACGCGGTCGGCCACACCGTCGGCGTTGAGGACACCTGCGGCTTGGCTGAGTTCGCGCTTGATGTCGGAGAGCATCGGGAAGGGTAACGTTTTGAGGTCGTTGTGCTGTGCACGCCACTGGAAATGCGCGAATTCGCTGTCAATCGAAACCCCCAGGATCTGGGCGTCGCGGTCCTCGAACTCGTCATTGAGCTTGCTGAACGCCGCGATCTCGGTAGGGCACACGAACGTGAAGTCTTTCGGCCAAAAGAACACCACCCGCCACTTGCCTGGGTGTTCGTCACTGGTGATAGTGGTGAAGTAGTCGCCGGGCTGCTTGGCGTCGACCTTGGACAGGTCACCGCCGATGAGAGCGGTGAGCTGGTAGGCGGGGAATTGATCGCCAATGGTTAGCAGTGGCATGACTCTCCTCATCATCAAAGCGGACAATGCATTTGGTTGCGACATTCCATCGTGCCGTGAAGTCGCTGTCAGGCAAAGGTGATATATCACACCATATTTATCGGCATCGCCGCCAAGAGGTGCTAGCCGGCCGTGGCCGGGCTTCGCGCGTTCGCCGCGGTGGCGGCAAAGCAGTGGTTCAGCAGTGCCGCAAGCATTCTCGATATGAGCCAGTCGACGTTGCGGCGAGCGGTGGTCGGAAGCCGGTCTCGGTGCACCCCCAGGGCATGTCTTTCCGGCAAGCAGCGGGTGCCGCTGACCGCGCTGTCAGAGCTGACTTTGTTGTGACTGCATGAGGGGCACTGCCTACGCGACCAGACGCTCGATGCTGCCCAACACCCGGGCGGTGTGGCTGGCCACCGTCGTGCAGTGCGTGACCGGCGGGCTGGGGGTGACACTGATTCCGCAGACCGCGGCCGCCGTCGAGACCACGCGAAGCCGGCTGGAACTCGCCCGATTCGTCGCCCCTGCCCGGCGCGACGAATCGGTTTGGTGTTTAGCTCTTTCGGCGGCCGCGAGAAGTCCTACCAGCGTCTTGCCGGGATTATCGGCAAGCTGATCAGGGGCGACCGTCAAGTACGCCTGATCGCATAGCAACCACCCAGCCGGATCGCTGCGCGGCCCGTCCGGAGCGGGTCGTCTTACCTGGCCAGCGCAAGCCCGTTACCCTGGGGCAATGACCGTGCCAGCACCGTCGCAGCTCGACTTGCGTCAAGAGGTGCACGACGCCGCACGCCGCGCCCGGGTGGCCGCCCGCCGGCTGGCATCGCTGCCGACGACTGTCAAAGACCGCGCGCTGCACGCGGCTGCCGACGAGCTACTGGCTCACCGCGACCAGATCCTGGCGGCCAACGCCGAAGACCTGAACGCGGCGCGCGAGGCGGACACCCCGGCCGCCATGCTGGACCGGTTGTCCTTGAACCCGCAACGAGTCGACGGTATCGCCGCCGGGTTGCGGCAAGTCGCGGGACTGCGCGATCCGGTCGGTGAAGTGCTGCGTGGCTATACCCTGCCCAACGGGCTGCAGCTGCGCCAGCAGCGCGTCCCCCTGGGCGTGGTCGGCATGATCTACGAGGGCCGCCCCAATGTCACCGTGGATGCCTTCGGGCTGACACTCAAGTCGGGTAACGCTGCATTGCTGCGCGGCAGCTCGTCGGCCGCAAAGTCCAACGAGGCCCTGGTGGCGGTGTTACGCACCGCGCTGGTCGGCCTGGAGCTGCCGGCCGACGCGGTCCAGCTGCTGTCGGCTGCCGACCGCGCCACCGTCACTCACCTGATTCAGGCCCGCGGCCTGGTCGATGTGGTGATTCCACGCGGGGGAGCGGGCCTGATCGAGGCGGTCGTACGCGATGCCCAGGTGCCCACCATCGAGACCGGCGTCGGGAACTGCCATGTCTACGTGCACCAAGCGGCCGACCTGGACGTGGCCGAGCGTATCTTGCTGAACTCCAAGACGCGGCGGCCCAGCGTCTGCAACGCCGCCGAGACGCTGCTGGTCGACGCAGCGATCGCCGAAACGGCGTTGCCTCGATTGCTGGCCGCCCTGCAGCACGCCGGTGTCACCGTACATCTCGACCCGGACGAGGCCGACCTGCGCCGCGAATACCTGTCGCTGGACATCGCGGTGGCGGTGGTCGACGGTGTCGACGCTGCCATCGCCCATATCAACGAATACGGCACCGGGCACACAGAAGCGATTGTGACCACCAATCTTGATGCGGCCCAACGCTTTACCGAACAGATCGATGCGGCCGCGGTGATGGTGAACGCATCAACGGCGTTCACCGACGGCGAGCAATTCGGCTTCGGCGCCGAGATCGGCATCTCCACCCAGAAACTGCATGCCCGCGGACCGATGGGACTACCGGAATTGACGTCGACCAAGTGGATCGCATGGGGAGCCGGCCACACCCGTCCGGCCTGACGCCGTTGGCTAGAGGAGACCCGATCGTGCTAGAGGAGACCCGATCGTGACCGTGCCCGCCCGGCCCACGCCGCTGTTCGCCGACATCGCCGACGTCTCGCGGCGGCTGGCCGAGACCGGCTACCTGCCCGACACTGCCACCGCGACGGCGGTCTTTCTCGCCGACCGGCTCGGCAAGCCGCTGCTGGTGGAAGGCCCCGCCGGGGTCGGCAAGACCGAGCTGGCGCGCGCCGTGGCGCAGGCCACTGGATCCGGTCTGGTCCGGCTGCAGTGCTACGAGGGCGTCGACGAGGCTCGCGCCCTGTATGAGTGGAACCACGCTAAGCAGATCCTGCGTATCCAGGCCGGCTCGGGAGATTGGGAGGCCACCAAAACCGATGTGTTCAGCGAAGAGTTCCTGCTGCAGCGTCCGCTGCTGACCGCTATCCGGCGCACCGAGCCCACCGTGCTGCTGATCGATGAAACCGACAAGGCCGACATCGAGATCGAGGGCCTGCTGCTGGAGGTGCTGTCCGACTTCGCGGTGACCGTCCCCGAACTGGGCACCCTGACCGCCACCCGGGCGCCGTTCGTGCTGCTGACCTCCAACGCCACCCGTGAGCTGTCCGAGGCGCTCAAGCGTCGCTGCCTGTACTTGCACATCGACTTCCCGACCCCCGAGCTGGAGCGTCGCATCCTGTTATCCCGAGTTCCCGAGCTGCCCGAGCACTTCGCCGAGGAGTTAGTGCGCATCATCGGCGTGCTGCGCGGCATGCAGCTTAAGAAGGTGCCATCGATCGCCGAGACCATCGACTGGGGTCGCACCGTCTTGGCACTGGGACTGGACACCATCGACGATGCGGTCGTTGCCGCCACGCTCGGCGTGGTTCTCAAGCACCAATCCGACCAGCAACGGGCCACCGGAGAGCTCAGGTTGAACTAGTGGCCGCCCGTCGTATTCGTGCTGCCCGGCCACTCGCCCCGCATGGGCTGCCCGGACACTTGGTGGGCTTTGTGGAAGCGCTGCGTGGCAGCGGGATTTCGGTGGGCCCGTCAGAGACGGTGGATGCCGGCCGGGTGATGGCCACCCTCGGGCTGGGTGATCGTGAGGTGTTGCGGGAGGGCATTGCTTGTGCGGTGCTGCGCCGGCCTGACCACCGCGATACCTATGACGCCATGTTCGACCTGTGGTTTCCCGCGGCACTGGGGGCTCGGGCGGTCATCACCACGGAAGACGAGTCGGCAGGCTCCGGGGGTTTGCCGCCCGATGATGTCGAGGCTATGCGGCAGCTGCTGCTGGATCTGCTGGCCAACAACCAAGACCTGGCCGGCAAGGACGAGCGGTTGGTGGAGATGATCGCGCGGATCGTTGAGGCCTATGGCAAGTACAGTTCCAGCCGCGGTCCGTCGTTCTCGTCGTATCAGGCACTCAAGGCCATGGCGCTGGACGAACTGGAGGGCAAGCTACTGGCGGGCCTGCTTGCTCCCTACGGCGATGAGCCCACAGCCACCCAGGAACAGATTGCCAAAGCGCTTGCCGCACAAAAGATCGCGCAGCTGCGCAGAATGGTCGACGCCGAGACCAAGCGGCGCACAGCCGAGCAACTCGGCCGCGAGCACGTCCAGATGTACGGAATTCCACAGCTTTCCGAGAACGTCGAGTTTCTGCGTGCCTCGGGTGAGCAGCTGCGCCAGATGCGCCGGGTGGTGGCCCCGTTGGCCCGCACCCTGGCGACCCGGTTGGCCGCCCGGCGGCGCCGCGCCCGCGCGGGATCGATCGATCTGCGCAAGACGCTGCGCAAGTCGATGTCCACCGGCGGCGTGCCGATCGACCTGGTGTTGCACAAACCCCGCCCGGCGCGCCCGGAACTCGTCGTGTTGTGCGACGTGTCGGGCTCGGTCGCGGGCTTCAGCCACTTCACGCTGCTGCTGGTACACGCGCTGCGCCAACAGTTCTCCCGGGTTCGCGTCTTCGCCTTCATCGACTCCACCGACGAGGTGACCCATATGTTCGGGCCGGAATCGGACCTGGCCATAGCGATCCAGCGGATCACCCGGGAGGCTGGTGTGTATGCCCGCGACGGCCATTCCGACTACGGCAACGCGTTCGTCTCGTTCATGCAGGGCTTCCCAAATGTGCTGTCGCCGCGCAGCTCGCTGCTGGTGCTTGGTGACGGGCGCACCAACTACCGCAACCCGGCCACCGACGTGCTGGCCGACATGGTGACCGCCAGCCGGCACGCGCACTGGCTCAACCCGGAGCCCAAGCATCTGTGGGGCAGCGGTGACTCGGCGGTGCCGCGCTACCAAGAGGTGATCACGATGCACGAATGCCGATCCGCCAAGCAGCTGGCCACGGTGATCGACCAGCTACTGCCGGTGTAGGCCGGGCGGGCAGTCGTAAAAGAACATGATGGGCGCTGGTGCGCCCGCTTATCACGCGTTGTTGGCCCACGGCGAGTGAGCTGCTGGTGTGCAATGCCGGGCACGTGAAGAACGGCCGGGCCGCAAAACCGACCTCTTGGATGCCGAGTGGTTGGTGCACCTGCTGGAATGCGGTCTGCTGCGGGGTTGGTTGATTCCGCCCGCCGACATCAAGGCCGCCCGCGACGTGATCCGCTACCGCCGCAAGCTGGTCGAGCATCGCACCTCGAAGCTGCAGCGCCTGGGCAATGTGCTTCAAGACGCGGGGATCAAGGCCGACAGCGTGGCGTCCTCGGTCACCCCCAAGTCGGTGCGGGCGATGGTGGAGGCGCTCATCGACGGTGAACGCCGCCCGGCGGTGCTGGCTGATCTGGCGCGCGGCAGTATGCGCTCGAAGATCCCCGATCTGCAGCGGGCGCTGGAAGGGCGCTTCGATGATCACCATGCCCTGATGTGTAGGTTGCACCTGGCTCATCTGGATCAGCTCGATGCGATGATCGGTGCTCTCGACGAGCAGATCGAGCAGCTGATGCATCCCTTTTGTGCCCGACGCGAGCTGATTGCATCGATCCCGGGGATCGGGGTGGGTGCCTCGGCGACGGTCATCTCTGAAATCGGCGCCGACCCGGCGGCCTGGTTCCCCTCGGCTGAGCATCTGGCCTCGTGGGTGCGGCTGTGCCCGGGCAACCACGAATCGGCCGGCAAACGCCATCACGGTGCCCGCCGCACAGGCAACCAGCACCTGCAGCCGGTCCTGGTCGAGTGCGCGTGGGCCGCCGTGCGCACCGATGGCTACCTGCGCGAGTACTACCGTCGCCAGGTCCGCAAGTTCGGTGGCTTCCGCAGTCCCGCTGCCAACAAGAAGGCGATCACCACCGTCGCCCACAAGCTGATCGTCATCATTTGGCACGTGCTGGCCACCGGCCGGCCTCACCAGGATCTCGGCGCCGACTACTTCACCACCCGCATGGATCCCGACAAAGAACGACGTCGCCTCGTCGCCAAACTCGAAGCCCAAGGATTGGGGGTCACCCTCGAACCTGCCGCCTGAAACCCCGACATACACACTGTCACCAACAGACCCGGCTTCGCTGCAGTCGCCGGCGGGTCACGCTTGCCGTGGTCACCCTAATTCACGTACCAGCCCCCAAATCCGACCGGTTTCGGGGGCTTTTGCGACTGCTCACCGCCTCCTCTGGAACACCAACCAGCGCATCTCGATCGGGCAGCTCTCAACGTTGGTGGTGAACACGTCGAGGCCACGGATCCAGTCGGCGTACCAACTGGTGGGCGGCCAGGCGCCCGGTGGCAGGTGCGTTTTCTCGTAGTCGTATACCGAGTCGTCGGCGACGAGTTCGAGAGGAAGGCCGGCCGCTGCAGCAGACATCTCGGCCCGCGTGCACATCCCGGTATACATCTGCTGCCCGAACTCACGCGCGGCTTGGTCGGGTGCGTAATCTCCGTTCGCCAGGAAGGCGTTGAACACCAAGCGGGCACCGGGAGCAAGGCACTGGGCAGCGAGTTCGAACAGATTGCGCAGCTGCTGCGTCGTCCGGAAGTCCGGCACCACCTCGGAGAGCACCATCAGCTGATAGTCCTGCCTCAAGTCGTCCATGGTCGAGAAGACGTCACGCATGATGACGCGCACGTCGAGGGAATCTCGTTCGGCGTCGGAGCGAATGATGTCGGCGAACTTCGGGGTCATCTCCACCACGTCGACCGGGTGTCCGCGCCGTGCCAACGCCAGGGCGTTACGCCCGGTTCCGGCGCCAATTTCGAGCACCCGATGCGTCGTAGGATCGGCTGCTTCGTTGGCCAGCGCCCACACACGTGCGTCTGGTTCGGTACCGAAGAGCGGCGGCTCACGGGTGGCGATCCAGTTCTCGTATTCCTGCGCCACCGTCCGCCATTGGGCTCGGACTTGGTAGTGCAAGGTCGGGCCCATGGGGGCGTTGTATGAGATGACGATGGTCGAACGCTGGGAGGCCGCGTACGCCTCTGCCAGCTGACCCTGGAGCACCGCGCGAAGATGAGCAAGTTCTTCGTCGGAAAACTTTCTGCCCACACCCGCAAAAAGGCCGGCGCACATTGTCACGTACTCGTCGATCATGCTCGGCACGGCCGGCAGCGTGATCTCGCCTTTCACCACCGAGCGGGTGTAAAACCGTCGGGTCATCGCCGCCTTCGCCAACCGCGTCGACTCGGCTGATTCGATCGGCAAATTATCCACAGACCCCTTCTACACGACCGAGTAGATCGTTGCGGGTACATCGGGTGAAAAACGTGAGGGACCGGGCAGCTGGGCAGCCGTTGGCCTGGCAGCGGCGCGGGTGTGATTGGCCGCGCAACCGCGACGCTCAGGCCAGCAGCTCGGCTTCCATTGCGAGCGCGCGGTAGACCTTCAGCGCCTGCCGGTCGCGGGTTGCCAGGGGGAGCCGATGCTCGTTGGCAGCCGTACCGATCAGCGCATCCTAGACGGCTCCGCCGGCGATTTCGGCCGGTGCGAGTTCGGGTAGCAGCGACATCGCCGCCCCAGCGCCGAGGAACCTGGTCGCCGGGAATGTGTGTGCAAGCAGCTTCGCCACGGTCGCCAGCGTCCTGCGTTCAAAAGCCGCGTGCCCGGCCAGACCGAGGGTGCGGCCACGTAGCGCTTGAAAGGTATCTTCGTGGTGGTCGTGATCGGCGACCACCGGTGCGACCGCGACGCTCGTGTCCACGAGCACGGTGCTAACGCTGGCCGGCATCGCGCCGCACTGCCCGCGGGTATCACCGGTAGGCCATGCCGCTCGCCGAGGGAGTCACCGGCGAGGGTCGCGACACCCAGTCCCGCCCCGTCGGCGACGACCTCGACCTCACCCGGAACGAGACCAAGATGATCACGCAAAGGCTTAGGAATAACCAATCGTGCTGCCTTATCAATGGCTGCTCGCTTAGGCTGGCTGGCAGTTGCCGCGAACGGAACTGCGGCAAGATAATCCAGTAAGCTGGCCAATCGTGCATGGGCGTCGATTGGGAGTCATGGGTGGGACGTTCGACCCCATCCACTACGGCCACCTGGTTGCCGCCAGCGAGGTGGCCGACCTGTTCGATCTCGACGAAGTGGTATTCGTGCCCAGCGGGCAACCCTGGCAAAAGGGTCGACAGGTCTCCGCCGCCGAGCACCGCTACCTAATGACGGTGATCGCCACCGCCTCCAATCCCCGATTCTCTGTGAGCCGGGTCGACATCGACCGCGGCGGACCCACCTACACCAAGGACACGCTGGCCGATCTGCATGCTTTGCACCCGGACTCTGAGCTGTACTTCACCACCGGCGCCGATGCGCTAGCTTCCATAATGTCCTGGCAGGGCTGGGAGGAGCTGTTCGAATTGGCGCGGTTCGTGGGGGTCAGCCGGCCCGGCTACGAGTTGCGCAACGAACACATCACTAGCCTGCTGGGTCAGCTGGCCAAGGATGCGTTGACTCTGGTCGAGATCCCGGCGCTGGCCATTTCGTCGACCGACTGCCGTCAGCGCGCCGAGCAGTCCCGGCCGCTGTGGTACCTGATGCCCGACGGCGTCGTGCAGTATGTCTCCAAGTGCCGGCTCTACTGTGGCGCCTGCGACGCGGGCGCGCGTTCAACGACCAGCCTGGCCGCTGGGAATGGCCTATGACCGCCAACCGGGAAGCCATCGACATGGCGAGGGTGGCCGCCGGCGCGGCCGCCGCCAAGCTCGCCGATGACGTCGTGGTCATCGATGTCTCCGGGCAGCTGGTCATCACCGACTGCTTCGTCATTGCTTCGGGCTCCAACGAGCGGCAGGTCAACGCCATCGTCGATGAGGTCGAGGAGAAAATGCGACAGGCGGGTTACCGGCCGGCCCGCCGTGAGGGTGCCCGCGAGGGTCGCTGGACGCTGTTGGATTACCGGGACATCGTGGTGCACATCCAGCATCAGGACGACCGCAATTTCTACGCCCTGGACCGGTTGTGGGGTGACTGCCCGGTGGTGCCGGTTGATTTATCGGCGAACTCAGCGGGTGCGCAATGAGAGCGCGGCGACTGGTGATGCTGCGGCATGGACAAACGGACTACAACGTCGGTAGCCGGATGCAGGGCCAGCTGGACACTGAGTTGAGCGAACTTGGCCGCACCCAAGCGGTCGCGGCCGCCGAGGTGCTGGGCAAGCGGCAGCCGCTACTGATCGTATCGTCGGACCTGCGCCGCGCATATGACACGGCGGTCAAGCTGGGCGAGCGCACCGGCCTTGTGGTCCGGGTCGACACCCGATTGCGGGAAACTCACCTTGGCGATTGGCAGGGCTTAACCCACGCTCAGATCGACGCTGATGCCCCGGGCGCCCGGTTGGCCTGGCGCGAGGATGCGACCTGGGCGCCGCACGGCGGGGAAAGCAGGGTTGACGTGGCTGCCCGAAGTCGGCCGTTGGTTGCCGAGTTGGTTGCCAGCGAACCGGAATGGGGTGGCGCTGACGAGCCGGATCGCCCGGTGGTGCTGGTAGCCCATGGGGGTCTGATCGCCGCGTTGTCGGCGGCGCTGCTGAAGTTGCCGGTGGCCAACTGGCCGGCTTTGGGCGGCATGGGCAATGCCAGTTGGACTCAGCTGAGTGGCCATTGGGCCCCGGGCTCCGACTTCGAGAGCATCCGGTGGCGCCTTGATGTGTGGAATGCTTCGGCGCAGGTCTCCAGCGATGTCCTCTAGGCGCGGGCGCAGGCCCGCATTGTTGGTCTTCGCTGACTCGCTGGCCTACTACGGGCCCACCGGCGGCCTGCCTGCCGATGACCCCCGTATCTGGCCCAATATTGTTGCTTCCCAACTAGATTGGGATTTAGAGCTGATTGGCCGCATCGGCTGGACCTGTCGGGATGTCTGGTGGGCGGCAACCCAGGATCCGCGCGCTTGGGCGGCGTTACCCAGGGCCGGAGCGGTGATCTTCGCGACCGGCGGAATGGATTCGCTGCCGTCGGTATTACCGACGGCGCTGCGTGAGCTCATCCGCTATGTACGTCCGTCTTGGCTGCGACGGTGGGTCCGCGACGGCTACGCCTGGGTTCAACCGCGACTGTCGCCAGTGGCCCGTGCGGCGTTGCCGCCGCACCTGACCGCTGAGTACCTTGAAAAGACCCGTGGTGCAATTGATTTCAATCGTCCGGGCATACCGATCATCGCATCGCTGCCCTCGGTGCATATCGCCGAGACCTACGGCAAGGCCCATCACGGCCGCGCAGGCACGGTGGCGGCGATCACGGAATGGGCACAGCACCATGACATTCCTCTAGTTGATCTCAAAGCCGCTGTCGCAGAACAGATATTGAGTGGATATGGTAATCGTGATGGCATTCACTGGAATTTTGAAGCCCACCAGGCGGTCGCCGAACTGATGCTCAAGGCACTGGCCGAAGCCGGGGTGCCGAACGAGAAATCGCGCGGCTGAGACATGCCCCGCGCCGGCGACGATGCAGAGCGAAGCGATGAGGTGGGGGCACCTCCCGCTTGCGGGGGAGAGCGGCGCCGGTGACCGTTGTGGTGGTGACCGATACGTCGTGTCGACTGCCGGCCGACCTGCGCGAACAGTGGTCGATCCGCCAGGTCCCGCTGCATATCTTGCTTGACGGCCTCGACCTGCGCGACGGTGTGGACGAAATCCCCGATGACATCCACAAGCGCCACGCCACCACCGCTGGGGCGACCCCGGTTGAGCTGTCCGCCGCCTACCAACGGGCGTTGGCGGACAGTGGCGGCGACGGGGTAGTGGCGGTGCACATTTCGTCGGCGCTGTCGGGTACCTTTCGAGCCGCCGAGCTGACCGCGGCGGAACTAGGTCCCGCCGTTAGGGTGATCGACTCGAGGTCGGCCGCGATGGGCGTCGGTTTCGCGGCACTGGCGGCCGGGCGGGCAGCCGCCGCAGGCGATGAGCTGGATACGGTCGCGCGCGCAGCGGCTGCGGCGGTAAGCCGGATTCACGCGTTCGTCGCTGTAGCGCGGTTGGACAATCTGCGCCGCAGCGGGCGCATCAGTGGGGCCAAGGCATGGTTGGGCACCGCGCTGGCGCTCAAGCCGCTGCTGTCAGTCGACGACGGAAAACTTGTTCTGGTCCAACGGGTTCGCACTGTGAGCAACGCGACGGCGGTGATGATCGACCGGGTTTGCCAGCTTGTCGGCGACCGCCCCGCCGCTCTCGCGGTGCATCACGTCGCCGACCCGGCAGCTGCGAACGACGTGGCGGCGGCGCTGGCGGAGCGGCTGCCGGCGTGTGAGCCGGCCATGGTGACCGCCATGGGACCGGTACTTGCTCTGCACGTCGGTGCCGGAGCCGTCGGGGTATGCGTCGACGTGGGAGCGTCGCCGCCAGCGTAACGTCACGGCGAAATTCGTCGCTGATTCTCGCAGTGGCGTCACGCTGGCGGGGCTACCCGCATCGCGTGATCCTTTGCCAGACACTGTCGTCGTAATATTCACGTGCACGTGGCCGCGGCATATGCCACAGTCGGATTCTGTGACTGTGACCCTGTGTAGCCCGACCGAGGACGACTGGCCGGGGATGTTCCTACTGGCCGCGGCCAGTTTCACCGATTTCATCGGCCCTGAATCAGCGACCGCCTGGCGGACCCTGGTGCCCACCGACGGAGCGGTGGTGGTCCGCGATGGTGCCGGCCCGGGTTCTGAGGTGGTCGGGATGGCGCTGTACATGGATCTGCGGTTGACGGTGCCTGGTGAAGTGGTGCTCCCGACCGCCGGTCTCAGTTTCGTCGCGGTGGCGCCGACGCATCGCCGGCGCGGCTTGCTGCGCGCGATGTGCGCCGAACTGCACCGCCGCATAGCCGATTCCGGCTATCCGGTCGCGGCACTGCATGCTAGCGAGGGCGGCATCTACGGCCGGTTCGGCTACGGGCCCGCTACCACCTTGCATGAGCTGACGGTCGACCGACGCTTCGCGCGCTTTCACGCCGACGCACCGGGCGGCGGCCTAGGTGGCAGCAGCGTCCGGTTGGTCAGACCCACCGAGCATCGCGGCGAGTTTGAGGCGATCTACGAGCGATGGCGCCAGCAGGTGCCGGGCGGGCTGCTACGCCCGCAGGTGCTCTGGGACGAGCTGCTGGCAGAATGCAAAGCCGCGCCCGGTGGAGACCGTGAATCGTTCGCGTTACTGCATCCCGACGGGTACGCGCTGTACCGGGTGGATCGCACCGATCTCAAGCTAGCGCGCGTCAGCGAACTCAGGGCGGTAACCGCAGATGCGCATTGTGCGTTGTGGCGGGCCCTGATTGGCCTCGACTCCATGGAGCGAATCAGCATCATCACCCATCCACAGGACCCGTTACCCCACCTGCTCACCGATACCCGACTGGCCCGCACTACCTGGCGCCAGGACGGCCTGTGGTTGCGCATCATGAACGTACCGGCCGCACTCGAGGCGCGTGGTTACGCTCACGAAGTTGGCGAGTTTTCCACGGTCCTCGAGGTATCCGATGGCGGCCGGTTCGCGCTCAAGATCGGTGACGGCCGTGCGCGGTGTACCCCGACCGATGCGGCAGCCGAGATCGAAATGGATCGGGACGTACTGGGCAGCCTTTACCTTGGAGCGCACCGCGCTTCGACGTTAGCCGCCGCTAACCGGTTGCGCACCAAAGATTCCCAGCTGCTTCGTCGACTCGACGCGGCGTTTGCCAGTGATGTTCCCGTCCAGACCGCGTTCGAGTTCTGAAGGCCGTGCTAGGCCGGCGCTAGGCTGACGGGCTTTTCGGCGTGGTCAGCGACCCGCGTGCTGCGCGCCGGCTTCGGTCGCCACACGCCATGGATGGGGATCGGCCGCGCGGCTCAGCACTCGCGGATCGCGTTGCCGAGTACACTCTCGATCGCGGTGAGCCGAGTCCGGATGGACGTCGCAGCCCGGTGCTGGTTGTTCGGGGATGTTGGCGCGGTTTGTCCCATCTTGATCCATCGCCAAAGCGGCTTGTCCACAGCCTCGGATTGATCCACAGCAGGGCAGCGCGACGCCGTCGTGCGCGCCGGTTCTGGCGGTCCCCGCAGCTGCGGTCGGCCCATGCGAACAGAACTGCCCGCCGAGCGACTGCAAAGGCGGCTCGGTGCCGTCCCGGATATCGACTCGCACGCCGCATCTGCACACTTAGACCCGGAGCCACACGATCCAACGGACGACGGTCCAGACCACGACGAGCCACGCGACGATCCGAACTCGCTGCTGCCGCGCTGGCTTCCCGACACTTCCCGTGGGCAAGGTTGGGCGGACAGGATACGCGCAGATCCGGGCCGTGCCGGCGCCGTCGCATTGGCGGTGATCGCCGCCCTCGCGGTGCTGGTGACGGTATTCACCTTGATCCGCGACCGGACTGAGCCGGTAATGTCAGCCAAACTTCCTCCGGTAGAGCCGGTTTCGCCGACGAACCCTAGGTCGTCGGCAAGCCCGGGCTCGCCGGACCGTTCCGGCCTGCCGGTGGTGGTCAGCGTGGTTGGCCTGGTGCACACCCCAGGACTCGTCACCCTGGCGCCGGGCGCGCGGATCGCCGATGCGCTACAGGCCGCCGGCGGAGCGGTAGACGGCGCGGACACCGTCGGACTGAACATGGCTCGGCAGCTTGGTGACGGTGAGCAGATCGTGGTCGGGCTAGCTCCGCCCTCGGGACAGCCGAGGGTGCTGGGCAGCTCGGTCGGTGCGGGGACGCCGGGACCGGCGGGTACCTCGGGCACAGCCACGACAGGCCCTAAGACAGCTCCTAAGACAGCTGAGGTGCTCGACCTCAACACTGCGACCGTGGAGCAGCTGGACGCCCTGCCCGGCATCGGGCCGGTCACCGCCGCAGCGATTGTGGCGTGGCGGCAGCGCAATGGTAGGTTCACCAGCGTCGACCAGCTTGCCGACGTCGACGGCATCGGTCCGGCGCGGCTGGACAAGCGGCGCAATCTGGTCCGTGTCTGATACCGGTGCGCCATATGGGCTTCGGCGCGTCCCGTTTGGACGTACGCCTGGTCCCGGCGGCGCTGGTCAGCTGGATTGTGACGGCGGCCGGGATCGTGTGGCCGATCGGCAACGTGTGTGCCTTGTGCTGCGTCGTGGTGGCCCTCGGCGGCGGCGCACTGTGGTGGTGTGTGGCGCGCCGGTCGTGGCACGCTCCGCGACTGGGTTCGATCAGCGCCGGCCTGGTCGCGGTCGGTATGGTGGGCGCGGGGTACGGGCTTGCGGTCGCGTTGCGCTCCGAGGCGGTCGATCGCCACCCAATCACCGTGGCATTTGGCACCTCCGCGCTGGTCACGGTCACCCCCAGCGAGAGCCCAGTGTCGCTGGGGCGGGGCCGGTTGATGTTCCGGGCGACGGTTCAACGGCTGCGGGATGACGAGACATCCGGCCGGGTAGTGGTTTTCGCGCGAGCGCTGGACTTCGGCGAGCTGATGGTCGGACAGCCCGTCCAGTTCCGCGCGCGTATCAGTCGCCCGGCGCGTCACGACCTGACGGTCGCGGTGTTCAATGCGACCGGTCGGCCGACCGTGGGCCGTGCCGGCCCGGTACACCGCGCCGCTCACATCGTCCGCCATCGATTCGCGGCCGCGGTTCGTGAGGTGCTGCCCGCTGACCAGGCCACGATGTTGCCGGCCCTGGTTCTCGGCGATACCTCGACGGTCACCGCCTTAACCAGCCGCGAGTTCCGTGCGGCGGGCCTGACGCACTTGACGGCGGTCTCGGGGGCCAATGTCACGATCGTGTGTGCGGCGGCGCTGGTTTCGGCACGGTTGATCGGACCGCGTGCGGCCGTGGTGTGCGCGGCCGTCGCGTTGGTGGCATTCGTCATCCTGGTGCAGCCGACGGCCAGCGTGTTGCGGGCAGCTGTGATGGGCGCCATTGCCCTCGTGGGGATGCTGTCTGCGCGCCGGCGGCAGGCGATTCCAGCTTTGTCGGGTAGCGTGCTGGTTTTGCTGGCTGCCGCTCCCCATCTTGCTGTGGACATCGGCTTCGCGCTGTCCGTGGCGGCCACGGGTGCACTGGTCGTCATCGCGCCGGTTTGGTCACGCCGCTTGGTCGACCGCGGATGTCCGAAGGTGCTGGCCGATGCCCTCGCAGTCGCGGCGGCCGCGCAGCTGGTGACGGCGCCACTGGTGGCCGCCATCTCCGGCCGGGTCAGTCTGGTGGCCGTGGTGGCCAATCTGGCGGTGGCGGCCGTGATCGCGCCGATCACCGTGCTGGGCAGCGTTGCGGCCGTGCTGGTCGTGCCGTGGCCGGCCGGCGCGCAGGTGCTGATCCGGTTCACCGGGCCCGAAGTGTGGTGGGTGTTGCGCGTGGCGCATTGGGCGTCGGGTGTGCCCGCGGCGACCGTTCCGGTGGCCGCAGGTCTGCCCGGCGTACTGCTGGTCGGTGGCGCCACCGTGTTCACGGTTGCGCAGTGGCGCTGGCGCTGGTTTCGCGCGGCCATGTGCAAAACGATGGCGGTGGCCGTCATATGTCTGCTTGCCTGGTCGCTGTCCGGGCTGGTCGGCCCTTCGTGACACCATCGTGGGGTGAGCGAGGCTAAGCCGTTGCACCTGGTCCTGGGAGACGAAGAACTGCTGGTCGAAAGGGCGGTGGCCGACGTGTTGCGCTCGGCTCGGCAGCGGGCAGGTACAGCCGACGTCCCGGTGAGCCGAATGCGCGCGGGTGACGTCGGTGCCTATGAGCTCGCCGAACTGCTGAGCCCGTCACTGTTCGCCGAGGAGCGGATCGTTGTGCTGGGGGCCGCTGCGGAGGCGGGCAAGGACGCTGCCGCGGTAATCGAGTCGGCCGCCGCCGATCTTCCGGCCGGCACCGTGCTGGTAGTGGTCCACTCGGGTGGCGGGCGCGCCAAATCGCTGGCCAACCAGCTGCGGTCGATGGGTGCGCAGGTTCATCCGTGCGCGCGGATCACCAAGGTCAGTGAGCGCGCCGACTTCATCCGTAGCGAGTTCGCGTCGCTGCGGGTCAAGGTCGACGACGAGACCGTGACCGCCCTGCTGGACGCCGTCGGCTCCGACGTGCGCGAACTCGCCTCGGCCTGTTCACAGCTGGTCGCCGATACCGGAGGAGCCGTCGACGCCGCCGCTGTACGGCGCTATCACAGCGGCAAAGCCGAGGTGAGGGGCTTCGACATCGCCGACAAGGCGGTAGCCGGCGACGTGGCGGGAGCTGCCGAAGCGTTGCGGTGGGCGATGATGCGCGGTGAGCCGCTAGTGGTGTTGGCCGATGCGCTCGCCGAAGCCGTGCACACCATCGGCCGGGTCGGGCCGCAGTCCGGCGACCCGTACCGCCTGGCCGCACAACTGGGGATGCCGCCCTGGCGGGTGCAGAAAGCCCAGAAGCAGGCTCGGCGGTGGTCGCGTGACACGGTGGCGACCGCGATGAGGTTGGTGGCCGAACTCAATGCTAACGTCAAGGGCGCCGTCGCGGATGCGGACTACGCGCTGGAATCCGCGGTCCGGCAGGTCGCCGAGTTGGTGGCCGACCGCGGCCGATGAGTCGGCAGGTGGCTGTCAGAGCTTGTTGAGCGCCTGGGCCAGTGCCGACTTCTTGTTGGCGGCCTGGTTTTTGTGGATCACGCCCTTGCTGGCCGCCTTGTCCAGCTTGCGGTTGGTCGACGCCAGCAGTTCCGCGGCCTTTGCCTTGTCGCCTGCATGGGCAGCTTCGCGGAAGGCACGGACAGCGGTACGAAGCGAGGACTTCACCGCCTTGTTGCGCAGCCGGGCGCGCTCGTTGGTGCGGTTGCGCTTCTGCTGCGACTTGATGTTGGCCACGTGCAAGTTCCCTTTGTCGGTGTGATTCGGCTGCCCAGGTTATCAGTCGGTTACGTTTTCGCCCAAAAGCGGAATCTGTGGTCTGCCGGAATGTCGAATTTGAGGCAGCATGAGACGCGTGAGTCTGCCAAACCAACTCAACGAGACCCGGCGGCGGTCGCCCACACGCGGCGAACGCATCTTCGGCGGCTACAACACGTCGGACGTCTATGCGATGGCCTTCGACGAAATGTTCGATGCCCAGGGCATTGTCCGCGGCCCCTACAAAGGTATCTACGCTGAGCTGGCGCCGTCGGACGCGTCCGAACTCAAGGCCCGCGCTGATGCGCTGGGGCGTGCGTTCATCGACCAGGGCATCACGTTTTCGCTGTCGGGCCAGGAGCGGCCGTTCCCGCTCGACCTGGTGCCACGGGTCATTTCGGCCCCCGAGTGGACCCGACTGGAACGTGGCATCACCCAGCGGGTCAAGGCCCTCGAGTGCTACCTCGACGACATCTATGGTGATCAGGAGATTCTGCGCGACGGTGTCATCCCGCGCCGGTTGGTGACCTCCTGTGAGCACTTTCACCGTCAGGCAGTCGGGATCGTGCCACCCAACGGTGTGCGAATCCACGTCGCCGGCATCGACCTGATCCGCGACCACCGCGGCGACTTTCGGGTTCTCGAGGACAACCTGCGCTCGCCGTCGGGGGTGTCGTATGTGATGGAGAACCGGCGCACCATGGCGCGGGTCTTTCCGAACCTGTTCGCCACCCATCGGGTGCGGGCGGTCGATGACTACGCTTCGCACCTGCTGCGCGCGCTGCGCAACTCGGCGGCCACCAACGAGGCCGACCCCACGGTCGTGGTTCTGACCCCTGGGGTCTACAACTCGGCGTATTTCGAGCATTCATTGCTGGCCCGGCAGATGGGTGTCGAATTGGTCGAGGGCCGCGACCTGTTCTGTCGAGACAACCAGGTATACATGCGCACCACCGAGGGGGAGCGCCAGGTCGACGTCATCTATCGGCGCATTGATGACGCCTTCCTGGATCCGCTGCAGTTCCGTGCCGATTCGGTGCTCGGGGTGGCCGGATTGGTCAACGCTGCCCGGGCCGGCAACGTCGTGCTGTCCAGTGCGATCGGCAACGGAGTCGGTGACGACAAACTCGTCTACACGTACGTGCCGACCATGATCGAGTACTACCTCCACGAAAAGCCGCTGCTGGCGAACGTGGAAACCCTCCGATGCTGGCTGGATGACGAACGCGAAGAGGTGTTGGACCGGATCCGCGAATTGGTCCTCAAGCCGGTCGAGGGATCCGGTGGTTACGGCATCGTGTTCGGCCCGGAAGCCTCTCAGGCCGAATTGGCGGCCGTTAGCCAAAAGATCCGCGACGATCCCCGCAGCTGGATCGCGCAGCCGATGATGGAACTGTCGACCGTGCCGACCCGGATCGAAGGCACGCTGGCGCCCCGCTACGTGGACTTGCGGCCGTTCGCGGTCAACGACGGTAACGAGGTATGGGTGCTGCCGGGCGGGCTGACCCGAGTGGCGTTGGTTGAGGGTTCCCGGGTGGTCAACTCCAGCCAAGGCGGCGGCTCCAAGGACACCTGGGTGCTGGCCCCGCGCGCTTCGGCGGCCGCCCGCGAGTTGGGCGCTGCACAGATTGTGCGTTCGCTGCCGCAGCCGCTGTGCGACCCAACGGTGGACGCGTCCGGGTATGAACCGCACGACCAACAACCGCAACAGCAGCAGCAACAACAACAGCAGGCGTTCCACTGATGCTCGCCCGCAACGCCGAAGCACTGTATTGGATCGGTCGCTACGTCGAGCGCGCCGACGACACCGCGCGCATTCTCGACGTCGCGGTGCATCAATTGCTCGAGGATTCCAGTGTCGATCCCGACCAGGCCTCCCGGCTGCTGCTGCGGGTGCTGGGCATCGAGCCGCCCGACCACGAGCTGGATGTCTGGTCCTTGACGGACCTGGTGGCTTTCAGCACCAATAGCCAGGGTGGTTCTTCCATTGTCGACGCGATCTCGGCGGCACGGGAAAACGCAAAATCGGCGCGGGAAGTCACCTCCAGCGAGACGTGGGAGTGTCTCAACACCACCTATAACGCCCTGCCTGAACGCGAACGCGCTGCCAAACGCCTTGGGCCGCACGAGTTTCTGTCGTTCATCGAGGGCCGTGCGGCGATGTTTGCCGGCCTGGCCGATTCGACGCTTTTGCGTGACGACGGATATCGCTTCATGTTGCTTGGGCGCGCGATTGAGCGGGTCGACATGACGGTGCGGCTGTTGCTGTCACGGGTGGGGGATAGCGCATCGTCGCCGGCCTGGGTGACGCTGCTGCGCTCGGCGGGTGCGCACGACACGTACCTGCGCACCTACCGCGGTGTGCTGGACGCGGGCCGGGTGGTGGAGTTCATGATGCTCGACCGGCTTTTCCCGCGCTCGGTCTTTCACTCGTTGAAGCTGGCCGAACACAATCTCGCCGAGTTGATGCACAATCCGCACAGCCGGATCGGGGCGACCACCGAAGCACAGCGGTTGTTAGGGCAAGCACGCAGCGAGCTGGAATTCGTGCAACCCGGCGTCCTGCTCGAGACCTTGGAGAGCCGCCTGGCGGGCTTGCAGACGACCTGTCGTGATGTCGGAGATGCATTGGCGCTGCAGTACTTTCACGCAGCTCCCTGGGTTGCGTGGTCGGATGCAGGCCAGCGTGGCCAACTCGTCGGAAGCCAAGAGGAATCCTGATGTGGCGAACCCGGGTGGTGCACACCACCGGATATGTCTACCAGTCGCCGGTGACGGCCTCATACAACGAAGCCCGGCTGACCCCTCGGTCGAGTTCGCGGCAGAACCTCGTCCTCAACCGAGTCGAAACCATCCCGGCCACCCGCTCCTACCGCTATATCGATTATTGGGGTACTGCCGTGACGGCGTTTGACTTGCATGCGCCGCACACCGAACTGACGGTGACGTCCTCGTCGGTGGTGGAGACCGAGCGCCCGGAGCCGTTGGCCGCCAAGGCAACCTGGGCCGACCTGCAATCGACGGCCGTGATCGACAGGTTCGACGAAGTGCTCCGCCCAACCCCGCACACCCCGGCAAGCGCCCGCGTTGATGCCGTCGGCAGGCGGATCAGGAAATGCCATGAGCCCAGCGAGGCCGTAGTCGCCGCCGCCCGGTGGGCGCGCAGCGAGCTGGACTACATTCCGGGCACCACCAGTGTGCACTCGTCCGGGCTCGATGCGCTGGAACAAGGCAAGGGCGTCTGCCAGGACTTCGTGCACTTGTCGCTGATGGTGTTGCGCAGCATGGGAATTCCCTGTCGGTACGTGTCTGGGTATCTACACCCTAAGCGTGATGCCGTGGTGGGAAAGACGGTAGACGGGCGCAGCCATGCCTGGGTTCAGGCCTGGACCGGTGGATGGTGGCACTACGACCCCACCAATGACAATGAGATCACCGAGCAATACATCAGTGTGGGTGTAGGCCGCGACTACACCGACGTTTCCCCGCTGAAAGGGATCTACTCTGGGGAGGGCGTCACCGACCTCGACGTGGTGGTGGAGATCACCCGGCTGGCTTAGCGCAGATTCGCGGCGGAGTTTCAGCCCGCCGATAGGCGCCACGGTTGCCTGGGCGGCCGAACGGCTTCCTGCCCGCGCCGTCGTCGCCGCCGCCACTGCCGCCGTCGCCGTGCCGGATCCCGCTGGGTCCGCTGGGAGCCCCACCTCGCCGACGGTTTCTCGGCGCTGTTGCCAGCTCGGTGCATCCATCGCATTGAGCAGGCTCTGCTGGGCGTTGGCCTCGGCGCTGGCGTACGACGTGCTATCTGCCGTGCGGTTCTCTACGAGCTGGTCGTGGAATGCCGCCATCTGTGTGCTGATGTCCTGGTAGATCTGGGCGTGTGACAGCAATATTGCGGCAATTGCCGCCGCCACCTGATCGGCGGCGGGCTGCACTCCGACCGTCTTTGCCGCCGCAGCCAAGTCCAAATCGGCGGCTTTGGCCCGCATTGCCTCCGGACCGCGACTGCATAAGATATCGGGACGTGCGATCAGCACAAGCCGGCTATCGGTGTGGCGCCATGGAAATGCTTTGCACGGCGAATAGTTTCCCTCGCTGATGACAGCCTGTGTTTCCGTGAAATCGGGTCGGCTGCACCACCGCGAACAGCCGCGGCTGGGCGCCGTCCACGGTGTCAGCGATTCACCGCCAAACAGCAGTGGGAACCGGGGTCCCGTGGGGGTCGCACCCGCGGCGTGACGCCGATCACCGCGGTTGCGCCGTAGATCCGCGATGAGCCGGTCGCGCTGCACGTATTGCCACCGCGGTGTTGCATCAGCCAACCGCCTGCGGCAGCTTTCAGTGACCGGGTGGGGTTCGACGATCGGCGTTGGCCGGCGGCACCGTGGCGGGCGGGAGCGTCCGGGCTGACCGGTTTGCTGGGCAAGACCGTGTGGCGCCCGAGGGTCAGCACGGACCCGGCGCTGGTTCGGGCGATCTACTTCTTGCCTTATCGATCGCCCTGGTGTCGGGGCTGGTTGGTCATAGCTGGCGTGCTAGCGCCGCGGGTGCACCTCGACTCGGTGTAGGTCGTTGCCGACCTCGATCCGCCCGCTGAACTCGGTCGCGGCCAGCGCCCGCCACTGTTCTTCTTGTCCGGGCCCGATAGCCGGCACATAGTGCGTCATGACCAGGGTTCCCACCCCTGCGCGGTTCGCGGTTGCGGCGGCTTCCTGCACCGACGAGTGGTAATCGCAGATGTCCTTGACCCGTTGCTGCGGGATCTGCGTGACGATGTCTTTGCGGATCACCGTGTGTACCAACGCATCCGCTCCGGCGGCCAGCTGGTCGAGGCTGTCACAAGGAACGGTGTCACCGGCGAGCACCACCGAAGCACCGTCGGATTCGATCCGGAATCCGATCGTCGGCGTGACCGGCCGATGATCGGTAGGGGCCACCCGGATTGTCACGCCGTCGCGATCCCAAGCTGGGCCTGCGGTGTATTCGTGCACCTCGATCGGTGGTGGTGTCGTCAGATCGGCGTGGTGGGCGATCCGATAGCCGATGTCGTGACCGAATGCCTTCAACGTCGCCTCCACCACTTCGGCGGTGCCCGGCGGTCCGATGATCGGCAAGGGCGCGGGATCAGCAGCGAAGTTGGTGACCCAACTGGTGATAAGCACGTCGCCGTGTAAATGGGTGAGCAGCACCGCCGACAATCCTGCGGCGCCCACACCGACGGCCGCCGCGCGTTGCAGCACGCCGCGACCGCAGTCCACCAGGAACGCCTGCGCGCCGGCCCGCACCAGAGTGGATGGTCCGGCACGGTCCGGGTCGGGAATGGGGCTCCCAGTTCCGAGCAACGTGATCTCAAGCATGGCCCTATCCTGACAAGCTCGATGGATCCAGCGGCCCCGATCGACCGATTCGGCTGATGGCCAACGAGTTTTAGCCTCGAGGATGCGGCCGACATGGGCGTTGTCGGCGGCCGAATTCCTGCCCGGGCTACGCAGCTACCGACCGCCGGGCACCTGCGGGTTCGGGTGCTAGATGCCGCATATTCCGGTATCGGCTTTCCCGCCGCCCGAGTTCGCCGTAGCCTGGTGTGAACCAGCTCACCACCGGCGGGAGGCCTTGATGCGCATCGCGGACGTCTTGCGGAACAAGGGGGCGGCGGTGGTGACGATCAACCCCGACGCCACGGTCGGGGAGCTGCTCGCTGGCCTCGCTGAGCAGAACATCGGCGCCATGGTAGTGGTCGGCGCCGAAGGCGTGGTCGGTATCGTGTCGGAACGCGACGTGGTGCGCCAGCTACACACGTATGGTGCCAGCGTGCTGTCTCGCCCGGTCGCCAAGATTATGTCGACCACCGTCGCCACCTGTACAAAATCCGACACGGTCGACAAGATCAGTGTGCTGATGACCGAAAACCGGGTCCGCCACGTGCCGGTGCTCGACGGGAAGAAACTGATCGGCATCGTTAGCATCGGTGACGTGGTGAAATCGCGCATGGGAGAACTCGAGGCCGAGCAGCAGCAGCTTCAGTCCTACATCACTCAGGGCTGATTGCCCGGCTCCTCAGCGGGCCGCTGGGCGGCCCGCATCGTCGCCGGGCGGGGCTGACTGCCCGGCTCCTCAGCGGGCCGCTGGGCGGCCCGCGTCGTCGCCAGGCGGGGCTGATTGGGGCCTGATCGGGGCTCGTTGCCCAGCCGATTGCGCTGGCCGCCCGGCCCGGTTTAGCGCCAGGCGTAGTCGGCACGCAGCCGGGCGGCTACCACGTCGAAGACCTCGCGTTCCAGAATCGCGCCTTCGCGGCGGATACTCTCCTCGGGTACGTCGAGCACCCGGTCCAGCCGTACCCAGCTTTCTCGGCCCTCGTAGTCCCAAGCGCCAGAACCGATTCCCACCCAGTCCCGGTCGGCAGCATGGCGCTCCTGGCTGGACACCAGCAACCCCAACAGAACGCTGCGGTCTCGGCCCACGACGAGCACGGGTCGGTCTTTGCCGCGGGTGGGGTCCTGCTCGTAGGCCACCCAAGTCCACACGATCTCGCCGGGATCGGCCCGGCCATCGAGGTCCGGGGCGTAGACAAGTCTGCGGGCTCGCGCTGCGGTGGGACAGCTGGTGCTGGTCACCGGCCGGCCCGCGGCAATTTCGGCCGGTGGCGACGGCACGGCGGTGGTCATGATGTTCGCGGTGATCTTGACGGCTTGCCGGATTGTGCGAAGCGTTTCCTGCGTGTTTTGCAGGTGACGCACCAGCTTAGGAGCCTCAGTGAACACCAGGTTCTCCGCGAAGCGCTGCAACGTTTTCCACTGTGACTTCCGTGCGGACGCCATGCTCGCAGCATAGACGCGATCGACCGAGCGCGATTGGGTCGCAGCTGCCCGACGCGGATACCCTGGATACCCGTCAACCCCCGCTCCAGGAGATTCCCATCAGCAGTTTCGCCGACAAAACCTTCACTGCGCCGGCGCAGATTAGGAACTTTTGCATCATCGCCCACATCGACCACGGCAAGTCAACGTTGGCCGACCGGATGCTGCAGCTCACCGGCGTGGTCGACGAACGCTCTATGCGGGCCCAGTACTTGGATCGGATGGACATCGAGCGGGAACGCGGCATCACCATCAAGGCCCAGAATGTGCGGCTACCCTGGCGGGTCGACAAGACCGACTACGTGCTGCATCTGATCGACACCCCGGGCCATGTCGACTTCACCTACGAAGTCTCGCGTGCGCTGGAGGCTTGCGAGGGTGCGGTGCTGTTGGTCGATGCCGCGCAAGGCATCGAGGCGCAGACGCTGGCGAACCTCTACCTGGCGTTGGACCGCGACCTGCACATCATCCCGGTGCTCAACAAGATCGACCTGCCCGCGGCCGACCCGGACCGTTACGCCGCCGAGATGGCACACATCATCGGCTGCGAGCCGGCCGAGGTGTTGCGGGTGTCCGGCAAAACCGGCGAAGGCGTGTCCGACCTGCTCGACGAGGTGGTCCGACAGGTGCCGCCCCCTCAGGGCGACGCCGAGGCACCTACCCGCGCAATGATTTTCGACTCCGTTTACGACATCTACCGCGGAGTGGTGACCTACGTCCGCGTCGTCGACGGCAAGATCAGCCCCCGTGAGCGCATCATGATGATGTCCACCGGCGCCACCCACGAGCTGCTTGAGGTCGGCATCGTCTCACCCGAGCCGAAACCGTGTGAGGGCCTCGGTGTCGGCGAGGTGGGTTACCTGATCACCGGCGTCAAGGACGTCCGCCAGTCCAAGGTGGGCGACACCGTGACCAGCCTCTCCCGGGCCCGCGGGGCTGCCGCCGAAGCGTTGACCGGCTACCGTGAGCCCAAACCGATGGTCTACTCGGGGTTGTATCCGGTCGACGGTTCGGACTACCCGAACCTGCGCGACGCCCTGGACAAGCTGCAGCTCAACGACGCGGCCTTGACCTATGAGCCGGAAACCTCGGTGGCGCTGGGTTTTGGGTTCCGGTGCGGTTTCTTGGGCCTGCTGCACATGGAGATCACCCGTGAGCGCCTTGAGCGCGAGTTCGGCCTGGACCTGATCTCGACCTCACCCAATGTGGTGTATCGGGTGCACAAAGACGACGGCACCGAAATCCGGGTGACCAATCCGTCGGACTGGCCGGAGGGCAAGATCCGCACGGTCTACGAGCCCGTCGTCAAGACCACCATCATCGCGCCCAGCGAGTTCATCGGCACCATCATGGAGCTGTGCCAGTCGCGCCGCGGCGAGTTGGGCGGCATGGACTATCTCTCCCCCGAGCGGGTGGAACTGCGCTACACCATGCCGCTCGGCGAGATCATCTTCGACTTCTTCGACGCACTGAAATCGCGCACCCGCGGCTATGCCAGCCTCGACTACGAGGAGGCCGGCGAACAGGAGGCCGCGCTGGTCAAGGTCGACATCCTGCTGCAGGGCGAGGCGGTGGATGCGTTCAGCGCGATCGTGCACAAGGACACGGCGTATGCCTACGGCAACAAGATGACCACCAAACTCAAGGAGCTGATCCCGCGCCAGCAGTTCGAGGTGCCGGTGCAGGCCGCCATCGGATCGAAAATCATTGCCCGCGAAAACATCCGCGCGATCCGCAAGGACGTGTTGTCCAAGTGCTACGGCGGCGACATCACGCGCAAACGCAAGCTGCTGGAGAAGCAGAAGGAAGGCAAGAAGCGGATGAAGACCATCGGGCGCGTCGAGGTGCCACAGGAGGCTTTCGTCGCGGCATTGTCCACCGATGCCGCCGGGGACAAAGGCAAGAAGTGACAAACCGCTGGCGCTGGGTGGTTCCGCTGTTTGCCGTGTTCCTCGCTGCCGGGTGCACCACAACGACGACCGGGAAAGCAGGTCTGGCGCCGAACGCAGTGCCGCGTCCGCTGATGGGTTCACTGATCCAGCGGGTACCGCTCGACGGCGCTGCGCTGTCAACGCTCCTCAACCAGCCGTTTCAGGCCCTTCCACCTTTCCCGCCGGTGTTCGGGGGCAGCGACAGTTTGGGAGACAGTGATGTATCGGCTCGGCCCGCTGACTGCGTGGGCGTCGGTTACCTGACGCAGCGGAACGTTTACCGGTCCGTCGAGGTCAAAAGCGTCGCCCGGGTGTCGTGGCGACACGACGGTTCCTCGGTGAAGGTGGATGACGTCGATGAGGGTGTCGTCGCCCTGCCTTCCGCGGCAGCCGCCGATGATCTGTTCGCGAGGTTTTCTGCGCAGTGGAAGGAATGTGATGGCACAACGCTGACGGTGCCCGCCAGCGCGTTCGGTCAACGCTCCATCACCGACGTCCGGGTTGCGGATTCAGTTGTCGCGGCAACGGTCTCGCTGCGACGCGGCACGCACTCCATACTGGCGTCCGTCCCTCAGGCCCGTGCCGTCGGCGTACGGGGCAATTGCGTGGTCGAGGTCGCGGTCACCTTCTTTGGCATCACCCACCCGTCGGATCAGGGGTCGGCCGACATCAGCACCAGCGCCGTCGATATCGCACACGCGATGATGGACAGGATCAGCGAATTGAGTTGACGCTTGCCGAGCAGACGCAAAATCGCCCATTTCGGCCCGAATTTGGGCGATTTTGCGTCTGCTCGGCATCGGAAGTCCTACATGGGGGCGTTGGCGGGCTGAAACATCCCCGAGCTGTCGGCTTCCTCCTCGGCGCGAATCACGTGGACCACGGCGTTGATCAGTGCCAGGTGGGTGAACGCCTGCGGGAAGTTGCCCAGGTGACGCCCGCTCCGCGGCTCAATCTCCTCCGCGTAGAGCAGCAGCGGGCTGGCGAAGGACAACAGCCGCTCGCACAGCCGCTTGGCGCGGCCCACCTCACCGATCTCGACCAGCGCCGATACCAGCCAAAACGAGCAGATGGTGAACGTGCCTTCCTCGCCGGAAAGCCCGTCGTCGGTCTCATGCACCCGGTACCTCAACACCAGGCCGTCCTCGGTCAGCTCGTCGGCGATGGCCAGCACGGTGTTGCGCACCCGCGGGTCGTCCGGCGGCAGGAATCGGGTCAGCACCACCAGCAGCAGTGAGGCGTCCAACGCCTCATCGCCGTAGCGCTGGGTGAACACGCCGCGCGAGTCCACCCCGTGTTCCAGAATGTCGGCCTTGATCTCGTCGGCGATGGCCCGCCACTGCTGGGCGTAGCTTTTCTCGCCCTGACGCTCGGCCAGTTTGGCCCCCCGGTCCAAGGCGACCCAGCACATCACCTTCGACGACGTGAAGTGTTGCGGCTCGCCGCGCACCTCCCAGATTCCCCGGTCGGGCTCACGCCAATGCTTGATGGCCTCTTCCACCTGCCGCTTCAGCACCGGCCATAGGTTCTCCGGGACTTGCTCGCGGGACTTTGCGTGCAGGTAAAACGAGTCCAGGATCGAACCCCAGATGTCGTGTTGGCGCTGGTTGTAGGCGCCGTTGCCGATGCGCACCGGGCGGGCATGATCGTAGCCGGACAAATGGTGCAGCTCCGCTTCGACCAGGCTGCGTTCACCGCCCACCCCGTACATCACCTGCAGCGGATGGCGTTCGTTGTTGTTGGCGCCGGACACGTCGGCGATGAACGCAAAGAAGTCGTCGGCTTCCCGGTCCAATCCCAGGGTGTAGAGCCCCCACAGCGCGAAGGTCGAGTCGCGAATCCAGGCATAGCGGTAGTCCCAGTTGCGTTCGCCTCGCGGGGTTTCCGGCAGCGACGTGGTGCTCGCCGCGAGCAGCGCCCCGGTGGGGGAGTAGGTCAACCCCTTCAGGGTTAGCGCGCTGCGCTGCAGGTACGCCCGCCATGGGTGGTCGGGGAAGTTGCCGATGTTGATCCACTGCCGCCAGCACTCGGTGGTTTGCCACATCTTGTCGGCGGCCTCGTCGTAGGTCTGCGGCGGCGGGTGTTTGGTCCAGCTCAGCGCGACGAACACGTCGTCACCCTCCTTCATCCGGGTGCGTGCGCGTGCTTCCCGGCCCTCCAGCCCGATCCGCAGGTTGGTGGTCAGCCGCAGCGTCGGGTGCGCGTCGGGCTCCGTGTTGGCGCGGGCTATGGCCTCGCCGTAAGCCTCGGCCGAGTATTCCCAGGTGGCGCCCAAGCGGTGATAGTCGAACGCCGGCTCGCAGCTCATCATCAGTTCAACGGTGCCGCTGACGCAGCGCACCGTGCGCAACAGGATGTGCTCGGCGTCCCAGTCCATCGGGGTGCGGCGGTGGGTCCGCGATCGCCGTTCGATATCGTGCCATTTACCCATCACCAGCGCGTCTCGCACGATCAGCCAGCCGGTATGGGTCTGCCAGGTGGTCTCCATGATCAGGCTGCCCGGAAGGTAGCGTCGCGCCGAAGGCACCGAAACACCGTAGGGGCCCAGACGAAAATGGCCGGCGCTGCGGTCCAGGATCGCGCCGAACACACTGGGGGAGTCCGGCCGTGGCACACACAGCCACTCCACCGAACCCGCCGGCGAAATCAGGCACGTCGTTTCCCAATCGGACAAGAACGCGTAGTCGGCGATCGGCGGAAACGGGTTGCGCAGTGGCGAACTGGACGATAGAGCCATGGGTGCGTGCAGATCCGCGGATGTGGCCGTTGCCCCGTCCGTTGCCCCGGCCAACGCTTTAGCCTCGCGGGCTGTTTCGGTCGATTGGTCGGGGGGTTGAGCGTGCAGGACCATGCCGACATCATCATCTGTCGACTTGCTCGGCGTCCACTTCACGCCCGGCGCCCGGCGTAGTTGGGTGCGTGCTCAGGTGGGCCTAGCAGCCGTGTGCCGTGTCGCGGTTTGGCGTCGGCGGTCACCGTAATCGCGACACACCTGGGGTTTTGCCTGCCGGCGCTATAGTGTGGGCCCGATGAACGGGTTCCTGAGTTGGTGGGACGGCGTCGAGCTGTGGCTGTCCGGACTCCCGTTCGCGCTGCAGGCGTTGGCAGTCATGCCGGTCGTGCTGGCTTTGGCCTATTTCACCGCGGCATTGCTGGATGCCCTGCTCGGCCGGGTCATTCAGTTGATTCGCCGCGCCCGCCGCCCCGATCAGGCGCCCAGGTAGCCCGGATGCCGAGGTCGCACGTCACGTTGGTTCTGGTCACGCTGGTTGCGCTGGTGATCGTGACCTGGCTTCTCACCCATTGAGCTGCGCGCCAACTGGTCGGCCAGCCGAATTCTGTTAGGCTTCGCCACGTGCACGCAGCATCGGGTTTTTCGGGGCGCTATGTCGGCGCGCTCGTTTGCGGCGCTGCGGCCAACCTGCACTGTTGTCGCTGACTCCCCACCCGTGCGCGGTCTGATGTGGAGTTCGTGAGTCCTGCAATGTTCAGCGATCGCCTTTCCGCCGCTACGGGAACGTTGTCCAAAGTCCCGCACCGGAAGGTCGCCAATGCTCTCCTTGACGCTTTCTGAAGCGAGCTGCATCGCTAGCGCATCCCGCTGGCGGCACATTATCCCTGCCGGGGTGGTGTGCGCATTGATCGCCGGTATCGGCGTGGGGTGTCATGGCGGTCCCAGCGACGTGGTCGGCCGTGCGGGACCGGACCGTGCGCATACGAGCATCACCCTGGTCGCCTACGCCGTCCCGGAACCCGGCTGGAGTGCGGTGATTCCCGCGTTCAACGCTTCCGAACAGGGCCGGGGAGTCCAGGTGATTACCTCATATGGCGCGTCGGCCGACCAGTCGCGCGGTGTTGCCGACGGTAAACCGGCCGACCTGGTGAACTTCTCGGTCGAACCGGACATCGCTCGCCTGGTCAAGGCCGGCAAGGTTGACAAGGACTGGGACGCCGATGCCACCAAGGGCATCCCGTTCGGGTCGGTGGTGACGTTTGTGGTCCGCGCGGGTAACCCGAAGAACATCAGAGATTGGGATGACCTGTTGCGCCCGGGTATTGAGGTCATCACGCCCAGTCCGCTGAGTTCGGGTTCTGCCAAGTGGAATCTGCTAGCCCCCTACGCCGCGAAAAGTGACGGTGGCCGGAATAACCAAGCGGGGATCGACTTTGTCAATACATTGGTGAATGAACACGTCAAATTGCGCCCCGGGTCGGGGCGGGAAGCCACCGATGTTTTTGTCCAGGGCAGCGGTGACGTGTTGATCAGCTACGAGAACGAAGCCATCGCCACCGAGCGGGCGGGCAAACCGGTGCAGCACGTCACCCCGCCGCAGACGTTCAAGATCGAAAATCCGTTGGCCGTAGTGGCGACCAGCACACACCTTGGAGCGGCGACCGCATTCAGAAACTTCCAGTACACCGTGCAGGCGCAGAAGTTATGGGCGCAGGCCGGTTTCCGGCCGGTCGATCCGGCGGTCGCCGCCGATTTTGCCGACCTGTTTCCGGTGCCGGCGAAACTGTGGACGATCGCCGACCTCGGTGGCTGGGGCAGCGTGGATCCTCAGCTGTTCGACAAGGCGACCGGCAGCATCACCAAGATTTATCTGCGGGCCACCGGATGACGGAATCGTTGGTCGGCGAACGCCGCGCGCCGCAGTTCCGCGCGCGCCTTTCCGGCCCCGCGGGCCCCCCTTCCGTTCGGGTCGGTATGGCAGTGGTGTGGCTTTCGGTGATCGTGCTGTTGCCGCTGGCCGCCATCGTCTGGCAGGCCGCGGGCGGTGGTTGGCGGGCCTTCTGGCTGGCGGTCTCGTCGCATGCCGCGATGGAGTCGTTCCGGGTAACGCTGACGATTTCGACCGCAGTCACGGTCATCAACCTGGTGTTCGGCTTGCTGATCGCCTGGGTGCTGGTGCGTGACGACTTCGCTGGCAAGCGGATCGTCGATGCGATTATCGATCTGCCGTTTGCGTTGCCCACCATCGTCGCCAGCCTGGTGATGTTGGCACTGTACGGGAACAACAGCCCGGTGGGGCTTCATTTTCAACACACCGCGACCGGTGTTGGGGTGGCGTTGGCGTTCGTCACATTGCCGTTCGTGGTGCGCGCCGTGCAGCCGGTGCTGCTGGAAATCGATCGCGAGACCGAGGAGGCGGCGGCGTCGCTGGGCGCTAATGGTGCCAAAATCTTCACTTCGGTGGTGTTGCCGTCGCTGACGCCGGCATTGTTATCCGGTGCGGGCCTGGCGTTTTCGCGCGCTATCGGCGAGTTCGGTTCGGTGGTTCTGATCGGCGGGGCCGTGCCGGGCAAGACCGAGGTGTCCTCGCAATGGATTCGCACCCTGATCGAGAACGACGACCGCACCGGAGCGGCCGCGATATCGGTTGTATTGCTCTCGATTTCGTTCATTGTGCTGCTCATCCTACGTGTCGTCGGCGCGCGTGCGGCCAAACGTGAGGAGATGGCCGCATGACCTCCTTGCCGGCGGCTCGCTACCTCGTCCGATCGGTCGCGCTGGGGTACGTCTTTGTGCTGTTGATCGTTCCGGTAGCGCTGATCCTGTGGCGGACCTTCGAACCGGGCTTTGGCCAGTTCTACGCCTGGATCAGTACCCCGGCGGCGATATCAGCGCTGAACCTGTCGCTACTGGTGGTGGCTATCGTGGTACCGCTGAACGTGATCTTTGGAGTCACGACGGCATTGGTGCTGGCCCGCAACCGGTTCCGCGGCAAGGGCGTCTTGCAGGCGATTATCGATCTGCCTTTTGCGGTTTCACCCGTCATCGTGGGCGTCTCGTTGATCTTGCTGTGGGGATCGGCCGGCGCCCTGGGCTTCGTCGAGCAGGACCTTGGCTTCAAGATCATCTTCGGGCTGCCGGGAATCGTGCTTGGCAGCATGTTCGTCACCTGTCCATTCGTGGTGCGCGAAGTGGAACCCGTATTGCACGAATTGGGCACCGACCAGGAGCAGGCGGCGGCGACGCTGGGTTCCGGTTGGTGGCAGACATTCTGGCGAATCACGCTGCCCTCCATCCGGTGGGGCCTGACGTACGGCATCGTATTGACCGTCGCTCGAACCCTCGGCGAATATGGGGCGGTCATCATCGTCTCGTCGAACCTTCCAGGGACATCGCAAACACTGACCCTCTTGGTCTCCGACCGCTACCACCGTGGGGCCGAGTACGGTGCCTACGCGCTGTCGACGCTGCTGATGGCGGTTTCCGTGGTGGTGCTGATCGTCCAGATGGTGCTAGACGCCCGCCGGGCACGAGCGGTCAGCGAGGGCTGAGAAGGAGACGGTGAAAATGACCTACGCCATCGTCGTGGCCGACGCCACCAAACGCTACGGCGACTTCGTCGCACTTGACCACGTGGATTTCGTCGTACCGACCGGTTCGCTGACCGCATTGTTGGGCCCCAGCGGTTCGGGCAAGTCGACGCTGTTGCGCACCATAGCCGGCCTCGACCAACCGGACACCGGAACCATCACGATCAACGGCCGCGACGTCACCCGGGTGCCGCCACAGCGGCGTGGCATCGGATTCGTCTTCCAGCACTACGCGGCGTTCAAACACCTGACTGTCCGTGACAACGTGGCGTTCGGGTTGAAGATCCGTAAGCGCCCCAAGGCCGAGATCAAGGCCAAGGTCGACAATCTGCTGCAGGTGGTGGGCCTGAGCGGATTTCAGAGCCGCTACCCCAATCAGCTCTCCGGTGGGCAACGACAGCGGATGGCGCTGGCCAGGGCGCTGGCGGTCGATCCGGAGGTGCTGCTGCTCGACGAGCCGTTCGGCGCACTCGATGCCAAGGTGCGCGAAGAGCTGCGTGCCTGGCTGCGCCGCCTGCACGACGAGGTGCATGTCACCACGGTGCTGGTCACCCACGATCAGGCCGAAGCGCTGGATGTGGCCGACCGCATCGCCGTACTCCACAAGGGCCGTATCGAGCAGGTCGGATCCCCGACCGACGTTTACGACGCCCCGGCGAACGCCTTCGTGATGTCCTTCTTGGGAGCGGTTTCCACGTTGAACGGCTCCCTGGTGCGCCCGCACGACATCCGGGTCGGCCGGACTCCCAATATGGCCGTGGCCGCCGCTGACGGCACCGCCGGGTCCACCGGTGTGCTACGGGCTGTTGTGGATCGGGTGGTGGTGCTGGGCTTCGAGGTCCGCGTGGAGTTGACCAGCGCGGCCACCGGCGGGGCCTTCACCGCCCAGATCACCCGCGGCGATGCCGAGGCGCTGGCCCTACGCGAGGGTGACACCGTCTACGTGCGTGCCACCCGGGTGCCGCCGATTGCCGGTGGCGTATCGGGCGTCGACGATGCCGGCGTGGAACGGGTCAAAGTCACATCGACGTGATCCAGAGGCCGGCGGGCTCGCCCGCTACGGCAGCCCGTTCGTGCCGTTGAAGCCCAACAGCAACCCGCCGTTGCCACCGGTGCCGGCGACGCTACCGCCGGAGATGACAATCTCGGCGTTGCCGCCGTTACCGCCGTTGCCGATCAGTCCGGCGTTCCCGCCATTGCCGCCGTCGCCGCCGCTACCGCCGGGGGTGTTGGAAGTCCCGCCGTTGCCGCCGTCACCGCCGTTGCCGATCGCTCCGGCCCTGCCGCCGGCCCCGCCGTCACCCCCGATAGCGACCGCGGCCCCGCCGTTGCCGCCGACGCCGCCGGCACCGTAGAGCATGCCGCCCGCGCCGCCGGACCCACCGTCACCCCCGATACTTGCGCTGTTGCTGGCGCCCCCGCCATTGCCGCCGGCGCCGCCGGCGCCGCCCGCGCCGCCGCCACCACCCAACAGCCCACCGGTGCCGCCCGCGCCGCCGCTACCCCCGATGGCGTCGCCGGCCCCGCCGGCGCCGCCGCCGCTGAACACGCCGCCGGCGCCACCAGCCCCGCCGTCACCCCCGATCGCCACCGCGGACCCGCAGCCCCCGCCGGCGCCGCCGATGCCGAAGAGCCCGCCGGCGCCGCCCGCCCCGCCGACCCCGCCGCGGCCGGTCCCGGCTAAGTCGCTGGCGCCGCCGGTCCCGCCGTTGCCGATCAAGATGCCGCCGGCCCCGCCGGCCCCCCCGCTCCCCGGCGCCGCATCGGTGCCGTCGCCGATCAACGGGCGTCCCAACAGCGCCAGGGTGGGTGCATTGATGGCGTTGAGCAGCTCCAGCTGCAAAGCCTGCAGAGGCGAGGCGGCGGCGGCCTCGGCGGCCATGTATGAGCCGGCACCGGCGGTCAAGGTATGCACGAACTGGTCGTGAAATGCCGCCACGTGGGCGCTGAGCGCCTGATATGCCTGGGCATGAGCGCCGAACAGCGCTGAGATGGCGGTGGACACCTCGTCGGTCCCCGCCGCCAGGATCTCTGTTGTCGGGGCGGCCGCGACCGCGTTCGCCGCGCTGATTGCCGAACCGATACCTGTCAAATATGTGGCTGTCGCCGCTAGCGCCTCCGGCGAAGCAATCAGGAACGACATCCGGCACCTCCAAAATGTCAGGATTGCTAAGCCATGTCGACCAGAGCATCGCCTGGCCAGCATTGACCCATCGGCGCAGTTGACTATAGCGACTCGGGGGGAACGACATCCAGGCTTTCCCAGATCACCGCCACCTTCTCGTTACCCGCCTCTGGCCGACGCATCGTGGCGCATTCGCCCAAGCCACTCGTCGGCTGTCTCGCCGGCCGGAGCGCGTCCAAGGGCATCGCGGGCACCAGCCCAGGCACATCGACCAGGCTCGGCGAGTTCAGCTGGCAGAACGCGACGCGCCCGCCAAGGCCCGGTCGTCGATTGCCGGTTTACCCGGCAGCCGCCGACGTTGACCCGCCGGGACCCGCTCAAGCAGGTCGGCGCCGACGCGCAATCGCGATGTCGTAGACGGCCGCGACGCCGTCGTCGTCTGCTGGTTCGGCAGGGAGCTGCTTGGACAGAAATGCAGGATGGCGCAGCATGTCCTCGCGGCGTTGGCGTACCCGCCGCCGGGCTTCAGCCCACGCCGCGCTTGGCTCCGGGCGTGCAGCTGTCACCTTGGCCACACTCGCTGTCATGGTCAACTCTGTCCCCCTTCCGAGCCAGCCAACTCGGCTGCATGTGTCGGGCCGCCGGCTTTGTCACCTCAGGCTGCCTCGCAGAGCTGCGAGCCAAGGTGGATGTCAACCGTGAAGTTGCTGTGAAAAGCCGGACCCCTCGGGCGCAATGCGGTTACCCAGGCAAATCGGGCAGTGGCTTGGAGCTGCCGGCCGGCGCTGCCAGCCGGTACGACGCTGTGACCCGGGTGCGCTGGTAGAGCCAAGCGAGGAGGCCGGCAAAGACGATGGCTCCCAGCGGCTGGGAGGCAAACCTGAATCCGTCGCCGACCATGGCCAGCGGCTCCTCTTTGCCAGTTGTCGCGACGATGACGGCAAAGAGCACCCCGTATAGGCTTTCGCCCACAATCAGGCCCGTCGCGAGCATGACGCCCAACCGTTTCTTGCGCTCGTCGTCATCCCCAGACCACCGCGCCCAGGAGTCATAGATCCGCCCGAGGAATGCGCCGATCGGGATCATCAGCGTCAGTGCGGCCGACAGGTACATACCCATACCCACCGCTAGTGGCGGCAGCCGAAGGTTGGTTGTCGTCTTGGCCAGTGTCTCGTCGAGCGCGACCGCTATCACGCCGGTCAAGGCCCCTACACCGACCAGCGACCAGTTCAGCGAGCCACCAAATACTCCCTTGGCCAGCGCGGACATGAGCGCGGCTTGCGGGGCGGCCAATGCGTTGGCCGTTGCGCCCGGCGCCCCCTGGAACCCGAATCCAGCCTGCATCAGCTGCAGGATCGGCGCCATCACCACCGACCCGACGAGCACGCCGATGATCAGTGCAACCTGCTGCTTCCATGGGGTAGCGCCGACGAGTTGGCCGGTTTTGAGGTCCTGCAGATTGTCGTTGGAAATAGTCGCCACGCCGAAGACCAATGCAGCGGTAAACACGGTGTAGGCCACCAGGGCCGGAATCTGCGAGCCGGTGGCCGGACCATACGCAGTCTTGATCAGCAGACCGGCCAGCACCACCACCAGAATGCCCACGCCCGAGATCGGGCTGTTCGACGAGCCGATCAACCCGGCCATGTAACCGCAGACCGCAGCGACCATCAACCCGATGACCAAGACGAGCAGTACCCCGGCGGCGATGGCGCCGGGCCTGCGGTCATCGAGCGGTGTCCCGTCGGTAAAGTCCGCGAGCAGCCATCCGATTGGGATCAGCGAGAGAAGAACCACCATGGCCACGATGTGGATCGGGATGTCGCGCTCGGTCTGGCCAACCGCTTGCCCTCGGCGTCGGGTTCGAGCTGAGACCGCGGCGTCGGCGATGCCACGCAGAATCGGCCCCAGGATCTTCAAGAACGTCCAGGCGGCCGCCACCGCAATGGCGCCCGCCCCGATGAACCGCACGTCCGTCGAGAAAATTCTGGCGACGGCGACGGCGTAGTCCCCGTCCGGCGGCAGTTGGCCGGCTGTCCGTATTGGCAGCATTACCCCAAAGGCGATAGCCAATCCGACGATCATTGCGACACCGACGGTGACGCCAACAAGATGACCGACGCCGATCAACGCCAGCGACAAGCTGGCACCGATCATCGTCGCACCGGAACCTACTCGGAAGGTGGCCGACAGTGAGTTGTTGATCACCCGCAGGGATGCCAGCAGTGCATATCCCGCCGCCGCTGCCGCGCCCAGGGCGATTACCCCAATTCCCCTACGGTTGTGCTCCATCTCCCGTGCGGAGTCACCGATCTTGAGAACCTCGGCTCCGGCAACGCCTTCTGGGTACGGCAGGTCTGATCCGGTGACGAGTGCGCGGCGCAACGGAATTGAGTACATGACGCCAAGGATCCCGCCCAGTGCACACACCGCCGCCGTTGTCCAGTACGGAAACCCGCTCCACCAGCCGATCATGAGCAGTGCCGGTAACACGAAGATGATCGACGACAGCGTGCCGGCCGCCGACGCGATCGTCTGAACAATATTGTTCTCCACCACTGAGTGGTTGGCGAACAACCGCAGCACGCCCATCGAGATCACCGCGGCCGGTATGGAAGTGGCGAATGTCAATCCAACCCTTAGCCCCAGGTACACGTTGGCCGCGGTGAACACCAAGGTAATCAATGCGCCCAGGACGACTCCGCGGATGGTGATTTCGCGCGCACCCACCGTGGCACCGGACATGGCGATAGACCCTATCGGCTAGCGCGCGAATGCACCGAGCCGGTAAAACCGCAGACAAAGCCCGAGAGGGCCGGCAAAATTATCGGCTCGAAGTGGTCCGCGTTCGTTTGGCCGCCCGCCGGCGAACGGCTCAGGCATCGTCGCCCATGACCGCGCCTTCGCGGCGTGGGTCGGCGCCGCCGGCCCAACCCGCCTCGCTGCGGGTGATCGCCGAGAGCCCACTGGATTGCTCGGCAAGATTAACTCGATGCCCCAGCGCGCGCAGGCCTTGCACCAGCGGGTCATGATCACCATCGTCGGAAGTGTTGATCTCGGGATTCTCACCGCCGAGGTTAGTGTGCGGCGAGTTCGCGGCGCCGAAATCGACCAGGGAAACCGCCTGCTGCGGATTCAGACCCCAATCCAGCATCGCCACAAGTGTTTTCACGACGAACTGGATGATCATGGAGCCGCCCGGAGAACCGAGCACCGCGTACAGCGCACCGCGCCCCGCCGACGAGTGATCGAACACCAACGTCGGTGCCATCGAACTGCGCGGTCGCTTCCCAGGCTCGACCCGGTTAGCCACCGGTGATCCGTCAGTAGCGTGTGGCTCGGCGCTGAAATCGCTCAGCTGGTTGTTGAGGATGAATCCGTCCACCAGGTGGTAGGAGCCGAACGAAGATTCCACCGTCGTCGTCAACGTGGCCGCATTGCCGTACGAATCGACGACGCTGAGGTGGCTGGTGCCATGCTCAGGCACTGGCGGGGCGACGGCCGTCGGTGCGCCGAAGTCCCCCGGTCTGGCGCTGCCCATGCTGTGTTGCGGCGAGATTAGCGCGGCGCGTGCTGCCAAGTAGCCCGGGTCAACCAGCGTGGTGAGCGAGCCGCCGGGCAGCCGGACAAAATCGACGTCAGCGATATATTGGTCGCGGTCGGCATAGGCCAGCCGTTCGGCCTCCGCTATCAGGTGAACCCCCATCACGGTCGGGCGACCGCCGTTGAGGTCGACCTTGCTGGGCGCGTAGTCGCTCATCGGGAAGTGCTCGAGGATGCCCAAGGTTGCGGCCACGGCGACGCCACCCGACGATGGCATGCCGCAGATCTCCCGGCCGCGATAGGTCGTGCACAACGGTTGGCGTCTCTTGGCGAGGTAACCCGCCAGGTCCTCAATGGTCAACAGGCCCGGCGTGCGGCCATTCGATGTGTCGCTCGCCGCCGCCACGATGTCGTGGGCAATGTCGCCGGAATAGAAGGCGTTGGCGCCGGCGGAGGCGATGGCGGACAGGGTTTTTGAGTACGCGGGGTTCGTCAGCCGGGTTCCCGCGGGTTTCGGGCTGCCGTCGGGATTGAGGAAATACTTGCGAGCCTCCGGGTCGTCTCGCAGTTGCGGCGCAGCGTCGGAGATGGCCGCGCCCATCCTGGCGCTGATGTCAAAACCGCCATCGGCCAGCGTTACCGCGGGGCCGAAGAGGTCGCGCCAGGGTGTGCGCCCGTGCTCGTTGTGCACCATCTCCAGCATTCGCAGGATGCCCGGTACTCCGATCGACCGTCCCGAGGCTCGGGCGTTGGGCCTGGGCGCGCTGCGGTCGACGTCGCTGACCCAGCGAAGGTAGTTCTCGGTGGCGGCCGCTGGGGCCACCTCACGGCCGTCGTAGGCCTGCACTGAGCCCGTGCGGGCGTCGAAGTACACCAGATATCCGCCGCCGCCGATCCCGGAGGATTGCGGTTCGACCAACCCCAGCACCGCCTGGGCGGCCACGACGGCATCGGCGGCGGTACCACCGTCGCGCAATACTCGGCAGGCCACCTGAGTGGCCAGCGGATTGGCGGTGGCTGCCGCATAGTGGGCGGTCCGCACCACGGTCATGTCCCGGCGGTAGCCGGTGGCGATCTCGGGGTTGGTCGCGAGGTTGCGCGACGAAGGCACGGTAGCCGGGGGTGTCTTGGGCGCCGGCGTGCCATTGGGGACGATCTCGCACGGACCGGCCGTGCTTGGCGCACCCGCGTGGAAGCCGCCACATCCGCTCAGCGACAGCATCACTGCAGCCACCAAGGCGCCCGCTCGCAACCAAACACTCACCAGAGGACATCCGTTCCAGCAGACCTTCGAGAAGACCTAGGCCGCGATCCGACCGGCCACGGCTTGTCGGTAGCGATCCCACATGGTCGCGGCCACCATCGGGTGTGCACCCAGCGGTTGTGCCATCGCGATGCCGGCTTCCCGTGCGTATCCGCGTACCCGGTCAGACAGTATCCCAGGGGCGAGCAGCCATGGCGCGATGACCATCCGACGGGCACCGTGGCGTCGCAACCGATCGGTGGCATCGGCCAGCGAAGCCTCCGGTCGGGTGATGAAAGCGGTCGTCACCGCGGCCCACTGGGTCCCCTCCGCCAGCCTTGACGCCACCGTCGAGGTGCGCGCATTGGCCGCGGGATGCGATGAGCCGATCGCGAGCACGACCACCCCCAGTGTGTGGTCGAACGGCGAAACCCCCAGCTCGGTGAGGCGCTCATGCAGCGCTGACACCAGCCGAATGTCCTCACCCAGCACACTGGCCTGGCGTACCCGGTGACCAACGCGGCAGCTGGCGATCTGGGCAGGGATGTCGACGCGAGCATGGTAGGCATCGGCCAGCAGCAGCGGGGTGACCACAGCTGCTCCTCGACAGCGGTTGAGCACGTCGACCAGGTTGGGCGAGTTGAGCTCACAGAACGCGACCCGCACGTCGAGCCCGGGCCGCATGCGCGCCAGCCGGCCCGCGATAGCCCGTGCGTTGGCGGCCGATCGCGGATCTTTGCTGCCGTGTGCGGTGAGGACGAGCTGAGGCGCGATGGTGCCGCTCTCCTCCGCAAGCGGGAGGTGCCCCCACCGCATCGCTGCGCTCTGCATCGTCGCCGGCGGTGCTTCGATGGCGCCGCTCCTCAGCATCGCTGCGCTCTGCATCGTCGCCGGCGCGGTCACGAGGCGTGCAACCCGCATTCGGTCTTGGCCAGCCCCTGCCAGCGTCCGCTGCGCGGGTCGGCGCCTTCGGCGGGTTTGGCTGTGCACGGAGCGCAACCGATCGACGGATAGCCTTCCCGCACAAGCGGATTAACCAGCACGTCGTTGTCGGCAATGTATTCCTGCACATCTTGGTCGGTCCACGCCGCCAGCGGGTTGACCTTCACTAGTTTGAACGTCTCATCGAAGCTGACCAGCGGGGCATTGGCCCGGGTCGGTGCATCGACCCGCCGTAGCCCGGTCACCCACGCGGAGTAGCCACGCAGCGTCTTGCCCAGGGGAACGACCTTGCGCAACCGGCAGCATTCATGGGGGTTGCGGGCGAACAAGTCCTTGCCCAGCAGTTCGTCCTGCTCGGCCACTGTGTGCTCCGGAGTGACATTGAGCACCCGGACGTCATAGACGGACTCGATCGCATCTCTGGTGCCGATTGTTTCGACGAAGTGGTAGCCGGTATCAAGAAAGATGACCGGTACGCCCGGTCGCACCTTGGCGGCCAGATCCACCAGCACCGCATCAGCCATGTTGGAAGCAACTACGTAGTTGCACGTTGTCCACCCGCGATGTCCGCTCACGCCGCCGCCGGCGCCGCCGATGTCGCCGAAGGTTTCGTCGGTCCAGCGCAACATGTCGGTGGCGGTGGCGCCGTCGAGTTCGGCAGCTCCGCGCGCGGCCAGCTCACGTAGTTGCGGTTCGGTCAGCCTGGTTGTCTCGCCGCTCATCGCAGGTCGTCCTCCTCGGCCCGGATGACCCACTGCGCGAAGCGTTCACCTTCGCTGCGGTGTTTGACGAAGTTGCGCACCACCCGGTCGATGTAGTCGCCGAGTTCGTCACTGGTGACCTTGTGCTGGCGCAGTTTGCGGCCGAATCCGGCATCCAGGCCGAGGTGTCCGCCCAGATGCACCTGGAAGCCTTCGACGGAGCCGCCGTGTCCGTCGTCGATCATCTGTCCCTTGAATCCGATGTCGGCGATTTGAATTCGCGCACATGAGTTCGGGCAGCCGTTGATGTTGACGGTGATCGGTACGTCGAGCTGCGAGTTGATGTCCTCAAGCCGGCGTTCCAGCTCGGGCACCAAATGCTGTGCTCGAACCCGGGTTTCGGCGAATGACAACTTGCAGAACTCAATCCCGCTGCACGCCATCAAGTTCCGGCGCCAATGCGACGGGCGCGACTGCAGCCCCAGCGCGTCCAGACCGGCGATCAAGTCGTCGAGCAAGGCGTCCGGAATGTCGAGGATGACCAGCTTCTGGTAGGGGGTGAACCGGATCCGGTCGGAACCGGCCCGCGCCATCAGGTCGGCGACCGCCGTGAGGATGGTGCCCGATACCCGCCCGGCGATGGGGGCGACTCCGACGGCGTTGAGCCCGTTCTTGAGTCGTTGCACCCCGACGTGGTCGATCGGATGCTTGACCGGTTCGGGGGCCGGACCGTCGATCAGCGGACGCTTGAGGTACTCGGTTTCGAGCACTTCGCGGAACTTCGCTATGCCCCAGTCTTTGATCAGAAATTTCAGCCGGGCCTTGGCGCGCAGTCGCCGGTAGCCGTAGTCGCGAAACACCGAGGTGACCGCCGCCCACACCTCGGGCACTTCGCCCAGTGGAACCCAGGCGCCGACCCGCTGGGCCAGCATCGGGTTGGTCGACAGTCCACCGCCCACCCACAGATCCAGGCCTGGTCCGTGCTCGGGATGGTTGACGCCGATGAAGGCGACGTCGTTGATCTCGTGCGCGACGTCCTGCAGGCCAGAGATGGCGGTCTTGTACTTGCGCGGCAAGTCGGCGAAGTCGGGCTTGCCGATGTAGCGACGCACGATCTCCTCGATCGCCCAGGTCGGGTCGAGCACTTCGTCGAGCGACTCGCCGGCCAACGGCGAGCCCAGCACTACCCGCGGGCAGTCACCGCACGCCTCGGTGGTCTGCAGTCCGACATCGTCTAACCGTCGCCAGATTTCAGGGACGTTTTCCACTTCGATCCAGTGGTATTGCACGTTCTGCCGGTCGGAGATATCGGCGGTATCGCGCGCGAACTCCGTCGAGATCTGGCCCAGCGTGCGCAGCGCGGCAGCCGAGAGCGCGCCGCCGTCGCAACGCACCCGCATCATGAAGTATTTGGCCTCGAGCTTGTCGATGTTGTCGTCACCGGTCCAGGTGCCGTCGTAGCCCTGCTCACGCTGGGTGTACAGGCCCCACCAGCGAAAGCGCCCTCGCAGGTCGGTCTTGTCGATGCTGTCGAAACCCTGTTTGGCGTAGATGTTTTCGATGCGCTCCCGCACGTCGAGCGGGTTGCCGGCCTTCTTCAGCTCTTCGTTGGCGTTGAGTGGCTCGCGATGTCCCAGCGCCCACTGGCCCTCATTTCGAGCCTTGGCGGGACGTGCAGTGGTCATTTGGGGGTTCTCCTTCGCGGACATCGCCGACCTAGGACGCGCTAAACGCCGCTTGTTCCGGGAGGGGCAGATCCGGTCGCCGGCTGCAGATACAGGTGGGCTGGGTTTACGGCGTCAAGGCCGACAGCCACAGCTGCAGACCCGCTTGAGGTCGATGTGCCGCCGAGCCACCAGCGCGATTCGCAGATCGGGGCGCGGGTTCTTGGCGGCGGTCACGGTGACATTCTGCCATGGATGGCGTGCAGCTGCGCGACCTGGTCAAATTTCTTTTCACGATGATCAAAACTACGCAACAAGCCTGGATGGATGGATAGGCCGACCCGGGAATCCGCTGGGAGACGCGCACCTGACGTTGACAGGAGTGACAGATGTGACCAAATATGACTACTGAGATAGTTGTCTTAGCGGATAGTGATCGAGGTCAATCGTGCGCAGAATGGCCATCTTCGGCCGGGGCCACGGTGCAAGTGAGCCAGGCGGCACCGGCGAACCGGCCGAAACTCCCGGCCGCGGTCGGTTAACCAGATCGGTGATTGGCTGGGTTGGCGCCGTCGCGGTGGTTGTGTCGTTGGCCGGGTCTGGATGGTGCGGATGGGTGCTCTTTGAGAAGCATCAGACAGACGTCGCCGCCGGCCAGGCACTGCAGGCCGCACGCAGCTATGTCGTCAAGCTGGCCACCATGGACTGTGAGCGGATCGACCACAACATGAGGGACATTCTCGAGGGTTCGACCGGCGAGTTCAAAGATAAGTACGGCAAATCCAGTGCGCACCTTCGCCAACTGCTGGCCGACAATCGGGTGGCCACCCACGGGACCGTCGTGGCGGCGTCGGTCAAATCAGCCACCACGAACAAGGTAGTGGTCCTGATGTTCATCGACCAGTCGGTCAGCAACCGGAACAGCCCAACGCCGCAGATCGACCGCAGTCGGATCAAGGTGATCATGGACAAGGTGAACGGCCGCTGGCTGGCCAGCAAGGTGGAGCTGCTATGACACCGGGTTTGCTTACTACTGCGGGTGCTGGCCGACCACGTGACAGGTGCGCCAGGATCGTATGCACGGTGTTCATCGAAACCGCCGTTGTCGCGACCATGTTTGTCGCGTTGTTGGGTCTGTCCACCATCAGCTCGAAAGCCGACGACATCGATTGGGACGCCATCGCGCAATGCGAATCCGGCGGCAATTGGGCGGCCAACACCGGTAACGGGTTATACGGTGGTCTGCAGATCAGCCAGGCGACGTGGGATTCCAACGGTGGTGTCGGGTCGCCGGCGGCCGCGAGTCCCCAGCAACAGATCGAGGTCGCAGACAACATTATGAAAACCCAAGGCCCGGGTGCGTGGCCGAAATGTAGTTCTTGTAGTCAGGGAGACGCACCGCTGGGCTCGCTCACCCACATCCTGACGTTCCTCGCGGCCGAGACTGGAGGTTGTTCGGGGAGCAGGGACGATTGAGGTGTGCCTGCGTTACATTGCTGGCCACCCTAGCTGGTACGCGCTATGCGATGATTTGGCATGGTATTTCGGCAGGCACCAGTTGAGCTGCCCGGCCTGGCGCCCATGCCCGGACAACCGTTCGGGGTCTACCTGCACGTCCCGTTCTGCCTGACCCGTTGCGGGTACTGCGACTTCAATACCTACACCCCGGCCCAGCTGGGTGGCGTCAGCCCGGACCGTTGGCTGCTGGCGCTGCGGGCGGAGCTCGAACTGGCGGCCGCCAAGCTGGACGCACCGACGGTGCATACCGTGTATGTGGGTGGCGGGACGCCATCGCTGCTCGGGGGGGAGCGCCTGGCCACGTTGCTGGACATGGTGCGGGACCACTTTGTGCTGGCGCCCGACGCCGAAGTCAGCACCGAGGCCAACCCCGAGTCGACGTGGCCGGAGTTCTTCGCCACGATCCGCGCGGCCGGTTACACGCGGGTGTCGCTCGGCATGCAGTCGGTGGCCCCGAGGGTGCTGGCAACCTTGGACCGGGTGCACTCGCCGGGCCGGGCGGCGGCCGCGGCCACCGAGGCGATAGCGGAGGGCTTCACACACGTCAACCTCGACCTGATCTATGGAACCCCGGGGGAGTCCGACGACGACCTGGTGCGCTCAGTGGACGCCGCGGTGCAGGCCGGTGTGGATCATGTGTCCGCGTATGCCTTGGTCGTCGAGCACGGCACGGCACTGGCTCGCCGGGTTCGGCGTGGTGAGCTGGCCGCGCCCGATGACGACGTGCTGGCGCATCGCTACGAGTTGGTCGATGCTCGGCTGTCGGCGGCCGGGTTTGCCTGGTACGAGGTGTCCAATTGGTGTCGACCGGGCGGCGAGTGCCGGCACAACCTGGGTTATTGGGACGGTGGCCAGTGGTGGGGCGCAGGTCCGGGCGCGCACGGCTACATTGGCGTGACACGCTGGTGGAATGTCAAGCACCCCAACACTTACGCCGAGATACTGGCCGGGGCGACGTTGCCGGTAGCGGGCTTCGAGCAGCTGGGCGCCGACGCTTTGCACACCGAAGACGTGTTGCTGAAGGTCCGGCTGCGCCAGGGGCTACCGCTCGCCCGGCTAGGGGCTGCCGAACGGGAACGTGCCGAGGCGGTGTTGGCCGACGGATTGCTGGACTACCACGGCGACCGACTGGTCCTCACCGGCCGGGGGCGATTGCTGGCCGACGCGGTGGTGCGCACTCTGCTGGGCTAACCGATCGAAGCCCCGGTGGCAGGGAACCATTGCCCGACGATGCGGGCGATCTCGATGTACAGCGGGATCCCGATCGTGACGTTGTAGGAGAACGTCAAACCCAGCGACGCGGCCAGCGGCAAGGTCGGACTGGCCTCGGGGATCGCAAGCCGTTGCACGGCCGGGACGGCGATATAGGACGCCGCGCCGCAGAGCACCGCGAACAGCACATATGTGCCCGGCGCGAAGTCGTTGTTAGTGACGTATGCGTAGCCGTGGGCCACGATGATCCCAAGCGTCGCAAACAGATTCGGTGCCAGCAGGCCGAAGAAAACGAACCCACTGCCCGCCGACGCCAGATCCTTCAACTTACGCGACGCCGTCATGCCCATCTCCAACAGGAACAGGCAAAGTACGCCCTGGAATGCCGCCACAAAGAAGTTGTCGTCGTCGTGTAGGACCTTCTGTCCCTGCAGTCCACTGATCAGGCCGATGACGATGCCGCCGAAGAGGAGAACGAGCCCCGGGTTGAGGAAAACTTCCTGCAGCAACTCGCGTGAGAAGATCGACGCATTCGTGCCGCTGTCTTTGACGCCGTCTTCATCCCAATTTGGATGCTCGCGCTTTTCCAGCGAGAGCTCCAACTCTTCTTCGATGCCGCGCTCGGCTTGGGCCGTGAGGCTGTCGCTGTGAGCGGGCCGGGCGGGCGTGCCGGGCCCCGCTCCGATCATCGCCGCTGTGGTGTAGCCGGGCTCGTCGGCCATGTACCCCGCCTCGTTCATCCCTCGGTGCCGCAGCCGCGCCACCAGATACAGCGCCACCAGGCAGCCGGGGATCTCCATGACGGCCAACATGACCGGCATGTAGGCGTCGAAGGCCATGCCGACGCTGGTCAGGACTGCTACACAGGTGGCAAATGTCCCTGCCGAGTCCGACCCGTAATAGCCGGCGACCGTCGCCCTGTCGACCCGGCGCATGGCGGTCAGCTTGCTCAGCAGGAAGTATGCCAAGGTGCCGATCACGAAGTTCAAGGCGAAGCCAACCACCATGAACCCAACGATGGCGCCGACGTTGGACGGCTTGATCTTGGCGAGTTCTTCGCCGCCGTGCCAACCGATGGCCAGCAGCAGATACAGGGTTAGGCCCTGGTAGAGCACATAGGGGAACTCGAATCGCACCTTGAAGATCGGGATCAAGAACCCGAAATAGAAGAACAGCAGCAGCGGCTTGAACAGGTTGTGAGTGAAGTTCACCCAGAACTCATGCAGCATTGGCGCCTCCCATACCTGGTGCGGCGATCCAGGAAGCACCCAGCGTCAGGGGAGCGACCAGGAATATCAAGTCGAATCTAGAAAGTGTGGCTCGGGCTTATTGAGCAGTTGAGACCAGGGATGGTCTAACGCCGACCCCCCGCTTGCGGTGTGTCACCGACCGCCACGCCGACGGCGAGTAGTGCGTGGTGGTTTCCTCGAACCCGTCGACCCGGCAGACCGTGAGGACGCCGGTTGCTGGGTTAATCGTCAGCTCGTCGCACTCGCCGTGGACTTCTTCGCCGTCGGCGAGCCGGATTACGAACATCGTCGGGTCCTCTCTGTTGACTGGCTAACGATCGGGCGATGCCTGGGCAGACCCAGCGGACATACCGAGCTTGGCGAGCCACGCGTACCGCGACTACGTCGTCGACCGGATGGTCTACGTGGTTAGTGAGTGATGTTAGGAGAATTCCGGCGAAGGCAAAACCTTGCTTTGTAGCTAGCCAGTAAACGGTTGGCAAAGGTTTCACGATTTCGTGTGCGTGAGTTGGCGGGCATGGTAACCGGCGAGCACCGGCCGCGACCGCCTCTGCCTGCGGAAATGATTACGCTGCGAAACGCAGTCCGCGGACCGTCCGGCCGTGGGTGGGTCCTGTCGCCGCCCCGGCTGGTGCCATTTGCTCCCGACGAGCATTTTCTTCCAGTCGAGCACGTTGGACATGCGACGACCCCGGGGGGCTGCGACCCATTAAGTAGGTTAGGCTACATTTACTAGCTGTGTCCGAGCTCAGCGTCGCGACAGGCGCCGTCAGCACCGCGTCGTCGTCCATCCCGATGCCCGCCGGTGTCAACCCCGCCGACCTGGCAGCGGAGCTGGCGGCGGTGGTTACCGAGTCCGTCGACGAGGATTACCTGCTCTACGAGTGCGACGGCCAATGGGTCCTGGCCGCCGGTGTGCAGGCGATGGTGGAGCTAGACAGCGACGAACTGCGCGTCATCCGTGATGGCGTTACGCGGCGACAGCAATGGTCGGGTCGCCCGGGAGCGGCCCTGGGCGAAGCCGTCGATCGGCTGTTGCTGGAAACCGATCAAGCTTTTGGCTGGGTCGCCTTCGAATTCGGCGTGCACCGCTATGGGTTGCAGCAGCGGCTGGCGCCGCACACCCCACTGGCCCGGGTGTTTTCGCCCCGAACCCGGATCATGGTGAGCGAAAAGGAGATTCGCCTGTTCGATGCTGGGATTCGCCACCGCGAGGCCATCGACCGATTACTCGCCACCGGGGTGCGAGAGGTGCCGCAGTCCCGCTCCGTCGACGTCTCCGACGATCCATCCGGCTTCCGCCGTCGGGTGGCGGTAGCCGTCGATGAAATCGCTGCCGGCCGCTACCACAAGGTGATTCTGTCCCGTTGTGTCGAAGTGCCTTTCGCGATCGACTTTCCGTTGACCTACCGGCTGGGGCGTCGGCACAACACCCCGGTGAGGTCGTTTTTGTTGCAGTTGGGCGGAATCCGTGCTCTGGGTTACAGCCCCGAACTCGTCACGGCGGTGCGCGCCGACGGAGTGGTGATCACCGAGCCGTTGGCCGGTACCCGCGCCTTGGGCCGTGGTCCCGCCATTGACCGACTGGCTCGTGATGACCTGGAATCAAACTCCAAAGAAATTGTCGAGCACGCCATTTCAGTGCGCTCTTCGCTTGAGGAGATTACCGACATCGCCGAACCAGGGAGTGCTGCGGTCATCGATTTCATGACGGTGCGCGAGCGCGGCAGTGTGCAGCACCTCGGCTCCACCATCAGAGCACGGTTGGATCCATCGAGCGACCGGATGGCCGCCCTGGAAGCCCTTTTTCCTGCTGTCACTGCATCCGGAATCCCGAAAGCAGCTGGCGTTGAGGCCATCTTTCGCCTCGATGAGTGCCCACGTGGGCTGTATTCCGGTGCGGTGGTGATGCTTTCGGCGGATGGCGGGCTAGACGCCGCGCTGACGCTGCGGGCGGCATACCAGGTCGGCGGGCGGACTTGGCTGCGGGCCGGCGCCGGCATCATCGAAGAATCGGAGCCAGAGCGCGAATTCGAGGAGACTTGCGAAAAGCTATCCACATTGACGCCTTATCTGGTTGCACGCCAGTAACGTTCAGAGGTCTCCACGTGCTGTTGTACTGCGGATGAACTGGGCAACATAGGTCATGGCTTTGGCCGCTTCGGGCGTCATCCGCGGCAGGGCCTGGAACACATGCATCTGATCAGGCCACACTTGCAACTCGCATATGCCGCCGGCAGCGCGGATGTCGGCATCGAGTTGTCTCGCATCGGCCTCGAGTATCTCGGCTCCACCCACCTGGATCAGCGTCGGTGGCAGCGGTGGCCCGCCGGCAACATCGAGCGCCAGCCGGTGGTGGGCGGGATCGACTCCGGTGTAGTACAGCGCAACCGACCGGGCCGCACGGTCAGCGCGCACGACAGGATCGGGGCGCTGCAGCTCACGACTGGCGCCCAGCCGGAAGGTGAGGTCGATCAGCGGCGAAAACAACACCACCGCCGCCGGAGGTCGGGCGGCGACCTCGGGTTGCAGCAGCATGTCGACGGTCAGATGGCCACCCGCGGAATCCGCGGCGATCACCATGTGCTCCGCGGCTAAGCCGCATACGTGCGCTAACCAATCCCAGGCTGCCCGCACGTCGGTGGCCGCGGTCGGGAAACGGTAGCGCGGCGCCAGTCGGTAATCGACACTGAATACCGGTAGCCCGGTCAATGACGACAGCCAGGATGTCAGCCGCCGGTGGGTTCGGGGCGAACACATCGTGTAACCGCTGCCGTGTACGTAATAGATGGCGCCGCCACCGGGTCCGGCATTGATCGCGTTGTTGTGCGGTCCATACACCCATTCGCCGACGACCCGGCGTCCGTCCGGCAGAACGGAGTTGACTTGTTCCACTCGGGTGCCCGCGAGCGAGGGCCCGAACGTGCCCATGAGTCCGGCGATGATCCGGCGCGAGGCCCATATCCCCCACGGCCCGTCTGGCGGAATCGCCCCGGTGATGGGCCGCAACACCATCGAGCTCACCGCTACCGCGCCGCGTGATCGAAGTGACCCGCGGGCCGGAACACCGTCGGTCATGCAACGCAGTCAATTCAACTTGTTGACGTCAGTCAATGGCAGCGCTGGGTCGTCACGGGACCCGTCGCGATGCCGAGCTGGCGGACGATCGCTCGTTTGTCGATCTTCCCGATCGGCGTTGTGGGCAGCGCCGGCATCGCGACCAGCTGGTCGGGTCGCGTATGCGCGGCCACACCACGCCGGTCAAGGTAGCCGTTCAACTCCGCAAGCGTAATCGGAGCTCCAGCGAAAACGACTGCAGCGCAGATTTTTTCCCCCAGATACTGGTCAGGTAGTCCCACCGCCGCGGCCGAGAAGATCGCCGGATGGCTCAGCAGCTGTTCTTCGAGGTCGCTGGCGGCGATGGTTTCTCCCGCACGGCAGATGACATCCTTGACGCGCCCGGTGACCACCAGATTGCCGTCGTCGCGGCGGCGGACCAGGTCGCCGCTGCGGTAGAAGCCGTCCGGATCGAAGCAGCGCTCGTTGTCGCGTTCGGCAGCAAAATAGCCGTTCAGCGTGTAGGGCCCGCGCACCAAGAGTTCGCCTTCCTCCCCGGGCCCCACCGGCTCACCATCGGCGTTGACGATGCGCAGTTCGTCGGCCGGGCATAGTGGCCGCCCCTGGGTGTGCTCCACCACTTCGGGTGGGTCGCCGATGCGGGTGAAGTTCAGCAGCCCCTCCGCCATGCCGAACACCTGCTGCAGGCCCGGGGTGAGCGCGGTGCGTACCCGGCGAGCGTCCTCGGGTTCTAGCTTGGACCCGCCAACCTGCAACAACCGCAGTGACTTCGGTGTCACCGGCTCCCACTCACAGGATTGGGCCCACAGTTTGGCCAGTGCCGGAACCAACGCGGTGACGGTGACACCGTGGCGCTCGATGGCGGCGAAGGCGGCCTCCGGGCTGGGATCGGGGGCGAACACGGCGGTGGCCCCGACGGTCATCGCGCCGAGCAGGCCCGGGCAGGCCAGCGGGAAATTGTGGCCGGCGGCCAGCACCACCAGATAGACGTCGTCGGCGCTAAGCCGACAGAGTGCGGCGCTGGCCGTCGCGTTGAACACGTAGTCGTCGTGGGTGCGTGGAATGAGTTTGGGCATGCCAGTGGTGCCGCCGGAGACCAGCAGCAGCGCTGGCGATCCGGGATCGGCCGGCGGTGCCGGCGAACCGGTGCCGGCCTGGGCGCACAGCTGCGCCCACGACACGAACGGTCCCGGATCGCCATCGACGATGACATGGCGCAGGGTGGGGTGATCGGCAACAAGTTCGCGCGCCATCGGCCGATAGTCGAACCCGCTGGCCACATCGGCGACCACCAGCCCGGTGGCCGCGCTGACGGCGGCGAAGTGGCCCAATTCGGCGGCGCGGTGACCGGGCAGGCACATCACTGGGATCGCTCCCGCCCGCAATAACGCGAACAGGGCAACCGCGAACTGGCAGCCGTTTGGCAGCTGGAGCAGTACCCGGTCGCCTGGCGTGATGCCCAGGCCGTGCAGCGCCGCGGCGGCCCGGTCGGCCCGCTGGTCGAGTTCGGCGTAACTGAGGCCGCCGTGGCCGGGACGATCACCGGCGTCGGCCACCGCGAGGCGGTCAGGCCAGCGCCGCGCGGCATCGGAGAGCACGGTGTCCAGGGTTCGCCCCGACCAATAGCCGGCCGCCCGGTACGACGCGGCCCGATCCGCGGGGAACGGTACAAAGCCACCCAGTCCGCCGTCGGGACTGGGTCGGCGGCCATCTGCCGCCTTCGGTGGCATGTGGGCTCCTTAACAGGGGGGCTGGTAGCGCAGGTGCGTGGTTCGAAGATAGGGTAACCACTAAAATTAGGGCAGCCTGTGCTAACAGGGGAGGGTTTGTGGTGCATGCTACGGCGTGCTCGGAGATCATTCGCGCCGAGGTCGCAGAGTTGCTCGGTGTCCGCGCCGATGCTCTGCACCCCGGCGCCAACCTCGTTGGTCAGGGCCTGGACTCGATCCGGATGATGTCGCTGGTGGGGCGCTGGCGCCGGAAGGGCATCGCCGTCGACTTCGCCACACTGGCCGCCACACCCACAATCGAGGCCTGGTCCCAACTGGTGTCCGCCGGCACCGGCGTCGCGCCCACGGCAGTTGCCGCACCAGGGGATGCCGGGTTATCCCAGGAAGGCGAGCCTTTCCCGCTGGCGCCGATGCAGCACGCGATGTGGGTCGGCCGCCACGACCACCAACAGCTCGGCGGGGTAGCTGGGCACCTCTACGTCGAGTTCGATGGTGCCCGGGTCGATCCGGACAGGCTCCGCGCGGCGGCCACCCGGTTGGCGCTGCGGCACCCGATGCTGCGGGTGCAGTTCTTGCCCGACGGCACCCAGCGCATCCCGCCGGCGGCGGGATCTCGCGACTTTCCCATCAGTGTTGCCGACCTGCGTCACGTGGCCCCGGATGTCGTCGATCAGCGGTTGGCGGGGATCCGCGACGCCAAATCGCACCAGCAGCTCGACGGTGCGGTATTCGAACTTGCGTTGACGTTATTACCGGGGGAGCGCACCCGCCTACATGTCGACCTGGACATGCAGGCCGCTGACGCGATGAGCTACCGCATCTTGCTGGCCGACCTGGCGGCCCTCTATGACGGCCGTGAACCGCCGGCACTGGGCTACACCTACCGGGAATACCGGCAGGCTATCGAGGCGGAGGAGACGCTGCCCCAACCGGTTCGCGACGCCGACCGGGACTGGTGGGCGCAGCGCATCCCGCAGCTGCCGGATCCGCCCGCGCTGCCTACCCGGGCCGGCGGCGAACGCGACCGGCGCCGCAGCACCCGGCGCTGGCACTGGCTAGACCCGCAGACCCGCGACGCGTTGTTCGCCCGAGCCCGGGCCCGCGGCATCACCCCGGCGATGACGCTGGCCGCGGCCTTTGCCAACGTGCTGGCGCGTTGGTCAGCGTCGTCGCGGTTCCTGCTGAACCTGCCGTTGTTCAGTCGCCAGGCCCTGCATCCAGACGTCGACCTGCTGGTCGGTGACTTCACCTCCTCGCTGTTGCTCGACGTCGATCTGACCGGTGCGCGCACGGCGGCGGCGCGGGCGCAGGCGGTGCAGGAAGCCCTGCGCAGCGCCGCAGGCCACAGTGCATACCCCGGGCTGTCTGTGCTGCGTGACCTCAGCCGCCACCGTGGCACCCAGGTGCTGGCACCGGTGGTATTCACCAGCGCGCTGGGGCTCGGCGACCTTTTCTGCCCGGACGTCACCGAGCAATTCGGCACACCCGGATGGATCATTTCGCAGGGGCCCCAGGTGCTGCTCGACGCCCAGGTCACCGAGTTCGACGGCGGTGTGCTGGTGAACTGGGATGTCCGCGAGGGGGTCTTTGCACCCGGCGTCATCGACGCCATGTTCACCCACCAGGTCGACGAATTGCTCCGGTTGGCCGCCGGGGACGACGCCTGGGATGCGCCGAGCCCGTCCGCGCTACCCGCCGCGCAACGCGCGGTGCGCGCGGCGCTGAACGGTCGCACCGCCGCCCCCAGCACCGAGGCGCTGCACGACGGGTTTTTCCGCCAGGCCCAACAGCAGCCCGACGCGCCGGCGGTGTTCGCCAGTTCCGGCGACTTGAGCTACGCCCAACTGCGCGACCAGGCATCGGCGGTGGCCGCGGCGCTGCGTGCTGCGGGCCTACGAGTCGGCGACACCGTCGCGGTGCTGGGTCCGAAAACGGGCGAACAAGTGGCGGCTGTGCTGGGGATTTTGGCCGCCGGCGGGGTCTATCTGCCGATCGGCGTCGACCAGCCCCGCGACCGCGCGGAGCGCATCCTGGCGACCGGTTCGGTCAACTTAGCGCTCGTTTGCGGCCCGCCATGCCAAGTGCGGGTGCCGGTCCCGACGCTGTTGCTGGCTGACGTGCTTGCCGCCGCGCCGGCAGAATTCGTGCCCGGGCCTAGCGATCCCACCGCGCTCGCCTATGTGTTGTTCACCTCGGGCTCAACCGGGGAACCCAAGGGTGTCGAGGTGGCGCACGACGCCGCGATGAACACCGTGGAGACCTTCATCCGGCACTTCGAGCTAGGCGCCGCAGATCGCTGGCTTGCCCTGGCGACGCTGGAGTGCGACATGTCGGTGCTGGACATCTTCGCCGCCCTGCGCTCCGGCGGAGCGATCGTGGTGGTCGACGAAGCGCAGCGCCGCGATCCCGACGCCTGGGCCCGGCTTATCGACACTTACGAGGTCACGGCGTTGAATTTCATGCCGGGCTGGTTGGACATGCTGCTCGAAGTCGGCGGGGGCCGGCTGTCGTCGCTGCGAGCGGTGGCCGTCGGCGGCGACTGGGTGCGTCCCGACCTGGCCCGCCGCCTGCAGGTGCAAGCGCCGAGCGCACGGTTCGCGGGGTTGGGTGGAGCCACCGAAACCGCGGTCCACGCAACCATTTTCGAGGTCCAGGACGCGGCCAATCTGCCACCGGACTGGGCCTCGGTGCCATACGGCGTCCCGTTTCCCAACAACGCCTGCCGGGTAGTGGCCGACAGCGGCGACGACTGCCCCGATTGGGTGGCCGGTGAGTTGTGGGTGTCCGGTCGCGGAATCGCCCGGGGTTACCGTGGCCGTCCCGAGCTGACCGCGGAGCGCTTCGTCGAGCATGACGGCCGCACCTGGTATCGCACCGGTGATCTGGCCCGCTACTGGCACGACGGCACCCTGGAGTTCGTCGGCCGTGCCGATCACCGCGTCAAGATCAGCGGGTACCGCGTCGAACTCGGCGAGATCGAAGCCGCGCTGCAGCGCTTGCCCGGTGTGCACGCGGCGGCGGCCACCGTGCTTCCTGGCGGGTCCGATGTGCTGGCCGCGGCGGTCTGCGTCGACGATGCCGGCGTGACCGCGGAGTCGATTCGACAGCAGCTCGCCGATCTGGTGCCCGCGCACATGATTCCGCGCCACGTCACGCTGCTAGACCGCATCCCCTTTACCGACAGCGGCAAGATCGACCGCGCGGAGGTTGGCGCCCTGCTTGCCGCCGAGGTCGAGCGGTCTGGCGACAGATCGGCACCCTATGCGGCGCCGCGAACGGTGCTTCAGCGGGCACTGCGCCGCATCGTCGCGGACATCCTGGGCCGTGCCAACGATGCCGTGGGCGTGCACGACGACTTCTTTGCCCTGGGCGGCGATTCCGTGCTTGCGACCCAGGTCGTCGCCGGTATCCGGCGGTGGCTGGATTCGCCGAGCCTGATGGTCGCCGACATGTTTGCCGCCAGGACCATTGCCGCGTTGGCCCAGTTGCTCACCGGTCGGGAAGCCAACGCCGACCGACTCGAACTGGTCGCCGAGGTGTACTTAGAAATCGCGAATATGACAAGTGCCGACGTGATGGCGGCGCTCGATCCGATCGAGCAGCCCGCACAGCCAGCCTTCAAACCGTGGGTGAAGCGGTTCACCGGTACTGACAAGCCCGGCGCGGTGCTGGTGTTTCCACACGCCGGCGGCGCTGCCGCGGCTTACCGGTGGTTGGCAAAATCGTTAGTGGCCAACGACGTTGACACGTTCGTGGTGCAGTACCCGCAGCGGGCTGACCGGCGCAGCCACCCGGCGGCAGACAGCATCGAGGCGCTGGCGCTCGAGCTGTTCGAGGCGGGCGACTGGCACCTGACGGCTCCGCTGACGCTGTTCGGCCATTGCATGGGTGCGATAGTGGCCTTCGAGTTCGCTCGCCTCGCCGAGCGCAATGGCGTGCCGGTACGTGCACTGTGGGCTTCCTCCGGTCAGGCTCCGTCGACGGTGGCCGCGTCCGGACCGTTGCCGACCGCCGACCGTGACGTCCTGGCCGACATGGTGGATCTTGGCGGCACCGATCCCGTGCTGCTCGAGGACGAGGAATTCGTTGAACTGCTGGTGCCGGCGGTCAAGGCCGACTATCGGGCCCTCAGCGGCTATTCATGTCCACCCGACGTGCGCATCCGCGCCAACATCCACGCGGTCGGCGGCAACCGCGACCACCGCATCAGCCGGGAGATGTTGACCAGTTGGGAGACTCACACCTCCGGTCGCTTCACGCTGTCGCACTTTGATGGTGGTCACTTCTATCTCAACGATCACCTCGACGCCGTGGCCCGGATGGTGAGTGCCGATGTCCGATAACGACCCGGTCGTCATCGTCGGGCTGGCCATCGAGGCACCCGGTGGTGTCGAAACCGCCGACGACTACTGGACACTGCTCTCCGAACAGCGCGAGGGACTCGGACCGTTCCCCACCGATCGAGGTTGGGCACTTCGCGAGCTGTTCGACGGGTCGCGTCGAAACGGATTCAAACCGATCCACAACCTTGGCGGATTCCTTTCCAGCGCAACTACATTCGATCCTGAGTTCTTCCGCATCTCACCGCGCGAGGCGACGGCGATGGACCCGCAGCAGCGGGTGGGGCTGCGAGTAGCATGGCGCACCCTGGAGAACAGCGGGATCAATCCCGATGACCTGGCCGGTCACGATGTGGGCTGTTATGTCGGTGCCTCGGCGCTCGAATACGGTCCCGCTTTGACCGAATTCTCCCACCACAGTGGCCATCTGATCACCGGGACGTCGCTGGGTGTCATCTCCGGGCGCATCGCCTACACCCTTGACCTGGCCGGGCCGGCGCTGACCGTCGATACCTCGTGTTCGTCGGCGCTGGCGGCCTTTCACACCGCGGTTCAAGCTATCCGGGCCGGCGACTGCGACCTGGCACTCGCCGGCGGCGTGTGCGTGATGGGTACGCCCGGCTATTTCGTCGAGTTCTCCAAGCAGCACGCGCTATCCGACGACGGCCACTGCCGGCCCTACAGCGCGCACGCCAGCGGAACCGCCTGGGCAGAGGGCGCCGCCATGTTCCTCCTGCAGCGCCGGTCGCGGGCAACCGCTGACCGGCGTCGTGTCCTCGCCGAGGTGCGTGCCAGTTGCCTGAACTCCGATGGACTTAGCGACGGGCTGACCGCGCCCAGCGGCGACGCGCAAACGCGACTGCTCCGGCGCGCCATCGCGCAGGCAGCAGTTGTGCCCGCCGATGTCGGGATGGTCGAAGGGCACGGCACCGCGACCCGGCTCGGCGATCGCACCGAATTGCGGTCACTGGCAGCCAGCTACGGCACCGCCCCGGCCGGACGCGGGCCGCTGTTGGGATCGGTCAAGTCAAACATCGGGCATGCTCAGGCGGCGGCGGGCGGGCTGGGCCTTGTGAAGGTCATTCTGGCCGCCCAGCACGCCGCGATCCCGCCGACACTGCACGTCGACGAGCCCAGCCGCGAAATCGATTGGGAGAAACAGGGTCTGCGGCTGGCCGACAAACTCACGCCGTGGCGGGCCGTTGACGGATGGCGCACCGCGGCGGTGTCCGCGTTCGGGATGAGCGGTACCAATAGCCACGTGATCGTTTCGATGCCGGACACCGTTTCCGCGCCCGAGCGTGGCCCCGAGTGTGGGGAGGTGTGATGGCCCCCAAACAGCTGCCCGATGGGCGGGTTGCGGTTTTGCTCAGCGCCCATGCCGAGGAACTGATCGGGCCGGACGCTCGGGCCATCGCCGACTACCTCGAGCGCTTTCCGGCTACGACCGTGACCGAAGTGGCTCGGCAGCTGCGCAAGACCCGACGGGTCCGTCGGCATCGGGCGGTGCTTCGGGCCGCCGACCGGCTGGAACTCGCCGAGGGCTTGCGCGCGCTGGCCGCCGGACGCGAGCATCCGCTCATCGCGCGGTCGTCGTTGGGCTCGGCCCCGCGCCAGGCGTTCGTCTTTCCCGGCCAGGGTGGTCATTGGCCGGGCATGGGCGCCGTCGCCTACCGCGAGCTGCCGACCTATCGGACCGCGACCGACACGTGCGCCGCCGCATTTGCGGCCGCTGGTGTCGACTCGCCGCTGCCATACCTGATCGCCCCGCCCGGAACCGATGAGCGGCAAGCGTTCTGCGAGATCGAGATCGAAGGCGCGCAGTTCGTCCATGCCGTTGCGCTGGCGGAGGTATGGCGTTCCTGCGGTGTGCTGCCCGATCTAACAGTCGGTCATAGCCTCGGCGAAGTAGCGGCGGCCTATCTCGCAGGAAGTATCACCTTGTCGGATGCTGTGGCCGTGGTGGCGGCCCGCGCCAACGTGGTGGGCCGCTTGCCTGGTCGCTATGCGGTGGCGGCGCTGGGCATCGGTGAACAGGACGCGAGCGCGCTGATCGCGACCACCGGCGGCTGGCTGGAACTGTCTGTGGTCAATGCCTCCTCGACCGTCGCCGTGTCCGGTGAGCGCCAAGCGGTAGCGGCCATCGTTGACACAGTCCGGTCCAGCGGTCACTTCGCCCGCGGGATCACCGTGGGCTTCCCGGTGCATACCAGCGTGCTCGAATCGCTCCGCGATGAATTATGCGAGCAGCTGCCTGACTCCGAATTTATGGAAGCGCCAGTGCAATTCATCGGCGGAACCACCGGCGACGTGGTGGCGCCAGGCACCACTTTCGGCGACTACTGGTACGCAAACCTGCGCCATACGGTGCGTTTCGACCGCGCTGTCGAATCGGCAATCCGCTGTGGAGCACGGGCGTTCATCGAGATATCGGCCCATCCCGCGCTGTTGTTTGCGATCGGTCAGAACTGTGAGGGCGCCGCCAACCTGCCGGACGGTCCCGCTGTGCTGGTCGGGTCGGCACGTCGTGGCGAGCGGTTTGTTGATGCGTTGTCGGCGAATATTGTTAGCGCGGCGGTCGCTGACCCTGGCTACCCGTGGGGTGACCTGGGCGGTGACCCACTCGACGGCGACGTCGATCTGTCCGGGTTCCCGAACGCGCCGATGCGTGCGGTGCCGATGTGGGCGCACCCCGAACCGCTGCCGCCGGTGTCCGGACTGACCATTGCGGTTGAGCGGTGGGAACGGATGGTGCCGTCGACACCGGTCGCTGGGCGGCACCGTCACCTCGCAGTGCTCGATCTCGGTGCTCACCGCGCGCTGGCTCAAACACTGTGCGCAGCAATTGATTCGCACCCCGATACCGAGCTGAGTGCTGCGCGGGACGCCGAGTTGATCCTGGTGATCGCGCCCGACTTCGAACACACCGACGCCGTCCGGGCCGCCGGTGCACTCGCCGACCTCGTCGGGGCCGGTTTGCTGGACTATCCGATGCATATCGGTGCCCGTTGCCAATCGGTATGTCTGGTCACCGTCGGCGCCGAGCAGGTCGACGCAGCGGACGCGGTGCCGTCGGCCGGCCAGGCCGCGCTGGCCGCGATGCATCGAAGCATCGGATTCGAGCATCCCGAACAGACTTTCAGCCACCTGGACTTGCCGTCGTGGGACTTGGACCCGGTCCTCGGCGTCTCGGTCATAACGGCGGTACTGCGGGGCTTCGGTGAGACCGCGCTACGCGGCTCGGTAAACGGGTACACGCTGTTCGAGCGAACCCTCGCCGATGCCCCGGCCGTCCCGAACTGGTCGTTGGACTCCGGCGTGCTCGACGATGTCGTCGTCACCGGTGGCGCGGGTGCCATCGGGATGCACTACGCGCGGTATCTCGCCGAGCATGGCGCACGGCGCATCGTGCTGCTCAGCCGGCGCGCCGCGGATCAGGCGACGGTGGCCATGCTCAGAAAGCAACATGGCACCGTGATCGTGTCGCCGCCGTGCGATATCACCGATCCCACCCAGTTGTCAGCGATTGCAGCCGAATACGGTGGCGTCGGCGCCTCGTTGATCGTGCACGCGGCAGGCAGCGTGATCTCTGGTACCGCACCGGGGGTGACGTCGGCCGCCGTCGTTGACAACTTCGCGGCCAAGGTGCTCGGCCTGGCCCAGATGATCGAGCTGTGGCCGCTGCGCCCGGATGTGCGAACCCTGCTGTGTTCCTCGGTGATGGGGGTGTGGGGTGGACACGGGGTGGTCGCGTACTCGGCGGCCAACCGGCTGCTCGACGTGATGGCCGCCCAGCTGCGCGCCCAGGGCAGGCACTGCGTGGCGGTGAAATGGGGCCTATGGCAGGCCCCCAAGGCCGGCGAACCAGCTCGGGGAATCGCGGATGCGGTTACGATCGCCCGCGTCGAGCGGTCTGGACTCCGCCAGATGGCGCCCCAGCAGGCGATCGAGGCGAGCCTGCACGAATTCACTGTCGACCCGCTAGTGTTCGCCGCCGACGCGGCCCGGTTGCAGATGTTGTTGGACAGCAGGCAATTCGAACGGTACGAGGGTCCAACCGACCCCAACCTGACGATCGTGGACGCGGTGCGCACCCAATTGGCGGCCGTGCTCGGGATCCCGCAGGCCGGCGAGGTGAACCTGCAGGAATCGCTGTTCGATCTCGGTGTCGATTCCATGCTGGCACTGGACTTGCGTAACCGACTCAAACGATCAATCGGCGCGACGGTGTCGCTGGCCACGCTCATGGGCGACATCACCGGTGATGGACTTGTCGCGAAACTCGAAGATGCCGACGAGCGCTCACACACCGCACAGAAAGTGGACATTTCGCGTGACTAATACCGCCGACATCGGCGCCCGCCTCGACGAGGCCCGATTGGAGCTGCTGCGTCGCAGGCTCGCCGACCGCGGCCTGTCCTCGGCTGCGCAGGACATTGGCCCGCACACTGACGATCGGCTCTCCGACGGCCAGGCCCGGATGTGGTTCGTGCAGATGGCCGACCCCAGCGGTGCGTTACTCAACATCTGTGTGTCCTACCGCATCACCGGTGACATCGATCTGGCCAGGTTGCGCGACGCAGTCAACGCCGTCGCCCGTCGCCATCGGATACTGCGTACCACCTACCCTGTCGGCGACGACGGAGTCGCCCAGCCGACCGTGCACGCGGATCTTCGCCCCGGCTGGACACAATACGACCTGACGGACCTGTCCCAACGCGCCCAGCGGCTGCGCCTGGAGGTGTTGGCTCAGCGCGAATTCTGCGCTCCCTTCGAGCTTTCCCGCGACGCGCCATTGCGAATCACGGTGGTGCGCACGGCTGCCGACGAACACGTGCTGCTGTTGGTGGCCCACCACATCGCCTGGGATGATGGTTCGTGGCGGGTGTTCTTCACCGATCTCACCCAGGCGTACTCGCGAGCTGACCTAGGGGCCGATCTGGGGCCAGAACACCGTCCGTCGGCCGCATCCGGACCCGACACTACCGAGGCCGACCTCAACTATTGGCGCGCGATCATGGCCGATCCGCCAGAGCCGCTGGAACTTCCCGGCCCAGCCGGAACGTGTGTGCCGACCAGTTGGCGTGCCGCGCGCGCCACGTTGCGGCTGCCCGCCGACACCGCTGCGCGGGTGGCCACGATGGCGAAGAACACCGGTTGCACTCCCTACATGGTGCTGCTGGCCGCGTTCGGTGCCCTGGTGCATCGCTACACCCACAGTGACGACTTCCTCGTGGCGGCTCCGGTGCTCAACCGTGGCGCCGGAACCGAAGATGCCATCGGCTATTTCGGCAACACGGTAGCGATGCGGCTGCGACCGCAATCGGCGATGAGTTTCCGGGAGTTGCTGACCGCCACCCGCGACATCGCCAGCGGGGCGTTCGCACACCAACGGATCAACCTCGACCGCGTGGTAAGGGAACTGAACCCCGATCGCCGGCACGGTGCCGAGCGCATGACCCGGGTCAGCTTCGGTTTCCGGGAGCCCGACGGCGGCGGATTCAACCCGCCAGGCATCGAGTGCGAGCGCTACGACCTGCGCAGCAACATCACGCAGCTGCCGTTGGGCTTCATGGTCGAATTCGACCGCGCGGGTGTGCTGGTCGAGGCCGAACACCTGGTGGAGATCCTGGAACCCGCCCTGGCCAAGCAGATGCTTCGACACTTCGGTGTGCTGCTCGACAATGCGCTGGCCGCCCCCGACAACACGTTGTCGGGGCTGGCGCTGATGGATGAGCGCGACGCCGCCAGGCTGCGCGAGGTGTCGCGCGGCGAGCGGTTCGATACCCCTGTCAAAACCCTCGTGGACCTGGTGAACGAGCAGACCACGCGGACTCCCGACGCCACCGCCGTGGTGTATGAGGGCCAACACTTCACCTACCACGACCTCAATGAGGCGTCGAACCGGTTGGGGCACTGGCTGATCGAGCAGGGGATAGGCAGCGAAGACCGGGTCGCGGTACTTCTTGACAAATCGCCGGACCTGATCGTCACGGCCTTGGGGGTGGTCAAGTCCGGGGCGGTGTATGTGCCCGTGGATCCCAGCTACCCGCAAGACCGGCTGGATTTCATCCTCGCCGACTGCGACGCGAAACTGGTGCTGCGCACGCCAGTACGTGAGCTGGCCGGATACCGCAGCGACGACCCCACCGACGCCGATCGAATCCGGCCGCTACGGCCAGACAACACGGCCTATCTCATCTACACGTCCGGTACCACCGGATTGCCCAAAGGTGTCGCGGTGCCACACCGCCCCGTCGCCGAGTACTTCGTCTGGTTCAAGGGCGAATACGACGTCGACGACACCGACCGGCTACTGCAGGTCGCCTCACCCAGCTTCGACGTCTCGATCGCCGAGATCTTCGGCACGCTGGCCTGTGGCGCGCGGATGGTGATACCACGCCCCGGGGGACTCACCGACATTGGATATCTCACCGCCCTGTTGCGCGACGAGGGCATCACGGCAATGCATTTCGTGCCGTCCCTACTCGGGCTGTTCCTGTCGCTGCCGGGTGTGAGCCAGTGGCGGACGTTGCAGCGGGTACCCATCGGCGGGGAGCCGCTACCCGGTGAGGTGGCCGACAAGTTCCACGCGACATTCGATGCGCTGCTGCACAACTTCTACGGTCCAACCGAAACCGTGATCAACGCCAGCCGGTTTAAAGTGGTGGGCCCACAGGGCACCCGCATCGTGCCCATCGGCCGGCCCAAGATCAACACCACCATGCACCTGCTCGACGATTCGTTGCAGCCGGTGCCGACCGGTGTGATCGGCGAGATCTATATTGGAGGGACGCATGTCGCATACGGATACCATCGCCGCGCCGGGCTGACCGCGGAGCGATTCGTTGCCGACCCGTTTAATCCCGGTTCCCGCATGTACCGGTCCGGGGATCTGGCGCGCCGCAATGCTGACGGTGACATCGAGTTCGTGGGCCGTGCCGACGAGCAGGTCAAGATTCGCGGATTCCGAATCGAACTCGGTGACGTAGCAGCGGCCATCGCGGTCGACCCTACGGTCGGGCAGGCCGTTGTGGTGGTTAGCGACCTGCCGCGGCTGGGCAAGAGTCTGGTGGGCTACGTGACACCCGCCGCGGGCGGCGACGGACCCGCCGATGTCGGCGTCGATCTCGACCGCATCCGCGCCCGGGTGGCCGCGGCACTGCCTGAATATATGCTGCCCGCGGCCTATGTTGTGCTGGATGAGATTCCGATCACCGCGCATGGCAAAATCGACCGCGCCGCGCTGCCGGAACCGCAGATCGCGTCGGACACCGAGTTCCGCGCGCCGCAGACCGCCACCGAGCGGCGCCTTGCCCAACTGTTCGGTGAGCTGCTCGGCCGCGACCGAGTGGGTGCTGACGACTCGTTCTTCGACCTCGGCGGTCACTCGCTGCTGGCAACCAAACTCGTTGCGGCCGTGCGCAACGCGTTCGGCGTCGATGTCGGTGTGCGGGAGATCTTCGAATTCGCCACGGTGACCGCGTTGGCCGGACACATCGATACGTTGGATTCGGATTCGGCGAGGCCGCGGCTGACCCGGGTGGATCATGACGGGCCAGTGCGATTGTCGTCGTCTCAAATGCGTAGCTGGTTCAACTATCGCTTCGACGGGCCCAACGCCGTCAACAACATTCCCTTCGCCGCGGCATTGCATGGGCCCTGCGACACCAACGCGTTCGCGGCGGCCATCACCGATGTGGTGGCACGCCACGAGATCCTGCGCACCGTCTACCGCGAGATCGGCGGCGTGCCACACCAGATCATCCAGCCGCCCGCCGAGGTGCCGGTGCGGTGCGCCGCCGGGTCCGACGCCGCGTGGCTGCGAGCCGAACTGAACAACGAGCGAGGTTACGTTTTCGACCTGGAAACCGACTGGCCGATCCGGGCGGCGCTGCTGAGCACGCCGGAGCAGACCGTGTTGTCGCTGGTGGTGCATCACATCGCCGGCGACCACTGGTCGGCTGGGGTGTTGTTCACCGATCTGCTGACCGCATACCGGGCCCGCAGCACCGGACAACGGCCGTCGTGGGCACCGCTGCCGGTGCAGTACGCCGACTACAGCGTGTGGCAGTCGGCGCTACTCGACGACGGTGCGGGCATCGTCGGTCCGCAACGCGACTACTGGATCCGCCAGCTGGGGGGCCTGGCAGGCGAAACCGGTCTGCGCCCGGACTTCCCGCGCCCGGCCCTGCTCAGCGGTGCCGGTGACGCGGTCGAATTTCGTCTCGGCGCCGCGATCCGCGACAAATTGGCTGCCGTGAGCCGAGACCTCGGTGTCACCGAGTTCATGCTGCTACAGGCCGCCGTCGCGGTGGTGTTACACAAGGCCGGCGGCGGGGTAGACGTCCCCATCGGCGCCCCGGTGGCCGGTCGCAGCGAGGCCAACCTGGACCAGCTCATCGGGTTCTTCATCAACATCGTGGTGTTGCGCAACGACCTGCGCGGGAACCCCACGCTGCGCGAGGTGCTGCAGCGCACCAGGCAGATGGCGCTGGCAGCGTATGCACATCAGGACCTGCCGTTCGACCAGGTGGTGGAGGCGGTCAACCCCCAGCGGTCGCTGTCCCGCAATCCGTTGTTCGACATTGTTGTGCACGTTCGCGAACAAATGCCGCAAGACCACGTCATCGACACCGGGCCCGACGGTGACACCACGTTGCGCGTGCTGGAGCCGACATTCGATGCCGCGCAAGCCGATCTATCGGTCAACTTCTTCGCCTGCGGCGACGAGTACCGCGGCCACGTCATCTACCGCACCGAGTTGTATGAGCGCGCCACCGCACAACGCTTCGCCGACTGGCTAGTCCGTGTCGTCGAGGCGTTCGCCGACCGTCCGGACCAACCGCTGCGCGAGGTCGAGATGGTCAGCGCGCAAGCCAGACGGCGCATTTTGGACCGGTCCAATGCGGGCGCCGGAACGGCCCGGGTGTACCTGCTTGACGACGCACTTAAGCCCGTTCCGGTAGGCGTGGTGGGTGACGTTTATTACGGTGGCGGTCCCGCCGTCGGTGCCCGGTTGGCCCGGCCATCGGAGACCGCGACCCGATTCGTTGCCGATCCGTTCGCCGCGCAACCGGGTTCTCGGCTCTACCGCAACGGCGAGCGCGGAGTGTGGAAGGCCGACGGCCAACTGGAGCTGCTGGCCGAAATCGAACGGCTGCCAACGGCGCAGGCGGCACCGGTGCCGGCCGAGCCCGCCGACACCGAAACCGAGCGCGCGCTGGCTGCCATCCTCGCCGACGTGCTCGAGGTGGGGGAGGTCGGACGCTACGACGACTTCTTCAACCTCGGCGGCGACAGCATCCTCGCGACTCAGGTGGCTGCCCGGGCTCGAGATGGCGGGATACCGCTGACCGCGCGGATGGTTTTCGAGCATCCCGTTTTGTGTGAGCTCGCCGCCGCGGTCGACGCCAAGCCTCACGTCGAGGCCGAGCCGGACGACAAGCATCACGCGCCGATGAGCACATCAGGGCTTTCCCCAGACGAACTGTCGGCCCTGACCGCGTCATGGGACCAGTGGCCGTGACGCGAGCCGACGCGCGGGGCGCCATCGACGATGTGATGGCGCTCAGCCCATTGCAACAGGGACTGTTTTCTAGGGCGACACTGGTCGCCGCGGAGTCCGGCTCTGAGGCCGCAGAGGCCGACCCGTATGTGATCGCGATGGCGGCCGACGCGGCCGGCCCGCTCGACATCGCCTTGCTTCGCGACTGCGCTGCCGCGATGCTGACCCGGCACCCCAACCTGCGGGCGAGCTTCCTACACGGGAACCTGAGCCGGCCCGTGCAGGTAATACCATCCAGTGCCGAGGTGCTTTGGCGTCACGTGCGCGCCCACCCCAGTGAGGTCGGGGCGCTGGCAGCCGAAGAGCGCCGGCGCCGCTTCGACGTCGGCCGCGGACCACTCATCCGGTTCCTGCTCATCGAACTACCGGACGAATGTTGGCATCTGGTCATCGTCGCGCACCACATCGTCATCGACGGATGGTCGTTGCCGCTGTTCGTCTCCGAGCTGCTCGCCTTGTATCGGGCTGGTGGTCACGTCGCCGCGTTGCCGGCAGCGCCGCGGCCGTATCGCGACTACATCGGCTGGCTGGCCGGCCGCGATCAGACGGCTAGCCGCGCAATGTGGGCGGACCACCTCAATGGCCTGGACGGCCCGACTCTGTTATCGCCGGCACTCGCCGACACTCCTGTGCAGCCGGGTATTCCGGGACGCACCGAAGTGCGCCTTGACCGTGAAGCCACCGCGGAGCTGGCCGATGCCGCCCGCACCCGTGGCGTCACGATCAGCACACTTGTTCAAATGGCTTGGGCTACCACGCTTTCAGCATTCACCGGTCGTGGCGATGTGACGTTCGGTGTGACGGTGTCCGGCAGGCCCAGCGAACTGTCCGGCGTGGAAACGATGATCGGCCTGTTCATCAATACGGTGCCACTGCGGGTCCGCCTGGACGCCCGCGCTACCGTCGGCGGGCAATGCGCTGTCCTACAACGTCAATTCGCCATGTTGCGCGACCACAGCTATCTCGGTTTCAACGAGTTTCGTGCCATCGCCGGTATCGGTGAGATGTTCGACACCCTACTGGTGTATGAGAACTTCCCGCCCGGCGAGGTGGTGGGCACCGCGGAGTTCGTCGCAAACGGGGTGACGTTCCGTCCGGTGGCGCTAGAGAGTTTGTCGCACTTTCCGGTGACCGTCGCCGCGCACCGCAGCACCGGTGAGCTCACGCTGCTAGTGGAGGTGCTCGACGGTGCGCTGGGCACGATGGCGCCCGAAAGCCTCGGCAGGCGGGTGCTGGCTGTGTTACAGCGCTTGGTCAGCCGGTGGGATCGGCCGCTGCGCGACGTCGACATTCTGCTGGACGGCGAGCACGATCCGACCGCACCCGGCCTGCCGGATGTGACGACGTCGGCACCCGCGGTGCATACCCGGTTCGCCGAAATCGCTGCGGCACAGCCTGACTCGGTGGCGGTCAGTTGGGCGGATGGTCAGCTGACGTACCGGGAGCTGGATGCATTGGCCGACCGGCTGGCCACTGGGCTGCGCCGCGCGGACGTGAGTCGCGAGACCCCGGTGGCCGTCGCGCTGTCCCGTGGTCCGCGCTACGTGGCCGCCATGCTGGCGGTCCTCAAGGCGGGTGGCATGATCGTGCCGCTGGACCCGGCGATGCCCGGTGAGCGTGTCGCCGAGATCTTGCGCCAGACATCGGCTCCGGTGGTCATCGATGAGGGCGTGTTCGCCGCTTCGGTTGGCGCTGACATACTCGAGGAGGACCGTGCCATCACGGTGCCGGTGGACCAGGCGGCCTACGTGATTTTCACCTCCGGCACCACCGGTACCCCGAAAGGTGTCATCGGCACCCATCGGGCGCTGTCGGCCTACGCCGACGACCACATCGAGCGCGTGTTGCGGCCGGCGGCCCAGCGGCTCGGGCGCCCGCTGCGAATCGCGCATGCCTGGTCGTTCACCTTCGACGCGGCGTGGCAGCCGTTGGTCGCACTGCTTGACGGCCACGCGGTGCACATTGTCGACGACCATCGTCAGCGGGACGCAGGGGCGCTGGTCGAAGCGATCGACCGATTCGGTCTGGACATGATTGACACCACGCCGTCGATGTTCGCCCAGCTGCACAACGCTGGACTGCTCGACCGGGCGCCGTTGGCGGTGCTTGCGCTCGGCGGCGAAGCCTTGGGCGCCGCGACGTGGCGGATGATCCAGCAGAACTGCGCGCGCACGGCCATGACGGCCTTCAACTGCTACGGGCCTACCGAGACCACGGTCGAAGCCGTGGTCGCCGCCGTTGCTGAGCATGCGCGACCGGTCATCGGACGTCCGACCTGCACCACCCGCGCCTACGTCATGGACTCCTGGCTGCGGCCGGTGCCCGATGGCGTCGCCGGCGAGCTGTATCTGGCGGGCGCCCAGTTGACCCGCGGTTACCTCGGCCGCCCGGCCGAGACTGCGGCGCGCTTTGTCGCTGAGCCAAACGGGCGCGGTAGCCGAATGTACCGCACCGGAGATGTGGTGCGCCGCCTGCCCGACGGTGGACTGGAGTTCCTCGGGCGCAGCGATGACCAGGTGAAGATCCGCGGTTTCCGCGTCGAGCCGGGTGAGATTGCCGCGGTGCTCAACGGCCACCATGCGGTGCACGGTTGCCATGTGACGGCCCGCGGCCATGCCAGTGGCCCCCGGCTGACGGCGTATGTGGCAGGCGGACCACAACCGCCACCGGTGGCCGAATTGCGGGCGATGCTGCTAGAGCGGTTGCCGCGTTATCTAGTCCCGCACCATATCGTCGTCCTCGACGAGTTACCGCTGACTCCACACGGCAAGATCGACGAAAACGCTTTGGCGGCAATCAATGTCACCGAAGGACCGGCAACTCCGCCGCAGACACCGACCGAGCTGGTGCTGGCCGAGGCGTTCGCCGATGTCATGGAAACCTCGAACGTCGATGTCACCGCGGGCTTTTTGCAGATGGGTCTAGACAGCATCGTGGCGCTGTCGGTGGTGCAGGCCGCGCGCCGTCGTGGGATTGCGTTGCGGGCCAGGCTGATGGTGGAGTGCGACACCATCCGTGAACTCGCGGCGGCCATTGACTCCGATGCCGCATGGCAGGCACCGGCCAACGATGCCGGCGAGCCGATCCCGGTGCTACCCAACACTCATTGGCTCTACGAGTACGGCGACCCGCGCCGGCTGGCACAAACCGAGGTCATCAGGTTGCCCGACCGGATCACCCGCGAACGCCTGGATGCCGTGTTGGCCGCGGTCGTCGACGGACACGAGGTGTTGCGGTGCCGGTTCGACCGGGATGCGATGGCCCTTGTCGCACAACCGAAAACGGACATTCTCAGCGAGGTTTGGGTCAGCGGTGAACTGGTCACCGCGGTGGCCGAGCAGACTCTTGGCGCGCTGGCGAGTCTCGACCCCCAGGCCGGCCGACTGCTCTCGGCGGTGTGGCTGCGCGAACCCGACGGGCCCGGTGTTCTGGTGCTGACCGCCCATGTGCTGGCGATGGACCCAGCCTCCTGGCGGATTGTGCTGGGTGAACTCGACGCCGGCCTGCACGCGCTGGCGGCCGGGCGCGCGCCCAGCCCAGCGCGCGAGAACACCAGCTACCGGCAGTGGTCGCGGCTGCTGGCGCAGCGGGCTAAGGCGCTGGATAGCGTTGATTTCTGGGTCGCCGAACTCGAGGGCGCCGATCCGCCGTTGGGTGCCCGCAGGGTGGCGCCGCAGACCGACCGGGTTGGTGAGCTAGCGATCACCATGTCGATCTCCGACGCCGATCTGACCGCGCGGCTGCTTTCGACGGGACGGTCGATGACCGATCTGCTGGCTACCGCCGCTGCGCGGATGGTGACCGCCTGGCGCCGGCAACGCGGTCAACAAACACCAGCACCGCTGTTGGCGTTGGAGACGCATGGCCGCGCGGACGTCCACGTCGATAAGACTGCCGACACCAGCGACACGGTCGGGCTGCTCAGCGCGATCTATCCGCTGCGCATCCACTGCGACGGCGCGACCGACTTCGCGCGGATACCCGGCAGCGGCATCGATTACGGCCTGCTGCGGTACCTGCGCGCCGATACCGCGGAGCGACTACGCGCCCACCGCGAACCCCAGCTGCTGCTGAACTATCTGGGTAGCCTGCACGTCGGGGTGGGAGATCTGGCGGTCGACCGCGCACTACTGGCTGATGTGGGGCAACTGCCTGAACCCGAACAGCCGGTGCGCCACGAACTGACGGTGCTGGCGGCGCTCCTCGGGCCCGCCGACGCTCCCGTGCTAGCCACGCGGTGGCGCACGCTGCCCGACATCCTGTCCGCCGACGACGTCGCCACGCTGCAATCACTGTGGCAGGGCGCGCTGGCGGAGATAACAGCATGAATCCGACGCTCGCGGTCCTGGGCGCTGGAGCCAAGGCGGTGGCGGTCGCGGCCAAGGCATCCGTGCTGCGTGACATGGGGGTCGACGTGCCCGACGTGATCGCCGTCGAACGCATCGGGGTCGGGGCCAACTGGCAGGCCAGCGGTGGCTGGACCGACGGAGCCCACCGGCTGGGCACCAGCCCAGAAAAGGATGTCGGTTTTCCCTACCGGTCGGCGCTGGTGCCACGGCGCAACGCAGAATTGGACGAGCGGATGACCCGCTACAGCTGGCAGTCGTATCTGATCGCCACCGCGTCGTTCGCGGAATGGATCGACCGGGGCCGCCCGGCGCCCACCCATCGCAGGTGGAGTCAGTACCTAGCCTGGGTGGCCGATCACATTGGCCTCAAGGTGATCCACGGCGAGGTCGAACGGCTCGCCGTCACCGGTGACCGCTGGGCGTTGTGCACCCACGAGACCACCGTGCAGGCCGACGCGTTGATGATCACCGGGCCCGGCCAGGCTGAAAAGTCGCTACTGCCCGGAAACCCGCGCGTGCTCTCAATCGCACAGTTCTGGGACCGTGCCGCCGGCCACGACCGGATCAACGCCGAGCGGGTCGCGGTGATCGGTGGCGGAGAGACGGCCGCATCGATGCTCAACGAGCTGTTCCGGCATCGGGTCTCAACCATCACCGTCATCTCCCCGCAGGTAACCCTGTTCACCCGCGGCGAGGGATTCTTCGAGAACTCACTGTTTTCCGATCCGACCGACTGGGCGGCCTTGACGTTCGACGAACGGCGCGACGCGCTGGCCCGCACCGACCGAGGAGTGTTCTCGGCGACCGTGCAGGAAGCGCTGCTGGCCGATGACCGCATCCATCATCTGCGTGGCCGGGTCGCCCACGCGGTGGGCCGTCAGGGGCAGATCCGGTTGACGCTGAGCACCAACCGGGGCAGCGAGAACTTCGAGACCGTGCACGGATTCGATCTCGTCATCGACGGCTCGGGCGCCGATCCGCTGTGGTTCACCTCACTGTTCAGTCAGCACACCCTCGACCTGCTCGAGCTGGGACTGGGTGGACCGCTGACCGCCGACCGCCTGCAGGAAGCGATCGGCTACGACTTGGCAGTCACCGACGTCACGCCCAAGCTGTTCCTGCCCACCCTGTCCGGACTCACCCAGGGGCCCGGGTTCCCCAACCTGAGCTGCCTCGGCTTGTTGTCGGACCGGGTGCTCGGCGCCGGCATCTTTACGCCGACCAAACACAACGACACAAGGAGAAGCGGTGAGCACCAATCCTTTCGATGACGACAACGGCGCATTCTTCGTGCTGGTCAACGACGAAGACCAGCACAGCCTGTGGCCGGTGTTCGCCGATATCCCGGCCGGCTGGCGCGTGGTGCACGGCGAAGCCAGCCGTGCCGCCTGCCTGGACTACGTGGAAAAGAACTGGACCGATCTGCGGCCGAAGAGCCTGCGTGACGCCATGGTCGAGGACTGACCGCTCGCTCACAGCTACGACACAGACTTGCCCGGCGCGTGCACCGGTAGTTTGAACCAAACGCACAATCGACGGGCAAACGAACGGAAGAACACAACCATGAAGATGGTGAAATCGATCGCCGCAGGTCTGACCGCCGCGGCTGCAATCGGCGCCGCTGCGGCCGGTGTGACTTCGATCATGGCTGGCGGCCCGGTCGTATACCAGATGCAGCCGGTCGTCTTCGGCGCGCCACTGCCGTTGGACCCGGCATCCGCCCCTGACGTCCCGACCGCCGCCCAGTTGACCAGCCTGCTCAACAGCCTCGCCGATCCCAACGTGTCGTTTGCGAACAAGGGCAGTCTGGTCGAGGGCGGCATCGGGGGCACCGAGGCGCGCATCGCCGACCACAAGCTGAAGAAGGCCGCCGAGCACGGGGATCTGCCGCTGTCGTTCAGCGTGACGAACATCCAGCCGGCGGCCGCCGGTTCGGCCACCGCCGACGTTTCCGTCTCGGGTCCGAAGCTCTCGTCGCCGGTCACGCAGAACGTCACGTTCGTGAATCAAGGCGGCTGGATGCTGTCACGCGCATCGGCGATGGAGTTGCTGCAGGCCGCAGGGAACTGATTGGCGGGCCGGCTTCAGCCCGCTGTTCAGCTACGCCGCCCGCCTGGTGACGCGTCCATGTCGAACACTCGCGCGTGTAGCACGGTGCGGTTGCGCAGGGCCGCACGCACCGCCCGGTGCAAGCCGTCCTCGAGATAGGTGGTGCCTCGCCACTTCACCGCGTGGGGGAAAAGGTCACCGTAAAACGTGGAGTCCTCTGACAGCAGGCGGTCCAGCGCGAGCACCGTAGTCGTGGTGACCAACTCGTCGAGCCGGATCTGTTGCGGCGGTATCTGAGACCAGTCCCTATAGGACAGTCCATGCTCGGGATACGGCTTGCCTTCCCGCACCCCTTTGAAGATCATTGGCGGATCTTCCCTACCGAGTGGCTGAAGCCCGACGAGATCATGCTGGACACGTTAGTCGGGGCACACGCCCCCTGACCATCGGCAGACGCCTGCTAGATGACGGTCAGTGGCCGCCGAGAACGTAAAATGAAGCCGGTCAGGCAGCGTAAGAAGTGAGGTGAGCAGTCGATGGGAAGCGCCGACGAGCGTCGCTTTGAGGTGCTGCGTGCCATCGTCGCCGACTTCGTTGCAACCCAGGAACCGATCGGCTCCAAATCCCTGGTGGAACGCCATAACCTGGGAGTCTCGTCGGCCACAGTCCGCAATGACATGGCGGTGCTGGAAGCCGAAGGCTATATCACTCAGCCACACACCAGTTCCGGACGCGTGCCCACGGAGAAGGGCTACCGCGAGTTCGTCGACCGGCTCGAGGACGTCAAACCCCTATCGTCGGCCGAGCGCCGGGCGATCCAGAGCTTCCTTGAATCCGGTGTCGATCTCGACGACGTGCTGCGCCGTGCCGTGCGATTGCTGGCGCAGCTGACCCGCCAGGTGGCCGTCGTGCAGTACCCGACGTTGTCAACGTCGACCGTTCGCCACTTGGAGGTGATCGCGCTGACACCGGCCCGGCTGCTGATGGTGGTCATCACCGACTCCGGCCGGGTTGATCAGCGCATCGTCGAACTCGGCGATGTCATCGACGATCACCAGCTAGCCCAGCTGCGTGAAATACTCGGCCAGGCGCTGGAAGGCAAGAAGCTTTCAGCGGCTTCGGTGGCGGTCGCCGACCTCGCCAGCCAGCTGGGCGGCGCCGGCGGATTGGGCGACGCCGTGGGCCGCGCGGCGACCGTATTGCTGGAGTCGCTAGTGGAGCACACCGAGGAACGCCTTTTGCTGGGCGGTACCGCCAACCTAACCCGCAACGCTGCGGACTTCGGTGGTTCACTGCGGTCAATATTGGAAGCACTTGAGGAGCAGGTGGTGGTGTTGCGGCTGCTGGCGGCTCAGCAGGAAGCCGGCAAGGTGACGGTTCGCATAGGTCATGAGACGGCGTCTGAGCAGATGGTGGGCACCTCGATGGTGTCGACGGCCTACGGTACCGCCCATACCGTCTACGGCGGTATGGGTGTGGTGGGCCCCACCCGGATGGACTATCCGGGAACTATCGCCAGCGTGGCTGCGGTTGCTCTTTATATCGGCGACGTCCTGGGTGCTCGATGAACGCGCACCTGCTGCAGGGTTTGTGGATAGCCGCTTGAGAAGCGGCATAAAGACGCGGCATAGGAGAATCAAGCGTGGCACGCGATTATTACGGGCTGCTCGGCGTGAGCAAGAACGCCAGCGACGCGGACATCAAACGCGCCTACCGCAAGCTGGCGCGCGAGCTGCATCCCGACGTCAACCCGGACGAGGCTGCGCAGGCGAAATTCAAAGAAATCAGCGTCGCCTACGAGGTGCTCAGTGACCCGGACAAACGTCGCATCGTCGACCTGGGCGGGGATCCGCTGGAGAGCGCCGCTGCGGGCGGCAATGGGTTCGGTGGCTTCGGCGGCCTCGGCGACGTGTTCGAGGCGTTCTTTGGCGGGGGTTTCGGTGGGGGCGCGGCGTCCCGAGGGCCGATCGGCCGGGTCCGGCCGGGTTCGGACTCGCTGCTACGAATGCGGCTGGATCTCGAAGAGTGCGCAACAGGTGTCACCAAGCAGGTCACCGTCGATACCGCGGTGTTGTGCGACCGGTGCCAGGGCAAGGGCACCAACGGCGATTCGGTTCCGATACCCTGCGACACCTGCGGTGGCCGCGGGGAGGTGCAGACCGTGCAGCGATCGCTGTTGGGTCAGATGTTGACGTCGCGGCCGTGTCCCACCTGCCGCGGCGTCGGGGTGGTTATCCCCGACCCGTGCCAGCAATGCATGGGCGATGGCCGGATCCGGGCCCGTCGGGAGATCAGCGTCAAGATCCCGGCCGGTGTCGGCGACGGGATGCGAGTTCGGCTCGCCGCTCAGGGCGAGGTCGGGCCCGGGGGAGGGCCGGCGGGTGACCTCTACGTCGAGGTCCATGAGCAGGCGCACGACGTCTTTGTCCGCGAAGGTGACCATCTGCATTGCACGGTTTCGGTGCCCATGGTCGACGCGGCGCTGGGTGTTACGGTCACGGTGGACGCCATCCTGGACGGCCTGAGCGAGATCACCATTCCACCCGGCACGCAGCCAGGTTCGGTGATCACGCTGCGCGGTCGAGGAATGCCGCACCTGCGTTCCAACACGCGTGGCGACCTGCACGTTCACGTGGAGGTGGTGGTCCCGACCCGGCTGGATCACCAGGACATCGAACTGCTGCGCGAGCTGAAGGGTCGCCGCGACCGCGAGGTGGCCGAGGTCCGTTCGACCCACGCCGCCGCCGGCGGACTGTTCAGCCGGTTGCGCGAGACCTTCACCGGGCGCTAATCACGGCCCGCACATGGTGGCGATGCTGTTTTACGTCGACACACTGCCCGACACCGGTGCGGTGGCGGTCGTAGACGGCGACGAAGGATTTCACGCCGCCACCGTGCGGCGGATCCGTCCCGGCGAGCAGTTGGTGCTTGGTGACGGTGTCGGTCGCCTGGCCCGCTGTGTGGTGGAGCAGGCCGGACGTGGCGGGCTGCGGGCCCGGGTGCTTAGGCGCTGGAGCGTCCCGCCCGTGCGGCCACCGGTGACCGTGGTGCAGGCGCTGCCCAAATCCGAACGCTCCGAATTGGCAATCGAGCTGGCCACCGAAGCCGGAGCCGACGCGTTCCTGGCATGGCAGGCGGCGCGCTGCGTGGCGAACTGGGACGGGGCGCGTGTCGACAAGGGTTTGCGTCGGTGGCGAGCGGTGGTCCGCTCGGCGGCCCGGCAATCTCGTCGGGCGCGCATCCCGCCGGTCGACGGCGTGTTGTCGACGCCAATGCTTGTACAGCGTGTCCGAGAAGAGGTGGCCGCCGGCGCGGCGGTGCTGGTCCTGCACGAGGAGGCGACCGAGCGGATTGTGGATATCGCTGCGGCGCAAGCTGGTTCGTTGATGCTCGTGGTTGGACCCGAGGGTGGGATCGCACCGGACGAGCTTGCCGCGCTGACCGATGCCGGCGCCGTCGCGGTCCGGCTGGGCCCGACGGTGCTGCGGACATCGACCGCGGCCGCGGTGGCATTGGGTGCTGTCGGTGTGCTCACATCTCGTTGGGATGCATCAGCGAGCGACTGTGAATACTGCGACGTGACACGCCGGTAGCCGGTCGTCAGAATCCCACTCGCCGGCTTGGCCGGGCGCACCCGAGCCGCCGGCCCCGCCGTTGCCCGGTCTCGGGCGCCCCAGCGGCCCCATCACCATCAACGGGCGACCCAGCCAAAGAGCGCCACGACGTCCGCCGACACCTCATCGGCGCCGGCGGCCAGCACGCTGGTGGTCGGTCTCGCCGCCGCCGCGGTGTCGGGCGCACCGATCGACGACCCGATGCGCGCCACATCCGGTACCGCCGTCACCACCAACTCCGGGGCCACGCTGACCAACGACATCGAGACCTCCTGAACGCTAAATGTCGACGACTCGGCAGGCGCACGGCCCGCTGCCGCCGCGGTGGGTAACCGTTCATCCCAATAATCCCGAACGCGCCACACCGGCTAAACGTCCACCACGGCTGAAGGAGTAAACCTCACCAACATTCCCCAGAACGTGGTGCACAACGCACCTAGGCAACTAGTCTCATCTCGTGGTATTGCCCAAACCCACACCGCGCGGACGTGAACTCATCCGCCAAGCAGCAAAAGTCGCCCTGCACCCCACCCCGGAATGGCTCGACGAACTCGACCGCGCCACCCTCGCCGCCCACCCATCCATCGCCGCCGACCCCGCCCTAGCAACAGTGGTCAGCCGCGCCAACCGCTCCCACCTGATCCACTTCGCCACCGCCAACCTGCGCAAACCCGGCCAACCCGTACCGGCAAACCTCGGCCCCGACCCGCTACGCATGGCCCGCGACCTGGTGCGCCGCGGACTAGACGCCTCAGCGCTGGACGTCTACCGCGTCGGACAAAACGTCGCCTGGCAACGATGGACCGAAATCGCGTTCGGACTCACCACCGACCCCCAAGAACTGCACGAACTGCTCACCCTGCCGTTTCGCTCGGCCTCCGAATTCATCGACGCCACCCTGGCCGGCCTGGCCGCACAAATGCAGCTCGAATACGACGAACTGACCCGCGACGTCCACGCCGAACACCGCCGCATCGTCGAACTGATCCTCGACGGCGCCCCCATCAGCCGCCAAAGCGCCGAAGCCAAACTGGGCTACCCCCTAGACCGATCCCACACCGCCGCCATCATCTGGTATGACGATCCCGACGACAACCAAAACCACCTCGACCACACCGCACGCGCGTTCGGCCGCGCACTGGGATGCCCACAGCCCCTGATCGCGGTCGCCAGCGCGGCCACCCGCTGGGTATGGGTCAGCGACGCGGCAACCCTCGACACCGACCGAATCCACCAGGTGCTCGACCACGCACCACATGCCCGCATCGCGGTCGGGACCACCGCACGAGGAATCGACGGGTTTCGGCGCAGCCACCGCGACGCCCTGGCCACCCAACGCATGCTGGCCCGGCTTCGATCCCAACAGCGCCTGGCTTTCTTCGCCGACATCCACATGATCGCGGTACTCACCGAAAACCCGGACAGCGCAGCCGATTTCATCACCAGCACCCTCGGGGACCTCGAATCGGCCAGCCCTCAACTGCTCACCACCGTATTGACCTACATCAACGAACAATGCAACGCCTCCCGCGCCGCGCACGTACTACACACCCACCGCAACACCCTGCTACGCCGACTCGAAACCGCCCAACGACTCCTACCCCGACCCCTCGACCACACGATCATCCAGGTCGCCGTGGCCATCAGCGCCCTCCAATGGCGCGGCAGTCAGACCAGCGACCCCGTGGAAACCCCCGTCGAAGGGATTACTAGCCCGCCACCCGAATCATTGGGGCGCCGACGCTCACGGCTGGCCCAGCTTGAGCGGTGATCGTCGGCTTGGCGGACCGGCATGGGCACGGTCGGGATGTTGCCGCGCACCGGCAGGCACAGCTGGCAGGCCCGAGAGTGGCTGCCGTTCGTCGGCATCGAACGGGCGGACACAGACAGGCCTCATCGCGGATAAAGGTGAGCGCGCACGGGCTCGGCGTTGTGCGTTGTGCTCCGACGCCGTCCCTGACCGGCGTTAGAATGAAACTTCAACACTCGTCAGTTCGACAGGTTCCAGTCGATAGGCCAGAAAGCAGGCATCAGAAGCCAGGTGACGTCCCGCGAGACCCGCGCTGCTGACGCGGCTGGAGCCCGGCAAGCCGACGCTCAAGTTCGCAGCAGCATCGACGTTCCGCCTGACCTCGTCGTGGGCTTACTCGGTTCGGCCGACGAAAATCTGCGTGCCCTCGAACGCACGCTGAGTGCCGACCTGCACGTGCGCGGCAACGCGGTGACCCTCTGCGGTGAGCCGGCGGATGTCGCGCTAGCCGAACGGGTGATCTCCGAACTGATTGCGATCGTGGCCAGCGGCCAGTCGCTGACCCCAGAGGTAGTGCGCCACAGCGTTGCCATGCTGGTCGGCACAGGCAACGAGTCACCGGCCGAAGTGCTCACTCTAGACATTTTGTCGCGTCGGGGGAAGACGATCCGGCCCAAGACGCTCAACCAGAAACGCTACGTGGACGCGATCGACGCCAACACCATCGTCTTCGGAATCGGCCCGGCCGGCACCGGAAAGACCTATCTTGCGATGGCCAAAGCGGTCCACGCGCTGCAGACCAAGCAGGTGACCCGCATAATCTTGACCCGACCCGCGGTGGAAGCCGGTGAACGCCTTGGATTTCTGCCGGGCACGCTGAGCGAAAAGATCGATCCGTACCTACGACCGCTCTATGACGCGCTGTACGACATGATGGACCCCGAGCTGATCCCGAAGCTGATGTCCGCTGGAGTCATCGAGGTGGCACCGCTGGCGTACATGCGGGGTAGAACCCTGAATGACGCGTTCATCGTCCTGGACGAGGCGCAGAACACCACGGCCGAGCAGATGAAGATGTTCCTCACCCGCCTGGGCTTCGGATCCAAGGTCGTGGTCACCGGAGATGTCACCCAGATCGACCTGCCGGGCGGCGCCCGGTCGGGTCTGCGGGCGGCGGTCGACATCCTCGAAGACATCGACGACATCCATATCGCGGAGCTGACCAGCGTGGATGTGGTACGCCACCGTCTGGTCTCGGAGATCGTGGACGCTTATGCGCGGTACGAGGAGCCCGGGTCGGGGCTGAATCGGGCGGCTCGGCGGGCGTCCGGCGCCCGCGGTCGCCGATGATGGGTGCGTGAGCATCTTATGAGCATCGAGGTAGCCAACGAGTCAGGCATCGACGTCTCGGAAGCGGAACTAGTCAGTGTCGCACGGTTTGTCATCGCCAAGATGGACGTCAATCCGTGCGCCGAATTGTCGATGCTGCTGCTGGACACCGCGGCGATGGCCGACCTACACATGCGCTGGATGGATCTTCCCGGGCCGACCGACGTGATGAGCTTCCCGATGGACGAGCTCGAGCCGGGTGGTCGCCCCGACGCCCCCGAACCGGGACCGTCCATGCTGGGCGATATCGTGCTGTGCCCGGAATTCGCCGCTGAGCAGGCGGCTGCGGCCGGCCACAGCCTGGGCCACGAATTGGCCCTGCTGACCATCCACGGTGTGCTTCACCTGCTCGGCTATGACCACGCCGAGCCAGACGAGGAAAAAGAGATGTTCGCCCTGCAGGACCGGTTGCTTGAAGAGTGGGTAGCCGACCAGGTTGAGGCCTACCAGCACGACCGGCAGGACGAGAAGGACCGCCGGTTGCTCGACAAGTCAAGGTATTTTGACCTTTGACCGGGTACTACCAGCTGCTCGGCTCGATCGTATTGATCGGTTTGGGTGGGTTGTTCGCCGCGATTGACGCCGCCATCAGCACCGTGTCTCCGGCCCGGGTGGATGAGCTAGTACGCGACCAGCGGCCGGGCGCGGGGTCGCTGCGTAAGGTGATGGCCGACCGGCCGCGGTACGTCAACCTGGTCGTGTTGCTGCGGACCAGCTGTGAGATCACCGCGACCGCGCTGCTGGTGGTTTTCATCCGATACCACTTCAGCATGGTGTGGGGGTTGTATCTTGCCGCGGGCATCATGGTTTTGGCCAGCTTTGTCGTCGTGGGAGTGGGGCCACGCACCCTTGGGCGCCAGAACGCATATTCCATCTCGTTGGCCACGGCCCTTCCGCTGCGGCTGATCTCGTGGTTGTTGATGCCGATCAGCCGCTTGCTGGTGTTGCTGGGCAACGCACTGACCCCCGGGCGCGGCTTTCGCAACGGGCCGTTTGCATCCGAGATCGAGCTGCGCGAAGTTGTCGACCTAGCCCAGCAGCGGGGCGTGGTTGCTGCCGACGAGCGCCGGATGATCGAGTCGGTCTTCGAGCTGGGTGACACCCCAGCCCGCGAGGTGATGGTGCCGCGCACCGAGATGATCTGGATCGAAAGCGACAAGACAGCCGGTCAAGCAATGACCCTGGCGGTACGCAGCGGACATTCCCGAATCCCGGTGATCGGCGAGAACGTCGACGACATCGTCGGCGTGGTGTACCTGAAAGACCTTGTCGAGCAGACGTTCTGCTCGACGAACGGCGGCCGCGAAACGACCGTCGCGCGGGTGATGCGGCCAGCTGTGTTCGTGCCGGACTCCAAGCCGCTGGACGCATTGCTGCGGGAAATGCAGCGCGACCGTAACCACATGGCCCTGCTGGTCGACGAGTACGGCGCGATAGCCGGCCTCGTCAGCATCGAAGACGTGCTGGAGGAGATCGTCGGCGAGATTGCCGACGAGTACGACCAGGCCGAGACGGCGCCGGTGGAAGACTTGGGCGACAAGCGTTTCCGGGTATCGGCGCGCCTGCCCATCGAAGACGTCGGCGAGCTGTACGGCGTGGAGTTCGACGACGACCTTGACGTCGACACGGTGGGCGGGCTGCTGGCCCTAGAACTGGGCCGGGTGCCGCTGCCCGGCGCTGAGGTGATATCGCATGGCCTGCGGCTGCATGCCGAGGGTGGCACCGATCATCGGGGACGGGTACGAATCGGCACCGTGTTGCTGAGTCCGGCCGAACCCGACGGCGCCGATGATGAGGAGGCCGATCACCCTGGCTGAGCAGCTAGATGCCGAGGACGCAAAGCTGGTTGTGTTGGCACGGGCGGCGATGGCACGTGCCGAGGCCGGTGCCGGCGCGGCGGTCCGCGATGTCGACGGCCGCACGTACGCGGCGGCGCCGGTGGCCCTGTCGGCGCTCGAGCTGACCGGTCTGCAGGCGGCGGTGGCCGCGGCCGTGTCCAGTGGGGCGACCGGTCTTCAGGCCGCCGTCTTGGTGGCCGGGTCCGTTGACGATCCGGGCATTGCCGCCGTCCGCGAACTCGCCCCGACCGCTGCGATCATCGTCACCGATCGGGCAGGTAACCCGCTATGACGCCGAACGTGCATTCACGGCGGAAAAAAGCGGGAAAAGTCTCCCTGTGTTCACGTTCGGCGAGGAAACCGGCATGACCGAATTCCATTCTGGCTTTGTGTGTTTGGTCGGCCGGCCGAACACCGGCAAGTCCACGCTGACCAATGCGCTGGTCGGGGCGAAAGTGGCAATCACGTCGACGCGCCCGCAGACCACCAGGCACGCCATTCGTGGGATCGTGCATAGCGACGACTTCCAGATCATCCTCGTCGACACTCCCGGTCTGCACCGGCCGCGCACTCTGCTGGGCAAGCGGCTCAACGACTTGGTCCGCGAAACCTACGCGGCGGTCGACGTCATCGGGCTATGCATCCCCGCCGACGAGGCGATCGGTCCGGGAGACCGGTGGATTGTCGAGCAGCTTCGTTCGACCGGCCCTGCCAATACGACACTGGTGGTCATCGTCACCAAGATTGACAAGGTGCCGAAAGAAAAAGTGGTCGCCCAGCTGGTAGCGGTCAGCGAACTCGTCACGAATGCGGCCGAGATTGTCCCGGTTTCGGCGATGACCGGCGACCGGGTAGACCTGTTGATCGACGTACTGGCCGCGGCATTGCCGGCCGGCCCCGCGTATTACCCCGACGGTGAGTTGACTGACGAACCCGAGGAGGTTCTGATGGCCGAGCTCATCCGCGAGGCGGCCCTTCAGGGCGTGCGCGATGAGCTGCCCCATTCGCTGGCGGTGGTGATTGACGAGGTCAGTCCACGTGAGGGGCGTGACGACCTGATCGACGTACACGCCGCGCTGTACGTCGAGCGAGATAGTCAGAAGGGCATCGTCATCGGCAAGGGTGGTGCCCGGCTGCGGGAGGTGGGTACCGCGGCCCGTAGCCAGATCGAAAACCTGCTGGGCACCAAGGTCTATCTCGACTTGCGGGTCAAGGTCGCCAAGAACTGGCAGCGCGACCCCAAACAGCTTGGCCGACTGGGGTTTTAGCTCGTCCACCACACCTGCGGCTGCTTGGTCGCCCAGCCACTGACGGCTTCCAACTCGGCGGCCAGCGAGATCAGCATGCCCTCGCTGTTGGCCGGTCCCATCAGTTGCACACCGATCGGCAAACCGTCGGAGGTGAACCCCGCCGGCACATTGATCGACGGCCAGCCCAGCAGGTTCCACGGCCAGGTCGACGGGCACGCGGCGATGATGGCGCGATCGGTGCCGAAGCTGCCCAACCGGTCAAACGCGCGCGCCATTGGCGGTGGTTGTGCTGTGGTCGGTGCCAGCACCACGTCGACGATGTCGAAGATCGAGCCGACCCGACGCTGGTCGGCGGCTTCGTGGCGGCGCGCGCTGCGCAGAATCGCCTGCGACAGCACGTGCCCCATGCGCAGGTTGGATACGGTGCGACGATCCAGGGTCACCTCGTCGCCTAGCCGCTCCGCCCATTCCCAGAGGCCCGCGGTGGACCGGGCAAGAAAGTTCCACGACAACCGTAGGCCGTAGTCCGGATTGCCTTTCACCACCGTATGGCCGAGCAGCTCGAGCTGGTCGCCCACCCTCTGGGTCGCGGCCAAGATCTCAGGATGCAACTTGGCCCGAAAGCCGGTGTACGGGAAGTGGGTTGACAAGGCAATCTTCAGCGGTCCAGGGGCGATGCCGACGAAATCGGACACCGTCACCGGGGGTGGCTGGTGGCGGTCGCCCTCGACGTTGCCGGACGCGGCGTCCAGCACCAGCGCCGCATCCTCCACAGTGCGGGCCAGTACGCCGTTGACCGTGACGCCGTTGAACGCCTCCGGCAGCGGCCAGGTGGAGATCCGACCGCGTTGTGGCTTGATGCCCACTAGGTGTGTCCATGCTGCGGGGATGCGGATGCTGCCGGCGCCGTCGGAGCCGATAGCGGCGGTAACCAGGCCGGCGGCCACCGCCGCCGCGCTACCGCCCGAGGATCCACCCGGCGTGTGCCGGCGCGACCAGGGGTTGCGGGTGTGTCCGAACCCGGGTCCGCTGGTGAACGGCCACTGGCCCAATTCACAAGTATTCGTCTTGCCGACGATCACCGCTCCGGCCGCCTTGAGGCGCCGGACGACCTCACAGTCGTCGGTAGCAGGCGCGACATAGCCCTGGGTGCCGAAGGCGGTTGGCACTCCAGCAACGTCGACGTCGTCCTTGACCGCGATCGGAATGCCCAGCAGCGGCGCCGTGTCGCCGGCCGCCCGCCGCTTATCGGCGGCCGCCGCGTCGGCCAGCGCGGATTCGGTGAGCACTACCCGGAAGGCGTTCAATGTGGGCTGGCTCACATCGATCGCGCGCAGGGAACGTCGCACCAACTCTTCGGACGTCACTGCGCGGGTGGCCAGCTGGTAGAGCAGGTCGGTCAGGGTGGGCAGGCGCTGGTTGCCAGAGCCGGAAATGGCTCCAGCATCCGACCCAGAAGCGCCAACCACGGGGTACGAGACTATCGGCGCGGATACCCGCGATGTCGTGGCGGGGTGCAAAACTATTGTGATGCGGCTGTATCGGGACCGGGCTGTTGTGCTGCGCCAGCACAAGCTCGGCGAAGCCGACCGGATCGTCACCCTGCTGACCCGCGATCACGGGTTGGTCCGCGCGGTGGCCAAAGGTGTTCGACGCACCCGCAGCAAATTCGGCGCGCGCCTGGAGCCGTTCGCGCATATCGAGGTGCAACTGCACCCTGGCCGCAACCTCGACATCGTCACCCAGGTTGTCTCTGTCGACGCGTTCGCCACCGACATCGTCGCCGATTACGGCCGCTACACCTGCGGATGCGCGATACTGGAAACCGCCGAACGCCTGGCCGGTGAGGAGCGGGCGCCCGCTCCGGCTCTGCACCGGCTCACGGTGGGCGCGCTGCGGGCGGTGGCCGATGGACAGCGGCCTCGGGACCTGTTGTTGGACGCCTATCTGCTGCGCGCCATGGGCATCGCCGGCTGGGCACCAGCGTTGACCGAGTGCGCCCGCTGCGCCACGCCTGGTCCGCATCGGGCGTTTCACATCGCGACCGGGGGCAGTGTCTGCGCACACTGCCGTCCGGCCGGCTCGACCACACCGCCGCTGGGCGTCGTAGACCTGATGTCCGCGCTGTACGACGGCGATTGGGAGGCCGCCGAGGCGGCGCCGCAATCGGCCCGCAGCCATGTCAGCGGGTTGGTGGCCGCACACCTGCAATGGCATCTGGAACGGCAGCTGAAAACGTTGCCGCTGGTGGAGCGGTTCTACCAGGCCGATCGATCGGTTGCCGAACGTCGCGCCGCGCTGATCGGGCAGGATATAGCCGGTGGCTAGGGATGCACGGAAGCGGACGTCCAGCAACTTCCCGCAGCTGCCTCCGGCCCCCGACGACTACCCGACCTTTCCTGATACGTCGACGTGGCCCGTCGTCTTCCCGGAGTTGCCGGCAGCGCCCTACGGAGGCCCCTGCCGGCCACCGCAGCACACTTCGAAAGCGGCCGCGCCACGAATACCGGCCGACCGGCTGCCCAACCATGTCGCCATTGTCATGGACGGCAATGGCCGCTGGGCCACCCAACGTGGGCTGGCCCGCACCGAAGGTCACAAGATGGGCGAGGCGGTGGTGATCGACATCGCTTGCGGTGCTATCGAACTTGGGATCAAGTGGCTCAGCCTCTACGCCTTCTCCACGGAGAACTGGAAGCGTTCGCCCGAGGAAGTCCGCTTCCTGATGGGCTTCAACCGCGACGTGGTGCGACGGCGCCGAGACACCCTAAAGAAGCTAGGGGTCCGGATCCGGTGGGTGGGTTCACGACCACGGCTGTGGCGTAGCGTCATCAATGAGTTGGCGGTCGCGGAGGAGATGACCAAAAGCAACGACGTCATCACCATCAACTATTGCGTCAACTACGGCGGACGCACCGAAATCACCGAAGCCACCCGCGAAATCGCTCGTGAGGTCGCCGCGGGCAGGCTCAACCCGGAGCGGATCACCGAATCCACGATCGCCCGCCACCTGCAGCGACCCGACATTCCCGACGTTGACCTCTTCCTGCGGACCTCGGGTGAGCAGCGCTCCAGCAACTTCATGCTGTGGCAGGCGGCCTACGCTGAATACATATTCCAGGACAAGCTCTGGCCCGACTATGACCGCCGCGACTTGTGGGCGGCCTGCGAGGAATACGCGTCGCGCACTCGGCGGTTCGGGAGCGCCTAGTGCCATCCCTACCGGACCGGCTGGCATCGATACTGCGCGATGTCCTTCCTGCCGAGGAGGAACCCGACGGCGCGCTGACGGTTCGCCATGACGGTACGTTTGCCTCGTTGCGGGTAGTGAGCATCGCTGAGGACCTCGAGCTGGTGTCCCTTACCCAGATCCTGGCGTGGGATCTGCCGTTGACCAAGAGGCTCGCCGAGCAAGTGGCCAAGCAGGCACGCGACATCAACTTCGGCTCGGTGAGCCTGCGGGAAAAGGTCAGCGAGAAGGCTGCGCGGCGAAGCTCTGGTCGGCCCGCGTCCAACACCGCGGACGTGATGCTGCGATACAACTTTCCCGGCACCGGTTTGACCGACGACGCGTTGCGCACGTTGATCCTTTTGGTGCTGGAGACGGGCGCCACGATCCGCAGCGCGCTCGTTGGCTAGGAGTGTGCTCGCTGTGCGCCGAACGTGCCCTGGTGGCGGCGACACGCCGGGCGGAGCCGCCATGGTTGCACGTTCGGCGTGTGGGGTCGCTCGACCTCGGTGGTGTCCTAGCTCCGGCAGTCTGAGCAGGTGCCGAAGATCTCGATGGTGTGGCTGACGTCAGAGAATCCATGTTTGGTGGCCACCTCCGCCGCCCACGCCTCCACCTCGTGGTCACCTACTTCGATGGTGGAACCGCAGCTGCGGCACACCAGATGGTGGTGATGGTGCTCCGAGCATCTGCGGTAGACCGATTCACCGGTGTCGGTGTGCAGTGTGTCCACCAGTCCGGAGGATGCCATCGACTGCAGTGTGCGGTAGACGGTGGTCAGACCGATGTTCTCGCCGCGCCGGCGCAGTTCGTCGTGCAGTTCCTGGGCCGAACGAAAGTCGTCGAGCGTCTCTAACAGTGTCGAGATGGCTGCCCGCTGGCGGGTAGAGCGGACACCGGCTGCACTCATATTGCGTCCTCACCGGCGTGCGCGACGGCGTCGAGCACAATGTGCGCGAGGTGGTGGTCAGCAAGTCGGTACAGCACTTCTCGGCCCGATCGCTCCCCGGTGACCACGCCCGCCGCCTTGAGGATCTTCAGATGTTGGCTGACCAACGGCTGGGGCACGTGCAGTGCGTCGACCAGTTCGTGCACGCAGCGTTGAGATTCACGCAATTGCAGCACGATGGCGATCCGCACCGGTGCGGCCAGCGCACGCAGCAGCTCGCCGGCAGCGTCTAGGATCTCCCGCGGCGGTGGTGCGGGGAACGTGGGGCATTCGGCGAACCTATCCGCGGGATGCTGGTGACCGCCTACTTCGTCGGCACCCACATCTTCGTGGGCGGCGGTCGGCGTTGAGGGGGACGTCACCATATTGGAGTCTTCACCTCGAGAAGTGCCGTATTAGGAAGGACCTGCCACTGACCTCCACTGTCACATGCATGATGATGCATGTCAAAGGCAATAGGAGACCCAGGTCCCGATCGCTACCATGACTGATGTTTTGCGCGTAGTCGTGTCGGGCTGCGCGCGTCTGCCCGATCCCTCGAAGGGAGTGCACCACCCCGTGGCGCCCGTCATCGACACCGTGGTCAACCTAGCCAAACGGCGAGGCTTCGTCTATCCGTCGGGCGAGATCTACGGCGGCACAAAGTCGGCGTGGGACTATGGTCCGCTAGGGGTTGAGCTCAAAGAGAACATCAAGCGCCAGTGGTGGCGATCGGTGGTGACTGGCCGCGACGACGTTGTCGGAATCGATTCGTCGATCATCCTGCCGCGTGAGGTGTGGGTGGCTTCCGGTCACGTCGATGTCTTTCATGACCCGCTGGTCGAGTCGCTGATCACACATAAGCGCTACCGGGCCGACCATCTCATCGAGGCCTACGAAGCCAAACACGGGCATCCGCCGCCTAACGGGTTGGCCGACATTCGCGACCCGGAAACCGGCGAACCCGGCCAGTGGACGCAGCCACGCGAGTTCAACATGATGCTCAAGACCTACCTCGGACCCATCGAGACCGAGGAGGGGCTGCACTATCTGCGCCCGGAAACCGCGCAGGGCATCTTCGTGAACTTTGCCAACGTGGTGACAACTGCTCGTAAGAAGCCGCCATTCGGTATCGGACAGATCGGCAAGAGCTTTCGCAACGAGATCACTCCGGGCAACTTCATCTTCCGGACCCGCGAGTTCGAGCAGATGGAGATGGAGTTCTTCGTCGAGCCGGCGACTGCCAAGGAATGGCATCAGTACTGGATCGACAACCGGCTGCAGTGGTATATCGACCTGGGTATTCGTCGGGAGAACCTGCGGTTGTGGGAGCACCCCAAAGACAAGTTGTCACATTACTCCGACCGCACCGTCGACATCGAGTACAAGTTCGGCTTCATGGGCAATCCATGGGGTGAACTGGAAGGTGTGGCCAACCGAACCGATTTTGACCTATCGACGCATGCGCGGCATTCCGGCGTCGACCTGTCTTTCTACGACCAGATCAACGATGTTCGGTACACGCCGTACGTCATCGAGCCGGCAGCTGGCTTGACCCGGTCATTCATGGCGTTTTTGATCGACGCGTACACCGAGGACGAGGCCCCGAATACCAAGGGTGGGATGGATAAGCGCACGGTGCTGCGATTGGACCCGCGGCTGGCGCCGGTCAAGGCGGCGGTGTTGCCGCTGTCCCGGCACGCGGACCTGAGCCCGAAGGCCCGGGACCTGGGCGCCGAATTACGGAAATGCTGGAACATCGATTTCGATGATGCCGGCGCTATCGGGCGGCGTTACCGGCGCCAGGACGAGGTCGGTACCCCGTTCTGTGTGACGGTTGACTTCGACTCGCTGCAGGACAATGCCGTCACCGTGCGGGAGCGTGACGCCATGACGCAGGACCGGGTTGCGATGAGCAGCGTGGCCGACTATCTCGCGGTGCGGCTCAAGGGCAGCTAGCAGCCCCGGTCCGGGCACGACCCGGTGAGCTGTGGTGGCCGCTGGGTGGGCGGCGCCGTGGTGACGGGTGTCCGCGTGTCGTTTGGGGTAACGCGCGGGGGTGCGGTTGAGAATGATTTGTTAGAGGAGGGGCGGTAGTGGTGAATTTTTCGGTGTTGCCGCCGGAGATTAATTCGGGGCGGATGTTTTTTGGTGCGGGGTCGGGGCCGATGTTGGCGGCGGCGGCGGCCTGGGATGGGTTGGCGGCTGAGTTGGGGTTGGCGGCGGAGTCGTTTGGGTTGGTGACCTCGGGTCTGGCGGGTGGGTCGGGTCAGGCGTGGCAGGGTGCGGCGGCGGCGGCGATGGTGGTGGCGGCGGCGCCGTATGCGGGGTGGTTGGCTGCTGCGGCGGCGCGGGCTGGGGGGGCTGCGGTTCAGGCTAAGGCGGTGGCCGGCGCGTTTGAGGCGGCGCGGGCGGCCATGGTGGATCCGGTGGTGGTGGCGGCTAATCGCAGTGCGTTTGTGCAGTTGGTGCTGTCGAATGTGTTTGGGCAGAATGCGCCGGCGATTGCCGCTGCTGAGGCCACCTATGAGCAGATGTGGGCTGCCGATGTGGCGGCGATGGTGGGTTATCACGGTGGGGCATCGGCGGCGGCGGCGGCGTTGGCGCCATGGCAGCAGGCGGTGCCGGGCTTGTCGGGCTTGCTAGGCGGTGCGGCTAACGCACCGGCGGCCGCTGCACAAGGCGCTGCACAAGGCCTCGCCGAGCTGACCTTGAATTTGGGTGTCGGCAACATCGGCAGCCTCAACCTGGGCAGCGGCAACATCGGCGGTACCAACGTGGGCAGTGGCAATGTCGGCGGCACCAACCTGGGCAGCGGGAACTACGGCAGCCTGAACTGGGGCAGCGGAAACACCGGTACCGGCAATGCCGGCAGCGGAAACACGGGTGACTACAACCCTGGCAGCGGAAACTTCGGCAGCGGAAACTTCGGCAGCGGAAATATCGGCAGCCTCAATGTGGGCAGCGGAAACTTCGGCACGCTCAACCTCGCCAACGGAAATAACGGTGATGTCAATTTCGGCGGCGGGAACACCGGCGACTTCAACTTTGGCGGCGGGAATAATGGCACCCTCAACTTTGGGTTCGGAAACACCGGCAGCGGGAATTTCGGTTTCGGAAACACGGGCAACAACAATATCGGTATCGGGCTCACCGGTGATGGTCAGATCGGCATCGGCGGACTGAACTCAGGCACTGGAAACATCGGCTTCGGAAACTCCGGCAACAACAACATCGGCTTCTTCAACTCGGGTGATGGAAACATCGGCTTCTTCAACTCGGGTGACGGCAACACGGGTTTCGGGAACGCCGGAAATATCAACACCGGTTTCTGGAACGCAGGCAATTTAAACACGGGCTTCGGGAGTGCCGGCAACGGAAACGTCGGTATCTTCGACGGCGGGAACTCAAACTCGGGCAGCTTCAACGTGGGCTTTCAGAACACCGGCTTCGGAAATTCGGGTGCTGGAAACACCGGCTTCTTCAATGCGGGTGACTCGAACACCGGTTTCGCGAACGCAGGTAACGTCAACACCGGTTTCTTTAACGGTGGAGATATCAACACCGGTGGTTTCAATGGCGGCAACGTCAACACCGGTTTTGGCAGCGCGCTCACCCAAGCAGGTGCCAACTCGGGCTTCGGGAACCTCGGTACCGGCAACTCGGGTTGGGGGAACAGTGACCCCTCGGGCACCGGCAACTCCGGGTTCTTCAACACAGGCAACGGTAATTCGGGCTTCTCCAACGCCGGCCCAGCCATGCTTCCTGGCTTCAACTCCGGGTTTGCAAACATTGGCTCTTTCAATGCAGGAATTGCAAACTCGGGTAACAACCTCGCCGGTATCTCCAACTCGGGTGACGACAGTTCGGGTGCGGTAAATTCGGGTAGCCAGAACTCCGGTGCTTTCAATGCGGGTGTAGGACTTTCGGGATTCTTCAGGTAGTCGGCACTTGCCACGGCCCGGTTGGGTGTGCCCGGGTGACCCGTGCGGCCACGGTTCTTCCTGGTCGACGCGTCTCTGGCTCACCTTCAGATGCCGGTAGTGGGGTGCGGGTCGGCGCTGGATCGAGCTAGTTCGGCGTCCAGGCAGCGTAAGACCTGAGTTGGTTCGAATTGGTGCGCATCGAGCGTCGGGCACATCGCACGGTCGCAACGGTCACATGTGTCACTGTACCGGGCGACACCCGATGTGCCCGGCTCTCAGCGACAGCTGCCTGACCGGCGGTTTTGTTCCCGAGTTGGTCGTGGCTGTGCGGGATTGGAGGCGGGCGTTGACCTGCAGAAACCGAGTTGTCGCGCTAAGGTGGGCACAGCGACCATCGCCGACGGCGAGGGCCAGTGTTGCGGACGTGACGAAAGAGCGGTACGGACAGCGGGAGCAGCACTCGGGTCAATTGAGTCATCTGGCGCGCCACCGTGGTTCGGCGGCGCCCCGGTTGGCCGTCCGGGCGTCCAGGTACTCCTGAGTGCATCAAGTGCACAATTTTCGACCCGTCACCAAGCAAACTCACAGGTCAACGGGCTCTATTAATGCTGAGCCGCGAATCGTGAGCCAAGTCGGGGATCGAGCCGGTTTGGCGCCCAGACAACGTAGGACGTCTCGGTGACGGGTGTCCGCGTGTCGTTTGGGGTAACGCGCGGGGGTGCGGTTGAGAATGATTTGTTAGAGGAGGGGCGGTAGTGGTGAATTTTTCGGTGTTGAACCGCCCCGGTGAGTCCGGAGACTCTCTGATCTGAGACCTCAGCCGGCGGCTGGTCTCTGGCGTTGAGCGTAGTAGGCAGCCTCGAGTTCGACCGGCGGGACGTCGCCGCAGTACTGGTAGAGGCGGCGATGGTTGAACCAGTCGACCCAGCGCGCGGTGGCCAACTCGACATCCTCGATGGACCGCCAGGGCTTGCCGGGTTTGATCAGCTCGGTCTTGTATAGGCCGTTGATCGTCTCGGCTAGTGCATTGTCATAGGAGCTTCCGACCGCTCCGACCGACGGTTGGATGCCTGCCTCGGCGAGCCGCTCGCTGAACCGGATCGATGTGTACTGAGATCCCCTATCCGTATGGTGGATAACGTCTTTCAGGTCGAGTACGCCTTCTTGTTGGCGGGTCCAGATGGCTTGCTCGATCGCGTCGAGGACCATGGAGGTGGCCATCGTGGAAGCGACCCGCCAGCCCAGGATCCTGCGAGCGTAGGCGTCGGTGACAAAGGCCACGTAGGCGAACCCTGCCCAGGTCGACACATAGGTGAGGTCTGCTACCCACAGCCGGTTAGGTGCTGGTGGTCCGAAGCGGCGCTGGACGAGATCGGCGGGACGGGCTGTGGCCGGATCAGCGATCGTGGTCCTGCGGGCTTTGCCGCGGGTGGTCCCGGACAGGCCGAGTTTGGTCATCAGCCGTTCGACGGTGCATCTGGCCACCTCGATGCCCTCACGGTTCAGGGTTAGCCACACTTTGCGGGCACCGTAAACACCGTAGTTGGCGGCGTGGACGCGGCTGATGTGCTCCTTGAGTTCGCCATCGCGCAGCTCGCGGCGGCTGGGCTCCCGGTTGATGTGGTCGTAGTAGGTCGATGGGGCGATCGGCACACCCAGCTCGGTCAGCTGTGTGCAGATCGACTCGACACCCCACCGCAAACCATCGGGGCCCTCGCGGTGGCCCTGATGATCGGCGATGAACCGGGTAATTAGCGTGCTGGCCGGTCGAGCTCGGCCGCGAAGAAAGCCGACGCGGTCTTTAAAATCGCGTTCGCCCTTCGCAATTCGGCGTTGTCCCGCCGCAAGCGCTTCAGCTCAGCGGATTCTTCGGTCGTGGTCCCGGGCCGTGCGCCGGCATCGACCTGCGCCTGGCGCACCCACTTACGCACCGTCTCCGCGCAGCCAACACCAAGTAGACGGGCGACCTCACTGATCGCTGCCCACTCCGAATCGTGCTGACCGCGGATCTCTGCGACCATCCGCACCGCCCGCTCACGCAGCTCCGGCGGGTACCTCCTCGATGAACCACCTGACATGACCCCATCCTTTCCAAGAACTGGAGTCTCCGGACATGCCGGGGCGGTTCAGAAACTTCGGTAGCCAAAACCTGGGTAGCGGCAACATCGGCAGCACCAACGTGGGCAGCGGCAACATCGGCAGCACCAACGTGGGCAGCGGCAACATCGGCGACACGAACTTCGGTAACGGAAACAACGGCAACTTCAACTTTGGTAGCGGCAATACCGGCAGTAACAACATCGGCTTCGGAAACACCGGCAGCGGGAATTTCGGTTTCGGAAACACGGGCAACAACAACATCGGTATCGGGCTCACCGGCGATGGTCAGATCGGCATCGGCGGACTGAACTCGGGCAGCGGAAACATCGGTTTCGGGAACTCCGGCACCGGAAACGTCGGTTTGTTCAACTCCGGCACCGGCAACGTAGGCTTCGGGAACTCCGGTACTGCGAACACTGGATTCGGGAACGCGGGCAACGTCAACACCGGATTTTGGAACGGCGGCAGCACAAACACTGGCCTCGCTAACGCCGGCGCCGGCAACACAGGCTTTTTCGACGCTGGCAACTACAACTTCGGCAGTCTTAACGCCGGAAACATAAACTCGAGTTTTGGGAATTCGGGTGACGGCAACAGTGGTTTCCTCAATGCTGGCGACGTCAACTCCGGTGTGGGCAATGCGGGTGATGTCAACACTGGCTTAGGGAACTCGGGCAACATCAATACTGGTGGGTTTAATCCGGGCACGCTCAACACGGGCTTCTTCAGCGCGATGACCCAAGCTGGTCCGAATTCGGGCTTCTTCAACGCCGGTACCGGTAACTCTGGTTTCGGGCACAACGACCCGGCTGGCAGTGGCAACTCGGGCATTCAGAACTCGGGCTTCGGCAACTCGGGCTATGTCAATACCAGCACCACAAGCATGTTCGGCGGTAACTCAGGGGTGCTCAACACGGGCTACGGCAACTCAGGTTTCTATAACGCGGCCGTCAACAACACCGGGATTTTTGTGACCGGCGTGATGAGTTCGGGATTTTTCAATTTTGGGACGGGCAACTCGGGCCTGCTGGTCAGCGGCAATGGGCTTTCGGGTTTCTTCAAGAACTTGTTCGGATAGTGGTGGTTTCCGTTCGGTAGTGCGATGTAGTTGGTCTAATCACGGTTACCTCACTCGGTATGACGTGACCGTCTGACGGGATATTTTTGCCGCCTTATTTTTTCGTTGGCTTCGCGCAGTCTTTACGCGAGTTGCTGATGGCTCGCGGTGGCTAAAACTCTGGCCCGGAAATATCGCGAGCCGTGTAGCTGCGGATTGCGGCGAGGCCTGCCCGGTGGCTGCCTTCCGGTGTCCAGTTACTAGACACTTGCCCGGTGGCTGGCGGCGGTGACGTGCCGGCGTGAACGGCTCATGCCGAATTCATGAATAAAGTTTTGGTAAAAGTGCGGATTTTCGGTGTGGATTGTCTTACCATCCGCCCGTGGGCTGGTTTGTGTCTGGAGAGTGGTAGGCGGAGCCGTTGAGGCGGCTGGCTGGTTTGGGGTTGCGATGATTTTGGATTTTTCGTGGTTGCCGCCGGAGATCAACTCGGCGCGGATCTATGCCGGTGCGGGGTCGGGGCCGTTGTTTATGGCGGCGGCGGCGTGGGAGGGGTTGGCTGCGGATTTGCGGGCCTCGGCGTCCTCGTTTGATGCGGTGATCGCCGGGTTGGCGGCTGGGCCGTGGTCGGGTCCGGCGTCGGTGGCGATGGCGGGGGCGGCGGCGCCGTATGTGGGGTGGTTGAGTGCGGCGGCCGGGCAGGCGGAGTTGTCGGCTGGTCAGGCTACCGCGGCGGCGACGGCGTTTGAGGCGGCGTTGGCGGCCACGGTGCATCCGGCGGCGGTGACGGCGAATCGGGTGTTGTTGGGGGCGTTGGTGGCGACGAACATTTTGGGTCAGAACACGCCGGCGATTGCGGCCACTGAGTTCGATTATGTGGAGATGTGGGCTCAGGACGTGGGTGCGATGGTGGGGTATCACGCGGGGGCGGCGGCGGTGGCTGAGACGTTGACGCCGTTTAGTGTGCCGCCGCTGGATTTGGCGGGGTTGGCTTCCCAGGCCGGTGCGCAGTTGACCGGGATGGCGACGTCGGTTTCGGCTGCGTTGTCTCCGATCGCGGAGGGTGCGGTGGAGGGGGTGCCGGCTGTGGTGGCTGCGGCGCAGTCGGTGGCGGCGGGGTTGCCGGTGGATGCGGCGCTGCAGGTGGGGCAGGCCGCGGCGTATCCGGCCAGTATGTTGATTGGGCCGATGATGCAGTTGGCGCAGATGGGGACTACGGCCAACACGGCTGGGTTGGCCGGTGCGGAGGCTGCGGGGTTGGCTGCGGCGGATGTGCCGACGTTTGCCGGTGATATCGCTTCGGGGACGGGCCTAGGTGGTGCCGGTGGTCTGGGTGCGGGGATGTCGGCGGAGTTGGGTAAGGCGCGGTTGGTGGGGGCGATGTCGGTGCCTCCGACCTGGGAGGGGTCGGTTCCTGCGCGGATGGCCAGTTCGGCGATGGCGGGTTTGGGGGCTATGCCTGCTGAGGTGCCGGCGGCAGGCGGGCCCATGGGGATGATGCCGATGCCGATGGGTATGGGGGGTGCTGGGGCGGGTATGCCGGCCGGGATGATGGGCCGCGGTGGCGCAAATCCGCATGTGGTGCAGGCTCGGCCCAGTGTGGTGCCGCGGGTCGGGATCGGATAGCGCGCAGGGCGCGTCGACGCGGGAGTCATCGCGGCGGCGACGTCGTTGGAAATCCCTGGCCTTGGTGCCGTGATTGTCGGCGAAATGAAGTGCACCGAAGCGGTCGCGCTCGCGAAAGAGAGCTAAGTCTTTAGGCGTGGCCCAGTCCGCTGGCCATGCGGAAAGCCCCTCCGGCCGTGAGCCCGGCGATCAGCAGCGCCAGCACAACCATCGCGATCTGAAGGTGTCCGCTGGTGGAGTTCGCGCTGGCAAGTTCGGCCGAGTGCACGCTTGAAAGCGTGAAGTCCGCTTGCCCGAAGAGCACGTCAACAGCCAGGGCAACACTTGTCGCTATGCCCCGGAGCCAGAATGCAAGCAATGGGCGGACAAAAGAACGCCAGTTCGGATCCGGACGGTGTCAGCCGTCGCCACCAGAGTCAACATCAGCACCGTAGTCCACATGGTACGGACGCTGCATTGGCGGCGCGGTTGGGCAGATACGAAATTAGTTTACCGATAGCGCGATATCCCGTCGCTGACCTCGAACTGTCTAGTGACTTAAGCGCCGAAGCCGGCCGGTGAGATCGGTCATATCAAGTTTTGTCAGGAATGCGGGATTCGAATAATTTTTTACTGTCGGCGAGTGCCCGATACCCAGCGACAATCATGGTTACGGCACCCTTCCCGCTGCGATATCCCCTAGACGGCCGTCGGCCGCGCCAAACGGTGCGGTTGCGGTTGCTGGAACGCGAAAATCCGCGTGCGACACGCCGGTTGGCGTATCGCGATGGACCGCTGTCGTCACTATAACGTGATCTGAGCTGAGTGCAGGAAGGCAGGGCAAGTGAGCGCAAGCCCACTCCTCGGAATGTCACGTCGAGAGTTTTTGACAAAGCTCACTGGCGCAGGCGCAGCGGCATTCCTGATGGACTGGGCTGCACCGGTGATTGAAAAGGCCTACGGCGCCGGGCCTTGTCCCGGACATTTGACCGACATCGAGCATATCGTGTTGCTGATGCAGGAGAACCGGTCATTCGACCACTATTTCGGAACGCTTTCCAGCACCAATGGGTTCAACGCCGCGTCGCCGGCATTCCAACAAATGGGTTGGAACCCCATGACGCAGGCGTTGGACCCCGCCGGGGTCACCATTCCGTTCCGCTTGGACACCACCCGAGGCCCCTTCCTGGACGGCGAGTGCGTCAACGACCCCGAGCACCAGTGGGTGGGGATGCACCTGGCCTGGAACGGTGGTGCCAACGACAACTGGCTGCCGGCGCAGGCGACCACCCGCGCAGGACCATATGTCCCTTTGACCATGGGTTACTACACGCGCCAAGACATCCCGATCCACTATCTGCTGGCCGACACGTTCACCATCTGCGACGGCTACCATTGCTCGCTGCTGACGGGCACCCTGCCCAACCGGCTCTACTGGTTGAGCGCCAACATCGACCCCGCCGGCACCGACGGGGGACCCCAATTGGTAGAGCCGGGCTTCCTGCCGCTGCAGCAATTCAGTTGGCGCATCATGCCGGAAAACCTCGAAGATGCCGGGGTCAGCTGGAAGGTGTACCAGAACAAGGGCCTCGGGCGATTCATCAACACGCCCATCAGCAATAACGGGCTGGTGCAGGCCTTCCGCCAGGCAGCTGATCCGAGGTCGAACTTGGCCCGCTACGGTATCGCCCCGACCTACCCTGGGGACTTCGCTGCCGACGTCAGGGCCAACCGGCTACCCAAGGTCTCCTGGTTAGTTCCCAACATCCTGCAGTCCGAACACCCCGCCCTGCCGGTAGCGCTTGGCGCGGTGTCCATGGTGACCGCGCTGCGGATCTTGCTGTCCAATCCCGCGGTGTGGGAAAAGACCGCACTTATCGTCAGCTATGACGAGAACGGCGGCTTCTTCGACCACGTCACGCCCCCCACGGCACCGCCCGGGACACCCGGCGAATTCGTCACGGTGCCCAACATCGACGCAGTACCCGGGTCCGGTGGCATTCGTGGTCCGCTCGGTCTGGGTTTTCGCGTTCCCTGCATTGTCATTTCGCCGTACAGCCGCGGCCCGCTGATGGTCTCCGACACGTTCGACCACACCTCGCAATTGAAGTTGATTCGCGCCCGGTTCGGCGTGCCGGTTCCCAACATGACCGCCTGGCGCGACGGCGTGGTTGGCGACATGACCTCAGCGTTCAACTTTGCGACTCCACCGAATTCGACCAGACCCAACTTGAGCCACCCGTTGCTGGGAGCGCTGCCGAAGCTGCCGCAGTGCATCCCTAACGTGGTGTTGGGAACCACCGACGGCGCGTTGCCGAGCATTCCCTATCGGGTGCCCTATCCGCAGGTGATGCCAACTCAGGAAACCACACCCGTCCGCGGGACTCCCAGCGGGCTGTGCAGCTGAAATTTCCCGGTAATCTCCCGGCGTTCGATTTGCTTGCATGTGCGCGAGCAAATCGCCCGCACCAATCCCGCGCCCGCCCCGGCAGGCAGGCGGAATCAGAACACGACACGCCGGTCGGCAAGGCATAGCCGATCGCGGCCGCAACTATACCGTGATCAGCAATGGCCGTGTGGGCCGTCAAGGAGGGCGCGTGGGGAGCGAACACCCCGTCGACGGAATGACCCGCCGACAATTTTTTGCCAAAGCCGCCGCCGCTACCACCGCCGGGGCCTTCATGTCCTTGGCTGGTCCGATTATCGAAAAAGCCTACGGAGCGGGGCCTTGCCCCGGACATTTGACCGACATCGAGCACATCGTGTTGTTGATGCAGGAGAATCGGTCATTCGATCACTACTTCGGCACTCTTTCTGACACCCGCGGGTTCGATGACACCACCCCGCCGGTGGTATTCGCGCAGTCGGGCTGGAACCCGATGACACAGGCGGTTGACCCCGCCGGCGTCACCCTTCCATATCGCTTCGACACCACCCGGGGCCCGCTGGTCGCCGGCGAATGCGTCAACGACCCGGACCACAGCTGGATCGGCATGCACAACTCGTGGAACGGCGGCGCCAACGACAACTGGCTGCCGGCGCAGGTCCCGTTCAGTCCGTTGCAGGGCAACGTGCCGGTCACGATGGGTTTCTACACGCGTCGTGACCTGCCCATTCACTACCTGCTAGCCGACACGTTCACGGTCTGCGACGGCTATTTTTGCTCGCTGCTGGGCGGGACCACGCCCAACCGGCTCTACTGGATGAGCGCCTGGATCGACCCCGACGGCACTGACGGCGGGCCGGTGCTGATCGAGCCCAATATCCAACCTCTGCAGCACTACAGCTGGCGCATCATGCCGGAGAACCTCGAAGATGCCGGGGTCAGCTGGAAGGTGTACCAAAACAAATTGCTGGGGGCTCTCAACAACACCGTCGTCGGCTACAACGGGCTGGTCAATGACTTCAAGCAGGCCGCGGATCCGAGGTCGAATCTGGCCCGTTTCGGCATCTCACCGACCTACCCGCTGGACTTCGCCGCCGACGTCAGAAACAACCGATTACCCAAGGTCTCCTGGGTGCTGCCCGGGTTTCTGCTGTCCGAACATCCCGCATTCCCGGTGAACGTCGGCGCCGTTGCAATTGTCGATGCACTGCGGATCTTGCTGTCCAACCCTGCGGTGTGGGAAAAGACCGCGCTGATCGTCAACTACGACGAGAACGGCGGGTTCTTCGACCACGTCGTGCCGCCGACACCGCCGCCGGGGACGCCCGGCGAATTCGTCACGGTCCCCGACATCGACTCGGTGCCCGGCTCGGGTGGCATTCGTGGGCCGATCGGTCTGGGGTTTCGCGTCCCTTGCCTCGTCATCTCTCCCTATAGCCGCGGCCCACTGATGGTCCACGACACCTTCGATCACACGTCAACGCTGAAGCTCATCCGCGCGCGGTTCGGCGTCCCGGTTCCCAATCTCACCGCTTGGCGGGACGCGACGGTCGGCGATATGACTTCGACGTTCAACTTCGCCGCTCCGCCGAACCCGTCGAAACCCAATCTGGACCACCCGCGGCTCAATGCGCTTCCGAAGTTGCCGCAGTGCGTGCCCAACGCAGTACTGGGAACGGTGACCAAGACGGCAATTCCCTATCGGGTGCCATTCCCACAGTCGATGCCCACCCAAGAAACCGCACCCACTCGGGGGATTCCCAGCGGTCTCTGTTGACCCACAGTCGGCGATGGCCGCGACGGTAAGCCGAAATACACGAGGGAGAGCCGATGTGGTGAGCCAAGGTGCATTCGCCGGAATGTCACGCCGAGCATTCCTGGCTAAGGCGGCTGGAGCCGGGGCAGCGGCGGTTTTGACGGACTGGGCCGCACCGGTGATCGAAAAGGCCTATGGTGCCGGTCCCTGCTCGGGTCATTTGACCGATATCGAGCACATCGTGCTGTGCCTACAGGAGAACAGGTCGTTCGATCACTATTTCGGCACGCTTTCTGCCGTCGACGGGTTCGACACTCCGACGCCGCTGTTTCAACAAAAGGGCTGGAACCCGGAGACGCAGGCGCTGGACCCCACCGGCATTACGCTGCCCTACCGCATCAATACCACCGGGGGTCCCAACGGGGTTGGCGAGTGCGTCAACGACCCAGACCACCAGTGGATTGCCGCGCACTTGTCATGGAACGGCGGCGCCAATGACGGCTGGCTGCCGGCGCAGGCGCGGACCCGGTCGGTGGCCAACACGCCCGTGGTGATGGGCTATTACGCACGTCCTGACATACCGATCCACTACTTGTTGGCCGATACCTTCACGATCTGCGACCAGTACTTCTCGTCGCTTCTTGGCGGGACGATGCCTAACCGGCTCTATTGGATCAGCGCCACCGTCAATCCCGACGGGGATCAAGGTGGGCCGCAGATCGTCGAACCCGCCATCCAGCCGAAGTTGACCTTCACCTGGCGCATCATGCCGCAGAACCTCAGTGACGCCGGCATCAGTTGGAAGGTGTACAACAGCAAGCTGCTCGGCGGGCTCAACGACACTTCCTTGAGCCGTAACGGGTATGTGGGCAGTTTCAAACAGGCCGCAGATCCGAGGTCGGACCTGGCCCGTTATGGCATCGCCCCGGCCTACCCGTGGGATTTCATCCGCGACGTCATCAACAACACGCTGCCCCAGGTGTCCTGGGTCGTTCCGTTGACCGTCGAGTCCGAACATCCGTCATTCCCGGTGGCAGTCGGTGCGGTGACGATCGTGAACTTGATAAGGGTGTTGCTGCGCAATCCGGCGGTGTGGGAGAAAACCGCGTTGATCATCGCCTATGACGAACATGGCGGCTTCTTCGACCACGTCACACCGCTCACCGCGCCGGAGGGCACACCCGGCGAATGGATTCCCAACAGTGTTGACATCGACAAGGTCGACGGCTCCGGCGGAATACGTGGACCCATCGGCTTGGGCTTTCGCGTGCCCTGCTTCGTCATTTCGCCTTACAGTCGCGGCGGGCTGATGGTCCATGATCGGTTCGACCACACATCGCAGCTGCAATTGATCGGCAAGCGTTTCGGGGTGCCGGTTCCCAACTTGACACCCTGGCGTGCCAGTGTCACCGGCGATATGACGTCGGCATTCAATTTCGCGGCCCCGCCGGACCCGTCGCCACCCAATCTGGACCACCCGGTCCGTCAATTGCCGAAGGTCGCCAAGTGCGTGCCCAATGTGGTGCTGGGTTTCTTGAACGAAGGCCTGCCGTATCGGGTGCCCTACCCCCAAACAACGCCAGTCCAGGAATCCGGTCCCGCGCGGCCGATTCCCAGCGGCATCTGCTAGCCGGGGATGGTTCAGACGTAACGGTTGGCTAGGTCGAAACCCGCGCCAGGGCCGCTGGACGGGCTCATGGCAGCGAAATTAGAAAACCCGGGATATTGTCCGCGGATTGTCATACGATGCTGAGTGCTTGGTGGTTCGTGTTTAGCCATTGAGTGTGGATGTGTTGAGACCCTGGCCTGGAAGGGGACAACGTGCTTTTGCCTCTTGGTCCGCCTTTGCCGCCCGACGCGGTGGTGGCGAAACGGGCTGAGTCGGGAATGCTCGGCGGGTTGTCGGTTCCGCTCAGCTGGGGAGTGGCTGTGCCACCCGATGATTATGACCACTGGGCGCCTGCGCCGGAGGACGGCGCCGATGTCGATGTCCAGGCGGCCGAAGGGGCGGACGCAGAGGCCGCGGCCATGGACGAGTGGGATGAGTGGCAGGCGTGGAACGAGTGGGTGGCGGAGAACGCTGAACCCCGCTTTGAGGTGCCACGGAGTAGCAGCAGCGTGATTCCGCATTCTCCGGCGGCCGGCTAGGAGAGGGGGCGCAGACTGTCGTTATTTGACCAGTGATCGGCGGTCTCGGTGTTCCCGCGGCCGGCTATGACAACAGTCAATGTGCATGACAAGTTACAGGTATTAGGTCCAGGTTCAACAAGGAGACAGGCAACATGGCAACACGTTTTATGACGGATCCGCACGCGATGCGGGACATGGCGGGCCGTTTTGAGGTGCACGCCCAGACGGTGGAGGACGAGGCTCGCCGGATGTGGGCGTCCGCGCAAAACATCTCGGGCGCGGGCTGGAGTGGCATGGCCGAGGCGACCTCGCTAGACACCATGGCCCAGATGAATCAGGCGTTTCGCAACATCGTGAACATGCTGCACGGGGTGCGTGACGGGCTGGTTCGCGACGCCAACAACTACGAGCAGCAAGAGCAGGCCTCCCAGCAGATCCTCAGCAGCTAACGTCAGCCGCTGCAGCACAATACTTTTACAAGCGAAGGAGAACAGGTTCGATGACCATCAACTATCAGTTCGGTGATGTCGACGCTCATGGCGCCATGATCCGCGCTCAGGCCGGGTTGCTGGAGGCGGAGCATCAGGCCATCGTTCGTGATGTGTTGGCCGCGGGTGACTTTTGGGGCGGCGCCGGTTCGGTGGCTTGCCAGGAGTTCATCACCCAGCTGGGCCGTAACTTCCAGGTGATCTACGAGCAGGCCAACGCCCACGGGCAGAAGGTGCAGGCTGCCGGCAACAACATGGCACAAACCGACAGCGCCGTCGGCTCCAGCTGGGCCTGACAGGGTCGACGAACCCTAGGAAGAAGCCTAGGTCGACGGCCACACGCGCCAGCGTACGGGTATCCCCGTGCGCTGGCGCGTGGCTTAGAACCGCCCGCCGCCGCCCAAGAACCCGCCGTCGGGTGAACTTCCCGGCGCGTTCGACGAACCGCCGAACGACGTGGGGATCCATCCACCCAACCCGCCTCTGGTGCCTCCGCTAAGCAGGTCGCCGATGATGATGCCACCGAGGATCGCGCCGGCGTTGTTGCCCCCACGACGGGTGTATGCGCGCTGGGCGGATTGCACGTCGGCATTGGCCAGCGACTGCGCATGTGCGGCCAGCGTCGATGCCGCGTTAGCGTAGGCGATCGCTTCGGTCGGGTTGCTCGATTTCCGGTCATGTGCGGCTTCCAGCTGCCGTTTCGCCTCGGCCAGCCGGGTCCGGGCCTCCGGCCCGATGCTGCCGCGGCGGGTGTCGATGTACTCCGAGACGGCGCGCACCCGCGACTCCGCGGTAAACAGCGCCTGCTCAAGTGAGCGGTTGAGCCGATCGGCGGTTGCCTGTTCTTCGGCCAGGGTGGCGAGCAGCCGGTCGAGGTCAGCGTCGACCTTGGTCAACTGGTCAAATGCGGTCAACGGATCGGCGGCTCCGCGCGCGCGATCGAGGGCCCTGGCCGCCGCATCGCGGGCTGCGATCAGGTCACCGGTGCGCCCGGTTTGGGGTTGTTGCGCCTGCTGTAGGTGTTGGTTGGCTCGCTTGATGCCCGTCTGGATGTCGGCCACGACCGCCGGCAGCGACGCGACGGCGTGCCGGATGTCGGTGGCGGCGCTGTCCACCGCGTCGAGCAGCGCCCGGGCTTGCCCGAGTGCCGACTCGGCGGCACGCACCGCATCCACCAGTCCGGCTTGCCGTCCGCTCACTGCCTGGTCGGCCAGATCCCGAGCCGCGCTGATGTTACGGTCGGCGAACGCCAGCCGCTCGGTGGCGGTGGTGACATTGCCGGCGATCGACGTCATCGCCGCAGCGTCGAATTCGGTATGCAGCTCGGCCAGGCGTTGCTGAGTCGGGCCGATCCGGGTGGTCAGTTCGACGTACTGCTGGGTGAGCAGATCAAGCCGGGCCGGGGCGTTGATCACCAAATCGCGTAGCTTCTCGAAGGCCTCGGTTTGCGACGCGAGTTCACGGTCGGCGTGCGCCGCCGACACGATCACTCGGGTGAGTAGCTCACGTCGCTGCGCCGGCGTCTCGGGCGTGTTGTCATCAAGTTGTTGGCGTACGGTGAACGCCTGGGACAGAGCCGCTTTGGCGTTGTTCACCGCTTGGGTAAACGGTGCGGTTCGCCGTTCGCCGAACTCCTCGATGGCCAGCGCGAGCTCGTTGGTGCTGGTGCGCACGGCGTTGTCGACGTCTACCACCATCGACCGGGAGAGGTCATCGAGGGCCTGAAGCGGCACGGCGGCCAGTGCCATTACGTTGGTAGGGTCGACGCGGCGTGCCGCGGCCAGCTCGTCGGCGCGGCGCCGCCGGTTGCGGTGGCGCATCACCACCAGCAGGACCGCGACGACGATGACGATGATGCCGACCGTGACCAACAACACCACTCGACTCGACGAACTGGGTGACCGGTTGAGTCCGTTCGCCGCCGCAACGGCCGCGCCGCTGTAGTCGCCGTCGTGCAGCGCCGGTTCGATCTGATAGCGCCGCACGTTGTCGACCTGCCCCTCGCTGACACCCGGCATCGCGGATGGCACTAGAAAGGCATATTCGCGACCGGTGGTGGCCACGGCCAGAAGCGCGTCATAGTTACCCAGCTCGCTAGTCCGCGTCGTGCGCTGCGCCCAGTTGAGCGCACTCTGACCGGAGAAGTTCTCGACGTAGACCACCCACAGTCGGATGCGGCGATCGGCATAGAGCCGGTCGACGGCCGCCGTCACCGCGGTGCGACCGGAGCTAGTCAGCACGCCCGCGTTGTCGGTCACGTAGTTCGACAGCCGGAAAGGTGGTTGCGCGCCAGCGGGCGGCCCCAGCAGCAGCCCGGCGGCGAGGATAGTCAGGACCATGCCGAGCAGGCGAACGAGACGCATACCGTCAATTTAGACGCTGTGCCGGCGGATACGGGCGTGCGGCGACCACCCTGGCAGACTGTGGGTCGGTGAGCGCGAGTGAGCACGACCCCTACGACGACTTCGACCGCCAGCGGCGGGTAGCCGAAGCGCCAAAGACTGCCGGTCTGCCGGGCACTGAGGGTCAGTACCGCTCCGACTTCGCCCGGGACCGGGCCCGGGTGCTGCACAGCGCCGCACTGCGCCGGCTAGCCGACAAGACCCAGGTGGTCGGACCCCGGGAAGGGGATACGCCGCGTACCCGGCTGACCCACTCGCTGGAAGTGGCTCAGATCGGACGGGGAATGGCGATCGGGCTGGGCTGCGACCTTGATCTGGTCGAATTGGCCGGTCTAGCCCATGACATCGGGCACCCGCCGTATGGACACAACGGTGAGCGGGCGCTTGATGAAGTCGCAGCCAGCCACGGCGGTTTCGAGGGCAACGCGCAGAACTTCCGTATCTTGACCAGCCTTGAGCCCAAAGTAGTTGACGCACAAGGACTTAGTGCGGGGCTGAACCTAACTCGCGCGTCCCTGGACGCGGTCACCAAGTATCCGTGGATGCGTGGTGACGGGCTTGGCAGCCAGCGGAGGAAGTTCGGCTTCTACGACGACGACCGCGAATCGGCGGTATGGGTTCGGCAAGGCGCGCCCCCGGAGCGGGCGTGCCTGGAAGCGCAGGTGATGGACTGGGCCGACGACGTCGCCTACTCGGTTCACGACGTCGAGGACGGCGTTGTCTCCGAACGCATCGACCTGCGTGTGCTGGCCGCCGAAGAGGACGCTGCCGCGCTGGCCAGGTTAGGGGAGCGCGAGTTCTCCCGGGTGAGCGCCGACGAGTTGATGGCGGCCGCGCGGCGGCTGTCGCGGCTGCCCGTGGTGGCCGCCGTCGGCAAGTATGACGCCACCTTGTCGGCATCGGTCGCGCTCAAGCGGTTGACCAGCGAGCTGGTGGGCCGCTTTGCATCGGCCGCGATCGCGACCACCCGGGCCGCGGCCGGTCCGGGACCGTTGGTGCGCTTCCGGGCCGACCTGCAGGTGCCCGATCTGGTACGTGCCGAGGTCGCGGTACTGAAAATCCTCGCGCTGCAGTTCATCATGTCCGACCCTCGGCATCTGGAAACCCAGGCACGGCAGCGCGAACGTATTCACCGGGTGGCGCACAGGCTGTACTCGGGGGCGCCGCAGACGCTCGACCCGGTTTATGCCGCTGCGTTCAATACCGCCGCCGACGACGCTGCCCGGTTGCGGGTCGTCGTTGATCAGATCGCCTCCTATACCGAGGGTCGGTTGGAACGCATCGATGCCGATCAGCTTGGCGTCAGCAGGAACGCTTTAGACTGAGCCGATGTCCGGCCGGATCTCCGATCGCGATATCGCGGCAATCCGCGAGGGGGCCCGTATCGAGGATGTCGTCGGCGACTATGTCCAGCTCAGGCGTGCCGGTGCCGATTCGCTGAAGGGGCTGTGCCCGTTTCACAACGAGAAGTCCCCGTCCTTTCACGTGCGGCCCAACCACGGCCACTTCCACTGCTTCGGCTGCGGCGAGGGCGGCGACGTGTATGCGTTCATCCAGAAGATCGAGCACGTCAGCTTCGTCGAGGCGGTTGAGTTGCTTGCCGACCGGATCGGCCACACGATCAGCTACACCGGTGCGGCCACCAGCGTGCAGCGCGACCGCGGCAGTCGCAGCAGGCTGCTGGCCGCCAACGCGGCCGCGGCAGCGTTCTATGCGCAGGCGCTGCAGTCCGACGAGGCGGCACCGGCTCGCCAGTACCTGACCGAACGCAGCTTCGACGCGGCGGCCGCTCGTAAATTCGGCTGTGGGTTCGCCCCGTCGGGCTGGGACTCATTGACAAAACATCTGCAGCGCAAGGGTTTTGAGTTCGAGGAACTGGAGGCCGCGGGACTGTCCCGGCAGGGCCGGCACGGCCCGATGGACCGGTTTCACCGTCGGCTGCTGTGGCCCATCCGCACCTCGGCCGGCGAGGTGGTCGGGTTCGGTGCCCGGCGACTGTTCGACGACGACGCGATGGAGGCCAAGTACGTCAACACGCCCGAGACATTGCTGTACAAGAAGTCATCGGTGATGTTCGGCATCGACTTGGCCAAACGCGACATCGCCAAGGGACATCAGGCCGTCGTCGTCGAGGGCTACACCGATGTCATGGCCATGCATCTGGCCGGGGTCACCACCGCGGTGGCGTCGTGCGGGACCGCATTCGGCGGCGAGCACCTGGCGATGCTGCGCAGACTGATGATGGACGACAGCTTCTTCCGCGGCGAGCTGATCTACGTTTTCGACGGCGACGAGGCCGGCCGCGCCGCCGCGCTCAAGGCCTTCGACGGTGAGCAGAAGCTGGCTGGTCAGTCTTTCGTCGCGGTGGCTCCCGACGGCATGGACCCCTGCGACCTACGACTGAAGTGCGGCGACGCTGCCCTGCGCGACCTCGTGGCACGACGAACCCCATTGTTCGAGTTCGCGATTCGCGCCGCGATTGCCGAGATGGACCTGGATAGCGCCGAGGGCAGGGTGGCCGCGCTGCGCCGTTGCGTACCGATGGTGGGCCAGATCAAAGACCCCACGCTGCGTGACGAATACGCCCGTCAGCTCGCCGGCTGGGTCGGGTGGGCCGACGTCGCACAGGTCATCGGTCGGGTGCGGGGTGAGGCCAAACGAACCAAGCACCCCAGGCTGGGCAGACTGGGATCGACGACCATCGCCCGGGCAGCGCAGCGGCCCACCGCCGGCCCCCCGACCGAACTCGCAGTCCGACCTGATCCGCGTGACCCGACCCTGTGGCCACAGCGTGAGGCACTCAAATCGGCGTTGCAGTACCCGGCGTTGGCCGGCCCGGTGTTCGACGCGCTGACCGTCGAAGGCTTCACGCACCCCGAGTACGCGGCTGTGCGCGCGGCCATCGACACGGCGGGCGGTACCTCGGCTGGCCTTAGCGGTGCGCAGTGGCTGGATATGGTGCGCCAGCAGACGACATCAACCGTGACCTCGGCTTTGATCAGCGAGCTGGGGGTGGAGGCGATTCAGGTCGACGACGACAAGCTGCCGCGCTATATCGCCGGCGTGCTGGCCCGTCTGCAGGAGGTTTGGTTGGGGCGGCAGATCGCCGAGGTGAAGTCCAAACTGCAGCGCATGTCGCCGATCGAGCAAGGCGACGAATACCACGCGCTGTTCGGCGACCTGGTCGCCATGGAGGCCTATCGGCGCAGCCTGTTAGAGCAGGCCAGCGGCGACGATCTCACCGCGTGAGGGTCAGCGCGCGGTTTTCGGCTGCCGCTCGACCCCGCGCTGGACAACGGCGGTCTGGTTGTCGATCTCGGCCAGGGTCACAAACCCAGCATCGGGTGAGATCCGATTGGCGATCTTGCGACGCCCGCCTTCGATCATCGACCTGGCCACGGGGCTGCCGGTGAGTGCGCGATAGGTGCTCGCGATCTGCTCGTAGCGGCGGCGCCCGGCTTTTGCGCCCAGCACGTAACCCAGTCCCAACACGGCGACATACCCGATCAATGCGGTCCCTCCGACTAACGGTGCGGTTGCATCCATCCTGCCTTACACGCCTGGCTACGCGCGCCCGATCCGGTTATGCGGTACCCGATGTCCTATTTGCAGCCTTCGACGCAATCGAGGTTCCACTTGGTCACCCAATTCACGACGCCGAGCAGATACTCCGCGGTTGTTTCGGCGTGATGCGGGCTCGGCTTTGGTATCGGCTTATTGCCCGTCAGGTACGTCTTGGATCACGCGATGGTCACCGCGTCATCGTCATGGTGCCAGAGATGGCGAAGTGGGGCGTGTTGCGATAGCAACCATCGCCGCTTGATAGACCTGATCGACGCTGCCCGAGATCTGGCCTTCGTCGACCGTGAACCGCACTGTGGCGTGGAAGTTGCAGGTGCCACCACACACACCACCGGACTGGGTTGCGGCCGCATCATAGCTGCCGGTCCAGGTCTGGATGCGCGACCCGTTGCCGTTGATCTCAGTGGCCCGCACCACACACGAGGGGTCCGGTGTTGTCGAGCTGTCGGCCGCATCGATCGGCTCCGTGGGGCAGGTCGGTTCGCTGGTCTTGCCGGCGCTGCGGCCGCAGGCACTCAATCCAAGGAGCATGAGCGGCGCGGCGACCAAGCCCAGGATGCTGGCCAGCTTCTCGAAAACGTGCTGCCGACCACCTACTGGCATCGTGCCTGCTGCCATCAGCCTGCTCCCATCGGTAAGGAATCTCCCTAGTTGGGCGCCGTCACACCAGTACGCTAGAGTCGTCCCGCGACTGCGCCAGCGTTCGCACGGACCAGGCGGTCCCCTGTAGCTCAATTGGCAGAGCGTTCGGCTGTTAACCGAAGGGTTGGAGGTTCGAGTCCTCCCGGGGGAGCAGGGCGTTCGGCTTGAACTCGGCTTGTCCCGCCTCTTGTGTTGGGTTCTGATGAGCTAAGGTTCGGTTTTCCGACCGCGTGGCTGCGCAAGGCGTGTCACACCAGTCTCTGCAGGGCTTTTCCTTTTTCTCCCGACAGACTCTTCCACCGGCCCGGCAATACACGTTCGGCGCGACGAGATCTGATCGTTCGGCCACGCCAAACAGCAGAACGTGTCCGACGAGAGTCGGGGCGGGTTCGGCTACGTCGACGTATGGGCCCGAACAGCTCTGTGCGCCGACACCAAGCTGGTGCCGAGCTGGCCGCGGTTGGTGAGTGCATGCCACTCGCCTGATGATGCCGGGACTCCGCCGACCTCGACACTTCAGTGTGAGGCGCAGTAGGCATGCCTGAATGCTGGGATGTTCCTGGTCGATCGCGATAGGATTCGCGGTGACAACGCGGGTCGACCAGCGATCCGGTCACAGCGAGTTGGCAACACGGGCAGGTGCTCGCTTATGTCGCACGTTACCGCGGCCCCGAACGTTCTGGCGGCGTCGGCCGGGGAGCTAGCCGCGATCGGCTCCACTATGCGCGCGGCCAACGCCGCTGCGGCCGCCCCGACGGCAGGAGTGCTGGCTGCCGGCGGCGATGACGTGTCGGCTGGCATCGCGGCGTTGTTTGGCGCGCGGGCGCAGGCCTATCAGGCCATTAGCGCTCAAGCGGCGCTGTTTCACGACCGGTTTGTACAGATCCTGCAAGAGGGCGCGGCGGCGTATGCCATGGCTGAGGCCGCCAACGCCTTGCCGCTGCAGAAAGCGCAGGGCGTGGTCAGCGAACTCGCCCAAGATCGCACTGGGGGGACGGGCACCGGGCAATCTCGCGGTGCCGGCGGGTTTGGCGGTGTCGGCCAGGCTGGCGGAAAGGGCTGGGACGGCGGACCGATCGGCAACGGTCAGGTCGGCGAGCAGCATGGGGCCGGCCAGCTCGGCAGCACCGACGGTAACCCCGGAGTGGCTGGCGCCGCGCACGGCAGCGGCGTTTCTGCTTCGCACGGCAGCGGCGCAACAGGTGCCGCCGGTGTCGCGGACCCGGGTGGCAGTGGTGCTGGGGTCGGTAGCGCAGCCGGCAATGGGACTGGGGCCGGCAGCGCAGACGCAGTCGGTGGTGCCGGGACTGGCAGGGACATCGTCGGGTCTGTTCGCGGGGACGGCGGAGTCGGCATGGCCAGCGGTGACGGCGGTCTGAGCACCGGCGCTGCGGGCGCTTCTGCTGAGGGCGGGTTGATGCCCGGCTTCGGTGGGGCTCCGTGGGTTGGCGGGCACTGGGGGCTCGGCGGTGAAGGCCATTCCGGTGCTATCGGCGGAGTGGGTGAACAGGTGGCACCTGCGGTAGCCACGGCACCTGCGGTGTCGCCGGCTACCACGTCTGCGGTGGCAGCCGAATCCGGCTCGACGCCGGCGACCAAGGCGCAGGCGATGCACGCGACGACCAACCCCGGCAACGCGGCACACCAGGGCAACCCGGCCGACCCGGGCAACTCGGCGCGCCGGGCTGATGGCGGGCGCGATGAGCAGCTACTGCTTCTTCCGTTGACGAGTCTTCGGGGGTTGCGCCACACGCTAAAGAAGTTGTCCGGGCTTCGAGCTCGAAATGGGCTGCTGACAGCATCCGGCGACAATGCTAGTGGCAGCGGCCGGCCGTGGGACCGCGACCAACTGCTGCGCGCTCTTGGTCTTCGACCGCCCGGGCACGAATGAGCGATCGCGCCTGTGCGCAAGGCCGCGTTGCCGGTCGCATGGTCGACGAACACCCCGGGCGCCGATCACGGCACCGAAGTGCATATCAACCCCGGTGCAGATGCGGCTGAATTCGGCGAGCGCCCTGGCGTGTGTGCGCCTCCGGGACGGTGGGTCTCGAGTGGATCATGTTCGGCCACCAGAACCAGCGACCTAGCAGCGCTGCGATGGATGGCGTCATGAACGATCGGACCACCAGGGTATCGAAAAGTAGACCGAGCCCGATGGTGGTGCCGACCTGTCCGATAACGCGGAGTTCGCTGACGGCCATGGACGCCATGGTGAACGCGAATACCAGACCGGCCGACGTGACAACTGCGCCGGTGCCGGCCATCGCCCGGATGATCCCGGTCTTTAATCCAGCGCCGACCTCCTCCTTGAACCGGGACACCAAAAGGAGGTTGTAGTCAGAACCGACGGCCAGCAAGACGATGACAGACATCGCGACGATCGTCCAATGCACCTGGAGACCGACAAAGTGCTGCCAGATGAGCACGGACAGTCCGAACGCAGTACCCAATGACAGAAGTACCGTGCCAACAATGACGAGTGACGCAATCAGGCTCTGGGTAATCATGAGCATGACAATAAATACCAGGCATACCGCGGCTATACCAACGATGAGGATATCGTACTTGGTACCGTCTCGAATGTCTTGGTAGGTCGCAGCCGTGCCACCGATATAGATTTTAGCGCCTTGCAATGGTGTCGCCTTGATGGCATCTTTGGTCGCGGCCCTTATCGCTTCGATGCGATCGATACCTTCAGTACTTGCTGGATCGCTCTCGTGGGAAATTACGAAGCGCACCGCCTTACCATTCGGCGACAAAAACAACTTCATGCCTTGCTGGAATTCTGCATTATCGAAGGCTTCCGGAGGAAGATAGAATGAATCGCCGCTTTTTGCGGTGTCGAAGGCCTGCCCCATCGCAGTCGCATGGTCTTGCATATCGGCCATTTGATCTTGTACGCCACTTATTGTTGATCGCATGGTCAACATCATGGTCCGCATGGTCTTCATGGTCGTGATCATTGGCGGCAGCAGTGCGAGAAATTGCGGTGTGAGCGCCTCCATCTTATTCATGTCGTCGGTAAGGGCCCGCAATTGGTCAGTCAGCGTGTCGACGCCGTCTAGGGTGTCAAACAGTGATCGCGTCGCCGAGCACAACGGAATGTCGAAGCAATGGTGCTCCCAGTAGAAATAGCTACGCAACGGCCTGACGAAATCGTCGATGTCCGCAAGGTGATCTCGCAGTTCGCTGGTAGTAGCTTTGATCTCGCGCGTCGTGGCTGCCATCTCATGGGTAACGTCGTTGAGCTGCTGCACCAAGTCGAGCATCTGTTCCATGGAATTGATCGCAACCAGCATTTCGTCGCTCATGGTCAACATATCGGCCATGCGTTCGCGCATGTAGGGCAGGCTCATCGTCTGGGTGGCACCCATCATGCTGATCTGAAAGGGAATCGACGCATGCTCAAGGGGCACCCCCTGCGGCCGGGTGATCGCTTGCACCCGCTCGACCCCGGACACGTGCAGGACCTCCTTGGCGATCTTGTCGATGACGAGCATCCCGGCCGGATTTCGCATGTCTTGATCGCTCTCGACCAGCAGCATCTCGGGGTTCATCCGGGCTGGGCCAAAGTGCCGGTCGGCGGCCGCATACCCGCGGTTGACAGGCGTGCCAGCGCGCAGGTAGTAGCGATCGTTATAGCCGGGCCGGTAGCCCGGTAGTGCGAGCAATCCCACCAGGGCAAGCGCGACCGACGTGGCCAGAATTGGCCCGGGCCAGCGCACGACTGCGGTACCCACACGACGCCAGCCCCTGGTCTTCAGTCTTCGCTTGGGGTCGAGCAAGCCGAAGCGGCCGGCGATGGCAATGATGGCGGGCGCCAGGGTCAGCGCGGCCGCGACCGAAACCAGCATGCCTATTGCCAACGGAGGCCCCATGGTGTGAAACAGCGTCAGCCGGGCGAAACTCAGACAATATGTTGCGCCGGCGATGGTCAGTCCCGATCCGAGAATGACGTTAGCGGTGCCCCTGTACATCGTGTAGAAAGAGGCTTCGCGATTCTGGCCGATATGGCGGGCTTCTTGATAGCGGCCGACCAGGAAGATCGCGTAGTCTGTACCGGCAGCAATGGCAAGTGCCGTGAGGATATTGACCACAAAAGTCGAAAGGCCGACCATTCCGTGGTATCCAAGAAAGGCAATGGTGCCACGCGTCGCGCCGAGTCCAATAAACACCATGGGAAGAATCAGCAGCGTGGTGGCGATCGAGCGATAGACGAGCAGCAGCAACACGGTGATTACCGCGAACGTTAATCCGGTGATCAGCTTCATGCTTCGGTCACCGGCGGCGATTTGGTCGGCAAACAAGGCCGCCGGTCCGGTGACATAGGTTCTGATGCCTTCCGGCGGTGTACTATTCGCCACAATTTTCCGGACGGCTTCAACGGATTCGTTTGCGAGTGCTTCACCCATGTTGCCGGCGAGGTAAAGTTGAACGTACGCCGCCTTACCATCTGCGCTGACCGCACCCGCCGCCGTCAGGGGATCACGCCAAAAGTCTTGAATGTGCTGGATATGGCTCTGGTCCAGTACGAGCGTATCGACCAGGTGGTCGTAATACCTATGGGCCTTCTCGCCTAGTGGTTGATCGCTTTCCAGGACGACCATCGCGATGCTATTGGAATCGAATTCGTTGAACACCTTTCCGGCACGTCGCATCGCACGCATCGATTGCGCATCGTCGGGGGCAACTGCCACGGCCCGGGTTTCACCGATCGCCTCCAACGGAGGAACGGCGACGCTGACGAAAACGGTAAATCCCAGCCAACACAGCAAGATGGGAATCGCGGCCAGGCGAATCGTCCGCGGGATGATTGGGTGCGGGCCTGACGGCGTATCACTCATGTGGACTTCGCCCGGCACCATGTAGGGTCCGGGACCCCCTCGCGGTTCCTTGTGACATCAGCACTGTGGCATCAGCACCTGCTTCGCACGCGGTGGTTGGCGCGGAGGCGCGCTCGCATCACAGGAGAAGACCAACCTGCCGGCACCCGATCGCCACCGGTGTTCAACGTACCTGACAACAGCCGCCGCACCGCTCATATGGAGATTGAATCGTACCGGTCTCCTTAGCGGCTCCGTCCCGTGAATGCCCATATCACGCACGGCCATGTTCTGGCTGTCGACCTTCGCCCCATGCCCGGAAGTTGGTAAACCCAGGGTTTGATCAGTAATTCCGGGGGACGGTTGCGGGAAGGCGGCCAGGATGTGCGTGAGCCGCGGCGGAATGCTCGAGCGTGCAAAGTTTCCGCGGCGCTTGTTTTGTCGTAATGAATACATCTTGTTTTCCAAGGTCAGCAGCCTCCATGCAACCCGGTGCGATTCCGCTATCGATGCGAAACCGGGTTTGCGACGGTTGATCAGAGCCCATCTCGACACTATTCACCGTGTGACACCGTGTTTGAATCGTCGCAGTGGCCTACCCGCAGCGCGGGGTATCAAGTACATTGAAATGGCCCAAGCTGATGAGCGGCCCGTCGTGGGAGGATGATGCGATGCGAGCCGGTGCGGATGCCCCCGACTCTGGACGGGTGAAAGAAAGCGCACCATGGTCTTATGACGAAGCTTTCTGTCGCAACCTTGGATTGATTAGCCCAACCGAACAACAACGGCTTCGGAATAGTCGCGTTGCAATCGCTGGGATGGGTGGGGTTGGGGGAATTGACATGGTCGCCCTCGCAAGGATGGGAATAGGAAAGTTCACCATTGCAGACCCGGACGTCTTCGAAATACGCAACTCGAATCGGCAGTACGGCGCTATGCGCTCGACCAACGGCCAGGCCAAGGCAGAGGTCATGCGCAATATCGTTCATGATATTAACCCTGAAGCAGAAATCCGTGCTTTCTGCGAACCTATTGGGAAAGAGAATGCAGCTACCTTTCTAGAGGGAGCAGATGTTTTGGTGGACGGCATCGACGCGTTCGAAATCGATTTGCGTCGCCTGCTCTATCGTGAAGCACAGCAGCGGGGAATCTACGCGCTAGGCGCTGGCCCGCTCGGGTTCAGTACGGCCTGGGTCGTTTTCGATCCTAAGGGTATGACGTTCGATCGGTATTTCGATCTGTCTGATGCGATGAACACGGTGGATAAGTTCGTCGCATTTATAGCTGGAATAGCACCATCCGCGACGCATCGGCGCTCCATAGATCTGTCCTACGTCGACATCGAAAATCGCACGGGTCCATCGGTTGGCCTCGCCTGTCATCTGGCTTCCGGTGTGGTGGCGGCCGAGGTGTTGAAGATTCTGCTCGGACATGGGCGCGTTTACGCTGCTCCCTACTTTCATCAGTTCGATGCTTACCGCAGCATCTATGTTCGGAAGCGTTTACGGTGCGGAAATCGCCACCCTCTACAGAGAGTCAAGCGGCGATTGCTGGCCCGCTACATAAATCGACGATCGGCGGGGGTAATACCGGGACTGCGGTATCACAGGACGGAACCGAGCTACTAGTTGGGAGCTGCACCTAGAATGGTGTACTCAGATACTGCCAGCGCACCGCTGTTTGAGCGAACATGGGATAGACATATCGCTTCCGCACTGTTCGTCGGCGCGACCACTCTGCCACGGCAATGCGTGCCGGCCGCTGGGGCCCGGGTATGACGGGTCTGGATCCTGCTGAATTCCTGTCGCTCGTCGAGGCGGCGGCGCTGGCGCCATCCGCGGACAACCGGCGCGAAGTCCAGCTCGAACATGCCGGTAGGCGGGTGCGGTTGTGGGGCGATCAGACTTGGAGGTCCGCCCCCGAGCACCGCCGCATCATGAGTTTGGTCGCGATCGGTGCGGCTGTCGAAAACGTGAAGCTGCGCGCTGGACGCCTTGGTTTTGAAACGAAGGTGTGCTGGTTTCCGGATAGCGGGAATCCGGGGCTGGTGGCGGAGATCGACGTGGATCGCCTGCCACAAACCAGGGTGGATCCAATCGAGGGCGCGATCGAGCGAAGGCGCACCAACCGGCGTGTTCGCTTTCGTGGACCGCCACTTTCGCAGGGCGAATTGGGTGCACTCTCGGCGGAGGCCACCGGCATTGACGGGATCCAACTGCATTGGTTTGACTCGCCAGAGACCAGGAAACAGATCCTTCGGTTGGTCAGATTGGCCGAAACTGAGCGCTTTCGATCTCGTGAACTACACGAAGAACTCTTTTCGGCCGTCCGCTTCGACATTGGCTGGACCGCGAGCAGCGACGATGGGTTGCCGCCCGGGTCTCTTGAGGTTGAAGCGTGGATGCGCCCGATGTTTCGTGGGCTTCGGCATTGGCGGGTGCTGCGCCTCCTGCGGACCGTGGGCATGCACCACGCGCTCGGGTTGCGCGCGGCCTACCTGCCGTGCCGATTGGCACCCCATGTGGGCGCGCTGACGACGTCTCTCGACCTCGCGTCGGGTGCGCTGACTGCCGGCGCGGTTTTCGAGCGCATCTGGTTGCGGACGACACTATTGGGCGCGGAACTGCAGCCCTTTGCGGCTTCCGCGGTGCTTTCCCTGCCGGCCTGCGAATGGGTTGCACCGCATGTTCGAGCGGCACTGGTGGGGGGCTGGAACCTGTTAGCGCCCGGCCACTGGCCAATGATGGTCTTCCGGATTGGCCATGCGCGGGCGCCGTCAGTTCGCACAATGCGTCAATCGGTTGAAGCTTATTGCTATGCCCCTGCCGAGCGGTCTGGTTCGGATAGTGAATCCCGCTTCGCGTAAAAGCTCCAAGCTGTTTGTTGCCGGAGTTGCGCACGCCCGACCGCCCATTACCGCTTCCAGAACTCAGATGTCTTGGATTCCTTCGCTAAGGACCTGCCGAGTCAACGGCATGAAATAGTCATCAAGGCCGTCGGTCATATAGCATAGGGTGGCGAATCGCCTTCTCGCGGTCGGGCCGTCATCCGCTGTCACGACCCCGCGGGAAATATTCTCGAGAAAATTCGATGGCTCGACTATTGAGGGAACCAGCAAGAGATCATTCGATGTCCTAGGGTCATTATTTCTGTGCGCATAGAACGGTTCGCCCACTTGAGGCATCGCAAATCGACCAAAATTCATCACCATCTTGGCGTATGCTGGCATGGCAAATGTGATTATCAATTTTTCGCCGGTTCGGTGGTACAAGCGCAAAACCTCCCGGATGAGCGAATACGACACCGTGGGAGGGGCATCGGCCGTAACCGATAATGCCGCAATCTCCTTGACCCCGCCGTGACCCAGGTCTTCGATCGCGTCATAAAGCTTGCGTTGATGCGCCAGGCCCATCGACGGTTTGGCGGCCTTAAATGCACTGAGGTCGTCAATTGACCCCACAGCGGAAATGCCGACTATTCGCAGGCCTCCTTCGCCTTGGCTGCCGGAGAGGGGCTCCGCGGGAACCGCATGCAGGTATATGACCTCGGTTTCTCGGGTGCTACCGCGTGCCTTGTCGAGGATGAACTCGGCGTTGGAATTGTCCAGCCGGCCCAATTCATCGAGCGCAGATTCGTACACATGGCCGGCGGCGACATACGCTTCACCGTGGATCTGCTCCACACGGACCGCCCTGTCGGGATCCTGCTCACGGGTAAAGGAACTTACGTGGCACTCGGTGCCGAAAGCTTTAGCCTCAGTGATGTGGCGGGACGCGGGAGATAACCGCGGTTCGAGCCGTTCAACAGTGGTGGTTCCCACACCAGTTGTTTGCCTTTGCGAAGTAAAGCGATTCGATTTGCTCGAAGAGAGGGCTGGCTGCTCGTGAGGGACATCCATGGCCGATACCTCAGCGATCTCAACGGTCAAGCGACTGCATGTTTGGCGCAAGGTATCGCTAAGCATAGGTTCGTGACGGATTTGACAGCAAGAGCTTTCCAAAGATTGCTGTCCACATAGTGATTCGCATCTCTACACCTCTTCGCCGGTGCTGTCAAGAGCCAATTCGAATCAGTAATCTCGCTCGTGCTTGGAGAAGTTTTCCAAGCCTGCGTTGGACAAACCGCGTCGCAAAGCGGTCGTATCCGCAACCCACGTTTGTATCGCCCCGGTTTCGGCTGCCGAAGCCCAAGCAGCTCAACCTCCGGCCCGAGGTGAATTCGGCGAGGACGGAACCCGGTGCGGGGGCTAGCAGCCGATGATGCGCGTCGGTGGGCGGCGCCGAAGAAGGCATTGTCGGCGGCCGGGTATTGCCTCAGATCGAGAAGTCCTCGCCGTGCCATATCCCGGCTTCGGGTGGCCGGATGACTCCTGCTGCTTGCGGGCCGCCGCCGAGGGCCTCCAGCCTGGCCACCCTGGTGAGCAGCGAATCGAGGCTGGCTCCCACGAGATCGGGCAGCCTCCAATCAAACGGGCCGCCGGGACTGGGCTGGCTTTGGCCGATGACCTGCCCGGGCACCCCGACCACCACCGCGCTCGGCGGGACGGGCTTGACCACGACGGCATTGGCGCCGATCCGGCTGTCCTCGCCGATCTTGATCGGACCGAGGACCTTGGCCCCGGCGCCGATGATCACGCGGTCACCGACGGTGGGATGGCGTTTCCCGCCAACCATGCCACTGCCGCCGAGAGTGACGCCGTGATAGATCGTGACGTCGTCGCCGACCTCCGCGGTTTCTCCGATCACCACGCCGGTCGCGTGGTCGATGAACACGCGAGCACCGATGACGGCACCGGGGTGGATATCTACACCGGTCAGGATGCGAGTGAATTCGGCAGCTGCCCGCGCGAGCAGCCTGGCGCCACGCTGCCACAGCCAGTGGGCGAGGCGGTGGCCCCACACGGCGTGCACGCCCGGGTAGCAGAAGATGACTTCCAGCGCGGTAGGGGCCGCCGGATCCCGCTCCCGGGCTGCTCGGATGTCGCCCCGCATGGCCGTCAGCATGGCTTAGTCAGCCACGTCGGCGAACAACGGTGTGCTCAGATATCGTTCGCCGAAGTCGGGGAGCACTACGACGATTAGCTTCCCGGCGTTCTCTGGCCGGCGGGCCACCTGAAGAGCGGCCACTGTGGCGGCGCCCGAGGAGATGCCGACCAGCAAGCCCTCTTCCCGGGCCAGCCGGCGCGCCACGTTGAGCGCGTCTTCGTTACCGACGGTAATGATCTCGTCGACTAGGTCCTGGTCGAGTACCGGCGGGACGAACCCGGCGCCGATGCCCTGGATCGGGTGCGGTCCCTTCTGGCCACCAGAAAGGACCGGCGACGCGGCCGGCTCTACGGCCACGAACCGGGCCGACGGCTTGCGTTCCTTGATGACCTGCGCGACGCCGGTGATGGTGCCACCGGTGCCGACTCCCGCGACGACGATGTCGACCTTGCCGTCGGTGTCACGCCAGACCTCCTCGGCGGTCGTGACGCGATGGATGGCCGGGTTCGCCGGGTTCTCGAATTGCTGGGGCACGAAGTAGCGTTGATCGGTCTTGGCCAGCTCCTCAGCCTTGGCGATGGCACCTGACATGCCGTCCGCACCCGGAGTGAGGATGAGTTCAGCACCGTATGCGCGCAGCAACATCCGGCGCTCCAGACTCATCGTCTCGGGCATGGTCAGCACGCACCGGTAGCCGCGTGCCGCGCAAACCATGGCCAGGGCGATGCCGGTGTTACCGCTCGTGGGTTCGAGAATGATCGTGTCCGGCTTGATCAAACCTGCCTGCTCGGCCGCTTGGAGCATGGCAACCCCGATACGGTCTTTTACGCTGTTGGCCGGGTTGAAGAATTCCAGCTTGGCGACGATGTCGGCAACGGCGCCGTCGGTGACTCGGCGCAGTCGGACCAGCGGTGTGCGCCCGATGAGTTGGGTGATGTCCTCGGCGATGCTCATCTGCTACGCCCAACAGTGTCGGTCCAGGCCCAGTTGGCCTCCCAGCTGACGTCGAAGTCGATGGCTGCATCCGTGGGCACGGTCATGGCTGTTGATCTTTCTGAACGACTCGTGAGTGCGCGGCGGCTGTACGCCGCGGGCGAACACCGATTTCCACCCGTTTGCGGGCAAGAGCGCGAGGATTGCTGTGGACGCCAGGAATCAACAACAACAACAGCCCACGGCGAGGCGGCGCGGGAGGATAAAGCGCAGCTGTATGGCCTGTTGCATGGGCCCACTATAGGCCATGGGCCAGCGGGATCGGTTCACCTAGCTGGCTTACACCCGCGGTGAACCTTTTGCCCCAGTTTTGCGGTCGGTTCCGCAGCCGTCGACCATTCGGCTCGAATCGACCGAAGCGGCTGACGCCGTCGCTGGCGCAGCCTAGTGTCTGGTCACAGATCGCCACCGAAATCCATGTAGATCGGGGCCCGCATGAACCGCACGCAGCTCCTCACGCTCATCGCCACTGGCCTGGGCCTGTTCATGATCTTTCTCGACGCACTGATCGTGAACGTGGCGCTGCCCGACATCCAGCGCAGTTTCGCGGTGGGGGAGGACGGCCTGCAGTGGGTGGTGGCGTCCTACAGCCTCGGAATGGCGGTCTTCATCATGTCGGCGGCGACGCTTGCCGACCTCGACGGTCGGCGCCGCTGGTACTTGATAGGTGTTTCGTTGTTCACGCTGGGATCTATCGCCTGCGGGTTGGCGCCCTCAATCGCGGTGCTCACCACCGCGCGGGGCGCGCAGGGCCTAGGTGCGGCGGCCGTCAGCGTAACCTCGCTCGCCCTGGTCAGCGCGGCCTTTCCGGAGGCGAAGGAGAAGGCGCGCGCCATCGGGATCTGGACCGCCATCGCGAGCATCGGTACGACGACGGGCCCGACACTGGGCGGTCTGCTGGTGGACCAGTGGGGGTGGCGCAGCATCTTCTATGTCAACCTGCCCATGGGCGCACTCGTCCTCTTCCTGACTTTGTGCTACGTCGAGGAGTCGTGTAACGAGCGGGCACGCCGCTTCGATCTGTCCGGGCAGCTGCTGTTCATCGTTGCCGTGGGTGCCCTGGTGTATGCGGTCATCGAAGGCCCCCAGATCGGCTGGACGTCTGTCCAGACCATCGTGATGCTCTGGACAGCCGCCGTCGGCTGCGCCCTGTTCGTCTGGCTTGAGCGCAGATCATCGAATCCGATGATGGATCTGACCCTGTTCCGCGACACCTCATACGCCCTGGCCATCGCGACCATCTGCACGGTGTTCTTCGCCGTCTATGGGATGCTGCTGCTCACCACCCAGTTCCTGCAGAACGTGCGCGGCTATACCCCGAGCGTGACCGGCCTGATGATCCTTCCGTTCAGTGCGGCCGTGGCCATCGTGTCGCCACTTGTTGGGCACCTGGTTGGCCGGATCGGAGCACGCGTTCCCATCCTGGCGGGGCTGTGCATGTTGATGCTGGGTCTGCTCATGCTCATCTTCAGCGAGCACCGGAGCTCGGCCCTGGTCCTGGTCGGGCTGGGCTTGTGCGGGAGCGGCGTCGCGTTGTGCCTGACGCCGATCACGACCGTCGCCATGACCGCGGTCCCCGCCGAGCGTGCGGGCATGGCGTCCGGCATCATGAGTGCTCAGCGGGCGATCGGCTCGACGATCGGGTTCGCGGTTTTGGGCTCCGTCCTTGCCGCCTGGCTTTCGGCCACACTCGAGCCCCATCTGGAGCGCGCGGTGCCCGACCCGGTCCAGCGCCACGTCCTTGCCGAGATCATTATCGACAGTGCCAATCCGCGAGCGCATGTGGGCGGAATCGTCCCCCGGCGGCACATTGAGCATCGCGACCCCGTCGCGATTGCGGAGGAGGATTTCATCGAAGGCATTCGGGTGGCGTTGCTCGTCGCCACTGCAACACTGGCTGTCGTGTTTCTCGCCGGCTGGCGATGGTTTCCGCGTGACGTGCACACCGCGGGCAGCGACCTAAGCGAGAGGCTGCCTACAGCGATGACCGTCGAGTGCGCGGTTAGTCATATGCCGGGAGCCACATGGTGTCGACTATGGCCTGCCTGACGTCGTCGTGCGTCCTGGAAGCCACCCCGTCTTGGACGGCGGCCCGATAGACAGCTTCGGCGACCGTTGTCGAGATGGCCCGCAGATTTTGGACATCCGGCAACAGCGAGTCTCCGGGATTTGTCGGATTGGCCTGGTGCGCAATGGCCTTCGCTGCTGCATGCAGCATGCGCCTGGTTATCAACCGGGCACCAGCGACAATGACGCCCAGTCCGATGCCGGGAAACGCCAACACGTTGTTGGCCTGACCGATGACGTAGGTGGTTTCGTCGAATTCCACTGGGGCGACTGGGCTGCCGGTGGCAAGCAGCGCCCTGCCATTCGACCACGCCAGCACGTCGGCGGGGATGGCTTCCATGCGCGACGTCGGGTTGGACAGCGGAAAGATCATCGGGTGTTTGCAGGACGCCGTCATCGCCTCGACCACCTCTTTGGTGAACGCTCCGTAGACCGTTGAGCAGCCGAGCAGGATAGTGGGCGATGCGATCTTGATCGCGTCGCTCAGCCCGACCCGATCCCCGACGGCCACACCGAGCTGGTGGCGGTTTTTCGCGTACGGCACTTGGAAGTCGCGCAGGTCATCCATGTCGTCGAACAACAGGCCCGGCCTGTCGATCGGCCAGATCTGGGACACCGCCTGCTCGAGCGTGGCACCGTCTGCCACCATCGCGTCCCGGATCTGATCGGCGATCCCCATCCCTGCGGTGCCTGCGCCGAAGACGACTATTGTCTGATCGCGCAGCGGGATACCGGTAACCTTCAGACCGCTGTATACGGCGGCCAAGACCACCGCGCCGGTTCCTTGCATGTCATCGTTGAACACGCAGTAATCCGTGCCGTATGTGTCTAGGATCTTCCGCGCGTTCGCCGGCCCGAAGTCCTCGAAATGCAGAATGGCACGCGGAAATAACCGTTGAGCCGTTTCGATATAGCGACTGACGAACTCGTCGTATTCCCGACCGCGCCGCCGGGCGTGGCGATTGCCCAGATAGAACGGATCGGCCAGCAGCTGCTCATTGTCGGTGCCGACATCCAGAGACACCGCGAGGCAGCGGCGCGGATCGACGCCGCCGCCGGCGGTGTAGAGGGCCAATTTGCCCACAGCGATCTGGATGCCACCCACACCCCAGTCACCGATACCCAGGATCGCCTCGGCATCGGTGCACACGATCAGGTCGACGTCCTCGGGCCCCAGCCCCAACGTGTTGAAGGCTTCCTCGATTTCGTCGGGTTCGTCGATGCTCAGAAACAGTCCGCGTTGCCCGCGGTATTCGTCGGAGAAGCGTTGGATTGCCTCGCCAACGGTGGGCGTGTACACCACCGGCATCAGTTCGGGCAAATGGTCGGCCAGCACCTTGAAGTACAGCACCTCGTGGCGGTAGTGCAGCTGTTCGAGAAGCAGGTTGCGGCCCAGCTCGGTGGCCAAGCTCTGCAACTGATGCCATACGCGTTCGGCCTGTTGGTCGAGCGTGAGCACGGCCGACGGAAGCCGGCCGGTCAGCCCCAGCCGCCGCCGCTGCGCGTGGGTGAAGCCGACTCCACGGTTGAGACTTGGTGCGGACAACGCGGCCGGGATCCGTGGCACGCGGGCGTCGCTCATCACAACCTCCGTTCGTGACCGTGCTGGGTTTAATGGACGTCGCGATGGTAACGCTGGTTGGCGAGCGCCGACCGGACTTGGGCTTTGGCCAGGTCCAGGTCCAGTTGCCGGCGTTCGGCCACGATTTCGCAGAGCGCACGATCGACGCCCTTGGCCATCGGGTCGGCGTTTGCCGCGAACGTACAGCGCTGCCCTGGCCGCAGAAGAGTGCCAGATCCAGTGCGGCGAGGAATCCTTCGGCATGCATCGCCTCGATCTCGTCCGGCTCCAGCAGGAAGCCGGTAGGGGGATCCCGGTTCCCGACTCAACCATGATCCTCGGTATGTCGGAAGCGCTGGGTGGCCGAATGTTGCTAGATGTCCTTTCATAGATGGCGACCCGATTGTCGGGGGCGCTCGGCGAGGCAGGTCGAGCACACCCCGAACTACGGCACACCGCGAAAGTTGTAACCGGTGACCGTCAGGTACACCTCCCCGGGGCGGCCCTTAAAGATGAATGAGATTGAATGCAGGCGCGGCCGAACTGGTTTGAGCACCGACAGCCGTTCGTCGACGGACGCGATGACCGGCAATCGGGAGCAGGTGGATCGACTGGCGCCCATGACCAATCGATCAACGCACCGCTGACCCGCTAGACCTGGTCCCAGGTAACCCATTTCGTCGCCCATCGTGTTGGGCTGGCCGATGAGCGAGCATGGTCGGCTGCCGATCCAGCGTGCCGCCATCGGGATGTCGTCGGCCGCGATGCCGATGGCTTCGCCGACCGCATCGGGTGTCAACCGACCGATTTGGGGCAAGAATACCGGCGGCACCCGCGCTTTAGGATCGACACCTGAGGCGTTGATGAAACGTAGGGGAAATTCCCAGTTTTCGCTAAGCTCGTGACGTGCGTCGTCAGCGTAGCGCCGTCCCGATTCTGGCACTGTTGGCACTGTTGGCACTGTTGGCACTGATTGTGGGGCTGGGCGCCTCCGGTTGCGCCTGGAAGCCGCCGACAACACGACCGTCACCACCGAACACCTGCAAGGATTCCGACGGGCCGACCGCTGACACGGTACGGCAGGCCATCGCTGCGGTCCCGATCGTGGTACCGGGCTCCAAATGGGTCGAAATCACCCGAGGACATACCCGCAACTGCCGCTTGCATTGGGTGCAAATCATCCCGACAATTGCCTCCCAGTCGACTCCCCAACAGCTGTTGTTCTTCGACCGCAACATCCCGCTGGGCTCGCCGACTCGGAATCCGAAGCCCTACATCACCGTATTGCCTGCAGGCGATGACACCGTGACGGTTCAGTACCAATGGCAGATCGGCAGCGACCAGGAGTGCTGTCCCACCGGCATCGGCACGGTGCGATTCCACATCGGATCAGATGGCAAGCTCGAGGCGCTCGGCTCGATCCCCCATCAGTAGTACTCGAGCACAATAGCTTTCGCTGTTTTCTTGCTGCGAGGACAACAGCGCAGCTTTACATGTAGGGTTTAGGTCTTCTCGGCTCAAGGGCGAGCCCAATTGTGTATTGCCTTCAGCACTTTTACAGGAGTTCTACAGGAGTTTCAGGCTGCCAGGAAACAACTTCGTACACGCAAGGCTGGCACCCTGGTAGGCCGGCCCGCATTCGCACCAGGGTGGGAACAAGGAGGGTGATGGAACAGCACACGCTGCTGCAACGCGAGGAGTCGCCGCGCAGTCCCGCGGCCCCTTCGCTCAGGCGCCTGGGTGGCTCACGTCACATCACGCATTGGGATCCCGAGGATCTAGGAGCGTGGGAGGCAGGCAACAAGGGCATTGCCCGACGCAATCTGCTTTGGTCGGTCGTGACGGTTCACCTGGGTTACTCGGTGTGGACGCTCTGGCCGGTGCTGGAGTTGCTGATGCCCCAGGACGTCTACGGCTTTTCAACCAGTGACAAGTTTCTGCTCGGCACCATCGCGACGCTGTTTGGCGCGTTCCTGCGGATGCCCTACGCGTTGGCCAGCGCGATCTTTGGCGGTCGCAACTGGGCGACTTTTTCGGCAATCGTGTTGCTAATTCCGGCCATTGGCACAACGGTGTTGTTGACCCATCCGGGGCTACCGCTGTGGCCGTATCTGGTGTGTGCGGCCCTGACCGGCTTAGGCGGCGGCAACTTCGCGTCGTCAATGAGCAACGCCAATGCTTTCTATCCACATCGGCTCAAGGGTTCGGCGCTCGGAATTGCCGGTGGGGTAGGCAATCTCGGGGTGCCGGCGATCCAGCTAGTTGGGTTGTTGGCAATCGCCACTGTCGGTGAGCGGAAGCCTTACCTGGTCTGCGCACTGTATGTGGTTCTGGTGGCAATCGCGGTAATCGGAGTGTCGCTGTTCATGAACAATGTCGAACAGCACCGGGTGCAGGTGAACCGGCTTCGGCCGATCGTTTCCGCGGTTCTGTCGACCCGCGACACGTGGTTGCTCTCGCTGCTCTACCTCGGCACTTTCGGCTCATTCATCGGCTTCTCCTTCGTGTTTGGCCAGGTGTTGCAGACCAACTTCCTGGCGTGCGGACAAAGCCCGGCGCGCGCGACGCTGCATGCCGTCGAGTTGGCGTTTGTCGGGCCGTTGCTGGCGGCGGTGGCCCGGATTTACGGTGGCCGGCTGGCCGATCGAGTCGGTGGAAGCCGCTTGACCCTTATAGTCTTTGTGGCGATGACGCTCGCCGCTGGGCTGCTGATCAGTGCCAGCACCCTCGAAGGCCGACATGTCGGCCAGCATCGGGGCGCTACCATGGTCGGCTACTTCGTCTGCTTCGTCGCGTTGTTCGTCCTATCCGGGTTGGGCAACGGGTCTGTGTACAAGATGATTCCGACGATTTTTGAGGCGTGCAGCCGCTCCCTGGATCTCAGTGAAGCCGAACGCCGCGACTGGTCACGCATCATCTCAGGAGTAGTCATCGGGTTTGTGGCCGCCTTCGGCGCGCTCGGCGGGGTCGGAATCAATATGGCGCTGCGTGAGTCCTACCTCAGCACCGGCAGTGGGACCGATGCGTTCTGGATCTTCATGATGTGCTACGCCGCTGCCGCCGTTCTGACTTGGAAAGTGTACGACCGCCGAACGGTCACCGACATGGGGATGTTGCAGGCGGCCTTGGTGCGGCAGCCGGCATCGACGCCAGCCGAACTTATCGGTCCCAGAACTCAATCGGACCGATTCTCCGGGTGCAGCATCTCGGCGTAACGTAGCGGCTCCGGGATGAAGCTCGACCGCCCGGCTAGGAGATCAGCACCGTGACAGCGGCATTGCCAGCCGTCGTCAGGTGGCCAATGCCTTGAGCAAAATGGCCACCGGCGGTCTGTAAGACAGCTATCCCAGGGGCACCGAGCTGAGCGGCCAGCATCGTGTGGTTAACACCCTGGGCAAACTGGGCACCGGCGGTCTGCAGTGCAGCGATCCCGGCAACAACGTTCGGCACAACCAACGACAGGTGTTGGACGCCTTGCACAAGCTGAACTACTGCGATCGCGAGCGAGCCAACTCCACCCAACGCGGTGGGCACAGCCAGTAAAAAGGCAGGACTGAACAGTTGCACACCGGCACTGCCCAGCAGACCAAGTCCGGTCGCGGCGGTCCCTGAAGCCAGCGCAAGGTTGCCAACGCCTTGACTGAACTCAACACCAGCAAGTGTGAGCAGACCCAGTCCGGTAGCAGCGCTCGTTCCGGCGGTCAAGAACGTACCGCCCGCCTGAACAACGCCGACCACGGCAGGTTGCAGCAAAGCAACACCGGTCAGCGCGCTCTGCCCAGCCACGATGAACTCGCCGCCGCTCTTGGCCAGCCAGGGCGCGGCGCTCTGCAGCGCGGTGGCAAGTTTGGCGGCGGAACCCTGTCCGGCGGTCACGACGCCGTTGACAACCTGAGCCAGTCCGGCGCCGGCGCTTGGCAACGGGGCAACCGCAGCCGCAGCCTGTTGTTCGACCGTCGCGACGGCACGACCGGCCTGTGCGGCAAGCCCAGCGGTCACGGTGCTGTGGCCACCGCCTAGCGTTGGGGCCGAGTTCTGCACGCTCTCAGCCGCGCTCGGGTGCCCCAACAGCGATCGGGCCGGTGCGTTCACTGCATTCAGCACGTTGCTTTGGGCGTTGGCGAATTCGGTGTTGCGGTATGCAGTCGCGCCAGTTTTCAACAGGTTGACGAACTCGTCATGAAACGCGGAGGCCTGGGCGCTGAGAACCTGGCACTGTCGACCGTAGGCGCCGAATATCGACGCAATCGCGGTCGACACCTCGTCCTCGGCAGCGGAAACCACCGCTGTTGTGGGTCCCGCTGCGGCCGCGTAAGACGCGCTCAGCGCTGAGCGAATGCCCGCCAAATCTTGAGCCGCGGACTCGACCTGCTCTGGAATCACGCTCAGGAACTGCATACTGGTTCCTCTCGACTCACTACGGTTGTTATCCAACGACGATCGAGGCACATTGATAGTAGTGAAATGCCGGTCTTTTCGGGCCAAGTTGGCGTTCGCCGTCAATCAGCCGGCTCGCATTGGCCTTTCGGAGTAGTCGGGATGGTCCGGACAACTCCAGCAGCAGGAGCCGCCAAGCGATTCCCTTTGCGTTTTCGGGCGCATCGATCCGACCCACACCGCCAACGGCGCGGCGTTCGACATCTCGATGCCTATTGCCGCGTCGCCCGGCCCGGCGTGGTGGCGGCATGGTCGAGCAGCCGGCGCAACACGTCTACCGCATCCGCCAACACCCGGCGGTCCGCCGGTGGGAGCAGGGCCAGCTGAGGCTCGATCGCAGCCGCGCGGTCTGCCCGCACCGCGGTCAACGTGCGGATGCCTTCCGGCGTGATGCGGATGCGGACCGCCCGGGCGTCTCCCGGGTCGGCGGTTCGGGTAACCAGTCCAGCGTCCTCGAGTCGTCGTACCTGCGTGGTCATCGTTGGTTGCGAGCAGTGATCGACGGCGGCCAAGTCGCCGATCCGGGCTTCCCCCTGGGCTTCGATGGTGGCCAGCAGTCTGGCTTGAGCCGCGGGCAGTGGCATCTGGATGCGCTGCGTGGCTAGGCGGTTGAGCCGCGCGACCACTGCCAACAGATCCGCTCCCAGGCCCGGTAGTGGCCCGCCGACCTCGCTGCGGTTGGCGGCGGCGGGGGAGGGACTCATCCCCCCATCGTTGCATAGCTTTGCTATGCGAGGCTAATCGATGTGCTGCGCCGTGTGCGGGCCTGAGCCTGGCAGAATCGGTGAAGTGACCCCGCTCGGCCCTTGCCCCGCGCAACATCGGGGCGGGCCGCTGCGGCCGAGTGAATTGGCGCAGGCGTCGGTGATGGCGGCGCTGTGCGCGGTGACCGCGATCATCTCCGTCGTCGTTCCGTTCGCGGCCGGTCTGGCGCTGTTGGGCACCGTGCCCACCGGCCTGCTGGCCTACCGCTACCGTCTCCGCGTGCTGGCGGCCGCGACGGTTGCGGCCGGGATGATCGCCTTCCTGATCGCGGGGCTGGGCGGTTTCATGGGGGTGGTCCACAGTGCCTACATCGGTGGGCTGACCGGAATCGTCAAACGCAGGGGCCGGGGCACCCCGACGGTGGTCGTCTCGTCGCTGATCGGCGGATTCGTGTTCGGCGCGGCGATGGTCGGGATGTTGGCCGCCATGGTCCGACTGCGGCATCTGATTTTCAAGGTCATGACCGCAAACGTGGACGGTATCGCCGCCACCTTGGCCCGGATGCACATGCAGGGGGCAGCCGCCGACGTCAAGCGGTATTTCGCCGAGGGACTGCAGTACTGGCCGTGGGTGCTGCTGGGCTATTTCAACATTGGGATCATGATCGTGTCGCTGATTGGGTGGTGGGCGTTGTCGCGCCTGCTGGAGCGGATGCGCGGAATCCCCGATGTACACAAACTTGACCCACCGCCAGGAGATGACGTGGACGCTCTGATCGGGCCGGTGCCGGTGCGGTTGGACAAGGTCCGCTTCCGTTACCCCCGCGCCGGCCAAGATGCGCTGCGGGAGGTCAGCCTCGACGTCCGGGCCGGCGAGCACCTAGCGATCATCGGGGCCAACGGATCAGGGAAGACCACCTTGATGCTGATACTGGCCGGCCGGGCACCGACGTCGGGCACCGTGGATCGTCCGGGCACGGTGGGTTTGGGAAAGCTGGGCGGCACCGCTGTCGTCTTGCAGCATCCGGAAAGCCAGGTCCTGGGCACCCGGGTTGCCGACGACGTGGTGTGGGGGCTGCCGCTGGGTACCACCGCTGACGTTGGCCGGTTGCTGAGCGAGGTCGGCTTGGAAGCGCTTGCCGAACGCGACACCGGAAGCCTGTCCGGTGGTGAGCTGCAGCGCCTGGCGCTGGCGGCAGCGCTGGCCCGGGAGCCGGCGATGCTCATCGCCGACGAGGTCACCACCATGGTTGACCAGCAGGGCAGGGACGCTTTGCTGGCCGTGCTGTCGGGTCTGACGCAGCGGCACCGGACCGCCTTGGTGCACATCACGCACTACGACAACGAAGCCGATTCCGCCGACCGCACGCTCAGCCTGAGCGATTCGCCGGATAACACCGATATGGTCCACACCGCCGCGATGCCGGCCCCGGTCATCGGGGTGGATCAGCCCCAGCACGCGCCGGCGCTCGAACTGGTGGGCGTCGGCCACGAATACGCTAGCGGCACCCCGTGGGCAAAGACCGCGTTGCGCGATATCAACTTCGTTGTTGAGCAGGGAGACGGGGTGCTGATCCACGGCGGCAATGGCTCGGGGAAGTCGACGCTGGCGTGGATCATGGCCGGGCTGACGATCCCCACGACCGGAGCCTGCCTACTTGACGGTCGGCCCACCCACGAGCAGGTCGGCGCGGTGGCGTTGTCTTTTCAGGCGGCCCGGCTGCAGCTGATGCGCAGCCGTGTAGACCTGGAAGTTGCTTCCGCAGCAGGTTTTTCGGCTAGCGAGCAGGACCGGGTGGCTGCGGCGCTGACTGTCGTTGGGTTGGACCCCGCGCTGGGCGCGCGACGAATCGACCAGCTCAGCGGGGGCCAGATGCGTCGGGTGGTGCTGGCCGGGCTGCTTGCGCGTGCACCCCGGGCGTTGATCCTCGATGAGCCGTTGGCGGGGTTGGACGCGGCCAGCCAGCGCGGCCTGCTGCGGCTGCTGGAAGACTTGCGTCGGGCGCGCGGCCTGACGGTGGTCGTAGTTTCGCACGACTTCGCGGGGATGGAGGAGCTTTGCCCGCGTACCCTGCATCTGCGCGACGGTGTGCTGGAATCGGCGGCGGCGTCGGAGGCGGGGGGAATGTCATGACCACAACTTCGGCCCCGGCACGCAACGGGACTCGTCGCCCGTCACGTCCGATTGTGCTGTTGATTCCGGTGCCGGGTAGCTCGGTCATCCACGACCTGTGGGCCGGCACCAAATTATTGGTGGTTTTCGGCATTTCGGTGTTGCTGACGTTCTACCCGGGATGGGTGACGATCGGGATGATGGCGGCTTTGGTGCTGGCCGCGGCCCGAATCGCGCACATTCCGCGCGGCGCGCTGCCGTCGGTACCTCGCTGGCTGTGGATCGTCCTCGCGATCGGCTTTCTGACCGCTGCGCTAGCCGGTGGCACTCCAGTGGTCGCCGTGGGCGGAGTGCAGCTCGGATTGGGCGGCGCACTGCACTTCCTGCGGATCACCGCGCTGTCGGTTGTGCTCCTGGCGCTGGGGGCGATGGTGTCCTGGACCACCAATGTTGCCGAAATCAGCCCTGCGGTAGCCACTTTGGGTCGGCCGTTTCGGGTGTTGCGGATCCCGGTCGACGAATGGGCGGTGGCGTTGGCGCTCGCGCTGCGCGCCTTCCCGATGTTGATCGACGAATTCCAGGTGCTCTACGCCGCGCGCCGGCTGCGGCCCAAGCGGATGCCGCCAAGCCGCAAGGCTCGGCGCCAGCGGCATGCGCGCGAGCTGATCGACCTGCTTGCCGCTGCCATCACGGTGACCCTGCGCCGTGCCGACGAGATGGGCGACGCGATCACCGCCCGTGGCGGCACCGGCCAGCTGTCAGCGCATCCTGGGCGACCCAAACTTGCCGACTGGGTGACGCTTGCGATCACTGCCATGGCCAGCGGGACAGCGGTGGCGATAGAGAGCCTGATATTGCACTCCTAGGTGGCGGCGCGGGCGGCGCGCGGACCGGCCAGCCGCTATAGCCCCGATGTTGGCCGCCACCGCCGCCGCCCAACGCGATGGTGAGCTTGGGCGATAGCTGGGCGTGGGCGCGCGCCCTAACGGCGTGTCGGTGTACAGACGCGCCGTTTCGCGGGTTGGCGGCGCGAGGACCTGCTCATGCTGCGTCTACGTAGCTCAGCAGGCCTTTTCTAGCATTGGCGCGGAACACTAGGGCGGCATGCGGTCGATGAGGTTTGACAGCACGACGGTGCTTTCGCTGCGTTCGACGTCAGCGCTGGACCGGATGCGCTCGAGGGCGGCCTCCAGATGCCGCATGTCATGAGCGAGCACGTGCAGGATCGCGTCGGACGTGCCAGTCACCGTTGCCGCGCTGACCACCTCGGGGATATTCACCCAGGCGGCACGCAGCTGATCAGGCGCAATCCTGCCGTGGCAGAAGATCTGCACGTAAGCCTCGGTGTTCCAGCCGAGCGCGTTGCGGTCGACCACCGTGGTGAAGCCCTTGATGACGCCGCTCTCGAGCATCCGGTCGACGCGGCGCTTCACCGCCGGAGCGGACAAACTCACCTTGTGACCGATCTCGGCGAAGGTGGCCCGTGCATGCTCGGCCAGCTCGGCGAGGATGCGTTCGTCGGTGTCATCCAGGCGGTCCATCGGCCCTCCTCCGTTCTAAGCACGCAACGAATCACCACAGATTCGAGGTTAACGCAATGTATCAATGGAAAATACGCAACGACCATCGTTTGATTGTGAAATCAGAGCCAAATATCGTTGGTTTATGACGGATTCCTACGTCGCTGCTGCCCGTCTAGGGTCACCTGCACGCCGCACCCCCCGGACGCGGCGGTATGCAATGACCCCGCCGGCCTTCTTTGCCGTCGCATACGCGATCAACCCCTGGATGGACGTCACCGCGCCAGTCGACGTCCAAGTCGCGCAAGCACAGTGGGAGCACCTCCACCAGACCTATCTTCGGCTAGGCCACAGCGTGGATCTGATCGAGCCCATTTCCGGGTTACCGGACATGGTGTACACCGCCAACGGTGGGTTCATCGCGCACGACATCGCCGTGGTCGCCCGGTTCCGGTTCCCCGAACGAGCTGGTGAGTCTAGAGCCTATGCCAGCTGGATGTCCTCGGTCGGATATCGCCCGGTGACCACCCGCCACGTCAACGAGGGACAGGGCGACCTGCTGATGGTTGGCGAAAGGGTGTTGGCGGGCTACGGCTTTCGCACAGACCAGCGCGCACACGCCGAAATCGCCGCGGTGCTTGGTCTGCCGGTGGTCTCCCTCGAGTTGGTCGACCCACGGTTCTATCACCTGGACACCGCGCTGGCCGTGCTCGACGACCACACGATCGCCTACTACCCGCCGGCGTTCAGTACGGCAGCGCAGGAACAGTTGTCGGCGCTGTTCCCCGACGCGATTGTGGTCGGCAGTGCCGACGCGTTCGTGTTCGGACTCAACGCCGTCTCTGACGGTCTGAACGTAGTGCTTCCGGTCGCGGCCATGGGTTTTGCGGCGCAGTTACGCGCAGCCGGCTTCGAGCCGGTCGGTGTCGATCTGTCCGAGCTGCTCAAGGGCGGCGGTTCCGTCAAGTGCTGCACGCTGGAGATACACCCATGACAAATCTCGCGGATGCCACTCAGGCCACTATGGCACTGGTCGAAAGGCATGCAGCGCACAATTATTCGCCGCTGCCTGTGGTGGCGGCCAGCGCTGAGGGTGCGTGGATCGCCGATATCGACGGCCTGCGCTACCTGGACTGGCTGGCTGCGTACTCGGCGGTCAACCTTGGCCATCGCAACCCCGCGAGCACCGCCACGGCTCATGCCCAAGTCGACACCGTCACCCTGCTGAATCGGGCCTTGCATGCCGACCGACTCGGGCCGTTGGGCGCCGCGCTTGCCCAGCTGTGCGGCAAAGACGTGGTGTTGCCAATGAACTCTGATGCTGAAGCGGTGGAGAGCGGTCTTAGGGTCGCCCGCAAGTGGGGAGCCGACGTCAACGGCCTCCCCGCGGGCCGGCACGATATCATTTTGGCAAACAACAACTTTCATGGCCACACCAGCAGTGTCGTCAGCTTCTCGTCGGACCCGGCTGCGGGCAGCGGCGTCGAACCTTCTACCCCGGGACTCCGCTCGGTACCGTTTGGCGATGCTGCGGCACCGGCGCAGACAATCGACGACAACACCGTCGCTGACCTGCTCGAGCCGATTCCCGGCCAGGCGGGCATCATCGTCCCGGCCGACGACTACCTGCCGGCTGCGTCGAGCACAACGTGCTGATGATCGCCGACGAAATCCAATCGGGGCTGGCCTGTACGGGTTACCCGTTCGCCTGCGACCACGGGGGTGTGCTGCCAGACATTTACCTGCTCGGCAAGACACTTGGTGGCGGTGCGGTTCCGTTGTCGGCGATGGTCGCGGACCGCGAAATCTTCGGCGTGGTGCATCCCGGCGAACACGGGTCGACGTTCGGCGGCAATCCGTTGGCCGCCGCGATCGGTACCCCCGTGGTTTCCATGGTCGTCTGGGGAGAATGTCAAGCTCGCTCCGCTAAATTGGGTGCGCATCTGCATCAGCGCCTGGCGGACCTGATCGGCGATGGTGCGGTGGCCCTGCGCGGCCTCGGATGGTGGGCTGACGTCGACATCGAACGGGCGCTTGCCATTGGCACAGACATGAGCATGCGGTTGGCCGATCGCGGTGTGCTGTTAAAAGACACCTACGGCGCCGCCCTGCGGTTCGCGCCGCCGTTAGTGATCACCGCGCAGGAGATCGACTGCGCGGTTCGCCGGTTCGCCGACGCGCTATGGGAGGCGGGTTCATAATTGCCGACAACGTCGATGAGCCTTCGAGAACTGATGCTGCGGCGCCGCCCGGTGAGCGGCGCCCCGGTCGCATCCGGGGCATCGGGGAACCTCAAGCGGAGTTTCGGCACCTTCCAGCTGACCATGTTCGGGGTTGGCGCGACGATAGGTACCGGCATCTTTTTCGTGCTTGCCCAGGCAGTTCCAGAGGCCGGCCCGGGCGTGATTGTTTCGTTCATCATCGCCGGCATCGCCGCTGGGCTCGCGGCTATCTGCTACGCGGAACTGGCTTCCGCCGTGCCGATTTCCGGGTCGGCGTACTCCTACGCGTACACGACGCTGGGCGAGGCGGTCGCGATGGTGGTGGCGGCCTGCCTACTGCTGGAATACGGGGTAGCCACCGCAGCGGTCGCGGTCGGCTGGAGTGGCTACGTGAACAAGCTGCTGAGTAATCTGTTCGGATTTCAGATGCCGCACGTATTGTCGGCGGCGCCGTGGGACACCCATCCCGGTTGGGTGAACCTGCCCGCCGTCATCCTGATCGGGCTATGCGCGCTGCTGTTGATTCGAGGGGCCAGCGAGTCGGCGAGGGTCAACGCGATCATGGTGCTGATCAAGCTCGGCGTGCTGGGCATGTTCATGATCATCGCGTTCAGCGCGTACAGCGCCGACCACCTCAAGGATTTCGTCCCATTCGGCGTCGCCGGCATCGGCTCCGCGGCGGGCACGATCTTCTTCTCATACATCGGCCTTGACGCGGTGTCGACCGCCGGCGACGAGGTGAAGGACCCGCAGAAGACCATGCCGCGTGCGCTGATCGCAGCGCTGGTGGTCGTCACCGGTGTCTACGTGCTGGTCGCACTGGCCGCGCTGGGCACCCAACCGTGGCAGGACTTCGCAGAGCAGGAAACCGCCGGGCTGGCCATCATCTTGGACAACGTCACGCATGGCGAATGGGCCAGCACGATTCTGGCCGCCGGTGCGGTGGTCTCGATTTTCACCGTCACGCTGGTCACCATGTACGGCCAGACCCGGATCCTGTTCGCGATGGGGCGCGACGGGCTGCTGCCGGCGCGGTTCGCGAAGGTGAATCCGCGCACCATGACGCCGGTGCACAACACGGTGATCGTCGCGATCTTCGCATCGACGCTGGCCGCCTTCATACCGCTGGATAGCTTGGCGGACATGGTGTCCATCGGCACGCTCACCGCGTTCAGCGTGGTGGCTGTGGGTGTGATCGTTCTACGGGTGCGCGAGCCCGACTTACCCCGAGGGTTCAAGGTACCCGGTTACCCTGTGACGCCTGTTCTTTCGGTGCTGGCCTGCGGGTATATCCTGGCCAGCTTGCACTGGTACACCTGGCTGGCGTTCAGCGGATGGGTGGCGGTGGCAGTGATCTTTTACCTGATGTGGGGTCGGCACCACAGTGCGCTCAACGAGGAAGTGCCGTGACCATCGTCGTCGGGTATTTGGCTGGCAAGGTCGGTCCGTCCGCATTACATCTAGCCGTCCGCGTCGCGCGGATGCACAAGACGTCGCTCACAGTGGCCACCATCGTGCGCAGGCACTGGCCGACACCGTCGCTCGCCCGCGTCGACGCCGAGTACGAGCTCTGGTCTGAGCAGCTGGCTGCCGCCTCCGCGCGAGAGGCCCAGCGCTACCTGCGCAGACTGGCCGACGGGATCGAGGTCAGCTACCACCACCGCGCACACCGATCGGTGTCGGCTGGTCTGCTCGACGTCGTCGAGGAACTCGAAGCCGAGGTGCTGGTGCTGGGGTCGTTTCCCAGCGGGCGGCGCGCGCGGGTGTTGATCGGCTCGACCGCCGACCGGCTGCTGCATTCGTCGCCGGTACCGGTGGCGATCACCCCCCGCCGCTACCGTTGCTACACCGACCGGTTGACACGGCTCAGCTGCGGCTACTCCGCGACGTCGGGTTCGGTCGACGTGGTGAGGCGATGCGGCCACCTGGCCAGCCGGTATGGCGTGCCGATGCGGGTGATCACATTCGCGGTCCGCGGCCGGACCATGTATCCGCCCGAAGTGGGGCTGCATGCCGAGGCTTCGGTTCTGGAGGCATGGGCGGCGCAAGCGCGAGAACTGTTGGAAAAACTAAGAATTAACGGCGTCGTGAGTGAAGACGTTGTGCTGCAAGTGGTCACCGGGAACGGCTGGGCGCAGGCGCTGGACGCTGCGGACTGGCAGGACGGGGAGATCCTGGCCTTGGGCACCTCGCCGTTCGGTGATGTCGCGAGAGTATTCCTCGGCTCCTGGAGTGGCAAGATCATTCGCTACAGCCCGGTCCCCGTGCTAGTACTACCGGGCTAGATCGCAACTAGCGCTGTGTGGCAGCATTGGCCGCCGCCTGTGCCTGCCTCAGGGTTGTCGTGACATCGCCACGGCCGAGGAACATTTCGTCGAAGTAGGGTTCGAGGGCCTGCTGTCCGGCGGCGAAGCCGGCGCCGCCGGGGGCCGCAATGCGCGGACCGTTCAACACCGCGAAGAACGGCGTGACATCGACGCCCCTAGCAGACCAGTAGTCGAAGTAGACCGGTTGCGCAGACAACACCGCGGGGATGGCCGCACCGTGGCGGCCCAGGTAGGAGTTGCCCTCCGTGCTGCCCATCCAGGCCAGCACCTGACGCACCGCATCCGGATGTTTGGACGCCGAATTACCAGCTGCAGCAATACCATTGGTGACGCTTACCCGGCCTGCGGGGCCGGCGGGAAGCATCGCCACACCCCAGTGGAAGAGGGCGTCACGGGCTACCGGCGCCAAACTGTAGGTGCCGGACTGGAATAGCGCCATCTTGCCAGCCAGAAACTGGTTACGGGAGAAATCGCCGTTGTCGTTGGTGTCCGAGGCCGGCGGTGCGACGTGGTCGTCGTTGATCAGGCCGACCAGATAGCGGAAGGCTTCGATGGCGCCGGGGTTATCGAACGCGAACTTGCCGTCGCGCTGGAACACACCGCCGGCCGAGCCGATGTAGTTAAGGTAGATGGCCTGAGGATCGTTGGCGGCGTTGTATCCCCACTGGCGGACCCGCCGAGCATCGAATCCTGGCGTGTTGGCGGTGCGTCCATCGGCGTCGACGGTGAGCCTAGCCAGCATCGGGCGCAAGGTGTCGTCATCGCCGCGACTCCATCGCAAGTTGTCCACCTGCGTGGGGTCGACACCGGCGGCAGCCAGCAGATCGGCGTTGTAGAACACGGCAATTCCGGCGTCCGTCAGTTGCGGCACACCCCACAAGACGCCGGACCGAGTGAACTGGTCAACCACCGCCGGCTCCCAGTCGGCGGCATCGGTCTGAATCTTCATTAGCCGGCCACTGTCAGCGTAGGCGGCGAAGTAGGCGTTGGATAGCCAGAAGATGTCGTCCGCGCTGCCGCCAGCCACGTCGGTGCGCAGGGTTTCGAAGTAGGTCGAATAGGCCACCAGATTGGTGCGCACCTCGATATCGGGATGGCTGCGGGTGAATGCCGCAAACGACTGTCGATACGCCGCAGCAATCGGCTCGTCCCAGAGTCGCACCGTTACGACGATCTTTCCGCCACGCGGTTCGGCGGAGAGCCCCAATAGCACCGCCGTCACACCCAGCAGGATCGCCACCAGCACAAGGGCGGTGGCGACCAGCGTGGACTGGCGGGGCCGGGTCACTTGAGCCCCGAGACCACAATCGATGCGACGATGTGCCGCTGGAAGGTCACGAAGAGCGCAATCAGCGGCACGATTGCCACCGTGGTCGCCGCCATCACCAGCGTCCACTGGTCGTTGAACCGCGACTGCAGGTCAGCCGTCGCCACCGTTAGGACACGCCATTTGTGGCCGCTGGTGATCACCAACGGCCACATGAAGTTGTTCCACTGCGAGACCACGGTGATCATCGCCAAGGCGGCCAGGACCGGCCGGCTGCTTGGGATCACCACATGCACGATCACGTCCAAAGTGTTGGCACCGTCGAGGCGCGCGGCATTGATCAAGTCATCTGGGATGAGGCGAAAGTGCTCGCGTAGCAGGAAAATCGCGTACGGCGAACCGAACATAAACGGGAGCACCAACGCCCAGAACGTGTTGCGCAGGCCTAGCTGGGCCATCATCAGATACAGCGGCACCACGGTCACCGTCCCCGGCACCATCAAGGTTGCGACGTAGACCCAGAACAACGCATCACGTCCCCGAAATTGCAACCGCGCGAACGCGTAGGCGGCCAGCACCGAAAATGTCAGCTGGCCCAGCAGGATCACCGCCGTCATCAACGCGGTCACCACCGCCGCGCGGCGAAATCCGGCATCGGCGATATCGGCGTAGTTGGCCAGCGTGGGCGGTCGCGGCAACTGCAGCGGAGTACCCGTCGCGAACTGGTGTGCGGAAGTGAACGAGGTCAACAGGCCAAGCAAGAAGGGGGACAGCGTGATTACCGCGCCGATCGTCAGCACCGCGTAGACCGCAGTGTTGGAGACGCGACTAGGTGAGCTCATAGCTGATCCGCCGCCGGAAATACAGATGCTGCACCACGGTGGCACCGACCAGGATGACGAACAGCACCACCGCCATCACCGATGCCCGCCCGATTGCCGCGGCCCCAAACGCCTCGGCGTAGATGCGGTGGGCCACCAGGTCGGTGCTGCCCTGCGGCCCACCGCCAGTCAGCGCGTAGACGGTGTCGAAAACCTGTGCGGCGCTGATGATTCCGGTAACCAGGACGAAGAACATGGTGGGCCGCAACATGGGCAGGGTGATGCGCCAGAAGCGCTGCCAGGCACTGGCGCCGTCGGTGCGTGCGGCGTTGTGAATGTCCTGCGGAATCGCCATTAATCCGGCTAGGAAGAACAACGAGACATATCCGACGTTGGTCCACACCACGACGGCCGAAACCACAGGAAGCGCGAGGCCTGGATCGGTGAGCCATTCGATGCGGTGTCCGAGCACAGTGCTGATCGCGCCGTCGGTGGGCGCCACAATCCAGCGCCACATCACCGCGATCGCCAGCGGTGCACAGATCCAGGGCAGCACGTACAGCGTGCGGAACAGGCCGGTGCCCGGCAGTCGCCGGGCCAGCAGGGACGCGGCCAGCAGTCCCAGTACTGTCTGCGCCGGGACCACGATCGCCACGAAGACGGCGGTGACCACCAATGAGTCTGCGAAGCCGGAATCGGTCAGCACCGACCGCCAGTTGGTCAGGCCGACGTAGCGCAGTGGGCCCAGCAAGTCCCACCGGTGCAGGCTCAGCCATACCACCACCAGGATGGGCAGCAACAAGAAGGCGACCACGCCCACCAGGCTGGGCGCCAGCAGGGCATATGCCAGTGCCGTCCTCCGACGTGGCGCGTCGCGCATGGGTGTATTAAAGCTGGTCGTTACGGTGGAGTCGTGACACCGAACCGGGGGATCGATGAAGACTTCCTGGACCTGCCGCGCCAGCAGTTGGCCGACGCCGCATTGTCGGCGGCCGCCACGGCCGGGGCCAGCCACGCCGACCTGCGGGTTCACCGCATTAGCACCGAGATCATCCAACTGCGTGACGGTGAGCTGGAGACCGCGGTGATCAGCCGTGAGCTCGGCCTGGCCGTCCGGGTAATCGTCGCGGGCACGTGGGGATTCGCCTCCCATGCTGAGTTGGCACCCGACGTCGCGGCCGCGACCGCTCGCCATGCGGTACACGTGGCTACCGTGCTGGCGGCGCTGAACACCGAGCGGGTCAGATTGGCGCCCGAGCCCGTATACACCGACGCGGAGTGGGTCTCGAACTACCGGATCGATCCGTTCGGCGTTCCCGCCTCCGAGAAGATCGCCGTGCTGCGCGACTACTCCGGGCGGTTACTGGACGCCGACGGCATCGACCACGTATCGGCCAGCTTGAACGCCGTCAAGGAGCAGACCTTCTACGCCGACACCTTCGGGTCATCGATTACCCAACAGCGGGTGCGGCTGCTGCCGTGCCTGGATGCGGTTGCTGTTGATTCCGCGGCGGGCAACTTCGAATCGATGCGGACGTTGGCTCCGCCGACCGCCCGGGGCTGGGAAGTGGTGGCCGGCGACGAGATCTGGAACTGGACCGACGAGCTCGCGCAGCTGCCATCGCTGTTGGCCGAGAAGGTCCGAGCGCCTAGCGTGATGCCGGGGCCCACCGACCTGGTGATCGACCCCACTAACCTATGGCTGACTATTCACGAATCCATCGGCCACGCAACCGAATACGACCGTGCCATCGGCTACGAGGCTGCCTATGCCGGGACATCGTTTGCCACCCCAGACAAACTCGGCACCCTGCGCTACGGCTCGCCGGTGATGAACGTGACCGCCGACCGTACCGCCGAATTCGGCTTGGCCACCGTCGGTTACGACGACGAGGGAGTGGCCGCGCAGAGCTGGGATCTAGTGCGTGACGGGGTGTTCGTTGGTTACCAGCTCGACCGGGCGTTCGCCCCACGGTTGGGGGAGCCACGTTCCAACGGCTGCTCGTATGCCGACTCGCCACATCACGTGCCGATCCAGCGGATGGCCAACATATCGCTGCAGCCGGGCATCGAAGACCTCAGCACCGCGGACCTGATCGGCCGGGTCGACGACGGGATCTATATTGTCGGCGACAAGTCATGGTCGATCGACATGCAGCGCTACAACTTTCAGTTCACCGGCCAGCGTTTCTTCCGCATCCGAGGTGGCCAGCTGTACGGGCAGCTGCGTGATGTCGCCTATCAATCGAGCACCACCGATTTCTGGAATGCCATGGAAGCCGTGGGCGGGCCGTCGACCTGGCGAATGGGCGGAGCCATCAACTGCGGCAAGGCCCAGCCCGGCCAGGTTGCCGCGGTCAGCCATGGCTGTCCGTCGGCGTTGTTCCGGGGCGTCAATGTGCTCAATACTCGTACTGAAGGTGGTCGATGATCGAGCCGCAGCACGCCGTCAACATCGTTTTAAAGGAAGCGGCCAGGTCTGGCCGGGCGGACGAGACCATGGTGCTGGTCACCGAAAAGGTCGAGGCGACACTGCGTTGGGCGGGCAATTCGATGACCACCAACGGCGTTTCCCACAGCCGAAACGTCACCGTGATTTCGATCGTCCGACGGGGAGATAGCGCCTTCGTCGGCTCCGTGGTCTCCGCCGAAGTGGACCCGTCGGTGCTGCCCGGTCTGGTGGTGTCCTCCCAGGACGCGGCCCGCTCCGCGCCGGAGGCCGGTGATGCCGCGCCGCTGCTTGCCGATACCGGAGAGCCCGACGACTGGGATGCCCCGGTTCCGGGCACCGGGGCAGGGGTTTTCACCGGTATCGCCGGCTCACTGAGCAGGGGCTTCCGCGGGGCCGACCGCTTGTACGGCTACGCGCACCGCAGTGTGTCCACGACGTTTCTGGCATCGTCGACGGGTCTGCGCCGCCGCTACACCCAGCCCACCGGGGCGATCGAGATCAACGCCAAACGCGGCGACGCCAGCGCTTGGGTGGGGATCGGCACACCCGATTTCGTCGAGGTGCCCATCGATCTGATGCTCGAGCGGCTGTCGACGCGGCTGCGGTGGGCGCAACGCACCGTCGAGCTGCCGGCCGGGCGCTACCAGACCATCATGCCTCCGTCGACGGTGGCCGACATGATGATCTACCTGGGTTGGTCGATGGCCGGGCGCGGCGCGCAGGAGGGCCGAACCGCTTTCTCGGCTCCTGGCGGTGGAACCCGGGTGGGAGAGCGGTTGACCGAGCTGCCGCTGACGTTGTTCACCGATCCGGCTGCGCCGGGTCTGGCGTGTACGCCGTTTGTGGCGGTGAGCAACTCCTCGGAGACGCAATCGGTGTTCGACAACGGCATGGAAATCAGCCAGGTGGACTGGATCCGCAGCGGTGTGATCAATGCGCTGGCGTATCCACGGGCCACTGCCGCCAAATTCGACGCCCCAGTTGCGGTCGCCGCCGACAACTTGATCATGACCGGCGGGTCGGCCGATCTCGCCGACATGATCGCGGGCACCGAGCGCGGACTGTTGCTGACCACGCTGTGGTACATCCGCGAGGTCGACCCGACCACGCTGCTGCTCACCGGGCTGACCCGCGACGGTGTCTACCTGGTCGAAGACGGCGAGGTCAGCGCGGCGGTCAACAACTTCCGGTTTAACGAAAGCCCACTGGACCTGCTGCGACGGGCCACCGAAGCAGGTGTCAGCGAGCCGACACTGCCGCGCGAATGGTCAGATTGGGTTACCCGTACCGCGATGCCGCCGCTGCGGATTCCCGACTTCCACATGTCCTCGGTGAGCCAGGCGCAGTAGCGTGTGAAGGGTGCCGGCCCCGGTTTCGGTTCGTGACGATCTGTGTCGGTTGGTGGCGCTATCGCCGGGCGACGGCCGGATTGCGGGGCTGGTGAGGCAGGTGTGCGCGCGGGCGCTGTCGCTACCGTCGTTGCCGTGTGAGGTTGCGGTGAACGAGCCGGAGTCGCCGGCCGAGGCCGTCGTTGCCGAGTTCGCCGAGCAGTTCAGCGTCGATGTCTCAGCGATCACCGGCGAGCAGCGATCCCTGCTGTGGACGCATTTGGGGGAAGACGCTTTCGGTGCGGTTGTGGCGATGTACATCGCCGACTTTGTGCCGCGGGTGCGCGCCGGGTTGGAAGCATTGGGCGTCGGCAAGGAGTATCTGGGCTGGGTAACCGGGCCGATCTCCTGGGATCACAACACCGATCTGTCCGCTGCGGTGTTCAACGGATTTCTGCCGGCGGTGGCCCGGATGCGGGCACTGGACCCGGTCACCTCTGAGCTGGTGCGGCTGCGTGGAGCTGCGCAGCACAATTGCCGGGTGTGCAAGTCGTTGCGGGAGGTCTCCGCGCTTGATGCGGGCGGTTCGGAGACGTTGTATGGCGAGATCGAGCGTTTCGATACCTCGGTCTTGCTCGACGTTCGCGCAAAAGCCGCCCTGAGGTATGCAGATGCGTTAATTTGGACCCCTGCGCACCTCGCCGTCGACGTTGCCGTCGAGGTGCGCTCCCGGTTCTCGGACGACGAGGCCGTCGAGCTGACCTTTGACATCATGCGCAACGCCAGCAACAAGGTTGCAGTGTCGTTGGGTGCTGATGCGCCCAGGGTGCAGCAGGGCACCGAACGGTATCGCATTGGGCTTGACGGTCAGACGGTGTTCGGTTGACGGCGGTCTGGCAGCTCCGCGACGCTGTGGTTCGTATACGTTGACTGATGTAGGGCCAGGTCAGCGCGCCAGGTACCGTCGAGGCGTGTCGTTTCGGGCGGGTAAGGCTCGATTCGAGGGCGCCGGCTGATTCCATGAGGCGCTATTGGAGCGTGCTGTGATGACTCCGGCCAGCCAGGCGGCGACCGAACGGCAGAAGTGCCACGGCGTCTGGGCGCGGCAGCCGAGGTCACGCGAGTCGGTGTCTTAGATCAGGCTGAAGACGTCGGTGTCGACCACCGTCGCCGCTACTTGATTCACGAACGCGCCGCCTGAAGAAACGCCTGGAATTCATCGTCAGTTAGGTCGATCCCGCCGTCGATGTCTGGCCCGGGGGCGCTGGCCAGTTGCGAGAGCTCTTCCATAAACTGTTTTGTGCGACCAGGCCCGGGCGTGTTGATTGGGTCGCGGCTGATTCGAGTCGTCAATTCCTGCAGAGCAGTCGCGAGGGCGGCTAGGTCCTTGATCGCAATCTCGCCGCTGGGGGCGGCAGCGTCAACCAGATGGAGCTCGATCTCCTTCATCATCGCAGCTACCTCCTTAGTCCATGCTTCGGCGAGTCGTCACCACGGTATAGCGCACGACGTGCACAACAATTCTGCCCTCACCAGCAGGAACGCTTTCCCCGATGATCGCACCGAGCTCCGACACGGCACCAAACTGGCGATGCGGATTTCTCGTCACTCATTGCCTCAGCTTTCCCACTCACCCAAAGGTCCCATCCGGCGAGATCCACTCGCGCGCCTTCGCCCGCCGTTCGCTCGCATAGGTAAGCGGTGTTCGACTCGCGTGCCGGCGTCATTGCCACGTACAGCGTTGCTCGGCTGGTGTTGTCGCCCAGCACAGCGTGGGTGGAGTGAGCCGTGGTGCCCTGGCTGGCGTGGACGGTGATGGCATATCCGTGGGTGATGTGCTCGTGCAGGTAGTCGCCGCTGAAGGCGGCGCGTGCGCCGTCGCCCAGGCGGCGGGCGGCGATCCGGTGGTGTTCGGTGTCGACCGCGATGACCCGCCAGCGGTTGCCGTTGCGCACCGGATCGTCGGCCGGAAGATTCTCTCGCTCGACGCTGTAGCCGACATCGCCGGCGCCTTCACGTACCGCGACGTCGACGGCCTGGCCTGTCGGCGCCACCACCACCCGCCCGTCGTAGTTCGCGGCGACGTCGCCAACGACAACAGAAAGTCGCGCTGCCGGCTTGACCACAGCAGCGACGTGTCGAGCATGCAGCGATGGTCTCAGGCGCGCCGCCGCTCAGTTCTACGGCGCGCGGCGACAACACGCCGCGCCTCACGCAACTGCTCGCAAATCACCTCGGGATCCTCGTCGGCGTCGATGTCCATTGCGCTCTCGGCAAGCGCGTCGTACTGGCGCTGCCGGCGGGCCTCCCGGTAGGCCAACACGTCGTCGAGCACGAGCCGGTGGCGATTCCCGATGCGCTCGGCGGCCAGCTCGCCGCTCTTGATCAGACGCACCACGGTCGGACGACTCACCCCGAGAAGGTCGGCGGCCTGCTGGGTGGTCAGCGTCATGCTCTGCGGCGCGATGGTCACCGCCTTGCCGGCGTGCAGCGCAGCCACCACCTGCCTTAGCGCCTGATGAACCTCGCGCGGCAGCTCGACGCGGTCGTGCTCGTGGCGCCCACCAGCGCGTAGCTGGGGGCCAGCGTGCGGCCGCGCCGCCGCTCATGGGCCGACAGGAAGCTCAGCACCGGCGCTAGGTCCACTGTCCGCTCGGGCATAAACGTCTTCGACTCGATACCCTGAGCCCCGATACCGCACCTTCTCGATATATCCGAATGAATCGAACTGGCTTTCGTAACGTTCGAATAATGCCCCAGCTTGCCTCTCTCTTAGGCCGTTGGCGAGTAGGCCCCGGCGCAGCGGAGACCGTCGGCTTTCGTCGTGGCGATTTACGGCGCAATTCAACGGAGGGTGTCGATTTATGGTGATGTCGTCGCTACTGGTGGCCAAAGCACATGATGGAAGACAACGAAAGCCACGCGGAGATGCTTACCACCATCTAGGTGCGGGAGATCACCGGTGTGCCAGTGTCGACCCTGCACGGCTGGGCTGCAAAGCGAGAGCGCGGAATTGACGCACCGGGACCCCATTATGTGCGCCTCGGCGGGCGGGATCGGCGCTGGACGCGGCGCGACATGTACGACTGGCTCGAATCAGCCCGAGTGTGACCGCCGTTCCTGCTACGGCAAACATCGGGATCTTGGTGTCGACTTCTCGGCGTTCTTCGGTTGTTAGATGCCATCGGGCTAATGGTTACTGTGCGGTCAATGGAAAGGATTTTGCGGTCGGCCCTGGGACTGCCAAAGGGATTGGGACATAAGCGCGTTGAGCGACGACAGGAAGTAGAGCGATGACGGCGACATCTGTGGTTCGGCTGGGCACCAAGGCCGCAGCCGAATACCTCGGCGGCCTACCTGAGTCGACGCTGAGGTACTGGCGTTACTGGGCACCAGTCCGCGCAGCTATCGCCTTGGCCGACACACGTTTTGCGATATCGCCGACCTGGATGCGTGGGTAGAGGCGGAAGCTGCCAAGACCGAGCGCGGGGGAGTGGGTGAGTAACGGATTCGTACCACGGATTGTTGCGGTACTGACGCTGACCCTGGTTCTCGGCTACTGCGGACTGCGCTTCGGCGAGGCAGCGGCCCTGCGTCGCAAGAACGTGGGGACCGGGAGTTGACGATTCGCTCATCTGTGTGACCGGCGCCGGGATTGTCGAGACGACGACCAACCGGGTGCGTCACGTGCCTGTCCCCGAGCCGGTATCGGAGCGCCTGCGTGATGAACTGCCAACCGAGCCCAATGCCCTCGTGTTCCCAAGCTACCGCGGCGGGCACCTACCTATCGAGGAGTACCGCAGAGCCTTCGACAAGGGATGCAAGGCGGTTGGCATTGCCGACCTGGTCCCGCACGGGCTGAGGCACACCACGGCGTCGCTGGCGATCAGTGCGGGCGCTAATGTCAAAGTCGTGCAGAGGCTTCTCGGACACGCCACAGCGGCCATGACCTTGGACCGCCATGGCCACCTGCTCAGCGACGACCTGGCGGGCGTGGCAGGTTTGCTTGTGCAGGCCATCAAGAGTGCTGCGGCATCACTGCGGTATTCCGACCCTGATTCAGTCGCGGTGGAGAACATATCTGCAGCTAGTTAGCACAAGGGGCGGTAGCTCAGTTGGTTAGAGCCGCGGACTCATAATCCGTTGGTCGCGGGTTCGAGCCCCGCCCGCCCCACATTTCGGACACGTTGATGCGCTTACTCGAAATCCTGTCATGCCCAAAGTCGCGCTCGATGCGGCGGCATTGCCTTCGATCGGGTCGCTGTCGTCCTACCACTGCGAGGTGGTCACCTTTCGGCCATCACCTCGAGGTCTTCACAGCCGTATCGTGGACATTTTGGGCAGCCATGTTGTCCGACGCTATGGTGTCGACGGCGCCGGGCGCGAACTCCATTACGGCGGTCCTGCTCCTCCGCACCGACAACCACCAAGGCCCTTCCGGTGCCTTCTCATATTGGTGCTCAATGGCCGGCCACCGCGCAGCCAGCCGCGTCAGCTGTGCCCACGCGGACTAGTCCGCCCACACGGCCATGCAAGTGCACGACTTTGAGCTTGTGGGCGACCGCCAGCTCGGCCTCCACTGGCCGCGTCCGGAGATGCCTGTCGTTGCTGATGACCACCCACCCGACCCCCGACGATGGGGATCCAGTCGGTGTCGAGGATGCCTTGCGGTAGCAGGTCGTCGACGGGCGGGCGGCCAAACCGGGCCGTGTCTTTTCTGACGGCGACAAGGCCACACCAAGCCGAAGCAGGTTTTCATCGACAACATGGGTGACTTTGTCGACTTCGAGCATCGCCGGGCCTTATGCCGCCACCAGTCGGGCCAGCCGGTACTTCTTGGTGTAGTCGATTGCGTCTTGAATCTGCTTCAGGCTGAGACCGTAGTCGGCGGCCAGGTCCTCGCGTTCCTCACCGCCGTCTACCATTTGGGCGATCGTCACCGGCGACACACGACGCCCAACGAACGTGGGCTGCCCGCTATATCGGCTTGGGTTGATGACGATTTCGGGAAAGGCCTTGTCGACGGGCAGTTCGACGATCACGGCTTCGCCAACCTCATCCCGACCGGGTGTCGCGATGCTGGCGAGCCACCGGGCATCACCAAGCAACGCTTGCCCAGTACGGATCGTCACTTCCGCATCCGGCAGACCAATCTCCTCGCCGCCCATCGTCAGATCCCGCTCGTGCGTTGACAAGAACGGCCGCAGATGTGCCAGCGGGTATCGGAGATTGAACCGCGCACGCAGTTCTTCAATCGCTGCGCGCTGCCGCACTATTGGCACTTTCCGGCGGTCGCGGTATTCAGCAAGCATGCGAGTCTCGACGAACTCGCCCCACGTAACCCACGGCGTAGCTCCCGGCGTGACGCGGAGGATCGGCGGGTGATCTTTGCCGCCACGCTCGTAGCCGTTGATCCACCGCTTCGCGGTGCCGGCGGGGAGGCCGATCAGCTTATCGACCTCGGCGTATACGTAGACCTCTCGGTCGAGCATCGAGGTGACGGACATGTCCGCACGCATGACACAACGTTATCGGCGGTAGCCGACAGTTCCGCTGTCTGTCGACGTTGCTGCTGTTTCGTTGCCCCGCGTCATGGTACTTTCAGCAGTAGCCAGGTCCACGGTTTACGCGACTGACCAGCCAGTCACAACCAAAGCCGTCTGGTACTACACGTAGGGCTCATCATGCAGCGTCCACCGGTCCTCGCAGCTGTGATCGCGGTCGGCGATGTGGCGCCACCTGTGGCTCATGCAGCCCCAACGCCGATACCCGCGTGGTTCCGGTACTACCAGAACTGCAAGGCGGGACGCGGGGGTGGCCCCGCTCTATGGGGTGAGCCGGGTTACCGTCTTGGCCTCGACCACGGCGACGACGGCACCGCCTGTGAAGAGTTTCCCTGACTTGTTGTAGCGCTGAGGGACAACGATGACAGCCCGTCCACGCCATTATGCGAAGCCGTCAGCCGCCCGCTCGCACAACCAACGCGCAATGATCTTCCGGCCGTGGAAGAAGTCCCTACTGGCCCGCCAGCGATGGGACACCGGGCATGTGGGGGCCAAAAGGCTGCATTCCCCACACGAATGAATTCAGGTGTTGAGAAAATGTATAAAAATAGTATTGCTATCGCAATCGGTACATTGACTATGGCAGTTGAATTTTCTATGGTTTCTGCCAACGCCGAACCCGCGCCACCGCCGGGACAAGATCCGCACATGCCGAATAGTGCGATGGGATATTGCCCTGGCGGTGGCTTTGGTGGGATTACCGGGTGGGGATATTGTGACGGAATCAGATATCCAGACGGCAGCTATTGGCATCAAGTGCGGGTACCAGCGCCGTTTGTTGGTACGACGCTTACCTTGTCGTGTGTTATTGACGATGGTAGCCCGGTGCCACCATTAGCCGCTCCCGGCTCTTGCGGAGGGGGCGCATGAATGCGAGTTGAAAAATATCGCCAGAACGGATGCAACGATAGGTAAGTATCGCGACGGTGGCTTCCTTGGTGCGCCCGAACGTGGGTGGCATTTGTTGATCTTCGCTATCCGTGGTGTCGTGGTGACGGTTGGATTTCTCCTCCCGTGGTGGCAGTGGCGCTGGGCTGGGCGATGCGCCGCAAGCCTTTCTCAAGGTTCAACGAATATGTTGGATCGGCGAGCAATACGTGTTGGTTTGCCAGAGCACTGGAACTGCGCACTCTGCTGATCCGCTAGTCGCGGGACCATATCCCTTCCCGGCTGGCGATGTACTCGGTACGCTTTGCTGGGACGCGGAGTCGTAAGCGTGATGATCGAAGGCTAGCAGTGTCTGCTCGGAGGCGGTTTGCCGTCGGCGTTGTTGCGGCGGCAGTTGGTTTCGGCTTCGTCCCGGCCATTTCTCCGTCGACGCCGACTTCGGTGTTTGCCTGTCCTAGCGGCTACTACGAGAACGTGGACGGTCAGTGCATACCTGCTCCCCGGCAAGTGCCGCCAGGTTCGGGGGCGCCACCCGGCGCCACCGCAATTTGTAGGGACGGGTCGTACTCGTTCAGCACACACCGGTCAGGCACGTGTTCGCGCCACGGCGGTGTACTGAGCTGGTTGGCGTGATGATTGGGGCGGTTGCTGGTTGTGGGTGTCTCGTGGCCATCGCCGGCCCGCCGCGTCGTTGAATTTCGTGTCGATTTTCTGTTTGGAACGGTGGTTTCGGTAATCCACTGGTCGCGGGGACCCCGCTTTCGATGCGTCGCACCGGTGCGGGGCTAGATGTCGCTAAAGAGGTGTCGCGCGTTGCCGGTGGTCGCTATCGTCGCGCTGGTGGCATCGGGCGTGATTATGTTCATCTGGTCGCAGCAGCGTCGGCTAATCTACTTCCCGTCTGCGGGTCCGGTGCCATCGGCTTCCTCCGTTTTGCCCGCCGGCCGCGATGTCGTGGTCGAAACACAAGATGGAATGCGCTTGGGTGGCTGGTACTTCCCGCATACTTCGGGCGGTAGTGGGCCCGCGGTGCTGGTGTGCAATGGCAACGCCGGCGACCGGTCGATGCGTGCGGAGCTGGCTGTCGCGCTGCATGGCCTGGGCCTGTCGGTGTTGCTGTTTGACTATCGCGGCTACGGCGGTAACCCGGGTCGGCCGTCTGAGCAGGGCCTGGCCGCCGACGCTCGGGCCGCGCAGGAGTGGCTGTCCGGCCAGTCCGACGTCGACCCCGCGCGCATTGCCTATTTCGGCGAATCCCTCGGCGCGGCGGTGGCGGTCGGGCTGGCCGTGCAACGGCCGCCGGCGGCACTCGTGCTGAGATCTCCGTTCACGTCGCTGGCCGAGGTCGGCGCGGTGCACTACCCGTGGCTGCCGCTGCGCCGGTTGCTGCTGGACCACTACCCGTCGATCGAGCGCATCGCCTCTGTACACGCGCCGGTGCTGGTCATCGCGGGCGGCAGCGACGACATCGTCCCCGCTACGCTTAGTGAGCGGCTGGTCGCAGCGGCCGCCGAGCCTAAGCGATACGTGGTGGTTCCCGGTGTGGGTCACAACGACCCGGAACTACTCGATGGGCGGGTGATGCTCGATGCGATCCGGCGCTTCTTGACGGAGACGGCGGTGCTCGGACAGTGAACCGGGCATGACGACGCCCGCCGGTGTCCGGTGACTCGTGTGGCGTTGCTGACTACCGGTCGTGAGCTGAGCCAGGCCGCACCGCCGGCGCGGGCGCGCACGCCACTTCCGGTACCAACGCCGCGCGGCGAACGCCCCGATGATGGCGGTCACGCACCACACCGCGATCGCCGAGTAAACCAGCGGCGACGACAGGTTGGTGATCGACGCGCCCAGCGCGGTGTAGACGAACACCCGTGGCGCCGACCCGATGAACGACCCAACGACCATCTGCCACAACGGAACTCCGAACGCCCCGAAGGTGTACGAGGCCAGCGCATCCGAGATGCCGGGGACGAAGCGCTGACCGACCACCGCCCACAATCCGCGCCGTTCGATCTGTGCATCGAGGCGATGGGCGCGATCGACACCCAGCAGCGCCTGGGCGTCATTCCGGCCTGCGCGCCGGCCGAGAAAGCTGGCAGGGTCACAAAGGTGTCTAGTAGCGGCCCGAACAGCACCCCGCTGCCGGCGGCGAGGATCGGGCCCGGGACGAACAACGCGCCGAGTGCGGCCGACACCACAACGTACGCCAGGGGTGCGATCGGACCCGTCGCCACCACGATCGCGCTACGGACCCCGTCGACGTGGATGACTCGTGCCACCGCAACCAGGTAGAACAGCCCCAGCAAAATCCCGGCGAACAGGGCGAGCCGCAGGACATGGCGCCGTCGGCTGTCGGCCGGGCACTCGTTGTCGGTCATGCCGGGCCCTCAGGTCAGCAGTGTGTCGCGATACAGTGCGGCGAAGCGGCCCAGCGCCTCGCCGCCGATGGTTCGCCCGTCGCCGCGGAACATGGCGCGCAGCGTTCCTCCGAAGCCGACGAGGCCAACCCCGATCGGCATGACGCTCATGGCCGCCGTCGGACTGAACCACACCTCAGTGGTGTCCCCGGCCTCGCCCCCGAAAGCGGGGACGTCGACGCGGCCCAGGTTGGACAGACAGACGCTTTCGACGAACCGATCTTCGACCAAGGGGAGAAGCAGCTGAAGTTGGCGCTTGAGCATCGCCGGCAACACCTTTCCCCCTTCGAGCAGATCCACGACCCACCCGGCGGCGCCGGATTGCTTCAATGGTCCGGTGATCCCGGCGACGATGGCGGTCGCCTTCTCGAGATCGGTCACCTCGTCGACCCGCAGCACGATCGCCAGGTAGCTGGCAAAGTTCGAGATGACCTCGGTCGACCACGCGGTCGGCCGGAAGTTCACCGGCATGTTCACCGACACGGAATCGGCGGCTGGGACATCGTGTGTGCGGTTCCACTGCAGGATCGTCAACGCCAGCGCGGCCATCGCCAGGTCGTTCACCGTCGCCCCCTCGGGTCGACGAGCAACCGCGGTTGCCATCTCGTCGCTCTCGATGGTGAGTGGGGCGAACACGAAGCGCGGCCCGTCGGGCGAGCCGCCATCCGGGGCGACCCGGGTGGTCCGCTTCCGGTCGATGGCCGGTTTTGCCAGGCCGCGGGCGCGGATCAGGACGTCGAACAGGTCGCGGGAGCCGGCGACGCCTTTAAGGTTGCGGGCTTCCTCGATCGGAGGGCCACCGACCTCGTCAGGCTCGCCCGCATAGGCCCGGGCCAGTGAGAGCAACAGACGCAGCCCGCCCATGCCGTCGAAGGCCGCGTGGTGGAAGTTGAGCAGGAGGCGGTCGCCCACGGTCTCGCGTACCACCGCGACGGCAAAGACCGGGCTTCGGTGCAGTTCGGGAGCCCGCGCATAAAAGCGACTGCGAACTTCACCGACGGGTTCATCGGTGATCTCCACGGCGAGGTGATCCGCGCGGTCGGGTACCTCCCAATACAGCGTCCGTGCGGTTAGGCTGGCGCGGCCAAGCCGCGCCCGAGCCAGGGCGTGCTTGGCGACGGCGGCGCGCAGGGCAGCGGCAAGCCGGTCGAGGTCGAAACGACCGGACACCCGCGCCTCGATCTGCACCGAAGGAACGATGTCAATGTCATCGGTGATGAACATCTCGTCCAGCGCGGTAAGGCGCAGCGTTTGGGTCATGGGGCTATCTTCCTCCAGCCGGTGCGGCGTTCGCTGGGGCCGCCTGGCCTGGGCATCGTTGCCCGATCAGCGCCCTCGCCGACCATCCGTTGCCGGCGCTTGGATCCGCTCTTACCAACGCGCAGTGGCTTGCTGCTCAACCGGTTCTACGGCCGCGGTGAGTCGCCACGTGTGCTGCCGCCGCGGCGGTCGTGGCGATAACCTAGGTCCAGCGCCGGACGACAAACCGTGAGGTCTGCGATGAGGCATTTTCTACGACGCTGCGCGCTTTGCGCGTTCACTGCGGTGTTGACGGTGTTGGCGGTGACCGGACTTGTCGAGCCGGCGAACAGCCGGGCCGACGATGATTGCGCGCCCGGCTGGGTGTGGAGCCCCGACTTGAATCAATGCGTGTTCTGGCTCCCCGCCGTAAACCGACCAGGCGGACCCGGGGGTCCGGGCGGACCAGGCGGGCCGGGAGGTCCGGGCGGGCCAGGTGGCCCTGGCCGACACTAGGTATGCGAAGCGTCGGCGGGGTCAGTTGACTTGGCGTAATCGCATAAGAGCGCATGCTCAGCTGGTCGACACAGTCAACGGAGGAGCGATGAGCCACGACATTGCTACCGAGGAAGCCGACGACGGCGCGCTGGACCGTTGTGTCCTGTGCGACCTCACCGGGAAGCGAGTCGATGTCAAGGAGGCGACGTGCACCGGCCGCCCCGCCACGACGTTCGAGCAGGCATTCGCCGTGGAGCGCGATGCCGGATTCGATGACTTCCTGCACGGTCCGGTTGGCCCGCGGAGCACCCCATGACCGCGCCCGAACCGCGGGTGCCGGTCATCGATATGTGGGCACCGTTCGTTCCGTCCGCCGAGGTCATTGACGATCTTCGGGAAGGATTTCCCGTCGAGCTGCTGTCGTATTTCGAGGTCTTCACCAAGACGACGATCAGCGCCGAGCAGTTCGGTGCCTACGCGGAGTCGCTACGCAGGACAGACGACCAAATACTGGACTCCCTGGACGACGCCGGGATTACCCGCAGTCTGATCACGGGATTCGATGAACGGTCCACGTGTGGTGTCACCTTTGTCCACAATGCCTCGGTGGCCGCCGTCGCGGCCCGCTATCCAGATCGGTTCCTACCCTTCGCCGGTGCCGACATCCTGGCCGGCGACTCGGCAGTCGACGAGTTCGAGCGCTGGGTGGTCGAGCACGGTTTCCGCGGGTTGAGCTTGCGTCCGTTCATGATTGGACGGCCCGCATCCGACCCCGCCTACTTCCCTTGCTACGCCAAATGCGTCGAGCTTGGTGTGCCCGTTTCCATCCACACCTCCGCCGATTGGACTCGGACACGGCTCAGCGATCTCGGCCATCCCCGCCACATCGACGACGTTGCCTGCCGCTTCCCTGAGTTAACGATCCTGATGAGCCACGGCGGCTACCCGTGGGTGCTGCAGGCATGCCTGATCGCCTGGAAACACCCGAACGTCTACCTGGAATTGGCCGCGCACCGTCCCAAGTACTTCGCTTCACCGGGCGCTGGATGGGAGCCGCTGATGCGGTTTGGGCAGACAACAATCCGCAACAAGATCGTTTACGGTACCGGCGGATTTCTCATCAACCGCCCTTACCTGCAATTGTGCGACGAGATGCGTGCGCTGCCGGTCCCCCGGGAAGTCCTGGAGGACTGGCTATGGCGTAACGCCACACGTGTGCTGCGGCTCGACACGTGAGACCTGTAGGCCCCACATCGCCAGCAGAGCTTTTCACCGGCTATGTCGCCGCGTGCCCGGCCCGCGCGGCAGCGCGCTTTTCGGCCTCCGCGTGCTCGGTGGCGGTGACGACGACCGCGTCCGACCCGGGGTACACCGTTGTCTCGTGCCCGTTTACCAGCCAACGCACCACGTATGGCGGCGAGCCGTCTGCGGAGCGCACCTCGATGATCTCAGCATGTTGATCATGCCGTTCCGTGGTTGTGCCCTTCACCACGAGGTAGTCGCCGACTTTTGCGTGCATCGCCTACTCCCTTCTTGTCTTGATATGACCACGGACCCCTCCATCGTGCGCGCGTTGGTCGGTTAGCGAAAGCGTGAAGCAAAGACTCGCGCACGGGCTAGGTGGCTATTGCAGCTTTCCGGCAACGAAGTCAGCCGCCTGGTTGACCATGCCCGACGAGACATAGGCCCCGGCGAGGTGCTGGGGCCAGTTGGCCTCCCAGGTGTTGGGGTCGGCAGGGTGGCAGACGGGGTCGTCGCCGTGACACAACTCGATGGTCCGATCGTTGTAGGCGGGGCTGAAGTTGGTGATGGGGCCGACCCACTGACTGCCATTGCCGAACAGCGCGACCGCGGCGATGTGCTCATCACTGCCGGGAGGCAGGGGATTGGTGAAGCCCCACATCTGGGTGGGCACCGCGAGTACCACGTCGGTGACGGCCGCGCCCAGCGAGTAACCGCCGGGCACCAGGCGGGTATTCGGACAGCTGTTGGCCATGCTCTGAATGTGGGCGCTCATGTCGTTGGCGCCCACATCGATCTGATTGTCGGCGGGGTATTTCACCGCGTAGACCCCGACATTCTTGTTGACCTTCGAGCGCAGCGCGCTGACGAATGCGTTGCCGACCGTGCCAATCCCGGGCGGTTCGAAGCGGCCGCGGGCGAACACCACTTCGGCGTCGGGGCAGGCTGCAGTGGCCGGTGCAACGGCACCGGGGTAGCCGGCGGGAACGGTGATGGGAGTAAGCAGAAGCACCGCGGCCAGCATTGCGGCGGCCGCGCCCATGGTGAGCAGTCGGCGGGTCAGTAAATCATTCACAGTGGGATGGTAGCGACCCGCGGCCGCCCGTGCCCGACCAATTTTTCCAGGCCGCAGCGGCCCCGAGTGGCCGGCAATGGCACAAAGTCCCAGCGGTGTCGCGGTAGGTTGACGACCAGTATGTTAGGTGTCGCCCCCGAAGCGAAGGGACCGCCGGTGAAGGTCCACCACCTCAACTGCGGCACCATGAATGCATTTGGCATCGCTCTGTTATGCCACGTTCTGCTCGTCGAGACCGACGATGGATTGGTGCTGGTGGACACCGGCTTCGGTATCCAGGACTGCCTTGACCCCGGCCGGGTAGGTCTATTCCGTCATGTCCTGCGGCCGGCATTCTTGCAGGCCGAAACCGCGGCCCGCCAGATCGAACAGCTCGGCTACCGCACGTCCGACGTTCGACACATTGTGCTCACCCACTTCGACTTCGACCACATCGGCGGGATCGCCGACTTCCCCGAGGCTCACCTCCACGTCACCGCCGCCGAAGCCCGCGGTGCCATCCACGCCCCTTCGCTCCGCGAGCGACTGCGATATCGACGCGGACAGTGGGCCCACGGCCCGAAGCTGGTGGAGCACGGTCCCGACGGGGAACCCTGGCGCGGATTCGCATCGGCCAAACCCCTCGATTCCATCGGCACCGGTGTCGTTCTGGTGCCGATGCCCGGTCACACCCGCGGGCACGCCGCGGTAGCTGTCGATGCCGGTCACCGCTGGGTTTTGCACTGCGGCGACGCCTTCTATCATCGCGGCACCCTCGATGGCCGGTTCCGGGTGCCCTTCGTGATGCGGGCCGAGGAAAAGCTGTTGTCGTATAACCGCAACCAACTGCGCGACAACCAGGCCCGAATCGTCGAACTCCATCGACGCCACGACCCGGATCTACTCATCGTCTGCGCACACGATCCCGACCTCTATCAGCTTGCTCGCGATACGGCCTAGCCAGGCCACCCCCAGCTCGGCGCCGGATCGCAGCTCGCTAAATTCGAGTCGCTATGTCGTCGGAAGGAATCTCATGAACGCCCATGTCGAGCAGTTGGAGTTTCAGGCGGAGGCCCGGCAACTGCTGGATTTGATGGTCCACTCGGTCTACTCCAATAAGGACGCGTTTCTGCGGGAGTTGATCTCGAATGCCTCCGATGCGCTAGACAAGCTGCGGATTGAGGCGCTGCGGAACAAGGACCTGGAGGTCGACACCTCCGATCTGCACATCGAGATCGACGCAGACAAAGCTGCAAGGACTCTTACCGTTCGTGACAACGGCATCGGGATGGCGCGCGAGGAGGTGGTGGATCTGATTGGCACGCTGGCCAAGTCGGGCACCGCCGAGCTGCGCGCACAGCTGCGTGAGGCCAAGAACGCGGCCGCCTCCGAGGAACTGATCGGTCAGTTCGGCATCGGCTTCTACTCGTCGTTCATGGTGGCCGACAAGGTCCAACTGCTTACCCGCAAGGCTGGCGAGAGCGCGGCCACCAGATGGGAGTCCAGCGGTGAGGGCACCTACACCATCGAGTCCGTCGAGGATGCCCCCCAGGGCACGTCGGTCACCCTGCACCTCAAGCCGGAAGACGCCGAGGACGACCTGCACGACTACACCTCGGAATGGAAGATCCGTAACCTGGTCAAGAAATACTCCGACTTCATCGCCTGGCCCATCCGGATGGACGTCGAGCGCCGCACCCCAGCCTCCCAGGAAGAAGGGGGGGAAGGCGGCGAGGAGACCGTCACCATCGAAACCGAAACCCTCAACTCGATGAAGGCGCTGTGGGCGAGGCCCAAAGAAGAGGTGTCTGAGCAGGAGTACAAGGAGTTCTACAAACACGTCGCGCACGCCTGGGACGACCCGCTCGAGATCATCGCGATGAAGGCCGAGGGCACCTTCGAGTACCAGGCCCTGCTGTTCATCCCGTCTCATGCCCCGTTCGATCTGTTCGACCGGGACGCCCACGTCGGTATCCAGCTCTACGTCAAGCGGGTGTTCATCATGGGCGACTGCGACCAGCTCATGCCCGAGTACTTGCGTTTTGTCAAGGGTGTGGTCGACGCGCAGGACATGTCGCTCAACGTTTCTCGCGAAATCCTGCAGCAGGACCGGCAGATCAAGGCCATCCGCCGGCGGCTGACCAAGAAGGTGCTGTCCACGATCAAGGACGTGCAGTCCAGCCGGCCGGAGGACTACCGCACGTTCTGGACACAGTTCGGCAGGGTCCTCAAAGAGGGACTGCTGTCAGACATCGATAACCGGGAGACCCTGCTCGGTATTTCTTCGTTTGTCTCCACGTACAGCGAGGAGGAACCCACCACGCTGGCCGAATACGTCGAGCGCATGAAGGACGGTCAGCAACAGATCTTCTACGCCACCGGCGAGACGCGCCAACAACTGCTGAAGTCACCGCACCTGGAGGCGTTTAAGGCCAAGGGGTACGAAGTGCTGCTGCTCACCGACCCGGTCGACGAGGTCTGGGTGGGAATGGTGCCGGAGTTCGACGGCAAACCGCTGCAGTCGGTTGCCAAGGGCGAGGTGGACTTGAGTTCCGAAGAGGACACCAGCGAGGCCGAGCGCGAGGAGCGGCAGAAGGAATTTGCCGACCTGCTGACCTGGTTGCAGGAGACGTTGAGCGATCACGTCAAGGAGGTGCGGCTGTCCACCCGCCTGACCGAGTCACCGGCCTGTCTGATCACCGATGCCTTCGGGATGACACCCGCGCTCGCGCGCATCTACCGGGCTTCCGGCCAGGAGGTTCCGGTCGGCAAGCGGATACTTGAGCTCAACCCGAGCCATCCGTTGGTGACCGGCCTGCGCCAAGCCCACCAGGACCGCGCAGACGATGCCGAGAAATCATTGGCCGAAACCGCGGAATTACTTTACGGCACAGCGCTTCTCGCCGAAGGCGGCGCACTCGAGGATCCGGCGAGGTTCGCCGAGCTGCTGGCCGAACGTCTCGCGCGTACCTTGTAGCGAGCTCAACGACGGCTGACCTTCTCACGCACCATGTCGGTGAGGAAGCGGCCGGTGGAAACCGGGCGAAACGCCCGGGCGGCGTCGGTGAGCGCGTCGCGGGATTGCGCGCTGAGCTCGATGTCAGCGGCCGCGACGTTGAACTCGAGTTGCTCGACACTGGACGCTCCGGGAATGGCGACCACCCCCGGCAGGCTAATCAGCCAGGCCAGTGCCACCTGGGCGGGCTTGGCGTCGACGTCGACGGCGATGGCGCGCAACGTAGCCAGCAGCGGCTCTATCCGGCGCAGGTTCTCGGTGCCGAACAGCGGGTTCAACGCGCGCACGCCACCGGGACGATTCTCGAGTCCGTACTTGCCACCCAATAGTCCTTGCGCCAGCGGGCTGTAGGCGATCACGATGCGGTTCTCGAGCTCGGCGAACGGCACCAGATCTTCGAGCGCATCAGGGTGGGCGAGCGAGAAATGTACCTGGTTGCTGACGACTGGGCGCCCAAGCGCGGCGTCGGCCTTCCGCCATCGCGCCAGTGAGTAGTTGGAGACACCGGCCGCGCCAATGTCGCCGCTGTCCAGCAGGTCACGCATCCCCGGCATGATCACCGAATCGGGGACCACCGGGTTGGGCTGGTGGATCTGATACAGCGGGATACGGTTCAGCTGCAGCCGCCGCGCACTGGCGCGCTCGCGGTTCTTGATCACCGCCGGAAACGGCGCGACCGGGAAGACCTTGCTAGCCACCACCACCTCGGTGCGGTCGTCGCCGAGGGCCTCCCCGAGAATACGCTCGCTTTTGCCCAGGCCGTAGATCTCGGCGGTATCGAACAGCGTGACCCCCAAGGCGCGTGCGCGTTTGACAATGTCGCGGGCGGCGCCGGTGGCGTACCGGTCCCCATATCCCCATTCACGCGAGCCGAACTGCCAAGTGCCCAACCCGATCCGGCTGACCTGTCCGATTCCGTCGACGTCCAGATATTTCATGTCTGCCACCGTACCGAGGGGCTCGGCGCGGCGGCGACCGCGTCGCTCGACGGTGTAGCCGACCCCGAGCCGGTAATTTCGCAGACCGTTGGTCACTCGCGCTTTTGCTGCAGAAATTCAGTGTCACCGAATGTGGGCAGCTTGTCGGCGCCGCACCAGCCGGGTGCGCTACCAACCGCGAGTCTTCGCAGTCATCCCCGGTGCTTTGGTGTCCGGCCGCTCGCCTCCACCATCCATTCCTTCTCGATACGGCCAATCTCAAGCGAAAGCACCATGAGAGTTGGGTTATCGCAACGGACTTCGTAAGCGGTACGGAACTTCGCTGCCTCCCCAGTGGTGGGCAGGTGCGGCCGCAAACCTTCGAACCACTCGTCGCCGACGACGTTGGGCGCATGGGTGTCCCGAGACCCGGCCTCCCATTGCCGGTAGGCGTTGCTGGCACTGCACAACCCAGACCGCCACACTCGCACCGCCTCGTAGCGCCGTGCTTGCAGATCGACGTTCATCTGCTGCCTACGGTCCTTGGCAGCCGCGACCCCCGGGACATACGCTTCCGCGATCGACTTCGCAATCCCCCCGATGCCCATGGCCGAGGCACCCACCACGGTGCCGAGCAGGCCCATCATCGCCATCTCCATCGCCATTCTGCCGATCCTTCGTCCGCAGCCGTCGCGGTTACGTTGCCTGCTGCCAGGAGAGCATGCGTTCGGCGAGTTCGGTTCCGCTGTCCTCCTGGATGAAGTGGCTGGCCTTGATGCGGGCGTGCGGCTGACCCGCCGCGCCGGGAATGTGCTTGATCAGCGGACCGTCCGCTTGCCCGAGTATCGGGTCGCGATAACCGAAGATGGCAAGGAACGGTTTGTCCCACCGGCCCAGGGCTTCCCATGCCGCGCGGTTGGCCGGTACCGCCGGATCGTCGGGTGAGGTCGGCACCAACCGTGGGAACGCCCGGGCGCCGGCTTGATACGTTTTGTCGGGGAAAGGTGCATCGTAGCCGGCTCGGACCCCGGCGGGAACCCTGTGGACGGTGCCGAAGTTCACCAGACGGCCAGCGGGAAGCACCGGAGAATAGCGCGCAAACGCCCGCCACACGTAGAAGGGGAGTGGGGTGCGCCCCTGCGCGGCGGGGAGAAACCCGTTGGCGACCACCAGCCGCGCGATCCGGTCACCGTGCTCGGCAGCGATGCGCAGACCGATCAATGACCCCCAGTCCTGCACGAAGAGCGTAACGTCGTGCAGGTCGAGATTCTCGAACCAGGACGTCACCCACTCGACGTGCCGCAGGTAGGTGTAGTCCTCGATGCGAGTCGGCTTGTCGGAGCGGCCGAAGCCGATCAGGTCGGGCGCGAGCACACGGTGCCCGGCGGCGGAGAGCGGCGGAATCATGGTTCGGTACAGATAACTCCAGGTGGGCTCGCCGTGCAGCAAGACGATCGGCGGACCGTCGCCCGGGCCCTCGTCGACGTAGTGCATTCGCAACGGCTGGGTGTCGCCGGCCGTCACATCGACATAGTGCGGTGCAAACGGGTAGCCCACCAGGTGTTCGAACCGGGAGTCTGGGGTGCGTAGGACATCCATGATCTGCTCCTCTCTGAGCTGTGCCACGTCGGAACCATTGTTGTGCAAAAGCGTCCGATATCCGCGCTCGCGTCGACTCAGTCGCCGCCGAGGTTAAGCGAAATCGGCGTAGGCCAAGTGGACGCCGCAGCTCAGGCACCTGAAGAGGTAGGCGGTCGCCAGCCCGTTTCGATCGAGCGTCAGGATGAATTCCTCGATTTTGTCGGCGGGCCAGTCGTAGCCGCGGTACTCATTGCGCAGCGCATCCAGGGCGTCAGGGAGGTCGGCCACCTCGCTGGCGCCCACCGGGCCAAGGAAGGCGGCGGCGTCCCCGCAGTGATGCAACCATTCCTCCTGCAGCCAGCCCGTGAACCCGGGTGTTCGGCACAGCACTTCCTCGGTCACGTCCTCTGGAACGTCGTCGGGCACCGCCCACATGGCGTCGGTGAACGTGGCATCGAAGCGACTCGCCGCACTGCCATCTGCGATACACCAAGGACAGATGGCCTCGTTAAGCTCCTCCTCCGCATACACCGGGCCGGTGTAGGTGTAGGGCCGACGTTGCTCGCAGCTCACGCAGCTCACCTCGTCGGCGACTATCGAGCCGGTGCCGACGGGATCGGGGTGATAACGAAATTGGGGCAGCTTCTGGGGGGTGGAGGTCTCTTCGACAGGCATCTCATGATCTTGCCCGCGCCCTGTTGTGCTCGCCAGCGGGGTGGGCAGACACGCATGGTTGGCCGACTGGTCCATGTGTCGCCTTGATCGTAGCTGATCCGCACGGGCGGGCAAACGGCCTTCACGTTTCTCGGCGAAAACGCGATCAACGAGGCGCCTACGGTGTCAGACTTCCTTTGTCTACCGAATGCGGCCGCCGCGGGGTCGGCCGCATTGGCTGGGCACTGAAGGGCCGCCGAGCGGACAAGACCGTCACCCGAGGTGATCGTGTTGGCGCTAGCGGTTCTCTGGACGCGCTACCGGCGCTCGAGTAGTGACCGGCTCATCCGCGATACCGCCTCGATGAGAATGGCTCGGGAGGTCGCGAAGTTGATGCGCACATGCCCGGCACCGCCAATCCCGAAGACGTGACCAGAACTGAGCGCAACCCGCGCGTGGTCGAGGAACCAGCGGGCTGGCCCGGACAGATCTGACACCACCGCCAGGCCTTCGGTCATCTCGTCGCTAGCCGCGTCATCGAAGCCGAGTTCTCGGCAATCCAGCCACGCCAGGTAAGTACCCTGCGGCCATCGGTATTGCACCCCGGGAAGATGCTCGTCGACCAGAGCGCCTAGCAACGTTCGATTGTGGTCCAGACCGCGCAGCAGCGCGTCGAGCCAGTTGCCACCAGTCCTGAACGCCGCGGTGTGCGCGATGACACCCAGGTGGCTGGGGCCGTGACCGACCTCCTCGGGCATCCGAGCGAGGTCGGCCGCCGCCTCGCGACCGGCAATGGCCAGGGCTGCCTTGAGTCCGCCGAGATTCCACGCCTTGGAAGCCGACATTAGTGCGAATGCGTTTTCCGCACCGGGGACGCTCAGATAGGGCGTAAACCGTGCCCCGGACGGGATAAGAGGGGCATGAATCTCGTCGGACACCACCCGGACACCGAACCGTTGGGCGCGTTCCGCGATGCCGCGCAGTTCGTCGGCGGTGTGCACCGACCCCGTCGGGTTGTGCGGATTGCACAGGAGGTAGGCGACGTTGCCGCTCGAGCCGCTTGAAGCACGCGCGCTCGAGAACGCTTCCTGCAGCGCGTCCAAATCGATCCGGCCGTCTCCCCGCAGCGGCGCTGGGATCACTCGGCGGCCGTCATGCGACACGAAAGCGTAGAACGGCGCATATACCGGGGAGTTGACGATCACAGGGTCACCGCGGTCGGTGATCAGACGCAGCACTTCGACGATGCCGAGCATGACGTCGGGAACGATGGCCGTGCGGCTCACTTCCAGGTCGTGCCATTGCCAACGTTGGCAAGCGAATTCGCGGACGGCTTCGGCATACTCCGTTCCATAGGGATATCCGGTGTCGCCGTCGTCGATAGCTCTACGGAGGGCATCGGCCACCGTCGGCGGAAGCTTCACGTCCATCTCCGCGACCCACAACGGCAAGACGTCGGCTGGGTGCGCACGCCACTTCATGCTCGTGCGTTGGCTTCGCAGTTGCTCGAGCGTTAGCTCCTCGAGTGGGTTAGGTATCACTCCGGCAGACTAGCCGTATCCGCGTCCCGCACCGGTCAACTGGTCTAGCCACACCGGGGAACATAGCCCGACCGGGGCTATCGACCAATCACGCTTGCACAGTTGGTCATAGGGCGGCTCGTTCCGCCGCGATGAAATAACGCCGAGGAATCGCTAGACGAAAAAAACGATAACAAATATTCGTCCGTCGCCGATGGTGCGCGAAAATCAGGGCCAAGCCCCAAATCGGCCACGGCTAAATGACAGAGAGTTCCGGCATCCATGTCAAATCACGATTTTTGGGGATAAGGGATTGTGGGCGCGCCTTTGCGGCACTGTCTTTTGGTGGCGGCCGCGTTGTCGCTGGGCTGTGGCGTGGCGGCGGCCGATCCCGGATACGTGGCAAATGTGATCCCGTGCGAACAGCGCACGCTGGTCTTGTCGGCGTTTCCGGCTGAGGCCGACGCGGTGCTGGCGCACACCGCGCTGGACGCCAACCCGGTGGTGGTCGCCGACCGTCGTCGCTACTACCTGGGCTCGATCAGCGGCAAGAAGGTGATTGTGGCGATGACCGGCATCGGCCTAGTGAACGCTACCAACACCACCGAGACCGCCTTCGCACGCTTTACCTGTGCTTCTTCCATTGCCATTGCCGCCGTGATGTTCTCGGGCGTCGCCGGTGGTGCCGGCCGCACCAGCATTGGGGACGTGGCAATACCAGCACGGTGGACCCTGGACAACGGGGCAACATTCCGTGGGGTCGATCCCGGCATGCTGGCTACTGCCCAGACGCTTTCTGTTGTACTGGACAACATCAACACGCTCGGCAATCCTGTCTGTCTGTGCAGGAACGTTCCGGTCGTCCGGTTGAACCACCTGGGGCGCCAGCCGCAACTGTTCGTCGGCGGTGACGGGTCTAGCTCCGACAAGAACAACGGCCAGGCTTTTCCTTGCATCCCGAACGGCGGCAGCGTTTTTGCTGCCAACCCTGTAGTGCACCCGATCGCTCACTTGGCTATACCGGTAACTTTTTCCAGGCGGCGGGACCCTGGCTGAAGAACGCTCTGATCAGCAACCTGAACATCGTATCGACGGTGAACCCCGGCTTCGACGCGGTTGACCAGGAGACGGCAGCCGCGCAGGCGGTCGCCGATGCACACGGCGTCCCGTTCCTGGGAATTCGCGGTATGTCCGACGGGCCCGGCGACCCGCTGCATCTGCCGGGCTTCCCCGTCCAGTTCTTCGTTTACAAGCAGATTGCGGCCAACAACGCCGCCCGGGTCACCGAAGCCTTCCTGCAGAACTGGGCCGGCGTCTGACTATGCAGTGCCACGGCCGACGGGACGGGTCGGATCCGAACTCCACTCCGACCATGACCCTGGAAACAGCTCCGCATCCTGGCCGATCACTGCCAGTGCCGCGACGATGACAGCTGCGCTGACACCCGAGCCGCAGTAGACACCCACGCGGCCACCGTGATCGATGCCGTGGTCGGACAGCAGTGCGTTAAGGGCGCCATTGCCAAGGAACGTGCCGTCGTCGGCCAGGACACTACCGCTGGGAACGTTGATGGCGCCGGGGATGTGACCGGCAACCGCATCCACGGGCTCGACATCGCCGCGGAAACGTTCCGGTACGCGCGCATCGAGCAGCGTCACACCACCCGCACCGGCTTGCTGCGCCGTTAGGGTTAGCCGCTGTCCGGCATACAAATCATCGTGCAGCACAGTCACATTCCCGAGCTGCGGGCTGACCTGGCCGGTCTCGATGCTGCCGCCTGCGGACCGCCACGCGGGCAAGCCGCCGTCTAGAATGCGTACATTCGCGATCCCAGCCGCAGTTAACACCCACCACGCTCGCGCGGAACCGGCTCGATTCCAGTCGTCGTAGACCACGACCGGCACATCGTGTCGGATTCCGCATCGGCGGACGGTGGCTTGCAGACTAGCCCCCGACGGCAGCGGGTGCCGGCCCCGGCCGGCGATCGTATGATCGCTCAGTTCGTCCTCGAGTGACACAAATACCGCTCCCGGCAGGTGACCCTGTAGGTAGGCCGCATGCCCGTCAGGTTCATCAAGCCGCCAGCGCACATCCAGGATCGACACCGGATCGCCGGCCTGGATCATGCCAGCCAGTTCCGCGGCGGTGATCAGGACCTGACCACGGGCTTGCACCGGTCACCTCCGTGTTGCCTGCCAACGCGGCTAATTCCCTTGTCGCGCAATCAGTGTAGTTACGGACAGGTTACATGTACCCCGAACGGCAGCTCACGCATGCCGGTTTGGCCCGGGATCACCGCGTGACCCGTCCCGGTCAGTGTGTAACTCTTGCCCTGCCTGGTCGCTTCGACCTGAGTTGGGGACTGAACCGGCTGGTAGGGCATCTGGTAGTCGACGCTTCCGATTTTAAGGGAGATACCAAAACCATTGACGTCTGGGGGCGTGGAGTCGGACAGGGACAGTGTCACCGAGGCCGAATCGTCGTGTGCGTTAACCCGTGTAGTTTGAGTCCCCGACTCCGACGGCGTCGCCGTCCTTACCGCTGGCGAGGTGCGGCACTCGACCACTCCGGAAATTGTGTGCGTATGTCCCTCTACCATGACGGTCGCGGCCGCGGGAGCTGACGGCGCACTGGGGGGAGAACCCGGCCCGCTGTGTGCGGAGCAGGCCGGCAGAGTTGCCCCGAGTGCCGACACGCCGAGCGCGGTAGCTCCGACAGCGATTCGAACGGTGTGGCGCGGATCAGTCAAGCCCGGCTCCCTCACTGGTAGGCGAGGAGAAATATAGGCGGATTGCCGCTCCGACACTAGCAAAATGCCATCAACGGCCCGCCGTGGCGGGGTCAGGTTCGCACACTGCGCCCTGTCGTGTGGCCCGCTGGCATCGTGCTATCAGGACTTGGTGATGGAGCAGTCGTGGTCTTGGAGAGTCTCGGCTGCAACGGGCTGGTCCTCAGTTCCCTCTGCCAAGAGCAGCAGGAATTGGTCCTGCGCTACGTTGGCAACCGCAATCGATGCATTTTCCATTTTCTTGCCGTCAGCGGTTACCTTCAGGTAGATGTCCCGGAACAGGTTCCTGGATTCGAACGCCTTCGTGTCAACCGCCAATCCTTGAAACCTGCGACCACCGAGGTCGATGGGGAGCTGCTTCCAGCCAACGTACTCTGAGGTATCCACGTTCCTCAGGGCTGCCGATGTTGTTGGTGACGAACACGATATGTGGATGTGCAGCTGATCCTGAGTGCGCGCGTTCTTCGGGTTGATGGTGAGGACTACGTCTGACTCTGGAAGTGAGTTGTTCAGGCGCGCGGTAACGAGGAACCGTGCGGCCCAAGCGTCGTAGAGGTAATTGCGACCCGCTGACTCCCGTAGGGCGGGATCCTCGATTCCGGTGATACGAGCAAGCGGGATCAAAAGGAACTGGTACGGATCAAAATCCGCTTTGTACAACGCCGTTCCAGACTGTTCATCCACGAATGTGCAGGGAGCGTACGCACCGGTACGCCGATAGCCGAATTCGCAACGGTCGTGCACGATTTTCCACAGTGCTTCACGGTCGGCCTCAGGGCGATTCGGCCGCGCCGGTACGGTTACCGCAATCAGCGCCCCGGCAAGAGCTGCTATCACCGCACCTATCAAGACACTTAGACTGACTGCCCGTCGGCTTTTGGGCACCTTGCGCCCGAGGGCTCGTGCAGCCAACCGAACGGCGCCCAGCCCGGTTCGCGTTGTTCCTGCCATGGCGCTATGCCCTTCCGATCACGCAGGATGTCGCCGGTCGTGTAGACCCTGGGTGCGGCGGGCCTGATCCTCCTCTGTTGGGTGCCAGTGCGGCGTGCCGGTGGCAGTAACTTTCGCCCGTCCACATCACCATCGCACCACCTTCGCATAGGCGCCAAGATCGCTGTGCGGCAGCCCTGCTCGCGCTGCGGCCAGTGCAATGAAACGCTGAATGAGTCTGTGAAAGCAATGGCCAAAACCTGAACCGTTGCTGGTTCGATCAGCGGGCGGCGCCGGCTCACTCGGCGTCGGCGGGGTCCAAGAGTTGCACTTCCTCTAGATCCATCGCCGCCTGCAGCTCGCGCAGCACGATGTCGTCGATGAGGTTTTGGTTGCGCAACGTGGTGACGGCCTGCCGCTGGTGTTGCAGCACGCCTAGACGCACGCGCCGGACCAGATCGTTGCGCTCGGCCAGATCGCTGGTCGCGGAGTCGGCGCCATCGGCCATGACGAGCACCGCGCGTTCTTCGTATTCCTTTTCCAGGTGTTTGACGAGATCGGGGGCGACCCCGAGTTCGTCGGCGACCGTCGGCAAAGCGTCGAGGGCGGCTTGGGCGCTACGGGTGCGGGCCAGCTGCAATTCGTTGGCGTGCGCGACGTCTTCGGGCATCCTCGCCCACCGAACGACGGTGGGCAAGGAAGTCCCTTGGACCAGCACGGTGACCAGAATGACGACCGAGACGACGAAGATGATCAGGTTGCGGTCTGGGAATGGAGCGCCGCTATTGGTGGTCATCGGCACCGCCAGCGCTGCGGCAAGCGATACCGCGCCGCGGAAACCGGCCCAGCTTGTGACGCAACGCTGACGGAAGCCGACGTGGCGGGTGGGCTTCTTCAGGACCCGGTCCACGGTGTGACCCAGGACCGTGGTTGCCTGTACCCAGGCGATCCGGGTGGCGATAACGACACCCGTCACCGCCAGGGCCAGGACTGTGGCCCGTGGTAGTCCCCCGTCCTCGCCGGCGATGTGGTCTATCGCGCCCGGGATCTGGACGCCGACAAACACCCACAACGAGCCGTTGATCAGGAACGTGGCGATGTCCCAAAACGCATGCGCCTGCAGGCGGGAACGAGCGCGTATCACCGTCGGACCAACGTAGGTGAGGACCAGGGCCGAAACCAGCACCGCAACCACACCGCTGCACTTCAGAGATTGAGCGAGCAAGAACGCTGCGAACGGCGTCAGCAAGCTCAGGGCTCCCTCCTCCAATGGTGCGTCGATTCTGCGGCGTAGCAATGTCACCAGGCCGCCGACCAGCAGCCCGGCCATGATTCCGCCGAGATAGGAGACGACGAACCGGCCGACCAGCGCGGCCGGGCCGATCCCAGCGGCACCTTCCGCGACCGCCACGGTGACGGCGAACAGCACGAGCGCGGTCCCGTCGTTGATGAGGCTCTCGCCGCGTAGCACTGTCAGCGCCCGGCGCGGCAACCGTTTCGCCAGGCCGGCCACCGCCGCGGCATCGGTGGGGGAGAGCACGGCACCGAGGACAGCCGCGGCGTGGGACTCCATGCCCAGCGCTCGTGCCGTCCACGACACCGCGACCGCGGTGGCAATCACCAGCCCGATACTGAACATGACGATGACGCGCAGGTTCCAGCGGATCTCGCGAAAGCTGGTGTTCATGCTCTCCCAATAAAGGATCGCCGGCAGGAACAGCAGCAGCACCACCTCGCCATCGATCTGAACGTCACCGAAACGGGGAATCAGACCCAGCAGGGAACCGGACAGGATGAGCAACACTGGAGGGCCCACGCGATAGCGGTGGCCCAGGACGGTCCCCACGACCACGGCGGCGACCAGCGCAACGATAACGACGAGCCCGAACACCAGCCCATCCTCGCCTATGGTGCGTCGACCATTCATACCGCCGCGTTGACCTGTTTCGGCACCCTGGCGAACACCGCGAGATGTTGGGTCGACTCAGTCCGCTGACAACGTGGCGCACGGCACAATGTCATCGAGGTGTCGACTCGATCAGCTGGAGGACTCAGGTCTGATGACCACCGTGGATTTCCACTTTGACCCTTTGTGCCCGTTCGCCTATCAGACCTCGGTGTGGATCCGTGATGTGCGCGCGCAATTGGGAATCACGATCAACTGGCGGTTTTTCAGCCTCGAGGAGATCAACCTGGTAGCGGGCAAGAAGCACCCGTGGGAGCGAGACTGGTCCTATGGCTGGTCGTTGATGCGGATCGGTGCGCTGCTGCGTCGAACGAACATGTCGTTGCTTGATCGGTGGTATGCAGCGATCGGTCATGAGCTGCACACCCTGGGCGGCAAACCGCATGATCCCGCGGTGGCGCGACGCCTACTGTGCGACGTCGGCGTCAATGCGGCGATTTTGGACGCGGCGCTGGATGATCCGACGACCCACGACGACGTCCGCGCCGACCACCAACGGGTTGTCGCCGCGGGCGGATACGGCGTGCCGACGCTCTTTTTGGACGGACAATGCCTTTTTGGGCCGGTGCTGGTGGACCCGCCTGCTGGACCGGCCGCCCTGAACCTGTGGAGCGTCGTCACGGGCATGGCGGGGCTGCCGCACGTCTACGAACTTCAGCGACCGAAGTCACCAGCCGATGTTGAACTCATTGCCCAGCAGCTACGCCCCTACCTCGATGGGCGCGATTGGGTGAGCATCAATCGCGGGGAGATCGTTGATATCGACCGGCTGGCGGGCCGCTCCTGAGCGGCTACACCGTGGTGATTGGCGGGTACTGCCGGCGATGGGCGGAGCGTTGTCGTCGTTTGGTCGCTATGGCAAGGCGGCGGTCTCGAGTTCCTCGAATGCCGCGCCGGTGTACTGCGCTAGCCGCTGCAGATGCGGCAAGGTGTCACGGCAGCCCAGAAAGCCGAGGACGACCTTGTCCGTGTAGCCGACCAGCGTCACGTTGAGGCCATAGCCGTCACACAGGAACGACATCGGAACAATCACATCCAGCTTGGCGCCCGAAAGATACAACGGGTCCTTCGAGAGCACCACATTGGAGACGGTGAAGTTGAACAGCGGTGGAATCACCCCGAGTGCGCCGGTCTTCTGCCCCACCGCGATCGGCAGCAAGCCGAATACGGAGTAGTGCTGCAAGGCATTTGGTGACATCGCCAGCAGTTCGGCCTTGCCGCGGGTGGTCGACGCCGAGATTGTGGTCAGCCGCGCAACCGGGTCTTCGATCGAGGTGCCCAGCGGCGCGACGAAACCCGAGGCGGCGTTGACCGTGTCTGCGTCGCGCTCGAAGCCGACCGGCACCGAGGCGGTCAGGGTGTTCGTCGGCAGGTCGCCCAGCTCCTGCAGGTAGCGTCGGCAAGCCCCGCCGACAGACGCCAGGATCACGTCGTTGACGGTGCAGTCGGTGGCGTGGGCCACTGCCTTGAGGCGCGGCAGTTTCAGCACTTGCACCGCTAGCCGTCGATGCCGGTTGACGCGGGTGTTAAACGGGGTACGCGGGGTGGTGAGGGCCGCCCGCACCGAGCTGTTGGCGCCCAGCACCATGCTGGATAGCCTTCCGGCCAGTTCGCTGACCGCGGAAACGCCCTCGACCGCCCGCTTCGTCGTGGCGGCGGCCAACACGCTGGCCAAGTCGTAGTCATCGCCGAACGGCTCGGGCTTGCCCGAGCCTGGGGGTGCCTCGGGATCGGTGGTGAGCCAGCTCTTGATCAGGTTCACCCCACCCAATCCGTCGACCGCGCAGTGGTGGGCCTTGAAGTACATGGCGAACTGACGGCCGGTTAGCCCCTCGATGAGGTGCAACTCCCATAGCGGCTTGGCCATGTCAAGTGGGGTCGAATGCAGCCGCTCGACCAACGCGCCGAGATCGCGGCCGGTCCCCGGATAAGGTAGGGCGGACAAGCGGACGTGGTAGCTCGGATCGGGCTGCACCTGCCTCCAGTACGCCATCGACGCGCCGCCGGCGATCACGCTGTCGAACGGGAAGGGCAGGAACGCCAGTTGTGAGATCGCCTCGTACAGGTCGCGGATGAACCTGCGCGGTGCTCCCTTAGGCAGGTCGAAGACCGCAAACGCGCCGATGTGCATTGGCGTGCGCGGCGCCTCCATGCGCGCGAACATCTGATCCAGCGGGCTGAGCAGCTTCACAAGGCCAACCCTAGCGACCTCAACCCCAAAAGCTATGGGATCGCAACCGCGGGGCCCGGCTCACTGCCCGCGTGTTGCGTTGCGTAGACCTCGGCCAGGAATTGCTCCACGGCGATCGCCGTGTGTGCCGCACGTGCCGAGCCGAGCAGGTCGAAAGCGTGCTGGGTAAAGGGCAATTCGGCGTATACCACCGGCTGCTTGCTGACTTGCCGCAGCTGATCGACGAAGCCACGCGCCTGCTGTACGGGAACCAGCGAGTCGTTGCGGCCGTGTAGCACAAAGAATGGGGGAGCGTCGGCGGAAATGTGGGTGACCGGTGAGGCGTCGAGGTAGGACTGCATGTTCGCCGTGCGCGGTTGTTTGACCACCATTCGCTCCAGCAGCGGCAGCATCATCGGGTGCATCGCGTCCTGCAGACGAGTGAAGTCATAGACGCCGTAGAACGGCACGGCTGCCTGCACCCGGGTGTCCGCCTCTTCGAATCCCGGTTGGAATCGTGGGTCATTCGGCGTTAGCGCGGCCAGTGACGACAGGTGGCCGCCGGCCGAACCACCGGTGATGGCGATGAAGTCCGGATCGCCGCCGTATTCGCTGATGTGCGCCTTGACCCACGCCAGGGCGCGCTTGACGTCGATGATGTGATCCGGCCAGGTGTTGCGCGGGCTGTGTCGGTAGTTGATCGCCACGCAGATCCAGCCTAGCTCGGCGAGGTGGCTCATCAGTGGATGCGCCTGTCCGCGTTTGTTTCCGGTGGTCCATGCACCGCCGGGGATCTGAAACAGCACGGGCGCTGTTCCGGTCAGATCTAGATCGGGACGTCGCCAGATATCGAGGTGGTTGGCCCTGCCGTATTCGCCGTAGCTGATGTCGCCATCGTGTGCGTAATCGCGGTAGATCCGCAGCATGCGCAGCGGCCCGGGGGTCTTGGCGGTACCACCGCCGGCTGGGCGGCGCCACAGACCGGCCGAGGCGGTGCGGCGATCGGGCCCCAGGCCGCTGTCTAATGCGGCGGTGAGCTGGGCATCGGCCTGACGGCCTGCGCGACTGAGGTTCAGCAGCCCCAGCGCCGAGAAGGCCGCTACCAGCCAGGAGACCGCCCGCACTGGCCGGGTCAGGCGTTGGGCTGTCAACACCAGCCCGCCGAGCTGGCTCGCCAGCGTCGGTAACGGAAACTCGGTAACCACCAGGCCAATAAACCACGACCACAGCGATGCGAATCCGTTGCGCGCCAGCGGCCTATATGCGTTGATCGTGGCGGCGGCGGTCACTGCCGCTACCACCAAGGCCCCGATTTGCCGGATGACGTGGATGAGTCGAGGAGCGCCCATGTGGTTACCTTACGAGGCCACCCCGCCGTACGAACGGTGGCCAGCGCGTGATGTGGACCCTAAGGGCCCGGCCGCGTGCTCGATCGGCGGCTTGCGAATTGTGCTCGCCAGCCTGCGGTTGGTGGCGGTCGCGGGGTCGTTGTCGGTGATGCCGATTTTCGAGGCACCGCAGTCGACGCTCGCGTGGGGGCATTTTTCGAGCATGGGCCGTCGTCACTAGGGGTCTGAATGTTGTTGGGAACAACCATTGGTTGTGATTTGATCAGGCATGCCGCTCAGCTCTCGTATGCCCGGACTCACCTGCTTCGAAATCTTTCTGGCCATCGCTGAGGCCGGCAGTCTTGGCGGCGCCGCACGCGAACTCGGGTTGACTCAACAAGCTGTGTCAAGGCGGCTCGCATCGATGGAGGCCCAGATCGGGGTGCGATTGGCCATCCGGACGACACGTGGCTCCCAACTCACGCCTGCCGGCATCGTCGTCGCCGAATGGGCGGCCCGCTTGCTCGAAGTCGCCGACGAGATCGATGCCGGCCTCGGCTCGCTGCGCACCGAAGGCCGCCAGCGCATCAGAGTGGTGGCCAGCCAGACGATAGCCGAACAGCTGATGCCGCATTGGATGCTGTCCTTGCGGGCCGCCGACATGCGCCGCGGTGGTACTGTCCCTGAGGTAATCCTGACCGCCACCAATAGCGAGCATGCGATCGCAGCCGTTCGTGACGGCATCGCAGATCTTGGATTCATCGAAAACCCCTGTCCTCCCACGGGATTAGGCAGCGTTGTGGTTGCACGCGACGAACTGGTCGTCGTCGTGCCGCCGGGTCACAAGTGGGCCCGACGGTCACGAGTAGTGAGCGCCCGGGAGCTCGCTCAGACGCCTTTGGTGACTCGCGAACCGAACTCTGGCATCCGCGATTCACTCACCGCGGCGTTACGTGACACGCTCGGGGAGGACATGCAGCAAGCGCCACCGGTGCTGGAATTATCATCGGCTGCGGCCGTGCGGGCCGCGGTCTTGGCCGGCGCTGGACCGGCTGCGATGAGCCGGCTAGCGATAGCCGATGACCTGGCGTTCGGTCGATTACTCGCGGTCGACATCCCCGCGTTGAACCTGCGGCGCCAGCTTCGAGCCATCTGGGTCGGTGGGCGCACCCCGCCGGCGGGTGCGATACGAGACCTGCTCAGCCACATCACTTCCCGCAGCACGTAGGACCTCCGTCCGGCGAGCAGTCGCATAAGCCCCCGCACGCACGGCGTGTCGGGGGCTTTAGCGACTGCTCGCGGAGGTTGCGCTGGGGTTGATGGACCCGGCGTCGTCAGAAAATCGCGCGTAGCGCGACAAGACCGACCGAGGCGAGGATCGCCGCCGAAGGCAGCGTGATGACCCACGCTAGCACGATCGGTTTCATCAGTCCCCAGTTGGTGGACCGGTTTACGATGCCGACGCCGAGGACGGCGCCGATAAGAATGTGCGTGCTGGAAACCGGAAGACCCAGGACCGTGGCTCCCATGACCACCCCGGCGGCCGACAATTCGGCAGCAAACCCCGATGCCGGGTGCATCGTGGTGAGGTTGTGTCCAACGGTGGCGATCACCCGTCGTCCAATGAACCACAACCCCGCGCACAACGCGACGCCGAACGTTACCATGGCCGCGGCAGGCACCGCTGCGTTGCCTTCAATGGCGCCCGTGCGCAGCACATCCAGGATTGCCGCGAACGGCCCGATGGCGTTGGCAATGTCATTGCTGCCGTGGCTGAAGGCGAAGCCCGAGGCCGTAAAGACCTGCATCCAGCTGAACATCAAAAACGTTGACCGTGAAAGTGATTCGCCCCGAAGTGTCTTGGCGAAAATAAAGGTGGCCATCCACACCGCTGCACCGACCATCGCGATGATGAAGTAGTTATTCATCGTGGTAAGGCCCAAGTGCATGTGCTTGAACCCCTTGAACAGCAGCATCGCGACAATGATCATGGATCCGGCGGCGGCGACCAGCGGAACCCAGTTCTGCAGGGCCCGGAACGCGTCGACCGACGATGTCTTGGCGTCGATTTCGTGTAGCTCGCGGTAGTAATCGGATTCCAGTTCGTCGGGATCAAAGTCCTTGCGGTTTGCCGCGACGGCGTCGCGCGCCAGGGCGCCGGTATAGGCGATCTGCTGGATCTCGGTGAGCCGGTCGAACGCCGCCTTGTGGCGCTCGCGGTGTGCGATGCGCTCTTTCTTAATTTCTGTTAGCCGTCGTTCGGCCTGTTCGTTGTACAGCAGGATGTGCCGTTTGATGACGCCGTAGAGCAGGTACGACACCAAGCCGCCCAACACCGGCGACAGCACCCAGGACACCACGATCTGGCCGATTTGATCCCACTGGACCATCCTGAGTGCGGCACCGCCCTGGCCGCTCACCATCCCCAGCGCGATCGCCGCGCCGACGATGCCGCCGATGATCGAGTGTGTGGTCGACACCGGGTACCCCATACGGTTAGCAAACAGCAGCCAGAGCGCGGCTGCCGATAGCGCCGACAGCATGATGTTCATGAAGTCGCGTGGGTCGACGGACACCCCGGACAGATCAACGATGCCGCTGCGGATGGTCTCGGTGACGTCGCCGCCGGCGATCACCGCGCCGCTGACCTCGAAGATCGCCGCGACCAGAAGCGCCTGTTTCATGGTCAACGTGCCCGCGCCGACGCTGGTGCCAAACGAGTTGGCGACATCATTGCCGCCGACGTTGAAGGCCATGAACATGCCGACGACGGTGGCGAGCACCAGGATGACTTTGTTCGCGCCGGACCCTGCGTAGTCGAATGCCCACCACGAGAACAGCACGAAAGAACCCGCCAGCAGCAGACTGAACGACAGGTGCCATGGTCGGTCCGGCCCGAGGAAGCCCTCGTGTTGCGGTGTGCGCGCTGCGCGATCCTGAAGTCCGCTAGCCACCAAATGCCCATCCCTGTGGTGTTTGGCATTGTCGCTCATGTCGGCTTGTGTTGGCGATCGAGCGTCAGCAGGCTACGTCATGGCGGCTAGCAACGGGTAAACGCCGGATGAATAACGGTGACCGACGCTGCATCGGACTGACCGGACAGATGCGGGGAAATCGGCTTTGACGACCGGCGGACCGAGCTGTCCACGAAGATGTTGCGCTCGAGACTTGCAGGCCTGTTGGCCGGCCGATGACCGGCCTTGGTCCGGCCGGCTCTTGTCCGTGCTCAGGTGTCTCCGAAGACAACGCCTGGGTTGAGGATGCCCGCCGGATCGAAGCTCTGCTTGATACGGCGCATGAGGCTGATCTTGACCGGGTCTTCCAGCTCGAGGAAATAGCCGGTTTTGGCCCGGCCGACGCCGTGTTCGCCAGAGATCGCGCCACCCAATTCCATTGCGAGAGCAAAGATGTCGGTCATGAGCTTCTTCTTTTTCTCCGGATCCTTGCACGCGATGGCCATGTGTACGTTGCCGTCGCCGGCGTGCCCGCAACCGACCGCGGCACCGTCCGCTGCCGCCGCCAGACCGCGCGCGGTGCTCAGGAATTTTGGCATCGACGCGCGTGGGACGACGGTGTCGATGATGTCGTCGGCGCCGAGTGCTTTTGCCGCCCAGAATGCCTTCTCGCGGGCCTCGATCAGCTTGCGCGCCGAGCCTCCTTCGAGCACGTAGGCGTCCACCGCTCCCAATTCCATGAGCATTTCACCCACCGTCTGAATGTCCTCGAACAGTCGGTCGGCGATGCGGTTCTCAAGCGCCACAAGGAGATAAGCTTCGCAGCTGTCGCGGATCTGGTCCGGAATACCTAGCTCCAGGTTCTGAGTGGAGATGAGTGCGGCCATCGAAGTGTTGTCAATGTACTCCAGGATGTCAGGTGCCAGGCCGCTGGCGAGGATCTTGGGCACCGCCGCCATGACTTGGTCGAAGTCGGCGAACGGGGCGAGCACGCTGGCGTTGTGGTCGAGCCGCGGATGCAGCTTGACGATCACCTCGGTGACCAAGGCCAGGGTGCCCTCCGAGCCGATGATCAGCTGGGTGAGGTCGTAGCCGGTGGACACCTTGGCCATCCTGCCGCCGGTTCGGATGATCTCGCCGGTGGGCAATACCGCTTGCAACCCGAGCACGTTATGGCGGGCCACTCCGTACTTGACCGCGCGCATCCCGCCGGCGTTGGTTCCGACATTCCCGCCGACGCTGGAGGACAGCTCGCCCGGGTAAACCGTGTACCGCAGCCCGGTATCGGCGGTAGCGGCGTCCAGGTCGGTCAACGCCACCCCGGGCTGCACGACGGCGACTTGGTTGGCGGTGTCGACCTCGAGGACCTTGTTCATCCGGTCGAACGAGATCAGCAGCCCACCCTCGACTGGTCGTGCGGCCCCCGACAAGCCGCACCCGGACCCGCGGGCCGTCACCGGCACACCGTTTTCAGAGGCGGCCTTCAGCAGTTGGGCAACCTCTTCGGGGGTGGCCGGCTTGGCGGCATAGGCTGGCTTCTGCGGCGGCCCCGTCAACTCTTCGTCGTGTGCGTAGTCCTCGGGGATTGCGTCGCCGGTCAGCAAATTGGCGTTCCCGACGATTTCGGAAAACCGAGCTGTCATTTCACTCATCGGAGGCCTCACTTTCCAACGCTGCGCTGCGTGCCCGACCGCGACTTACTTTATCGCTGCCGGTGCGGGCAAATCATCGTGGTTGGCTCTCAGCGGTACGGTTCGATACTGTGCGCCGCGCATTGCGCACGTTTCTACGGTGGGGAAAGCCTGAAGGGGACCGATGGTGAAGACGGCTATGTTGGGCGCGGTGAACCGCCCCGGTGAGTCCGGAGACTCTCTGATCTGAGACCTCAGCCGGCGGCTGGTCTCTGGCGTTGAGCGTAGTAGGCAGCCTCGAGTTCGACCGGCGGGACGTCGCCGCAGTACTGGTAGAGGCGGCGATGGTTGAACCAGTCGACCCAGCGCGCGGTGGCCAACTCGACATCCTCGATGGACCGCCAGGGCTTGCCGGGTTTGATCAGCTCGGTCTTGTATAGGCCGTTGATCGTCTCGGCTAGTGCATTGTCATAGGAGCTTCCGACCGCTCCGACCGACGGTTGGATGCCTGCCTCGGCGAGCCGCTCGCTGAACCGGATCGATGTGTACTGAGATCCCCTATCCGTATGGTGGATAACGTCTTTCAGGTCGAGTACGCCTTCTTGTTGGCGGGTCCAGATGGCTTGCTCGATCGCGTCGAGGACCATGGAGGTGGCCATCGTGGAAGCGACCCGCCAGCCCAGGATCCTGCGAGCGTAGGCGTCGGTGACAAAGGCCACGTAGGCGAACCCTGCCCAGGTCGACACATAGGTGAGGTCTGCTACCCACAGCCGGTTAGGTGCTGGTGGTCCGAAGCGGCGCTGGACGAGATCGGCGGGACGGGCTGTGGCCGGATCAGCGATCGTGGTCCTGCGGGCTTTGCCGCGGGTGGTCCCGGACAGGCCGAGTTTGGTCATCAGCCGTTCGACGGTGCATCTGGCCACCTCGATGCCCTCACGGTTCAGGGTTAGCCACACTTTGCGGGCACCGTAAACACCGTAGTTGGCGGCGTGGACGCGGCTGATGTGCTCCTTGAGTTCGCCATCGCGCAGCTCGCGGCGGCTGGGCTCCCGGTTGATGTGGTCGTAGTAGGTCGATGGGGCGATCGGCACACCCAGCTCGGTCAGCTGTGTGCAGATCGACTCGACACCCCACCGCAAACCATCGGGGCCCTCGCGGTGGCCCTGATGATCGGCGATGAACCGGGTAATTAGCGTGCTGGCCGGTCGAGCTCGGCCGCGAAGAAAGCCGACGCGGTCTTTAAAATCGCGTTCGCCCTTCGCAATTCGGCGTTGTCCCGCCGCAAGCGCTTCAGCTCAGCGGATTCTTCGGTCGTGGTCCCGGGCCGTGCGCCGGCATCGACCTGCGCCTGGCGCACCCACTTACGCACCGTCTCCGCGCAGCCAACACCAAGTAGACGGGCGACCTCACTGATCGCTGCCCACTCCGAATCGTGCTGACCGCGGATCTCTGCGACCATCCGCACCGCCCGCTCACGCAGCTCCGGCGGGTACCTCCTCGATGAACCACCTGACATGACCCCATCCTTTCCAAGAACTGGAGTCTCCGGACATGCCGGGGCGGTTCACGGTGGCGCTGGTGATCGCCTTGGGAGGGACTTGCGGTGTGGCGGATGCTTTGCCGCTGGGCCAGACTGACGACCCGATGATTGTCGCGCATCGCGCGGGTACGCGCGATTTTCCCGAGAACACCGTTCTGGCGATTACCAACGCAGTCGCAGCTGGTGTGGATGGCATGTGGCTGACCGTCCAGGTCAGCAGCGATGGCGTGCCGGTGCTGTATCGTCCGTCCGATCTGGCAACGTTGACCGACGGCGCCGGCCCGGTGAATTCGAAGACGGTTCAGCAACTCCAGCAGCTCAACGCGGGATGGAATTTCACCACGCCGGGCGTCGAGGGCCATCCCTACCGGCAACGGGCGACCCCGATACCGACACTGGAGCAAGCCATTGGCGCGACTCCGCCCGATATGACTCTGTTTCTAGACCTCAAGCAGACTCCGCCACAGCCGCTGGTCTCAGCGGTCGCGCAGGTGTTGACCAGGACTGGTGCTGCCGGGCGGTCGATCGTATATTCCACCAACGCTGACATCACGGCTGCAGCCTCGCGGCAGGAGGGACTGCAGGTCGCCGAAAGTCGTGACGTGACCCGCCAGCGCCTTTTCAACATGGCATTGAACCATCACTGTGATCCGCAGCCGGATCCTGGGAAGTGGGCCGGATTCGAGTTGCATCGCGATGTCACCGTCACCGAAGAATTCACGTTGGGGTCCGGTATCTCCGCGGTGAATGCCGAGTTGTGGGACGAGGCCTCGGTCGACTGTTTCAGATCGCAGTCCGGCATGAAGGTCATGGGTTTCGCGGTGAAAACTGTCGACGACTACCGCCTGGCTCACAAAATCGGACTCGATGCGGTACTTGTGGACTCGCCGCTGGCGGCCCAACAATGGCGTCATTAACGTCGCTCGCTGTCAGGGTGCGGTTCATTTGAATTGCGTGCGGTACTGACGATTTCGGAGTTTGGGGGAGGCCCGTACTTTTATTCGGTAGAAGGCAGCGCCTTCGGCCGGTGCAAGGTCGAAATTGTTCTGTCCCAACGCTTGCCAAATCTTGCGGTGATGGCTCGGGTGAGTTTCCGGAAGCCTACCAGAGCACCGGAAGGCGTTCGGGGATGCGTCTTTGGAATCGGGTGCGCCAGACCAATTGGTCGATGGGCACAGCCAGGTCGACGCCGGGCATCTTTTTCAACAGCGCTTCGATGCCGATCTGTGCGTGGCGGCGACCGAGAGCTGATCCAGGACAGAAGTGTTGGCCGCGGCCGAACGCGAGGTGCGAGGTGGGGTTGGGCCGGTCGAGTTCGATGCTGCCCGGGTTAGGGAAGTGCTCGGGATCGAAGTTGGCGCCCTCGAGCAGCACCAGCACCAGCTCCCCCTTGCGGACCAGCACGTCGCCGACCTGGATGTCGGCGGTGGCCAGGCGCGGTAACCCGTCGGCGAAGGAGAGATTGATCCGCAGCAGTTCCTCTACACCGGCCGGGATCAGTTCCGGCTTCTCGTGCAACAAGTTCCGAAGTTGCGGGCGTTGTATCAGCGATATCAGCGCGGTGGTGAGGAAGCTGCCGGTTGAGATGACGCCGGCACCGAAGAAAGTGACGCCGATGGTCGCGAATAGTTCGTCGGAGACGTGCGAGTAGGCGGGATCTTTCCGGAGGCGGCTGAGCTCACCCATGAGGCCGGTCGTGATGTTTGGGTTTTCCAGAATTCCGGCCATGTATTCGATGTCGCGATCCCAGTTGATCTTCGCGGCGGGGATCGGGTCGGCCGAACTCATGAAAGCGATACTCAAGCTACGGAACAGCTTCGGGCCGTCTTCTTGCGGGATGCCCAGAACCTTGCAGTGCAGGGCAGTGGCCAGCGGGTCGGCGAAGTCATTGCGCAGATCGGCTGGTGCGCCCTCGGTAATCAGGTTGTCCAGCAGCGAGTTCGCGGTGTCTCGTAGGAATTGCTCCAACCCGGGTGCCTTGGGTGTGATCGCTTTCATCACCGCCTTGCGCAGTCCCGCGTCGGCGATGTTTCCCATGTTGTTGACCACTTCGGGTGGAACAGTCAGCGCGTTCAGGCGGGGGGCGCCGGCAGCGGCGGTTTCCTTCATGGAAAAACGCCGATCCTCGAGCACCTGTGTGCACAGTGCATACGAGGAGACGAGCCAGGCTTCGGCGCCGGTAATGGTCCGTACCTTGCGGATAGGCTCGCGGGTTCGTAATTCTGCGACGGCGTCAGGAATCCGATCCCCACGTGCAGAGAACGGGACCTCGAGCAGAACGGTCGCGGTCATTCGGCGGGGCTCCCATCAGGGGTAACAATGGCGTGGCCTTGATTGCGCGATGCCCGTAGTCCCGATCCTCGGGCGTAGAGCATTTCGGCGAGGGGCAGTGATTGGTGGTAGCAATTCAACGACGACGGCACTCCGAGAATCGCAGGTGTGTCGAGGAATAGCGGGGCCTCGGCGCAAATGTAGTCCATGCACACCTGCTCTTGAGTAGCCGTCGCCCCCTGCCGCGGACCCACTTTCGTGGACAGGAAGCGCCGCACTAGGTCCTGGCAGACGGCGCGCAAGTCCTCGTCGTCTTTCAGGCGCGTGAGCAGGTCCGCATGCAGCTCCCGGTATGCCTCGTTGGACTGGAACTCCGACATCGGACGAACGCACAGCCGGGCCCCGGCCGGATCGAGTTCGTTCACCGTGGTGGTGATCTTGGCGCGGACGCCGCGGATGTTTTTGACCGCCTTGCGCCGGGCTTCGATTGCGGAATCGCCTAGCGCTTCGTAACTCTCGGCGACATGGACATCGGTGTAGACGAAGTCCACACGATCAAAATTCGTGAGACCCCAAAGCCCGAGATCCCGTAGGCGCTGGCGGGAGAAGTAACTGTTCCCCGGGGATACCCCGATAACAGCATGATCTCCTTCGGTGTGGATGATCTGACATTGTTGGGTGAATGGCCGAACCAGAAACCCTTCCTGGGCGGTGGCTTCCGGAATGCGCCTGCCTAGCTGAAACCGTGAGTTGGGAGCAGAGTCGTCTCTGGTCCCGCCTGTTATGCCGTCCGCATTTTCGTCATGCGCTGCCGGGGCTGACCGGGGGCTCTGCAAGTCGTCCGTCGGCGAGATCAGCACGCCTGGTTCGGCAGCCACGTATGACATTGTTTTCCTTGGACCATAGGGACGGGGTCGACGCTCGGTGTTGAGGTCAGTGATCAGGGTGCCGGCACGAACTGACAATGTCTATCGCCCGATCGGCCCAGCCTATTGGGTGGATCTCGTGTCCACCAAAAGGGGGATCCAGCTGCTGCCGCTGTGGCGGCGGGTACACTCACATATTTTGCGTATCAGCCTGGACCGGTCTTGTGGTTGACTTGCAGGCTGAGCAGGTCAGATCCGTTGTGACCGAACGGCTGCGCCGGCGGATCGGCCGAGGCGCTCCTATCCTCGCAGGCACGCTGGCTCCCGGCGTTGGTCTAGCCGCACAAAATCGTGAATTCCGGCAATTTACAGGAAGGTCCGCGCCGCCATCGGCCACGATCGCATTTGGCGAGTAGACGCAAAAGCCCCCGACACTCCGTGCGTGCGGGGGCTTTTGCGTCTGTTCGCCGCGCTAGAGCAGTTGAGCAAAGGCGGTGACGACCATAAGCACCAGCACCGCTGTCGCGAGGATGTGGACCTGGCCGCGGGGAGTGATTCGTGCCGGTAGCGGGCGGTGCGAAAGTGCTCGTTGGCGTTGTAGAGCGATCACATAGCAGCACGAGGCCGCAGCACCAGCTAGGCCGGCCGGGATCAGCCCAGCCGGCCCGTCGGCGCCTTGCGTGTCCTTGAGCGTCAGCAACACGCCGTTGACCAGCAACGCAAAGGCCGTCCGGGTCCAGGCCAGCGTCGTCCGTTCGGCCTGCAGCCCGCGATCGCTCGCTGCCGTCGAGTGACGGTTCACCCGGTGATCGCCTTGGCTACCACCAATGCGAGCGCGACGACCCCGACCACGCAGAGCCCCACCGCGAGGTAGCCCGGTGTGGGGTGACGGGGCAATGGCAGGTGCCGGCGCATGGCGCGATCCGCCTGCTGCCAGCGCAGCAGACCCATTCCGCTGGTGAGGATTGCCAAAATCGCGAGCACCACACCGAGCACCTGGCGTGCGCCGGGGATCGTCAGTTCCGGGACGAGCTGCACCAGGGCGACCGCCGCGGCCAGCAGGCCTAGAGCGGTGCGCTGCCAGGCCAGGAAGGTCCGCTCGTTGGCAAGGGTGAACCGGTAGTCGGGTTCGACATCGGTCGCGGTGTCGTTTGAGTCATCAGCCACGAGGCAACCTCGCAGGGCATATCGGGGACAGGCGGTTTGACGTCGGCTGAGTTTAGTCAAGCGCGTGGCTTGCCATGTCGTTATGAGAACATCGCCGGCAGAGGACTAGCCGAAGATCGCCTCAGGTTCGACATTCATTACGATCTCACAATCGCAGTAGCCACCAAACTCTTGTAGGCCCTCGGCCAGCGTCTCCCATTCGATGCGGTGTGATTGGGCCCATCGTTGCGCATGCCGGGCGGTGTGGTCACAAGGCTGTTCGCCGAGTCTCTCGTCGACGTAGTCGAGCAGCTGCTCAAGCTGGTCCTGGTCGATTGTGAGCAAAGCGGTTCGTGCGACGCGCTCAGCGTTCTTGTAGGCGTCGCGAAGAAACCGGCGCCGCGCCTTGTCGGGTGGGGTAGTCATCAGCGAGAACCGTCGCTTTTGGTATTCGGAGCAATCGGAGAAGTCACGGCAACAGACGATACCGGTTGGTGTCGTGTGCCACGCACCCGAACAACGGGTCGTCCGGTCAGCGACGGGCCGACCCGGTGAGCAACTGACCGTTGGCGGGCTGCAGCAAACAGATGACGGTGCTCGGGGTGGGATCGGCCCCGGTTCTATCCTGATGCGAGTCGATGAGATACGCCACCGAGTATGGGCTGGTGTCGACGGATTGGCCTGTGTAGGGCGCAAATCCGGCAGCACAATCACGATTGGCCATGGAAACGACGGCGGCATCGACGGCCACCGGAGCACGCAGGTATACCTCGGCCGAATGCGCTGTCGCGCAATCGACAATCGTGACGGTTATCCGGCTCAGATCCGCCGGCGGCAGGTCGGCCAGGCAGTCGCCGACTTGAAGGTTAATCCAGGTCTCGGTTCGCGCGCTCTGCGGAGCCGGTGTCGGTGAGACGGTAGCGGTCTCCGCAGTTGCGGGTGGGTTTGTCGGATTCATGTTCGTCGACGCAATGCCGCCACGAGCACCGTTGCTGGAGCAGGCCGCCAGCATGGTGACCGCCGACAGGGCGTATAACACATGACGGCCTGGAAGCCGCATCGCAGTCTCCTCGAAAACATAAAGTTAGGCATCGCGATGCCGGCGAGAAAGCACATTCGCGCAAGTCGCGCCTGTTGTGGCCAACGATGCGCGACCCTTAGCGCGGCTAGCGAATTGCCGGGTCGGCGACCAATCAAGTGCGACGCATGCCTACACAGTCGGCCCAGTTTTGGGCGTTCCGCCAACAGGTGGGGTTGACCTCCGCTATGGTGGCCGGGCCGGTATCGGCCGGTCGGAAACGGTTACCGATCACGGCGCCGTTGGTCGGCGCTATCACCAGCCTTGCGCTGGGCAGATTCGCCTGTCCGAACTCCGGGTAACCATCTTATTGCGTTGCGAAACGCTTTGCGAAACTGCGCAATTATTGCGATGCCCGCCGTTACCCTGTGACTGTTCTACGCCTCTCTGAGTTCGGAGGGTCATGACCGCGACACAGTCCCCTCCCGAGCCCGCGCCGGACCGAGTGCGGCTGGCCGGGTGCCCGTTAGCGGGCACGCCCGACGTTGGTCTGACCGCGCAGGACGCGACCACGGCTCTGGGCGTTCCCACGCGCCGGCGCGCGTCATCTGGTGGCATCCCGGTAGCCACCAGCATGTGGCGCGACGCGCAAACTGTGCGAACCTACGGGCCCGCGGTCGCGAAAGCACTTGCGCTGAGGGTCGCCGGGAAGGCTCGGTCCAGGTTGACCGGCCGGCATTGCCGGAAATTTATGCAGCTCACCGACTTTGACCCGTTCGATCCCGCGATTGCCGCTGATCCTTACCCGCATTATCGAGAGCTGTTGGCCGGCGAGCGGGTGCAGTACAACCCCAAGCGCGACGTCTACATTTTGAGCCGATACGCCGACGTCCGCGAGGCTGCGCGTAACCACGACACGTTGTCCAGCGCCCGTGGGGTCACCTTCTCACGGGGGTGGCTGCCGTTTCTGCCGACGTCCGATCCGCCGGCGCACACCCGGATGCGCAAGCAACTGGCACCAGGTATGGCGCGTGGCGCGTTGGAGACGTGGCGCCCGATGGTCGACCAGCTTGCCCGAGAACTGGTCGGCGGGTTACTGACCCAGACGCCCGCGGACGTCGTCTCCACCGTGGCCGCACCGATGCCGATGCGCGCTATCACCAGTGTGCTCGGCGTAGATGGACCGGACGAGGCCGCCTTCTGCCGTTTGTCCAACCAGGCGGTACGGATCACCGACGTTGCCTTGTCAGCCTCCGGGTTGATTTCGCTTGTGCAGGGCTTTGCCGGATTCCGGCGATTGCGTGCACTCTTCACTCATCGGCGTGACAACGGGCTGCTTAGGGAATGCACTGTTCTCGGGAAGCTTGCCACCCATGCCGAGCAAGGTCGACTCAGCGATGACGAATTGTTCTTCTTCGCGGTGTTGCTGCTGGTTGCGGGCTATGAGAGCACTGCTCATATGATTAGCACATTGTTTCTGACGCTGGCCGACTATCCAGATCAGCTGACACTCCTTGCGCAGCAACCAGACCTGATCCCGTCGGCGATCGAGGAGCACCTCCGCTTTATATCGCCAATCCAAAACATCTGCCGCACAACGCGCGTCGACTATTCGGTCGGTCAAGCGGTCATCCCGGCAGGCTCACTGGTGCTGCTGGCATGGGGTGCAGCCAACCGTGACCCGCGCCAGTACGAAGACCCGGATGTCTTTCGCGCCGACCGCAACCCGGTCGGGCATCTCGCGTTCGGCTCCGGCATCCACCTGTGTCCGGGGACCCAGCTGGCGCGCATGGAGGGTCAGGCGATCTTGCGCGAGATCGTCGCCAATATCGACCGAATAGAGGTGGTCGAGCCGCCGACGTGGACGACAAACGCCAACCTTCGCGGCTTGACCCGGTTACGGGTCGCCGTTACCCCCCGCGTCGCACCATGAAGGCTCTCCGTTCGTCGTCTCGACTTTCCCGGTGGCGCGAGTGGGCCGCACCGCTGTGGGTCGGCTGCAACTTCTCGGCCTGGATGCGGCTTTTGATCCGTAACCGCTTCGCCGTGCATCACAGCCGCTGGCACTTCGCGGTCCTCTATACGTTTCTCAGCATGGTCAATTCCTGTCTGGGGTTGTGGCAGAAGATCGTTTTCGGTAGGCGAGTGGCCGAAACGGTGATCGCCGATCCGCCAATCTTCATTGTTGGGCATTGGCGTACCGGCACCACCTTGCTGCATGAACTGTTGGTCGTCGATGATCGCCACACCGGTCCCACCGGCTACGAATGCCTTGCGCCACACCATTTTCTACTGACCGAGTGGTTTGCGCCATATGTGGAATTCCTGGTATCGAAGCATCGGGCAATGGACAACATGGATTTGAGCTTGCATCACCCGCAGGAAGACGAGTTCGTGTGGTGTATGCAGGGCCTGCCGTCGCCGTATCTGACCATCGCATTCCCGAACCGGCCGCCCCAGTATGAGGAGTACCTGGATCTAGAGCAGGTGGCACCGCGAGAACTAGAAATCTGGAAACGGACCCTGTTCCGGTTCGTTCAGCAGGTGTACTTCCGCCGTCGCAAGACGGTGATCCTCAAGAATCCAACGCATAGTTTTCGAATCAAGGTGCTGCTGGAGGTATTCCCGCAAGCGAAGTTCATCCACATCGTCCGAGATCCCTATGTGGTCTATCCATCAACCATCCATCTTCATAAGGCGCTGTACCGCATACATGGCTTGCAACAACCGACGTTCGACGGGTTGGACGACAAGGTCGTGTCGACCTACGTCGACCTATACCGAAAGTTGGACGAAGGCCGAGAACTCGTTGACCCCACACGCTTTTACGAATTGCGTTATGAGGATTTGATCGGTGATCCCGAGGGACAGCTGCGCCGGCTATACCAGCACCTGGGACTGGGCGACTTCGAGTGTTACCTGCCGCGTCTGCGGCAATACCTAGCTGACCATGCGGACTACAAAACCAACAGCTATCAACTGACCGTCGAGCAGCGTGCGATTGTCGATGAGCACTGGGGCGAGATCATCGACCGCTACGGCTACGATCGTCACACACCTGAGCCGGCACGTCTTCGGCCTGCGGTTGGCGGCTGATCAAGCCGCCTTTGGCTCTCGACCGCACTCGAACGCGTCGGCAGCGGTCATGCCAGACGGGGCGTCTCGCCAACATCATCCTGTTCGGCCACCGCGAGTCGTTTGTGCGCTTGATCCGCTACCCAAAACAGGCCGGCACCGATCGGTGCCTACCGGTCCGCCAGTGGGTGGGCGACAACGCTTCCTGTGTAGTGCAAATCCCACAGCCACCGGGAATGGCGCACCATATACCCGCCGAGCCACGTTCGGCCTTTCAGGACCACGTAACTGGCAGCGTCTTGATTCCGTGAATGAACTGCGACAACAGCCGTGCGGGCTCCTCGGTCGCGACGACGTCGGGCATCTGCCTGCGTAGTTCGTCGAACGCGACCCTGATCTCCCGACGCGCTAGGTTGGCGCCCAGGCAGAAATGGGCGCCACCGCCACCGAAACCGAGATGCGGATTGGGGTTGCGTGCTAGGTCGAATGTCCAGGGATCGGCGAACTTTGACTCGTCCCGGTTGGCCGAGCAATACCACAGGGAGACCTTGTCACCGGCGGCCATCTTGGTGCCGCGCAACTCAATGTCTTGGGTCAGGGTGCGGCGCATGTAGACCACCGGGGAGGCCCACCGCACGATCTCCTCGACCGCGGTGGGCGCCAGGCCGTCGAAGTCAGACCACCACCTGTCCCGTTGCTCGGGATAGCGGGACAGTGCCAGCACGCCGTGAGTGATCGCGTTGCGCGTCGTCTCGTTGCCGGCCACCACCAGCAGGATGAAGAACGACGCGATCTCCCTCGACGACAGCCGCTCGCCGTCGACCTCGGCTTCGACCAGGCTGCTGGTCAGATCGTCGTGGTGGTTGACCCGGCGGTCTTCGGCCAGCGCGGTGGCGTAGGCGCCGATGTCCGCCGAAACCTGCATGAACTCGTCGAAATCGGTGGCCAGATCGGGATCGCCGAAGCCGAGAATGACGTTGGTCCAGTGAAAAATGCGCTGATGGTCCGCCTTGGGAATCCCCATCATGTCACAGATAATCTGCAGCGGCAGTGGACCTGCGAGTTCGCTGACCAGATCGGCCTGCCGGTCGGGATTATTGGCGATCATCGATGAGACCAACCGATGGGCCCGGTCACGCACGGCTGCTTCGATGCGGGCTACCACCTTCGGGGTGAAGGCTCGGCTGACAATCGAGCGCAGCCGCTGATGGCGCGGATCGTCGAGCACGATCATCGAGCCGAAGTATTCGGCTAACTCTGGTGTCTGGTCGTTGATCGTGATGTTGGGGTACGAACTGAAAATGTCCGGATGACGGCTGGCGTAGAAGACATCGTCGTACTTGGTGAGCGCCCAATGCCCATTGCCCGCGACAAACCCGGGCAGCTCGATCGTGGGCCAGAACGAGATCGGCGCCTCGCGGCGCAAGGTGGCGAAGGCGCCATCGCGAACGTCGTCATCGAGTGCCCAGAAATCCAGGGAACCCAGTTCAATATCGGCGATCGGCACCTCCGGCGGCGGCGTGCCATTCACCCGAGTCGCGATCGCCGTGTTGAGGCCCATCGAGATCCTCCTGCCCCCTTCGCCCTTGAAGGGGTAATACTGGCGAGCCTAGACCGGTTGACCGTCCTTGGCCGCCACTTACCTGGATCGGTGGCAGTCGTGCTTGTTGGCGTGCCGGTCAAGCATGTTGTCGCATACCAACCTGCTGTTCCGTTGGGCCGCCTGATCGCTTCTTTAGCTCGGTGCTACGCGGGGTAGTCGGATCGCGAACATCATCACCAGGGCCATCAGTTCAAGTGCGATCACCACCACAACGAGCGTGCCGATGGAGATGTCGTACAGCCAGCCGATGAGGGCGCCGCCCCCGGCGGTCGCAGCGCCCAGCCCTGCGGCGAACACGCCGTAGGCGCTGGCCCGCCGTGGGCTGGCGACCAGGTCGGCCACCACGCCGCGCAGCGTGGACTCTTGTATTCCGACCGCTGCGCCCCACACCAACGTGCCAATGACCACCATTGTGACGTTGTCCGTGAAGGCGAATAGCACCACCAGAATCGACAGAATCGGCAGAACGGCAAGGGTTTTCGCGCCATATCTGTCATAGCTGAAGCCTGAGGCCAAGGCCGTCAGCGCATCTGCGGCCATTGCGGCCGCATAGACCACCGGGACCATGGCGGCGGCCAGCACGCCGTGGCTGACCATGTGAAACGACAGCAACCCGAACGTGCCAAACCCCAGCATGGTGATCGCGGTGAACCCGCAGTACAGCCAGAACTGCGCCGGCAGCGCCCAGGGTCGCGGCGCCGAAGGATTACCGAGGACAACCGGACAGTCCTCGTAGGACTCCGGGCGGGGCACCCGACGCTGCAGCCACAGCAACAGAGCAAGGGCGGCACCGCCGGGCAGGGTCAGCACGCCGAGCGCGGGCGCATAGGCATTCCCGGTGATCGCGAGCATCCCGGCAACGGTGAGAGGGCCGATCATCGCACCGACCTGGTCCAGCGCCTCGTGCACGGCGAAACCGCGGCCTCGGCCGGTCACACTGGCCGCGTGCGACAGCAGGGTGTCTTTGGCGGGGCCGCGCACAGCTTTCCCGACTCGCTCGGCGATGACCAACGCGCACGCCACCCACAGGGCGCCCGCGATGCCGAGCAGCGGAACCGTTACCACCGTCAGGGTGTAGCCGGCGATGGTCCAGGCCCAAAACCGTCGGCTTCGATCGGCCAATGGCCCCGACACCAGCCGCAAGCCCAAGGCGGCGGCCTCACCGACGCCGGTGACGACTCCGACCACCAGTCCGGTCGCTCCCAACGAAGCCAGCAGCGGGCCGGTGATCGAACGGGCCCCTTCATACACGACGTCGGCGAGCAGGCCGACCACCCCGAACACTGTGACGAATCGCCACGCGCTCAATGCCGGACGGGTGGCGCCGATGCGGCTCAACGCGACATCACCGTTCGCACCCACCAGATGCTAGGTGGCGTACGAACGCCAGGTTTAGGGTGAAGCTGGGATTGCTGAGTGGGGAGGTTGCTGCCGACGGCCGAACTCATTTCTCAACACGGCTCCAAGCCGGTAGGCATCGTCGCCACCGACGACATCGAGGCCTTGGCCTAGCCGCTGGGATTACTGGAGCCCGGCTGCCTTACCGCGCCGGAGGTCCCGTTGGTCGCCAGCATGGGCACCATTTGCTGACCAACCGGGCGTTGCGGCAATGTCGCTATCCAGATCACCGGCGCCCACATTGGCTATAGGTATGACGGAAAATTCGAGGTAGGCGGTTGCGACGAGCCGCCGGACACGGGGATTGGGCCATATGGCAACAGGGGCGAGACCGGCATTAGGCTTGTCGATCGGTGTCACCAACCTAGCGGCTGTGGCTGCCGATCACTCCATCACACGTAAACCCGTGCTGACGCTGTATCGACAGCGCCCGCCCGAGGTCGGTGTGCCATCGGAGAACCCGAGGCTGGACGAGCCAGGCCTGGTGATCACCGACTTCGTAGACCGGGTGGGAGATTCGGTCGGCATCGTGGCTGCCGACGGCTCGGTGTACCGCAGCGAGGCGCTAGTGGCTGACGCACTGCTGGCGCTGGCCTACACCGCTACCGGCGGTCGTGCTCTTCCCGGAAGTGTCACGGTGACCTATCCCGCCCACTGGGGGCCGGCTGCGGTAGCAGCGTTGGATAGCGCGCTGCGTCGGGCCTCGGAATGGTCGCACGGGACTTCGAGTACGGCCCAGCCACTGTCACTGCTCCCTGACGCCGCGGCAGCGCTGTACGCGATACGGGCCGACCCGGGCATACCGGCCCGTGGGATCGTCGCGGTATGCGACTTCGGTGGCAGCGGGACCGGCATCACGCTCGTCGACGCCGCAGACGAGTATCGGCCGGTGGCCGCGACGGTGCGCCATCAGGCTTTCTCCGGCGATCTGATCGATCAGTCGCTGTTGAGCTACGTCATGTCCGAACTACCGGGCACGGGCGCGTTCGATCCAGCCGGCACCTCGGCGATCGGCTCACTGACTAAGCTGCGGATCGAATGTCGCAAAGCCAAGGAACGGCTTTCGTCAAGCACGGTGACCACGCTGACCGACGCGTTGGGCGGGGATATCCGGTTGACCCGCAACGAGCTCGAGGACACAATCCGTGACTCGCTGGACAGCGTGGGCAGGGCCTTGGAACAAACCCTGGCCCGCAGCGGAATTCGCACGGCCGAGCTGGTAGCGATCGTTTCGGTGGGTGGTGGTGCAAATATCCCGGCAGTCACCACGACGCTGTCCGGACGTTTCTGCGTGCCGGTGGTCAGGACGCCTCGTCCGCAATTGACGGCCGCTTTCGGCGGCGCGTTGTGGGCGGCACGCAGACCCGGCGACACCAGCGCAACGGTGCTGACCGCGGTCACCTCGGCGACGGCGACGGCGCCGGCCGATGCGCCGGCGTCGGTCCTGCAGCCCGCTTTGGCCTGGTCGGAGGCCGACGAGGACTCCCACATCGGGCCGGCCCCTGGCTACACAGCGGCCCGCCCGTCGCTGAGCTTCGACCACGATGCCCATGCGGAGCCCGAGCCCAAGTCCCCGCCAATCCCGTGGTATCGCCTGCCGGCCGTGATCATCACCGGCACGACGGTGGCGGTGTTGCTGGTGGGTGCCGCCGTGGCGATCGGGTTGTCCACCGGCGACCAGCCGACGGCGCCGGGGACCCCGCAGAGGCCGGGTGTGACCACGACCGCCGCACCGCCCCCGTCCCCAGCGCCGGCATCCGATGGCCCCACTACCGAGCCCGCACCTCCCGTACAGGCGCCAGCCACCGGTGGGCCCGCGCCGCCGCTGCAGCAGCCGTTGCCGCCTCCGCCGACAACGACGAATACGCAACCGGCGGTGACCACCGATGTCATCACTCCGGCACCGACGACCCCCGCTTCCGCGCCGCCGGCGACCACGCAGCCGCCGGCGACCACGCAGCCGCCGGCGACCACGTCCCCCAGCCCTCCACCGATCCCGCCGATCCCACCGATTCCGGAGATTCCGCAGCTCCCCCCCGGAATACCTCAGGTTCCCGGGATCGGGCAGTTCAGCGCGATTTCGGGTAGCTGACACCGGTGAGCTGCTCGGAGACCTCCCAAAGTCGCTTGCTATCGGCGTCGTTGCGGGCGGCTGCGGGAACCTTGGCCTCTCGCACACCACCGCCGGCGACCTCGTAGCGGCCGCGGGGGCCATAGAACGCGCCACCGTCGGCTTGCGGGGTGGCGGCTGCATACAGCGCGGGCAAGATCCCCTCTTCGATCTCCTGCCAGAGGAACGGTGCGAAACGCCAGGACGTCTTGTACAAGCGTTCCATCAGCGCCGGCTTGTCGCGGCCATGGGACGGTCCCGCGATCTGCAGGTTGGTCTTGGTCAAGCCAGGATGCGCGGCATTGGAGATGATGCCCCAGCCGGCCGCGCGGCTGCGGCGGTCCAGCTCGCGGGCGAACATCAAGACCGCCAGCTTCGACTGGCCATAGGCCGTCATCGGGGCGTACGACCTCTCGAACTGTAGGTCGTCGAAGTGGATGCGGCCGCGGCGGGCCGCCAAGCTGCTCAACGAGACGACCCTCGCGCGCTGTGCCGCGCGCAACAGCGGCAGCAGGTGTGCGGTTAGCGCGAAGTGTCCGAGATGGTTGCTGCCGAACTGCAATTCGAAGCCGTCGGCAGTGGTAACGCGTTCCGGTGGGGTCATGACGCCGGCGTTGTTGATCAGCAGGTCGATCGGCCGCCCGTCAGCCATGAGCTGTTCCCCCAACGCGGCGACGGACGCCAACGATGACAGGTCGAGGGCCTTGATGGTCAGCTTCGCATCCGGAACCGCGGTCCGGATTTCCTCGACCGCCGCCTCGCCCTTGGCGCGATTGCGGATCGCCATGATTACGTCGGCGCCAGCCGCCGACAGCCGCCGGGCCAGCCCGAAGCCTAGACCGCTGTTGGCGCCGGTGATGATTGCCAGCTTCCCGGAAAGATCGGGCACCGTGGCGACCAGATCCTTGGCCATGCAAATCACTCCCTTTCTGGCGGGGACTGCCGGTCTTAGTCTGCTCTTTTCCTCGACGCAGGCGAATGTGGCCGGCATGCTGATCGGCATGGCGTTGCGCGCGGGAGCCCGGCGACAACCGGTCATTGGTTGTGCGGCAGCGTTGGTGTTCGGCGGGTTACCCGCGCTGGCCTTTCCCGCGCCGTCTTGGTGGTGGCTGGCCTGGTTCGGCTTGGTCCCACTGCTGTTAGTGGTGCGGGCCGCGCCGACGTCGTGGGAGGGCGCGCTGCGGGCGTGGACGGGTATGGGCGGATTTGTGCTGGCAACCCAGTACTGGCTGGTGACCAGTGCTGGTCCGATGCTGGTGCTGTTGGCCGCCGGCCTGGGTGTGCTGTGGCTGCCGGCCGGGTGGTTGGCGCACCGGCTGTTGTCGGTACCGGTGACCACATGCCGCGTCGGTGCCGCCCTGGTCGTGGTGCCCAGCGCGTGGGTGGCAGCCGAAGCGGTGCGGTCCTGGCAATCGCTGGGCGGTCCGTGGGCGTTGCTGGGTGCATCGCAATGGAGCCAGCCCGTGACGCTAGCGTCGGCGTCGCTGGGTGGGGTGTGGCTGACAAGTTTTCTTCTGGTTGCGACCAATACCGCCATCGCGAGCGTGCTCGTGTGCCGGGCAACGGGCGGCCGGCTGGTCGCGCTGGGATGCGTGATTGGGTGTGCGGGACTCGGCCCGGCTTCCTACCTGCTGGGCTCGGTGCCGGTCGGCGGTCCGACGGTGCGCGTGGCGCTGGTACAGGCCGGCGACATAGCCGATGCGGCGGCTCGACTGGCGGCCGGTGAAGAGTTCACCGCGGCCGTTGCGGACCAGCGGCCGGACTTGGTGGTCTGGGGGGAAAGCAGCGTCGGACAAGACCTCACCCGCCATCCTGACGTCCTGGCTCGCCTGGCCGAGCTGTCACAGCGGGTGGGCGCGGATTTGTTGGTCAACGTCGACGCCCCGGCACCGGACGGGGGAATCTACAAGTCGGCGGTGCTTGTCGGCGCGCACGAAGCTGTGGGCAGCTACCGGAAGACCCGGTTGGTTCCGTTTGGCGAATATGTGCTCCGCTGCGCCCGCTTTTCGGCTGGATCACCCGCTACAGCAAGGCCGCCGCAAAGGATCGGCAGCGCGGCGCCGGGCCGGTGGTGTTGGCGGTGAACTCCTTGCATATCGCCCCGTTGATCAGCTACGAGATGACCTTCTCCGATCTGACCCGGCACGCCGCGCGGCTCGGGGCGGCGCTGCTGGTGTATCAGAGTTCCACCTCGACGTTCCAAGGGAGTTGGGCGCAGCCGCAGTTGGCCGCCCAGCCCGCGGTGCGCGCCGTCGAAGCCGGCATCCCAGCGGTGCACGCCAGCTTGTCGGGCGACAGCTCGGCCTTTGATACCCGGGGCCGTCGGCTGGCCTGGTGCTCGGCGGAATTCAACGGTGCCATCGTGGTGAACGTTCCGTTGGCATCGAATGTCACGCTCTACCTTCGGTTGGGTGACTGGGTGCCAGTGACGGCATTTGTGGTCATGGGTGCCGGCTTTGCGGTGTTTCTGCGCCGCAGCTTGGCTCGAGTGTCAGATTGCGCGGATAAGTAGCGCTCGGCTCATGGACCGCGCGGTGCTTGTACACCGACACGCCGCTACGACCGGCATTCTGCGCGCGCCCGCGGGATCAATGCCCACGGGCCACCCATTCCTCGTAGTGGACGATCTCGTCGCCGATGGTGGTGCTGTCGCCGTGGCCGGTGTGCACGACGGTGTCGCCCGGTAATGCGCCGAGCCGTCCGGATATCGACCGCAGGATCGTGGGGAAGTCGGAATACGAGCGGCCGGTTGCACCCGGCCCGCCAGCGAACAGCGTGTCTCCGCTGAACACGGTGCCTGTTCCGGGACCCAGCTCTGGCGCATACCAGCACACCGATCCAGGGGAGTGCCCCGGGGTGTGCAGCGCACGCAACTCCGTCCCGCCAACCCGCACCGCATCACCGTCTGAAACGGCGCGAAAGCTTTTGTCCGGGTGAGTCATTCGCCACAGCACGGCGTCGCCGGGATGCATCAGCACCGGTGCGTCAAGCGCCGTGCCCAGTTCGGGGGCCACCGTCACGTGGTCGTTGTGGCCGTGCGTGCAGATCACCGCAACCACCTTGCGGCCGCCGACGGCGTCGATGATAGGAGCCGCGTGGTGGGCGGCGTCGAAAACCACCACCTCGGAGTCGTCGCCGACCAGCCAGATGTTGTTGTCGACTTCCCAACTGCCGCCATCGAGTTCGAAGGTGCCGTGGGTGATGACGCGCTCGATGGCGGCCATCACAACATCACCACCGAACGCAATACCTTGCCGCCATGCATCTTGTGGAACGCCTCCTCGACGTCTTCGAGCCCGATGCGTTCGGAAACGAACCGCTGCAGCGGCAGCCGGCCCTGCAGGTAAAGGTCGATCAGCGTGGGGAAGTCGCTTTCGGGCAGGCAATCGCCGTACCACGACGACTTCAGCGCACCGCCGTGAGAGAAGAAGTCGACCAGCGGCATGTCCAGGCGCATGTCGGGCGTCGGAACACCCACCAGCACAACGGTTCCGGCGAGATCGCGGGCGTAGAAGGCCTGCTGGTAGGTTTCCGGTCGGCCGACGGCGTCGATCACCACGTCCGCGCCGAATCCATCCGTGAGGCCGCCGATGGCCTGGACGACGTCGACTTCGCGGGCGTTGACGGTGTGGGTGGCGCCGAAGGTGCGGGCCCAGTCAAGCTTCGTGTCATCGGTGTCGACCGCGATGATCCGTTTGGCGCCGACCAGCGCGGCACCGGCGATCGCGGCATCGCCAACGCCGCCGCAGCCGATCACCGCGACGGTGTCGTCGCGGGTTACCCCGCCGGTGTTGATCGCGGCGCCCAGGCCGGCCATGACCCCGCAACCCAGCAGGCCGGCCACCGCGGGATCGGCAGCCGGATCGACCTTCGTGCACTGGCCAGAGTGCACCAGCGTCTTATCGGCAAAGGCCCCGATGCCCAACGCCGCAGTGAGCTCGGTGCCGTCGGTCAGCGTCATCTTCTGTTCGGCGTTAAAGGTGTCGAAGCAGTAGCGGGGCCGTCCGCGTTTGCAGGCCCGGCACTGGCCGCACACGGCACGCCAGTTCAGGATCACGAAGTCGCCGGGCTCGACTGCGGTTACACCCGGCCCGACGGCCTCGATGATGCCCGCGGCCTCGTGTCCGAGCAGAAAAGGGTATTCGTCGTTGATGCCGCCCTCGCGGTAGGTCAGGTCGGTATGGCATACCCCGCAGGCGGTGACGTCGACCACGGCCTCGCCGGGTCCGGGATCCGGGACGACAATGTTCACCAGCTCAACGGGTTCGCCCTTTTGTCGTGCGATCACACCGCGCACCGTCTGACTCATGGTGTCCAACCTACGGTGTAGCGTCGCTGACCATGCGCGCCGGTGACGATGCAGAGCGAAGCGATGAGGAGGAGCGGCGCAGATGAGTCGCGCCGGTGACGATGCAGAGCGAAGCGATGAGCAGGAGCGGCGCAGATGAGTCGCGCCGGTGACGATGCAGAGCGAAGCGATGAGCAGGAGCGGCGCAGATGAGTCGCGCCGGTGACGATGCAGAGCGAAGCGATGAGCAGGAGCGGCGCAGATGAGTCGCGCCGGTGACGATGCAGAGCGAAGCGATGAGGAGGAGCGGCGCAGATGAGTCGCGCCGGTGACGATGCAGAGCGAAGCGATGAGGAGGAGCGGCGCAGATGAGCGGAGCACTCGAGACCACCGAAGAATTCGGCAACCGTTTTGTTGCGGCCATCGACAGCGCCGGTTTGGCGATCCTGGTGAGCGTTGGACACCAGACCGGGCTGCTGGACACCATGGCCGGACTTCCGCCAGCCACCAGCATGGAGATCGCTGAGGCTGCGGGGTTGGAAGAGCGCTACGTTCGGGAGTGGCTAGGCGGCATGACCACCGGGCAGATCGTCGAATACGACGCGGGGAGCTCGACCTACTCGCTGCCTGCCCACCGCGCCGGCATGCTGACCCGTGCGGCCGGGCCGGACAACCTCGCCGTGATAGCACAGTTCGTTTCGCTGCTCGGCGAGGTCGAACAAAAGGTCATTCGCTGCTTCCGGGAAGGCGGCGGTGTGCCCTACAGCGAATACCCGCGCTTCCACAAGCTGATGGCCGAGATGAGCGGCATGGTGTTCGATGCCGCCTTGATCGACGTGGTGCTCCCGCTGGTCGACGGCCTTCCGGACCGCTTGCGGTCCGGAGCCGACGTGGCCGATTTCGGTTGCGGCAGTGGTCGCGCGGTCAAGCTGATGGCGCAGGCGTTCGGCGCGAGCCGATTCACCGGCATCGACTTTTCCGACGAGGCCGTTGCGGCGGGGACCGAGGAGGCGGCTCGGTTGGGCCTGGCAAACGCGACCTTCGAGCGCCATGACCTGGCAGAGCTGGACAAGGTGGGGGCCTACGACGTGATCACCGTGTTCGACGCGATTCACGACCAGGCGCAGCCGGCGCGCGTCCTGCAGAACATCTATCGTGCGCTGCGACCCGGTGGTGTGCTGCTGATGGTCGACATCAAGGCATCGAGTCAACTGGAAGACAATGTCGGCGTTCCGCTGAGCACCTACCTGTACACGACCTCGCTAATGCACTGCATGACGGTGTCGCTGGCGCTTGACGGGGCCGGGTTGGGGACGGTGTGGGGCAGGCAGTTGGCCACCTCGATGCTCGCCGACGCCGGTTTTACCGACGTGACGGTGGCCGAGATCGAGTCGGACGTGTTGAACAACTACTACATCGCCCGGAAGTGACGCGCCGGAGTCGATGACCGCTCTCGAAGTGCTTGGTGGCTGGCCGGTCCCGGCTGCGGCCGCCGCGGTGATCGGACCCGCAGGGGTGCTAGCCACCCACGGCGATACCGCGCGGGTGTTCGCGCTGGCGTCGGTCACCAAGCCGCTGGTGGCCCGAGCCGCACAGGTCGCCGTTGAGGAGGGGGTGGTGAATCTCGACACCCCGGCAGGCCCGCCCGGCTCCACGGTCCGTCACCTGCTGGCGCACACATCGGGGTTGGCGATGCATTCCGATCAGGCGCTGGCCCGCCCCGGCACCCGCCGGATGTATTCGAACTACGGTTTCACCGTGCTGGCCGAGAGCGTGCAGCGGGAGTCGGGGATCGAGTTCGGGCGCTACCTGACCGAGGCGGTGTGCGAACCCCTGGGCATGGTGACCACCCGGCTGGACGGGGGCCCCGCTGCCGCCGGGTTCGGGGCGACCTCGACGGTCGCGGACTTGGCGGTGTTCGCGGGTGATCTGCTGCGTCCATCGACGGTCTCGGCGCAGATGCATGCCGACGCGACCACGGTGCAGTTTCCCGGCCTGGACGGTGTACTGCCCGGGTACGGTGTGCAGCGGCCCAATGACTGGGGGCTGGGCTTTGAGATCAGGAATTCGAAATCGCCCCACTGGACCGGCGAGTGCAACTCGACGCGGACATTCGGCCATTTCGGCCAATCAGGCGGTTTCATCTGGGTGGATCCCAAGGCGGACCTGGCTCTGGTGGTCCTCACGGCCCGCGATTTCGGCGACTGGGCGTTGGACTTGTGGCCCGCGATTTCCGACGCGGTTCTAGCCGAGTACACCTAGGCAGAACCGCACACTAGCGCAACACGGGTATCACAAGGCACAATAGAAACGCACGACACAAAAATTCGAAATTTCACAGCAGGCATCCTGCTTGTCGGGTTCACCAGGTCGTTGGGGAAGACGTCCCTCGTGGAACCGAAGGAGCAGCAGATGCGAGCGTCGAACCAATTCGCCGACGTGACGTCCGGTGTGGTGTACATCCACGCCTCGCCCGCGGCGGTGTGCCCGCATGTCGAGTGGGCGTTGTCGTCGACCCTACAGGCCAAGGCGAACCTGGTCTGGACGCCGCAACCGGCCCTGCCGCCGCAGTTGCGTGCGGTCACTAATTGGGTCGGGCCGGTGGGCACCGGGGCGCGACTAGCCAACGCCTTGCGTTCCTGGTCGGTGCTGCGGTTCGAGGTCACCGAAGACCCTAGCCCTGGAGTCGACGGCCAGCGATTCAGTCACACCCCGCAACTGGGTCTGTGGAGCGGGGCGATGAGCGCCAACGGCGACATCATGGTGGGGGAGATGCGGCTGCGGGCGATGATGGCCCAAGGTGCGGACACACTGGCCGCCGAACTGGATTCGGTGCTGGGAACGGCCTGGGACCAGGCGCTCGAGGTGTATCGTGACGGCGGCGACGCCGGCGAGGTGACTTGGCTGAGTCGGGGAGTTGGCTAAGGGTTTGGTGGCGCCTGCTGGCGCGGTGTCAACGCCGGGACCTGAGCGCAATGCGCGTTTGGGTTTGCGCAGCTTCCGCGGAGGTCTTGAGCCTGCGTAACAGGCGGTCCAGGTCCGCTGTGTCGCAGACCCGAATGTGTAGCAGGTAGTCGTAGGGTCCGGTGACGTGGACGGCATCGTCGATCGTGGTGTCCGTGCTCGACCATGCCAGAAAGTCGTCGCTGTCCTCCGCCGGTCGAAGTCGCACATCGACAAACGCCTCGATGCCGCCACCGGGAACGCTTTCCTCGGCAAGCAGGTGTTGAGCGCGGCTGGCGTCGTGGAATACCGGCCGCCGCGGCGGTCGCCCTTGTCGACGTAGCGTATTGCGCTACCGCGATTTGGAGACAGTTGCGGCACCGACGATCAACGTGTTGAGGGTTTGGCCCGAAATCGTCGGTGCGATCGTGCTGCTGGTCATCGCTGCGATGGGAATCGGGCACGGGTTGCGTCCATCGCCGGAGCCGGTTCCGGCCCCACAAAAACAGCTGGGCTGTGTTCGGTTTGCGTTGATCTTCGGCCTAACGGCGATCAACCCGGCCACGTTCGTGTACTTCACCGCAGTAGCCGTGACGCTGGCGCGCGCGTTGCGCGCAACGACCGCGATCGCTGTTGTGGTCGGGGTAGCGCTCGCGTCGTTGCTCTGGCAGTTGCTGCTTGTCTCGGCGGGAGCGTTTCTCAGGTCCCGGGCGACCGCCCGCGTCCGTCGGATGACAGTCCTTGCCGGCAACGCCGTTATCGCCGCATTCGGGGCTGTGCTGGTCGTCCATGCGTTTGCGTGATGTGCCGCCCATGCTCGGCAGGGCTGGCAACGTCAGCCAACGATCGGTTTGGCCGACACTGGCATGTCGACATTGCCTTTACACGTGCCGCTGGCGATATCGGTATGAAAGACGCCGGTGAGGATTCCGTACTGACCGGGCGTGTAGGCCGTGATCGATTTGGCTGGGGCATATTCGATTGTGCCGTCGGGTAGCAGGCAGTCCCATTGCCAGCTGATCTCCCGTACCCATTGAGTCCCATTCCAGGTGTATTCGATTGGCCGCGGGATGAACTCGTTTTTTGGTGGCGGAGCGTCGACCACGGTGGCAATGCAGACATCGGACGCGCAGCGCGAGCTGAACGTGTAGTTCGCTTTGTGTGGATACTCTGGCCGGTTGGCCGCCATGCTGGTGCCGGTTTTCGCGTTGGCAGACAACGTCACGAGGTACTGCCCGTTCCACGACGGTTCTGCGGCCGCGACTGCGTTCGGGGCCAGCGTCGCTGCCAGCGACGCAGCCGCCAAGGCGAGCATTGCCTTCTTGCGGTGTCCGGACATCTGTTCCTCCCGTACAGCGGGTTTGGAAGGATGTCGCGCTTTACGACCGAGTCGTTACCACCCGCTTATCCGTGGCGGGGGCGAAGAACCTGAAGGGCGGCCGGCACCGCGGAGATCTCGGCTGGTAACGGGCAGGCGAAGTCGCCGTCGGCATAGACGTTGATACCGGGGCACTCGACGTGGACTGTCTTGGCTCGTGTGGTGCTCACCTCGTCAAGCTCGACATGGGCGCCTTTGAAAATGGTGGGGAACAGGCGGAGCAACTTGGTACGGGAATCCGACTGGGCCATGGTGATGTCGAGCAGGCCGTCCGAGTGGTCGGCGTTGGGGCAGATCAATAATCCGCCGCCGTAGCTGCGGGTATTGCCGAAGTCGGCAAGTGTGAGGTCGGCGACGATCTCTTCGGTGCCGTCGAGCACCAGCCGGAACGGCAACGGCCGCAGCCGCGACAGTTCGGCGAGCATCGCGATGTAATAGCGCATCCGCCCGTGTGGCCAGCGCATTCGGTTGGCGCGATCGTTGACCAGGGAGTCGAATCCGGTAGCCGCCACGGTACCGAACCACTTTTCGATACCGTTGTCGTCTTGAATCCGGCCCAGGTCAATGGTTTCCGTCCAGCCGTCAACAACGATATCTGCGGCTGCCTTGGGATTCTTTGTGGGAAGCCCGAATTCGCGTGCGTGGTCGTTACCAGTGCCGGCCGGAATGATTCCTAACGGAATGTCGGTGCCCGCCAAGACCTGTAGCGCGTTGGAGACGACTCCGTCACCGCCGGTCACCATCACCGCGTCAGTGCCTTTTGCGACTGCCGCGGCGAGCAGATGGCGTGCGTCGTGGGCGTCCCCGCCGACGATCTCGACGACGTCCACCCCCCGATGCTTCAGCCGGGCGATCGCGCCGTGTGCAGCCTTTACGGCGGCGCCATGGCCTGACAGGGGATTGGTCAGCGCGGTGACCTTGCCGATCTCATGCCGGCGCAGCTGCCCGGCGCTCATGGAATCAGCTTGCCAGGGTTGAGAATTCCGGCCGGATCCAGCGTCGCCTTGATCGTGCGCAACAATGTCACGCCCAGATCACCCACCTCCGCGCGCATCCAGGGGCGGTGGTCGGAACCAACCGCATGGTGGTGCGTGATCGTTCCTCCGGTGGCCATGATCGCATCCGACGCCGCCTTCTTGGCGGCCAGCCACTGCTCGATCGGATCGCCTCGCTGCCCGGCGACAACGGTGAAGTACAACGACGCGCCGGTGGGATACACGTGCGACACGTGGCACATCACCAGCGCCGGTGTACCCGATGCGGCCAGCGAGGTGGTGAGCGCTTCGGTCACGGCGGCCTTCAGCACGGGGGTGTTGGACCACACCGTGGCGGTCTCGAGGGTCTCGCAGAGCGCTCCCGCGGCCAACAGGGAGTCACGCAGATACGGCGCGGCGAACCTGCCGCGTTCCCAGGCCCGCGCCGGTCCTTCGCCCAACGAGGTGCCGCCTCGGGCCGCCAGCAACGCGCGCGTCTCGGCGTGCCTGCTCTCGGTGTGTTCCTGGGTGCCCTCGAACACGGTGATCCCCAAACAGCCGCCGGTGATTTGGGTTTCCCCGATCGCCTCGGTGGTGGCGAGGTTGACGCCGGTTTCGGCCTCGTCAGAGAGCCGAACGACGGTGGGGCCGGTGCCGGTTTGGGTGATGGTGCGCAGCGCCGCAACCCCGGTCGCGAAATCGGGAAACGACCACGCCTCGTAACGCGTCGATTCCGGAATCCGGTGCACCCGCAGCCGCACCCGGGTGATGACGCCGAAGACGCCTTCGGAGCCGATCGCCAGCTGGCGCAGGTCCGGGCCGGCCGCCGACGCCGGCACTCGACCCAGATCCAGCACCCCCACCGGAGTGATCATGCGCAGCCCAAGAATCATGTCGTTGAACCGGCCATAGCCAGCCGAGTCCTGGCCTGACGAGCGGGTGGCCGCGAACCCCCCGATGGTGGCGAACTCGAAGCTCTGCGGGAAGTGCCCGAGCGAGAAGCCATGTTCGCCGAGCAGACGTTCGGCTTCCGGCCCGGTGACACCGGCCTCCAGTTCGGCCTCGCCGGACACCTCATCGATCCGGTGCAGCCGGTCGAAGCGCCGCATATCCAGGGAGATCACCGCGCGAAAGTCGTTGCGAACGGGGTCAAGCCCACCAACGACGCTGGTGCCGCCACCAAACGGGACCACGGCAATGCCGTGGTCGGAGCAGTAGTGCAAGATGTCGGCGACGGCGTCCTCCCCCGTTGGGGCCGCCGGGCAGCAACACCGCGTCGGGCGCATCCTGGACACCGGTGTCTTTGCGCCGCAGCAGGTCTGGGGTGGACTTGCCGCCGGCGTGCAGCAGCCGGTCGCGATCGGCGGTGCGGAAATACTCGGTGCCGACGATGCGCGCCAGCGCATCGTGGTCTGCCCCCGACAGGGCGGACGGGCGCAGCTGCACCTGCGCGGGGTCGAGTTCGGGCTGCTCCGAGTCCGCTAGGCCCACAACCTGCTTCAGCAACGACCGGACGCCATCAGAAAGTGGCTTGGCCGCGGCGGGATCTCCCCACGCGTCCCATTTCATCGGTGGAAGGAGTTCCTCGCGGTGAGTCACGCGTTACAGTATTACACATGCTGTCAATGAGTAATGACCGCGCGGATACCGGTGGTCGTATCCTGCGGGCAGCGGCGAGCTGCGTCGTCGATTACGGCGTGGACCGGGTGACACTTGCCGAGATCGCCCGGCGCGCGGGCGTGAGCCGCCCGACCGTATACCGTCGCTGGCCGGACACCCGGTCGATCATGGCGTCCATGCTGACCAGCCATATCGCCGACGTGCTGCGGGAGGTGCCCCTCGACGGGGACGACCGGGAAGCGTTGGTAAAGCAGATTGTCGCGGTGGCCGACCGGTTGCGGGGTGACGATCTGATCATGTCGGTCATGCACTCGGAGCTGGCCAGGGTGTACATCACCGAGCGCCTCGGCACCAGCCAGCAGGTCCTGATCGAGGGGTTGGCCGCCCGGCTGACAGTGGCGCAGCGGTCGGGCAGTGTGCGCTCCGGCGACGCTCGTCGACTGGCGACCATGGTGTTGCTGATCGCCCAGTCGACCATCCAGTCCGCGGACATCGTCGATTCGATCCTCGATTCCGCCGCGCTGGCCACCGAACTTACCCACGCACTGAACGGATATTTGTGCTGATGCCCCACTCGGCTGCACTCAACGCGGCGCGTCGCTCCGCCGACCTGACCGCACTGGCCGACGGTGGCGCACTCGACGTCATCGTGATAGGCGGCGGCATTACCGGTGTTGGCATTGCCTTAGATGCTGCCACCCGCGGTCTGACGGTGGCCTTGGTGGAAAAGCATGATCTGGCGTTCGGCACCAGCCGCTGGAGCTCGAAGTTGGTGCACGGCGGTCTGCGCTATCTGGCCAGCGGCAACGTGGGCATCGCCCGGCGCAGCGCCGTCGAACGCGGAATCCTGATGACACGCAACGCTCCTCATCTCGTGCATGCCATGCCGCAACTGGTCCCGTTGTTGCCGTCGATGGGTCACACCAAGCGGGCGTTGGTGCGTGCCGGTTTCCTGGCCGGCGACGCTTTGCGGGTGCTAGCGGGTACGCCGGCGGCGACGTTGCCCCGATCGCGCCGAATCCCGGCGTCACGGGTGGTGGAGATTGCTCCCACCGTTCGGCGGGACGGCCTCGACGGTGGTCTGCTCGCGTACGACGGGCAATTGATCGACGACGCCCGGCTGGTCATGGCCGTCGCGCGCACCGCGGCCCAGCACGGCGCCCGCATCCTCACTTACGTGGGCGCGTCGAATGTCACCGGCACTTCGGTGGAGTTGACCGACCGGCGCACCCGGCAGTCGTTCGCGCTGTCGGCGCGTGCCGTCATCAACGCGGCGGGCGTGTGGGCGGGTGAGATCGACCCGTCCCTGAGGCTACGCCCCAGCCGCGGCACACATCTGGTCTTCGACGCGAAGTCGTTTGCCAATCCGACTGCCGCGCTGACCATTCCGATCCCCGGTGAGCTGAACCGCTTCGTGTTCGCCATGCCCGAGCAGCTGGGCCGGATCTATCTCGGGCTGACCGACGAAGACGCACCCGGCCCGATTCCCGATGTGCCACAACCGTCTTCGGAAGAGATCACGTTCCTGCTGGATACGGTGAACACCGCATTGGGGACGGCGGTCGGCACCAAGGATGTCATCGGTGCCTATGCGGGATTGCGGCCGCTAATCGACACCGGCGGTGCTGGTGTCCAGGGCCGCACCGCCGACGTTTCGCGTGACCACGCTGTTTTTGAATCGCCGTCGGGCGTGATCAGTGTGGTCGGCGGCAAGCTGACGGAATACCGCTACATGGCAGAGGATGTGCTGAATCGCGCCATCACGCTGCGACACCTGCGAGCCGCGAAGTGCCGCACTCGCAACCTGCCGCTGATCGGCGCACCGGCGAACCCTGGGCCGGCCCCCGGATCGGGCGCCGGATTGCCCGAGTCGCTGGTGGCGCGGTACGGGGCCGAGGCGGCCAACGTCGCTGCCGCCGCCACATGTGAGCGGCCCACCGAGCCGGTCGCCGACGGCATCGACGTGACCCGGGCGGAGTTCGAATACGCGGTGACCCATGAGGGGGCGCTGGATGTGGACGATATCCTCGACCGCCGGACCCGGATCGGTCTGGTGCCACGGGATCGCGAGCGCGTAGTCGCCGTGGCTAAGGAGTTCCTCAGCCGTTGAGCGCGAGCAGACGCAGAGTCGCACTGCGCCGGCCGCAGTGCGACTCTGCGTCTGCTCACCAGCGGTCAGCCGGCCATACGCGCGCGGTCGAGGTGGCGGGCGATGCGGGCCGCCAGGCGGCCGGGTTCGCGTCTGACATCGTCGACGACAATCGGGACAATCGTCCACCCGAGCTCTTGGAGCTTGGCCCAGCGTGTCTTGTCGCGCAGCATCTCCGCCGGTCCCGCGTGCCACTCGATGCTTTCGTATTCGGCCGCGAGACGCATGTCGGGCCAGGCGAAGTCGACTCGCCACATTTCACCACCGTGGCCGTGTATCGGGTATTGAAGTTCGGGCAACGGCAGCCCGTGGTCGATCATGACGAGCCGAGCCTCGCTCTCCATGGCCGATTCCGCGCGTCCGTCGGCGAAGGGTAAGAGTTCGCGCGCCGCGACGATGCCTCGGCGGCCTCGCTGCTCAGCAACGGCGTTTTCAATTTCACTGCGAGCGCAGCGCATTGACCGTAGTGCGGCGTCGAGGGTGGCCAGCGCCCGCGGGCGGCGCAACTGTCGTGCGACCTCCACGGCAGTCCATGCGGGCGCGGTCGCGAGACGACCTGACACCCGTTGGAGCCGGGCACCGACGCGTTGGTGGACCATCAGACCGACCGTGGGCCGCATCCTTACTCCGGGATCGAGCATATGGATAGCGACGGTGTTTTCCGTGTCGAATCCATACAACGCGGCGGCGGTGCCCAGACACGCGACGGCGTGCCCCCCCATGAACACATCGAGAGCCGCCAAGCGGCCCAACAGGTCCGGCTCTTGTGCCGCGTAGACCCCGTACCAAACGCGAACGAGGCCGCCGTTTTTCACTTGGACGTCGAGCTGTTGGCGGGTCATGACCGTGAGCAATTGCGCGGTGGTGGCGAACCCGCCGGCCTTCTCGAGAATTGTTAGCGCGTCGGTAGGCACCGTCCGAGCATGCGAGGAGCGCCTCGCGTTGACCAGCCACCGCTGGGGATAACTGGCGAGCAGACGCAGAATCGCACGGCGCGGACCTCGCGCGTGCGATTCTGCGTCTGCTCGCGGTCAGAACTACAGCGGGATGTTCTTGTGGCGGCCGCGCCGTGCCGGAGCCTGCGCCAGCGCCTCGGTGAGCTTGCTGCGAGTATGCGCCGGGTCGATCTTCTCGTCGACCACACCGATGTCCAGCGCACTGTCGACCCCGCCGGCGATGCGCTCATGCTCGGCGGCCAACTGGTCGTGCAGCGCTTCGCGTTCGTGCTCCGGAGCGGCGGCCAACTTCTTCTTGTGCAGGATGCCGACGGCCGCCTTAGCGCCCATCACCGCGACCTCGGCGTCCGGCCAGGCGAACACCTTGGTCGCGTTCAACGACCGGGAGTTCATCGCAATGTATGCCCCGCCGTAGGTCTTTCGGGTGACCAGCGTGACCCGCGGAACGGTGCACTCGCCGAACGCGTGCAGCAACTTGGCGCCACGGCGCACCACGCCACCCCACTCCTGGTCGACACCGGGCAGATAGCCCGGCACATCGACCACCACCACCAGCGGAATCCCGAACGCGTCGCACAGCCGCACGAAACGCGCTGCCTTCTCTGCGCTTTCGGAGTTCAGGCAGCCGCCCAGGCGTAGCGGGTTGTTGGCCAGTACACCCACCGTGCGACCCGACAGCCGACCCAGCCCGACCACCATCGACGGCGCCCAATTGGCCTGGAACTCGTCGAACGGTGTGTCCGCATCGAGGATCGCCGTCACGATCGGACGCACGTCGTAGGCACGTCGCGAGGATTCCGGCAGCAGCGCGTGGATGTCGGTGTCACCGGCCTCGGCCTTGCTGCGATCGAAATGCCCCTGCTGGCAGAACAATCCGACCAACCGGCGCCCACGGTCGTAGGCATCGAGTTCGTCGTCGGCGACGATGTGGCACACCCCGGACTTCTTGTGGTGGGTCTCCGGCCCACCGAGCGAGGCCATGTCGACGTCCTCGCCGGTGACGCTGCGCACCACGTCGGGCCCGGTGACGAACACCCGGCTTTCCGGCGCCATGACGACGACGTCGGTCAACGCCGGTCCGTAGGCGGCGCCGCCGGCGGCGAAACCGACGACCACCGAGATCTGCGGGATGTAGCCGGACGCGCGGATCATGGCTTCGAACACCTGGCCTACCGCGTGCAGCGCCCGCACACCTTCAGCCAGCCGGGCACCACCCGAATGCCAGATGCCCACGATGGGACTCTGGTCTTCGATGGCAGTGTCGTAGGCGTTGACGATGTGCGTGCACCCCTCGACGCCCATGGCGCCGCCCATCACGGTGCCGTCGGTGCAGAACGCGATGGTGCGCACACCGTTGACGGTGCCCGCCGCGGCCAGCACTCCGGAGCGGTCACGCTCGTGCAGCAATTCCACGCTGCCGTCGTCGAAGAAGTTGCTCAGCCGCAACAGCGGATCGCGGGGGTCGAGCGACTCGCCAACCGCCTCGGGGGCCATGATTGTCATCGCAGGTCTCCTGTCGCGTAACGCTGGGGTTTAGTACCGTCCGAAGGCGATTGCCACGTTGTGGCCGCCGAATCCGAACGAGTTATTGATCGCATACCGGTAATTGCCCGGTCGCGGTTCACCCGCCACCACGTCCAAATCGATCTCGGGATCGAGGTTTACCAGATTCAGTGTCGGCGGGATCACCTGATCGCGCAACGCGAGCACCGTCAAGATCGATTCGACCGCGCCGACCGCGCCCACCGAGTGGCCGAGGGCAGACTTGGGGGCGTACACCGCCGGTCGGTTGCCGCCCAAGGCGTTGTTGATGGCCCTGCCTTCGGCCAGGTCGCCGACCTGGGTGCCGGTGGCGTGCGCATTGACGTGGTCGATGTCGCCGGGGGCGAGGCCCGCCAGCTGAATCGCCCGCGTAATCGCATGCCCGGCGCGTTCCCCGTTGGGGTCCGGGGCCACCATGTGGAAGCCATCGGAGGTGATGCTGGCGCCCATGATCCGGGCCAGGATGTTGGCGCCACGTGCCTTGGCGTGCTCCTCGGTCTCGATCAACAGAAGGGCGCCGCCCTCGCCGAACACAAAGCCGTCGCGGTCCCTGTCGAATGGGCGGCATGCACCGGCGGGGTCGTCGTTGTTGGTGGACATCACGATGCGCATCTGAGCGAACCCGGCGATGGGCACCGCTTCGATCCTGGTCTCCACGCCGCCGCAGATGGCGGCATCGGCCTCTCCCAGCACAATCTGCTGCCACGCACGGGCGATGGCCTCGGCGCCGGATGCGCACGCCGATACCGGCGTCATCACCCCGGCCTTGGCGTGCCGTTCCAACCCGACCGCCGCGGCGGCCCCGTTGGGCATGTACTTCTGCACGGTCAGCGGCGAGACCGCCTTCATTCCGCGAGCGCGCATATCGTCGTAACTGAAGACCAGTTCCTCGGCCGAACCCAGGCCGGTGCCGATGGACACCATCAATCGATTGGTGTCCACCTCGGGTGAGCCGGCATTTTCCCACAGGCGCCGGCTCAGCACGGTGGACATCCGCTGCAGGTATCCCATCCGGCGCAGTTCGATCCGCGTCAGCTGGTGGTCGAATTCCTCAAGCAGATGTCCGCCGATGCGAACTGGCAGGTCGAACTCCTCGACGAATGGGTCATCGAGCGTACGGATCCCGCTTTGGCGGTCCAGCAACAACTTCCACGTAGTCTCCGCGTCGGTCGCGAGCGCGGTCGTCATGGCGATGCCGGTGACGACTACGTAGGGAAAGGCTTTCCCGGTAACCAGCTCCGTCATTGGTCTTGCGAACGTTCCTTCCATATCGGTCCGACTCGCCCCCGCAAGCGGGGGGACCCCCACCTCGGGCCTCGCGACCCGCGATGTCGTGCTTCAGTAACGCCCGAAGGCAAGCGCCACATTGTGGCCGCCGAACCCGAACGAGTTGTTGACTGCGTAGCGGTAATCGCCATAGCGCGGTTCGCCGGCGACGACGTCAAGGTCGATCTCGGGATCGGGTGTCTCGTAGTTCAGGGTCGGCGGGATGACGCCGTCGCGCAGCGTCAGCACCGTGAGCACCGACTCGAGCGCACCGACCGCGCCGATCGAGTGGCCCAGCGCAGACTTCGGCGCGTACACCGCGGCCTGATCACAACCGGCGACGCGGATGGCGTTGGCCTCCGCGGCGTCGCCGATAGGCGTCGCCGTGCCGTGCGCGTTGACGTGGTCGATGTCCGCCGGCGACAACCCGGCCAGCTCCAGCGAGCGAGTCATCGCCCTACCGGCACGAACACCATCGGCCGCGGGCGCCACCATATGAAAGGCGTCCGAGGTGATACCGGCACCCAGCAATCGGGCCAACGGCTTGGCGCCACGGGCTTTGGCGTGCTCCTCCGTCTCGATGAGCATCAGCGCACCGGCCTCGCCGAACACAAAGCCGTCGCGGTCCTTGTCGAACGGCCGGGAGGCCCGCTCAGGCTCGTCGTTGCGGGTCGACATGGCCCGCATCATGGAGAACGCCGCGATGGGCAGCGCCTCGATGGGTCCTTCGACACCGCCGCAGACGGCGACGTCGGCGTCGCCCATCACGATCTGACGCCACGCGTGGGCGATCGCTTCCGAGCCCGACGAACAGGCCGACACCGGGGTCATCACCCCGGCGCGGGCCCCAAGCTGCAGACCGATCACCGCCGCGGCACCGTTGGGCATGATCATCTGAACGGCCAGCGGGGACACCTTCCGGGGGCCGCCCGCATTCATCAGGTCGTAGCTCTCGACAATCCTCTCGGCTCCACCTAGACCGGTGCCGACAACAACGGCGAACCGGTCTGGATCGACCTCCGGGCTGCCGGCGGACTCCCATAGCTGTCCGCCCAGCAACTTGCCCATCCGCTGGACGTACGACATGCGTCGCATGTCGAGTCGGCCCATGTGGCTGTCGACCGGATCCTTGAGGTGACCGCCGATCTTGACCGCTAGATCCCACTTGGTGACGAACTCGTCTTCGAGTGCGTGGATGCCGCTCTCGCCGGCCAACAGACCCTTCCACGTGCTCTCGATGTCCGGCGAGATCGACGTCGTCGCTGTGACGGCGGTCACCACAACGCTGGGGAAACCGCCATTAGCGGTGGAAGGCTGACTCACTTGGACTCGGCCTCAAGCCTCGCCTGAACGTTGGCAACGGCATCGGGGTTCTCCGACTCAATCTTCGCGCGCAACGCCTGAGCCGCCTCCGGGTTTTCTTCCTCGAGCTTCTGGATGTAGGCGACAACGTCACCGACGGTACGCAGACCGGCGAGGTCCTCGTCGGGGATCTTGACGCCGTACTTGTCCTCGGTCTGCACGGCGATCTCGACCATCGACAGCGAGTCGATGTCCAGGTCGTCGACGAACGACTTCTCCGGGGTGATCTCGGACGGCTCGATACCGGTTACCTCTTCGATGATCTCGGCGATACCGGCAATGATTTCTTCCTGAGTGACAGGCACAGCATGCTTCCCTTCGTAATATGTTGTGTACAAATCGAACTGACGGGTATGTGGTTGTTCTGGCCGAGTCCGCGGTTATAGGTTTGCCAGCTCGTCCAGGTCTGCGGGTGACTTGACGGCGCGTGCCGGAACCCCCCGAAGTTCGCGTTTGGCGATACCGCTAAGCGTGCCCGCGGGGGGGAACTCCACGATCGCCGTGACTGTGTGTTCGCGCAGCGTCGCGGTGCACAGGTCCCATCGCACCGGTTGGGTGAGCTGGGAGACCAGGGTGTCCATCGCCGCGGCCGCGGATGTCACCGGCTTCCCGTCGCGGTTGGACAGCAGCGTGGCGGTGGGGTCGGCGGTTGCGATGTTGGCCGCGGCCGCCGCAAAGCCGTCAAGTGCGGGCGCCATGAACTCGGTGTGGAACGCTCCGGCGACACCCAGTGCACGCACCCGCGCCTTGGCCGGCGGGTCTTCGGCGAGCTTCTCCAACGCGGTCAGCCGGCCGGCAGCGACGATCTGGCCGGCGGCGTTGCGGTTTGCCGGGACCAAGTCGAGCTGCTCGAGGCGACTCAGCACCTCGGTCTCGTCGCCGCCGAGCACCGCAGACATGCCGGTCGGCTCGGTGGCGCAGGCCTTGGCCATCTCGGCGCCGCGGGTGGCGGCCAGCGCGACGGCGTCGTCGGCGGCTATCACACCGGCGATTGCGTAGGCCGCGATTTCGCCGACGGAGTGGCCGGCCACGATGACGTCCTTGCCGGCGAGCACGCATCGGCGCGCCAGTTCCTGGTGGGCCAGCAGAGTCGCGGCGACGATCAATGGCTGGGCGACCGCGGTGTCGGTGATCTCCTCGGTCGAGGCGGTGGTGCCCAGCCGGGCAAGATCTAGATCAGCGGCTTTCGACCACGCCGCGATCTGGTCCGCTGCGCCGGGCAGCTGAAGCCACGGCGACAACATTCCCTCGGTTTGCGAACCCTGTCCGGGTGCGAGCAACGCAATCACGTGTCTAAGAGAACACTGTGAAGACGGTTTTGCGCGGTGTAACAGATTATGAACCTCGTCTTAGGTTTTTGTATATAACCAACAAAACGGGCCTGTAAGCTATGTTTTTGAGATCGTCCCGCGACCTGTTGTCTGGATCACTTTCCGTCCGACGGCGCCCCTGGTATCTTTCCGGGGCCCCTGCTGGACCCCCTCTGACCGGCGAGGGAATCTATGACACGGCATTGCTGTCGATGCTTCAGTGCGGCGTCGGATAGTTGAGTTGACCCACGGTGGCCGCCACCCGAAGGACATAGGCATCGCGTGGCTGGGTGGGATCGCGCCCGGTGAAGTCGGTGATCCGCTTGAGCCGGTACCGCACTGTGTTTGGATGAACGAACAACTTTCTGGCACAAGCTTCAATCGCGCCGCCACAATCCAGATATGCGTCTAGCGTCTCGATGAGCGTCGGTCCGGCATCGGCTAGGGGCCGCATCACGTCGGTATGCAGGGCCACGATCGCCGAGGCGTCGCCCATCAGGGCGCGTTCGGGCAAAAGTTCCCTAGCCAGCACGGGCCGCGGCGCTCCGCGCCAGCCGGCGACGGCGTTCATCCCGGAGATCGCCTCGCTAGCGCTGCGGTGCGCCGCGGTCAGCATGGGCGCCGTGGGGCCGATGACCACCGGGGCGTCGGCGAATGCTGCCAGCAGGTCTTTGAGGAACTTCTCGGTTGGCGACAGCTGGCCGGAGACGATCGCCACCAGCCAGGTGCCGTGCACGTCGGTCAGCGCAGCGCGGCCGTGGCGAGCCGCGGTGTCGCGGACATCCTGGCTGGCCCGCTCGCTGTCGCCGTCGCTGTTGGAGCCATTTGGACCGGGCGCCGGAGTTCCCACCAGTACGGTCGCCGGCGCGGTGGTGTCCCAATTCAGCGCGGCCGCCCGGGACAGCAGCTCGGGACCGGTGTCGCCGCGTACCACCGCGTCCACCACGCTGGCCTCCATCCGGCTGTCCCAGGTGCCTCGTGCCTCGGCCGCATCGGCGTAGGCCGTGGCGGCGGTGAATGCCAGGTCGCGGCTGTATTTCAAAATGCCCACCGTGAGGGCGGTCAACTGCTCTTCGGAACGGGCGAGCAGGGGCACGACTTCTTCGAAGAACTCCATGGTGACCCGCACCATGTCCACGGTCTGGCGCAGCGCGATCCGTCGCGTCAGATCCTGGGGCACCAGCTCGAATGCCTGCGCGGTATAGCCGACGTCACTGTGCGGGTCGTGCATCCATTCGACGAAGTTGACCACGGCCGTCTGCACCACCAGCGCCACGCTGGCGCGCTGGGACGCTTCTAGGTCGGCGAAGAACGGCAACCGTTCTTGCATGGCCGAAACTGCCTCGGTGGCCAGCCGGCCCGAGTACTGCTTCAACCGCCGCAGCAGCGAATCGGGCACAGTGTCCAGCAGTTCGAGCGGCGACCTCGGGCGGGCAACTGGAGCCAACTGATTGTCGTTCACTCCTAAAAGCTACGCCAGATTTCTGGAAGATTCGGCCAAAGGCGGTCGGCTCGCCGGCGTTAGGCCCCGGGACCGGGATCCGTGGTCTGCTCGGGCGCAGCCGCCACGTCGTCGATCCGGTACTGGCGGGCGGCCGCGACCGGCACCGATGGGTCGATCTCGCCGTCGCCCGCCAACGCCTCCAAAACCGCGACCACCTGGGATTCGGCGTCGGTGTTGAAGTAGCGGCGAGCGGCGGGCCGAGTGTCGGAAAAGCCGAACCCGTCGGTGCCCAACGTGAGGTATGTGCCCGGCACCCACGGTCGGATCTGCTCGGGGACCGCGCGCATCCAGTCCGACACCGCGATCACCGGGCCCCGAGCATTCTCCAGCGCTCTCGTCACGTAGGGCACGCCCGCCGGCCGATCGGGGTGGCGGAGCTTCTCGGTCTCGATGGCCACCCCGTCGCGGTTTAGCTCGCCCCAACTGGTCACCGACCACACGTCGGCGGCGACATCCCACTCGGCGGCCAGCATCTGTGCTGCCCGCAGCGCCGCGGGCATCGCTACCCCGGAGGCCAGGATCTGCGCCTTGTTGGTGCGTTGCTCGGTGGCCGCGTGATAGCGGTAGATACCCCGCAGCACGCCCTCGGGATCGAAGTTCTCCGGCTCCGGCGGCTGCACGTACGGCTCGTTGTAGACGGTGATGTAGAAGAAGATGTTCTCCGGGTTCTCCCCGCACATCCTGGCCAGTCCGCTTTCCACGATGTAGGCGATTTCGTAGGCGAAGGCCGGGTCGTAGGCAACCACCGCCGGGTTGGTGGCGGCCAGCAGCAACGAGTGACCGTCGGCGTGTTGCAGGCCCTCACCGGTCAGGGTGGTGCGCCCGGCGGTGGCCCCGAGCACGAACCCTCGAGCCATCTGGTCGGCCGCGGCCCAGAAGCTATCGCCGGTGCGCTGGAAGCCGAACATCGAGTAGAAGATGTAAATGGGGATCATCGGTTCGTTGTGCGTCGCATACGAGGTGCCGGCCGCGATGAACGAGCCCACCGACCCGGCTTCGTTGATGCCCTCGTGCAGGATCTGCCCGACTTCGCTCTCCTTGTAGGCCAGCATCAGGTCGGCGTCAACCGCGGTATACAGCTGGCCATTGCGGTTATAGATCTTTAGCGACGGGAACCAGGAGTCCATCCCGAAGGTGCGGGCCTCGTCGGGAATGATCGGGACTATCCGCGGCCCGATCTGCTTGTCGCGCAACACTTCTTTGAACGTGCGCACCGTCGCCATGGTGGTGGCCACCTCCTGGTGCCCAGAGCCCTTTTTCAGCGGCGCGTAGATGTCGCGACCCGGCAGGGTCAGCGCTTTGGACTTGGTCCTGCGCTCGGGAACAAAGCCCCCGAGGGCCCGGCGCCGGTCGAGCATGTAACGAATCTCCGGGGCGTTGAGGCCGGGGTGGTAGTAGGGCGGCAGGTACGGATTCTCTTCAAGCTGGGCGTCGCTGACCGGAATCCGCTGCGTGTCACGAAACTCCTTAAGGTCTTCCAGGGTCAGTTTTTTCATCTGGTGGGTGGCATTGCGTCCTTCGAAATGCTTGCCCAGCGCGTAGCCTTTGATGGTCTTGGCCAGGATCACCGTCGGCTGTCCCTTGTGGTCGACGGCGGCGCGGTAGGCGGCGTAAACCTTGCGGTAATCGTGGCCGCCCCGTTTGAGGTTCCAGATATCCTGGTCGCTCATGTTCTCCACCAGCGCCTTGGTGCGTGGGTCGCGGCCGAAGAAGTGGTCACGCACGTAGCCGCCGTCGTTGGCCTTATAGGTCTGGTAATCGCCATCGGGTGTTGTATTCATTAAATTCACCAGCGCACCGTCGCGGTCGGCGTGCAGCAGGGCATCCCATTCGCGGCCCCACACCACCTTGATGACGTTCCAGCCGGCACCGCGGAAGAACGACTCCAGCTCCTGGATGATCTTGCCGTTGCCGCGCACCGGGCCGTCGAGTCGCTGCAGATTGCAGTTGATCACGAAGGTCAAGTTGTCCAAGCCTTCCAGCGCGCCGACGTGGGCCAGCCCACGGCTCTCGGGTTCGTCCATCTCGCCGTCGCCCAAAAAACACCACACGTGTTGATCGGAGGTGTCTTTGATACCGCGGTCATGCAGATAGTGGTTGAACCGTGCCTGGTAGATGGCGTTGAGCGGGCCCAAACCCATCGACACGGTGGGGAATTCCCAGAAGTCGGGCATGAGCCGCGGGTGCGGATAGGACGGCAACCCGCCGCCGACATGGCTGTGTTCCTGGCGGAATCCGTCGAGTTGCTCGGCGGTCAACCGCCCTTCGAGGAAGGCGCGCGCGTAGATTCCCGGGGAAGCGTGGCCCTGGATGAACACCTGATCGCCGCCGCCCGGGTGCGACTTGCCGCGGAAGAAGTGGTTGAAACCGACCTCATAGAGCGCCGCGGACGACGCGTAGGTCGAGATATGGCCACCCACGCCCACACCCGGTCGTTGCGCACGGTGCACCATGATGGCCGCATTCCATCTGATCCACGCTCGATAACGACGTTCGACGTCTTCGTCGCCGGGGAACCACGGCTCCAGCTCGGTCGGGATGGTGTTGACATAGTCGGTAGACGTCAATGCCGGGATGGCCACCCGCTGCTCGCCGGCCCGCTCTAGCAGCCGCAACATCAGGTAGCGGGCCCGCGACGGGCCGCAGCGTTGCAGCAGCGTGTCAAAGGACTCCAGCCACTCCGAGGTCTCCTCGGGATCAATGTCGGGCAAATACGACGCCACACCCTCGCGGATCACCCGAACTCGGTCGGGTTCGCTTGCGCTGTTTGAGTTTTGGGCCAGATCGTGGCGGGCGAAATCGGTGGTCAACGCACTACTCCTGTAGGTGGCGGGCTTCCGCTTGCGTGCTGTTTAGATGGTCGTCCCCCTATCGTGCCGCACCGGCGTCGGCGGCGGATAGCCGCACTCCGCTCGGTTCTGCGGATGCGCGACACACCACGGCCAGCGCGGTCGCGCTGCGACCAGGTAACCTCACATGCCGTGCTCATCGGATGGCGCGCCGTGCCTCGCAGGCACGGGGGGGAGCTCCCCAGGCGAGGCGCCCTGGCGCTCGGCTGCATCGCGCTGCTGCTGATGGGGATCGTCGGATGTACCACTGTCACCGACGGTACGGCCATGCCCGACACCAACGTCGCACCGGCCTACCGCTCGTCGGTGTCCGCGTCGGTGTCGGCTTCGGCGGCGACGTCGAGCATCCGGGAGTCGCAGCGCCAACAATCGCTGACGACCAAGGCGATTCGCACCTCGTGTGACGCGCTGGCGGCCACCAGCAAGGACGCCATCGACAAGGTGAACGCCTACGTGGCCGCGTTCAATCAGGGCCGCAACACCGGGCCGACCGAAGGTCCGGCCATCGACGCGCTCAACAACAGTGCCTCGACGGTCTCAGGCAGTCTGAGCGCCGCGCTGTCCGCGCAACTGGGGGATGCGCTCAACGCATATGTCGACGCGGCCCGCGCGGTGGCAAATGCCATCGGTGCGCACGCGTCGACAGCGGAATTCAACCGGCGGGTTGATCGGCTCAACGACACCAAGACAAAGGCATTGACAATGTGCGTGGCCGCCTTCTGAGGCGGGCGGGTGGACCGGTTCTGGCTGTGCGACGATAATGCCCATCGCGACGGTGTGCACATGGCCCGCGGAGACTGAAGGAGGTTCCACGGTGGTCGCGGCGGATCACGCCTCGAACTACGCCCGCAAATTGGGCATCCAACGAGACCAACTTATCCAGGAATGGGGCTGGGACGAAGACACCGACGACGACATCCGCGCGGCCATCGAAGAAGCGTGCGGGGGAGAGTTGCTCGATGAAGACACCGACGAGGTCATCGATGTCGTCCTGTTGTGGTGGCGTGATGGCGACGGCGATTTGGTGGACACCCTGATGGATGCGATCGGCCCGCTCGCCGAGGACGGTGTGATTTGGGTGGTGACGCCCAAGACCGGCCAGCCCGGCCATGTATTGCCCGCCGAGATTGCCGAGGCGGCGCCCACAGCTGGGCTGATGCCGACCTCGTCGGTCAATCTGGGCAACTGGAGCGCCAGCAGATTGGTACAGCCGAAATCGCGGGCTGGCAAGCGCTGATGCTGAACGTCGGAGCCACCGCCCCTGACTTCACGTTGCGCGACCAGAATCAGCAGCTTGTCACCCTGCGCGGCTACCGGGGTGCAAAGAACGTGCTGTTGGTGTTCTTTCCGTTGGCGTTCACGGGCATCTGCCAGGGCGAGCTGGACCAGTTGCGTGATCACCTGCCCGAGTTTGAGAACGACGACAGCGCCGCGCTAGCGATTTCGGTGGGCCCGCCACCCACTCACAAGATCTGGGCGACGCAGAGCGGATTCACGTTTCCGCTGTTGTCGGACTTCTGGCCACACGGCGCGGTCAGTCAGGCCTACGGCGTCTTCAACGAGCAGGCCGGCATCGCTAACCGGGGCACCTTTGTGGTCGATCGGTCAGGGATCATTCGGTTCGCCGAGATGAAGCAGCCGGGTGAAGTTCGCGATCAGCGGCTGTGGACCGACGCTCTGGCGGCGCTTACGGCCTAAGGTTTTGGGTGCTTGGCCGCAAGGCGTGTAGCCTGCGGCGGTCATGGGCGCGTAGCTCAGCGGTAGAGCTCTGGTTTTACACACCAGCGGTCGGCGGTTCGATCCCGTCCGCGCCCACCGGCTAGCTGTGCTTCGTTGTCGGCGGGGCGCCGGATATGGCAGTGTCGTGGTCGTGGGTGAGCGACCTGGGTTTCAAAGCGACAGCGCGGCGCGACAGACAGCACCGCCGGTGCGGCCAATGACGTCGGACCAGCTGCCGGCGACCAAGGCCGACCTGTATGCCGCGGTGGATGCGATGCGCGCCGATATGCGTGAGCTGCTCGAGCAGATCAGCACGTTGATTCGGGAGGCAACCCAGAAGTAGGTTTTCGGCGGCTCTAGATCGCCGAGCGTGAACCTGGCGACGCGACACACGCCGCCGGTGTCGGGCTGTCAGGCTCACACTCGGCCGGGCTCTATCAGACGATTCGGCGGCCGTGTCGGGCGCGAAACCGCATGTCCCACAAGTAAAGCTGGTAAACGAAGATCCAGGCCCGATGCGGAATCAGCCGGTCGGCTAACCGTAGCACGGAAAGTAACCACTCGAAGCGACGCTGCTGGGCCTGTGACCACTCCAGCTGCATCATCGCGCGGAACTCCGGTGCCAAGAATCCCGTCGTCGCAAACAGGTTGAACGGCCCGGCCACCGCGCGCAACGGCCACGGGAGAAACGCTACCGAGGCCACCCCGCGAAGATGCTCGCGCACCGGCGCGTCGATCTGCAGCCCATCAAGCGAGCGCTTCCAGTACTCGTCGAACGCGACCCGGTCCGGCGGCCACATCCCCTCCGGCACCTGCAGCGTGGTCCCTAACCGTTTGGCGTCTTGGTAGACGGCGTCGGCGGTGGCATCTTCGAGTGGGCCGTACAGAAACTCGTGCTGGTCCACGAAGTAGCGGTACAGACACGCCGCCACCCACAGCTGCAACTTCGGGTCGAAGGCGTTATAGGACACTGGGCTCGAGGCCGTCGACCGAACCTGCCGGTGCGCGACGTCCACGGCACCCCGGATCAGCGCTCGGTCGGATTCCGTCCCGATGGTCGCCACCGCCAGGTAGGTGCCGGTGGTCCGGGCCCGCTTGAACGGATGCTTGTAGACGTTGCCGCTGTCCACCGGGCTTTCCAGCACGCCATACCCGACACCCGGCACTGCCAGCTGCATGATGACATTCGCTGCCGGCAACAACATTGCCGCCGGGTTCAACAGGTCGGCAACCCGGGTAGCTGGCCGCTTCATCGTGGATAGCTGCCGTATGAGGTCATAAATAGCTGAGCGTAGACCACGTGTGCGACGCTGCCGGAGTGTTTGCATCGACCTGGCAGACCAGGGCCGTCGGCGTGCTGATCGGCTGCCTGCTCGACGTCGTGTTCGGCGACCCCAAACGAGGTCATCCGGTGGCCCTGTTCGGTCGGGCGGCCGCCAAGCTGGAGCAGATCACCTACCGTGACGGCCGGGTCGCCGGTGCGGTACACGTCGGCCTGCTGGTCGGCGCGGTGGGCTTGCTCGGCGCGGCACTGCAGCGGCTACCCGGCAGGTCCTGGCCCGTGGCGGCCACCGCGACGGCCACCTGGGCAGCGCTGGGCGGAACTTCGCTGGCGCGCACCGGCCGCCAGATATCGGACCTGTTGGAGCGCGACGATGTCGAGGCGGCGCGACGGCTGCTGCCGTCGCTGTGCGGGCGTGACCCGGCCCAGCTGGGCGGCCCGGGCCTGACGCGTGCCGCGCTGGAGTCGGTGGCCGAAAACACCGCCGACGCCCAGGTGGTGCCGCTGCTGTGGGCGGCTTCGAGCGGCGTGCCTGCGGTGCTGGGATATCGTGCCATCAACACCCTGGACTCGATGATCGGCTACCGCTCGCCGCGTTATCTCCGATTCGGTTGGGCTGCAGCACGATTGGATGACTGGGCCAACTATGTTGGCGCACGGGCGACGGCGGTGCTGGTGGTGATCTGCGCGCCGGTGGTCGGTGGGTCGCCCCGCGGTGCGGTACGGGCCTGGCGGCGCGACGCCGCCCGCCATCCCAGCCCCAACGCCGGTGTCGTCGAGGCGGCGTTTGCTGGGGCGCTTGACGTGCGGCTGGGTGGGCCCACCCGGTACCACCATGAGTTGCAGATCCGGCCCACCTTGGGCGACGGCCGGTCGCCCAAGGTGGCCGATCTGCGCCGCGCCGTGGTGCTGTCGCGGGTGGTCCAGGCGGGGGCTGCGGTATTGGCCGTGATGTTGGTTTACCGCCGGCGGCCGTAGCGGTCAGCGAGTTTCTGCTCGACCGTCATTGGCTTGTCCGGTGGTGGCGACCCCGCTTTTTCCCGGCGGCGCGCCCGGATCTCGGCGTAGGCGAAATAGCCCAAGCCGATCGGTGCCAGAATGCCGAACGAGATCCATTGGATGCCATAGGACAGGAACGGCCCGGGATCTAGATGCGGAACGCCGAGCACGCCGAGCCCGCCGGGTTGGTCTTCGATCAACTGCAGATAGGACCCAGCCAGCTGGACTCCGGTCAGCGCGGCGACCTGTCCGGTATTGATCGAATACACCTGCTGGAAGCCGTCTCTGACGAATGGGTCTTTGCCCGCCACGCTCGGTTCGGAGTCACGCAGCCGCGCGGTGATGGTCACCGTCTGCACCGGCAGGCGGGGGATCGGTGGTACGTGCGAGCCCACCTGGGGCCGCACGTATCCACGGTCGACCAGGACGGTTGGTCCGCCGTCGACCACGAATGGGGCCAACACCTCAAACGCCTGGTCCCCCTCCACCACGCGCAGTCGGGCCAGCACCTGCACGTCCGGAAGGTACTGTCCGGTTGCCGTCACCCGGCGCCACTGCGCGTCCGGCGCCGACGAATCCTGCTGTGGTAGAAGGGTTTTCAGCGGAACCGGCGGGGTGTCGAGGGAATACCTGATCTGCTGGTTCTCTCGTGACGTTTTGGCATTCTTGCCCAGCTGCCACGGCGCGAGCACCGTAAAGCACAGGTAGGTGAACGCGACCACGACCAGGGCCAACGCCAGCCAGCCGGGCCGCAGCAGGAACGCTAGGCGGGGCATCAACTCGGTCCGTTCCGCGCGAGACGTTCGTCGACCCAGTCGTGCAGGCCGGGCAGGGCGGATTCGATGACGGCGAAGACCTCCTCGAAGTCGGAGTGATCGCCATAGTAGGGATCCTCGACATCGAGCGCATGGGTTCCCGAGCGTGGGTCGAATGACCGCAGCATCCGTACCCGGGCGGCTTCGACGCCGAGCTGCCGCAACAGCCGAGCGTGGTTGCGGTCCAAGGCCACCAACAGGTCTGCCGCCAGGTGTTCGGTGCCGACTTGTGCGGCCCGGTGGTCGGTAGGGTAGCCGTGGGCTCGCAACACCCCGGCCGCCCGCTCGTCGGCGCAACTGCCTACATGCCAGTTCCCGGTGCCCGCACTGGTCACTCGCACCGCGTCACCCAGGCCACGGTGGCGAAGCTGTTGGGCGAACATCTTCTCGGCCATTGGCGACCGGCAGATGTTGCCCGTACAAACGAATGTGACGTGCAGCGGATCAGACACCTAGCGCCTCCCTCAGCTCGTCAATCGTGGCGGCATGCGTCACGACGGTGGTGGAGGTCTTGTCGATAAAGTCGGCGCGCCCGTAGCCCCAGCCGACCACCACCGTGTCGATGCCGTGCGCGGCCGCCCCGTCGACGTCGTGGCTGCGGTCGCCGACCATCACCAACCGCTCGGGTAGCGGCCGCAGCTGCGCGAGCGCGTGGGCCAGCACGTCGACCTTGCTGCCTCGCGAGCCATCGGTGCTCGCGCCCGCGATGACCTCGAAGTGCTGCTCAATTCCGAAGTGGCGCAGGATTCGCCGTGCGGTCGGCTCTGCCTTGGAGGTGGCGACGGCCAGCCGGACACCGGCGGTGCGCAGGTCGGCCAGCAGCGGCCCGATCCCGTCGAACAAGCTGTTCATCGCCCAACCGCGGGCGCTGTAGTCGGCCCGGTAGGCTACGATCGCCTCCTCGGCGGATTCGCCGAGCCCCATGGCGCGCAGCGTCTCATGCATGGGCGGGCCGACGATGTGAGTGGCCAGGTCGCCTTCGGGTACTGGGGCACCGATGTGGTTGAGCGCGTGTCGGAAGCTGGATACGATTCCGCGCGCCGAGTCGGTCAGCGTGCCGTCCAGATCGAAGATCACCAGCTGCGGCGATTCACCCGGCGACGATGCGCGCCGTGCGGCGGCGCGTGGAGGAGGCGGGCAATTGGTCCCGCTCGCGGTCGTGTCGGTCACGATCCCATTGTCGTTGACGAAGCGGTTGGACAAACCGCTACCCGTTGGCGCTGTGGTATCAGGCGATGATCGCGAAGTTTGGTGAGCAGGTGGTCGACGCGAAAGTCTGGGCGCCTGCGAAGCGGGTCGGCGTTCACGAGGCGAAGACACGCCTGTCCGAGCTGCTGCGGCTCGTCTACGGCGGGCAGAGGTTGAGATTGCCCGCCGCGGCGAGCCGGTAGCAAAGCTTGTGCCGCTGCATCCTCATGAGACTCGGCGGTTAGGCATTGACCATGGCGTGTACCGCGTGCCCGACGATTTGGACGCTCCGTTGTCAGACGACGTGCTCGAACGCTTTCACCGGTGAAGCGCTACCTCATCGACACCCACGTTTGGCTGCGGATGCCGTCAACGAAACACGGGCGATTGTTCAGGACGTCCGCAACAGCATTCTCTTGTCGGCCGCCAGTGCCTGGGAGATCGCGATCAACTACCGCCTCGGCAAGCTCCCGCCGCCCGAGCCATCGGCCTCTTACGTGCCCGATCGAATGCGCCGCTGCGGCACGTCGCCGCTGTCAGTTGACCACGCACACACTGCGCACCGCAGAGCTTCCGGATCACCATCGACATCCATTCGACCGTGTGCTCATCGCCCAGGCACAGCTGCTTGGCCTGACGATCATCACCGCCGACGCCCTGTTAGCTGCCTGTGATGTCGCGGTTGTCGCCGCGTAGACAACGCGTCGGCGGTGCTCTGGATTCTTGGCCCGCACACCGGCCCACTACTGTTTGACGCTGTGGCGAGTCTAGACACTAGCCCGCTTGCCGCGGCGCGCTACCACGGTGATCAGGATGTCGCGCCCGGCGTGCTGGACTTCGCCGTCAACGTCCGCCATGACCGGCCCCCGGAATGGTTGGTCCGGCAGCTCGCCGCGCTGCTGCCGGAGCTGGCCCGCTATCCGAGCACCGACGATGTGCACCGGGCGCAAGACGCGGTCGCTGAACGTCATGGCAGAACCCGTGACGAAGTGCTCCCGCTCGTCGGGGCGGCGGAGGGATTCGCATTGCTGCACAACCTAAGTCCGGTGCGGGCAGCAATCGTCGTGCCCGCGTTCACCGAGCCGGCCATAGCCTTGAGCGCTGCCGGAATCACGGCGCACCATGTTGTCCTAAAGCCGCCGTTCGTGCTGGACACCGCGCACGTGCCTGACGACGCCGACCTTGTCGTCGTGGGTAATCCGACCAACCCCACCTCGGTGCTGCACCTCCGCGAGCAGCTGCTCGAGTTACGCCGGCCGGGACGCATCCTGGTGGTCGACGAGGCGTTCGCTGATTGGGTTCCCGGCGAGCCGCAATCGTTGGCCGATGACTCGCTGCCCGATGTGCTGGTGCTCCGTAGCTTGACGAAAACGTGGTCGCTGGCCGGATTGCGGGTGGGCTACGCGCTCGGCTCGCCAGACGTGCTGGCTCGGTTGACCGTGCAGCGAGCGCACTGGCCGTTGGGAACATTGCAACTGACGGCCATCGCTGCTTGCTGCGCCCCCCGGGCGGTCGCCGCTGCCGCAGCCGATGCGGTGCGGTTGACGGCGCTGCGCGCGGAGATGGTGGCCGGACTGAGATCGGTGGGTGCCGAGGTGGTCGATGGTGCGGCCCCTTTCGTACTGTTCAACATCGCCGATGCTGACGGATTACGAAACTATTTGCAGAGCAAAGGAATTGCGGTGCGCCGCGGTGACACCTTCGTCGGCCTGGACGCGCGGTACCTGCGGGCGGCGGTGCGCCCGGAGTGGCCCGTGCTGGTGGCGGCGATCGCCGAGTGGGCAAAGCGTGGAGGACGCCGATGAGTGTGCGGCTGGCCGATGTCATCGACGTGCTGGACCAGGCCTACCCGCCGCGGCTTGCCCAGTCGTGGGATTCGGTGGGTCTGGTGTGCGGCGACCCCGACGACGTGGTGGATTCGGTGACCGTTGCGGTGGACGCGACGCCGGCGGTGGTGGACCAGGTTCCCCAGGCCGGACTGCTATTGGTGCACCACCCGTTGTTACTGCGTGGGGTCGATACGGTCGCGGCCAACACGCCAAAGGGTGTGCTGGTGCACCGCCTGATCCGGACCGGTCGCTCGTTGTTTACCGCGCACACCAACGCCGACTCGGCGTCGCCGGGTGTGTCCGACGCGCTGGCACACGCTGTTGGTCTGACCGTCGACGCCGTTCTCGACCCGGTGCCCGGAGCGGCCGATCTCGACAAGTGGGTCATCTATGTGCCGCGCGAGAACTCAGAGGCGGTGCGGGCAGCGGTCTTTGAGGCCGGTGCCGGCCATATCGGCGACTACTCGCACTGCAGCTGGAGTGTCGCGGGTACCGGGCAGTTCCTGGCGCACGACGGGGCGTCGCCCGCCATAGGCAGCGTCGGTACCGTCGAACGGGTGGCCGAGGACCGGGTCGAGGTCGTCGCACCCGCACGAGCGCGCGCCGAGGTGTTGGCGGCGATGCGCGCCGCGCACCCTTACGAGGAGCCGGCATTCGACATCTTCGCGCTGGTACCACCGCCGGTCGGCAGCGGGTTAGGCCGGATTGGCAGACTGCCAAAACCCGAACCGCTGCGCACCTTTGTTGCCCGTCTGGAGGCCGCGTTGCCGCCGACTGCGACCGGTGTGCGCGCCGCCGGGGATCCCGACCTGCTGGTGTCGCGGGTCGCGGTCTGCGGCGGCGCCGGGGACTCGTTGCTTGCCACCGTGGCCGCCGCGGACGTGCAAGCGTACGTTACGGCCGATCTGCGACATCATCCAGCCGACGAGCATTGCCGAGCTTCGCAAGTGGCCCTGATCGACGTCGCGCATTGGGCAAGCGAATTCCCGTGGTGCGGCCAGGCCGCCGAAGTGTTGCGGTCTCATTTCGGCGCGTCGCTGCCGGTGCGTGTGTGCACCATCTGCACCGACCCGTGGAACCTCGATCACGAAACTGGGAGAGATCAGGCATGAAAGCCGGAGTGGCACAGCAACGGTCGCTACTGGAATTGGCGAAGCTGGATGCTGAGCTGACCCGGATCGCGCATCGGGCTACCCATCTGCCGCAGCGGGCGGCTTACCAGCAGGTGCAGGCCGAGCACAACGCCGCCAACGACAGGATGGCGGCCCTGCGAATCGCGGCGGAGGACTTGGACGGCCAGGTGTCGCGTTTTGAGTCGGAGATCGATGCGGTGCGTAAGCGTGGCGACCGGGACCGGTCGTTGCTCACTTCGGGTGCAACGGACGCCAAGCAATTGGCTGATCTGCAGCACGAGCTCGACAGCTTGCAACGCCGTCAAGCCAGTTTGGAAGATGCCCTGCTGGAGGTGCTGGAACGCCGCGAGGAGCTGCAGGCTCAACAGACCGCCGAGTCGCGGGCGCTCCAAGCGTTGCGGGCCGACCTGGCCGCCGCCCAGCAGGCTTTGGACGAGGCACTTGCCGAAATCGACCAAGCCCGGCACCAACATTCATCGCAACGCGACATGCTGACGGCGACACTTGATCCCGAGCTTGCGGGGCTCTACGAAAGACAGCGGGCCGGAGGCGGGCCAGGGGCCGGGCGGTTGCAAGGTCATCGATGTGGTGCCTGCCGGATCGAGATCGGCCGCGGCGAGCTGGCCCAGATCTCGGCGGCCGCCGAGGATGAAGTGGTGCGCTGCCCGGAATGCGGAGCGATCTTGTTGCGGCTCGAAGGATTTGAGGAGTGAAAGTTGTCATCGAAGCCGACGGCGGATCGCGGGGCAATCCCGGACCGGCCGGATACGGCGCGGTGGTGTGGACCGCCGATCACTCCACCGTGCTGGCCGAGTCCAAGCAGGCGATCGGCCGGGCGACGAACAACGTCGCCGAATACCGCGGCCTGATAGCCGGTTTGGACGACGCCGTGAAACTAGGTGCCACCGAGGCCGCGGTGCTGATGGACTCCAAGCTGGTGGTGGAGCAGATGTCCGGGCGGTGGAAGGTCAAGCACCCGGATCTGCTGAAGCTCTATGTCCAGGCTCAGGCGTTGGCGTCCCAGTTTCGCAGGATCAACTACGAGTGGGTTCCGCGTGCCCGGAACACGTATGCAGACCGGTTGGCCAATGACGCGATGGACGCCGCCGCGCAATCGGCTGCGGCGGATGCGGATCCTGCCAAAATCGTTGCGACCGAGTCACCGACATCTCCCGGCTGGACCGGCGCCCGCGGTACACCCACCCGACTACTTTTGTTGCGCCACGGGCAGACGGAGCTGTCGGAGCAACGCCGCTATTCGGGGCGCGGCAACCCGGGGTTGAACGAGGTGGGGTGGCGCCAGGTTGGTGCGGCGGCCGGGTATCTGGCGCGGCGCGGCGGGATCGCTGCGGTGGTCTCCTCGCCGCTACAGCGGGCTTACGACACCGCGGTGACCGCCGCCAGAGCCCTGGCCCTGGACGTGGTCGTCGATGACGACCTGGTCGAGACCGACTTCGGCGCCTGGGAGGGGCTGACGTTCGCGGAGGCCGCAGAACGCGATCCCGAGCTGCACCGTCGCTGGCTGCAGGACACCAGCATCACGCCCCCGGGTGGGGAAAGCTTCGACGACGTGCTGCGGCGGGTTCGGCGGGGACGTGATCGGATCATCGTTGGCTACGAAGGCGCGACGGTGCTGGTGGTGTCACATGTCACGCCGATCAAAATGTTGTTGCGGCTGGCGTTGGATGCCGGGTCGGGCGTCCTATATCGGTTGCATCTTGATCTGGCATCGCTGAGCATCGCCGAGTTCTACGCCGATGGGGCATCGTCGGTGCGATTGGTGAATCAGACAGGCTATCTATAGATGGCGTGCAATCAGGCTGCGTCGTGAAAGATCAGCCCCATGGCATAGCGTTCGCCGGAACGAATAGTCGAAAGCCCATGGCGCACTGGAGATGCCGACCAGCCACGGCTAGTCCGCACCGGCCGATCACGGGTCGTGAACACATAACCATGTCCCTGCGGAAGTTGCATTGCGGTACCCCGGGATTGGGCGCGAGGCCGCTGTTCGACAAGCAGGAACTCGCCGCCGGTGTAGTCGGTTTCCGGATCGCTCAGGTTGATCACCACCTGCAGCGGAAACACCAACTCGCCGTAGAGATCCTGGTGTAGGGCGTTCCAGTCGTTGGTGCCGTACTTCAACATCAGCGCTGTGGATCGGGTTTGGCCGGCGGCATGACAGCTCGCCAACCAGTCATCAAGGCTGTCTGGCCAGGGCGCCTCCCGGCCCAGTTTGGCCCACCAGTTGCGCGCTATCGGCAGCAGTTTGGGATACAGCGCCTGCTTGAGACGCTCGATCACTCGGGATAGGGGGCATGGAAATATCGATACTGCCCGGCGCCGTACCGCTTGGATGCCATATCGACCGTCGAGCGAAACAGGCCGTCGTCGGCGTACAGCTTGCGCAGCCGGGCGGCCTCGCCGGGGGTGATCAGCCGAGGTAGCAGTGCGCCACCGTACTCGCTGACCTCGGCAGCGATGGCGTCCCAGTCGCCGGAGTCGACGCGTTTGTCCCACCGTGTCACCAGTCCACGATAAGGACTGCCCGCCGGATCGGCTGTCCGACTAGCCGTGTCGTCCAGCGGTCACACTGGCCGCGACACCGCCCAGCGGGGTAGCGTGGTCGTCGCGGATGAGTTGGCTGGGCGGCCGCGGCTCGCGTAGGGCTTGTGTGGATTCACGAGGTTCAGCGTCGAGTCGAGGAAAGTCCGGACTTCACAGAGCAGGGTGATTGCTAACGGCAATCCGAGGTGACTCGCGGGAAAGTGCCACAGAAAACAGACCGCCATCCTCGTGGTGGCAAGGGTGAAACGGTGCGGTAAGAGCGCACCAGCATTCCGGGTGACCGGGGTGGCTAGGCAAACCCCACCCGAAGCAAGGCCAAGAAGGCCGCACCGAAAGTGCGGCCGCGCAGGCGCTTGAGGGTTGCTCGCCCGAGCCTGCGGGTAGGCCGCTCGAGGCACCCGGTAACGGTGTGTCCAGATGGATGGTCGCCGCCGTGCCGCCGTTAGCTTGGCTGTGGCGGCGCGGAACAGAATCCGGCTTACAGGCCAACTCGTCCGCCCCTGGCGGGCTCAATCCCGTGCTTTGCGGACCGCCTTGTCGAGTTTGCGCAGCGCGGCTTCAAGCTGCTCCCGGCAGCGCTCGGCCAAGTCGGCTTCCTGTTGGTAGAGCAGACCGTAGGTGAAGGTGTCCTCGCCGGCGGTGTTCGCGGCTATGGCCTGCTGGATCAGATGTTCCCGGCTGACCACGCTGTCTTGATGATCGCCTAGCAACGTCTGGATGACCTTGGCTTCTTGTGACACATTGTCCGCCCCAGTAGCCGCCGCGGTGTAGCGTAATCGCTTCGCGCGCTTGCGGATCAGGTGCAATGCCTCGTCGCGGTGGTGGTCGCCCGCCTGGTCGCCGGCGGTCTTTGCGGCTTTTGCGGCTTTGCGGACTCGCCGGTAGGCCGCATCGATGGTTACCGGTGCCGATTCCTCCCCAGAAGTGGCATGGGCGCGTTCGGACACAAGCGCGTCTAGAGCGTCGAGCAGACGGAAGTACCGCTGCGACCGCAATGCGATCAGTGATCGCCGCAGCCCGGTCTGGTATCGCCGCCGCGCCCCGTCTACCAGGCGCTCGCGCACCCGGCCGCGTACCAGCTCCGGCGCCAGCGCGTCCAGTTCGCGCTGGTAGCGGTCACCGAGTACCTCGGCGTCCCGGGCTACGCCCAGGACATCGGCCAGCTCACGCAGTTCATCGATGACCCACGCACTTTCCTTCAGGCCAAACGACTCCTGGGAATCCGTCAGCAAGCTGCGGATCTTGCGGGTCGTCACTCGCATCTGGTGCACGGCGTCATAGGCGTCGGCCCGCACGGCCCGATCCCACAGCAGCAGCTGCTCGACTTGCTCGGACACCGCGCGGTGTACTGGATCCGCCGGCGGCTGCGGGCCGTTGGGCAGCTCACCGGGAGAGGTCGCACCGAGCACCCGCGCCAGTTTGGAGCCGTGGCCGGCAGGTGCGGCACCGGCATCGAGCAGCCGGTTGGCTAGCCGGTCCAGTAGCTTGGTATCGGCGGTCCCATCCGTGGTGACCAGTTCCAGTTCCCATTCGCGCCACTGCTGTTCGGCAGGGCCGTTGTCCGCTGCACCAGCGGCGTGGAATGCCCCGGCCGACCATGCGGTGACGTCGTCGTTGCAGAATTCCGCCAGCGCGTCGCCCCCGGCGCCGTACAGGATCTGGCTTTCGCGGTGAGTGCTGATCCGCGCGACCGGCTGAACCGGCTGGTCGCGGACGATCGCCAGCACCACATCCAACAACTCGGCCGGCACAGCGTCGCCTGATGCGGACAGCGGTGCTCGCATCTCGGTGCGCTTGTCGGGTCCGGCCGGCAGCTTCAGATGCCAGCCGGCGTCGGCGCCGCCGGTGCGGCGCCGCAAGGTGATCTGGTTGCGCGCCAGGTCGTGCGACGGTGTGTCGAAGTACACCGCGTCGAGCTGCTGGGTCGGCGACTGCTCGACGCGAACCACCGCGGCGATGCCCTCGAACGACGGCGACACCGTCGACTCGATCACGTCGAACTTGCGCTCGACCTCCAGATGGCGCGCTGGTCTGGGCGCCTCTACTGGCATCTTCGCCTCCGGTCATGATGCGTCGCCGCGGTGGTGGTTGGTCGGGGATAGGCATGCATAGAGTGCCACATCAATTGGGCTGTGGCGGATGGTGTTGGGCACATCGAATGTCTGGGCTCACCCCGGGCTCAACCGGCGAACGCGACGCCGATGGGTCCCGCTGGCGCGTCCGCGCCGGCAATCCGGCGTCGACGGCATCCAGGGCGCCACCGCAATGCCCGCGCATCGGGCTGATTCGGCTTGGTCAGAAACTGTGTTCGTCAGCGGGGAATACCCCGCCGGCCACCTCTTGGGCGTATTGCATTGCAGCACGGCGTAGTTCACCACCGACATCGGCATACCGTTTGACGAAGCGGGCGGTCTTGGCGCCGCTGAACCCGGCCATGTCCTGCCATACCAGGACCTGGCCGTCGCAGTTGGGCCCAGCGCCGATCCCGACCGTCGGAATGGTAAGCTTGCCGGTGATCTGGGTGGCCAACTCGGCGGGCACCATCTCCATCACGACGGCAAACGCTCCGGCTTCGGCGACGGCGATCGCGTCGGCGATGGTTTGTTCGGCGGCGTCGCCGCGGCCCTGCACCCGGAAGCCGCCCAAGGTGTTGACGCTTTGCGGGGTGAAGCCGATGTGTGCCATCACCGGGATGCCCGCCGCGGTCAGACAGGCGATTTGCTCGGCCACCCGCTCACCGCCCTCGAGCTTGACCGCATGTGCGCCGCCGTCCTTGAGGAACCGGGTGGCGGCGGCCAACGCGGCGGTGGGCCCCGCCTCGTAGCTGCCGAACGGCAGGTCGGCGACGACCAGTGCGTGCGGGGCACCCCGCACCACGCCACGGACCAGCGGGATCAGCTCGTCGATGGAGATCGGCACGGTGGTGTCGTAGCCGTACACGACGTTGGCCGCCGAATCACCGACCAGCAGCACCGGGATGCCGGCCTCGTCGAAGATCCGGGCCGTCGAATAGTCGTAGGCCGTCAGCATGGCCCACTTGTGGCCGTCGGCCTTCCATCTCTGTAGGTGGTGGGTGCGGATCTTGGTCCGCGGCCCGGAGCCTCCGGGGGTATTGGCCCCATAGATAGTCTGCTCAGACATCACTGTCCCTAATGGTGGTCGGGTCGATCCTCGTGGCCCGTTAGGGTCCCCGGGTTCGTCGGACCCTGACAGTCTGCCACTTCTTCCCCTCAGACGCGCCCGGGGCCCCCATCGGCATACCATCGCGCATGCAGCGGCTCAGTGGCCTGGACGCCAGTTGCTGTGTCTGGAAACGTCCACTCAGCCCATGCATGTTTGCTCGAGCATGGGTTACGCCTTTGACCGGCTGCGTGACGCGTTCTGACTCCAGATCAAGGCGAGGCCGCGGTTTCGGAAAAAGCTTGCCAGCAGTGCGCTGAACCTTGAACCTCACATCGATCGTCACTTGCACGGCATCGGGTTGCCGTCGCCGGGCGGGCGGGCCGAACTCTCGGAGATCTGCGGCCACATCGCGTCGCTGCCGGCGACCGCCGTGGGAGATGGGTTCGTCGAAGGGGTGGACGGCATCGGGGATCGCCCTCGGGCGATGGCCAAGGTGCACCATGCCGGCGTGGACGGGGTGCCAGCGCCAACCTGATGTCGCAGTTGTGCACCGCCGAGGCCGACGCGCCCGTGCCGGATCCGGTCGACGGGTCGGTGTCTTGCCCGGATCTGTTACCGGACGTATGGGGGATGGCCGACGAGTTCGCCATCGGCGATGGCAGGACTGCTGGCAGCGGCCGGTTAGTCGGCCGACGGTGGCCGCTGGCCAGGATCTCGGGTCTGCTCTGGCAGCATTGTGGGCATGAGGCTGTCTCGCCGCGACAAGATCGCGCGCATGCTGTTGATCTGGGCCGCGCTCGCCGCCGTGGCGTTGGTTCTTGTGGGCTGCATCCGCGTGGTCGGGGGACGCGCTCGTATGGCGGAGCCGAAGCTGGGCCAGCCGGTGGAGTGGACACCGTGCCGGTCGTCAAACCCGCAAGTAAAGATCCCCGGCGGCGCGTTATGCGGCAAGCTCGCTGTACCGGTCGACTACGACCGCCCCGATGGTGACGTGGCGGCGCTGGCGCTGATTCGCTTTCCGGCGACGGGAGACAAGATCGGTTCGCTGGTCATAAATCCCGGTGGACCCGGCGAATCCGGTATCGAGGCCGCCTTGGGCGTCTTCCAGACATTGCCGAAGCGGGTGCACGAAAGGTTCGACCTGGTTGGGTTCGACCCCCGCGGGGTGGCGTCGTCCCGGCCGGCGATCTGGTGCAACTCCGATGCCGACAACGACCGGCTGCGGGCCGAGCCGCAGGTTGACTACAGCCGGGAGGGTGTGGCGCACATCGAGAACGAGACCAAGCAATTCGTCGGTCGCTGTGTGGACAAGATGGGCAAGAACTTTCTGGCCCATGTCGGGACGGTCAACGTCGCCAAGGACCTGGATGCCATTCGCGCGGCGTTGGGCGACGACAAGCTGACCTACCTGGGCTACTCGTACGGCACCCGGATCGGCTCCGCGTATGCCGAGGAATTTCCGCAGCGGGTGCGGGCAATGATTCTCGACGGTGCCGTCGACCCCAATGCCGATCCCATCGAGGCGGAGCTGCGCCAGGCCAAGGGCTTCCAGGACGCGTTCAACAACTATGCCGCCGACTGCGCCAAGAACGCGGGCTGCCCGCTGGGCGCCGACCCGGCCAAAGCCGTCGAGGTCTACCACAGCCTGGTCGATCCGTTGGTCGACCCGGACAACCCGAGGATCAGCAGGCCGGCGCGCACGAAGGATCCGCGCGGGCTGAGTTATAGCGACGCCATCGTGGGCACCATTATGGCGCTGTACTCACCGAATCTGTGGCAACACTTGACCGACGGGCTGTCGGAGCTGGTCGACAATCGCGGAGACACCCTGCTGGCTCTGGCCGACATGTACATGCGTCGGGACTCGCACGGCCGCTACAACAATTCCGGTGACGCGCGGGTGGCGATCAATTGCGTCGATCAGCCCCCGGTTACCGATCGCGACAAGGTCATCGACGAAGACCGCCGCGCCCGGGAGATCGCACCGTTCATGAGCTACGGGAAGTTCACCGGTGATGCGCCGCTGGGCACCTGCGCGTTCTGGCCGGTGCCACCCACAAGTCAGCCCCATGCCGTCTCGGCGCCCGGCCTAGTGCCGACGGTGGTGGTATCCACCACCCATGACCCGGCGACGCCGTACAAGGCCGGGGTCGACCTGGCGAACCAGCTTCGCGGTTCGTTGCTGACCTTCGACGGAACCCAGCACACGGTGGTATTCCAGGGCGACAGCTGCATTGACGAGTACGTGACGGCGTATTTAATCGGCGGCACCACGCCGCCCAGCGGCGCCAAGTGCTAGCGGGGCGAAGAAACGAAGGTGTGATCATTTCGCGCCGTCACAGGTATTCGCCGGTGAGACGATGGCGGCCATGTGGCGCCGCAGACCGTTGAGCTCGGCGCTGCTGTCCTTCGGGTTGCTGCTCGGCGGACTGCCCCTAGCAGCGCCCCCGTTGGCCGGCGCGACTGAAGAACCCGGCGCCGGCCAAACCCCGGGTGCGCCGGTCGTGGCGCCGCAACAGAGTTGGAACAGCTGCCGCGAGTTCATCGCCGACACCAGCGAAATTCGCACTGCACGCTGCGCGACGGTGTCCGTCCCCGTCGACTACGACCAACCCGGTGGGACACAAGCGAAGTTGGCGGTGATCCGCGTCCCCGCGACGGGACAGCGATTCGGAGCACTGCTGGTCAATCCTGGGGGACCCGGGGCGTCGGCGGTCGACATGGTCGCCGCTATGGCACCCGCGATCGCCGACACCGACATTCTCCGCCACTTCGACCTGGTGGGCTTCGACCCGAGAGGGGTCGGCCACTCGACCCCTGCGTTGCGGTGTCGCACCGACGCCGAGTTCGACGCGTACCGGCGCGATCCGATGGCCGACTACAGTCCGGCCGGTGTCACCCACGTCGAACAGGTCTACCGGCAGTTGGCCCAGGACTGTGTTGACCGGATGGGCTTCAGCTTCTTGGCCAATATCGGTACCGCGTCCGTCGCACGGGACATGGACATGGTTCGCCAAGCGTTAGGTGACGATCAGATCAACTACCTCGGATACAGCTACGGCACCGAGTTGGGCACCGCTTACCTGGAACGGTTCGGTACTCATGTGCGGGCGATGGTCCTCGACGGCGCTATCGATCCAGCCGTTAGCCCAATCGAGGAAAGCATCAGCCAAATGGCGGGATTTCAGACCGCTTTCAATGACTACGCCGCCGACTGCGCCCGCTCGCCGGCCTGCCCTCTGGGCACCGACTCGGCCCAGTGGGTCAACCGCTACCACGCCCTGGTTGACCCGCTGGTGCAGAAGCCGGGTAAGACGTCGGATCCACGTGGCCTGAGCTACGCCGACGCGACGACGGGCACCATCAACGCGCTGTACAGCCCTCAGCGCTGGAAGTACCTGACCAGTGGTCTGCTGGGGCTGCAGCGCGGCAGCGACGCCGGCGACTTGCTGGTGCTTGCCGACGACTATGACGGCCGGGATGCAGACGGGCACTACAGCAACGACCAGGACGCGTTCAACGCGGTCCGGTGCGTCGATGCGCCCACACCGGCCGATCCAGCGGCCTGGGTGGCCGCCGACCAACGGATCCGTCAGGTCGCCCCGTTCCTTAGCTACGGGCAGTTCACCGGATCCGCCCCCCGCGATCTGTGCGCGCTGTGGCCGGTGCCGGCAACGTCGACGCCGCACCCCGCGGCGCCGGCCGGGGCTGGCAAGGTCGTCGTGGTGTCCACCACCCACGACCCGGCCACTCCGTATCAGTCCGGGGTAGACCTGGCCCGCCAGCTGGGCGCACCGCTGATCACCTTCGACGGCACCCAACACACTGCGGTGTTCGATGGCAACCAGTGTGTGGACTCTGCGGTGATGCACTATTTTCTCGACGGGACCTTGCCGCCGACGAGTCTGCGGTGCGCGCCCTGAACTCACCGCGCACTCCCCTTGCGGGCCGCCCCGCAACGCTTCTGGCCGGGCATCGGTAACACGGTTTTAACAGACAGTGCATACTGTTCGAGGTATGGACCGACAGAAGGAATTCGTTCTTCGTACCCTGGAAGAACGCGACATCCGCTTCGTCCGGCTGTGGTTCACAGACGTGCTCGGTTTCCTCAAGTCGGTCGCCATCGCCCCAGCCGAACTCGAGGGCGCCTTCGAGGAAGGCATCGGCTTCGACGGATCCTCGATCGAGGGCTTTGCGCGGGTCTCGGAATCCGATACGGTGGCGCACCCGGACCCGTCGACCTTCCAGGTGCTGCCCTGGGCCACCAGTTCCGGCCACCACCACTCAGCGCGGATGTTTTGCGACATCACCATGCCGGACGGCTCGCCGTCGTGGGCGGACCCGCGGCACGTGTTGCGGCGGCAGCTGACGAAGGCCGGCGAACTCGGCTTCTCCTGCTACGTGCATCCCGAAATCGAGTTCTTCCTGCTCAAGCCCGGACCCGAGGACGGGTCGGTGCCCGTCCCGGTCGACAACGCCGGCTATTTCGACCAAGCGGTGCACGACTCCGCCTTGAACTTTCGCCGCCACGCGATCGATGCCCTGGAATTCATGGGCATCTCGGTGGAGTTCAGCCATCACGAAGGCGCACCCGGCCAGCAGGAGATCGACCTGCGGTTTGCCGACGCTCTGTCGATGGCTGACAACGTGATGACCTTCCGCTACGTCATCAAAGAAGTCGCGCTGGAAGAGGGCGCCCGGGCGTCGTTCATGCCCAAGCCATTCGGCCAGCACCCGGGCTCGGCGATGCACACCCACATGAGCCTGTTCGAGGGTGATGTCAACGCGTTCCACAGCGCTGATGATCCGCTGCAGCTGTCGGAAGTGGGTAAATCGTTCATCGCCGGGATCCTGGAGCACGCTTGCGAGATCAGCGCGGTCACAAATCAGTGGGTCAACTCTTACAAGCGGCTGGTGCAGGGCGGCGAAGCGCCCACGGCCGCGTCGTGGGGGGCCGCCAACCGATCCGCCCTAGTGCGGGTGCCGATGTACACGCCGCACAAGACCTCGTCGCGGCGGGTCGAAGTACGCAGCCCTGATTCGGCGTGCAATCCCTATCTGACATTCGCCGTGCTGCTGGCCGCGGGATTGCGGGGTGTAGAGAAGGGTTACGTGCTGGGCCCGCAGGCCGAGGACAACGTATGGGACCTCACACCCGAGGAACGCCGAGCGATGGGGTACCGAGAATTGCCGTCCAGTTTGGATAGTGCGCTGCGCGCCATGGAGGCCTCCGAACTCGTCGCGGAGGCCTTGGGGGAGCACGTTTTTGACTTTTTCTTGCGCAACAAGCGCACGGAGTGGGCGAACTACCGCAGCCACGTCACGCCATACGAGCTGCGCACCTACCTGTCGCTGTAGCCCAGATCTACCGGTTGATCCGACGCCGACGCGCTTTGCGCTACCGTCGTGGTCGTGACCAAACTCGCCACGCAGCGGCCGAAGTTGCCCAGCGTTGGCCGGCTCGGATTAGTTGACCCCCCTGCTGGTGAGCGTCTGGCTCAGCTGGGGTGGGATCGGCACGAGGATCAGGCGCACGTCGACCTGCTGTGGTCGCTGTCACGCGCTCCGGACGCCGATGCCGCGCTGCGCGCCTTGATCCGGCTGTCGGAGAATCCAGACACCGGATGGGACGAGCTCAACGCGGCTCTGCTGCGCGAACGCAGTCTGCGCGGGCGGCTGTTCTCGGTGCTGGGCTCGTCGCTGGCGTTGGGCGATCACCTGGTCGCCCATCCGCAGTCCTGGAAATTGCTGCGGGGCAAGGTCACACTGCCGTCCCATGACCAGCTGCAGCGGTCGTTCGTCGAGTGCGTCGAGGAATCGGAGGGTATGCCGGGCTCGCTCGTGCACCGATTGCGAACCCAGTACCGCGACTACGTGCTAATGCTGGCCGCTCTCGACCTGGCCGCGACGGTCGAGGACGAACCGGTGCTGCCATTCACCGTGGTGGCCGCACGCCTGGCGGACGCCGCGGACGCCGCTCTGGCGGCGGCGCTGCGCGTGGCCGAGGCGAGCGTGTGCGGCGAGCACCCGCCACCGCGCCTGGCGGTCATCGCGATGGGCAAGTGCGGTGCGCGCGAACTGAACTACGTCAGCGACGTCGATGTCATATTCGTTGCCGAGCGCTCCGACCCGCGCAACGCGCGCGTGGCCAGCGAGATGATGCGGGTGGCCTCGGCGGCCTTTTTCGAGGTGGACGCCGCCCTGCGTCCGGAGGGGCGCAACGGGGAGCTGGTCCGTACGCTCGAGTCGCACATCGCCTACTACCAGCGCTGGGCCAAGACCTGGGAGTTTCAGGCGTTGCTGAAAGCACGGCCAGTCGTTGGCGACGCGGAACTTGGCGAGCGTTACCTGACCGCCTTGATGCCGATGGTGTGGCGAGCCTGCGAGCGCGAAGACTTTGTGGTCGAGGTGCAGGCCATGCGGCGGCGGGTGGAGCAGCTGGTGCCCGCCGATGTCCGCGGCCGCGAGCTCAAACTCGGCAGCGGCGGATTGCGCGACGTGGAGTTCGCCGTACAGCTACTGCAGCTGGTTCATGCCCGTAGCGACGAGTCGTTACGGGTGGCGTCCACGGTGGACGCATTGGCGGCGTTGGGCGAAGGCGGCTACATCGGGCGTGAGGACGCGGCGAACATGACCGCGTCGTATGAGTTCCTCAGGCTGCTCGAGCACCGACTGCAGTTGCAGCGGCTCAAGCGCACCCACCTGCTTCCCGATCCCGAAGACGAGGAGGCAGTGCGCTGGCTGGCGCGCGCGGCCCACATCCGGCCCGATGGCCGAAACGATGCGGCCGGGGTGCTGCGGGAGGAACTCAAGAAGCAGAACGTGCGGGTGTCGAAGTTACACACCAAACTCTTCTATCAACCGCTGCTGGAATCGATCGGCCCGACCGGGTTGGAGATCGCCCACGGCATGACGTTGGAGGCCGCGGGGCGCCGGCTGGCCGCGCTGGGCTACGAGGGACCGCAGACCGCGTTGAAACACATGTCGGCGTTGGTCAATCAAAGCGGCCGGCGCGGACGGGTGCAGTCGGTGCTGCTGCCCAGGCTGCTGGACTGGATGTCGTATGCCCCCGATCCCGACGGCGGACTGCTGGCCTACCGGCGGCTCAGTGAGGCGCTGGCCACCGAAAGCTGGTACCTGGCCACGCTGCGGGACAAGCCCGCGGTGGCCAAGCGGCTCATGCATGTCTTGGGTACCTCGGCGTATGTGCCGGATCTGTTGATGCGCGCGCCGCGGGTCATCCAGCAGTACGAGGACGGGCCTGCGGGCCCGAAGCTGCTCGAGACCGAGCCCGCCGCCGTGGCTCGGGCGCTGATCGCCTCGGCGAGCCGCTACCCCGACCCGGAGCGGGCCATCGCCGGCGCGCGCACGCTGCGTCGTCGAGAGCTGGCCCGCATCGGTTCGGCGGACCTGCTCGGCCTGCTCGAGGTCACCGAGGTGTGCCGGGCGTTGACGTCGGTGTGGGTGGCGGTGCTGCAGGCCGCGCTGGACGTCATGATCCGGGCCAGCCTTCCCGACGACGATCGCGCCCCGGCGGCCATCGCGGTCATCGGCATGGGTCGGCTGGGTGGTGCCGAGTTGGGCTACGGGTCGGATGCCGACGTGATGTTCGTCTGTGAGCCGGCCACCGGCGTCGACGATGCACGGGCGGTGAAATGGTCGACATCGATCGCCGAGCGGGTTCGGGCGCTGCTGGGGACACCCAGCGTCGATCCGCCGCTGGAGCTCGACGCCAATTTGCGACCCGAGGGCCGCAACGGTCCGCTGGTCCGCACCCTGGGGTCCTACGCCGCATACTACGAGCAGTGGGCACAGCCATGGGAGATCCAGGCCCTGCTACGCGCACACGCGGTTGCCGGCGATGCCGAGTTGGGTCAGCGATTCCTACGGATGGTCGACAAAACGCGGTATCCGCCCGACGGTGTGTCCGCTGACTCGGTGCGCGAGATTCGCCGCATCAAGGCCCGTATCGAGTCCGAGCGGTTGCCGCGCGGTGCCGACCCCAACACACACACCAAACTGGGCCGCGGCGGACTGGCCGACATCGAATGGACCGTGCAGTTGCTGCAGCTACAGCATGCGCACCAGGTTCCCGCCCTGCACAACACCTCGACGCTGCAATCCCTGGATGTCATCGCGGCCGCCGATCTGGTTCCCGCAGCCGACGTGGAGCTGCTCCGTCAGGCCTGGCTGACCGCCACCCGGGCCCGCAACGCGCTGGTGTTGGTGCGCGGCAAGCCCACCGACCAGCTGCCGGGACCCGGGCGCCAGCTCAATGCGGTCGCGGTCGCGGCCGGCTGGCGAAACGACGACGGTGGGGAATTCCTGGACAACTACCTACGGGTGACGCGGCGGGCAAAGGCGGTAGTGCGCAAAGTGTTCGGGAGTTGACTGCCCCGTTGGTCAGCGTGGACGCCCGCCCGCACGACGAATCCCCGACACTTAACCTGAACCGGCCGCGACGACACGCCTGGGCGACGACGTGGCTTGAGTTTCGGCGCATGTGAAAGACAACCCGCTCGGCGGTCGGGAGATGATTGCCAAGCGGGTTGTGGCACCCGGCTGAAACGTCCTTGAACGTTCTTAAACGGGCTCTTCGCAGCGGTGGTCGGCGCGCCGTTGCCGGCCACCGTCACCCATCGAAAAACCTCGACGCCCGCCCTGGCAACGACACGCCGCTCCCTCTACACCCGGACTGCGAAGAGTCCTTAAACGTCGTAGTACAGCGCGAATTCGTAGGGATGCGGCCGGATGTTGACCGGCTCGATCTCGTTTTCGCGCTTGAAACTGATCCACGTCTCGATCAGGTCGTTTGTGAACACCCCTCCTTCGGTGAGGTATTCGTGGTCGGCCTCGAGACGGTCGATCACATCTGACAGCTGGGTCGGAGTCTGCGGGATACTCGCGGCCTCTTCCGGCGGCAGCTCGTAGAGATCCTTGTCGACGGGCGCCTGCGGCTCGATCTTGTTCTTGATACCGTCCAGGCCTGCCATCAGCATGGCCGAGAACGCCAGATACGGGTTGCCCGACGAGTCGGGGCTTCGGAACTCCAGCCGCTTGGCCTTCGGGTTGCTGCCGGTGATCGGGATGCGCACGCATGCCGACCGGTTGCGCTGGCTATAGACCAGGTTGATCGGGGCCTCGTAACCGGGAACCAGCCGCTTGTAGGAGTTCACCGTCGGGTTGGTGAAGGCCAGCAGCGACGGCGCGTGGTGTAACAGGCCGCCGATGTAATGACGGGCCGTGTCCGACAGACCGGCATAACCCGTCTCGTCGTACATCAGCGGGGCCCCGTCCTTCCACAGCGACTGATGACAGTGCATGCCGGACCCGTTGTCGCCGAACAGCGGCTTGGGCATGAACGTGACCGTTTTGCCGTTCTGCCAGGCGGTGTTCTTGATGATGTACTTGTACAACTGCATGTCGTCGGCGGCGTGCAGCAGCGAATTGAACTGGTAGTTGATCTCGGCCTGTCCGCCGCTGCCCACCTCGTGGTGGCCCTTCTCCAGGATGAAGCCGGAGTTGATCAGGTTGGTCAGCATCTTGTCGCGCAGGTCGACGTATTGGTCGTTGGGGGCCACTGGGAAATACCCGCCCTTGTGGCGGACCTTGTAGCCCCGGTTGGGACTGCCGTCGGCCTCGGTCGCCGCGCCGGTGTTCCACCACCCCGAGATGGCGTCCACCTCGTAGAAGGAGCCGTTGGCGCGCGAGTCGAAGCTCACCGAATCGAAAATGTAGAACTCGGCCTCGGCGCCGAAGTATGCGGTGTCGGCGATGCCAGTGCTGATCAGGTAGTTCTCGGCCTTGCGGGCGATGTTGCGCGGGTCGCGGGAGTACGGCTCCAGGGTGAACGGGTCGTGCACAAAGAAGTTGATATTCAGCGTCTTGGCCGCGCGGAACGGGTCGATGCGCGCCGTCTCGGGATCGGGAAGAAGCAACATGTCGGATTCGTGGATCGACTGGAACCCGCGAATCGACGAGCCGTCAAAGGCCAAGCCGTCGTCAAACACGCTCTTGTCAAAGGCCGAAGCCGGAATCGTGAAGTGCTGCATGATGCCAGGCAGGTCACAGAACCGGACGTCGACATATTCGACCTTCTCGTCCTTGGCAAGTTTGAAGACGTCGTCGGGCGTCTTTTCCGTCACAGAATGCTCCTTTACTGTATCCGCGGCCGACGCTATGGAGCCGATATTGCCCGTCAGTCAACCCCGTGTTGCGCAGACGTTACTGACCGTGCCGCCCACCACTGACGCCGGGTCTCCCCGGCCCTATTGTGGGGCCATGGTCGGCAAGATCGTAACCGGTGGCATGCCGAACGGGAACCTGGTTATCGGGTCTGCCCGATGACGGCGAAATCGCCGCCCGACTATCCCGGCAAGACGCTGGGCTTGCCGGACACCGGACCGGGTTCGCTGGCTCCGATGGGGCGCCGGCTGGCGGCTCTGCTGATCGACTGGCTGATCGCCTACGGTCTGGCGTTGCTGGGCGTGGAATTCGGTGTTTGGTCGACCCCGATGCTGTCGACGGTTGTCCTGGTGATTTGGCTGCTGCTCGGGGTGGCGGCGGTCCGCTTGTTCGGATTCACACCCGGGCAGTTGATGCTGGGTCTGGTCGTGGTGGCAGTGGGTGGCCGGCGGCCGGTGGGGATCGGCCGTCTGGTGGTGCGTGGCCTGCTGATCGGGCTGGTGGTTCCGCCGCTGTTCACCGACTCGGACGGGCGTGGGCTGCACGATCGGCTCACTGCTACGGCGGTGGTGCGACGCTGAGCCGCGTTACTTACGGCGGACCGTGCGCTGGACGCTGCGCATCTTGGCCGTGGTGGGTAGCGGTCCCTTGGGCATGACGCCCGCACCGGCACGCGAACCCAGCGCCGCCAGTCGCGACTCCACCGTGTCCATCTGCTTGACCGTGATGTTGGCCGGAAGGCGGGTGAGGTGGCGCTCCAACTTGGCCAGCGGAACCTCGCCATCGCCGTTGCCGACGATAATGTCGTAGATCGGCACGTCCCCGACCAGTCGCGCGGTGCGCTTTTTCTCCTGAGCCAGCAGTGGTTTGACGCGGGCCGCTGATCCCTCGCCGACGAAGATGACACCGGGCCGGCCGATCACCCGGTGCACGGCGTCGAGGTTGCCGGTGGCGGCCACCCCGGGCGTCACCCGCCACTTGCCCCGCAGGTTGTCCAGCGCCCAGGCGGCTGCGCCGGTTTGGCCTTCGGCTTTGCGGTAAACCGTTCGCTGGGCTCGCCGGCCGAAGATGACGAACGCCACCAGTGCACCCAGCAGCACCCCCAGCGGGATCATCGTGAACATGGTGAACCCGCCAGCCCACACCCCGACCCCCACCGATGCGCCCACGATCAGCAAGAAAGCACCAATCATGTACGGCAGCAGGCGCTTATCCTCCTTGCGCTGCAGGGTGAACGCTTGCCACAGCTGAGCGCGGCGCTGGCGGGCGGCAGCCTTACGAGCAGCGTTTGCCTGAGCTTTGGCGGCCTTGCTTTCAGCGGCATTTCGGGGTTTCGCCATAATCGTCCAGAATACGTAAACGCTGGCTAGCGGGATGCCAAGGCCCGTGAGTTACGTGCCTGTTCGTAGAGCCGGCCCGCCCGATATGACGACCTAACCAGGGGTCCCGCCAATACCCCGGCGAAGCCCAGCCCTTCGGCGAATCGCGCGAACTGGACGAACTCCTCGGGCTTCACCCAGCGCTCGACCGGATGGTGGCGCGCCGACGGCCGCAGGTATTGGGTGATGGTAACGATGTCGCAGCCGGCGTCGCGCAGATCGCCCAGGGCGGTGCGCACCTCGTCGGAGGTTTCGCCCAGGCCGAGGATGAGGTTGCTCTTGGTGACCAGGCCGGCGTCGCGCGCAGCGGTAAGCACACCCAGGCTGCGCCGGTACGTGAACGCCGGCCGGATCCGCTTGAAGATACGGGGCACGGTTTCGACATTGTGTGCCAGGACTTCCGGGCCGGACTCGAAGACCTCGGCCAGCCGGGTTGGTTCGCCGTTGAAGTCGGGAATCAGCAGTTCGACGCCGGTCGACGGATTGAGTTCCTTGATGGCGCGCACGGTCGCGGCGTACAGCCAGGCCCCGCCGTCAGGCAGGTCGTCGCGAGCCACGCCGGTGACGGTGGCATAGCGCAGGCCCATCGTGCGCACGCTGTCGGCGACTCGGCGTGGCTCGTCGCGGTCCAGCTCGGCGGGCTTTCCGGTGTCGATCTGGCAGAAATCGCATCGGCGGGTGCACTGGTCACCGCCGATCAGGAAGGTGGCTTCTCGGTCCTCCCAGCATTCGAAGATGTTGGGGCAGCCGGCCTCCTCGCAGACCGTGTGCAGCCCCTCGCGGCGGACCAGGTTCTTCAGCTCGGTGTACTCCGGCCCGATGCGGGCTCGTGTCTTGATCCACGGCGGTTTGCGCTCGATTGGGGTCTGCGCGTTGCGCACCTCCAGGCGTAACAGGCGCCGGCCCTCGGCAGCGACACTCATAACGGCGATGGTACGGCGTGTGAGGGCACGCGGTCACCGACCGGTAGGACGCCGTCCAGAGCGGCGCAGACAGCGGCGGCGACCGTCGCGCGGACCTCGTCGACGGTGACCGTACGGCCGAGTTCGGCGGACAGCGATGTCACTGCGGCGTCACTGATTCCGCATGGCACGATGGCGGTGAAGGCAGCCAAATCACAATCGCAGTTGAGCGCAAACCCGTGCAGTGTCGTCGCCCGCGACACCCGGACACCGATGGCCGCGACCTTGCGCGCCGGCCTGCCGGGCAGCCAGACCCCGGACCGGCCGTCGACGCGGCCGGCGTGCAGGCCCAGATCGGCGCAGACTTGGATCAGCGATTCTTCAAGGCGCCGAACGTAATTGACCACGTCGAGGGGTTCGGCCAGCCCGATGATCGGGTAGCCGACCAATTGCCCCGGACCGTGCCAGGTGATCTTGCCGCCGCGGTCGGTGTCGACGACCGGAGTGCCGTCAATGGGTCGCTCGTGTGTCTCGGTACGCCGTCCGGCGGTGTAGACCGCGGGGTGTTCCAACAGCAGCAGCGTGTCGGCGCCGCCGGCGACCCGGGCGTCGGCTAGCTCTCGCTGTAGCTGCCACGCGGTCCGGTAGTCGACGGTCCCCAGCTGGCGGACGTCGATCGCGGACAGCTTCGACCGGATAGAACCCGTCACGATAGCTAGGCTACTCGGCCGCCAGCGCACGGCTGGGCAGACGGGGTCAAGCCTAGCCGGGCCGGGTGGTGGCGTAGCCGAGCGCCTCGCCAATGGTGTTGTGGTGGAACTGAAATCCGGCTCGCTCCAGCGCGGAGGGGATGGCGCGCTGACCAATGAGCAACCCCTCGTCGGCGAACTCACCAAACGCCGCGCGTACCGCGACGCTAGGCAACATCAGCGGGGTAGGGCGGTTGACGGCGCGGCCAAACGCGGTGGTGAATTCGGCGTTGGTAACGGGGGCCGGCCCGGTCAAGTTCACCGGGCCGGACAGGTTGGGCTGCGCGATAGCGAACTGCAGCGCCCGCACCTCGTCCTCCAGGCTGATCCATGACATATATTGCCGGCCGCTGCCCAGCCGCGCGCCCAGGCCCACCGAAAACAGTGGCCGCATGCGTCGCAGCATGCCCCCCGCCGGAGACAGCACCACTCCGGTCCGGGCCAGCACCACGCGGGCACCGCTCTGCTGCGCCGGCCGCGTGGCGGTTTCCCAGTCAACGCACAGCTGGGCCAGAAAACCTGTTCCCGCCGAGTCGTTTTCGTCGACCACCCGGTCCTTGGTGTTTCCGTAGTAGCCCACCGCGCTGGCGTTGATCAAGGTAGCGACGCCGGCGTCGGCGACTGCGGCGGATAGCACCTCGGTGGGTGTGATCCGGCTGTCGCGCAGGCTCTGTTTGAAAGCCCCCGACCACCGACGCTGGGCGATGTTGACGCCGCAGAGGTTGACCACGGCGTCGACATCGGTGAGCGCGTGCGGATCGAATTCGCCGCTTTCGGGATTCCAGTGCAGTTCTTCGGAATTCGCAGGTGCCCGGCGCACGATCCGCAGCACCGTGTGGTCGGCCGCGCGCAGCGCCGCGGTCAGGGCAGAGCCGATCAAGCCAGACGAACCCGCGATCGCGACAACGGCGTTGGCCATCACAGTCCTAAATCGGCCTCGAACGCTCCCTCTTCGAGGCGGTGCTTGATCGTGGTGAGGAAACGTCCGGCGTCGGCGCCGTCGATGAGCCGATGGTCATAGGTCAACGGGAGGTAGCAGACCGAGCGCACCCCGATCGACTCGTTGCCGCTGGCATCGACGACCACCCGCGGCCGCTTGACGATCGCCCCGGTGCCCAGCATGGCGGCCTGCGGCGGAACCAGGATCGGGGTGTCGAACAACGCGCCCTGGCTACCGATGTTGGTGATGGTGAAGGTGCCGCCGGACAACTCGTCGGGTTTCAGGTTGCCCGACCGGGCACGGGCCGCGATATCGGCGATCGCCCGCGCCAGACCGGCCAGTGACAGATCGCCGGCGTCGTGGATGACCGGGGAGAGCAGGCCCTGCTCGGTGTCGACAGCGAATCCTAGGTGCTCGGCGTCGTAGTAGGTGATCTCCTTGGTGTCCTCGTTGTAGCTAGCGTTGATGTTCGGGTGAATCTTGAGGGCATCGATCACGGCCTTGGCGAAGAACGGCAGGAAGGTCAGGTTCACGCCCTCACGCTCGGCGAACGCCGCCTTGGCCCGGGCCCGTAGCCCCACGATCTTGGTCATGTCGACCTCATGGGTTTGTGTCAGCTGTGCCGTTGCCTGCAAAGATTCGCGGGTCTTGTTGGCGGTGATCTGACGAATCCGGCTGGCCTTCTGGGTGGTGCCCCGTAGATGTGCCAACGCCGGCGCAGGGGCAGGCGGCGCTTTCGGGGCCGGCGCGGCGGCGGCCTGGGCGGCCGGCGCCGGTGCTTTCGCCCGCTTCTTTTGCTCAGCCGCGGCCAGCACATCCTGTTTGCGGATGCGACCACCCACTCCGGTGCCGGTCACCCCGGCGAGGTCGATGTTGTTTTCCGACGCCAGCTTTCGCACCAGCGGCGTCACGTACGGTGCGCCCTCGGCCGCACCGGCTGGCTGGGCCGCCGGCGGCGATGGTGCGGGTTCGGCCTTCGGCGTCGGCGCTGGCTCGGGGACGGGCTTGGGTGCGGGCTTGGGGGCGGGCGCGGCGCCGATGTCGGCAGCGACACCGATCCGGGCCAACTCGCCGCCGACGGGCACCGTGGCGTCCTCGTCGGCGCTGATACTGACCAAGACCCCAGCCACCGGGGACGGGATCTCGGTGTCCACCTTGTCGGTGGACACCTCCACGAGTGGCTCGTCAACCTGAACCGAATCCCCGATCTTCTTCAGCCAACGAATGACGGTCCCCTCGGTCACCGATTCGCCGAGCTCGGGCATCAGCACCGGCTTGGCATCGCCACCAGCAGGCGCTCCGGACGTCGGTTGGACCGGTGGTGGTTCGGGTGCCGGCTTGGACTCGGGTTGGGCCGCAGGGACTTTCTCGGGTGCCGGGGCCGCGGCCTCGCCGGCATCCTTGGCGTCGCCAATGACAGCGAGCTCGCCGCCGACCTCGACCGTGTCATCCTCCTGGGCGATGATCTTGGTCAGCACACCCGCGGCCGGCGAGGGGATTTCGGTGTCGACCTTGTCGGTCGACACCTCCACGAGGGGCTCGTCGAGTTCGACCGTGTCGCCTTCCTGTTTGAGCCAGCGGGTAACCGTCCCCTCGGTGACGCTCTCACCGAGTGCCGGCATCTGGACGGAGAAGGCCATTTCTGTTGACTCCTCGATCGATCGTCGGTCGGCGCAGGTCCACCTCTGGCCTATCACACGGTCGCGCACCGGGTGCGGAACCCAGGTGGATGTCGAAACCTATCCTGTCACTGCGCCCGGAGCGACACACATCCAGGGCGCGGCGAGTTGGTGGCCCCGGCGGCCGTTGCCGACACCTCGGCGGGGACATCGGTGCAGTCGGCCGTCCTTGCTACGGTTTGGGCGACTGGTTGCAACAGCAAGTCCCGGTGGGCGGAGGTGCGATGCCGGCAACACAACAGATGTCCCGTCTGGTCGACAGCCCGGATGGCGTTCGCATCGCGGTCTACCACGAAGGCAATCCCGACGGCCCGACCGTCGTGCTGGTGCATGGCTTTCCGGACTCGCACGTGCTGTGGGACGGTGTCGTTCCGCTGCTGGCCGAACGGTTCCGGATCGTTCGCTACGACAACCGTGGTGTCGGTCGCTCATCGGTGCCCAAACCCATTTCGGCCTACACCATGGCCCATTTCGCCGACGATTTCGACGCCGTCATCGGCGAGCTGAGCCCCGGTGAGCCGGTGCACGTGCTGGCCCATGACTGGGGTTCGGTGGGGGTGTGGGAGTACCTGCGCCGGCCCGGAGCCAGTGATCGGGTCGCCTCGTTCACGTCGGTGTCCGGCCCCAGTCAAGACCACCTGGTCAACTACGTTTATGGCGGTCTGCGGCGGCCTTGGCGTCCGCGAACCTTTCTACGGGCGATCAGCCAGACACTGCGGTTGAGCTACATGGCCTTGTTCTCGGTACCGGTGGTCGCACCGCTGCTGCTTCGGGTTGCGCTGTCGAGTGCGGCCGTCCGCCGCAACATGGTCGGCGACATTCCCGTCGACCAGATTCATCACTCGGAGACGCTGGCCCGTGATGCCGCCCACTCGGTCAAGACTTACCCCGCAAACTACTTTCGGTCGTTTTCCAGCAGCCGCCGCGGCCGGGCCATTCCGATAGTTGATGTGCCGGTGCAGCTGATCGTCAATTCCCAGGACCCCTACGTGCGGCCCTACGGATACGACCAGACGGCGCGCTGGGTGCCGCGGCTCTGGCGGCGTGACATCAAAGCTGGTCACTTTTCGCCGATGTCGCACCCGCAGGTGATGGCGGCCGCCGTGCACGACTTCGCCGACCTGGCCGACGGCAAGCAGCCGAGCCGCGCGCTGTTACGCGCCCAGGTCGGACGGCCCCGCGGGTACTTCGGTGACACGCTGGTGTCGGTTACCGGGGCGGGCAGCGGAATCGGCCGCGAGACCGCGCTCGCCTTTGCTCGTGAGGGTGCAGAGATCGTTATCAGCGACATCGACGAGGCCACCGTCAAGGACACCGCCGCCGAGATCGCCGCACGTGGTGGCATCGCGTACCCCTATGTGCTCGACGTGTCCGACGCCGAGGCGGTCGAGGCATTCGCCGAGCGGGTCAGCGCCGAACACGGGGTCCCCGACATTGTCGTCAACAACGCCGGCATCGGCCAGGCGGGTCGGTTCCTGGACACCCCGGCTGAGCAGTTCGACCGGGTGCTGGCCGTCAACCTGGGCGGCGTGGTGAACGGTTGCCGCGCTTTTGGGCAGCGTCTGGTCGAGCGGGGGACTGGCGGGCACATCGTCAACGTGTCGTCGATGGCCGCCTATGCGCCGCTGCAGTCGCTCAGCGCGTACTGCACCTCCAAAGCGGCGACCTACATGTTCTCCGACTGTTTGCGGGCCGAACTCGATGCCGCCGGTGTCGGACTGACCACCATCTGCCCCGGTGTCATTGACACCAACATCGTCGCTACCACCGGTTTCCACGCGCCCGGAACCGACGAGGAGAAGATCGACGGCCGGCGGGGGCAGATCGACAAGATGTTTGCGCTGCGCAGCTACGGGCCGGACAAGGTAGCCGACGCGATCGTGTCCGCGGTCAAGAAGAAGAAGCCGATCAGACCGGTCGCGCCGGAAGCCTATGCGCTATACGGCATCTCCCGGGTGCTGCCGCAGGCGCTGCGCAGTACCGCGCGGCTGCGGGTGATCTAACCGCTACTCGTGAAGTGCTTTGGGTCCGGGCGGCCGCCTACCCGTTCTTCGCGATGTCCTCGAGCACCGCGAACATGGTGCGGGTGGGCACACCGGTGGCGCCCTTGGGCGTGTAACCCCAGGCGCTGCCGGTGTTGTAGGCCGGGCCGGCCACGTCGATGTGCGCCCAATCCACCGATTCGGCGACGAACTCACGCAGGAAAACCCCGGCCACCAGCATGCCTGCGAAACGCTGGCCACTCACATTGGCCAGGTCGGCCACCGTGGATTTCAAGTCATCCTTGAGGTCATCGGGCAGCGGCATCGGCCAGCCGTTCTCGCCCACCCGCTGCGAGATCGCGGCGACCCGGTCGCGGAACTCGTCGCTGCCCATCACACCCGGTATGCGCGTCCCCAGCGCCACCGTTTGCGCACCGGTCAACGTGGATGTCTCGATCAGATAGTCCGGCTTGTCCTCACATGCCCGGACGATGGCGTCGGCCAGGATCAACCGGCCCTCCGCGTCGGTGTTGAGCACCTCGACGGTGGTCCCACCGTATTGGGTCAGCACGTCGCCCGGGCGCTGCGCCGTCGCCGACGGCATGTTCTCGGCCATCGGCACCGTGGCGATCACGTCAATCGGCAGTCGCAGCCGGGCAGCCAGCGTGACAGTGGCGATCACCGCGGCCGCTCCGCCCATGTCCGAGGTCATGTGGTGCATCGACGCTGCCGGCTTGATCGAGATGCCGCCGGTATCGAAGGTGATCCCCTTGCCAACCAAGGCCACCTTCTTGGCCTTTTGGGGGTTCTTGGCCAGCCGCGATCCCCGATGAATCAACCGCACCAGTCGCGGCGGCCGCGACGAGCCCTGGCCGACACCAATCACCCCGCCATAGCCGGCCTTCTTCAGCGCCTTTTCGTCGATAACTTCCACGTCGAGGCCGACAGATTCGCTCAAAGTCTTTGCGCGCTTAGCGAACTCGGCGGGAAACAGGTGGCTTGGGGGAGTGTTGACCAAGTCCCGGGCGGTGGCCACCGCGGTCGCGACGGCCGCACCGTGCAACGCGCGCTTCTTGGCGTCCTTTGCACAGCAGAGCACGGTGATTTTGCGGAGTCCGGCGTCTTTGGGCGCGGTCTTGTCGCTGCGGAAGGCGCTGAATCGGTAGCTGCCCAGGATCAGCCCCTCGACGGTGGCCGAGCAGATGCCGTCGCCAGGTAATTCGGCTAGCGTGGTGATCACTGCCTCCGAACTGTTGAGCGCACGCGCGGCCACGCCGGCGGCGCAGCGGATGGTATCGGCCGGCCATTCGCGCCGCGGTTTGCCCAGGCCGACCGTCAGGACGCTGCCCACCGGCAACGACGGCACCGCCAGCCGGTGCACCTGGTCACTGGCGCCGGTGGCGTCCAGCGCTCGCAGGCCCGCCTCGATTTCGGCAACCGTGTCGGCGCGCAGGAAGGGCTCGGCCGAGGCAACGACCGCGCCGGGCCGATCCTCTTCGCCGGTCGAGACGACCGGCACGATCAACACCGCAGCGCCGACACCACGTTTCGGCATCGAGGTCGCGACGGCGACGGAGGGGGATAGGTAACCCGGTTCGGTGGTCACGGGCAACCACCCTAATCACTGGCGGCGGGGCTTGGCGTGTCAGCATCCCTCGCACGAGGGTTGTCGTGCAGTTCGAAGGCCATCACCGGGGCGTCAAACCCCTTGAGCGTCAATGGGCCATGGGCGAGGGCAGGCCAGTCTGGCAACATGTCGCGGAGTTGCGCTGCGGCCAGGATCTGCCCTGGCGCTGCGGCCGCCACCAGGCGCGCAGCCAGGTTGACCGGGTTGCCGAAGTAGTCACCGTTAAGGGCCAGCACCGTGCCATAGGCAAGACCGGCACGGACCTGCAGTTCGGCCGCGCGCGCACCCGGATGATCGACGAGATCCACCGCCGCCCGCACCAGTCGTTCGGGCGACGAGCTCACCCACATCACGGCGTCGCCGATGAACTTCACCAACCGGCCACCGTCGGCATGCACCACGTCGGTGACGGCGGCGTCGAATTCGGTGAGCAGGTCCTGCAACTGCGCGGGGGTGAGCGCCTGGGTCAACGCGGTGAAGCTGGACAGATCCGCAAAGCCGATACCGCACGTCACGCTTGCCGACGTGTCGCCAATGACGCCTTCAAAGTAGGTTCGTGCGCTGGCCAGGTGGTGACGGTGGACGGTGTCGATCAGCGCACCGATCCGGGGGACGAACTCCGCAGCCGCGCGATAGGCCCGTGCCGTGGCAAGTTCGTCGTGGGTGTGCGTCATTTGGATGTTCGGTGACCCGGCGCGGATCATGGTCGACTCGGCCTCGGCGAGTCGGGCCATGGCAGTGCCGAGCACTCGCAGCAGGCCGAATGCGCCGTCCTCACCCACCAGCGCCTTCAGTGCGACCCAGGTCGCCAGGGCGTCGACGTCGGCCTGGCTCAGCGTGGGAACGTCGGGACCCGCGACGGTGAGGCCGAGCAAACTCCACGCGCGTGCGACGTCGTCGGCTGACAACCCCAGTTCGTCAGCCGCGGTCGCCAGGGTGTAGATCGGGGGCCCGGACCATAGCAGGACGTCACCGGCCAGCCCGAACAACCGGCCGCGGCGTTCGGCTTGCACCATCTCTTCGACCGTGAAGCCAAGCTCATCCAGGTAGGTGAGCAAGCCGGCCCGCTCGCGTGGGTTGGCAATTCCGGCGGCCTCGAGGGCGTCGAAGTCCAAGGAATCGTACACCTGCCTAAGTGTGCCAGCAGGGACGCCCATTAGGGTGGGACGCCGTGAGCGATGTGCCAGAGCTGATACACGGACCGCTGGAAGACCGCCATCGCGAGCTGGGTGCGAGTTTCGCCGAGTTCGGCGGCTGGCTGATGCCGGTCTCGTATGCCGGAACCGTCAGCGAGCACAACGCCACCCGCACCGCCGTCGGCCTTTTCGACGTCAGCCACCTGGGCAAGGCACTGGTCCGTGGACCGGGTGCGGCGCAGTTCGTCAACTCCGCGCTCACCAACGACCTGGGTCGTATCGGGCCCGGCAAGGCGCAATACACCTTGTGCTGCACCGAATCCGGCGGTGTGATCGACGACCTGATCGCCTACTACGTCAGCGACGACGAGATCTTTCTGGTGCCCAACGCCGCCAATACCGCCGCGGTGGTCGGCGCGCTACAAGCTGCCGCACCGGGCGGTCTGAGCATCACCAATCTGCATCGGTCCTACGCGGTGCTGGCCGTACAGGGGCCGTGTTCGACCGACGTGCTCACCGCGTTGGGGCTGCCAACCGAGATGGACTACATGGGCTACGCCGACGCTTCGTACTCGGGGGTGCCGGTGCGTGTCTGTCGCACCGGCTACACCGGTGAGCACGGTTACGAACTGCTGCCGCCATGGGAGTCGGCGGGTGTGGTGTTCGACGCACTGTTGGCGGCGGTATCAGCCGCGGGCGGCGAGCCCGCCGGCCTCGGTGCTCGCGACACACTGCGCACTGAAATGGGCTATCCGCTGCACGGGCACGAGCTTTCGCTGGACATCTCGCCGCTGCAGGCCCGATGCGGCTGGGCGGTCGGCTGGCGGAAGGACGCCTTCTTTGGTCGTGCGGCGTTGTTGGCCGAGAAAGCGGCCGGGCCGCGGCGGCTGCTGCGGGGGCTGCGCATGGTCGGTCGCGGTGTGCTGCGCCCCGGGCTGGCTGTGCTTGTCGGGGATGAGACGGTTGGGGTCACCACGTCGGGAACGTTTTCTCCCACGTTGCAGGTCGGCATCGGGCTGGCGCTGATCGACAGTGATGCCGGCATCGAAGACGGCCAGCAAATCAATGTCGACGTCCGCGGCCGTGCTGTCGAATGTCAAGTGGTGTGTCCGCCGTTCGTTGCCGTGAAAACGCGCTGAGTCACCACTTGGTGGCAGCGGAGTGGCCTCCGGGCCGTCAATAACCGTTCGCCCACGGATAGAATCGGCCCATGACCAGCGGCTCCCTTCAATTCACGGTGTTACGTGCGGTCAATCCGGCCACCGACGCGCAGCGTGAATCGATGCTGCGGGAGCCGGGTTTCGGCAAATACCACACCGACCATATGGTGTCGATCGACTATGCCGAGGGCCGTGGTTGGCACAACGCGCGGGTAATCCCTTATGGCCCGATCGAGCTGGATCCCTCGGCGATCGTGCTGCACTATGCGCAGGAGGTGTTCGAAGGGCTCAAAGCCTACCGCTGGGCCGACGGGTCCATCGTGTCGTTTCGCGCCGACGCCAACGCCGCCAGGTTGCGTTCGTCGGCGCGGCGGTTGGCGATTCCCGAACTGCCCGACGCGGTGTTCATCGAATCCCTGCGCCAGCTAATCGCTGTCGACAAAGCTTGGGTGCCCGGTGCCGGCGGTGAGGAGGCGCTGTATCTGCGGCCGTTCATCTTCGCCACCGAGCCGGGACTGGGCGTGCGGCCTGCCACCCAATACCGTTACCTGTTGATCGCCTCGCCGGCCGGTGCGTACTTCAAGGGCGGCATCGCCCCTGTCAGCGTCTGGGTTTCGACGGAGTATGTACGGGCCTGTCCGGGCGGCACCGGTGCGGCCAAGTTCGGCGGCAACTACGCCGCCTCGTTGCTGGCGCAGGCCGAAGCCGCCGAGAACGGATGCGACCAGGTGGTGTGGCTGGACGCTGTGGAACGCCGCTATATCGAAGAGATGGGTGGCATGAACATCTTCTTCGTGCTCGGCAGCGGCGGATCGGCGCGGCTGGTCACCCCGGAGCTGTCCGGTTCCCTGCTGCCCGGGATCACACGGGATTCGTTGTTGCAGTTGGCTATTGATGCCGGATTCGCGGTCGAGGAACGCAGGATTGATATCGACGAGTGGCAGAAGAAAGCCGCCGCCGGCGAGATCACCGAGGTGTTTGCGTGCGGCACCGCCGCTGTCATCACCCCGGTCGCGCGGGTGCGGCACGGTGCCAGCGAGTTCAGAATCGCCGACGGTCAGCCGGGTGAGGTGACCATGGCACTACGCGATACGCTGACCGGCATCCAGCGGGGCACCTTCGCGGACACCCACGGCTGGATGGCGCGGCTGGGGTAGTGCGGCAGCGGGTTTGCCGGGCGCTGGACGGCGGGCCGCGCGGCGACAGCTTGGCCGGTTCAGGGGTGGCGCGGGCCGGCGACTGTCCCATACGTGTCGTAACTGCCCGCGGCGGACTGAGAGATGGTCGGGCGGCGTCGAACGTTCATCGCTATGGATGGGGTTAGGAGTGGCCGGGCGGTAGGCTTGCAAGGTCGCTGCTTGCGGGCTCGTGTCCGCCGTCACCCCGATTCGTGTCGGTGCGCGCAGACTCGCCACCGCGGCGATTACGGCCAGTGTCAGCACGACGACAACCGGCCAGATGGTGGCATGCTTTTGGGCAATTCCGCCGAGCGCAACTCCCAGCACGGTGGCTTCGACGGCGGCCAAGGTCGACCCAACGCAGATCAGGGTGGCGCGGTACCGCTCGGGCGCGAGGACGCTGATCCACGATATCGATGCGGCGACCACCGTTTGAGCGGCCACCGTAGCCAGCAGGAACGCCGTGCCGTACGCCCAGGCGTGAACCCACTGCCCACACGACTCGGCCACCATGCACAGCAGCGCAGCAGCGGCGTTGAGCAGTGCGCTGCCCAGCAGCAGGCCACGCACCCCGAACAGGCGGTTTATCTGTCGCCACAGCATCGAACCGACGACCAATCCAATGCTGGAAAGGATCACCAGCACGTGCAGACTGCCGTTGGACTGGGCGGCGCGCAGGCTGAAGAACGTGGTGCCCAGGCTGATCGGAACGAACAGCAGGTAAGTCGTCATATACCGGCGAAACCACGGCTGGGAGCGGGCGATCGCGAAGCCCATCCAATAGATTTCCCGCAGTGGCATTCGGGTGGCGGTTGTGACGGACACAGACCGCATCGGGCCGACGAACAGCGCCGCGATGCCGGAGCAAACCAGACCTGCGGCGCCCAGCCACAGCAGATCGTGATAGCGCGCCATCTCGTTGCCATGGGCCAGCATCGGCACAATCACCAATGTGACGCCGGTGGCCAGCACCGACCCCGCGGCACCTTGGGTGAGCAGTAGCTCGCCCCGCCGTACCGCGGGCAACATGCTGGAGATCATGTCGGTGTAGGCGACGCTGGAGACTCCGGTGACGACACCACCGGCCCCCGTGGTCGCCAAAAAAACCGCGGCGACGCCAACGCCAGTCCAGGGGACCGCAGCGTTGCACACAACCAGCGCCGCCGCCGTCGCCGATATCGCCGCCATCAGCAGGTGCCGGAGCTGGCCGGCGCGCTGCAGAATCAGCGGCGACAGCGAATTTCCCAGAATGGCGCCAATGCAGAACGCCGGATACAACAGCCCAGCCGCCCAGGTGAGGCCCTGATGTGCGCAGATGACCGGCAGTACCACCGCACCGCTGCCCAACTGCAGCCCGGCCGTGTAGAAGCCCCCCTGGGCAACCAGCCGCCCGAACAGGTTCCGTGGCGCAGACACTTGTCTGACCAGTCGTGATGCGGGCATGATTAACGACGCTATATATGCCGCGCGGCCAAAACGATCCGCCAATCGGACACCGTCGGTTGAATTTCATGTCCCCTAATCTGGGGACACGGAGGGGAGCCCTGTGTTGGAAGGGACGGCGGACATGAGTCTACTGCAGCGTCCCGCTCGCCGCCTGCTAAAGCCGGGCCAAGCCCGCAAGCGTCACGGCGCTGACCGTCGTGCTCAGCTCGATCGCGCTGCCCAGCACGTCACCGGTGACACCGCCGAACCGGTGCACGCAATGCGCCGCCAGGGCCGCGCCGGCCGTCACCGCTACCAGAACCGCTATCGGTCCTTGCCAAGGCCGGGGACCGGCCGGCACCGAAACGGCGAGCAGGACGGCGAGCCAGGCCGCCACCACCGGCGCGGGTTGCGTACCGGCGACCCGCGAGCCCAGGGTGCTGCCGTGGGCTGCCGGCACCAACCGGCGACAGACCAGTACGGCGGTGACCCGGCCGGATAAGACCGCCAGCGTGATCCCAGCGATCCCGACCGTGGTGAGGGTCGCGAAGGCCAGGCCCTGCAAGGCGATGACCAAGACCACGGCCGCCACCCCGAACGGTCCGGTCGACCCGTCGCGCATCACCGCAAGCGCACGCTGCGGCGGCCCATAGCAGCCCAGTCCGTCAGCGGTATCGGCAACGCCATCGATGTGCAGGCCTCGAGTGACGACCAGCAGTACCGCCACCGTGAGCATGCCGGACAGCGGGCTGGACGGGCCGAACACTTGCGCGCCAGCCCATGCGATCGCCGCCGCCAGTGCACCCAGCGCCGCGCCCACCACCGGCAGCGCGGTCATCGGGCCACGGCCCATCGGGGTGGTCGCTGAGCCCGGTGTGGGTATCACCGTTGCGAATGCGAAAGCTGTTGCCAGCGAACGCATCACGGTGAGACTGCCGGGGGTGCGGTCCGGTCGACACCGTCGACGGACCGGGTGGACACGCCGGCCTCGGTGAAGGTCGCCATCGACGACAGCGCCGCGACCGCGGCGCGCAACACCATCAACGCCACCGCGGCGCCGGTTCCCTCGCCCAGCCGCATGTGAAGGTCCACGATCGGGTCCAGCCCGAGGGCTGCCAGCGCCAGCCCGTGGCCCGGTTCGCTGGATCGATGACCCGCCTGCCACCACCGGTGAGCGCCGGGCGCAAGACGCTCAGCGACCAGGGCGGCGGCTGTCACCGCCACCCCGTCAAGCAGCAGCGGGGTGCGTCGGACCGCGGCCTGCGCGCAGAAGCCAGCTATCGCGGCCAAGTCAGCGCCGCCGGCGCAGCGCAGCAACCCGACCGGGTCGGGCAACACTGGGCGCACCCGAAACAGGGCGTCGCGCACCGCGGCCGTCTTACGCGCCCAACCGGCGTCGTCGATACCGGTCCCGAACCCGACCACCGCGACCGGCTCGGCATCGGTCAGCGCCGCCACAAGAACCGCGGCCGCGGTAGTGTTTCCGATTCCCATATCGCCGGCTATGAGCAAGTCGGCGCCGGCATCAACCTCTTCGTCGGCGATCTGCTGGCCGGCTGTGATCGCGGCGGCGGTCTCGTCGTTGGTCAACGCGTCCTCGGTGGCGATATTGCCGCTGCCGCGGCGCACCTTGTGCGCGCCGATGCGCTCAGACAGCGGGTCCGCGTCCACGGCCAGGTCCGCGACCCGCACGGTCGCGCCCGCGACATCGGCCAGCGCGTTGATCGCCGCCCCGCCAGCGTCGATGTTGGCGACCATCTGGGCGGTGACTTCCGGCGGGTACGCCGACACCCCGGACCGGGCCACACCATGGTCACCGGCGAACACCACCACCCGGGCGCGCTCGAATTGCCGCGGCGGACAGCGCTGCTGGCACGACGCGACCCAGACAGACAGGTCCTCGAGACTGCCCAGCGCTCCCCGCGGCTTGGTCAAGCTGTCTTGTCGGGCGCGGGCGGCTGCTTCGGCAGCCGCATCGGGCGTCGACACCGGCGCGAAGCCGATCATCCTTTCGCCGGCTTGATCGGTTCGGTCCGCCCGCTGAGCACTAGGGTGTACACCGGGTGAGATGACTTCCGGCGTCCGTTAGCCAACATCGCCGCCGCGCTCGACTTGGGGTCGGGGCGCCCGCAACCGGCGTATCTGGGAAGCTCGGCCGGCGGCGTAAAGACCCAGCCTCCACCGGCTTTCGGTGTTAGACGGGAACTTCGTGTCAACCAGCCGGCCAACTTTGCGACCCAAGATGATCGCGTCGATCGTCATCAAGGCCAGCAGTATCAACATCGCCGGAGACAAGTAAAACTGCACCTGCGGCACGGCAAACATGACGAACAGCAGGGTCAACGCCGAGGGCATGAACAGCCCGAGCAGGTTGCGCCGGGAGTCCACCACATCGCGCACGTAGCGGCGTACCGGGCCCCGGTCGCGCGGGAGCAGGTAGGCCTCTTCGCCGGCCATCATGCGTTCCCGGCGTTCCGTCATCCGGGCCCGGTTTGCGGCCTTTTCGGCTCTCCGTTCCTCGCGGCTAAGTTTGGGGCCGGCAAGCGACTTGCGCCGGGCCCGTGCCTGGGCCGCAGTCATTGGTGCCGGTGCGACCGGGCCCTTCTTGGTGTGGCGACGGGATTGGTTGCGCTTGGGCGTGGGCCGGCCCTTGGGGCCGGTGGTTTGCGACCCGCGCGATGTGTCCGACCCGGACGTGCGTCCGGAATCAGGCCGGCAACCATCTTTCGACCCGGCATCGGGTGATGCGTCGGCCCTTTGGTGTCCATGGCTCTTCCGGTGGCCCAGCAGCTTCACAGTCGCCAGGCTACTTCGCGGCGGGGCCCGTTTGGAATTTGCGTGCGTTTAGGTACGCGTGTGGGTGCGCAGACCTACTCTGGCCAGTGATGAAAGGCTCGCAGGCCTCGGATGACGCGACCGGTAGCTTGGGGCCCGGCCGACTCCAGCTGCCCGCCATGCGGGTGTTGGTGGCACCGGACTGCTACGGCGACAGCCTGTCTGCGGTGGAGGCCGCCGCGGCCATTGCGACCGGCTGGACGCGGTCGCGACCAGGCGATTCGTTCATCGTCGCCCCCCAATCCGATGGCGGTCCGGGTTTTGTTGAGGTGCTGGGCAGCCGGCTAGGAGAGACCCGCCGGCTGCGTGTTTGCGGGCCACTGAACACCGTCGTGAACGCGGCGTGGGTGTTCGATCCGGGCTCGGCAACCGCGTATTTGGAGTGTGCGCAGGCTTGTGGTCTGGGGTTGCTTGGCGGCCCGCCCACGCCCGAGACCGCGCTGGCGGCCCACAGCAAGGGCGTCGGCCAGCTCATCGCCGCGGCACTGCGGGCCGGGGCGGCTCGGATCGTGGTGGGGTTGGGGGGCAGCGCATGTACCGACGGGGGGAAGGGGATGATTGCCGAGCTTGGCGGCCTGGACGCGGCCCGCCGACAGTTGGCCGACGTCGAGGTGATCGCCGCCTCGGATGTCGAATACCCATTGCTGGGACCATGGGGCACGGCCAGGGTGTTCGCGCCGCAGAAGGGCGCGGACATGGCCACCGTCGCAGTGTTGGAAGGCCGTCTGGCGGCATGGGCGATTGAACTGGACGCGGCCGCCGGGCGCGGGGTGAGCGCCGAGCCGGGCGCGGGCGCCGCCGGTGGTATCGGGGCTGGGCTGCTCGCGGTTGGCGGCCGGTACCAGTCGGGTGCGGCAATCATCGCAGAGCACACGCATTTTGCCGACGACCTTGCCGATGCGGAGCTGATCGTCACCGGTGAGGGCCGATTCGACGAGCAATCCCTGCACGGGAAGGTGGTTGGTGCGATCGCGGCTGCGGCCCGCCCGCTCGCAATTCCGGTGATAGTGTTGGCCGGCCAGGTGTCGCTGGACAAGTCCGCGTTGCGGTCGGCGGGCATTATGGCCGCATTGTCCATCGCTGAGTACGCCGGTTCGGTGCGGTTGGCGCTGGCCGATGCGGCCAATCAGCTCATGGGCTTGGCGTCTCAGGTAGCGGCGCGACTCGGGAATAGCGGTCCTTCAGGGTACCGTTGAGGAAGTGGGATTTTCCCCAAGCAGACCCCAGACTGGATTCCGCAGGCTGAAACGCTAGTGGGCGGGGCCCACCCAACGATGAGACATCTAGGAGAAGTCATGACGGTGCAGAACGAGCCGAGCGCCAAGACCCACGGCGTGATCCTGACCGAAGCGGCCGCCGCCAAGGCGAAGTCGCTGTTGGACCAGGAGGGACGGGACGATCTGGCGCTGCGGATCGCGGTTCAGCCGGGGGGGTGCGCTGGATTGCGCTATAACCTTTTCTTCGACGACCGGACGCTGGATGGTGACCAAACCGCGGAGTTCGGTGGTGTCAGGTTGATCGTGGACCGGATGAGCGCGCCGTATGTGGAAGGCGCGTCGATCGATTTCGTCGACACTATTGAGAAGCAAGGCTTCACCATCGACAATCCCAACGCCACCGGCTCCTGCGCGTGCGGGGATTCGTTCAACTGATAAAACGCTAGTACGACCCCGCGGTGCGCAACACGTACGAGCACACCAAGACCTGACCGCGCTGGAAAAGCAACTGAGCGATGCCTTGCACCTGACCGCGTGGCGGGCCGCCGGCGGCAGGTGTCACCTGCATGGTGAACAGCACCTGGGCCTGATATTGCGACCAGTACACGATTTTGTCGATCGAGGTCACTTCGACCTGGGAGAACTGCTTGCGGAACGCGTCGCTGCTCAGCTTGGCCAAGGCCTGATCGGAGCGCTTGTCGCGCACGCCGTCGTGGATACCGCACAGCGCATTGCGAACGATGGTGTCCACATCGCGGTTCTCCAGCGCGTTGAGGTATCCCTGAATCGCGGTTTTGGCCGGTCCCTCCGAGAATGTGCCTGCCGTGTTGGCTCCGTTGGTGCGGACCCCGTATATGATCGCCGCCGTCATAGCCGACACCAGCGCGAGGGCTACCACAATGCCGATCAGCAGCCGCTTGTGCCGTCGCTTCGGGTAGGACACCTGCGGCGGCACGCCGGGATATGCGGCGGGCGGCAGCGCCGCGTCGTCTGCCGGTCCCGGGGCGAAGGCCGGTTCGGCGGCGCCGAGGTCGTGGGGGTAGTCCAGGGCTTGGGGTTCGTGGGATGAGGGCTCGGGGTACGGCGCCGGTCCGTTGGTGCCGACACCGGGGTTCGGCGAGTGGGGACCGGGCATTGTGGTTCTCCTAGGGTGGTGGACGGGACCAGCTGCTAGGGCGACAACCGCCCGTCGCGTCAGCCGGCAGCATCGGCAATCAGGTGAGCTCCCTAGGCAGGCTAGCGCAACAGCTGCCGTCAGCTCTCAACGCGACGGGGCGGGCCGCGGCGCCGATAATGTTGAAAGACTAGGCAACCTTAGGAACGAAGGACGGAGATTTTGTGACGATCGCGGTAACCGGTTCGATTGCGACCGACCATTTGATGCGGTTTCCAGGCCGATTTTCCGAGCAGCTACTGCCCGAACACCTGCACAAGGTGTCGCTTAGCTTCCTAGTCGATGACTTGGTGATGCACCGCGGCGGCGTGGCCGGAAACATGGCCTTCGCCATCGGTGTGCTAGGTGGCGAGGTCGCGCTAGTTGGGGCGGCAGGCGCCGACTTCGCCGATTATCGCGACTGGCTGAAAGCCCGCGGTGTCAACTGCGACCACGTTCTGATCTCCGAGACCGCGCACACGGCGCGGTTTACCTGTACCACCGATGTCGACATGGCCCAGATCGCATCGTTCTACCCCGGGGCTATGTCGGAGGCACGTAACATCAAGCTTGCCGACGTGGTGTCGGCCATCGGCAAGCCGGAGTTGGTGATCATCGGCGCCAACGACCCCGAGGCGATGTTCTTGCACACCGAGGAGTGTCGCAAGCTGGGGCTGGCCTTCGCCGCCGATCCGTCTCAGCAGCTGGCGAGGCTGTCGGGTGAGGAAATTCGCAGGCTCGTCAACGGTGCTGCTTACTTGTTCACCAACGACTACGAATGGGATCTGCTGCTGTCCAAGACCGGCTGGTCAGAGGCCGATGTGATGGCGCAGATCGACCTGCGGGTGACCACATTGGGTCCTAAGGGTGTCGATTTGGTAGAACCTGACGGCACCACCATCCACGTCGGCGTGGTCCCCGAAACCAGCCAGACCGACCCCACCGGCGTCGGCGACGCGTTCCGCGCCGGTTTCCTGACTGGCCGCAGTGCCGGACTAGGCCTGGAGCGTTCGGCGCAGCTGGGCTCGCTGGTTGCCGTGCTGGTGCTGGAGTCGACCGGAACTCAGGAGTGGCAGTGGGACTACGAGGCCGCGGCCAGCAGGCTGGCTGGTGCTTACGGCGAGCACGCGGCCGCCGAGATCGTCGCCGTGCTGGCCTAGCCGCGGCTTGGCCTAGCCGCGGCACCGCCGAGCAGACGCGGAATCGCACCGTGTGGGCCCCGCCGATGCGATTCCGCGTCTGCTCGCGAAGGGGCGGTTACAACTGGACGGGGTACTGCGGCTCGCTGATCTGGGGCACCACGCTGTGCTCGACGAAGATCGCGTGCCACAGCATAAAGATCAGCATGGTCCACAGCCGGCGGCTGTGGTCGCTGCTGCCGCACCGGTGCTCGTCGAGCATGCGATACACGGCGGCGATGTCAACCAAGTGACCGGCCTGCGACGAGCCCACCGTCGCATACGCCCACTCCAGCAGCTCGCCGGCACGCAGCCAATGCCGGATCGGGACCGGGAACCCGAGCTTGGGCCGGTGCAGCACGTGTGCGGGCACAATAGGCTCCAGCGCGCGCCGCAGCGCGTACTTGGTGGTGGTACGGGTGATCTTGGCGCCCGCCGGCAACCGGGAGGCCACCGCGAAAACCTCCGGGTCCAGGAACGGCACCCGCAGCTCCAGGGAGTTGGCCATCGTTATCTTGTCGGCCTTGACCAGAATGTCGCCGCGCAGCCAGGTGAACAGGTCGATGTGCTGCATTCGCGCCACCGGATCCCAGCCGGCCGATTCGGCGTAGACCGGCGCCGTGACATCTGTGTGGGTCCAGTCCGGCCGGAACCCGGGCAGTACTTCGCGCAGCTGCGCGCCGGAGAAACTGCGGGCATTGCCGTAGTAGCGCTCTTCGAGTGTCAGCGATCCGCGGTGCAGCAGACTCTTGCCGCGCATGCCCTCCGGCAGTGGCTTGGAAACTTTTCCCATCGACCGGCGCAGTGGCTTGGGCAGGTAGTCAAACGGCCTCAACGACAGCGGTTCTCGATAGATTGTGTAGCCGCCGAACAGTTCGTCGGCGCCTTCGCCCGACAACACCACTTTGACGTGCTTTCGGGCCTCGCGGGCGACGAAGAACAACGGTACCAGCGCTGGGTCAGCGACCGGCTCGTCGAGGTACCAGACGATCTCGGGCAGGGCGGCGACGAACTCGTCGGCGCTGACCACCTTGGCGATGTGACGGGCACCGATGGCCTCTGCCGAAGCCACCGCGACGTCGATCTCGGAGAAGCCCTCGCGCTCGAAACCGGTGGTGAAGGTGATCAGCCGCGGATTGTGCCGGATGGCCAGCGCCGCGATGGCCGTGGAGTCGATACCCCCGGACAGAAACGCGCCGACGGTGACATCGGCGCGCATATGCTTGGCCACCGAGTCCTCAAGCACTGCCGTGATCTCGTCATAGCGGGCCTGGTCGTTGTCGTTGGTGATCGGACTGGCCGCAAATCGCGGCACGAAATAACGGGTGATCACCGGCGCGAGCTGGTCGGCACGGATCCGGGCGAAGCAGCCTGATTCCAGCCGACGTACCCCACGGTGCAGTGTCTCGGGTTCCGGCACGTACTGCAGGACGGTGTAGTGCTGCAACGCCCGATGGTCGATCTCGGTGTCGAACCCCACCAACTCGACGAGGTCCAGCAGGCATTTCTTCTCACTGGCCACCGCCGTGCCGCCGGCTCCGGTGGCGATAAACAACGGCTTGATGCCGAACGGATCTCGCGCGCAGAACAATTCGCGGGTGACGGTGTCCCACAGCGCGAATGCGAACATGCCGCGCAACCGCTGCAGCACCTCGGTGCCCCAGTGGTGATAGCCGGCGAGGATCGCCTCACCGTCGCCGTCGGTGGCGAACACAGCGCCGTGCTGGGTGCGCAGCTCGTCACGCAGCTCCAAGTAGTTGTAGATCTCGCCGTTGAACACCAGCACGTAGCGGTCCGGAGCCTCCGGCGGCCCCCACCGCAGCGGCTGATGCGAGTGCGCGATGTCGATGATGGACAGTCGGTTGAACCCGAACACGACGCCTCCGGAGGCGCCATCGACGGCGTGCCAGGTGCCCGATTCATCGGGCCCGCGGTGGCGCATCAAATGCGATGCGCGGGCGATGGCGCTGGCAGCGTCGGCACCTTCGGGCCCCGCAGCACCGGCCGGGGCCGCGACGAAGGCCAGCAGTCCACACACGGCGCCCCAGTATGCCCCACTTGGCGACTCTTGTGGATGCCTCGTCCGGCGGGTCGCGACGACCAGGCAGTCGCCCGCGGGGCTGATGGCGCGGCTCCTCAGCGGGCCGTTTCGGCCCGCATCGTCGCCCGCGCGGGCGGCGTGGTCTACGCTGCGTAGTATTCGATGTCTGAGTTAGCCGATGGTTCTCGCCGCAGCCGGTGCTATCCCAGTCGGCCCAGCTTGTGATACAGGAGGCGCCAACAGTGACACCTCGCGGGCCAGGTCGTTTGCAACGCTTGTCGCAGTGCAGGCCTCAGCGCGGCTCCGGAGGGCCTGCCCGTGGTCTTCGACAGCTGGCGCTCGCAGCAATGCTGGGGGCATTGGCCGTCACCGTCAGTGGATGCAGCTGGTCGGAAGCCCTGGGCATCGGTTGGCCGGAGGGCATTACCCCGGAGGCACACCTCAATCGAGAACTGTGGATCGGGGCGGTGATCGCCTCCCTGGCGGTTGGGGTAATCGTGTGGGGTCTCATCTTCTGGTCCGCGGTATTTCACCGGAAGAAGAACACCGACACTGAGTTGCCCCGCCAGTTCGGCTACAACATGCCGCTAGAGCTGGTTCTCACCGTCATACCGTTCCTCATCATCTCGGTGCTGTTTTATTTCACCGTCGTGGTGCAGGAGAAGATGCTGCAGATAGCCAAGGATCCCGAGGTCGTGATTGATATCACGTCTTTCCAGTGGAATTGGAAGTTTGGCTATCAAAGGGTGAACTTCAAAGACGGCACACTGACCTATGATGGTGCCGATCCGGAGCGCAAGCGCGCCATGGTTTCCAAGCCAGAGGGCAAGGACAAGTACGGCGAAGAGCTGGTCGGGCCGGTGCGCGGGCTCAACACCGAGGACCGGACCTACCTGAATTTCGACAAGGTCGAGACGTTGGGCACCAGCACCGAAATTCCGGTGCTGGTGCTGCCGTCCGGCAAGCGTATCGAATTCCAAATGGCCTCAGCCGATGTGATACACGCATTCTGGGTGCCGGAGTTCTTGTTCAAGCGTGACGTGATGCCTAACCCGGTGGCAAACAACTCGGTCAACGTCTTCCAGATCGAAGAAATCACCAAGACCGGAGCATTCGTGGGCCACTGCGCCGAGATGTGTGGCACGTATCACTCGATGATGAACTTCGAGGTCCGCGTCGTGACCCCCAACGATTTCAAGGCCTACCTGCAGCAACGCATCGACGGGAAGACAAACGCCGAGGCCCTGCGGGCGATCAACCAGCCGCCCCTTGCGGTGACCACCCACCCGTTTGATACTCGCCGCGGTGAATTGGCCCCGCAGCCCGTAGGTTAGGACGCTCATGCATATCGAAGCCCGACTGTTTGAGTTTGTCGCCGCGTTCTTCGTGGTGACGGCGGTGCTGTACGGCGTGTTGACCTCGATGTTCGCCACCGGTGGTGTCGAGTGGGCTGGCACCACTGCGCTGGCGCTTACCGGCGGCATGGCGTTGATCGTCGCCACCTTCTTCCGGTTTGTGGCCCGCCGGTTAGATTCCCGGCCCGAGGACTACGAAGGCGCTGAAATCAGCGACGGCGCAGGAGAACTTGGATTCTTCAGTCCGCATAGCTGGTGGCCGATCATGGTCGCGTTGTCCGGCTCGGTGGCAGCGGTCGGCATCGCGTTGTGGCTCCCGTGGCTGATCGCCGCCGGTGTGGCATTCATCCTCGCCTCGGCGGCCGGATTGGTCTTCGAATATTACGTCGGTCCTGAGAAGCACTGATCCGGCGCCGGGAAGGTCACAATCAGGGCATCAGTTGACCAGTAGCACGGTTGCCCAGACTTCTCGGTCCTGCCCGGTTGGGTAGGGTTTCCGTGGCACCAATGAAGAATGCGCCGAGCGCGCGGGCAAGGATGCAGGCGGAAAGCCACGCGTGTTGGTGAGGCAGTTGGACAGGGTAGGCAAACATGAGCGGGCCGAATCCCCCGGGACGGGAACCTGACGAACCCGAATCGGAACCCGTCAGCGACACGGGCGACGAACGGGCTTCCGGCAACCACTTGCCGCCCGTCGCCGGGGGCGGCGACAAACTGCCCAGTGACCAGACGGGCGAGACCGACGCATATTCTCGGGCATACTCTGCCCCGGAATCCGAGCACGTCACCGGCGGCCCGTATGTGCCAGCCGATCTCAGGCTCTATGACTACGACGACTATGAGGAGTCGTCCGACCTGGACGACGAACTGGCCGCTCCGCGCTGGCCGTGGGTGGTCGGTGTCGCCGCCATAATTGCCGCCGTTGCGCTCGTGGTTTCGGTGTCGTTGCTCGTCACGCGACCACATACCAGCAAACTCGCCACCGGCGACACTACGTCCTCTGCACCGCCCGTGCAGGACGAAATCACGACCACCAAGCCGGCGCCGCCACCGCCGCCACCAGCCCCACCGCCCACCACCGAGATCCCGACAGCGACGGAGACACAGACGGTCACTGTGACGCCGCCACCACCGCCCCCACCGGCGACAACCACGGCGCCGCCGCCGGCGACCACCACAACGGCGGCGGCACCGCCGCCCACGACCACCACGCCGACCGGTCCGCGGCAAGTCACCTATTCGGTGACCGGTACCAAGGCGCCGGGTGACATTATCTCGGTGACTTACGTCGATGCCGCCGGGCGCCGACGGACACAGCACAATGTGTACATCCCGTGGTCCATGACGGTCACCCCGATCTCGCAATCCGACGTTGGCTCGGTGGAGGCCTCCAGCCTTTTCCGGGTCAGCAAACTCAACTGCTCGATCACCACGAGCGACGGAACGGTGCTCTCATCGAACTCCAACGATGGACCGCAAACGAGCTGCTGATGGTGAGCAGATATTCCGCATACCGGCGTGGGCCGGATGTAATCTCGCCGGACGTCATCGATCGCATCCTGGTTGGGGCATGTGCCGCGGTGTGGCTGGTGTTCACCGGCGTGTCGGTGGCCGCCGCTGTCGCCCTGATGGACCTGGGTAGGGGCTTCCACGAGATGGCCGGAAACCCGCACACCACGTGGGTGCTGTACGCCGTAATTGTGGTCTCCGCACTGGTCATCGTGGGCGCGATACCGGTGCTGTTGCGAGCTCGCCGCATGGCTGAGGCCGAGCCCGCGACGAGGCCGACGGGTGCATCCGTGCGGGGCGGGCGATCGATCGGATCCGGGCATCCGGCGAAACGCGCTGTGGCCGAGTCGGCACCCGTACAGCACGCGGATGCATTCGAGGTGGCCGCCGAGTGGTCCAGTGAGGCGGTGGACCGGATCTGGTTGCGCGGGACAGTCGTGTTGACCAGTGCGATTGGCATTGCGTTGATTGCCGTGGCGGCGGCGACCTACCTCATGGCGGTCGGTCACGACGGGCCATCTTGGATCAGCTACGGGTTGGCCGGGGTGGTCACCGCGGGCATGCCGGTGATCGAGTGGCTATACGCTCGGCAGCTGCGCCGGGTGGTGGCGCCCCAGTCCAGTTAGCCGGGCTGTGCTTGATTTGCCCGGTTCCTTCCCGGGTCGTGCCGACCCGGGTCGTCGCCGGGCTGTGCTTGATTTGCCCGGTTCCTTCCCGGGTCGTGCCGACCCGGGTCGTCGCCGGGCTGTGCTTGATTTGCCCGGTTCCTTCCCGGGTCGTGCCGACCCGGGTCGTCGCCGGGCTAGTGCTCGCCGTCTGGCGAACCCATGATGCTGTCCTGGTGTTCGCGCAGTGCGGCAAGGGCACGTTGTTCGGCGGCGTGCCCTGCCTCGCGCAGCGCCGCATCCTCTGCCGCGGAGTCGGCGAACAGAAAACTGCCACTACCCGGCGATCCGGCCGAGCCCAGCTTGTTCATTCGCTTGGGCAGCGGCGCTCCCTGATACTGAAGCGGTATCGGGTGGCCATGCTCGTCGACCGGGCCGAGGGGCTGATGCAGCTCGATGTAGGCGCCATGGGGCAGCCGCTTGATGATGCCGGTCTCGACGCCGTGCTCGAGCACCGACCGATCGCTGCGCTGCAATCCGATACACCACCGATATGTGATGAAGTAGACGAACGGCGGCAGAATCACCATGCCGATGCGGCCAATCCACGTGGTTGCATTCAGCGAAATATGGAACTTCAACGCGATGATGTCGTTCATCGCCGCGAGAGTGAGCACCATATAGAAGGCGATCGCCATGGCGCCGATCGCGGTGCGCACCGGAACGTCCCGTGGCCGCTGCAACAGGTTGTGATGCGCGTAGTCGCCGGTAAACCGCTTCTCCAGGAATGGGTAGGCGGGTAGCAGGACGAAAACCAGGCCCATGATCACGGCGACCCAGACCGGGGCGGGAATGGTGTGATGCCAGAAGTAGAACTCCCACGGCGGCCAGATCCGGGCCAGACCCTCGGTCCACATCATGTAGAAGTCTGGCTGCGAGCCCGCCGACACCTGTGATGGCTTGTAGGGCCCCAGATTCCAGATCGGGTTGATCTGCAGCAGGCCGCCCATCAGGCCCAGAACACCGACGATAGCCGCGAAAAATGCGCCGGACTTGAACGCGAACACCGGCATCACCCGCACGCCGACGACGTTGTGCTCGGTGCGGCCCGGGCCGGGGAACTGGGTGTGCTTCTGGAACCACACCAACGCCAGATGCAGCCCGATCAGCGCCAAGATGATCCCCGGCAACAGTAAAATGTGCAGGGCGTAGAGCCTGGGGATCAAGATGGTGCCGGGGAAGTCACCGCCAAACAGCGCCCAGTGCAGCCAGGTCCCGATTACCGGCATACCCAGCGTGATCGACGAGAGTGCCGCGCGCAGACCGAGTCCCGACAGCAGGTCGTCAGGCAGTGAGTAGCCGAAATAGCCCTCGAACATCGCCAGGATCAACAACAGCGAACCGATCACCCAGTTGGTCTCGCGGGGCCGCCGGAACGCTCCGGTGAAAAAGATGCGTGCCAGGTGCACCATGATTGCCGCCGCGAACATCAAAGCGGCCCAGTGATGGATCTGGCGCACGAACAGGCCACCGCGCACCTCGAAGGAAATGTCCAGCGCGGACTGGTAGGCACGCGACATCTCGACGCCCCGCAGCGGTTGATAGACACCGTTGTAGGTGACGTCGACCATGGACGGATCGAAAAACAGCGTCAAATACACGCCGGTGATCAGCAGGACCACGAAGCTGTACAGAGCGATCTCGCCGAGCAAGAACGACCAGTGGGTCGGGAAGACCTTGTTGAGCTGACGACGCAGCGCCGCCGAGGGGTGATACCGGGTGTCGATGTCTTCGGCTTGGCGGGCCAGGACCTCACCAATGTTCGGCGGACTCAGTTTCGGACTCATGTTGTTGTTCGCTCCCAGAATGCTGGTCCGACGGGCTCGACAAAGTCACCGTTGGCGACCAGATACCCGTCCGTGTCGATCGTGATCGGCAGTTGCGCCAAGGCGCGGGCCGCTGGACCGAAGATCGGCTTAGCGAAATGCAATGCGTCGAACTGCGACTGGTGACAAGGGCACAGGATTCGGTAGCTCTGCTGCTCGTACAGCGATGACGGGCAACCCAAATGAGAGCAGACCTTGGTGAACGCGAAGAATTCGCCGAAGTTGAAACTCTCCTGGCCCTTGCGCTTGACCACGCGGCCCAGGTCACTGGGTTTGATCCGGATGAGCATCACCGGGTTACGGATACCCATCGCGATTTCCTGCAGCTTATGGTGTGATTCGACGGTGGTGCCGTCGCCGTCGGACTCCCGCCAGGGAAAAACGGTCTCCATTCCACCGGCGTCCATATCCTCCGGGCGCATTTTGATGAACGGTGGTCCGTCCTCCGTGCCGGTGGCGCGCGCCAGATAGATCGTCTCGCCCTGGTAGCGGGGGGTCCAACCCGACGTCCAGAGCACCGCCTTTTTGCCCTCGGCGGTGGGGACAACCGGCTTCCAGGGGTTCTTGATGAGGCCACCAGCAAACGCGACCAAGGTGCCTAGCCCGAACGCACCCATGCCCACGCCGAAGGACAGCCCGATCAGCTTGCGCCGTCGGATCGTCGAGCCCTCGAACGCGTCGGTCAGGTTCGCCACCACCGTCTTGCGGTCGATCTCCCGCGAAGCGCCATCGTGACGTTCCTGGATTGAAATCTCTTCGGGAATAAACCTTTTCTGATACAACACGGCGCCGATGGCGATCGACAGGATGGACAATCCGAAAGTCAGGCCGTAGAGCGGGGTAGTCAGCGAGTAGATGAAGTCGCTTTCGCCATCCGCCGCCTTGAACTCCCACGGCCAGAACAGGAAGATCAGCAACAGCGCCAGTCCGAACACGCCACCTAGCAAAAGCCACACCGCCACTGAACGCTCGGCGCGCTTCTCGGCTTTGGTGCCCTCGACCGGCCAGCGGGGCTCTTTGTAGGCGATCCGGACACCATCCAGCTTGCCGCCCAATGCGAGCAGCTCCTGGTTGGACATCGCGGCCAGCGCGGCTTCGTCCGGTTCACGGGGGACGGCGGTTGCCTTAGCCCCGTCTTTGGCCCCGTCTTGCGGGTTAGGTCCGGGCACTATGCGCCGCTCCTCCTCATCGCTTCGTCCCCCGCAAGTGGGTGGTACCCCCACTGCATCGTCGTCGGCGCGGCTCATGATCGCGCCCCAATCCACAGTGCCAGCCCGATCGCGGCGACCATTCCGATGATCCACATGGCCATGCCTTCGGGTGCGGGTCCGAATCCGCCGAGTAGGTAACCACCGGGCTGCCGCGCCTCGGTGGCGACCTTCACGTAGGCAATGATGTCCTTTTTCGCTTCGAAGGAGAGCTGGCGGTTGGAGAACTTCGGCATGTTCTGTGGACCCGTCAGCATCGCGGTGAGGATTTGCTGTTCATTGGCGGGCGCAAGGTCGGGTGCGTATTTGCCGGACGACAATGCTCCGCCCTTGCCGGTGAAGTTGTGACACGAGGCGCAGTTGAGCCGGAACAAGTCGCCGCCGCGGCCCAGGTCGTTGCCACGTAGCGACTGCGTTGCAATGCTGCCATCGGGGTTACGTACCACCGTCGGCCCACCGCCATTGGCTTGCACGTAGGCGCCGATCGCGTCGATCTGTGCTTCGTCGAAGATCGGATCTTTGCGCGGCGCCTGTGCCTCGCCGCGCATGGCCGGCATCCGGCCGGTCGACACCTGGAAGTAGACGGCGGCCTCGCCGACCCCGATCAGACTCGGCCCGTGGTCGGGCACGCCCTGCAGGTTGGCGCCATGGCAGGACACACACGAGGTGTCGAAAAGTTGTTTGCCGGTGCGCAGCAACGCCGAGGAGGATTCGTCGGCGACGGCCACCTGTGGGGTAGGGGTCAGCACAGCTGCCAATCCACCGGCGATGGTCAGCGCTATCAGCAGCAACACTCCGCCGGACAATCGGCGGCGCAGGCGCCGTCGCGTGCGACCACTCTTACTGCCACCGGATCGGGTGAACCCCAGTTTCGTCAACCGAGCACTCCTGTTCGTGGGATGTTCGTCGGACGCCGGCTCATCGGATGAAATAGATCACGGTGAATAGCGCGATCCACACGATGTCGACGAAATGCCAGTAGTAAGAGACGACGATGCTGGCTGTGGCCTGCGCCGGAGTAAATTTGCTCATCCCAGTGCGTACCAGCAGGAAGATGAAGGCGATGAGGCCGCCGGTGACGTGCAGTCCATGGAATCCGGTGGCCAGATAGAACACGCTGCCGTATGCGCTGCTGGGGATGCTCGTCCCGTGCGACATCAGGTTGCGATACTCGTAGGCCTGGCCCAGAACGAAGAACAGGCCCATCAGGAATGTGATCACATACCAGCGGCGCAGCCCGAAGATGTCGCCGCGTTCGGCCGCGAACACGCCCATCTGGCAGGTGAACGACGAGGCAATCAGGACCAGCGTGACCGGGACGGCCTGGTACAGATTCAGTTCTGTCGGTGGCGGCGGCCAATTCCCGCCGGCCTGAGCTCGTGCCGAGAAATAGAACGCGAACAGCCCAGCAAAGAACATTAATTCACTGGATAGCCACACTATGGTGCCGACACTGACCATGTTGGGCCGATTCAGCGAATGCACGCGCGATGTGATGGCAGTACCCGAGGTCCCAACAGCACTCGTCACATCCGCAAGTATGACGCTTTGTAGTTGTCGAACTCTACCCGGGTCGGAAATTTCGGTAAGTCAGTTCCGCGTGTCGCCCGGCCGTTTGGTTAGCGCAAGTCGTCGACGTGTTCAGGGCGCGGTTGGGGTTGGTTGATCCTCATGGGACCATCAGCGCGTGGCGCTGTCAGCTGAGGGTTCTTCGGGGGGATCTCGCGGGGGCTCGCCGAAAGCAGAAGCCGCATCGGTGCCGTCCTGGCCGCAGATTTTGGGGCGGTTGACCGACAACCGCGATCTGGCGCGGGGCCAGGCTGCCTGGGCCATGGACCAGATCATGACCGGCAATGCGCGGCCGGCGCAGATCGCCGCCTTCGCGGTGGCGATGACGATGAAGGCTCCGACCGCCGACGAAGTCGGTGAGCTCGCTGGCGTCATGCTCAGCCACGCGCATCCGTTGCCCGCCGATACGGTCCCCGACGACGCCGTCGACGTCGTCGGCACCGGTGGCGACGGAGTCAACACGGTGAACCTATCCACCATGGCGGCGATTGTGGTGGCGGCTGCGGGTGTGCCGGTGGTCAAGCACGGCAACCGAGCGGCGTCCTCGTTGTCCGGTGGCGCCGACACGCTGGAGGCGCTGGGGGTGCGCATCGACCTGGGACCCGACCTGGTCGCGCGCAGCCTCGCGGAGGTTGGGATCGGGTTCTGCTTCGCGCCGCGGTTCCATCCCTCCTACCGGCACGCGGCCGCGGTACGCCGCGAGATCGGTGTGCCCACCGTGTTCAATCTTCTCGGGCCGCTGACCAATCCGGCCCGGCCCCGGGCTGGACTGATCGGATGCGCGTTCGCCGACCTCGCCGAAGTGATGGCCGGGGTGTTTGCTGCGCGCCGGTCCAGTGTGCTGGTGGTACACGGCGACGATGGGCTGGACGAGTTGACCACCACCACCACGAGCACGATCTGGCGCGTTGCGGCGGGCAGCGTGGATAAGTTGACGTTTGATCCCGCCGGATTCGGGTTTGCGCGCGCCCAGCTTGACCAGCTGGCTGGAGGCGATGCGCAAGCCAACGCGGCCGCGGTGCGCGCGGTGTTGGGCGGTGCCAGGGGCCCGGTCCGGGACGCTGTGGTGCTCAACGCCGCCGGTGCGATCGTCGCCCACGCCGGATTATCCAGCCGTGCTGAATGGCTGCCGGCCTGGGAGGAGGGGTTGCGGCGGGCCAGTGCGGCAATCGACACCGGTGCGGCCGAACAGTTGCTCGCGCGATGGGTGCGGTTCGGTCGGCAGATCTGACTGCCAACCTCTGCTGAGCTGCTCGCCGGCCAACTGGGCCGAGCGCGCCGTTGCCGCCCACGCTGCCCACGGGCCGGCCGAGCGCACTGGGGAGGCCAACCCTGCGGCGTCGTTCGAGACCCCGACGATGCGCACTCCCGGCTCGGCCAGCCAGCGGGCGATGAGCGCGATCTCCTCCACCAGTGCCCCGCCGAGCGGTGCCGGCGTAGGCAGGATCGCCTGAGCGCCGCGGCGGATGGCGTCGACCACAGGCATCGGAGGAACCCCGCGCGGTGCCCTGCCGGCAGCGGCGAGTTGGCCGTGGCGAATGACGGCCAGTTGGTAGCCGCCCTCCCTGGGGCCGTCCGGCTTGGCGGCGATCAACTCGGGCAGCGCGGCCAGTGCTCGCAATCGTTGGCCATGCCACAACGCCTCGATGGCGGTGGCGAGGTGGTCACGCAGTCGGGCAGCGCTCTCATAGCGACGGCGCTCGGCGAGCTCAGTGACCTGTTGAACGGCCGCGGCCAGCGCGGCGTTGTCCAATCCGCCGATCAAGGCCGCCGCGCGCAGTACCGCCTCGGCGTATTGCGCGGCCGTGACGTCGCGGGCGGCCGGGCAGGCCGACACTTCCAGCTCGGGGCAGGCGGGTCCGTGCCGGGCGGAACGTGTCAGCCGAGTGGTGCAGGTTCGCAGTCCCGTGCAGCGTGCCAGCAGCGCTGCCGTCTCGGCGGCCTTGGAGCGGGATCGGAACGGGCCGACGACGCGGTCGTGTCGCGGGGCCCGGATGACCGACAGGCGTGGAAATGCTTCATCGGTGAGCGCCACCCACCACCACCGGTATGGGAACTTCGACCTGCGGTTATACGGCGGGGCATGCGTCGACAGCATCCGCAGCTCACGGACACCGGCCTCCAGGGGGTGCGCGCATTCGACATGATCGATCGAGCTGGCCAGCATGACCATCTCCGTCATCCGCTTGCGGCGGTCGGTGCCGTTGAAGTACTGGCTTACCCGGCGGCGCAAGTCCGCCGCGGTGCCGACATAGAGCACCTCGCCCGACGGTCCGCGGAACAGGTACACCCCCGGCCGGTGCGGCAGTGTTTCCGCCAGTACCCGTTTGCAGCGCTGCGCCTGGGTCACGTTGGGCAGATACGAGCGCAGCTCGGCATAGGTGTGCACGCCCTGGTTGCCCACTCGCTCGATGAGTGCGTGCAGCACGTCGACGGTGGCGCGAGCGTCGTCGAGGGCGCGGTGGGTGGGGTTGCTGGCGACGGCGAACAGCCGCGCTAGCGCGGCCAGACGCACGCTAGGGGCTTCGTCTCGGCTCAGCACCCGCCGGGCCAGCCGCATCGTGCACAACACCTGTGGTTGGGGCCAGGTGATATCGCACCGCCTCGCGGCGGCGCGCAGGAATCCGATATCGAACCCAGCGTTGTGGGCCACGAGCACCGAGTCGCCGGCGAACTCGAAGAACATCGGCAGGACGGCGTCGATCGTCGGGGCATTACCCACCATCGCCGTAGTGATACCGGTGAGCCGCACGATCTGGGGCGGAATGCTGTGTTGCGGGTTTACCAGGGTGGCGAATTCACCGAGCACCGCGCCGCCGCATACCTTGACCGCCCCGATTTCGGTGATCGCGTCCGGCGGTGTTGCGTCGTTACCCGTCGTGCGCCCACCTGTGGTTTCCAGGTCGACCACGACGAAGGTGGTCTCGCGCAGGGACATCTCGTCGGCTGGGGTCCAGGCTGCCCCCTGGGCGTGTGCCAGGTCGGCGAAACTCAGCTGAGTCCCACCGGTTGCACCCATGGCCGCGACGTTAGGCCCCTGCACTGACACGCAAACGCTCCCTACGCCGAGCGCGCACGCGGCGGCAACGGATGTCGGTGCTCGCGATTAGCGTTCGGACGACCTCATGAGCCAAGCCGAGAGGAACGACCCCATGGCACGCAGCGGACCAGACACTAGCGGCGGCACAGCCCCCGGGCCGGGGGCGCCGGTGGTAATCGACTGTGACGATTGCGCGGCGCGCGGATCTGGATGCCGCGACTGTGTGGTCAGCGTGCTCATCGGGGTACCGGAAAGCCTGTCGCATGACGAGCGTGCTGCGTTGGAAGTGCTCGCCGATGTCGGATTGGCCCCTCGGTTGCGCCTGGTGCCGGTCCGCCGCCAGCGCGGATCCGGTGTCGCGTAAGGTCGTTGCGTGTCGATGCCCCTGGAGCCCTATAGCAGAAGTACGATCGTCCACAGCGAAATGGTAGAAATCTATCCATTTTCTTAACTTCCCCTTTTGGACAATTCCGAGATCGTTTCGTAACCTGTTTGAGACCTAAACCAGCTCGACGTCATCCGTCGATGGCCCGTTTAAGGAAGCAAATTTTGAGGCTCGACCAGAGGTGGTTGATCGCGCGTGTAATCATGCGGTCCGCCATAGGTTTCTTTGCGAGCTTCACCGTCTCCTCCGGCGTCCTGGCCGCGAATGTGCTGGCTGATCCGGCCGACGACGCGCTGGCCAAGCTCAACGAGTTATCCCGGCAGGCCGAGCAGACCACCGAGGCGCTGCACAGTGCGCAGCTGGATCTCAACGAAAAGCTCGCTGCCCAGCGGGCCGCCGACCAGAAGCTTGCGGACAACAGAACGGCCTTGGATGCTGCGAGAGCACGCTTGGCGACTTTTCAGACGGCGGTGAACAAGGTCGCGGCCGCTACCTACATGGGTGGTCGTACCCACGGCATGGATGCGATCCTGACGGCGGAGTCCCCGCAACTGTTGATCGATCGGCTATCGGTACAGCGGGTGATGGCGCATCAAATGTCCACGCAGATGGCCCGTTTCAAGGCCGCTGGAGAACAGGCCGTCAAGGCCGAGCAGGCTGCAGCCAAATCGGCGGCCGATGCCAGGTCCGCGGCCGAGCAAGCTGCCGCGGTACGAGCGAATCTGCAGCACAAACAGAGCCAGCTGCAGGTGCAGATTGCCGTCGTCAAGTCGCAATACGTCGCGTTGACGCCGGAGGAGCGCACGGCCCTCGCTGATCCAGGACCGGTCCCGGCGGTTGCTGCGATCGCCCCCGGGGCCCCACCTGCGGCGTTGCCGCCCGGTGCGCCGCCTGGCGACGGCCCGGCGCCTGGCGTGGCGCCGCCGCCTGGTGGGATGCCCGGATTGCCTTTCGTGCAGCCCGACGGCGCTGGCGGCGACCGTACGGCCGTTGTCCAAGCGGCGTTGACGCAGGTCGGCGCGCCCTACGCGTGGGGTGGTGCCGCGCCCGGCGGGTTCGACTGCTCAGGCTTGGTGATGTGGGCGTTCCAGCAGGCTGGTATCGCGTTACCGCACTCCAGCCAGGCGCTGGCTCACGGTGGTCAGCCGGTCGCGTTGTCGGATCTGCAGCCCGGCGACGTGTTGACCTTCTATTCCGACGCGTCACACGCAGGCATCTACATCGGTGATGGTCTTATGGTTCATTCCTCCACCTACGGTGTTCCGGTGCGGGTGGTGCCGATGGACTCGTCGGGGCCGATCTACGACGCCCGCCGTTACTGACCGGCTCGTCGCGCGGCGGCTTTGCCCTCGGATCTTGCTGGCCTGTCTGTTTGTTGCGGAGCTGATTGGCGCGGCGGCCCTGTCTGGTAATCCGGTGCGCGATGGACCTGCAGCACCGGCACAGGTGGTCGCGCCAGCCGATGGGTTTGTCGCGCTGCGGGTCGCCGACGACCGCACGGTGCGGCTGCTCAGCCTTGGTGGCGCGGCCACCGACCGCTTGCTGTCGCGCATCGCGGCGGGCATCGACGCCGCGGTCGACGAGGTGGTGGCATTCTGGGGCACCGATTGGTCGCACGACATCTTTGTGGTTGCCGCCGGTAGCGACGAGCAGTTTCATGCCGCCGCAGGCGGGGGTTTGGCGTCGCAATGGGCGGACATCGCCGCGATCACGGTGGTCGACCGTGTCGATCCTGCTCGTCGCACGGTGGTCGGCCAACGGATTGTGTTCGCGCCGGGCGCGGCACACATGAGCCCAGCGGCGCTACGAATAGTGTTGGGCCACGAGCTTTTTCACTATGCGGCCCGGGCCGACACGGCCCTGGATGCACCTCGATGGCTGGCCGAGGGGGTGGCCGATTTCGTTGCCAGGCCCAAGACCCCGCCGCCCGCGGATGCGGTGTCTGTGGCGCTGTCGTTACCGTCGGACACCGACCTGGACACTCCGGGGCCACAGCGCTCGCTGGCATATGACCGCGCGTGGTGGTTCGCTCGGTTCGTCGCGGCCGCCTACGGTACCGCCAAGCTGCGTGAGCTTTATCTGGCCACTTGTGGTGTCGGACACTTCGACCTGGCTACCGCCGCCCACGACGTCCTCGGCATTGACGCCGCTGGCCTGCTCGCGCGCTGGCAGCGGTGGCTAATGGGCTAGCTTCCGCCGCGAGCAGACGCAAAATCACCCGGAAACCGGCGATTTTGGGCGACTTTGCGTCTGCTCACGCAAGGTGGACCCGCTAGCCTGACCCAGGTGAGCCGGGTCCTGTTGGTAACTAACGACTTTCCACCCCGACGCGGGGGCATCCAGTCCTATCTGGGGGAGTTCGTCGGTCGGCTGGTCGGCTCCCGAGCGCATGCGATGACAGTGTATGCACCGCAGTGGAAAGGCGCCGACGCCTTCGACGACGCAGCCCGTGCTGCCGGTTACCGGGTGGTGCGCCATCCCAGCACGGTGATGCTGCCGGGTCCAACGGTCGATGTCCGGATGCGCCGGCTGATCGCCGAGCACGACATCGAAACCGTCTGGTTCGGTGCGGCCGCACCGCTGGCCCTGCTGGCCCCGCGTGCCCGGCTGGCTGGAGCTAGCCGGGTGTTGGCCAGCACGCACGGCCACGAAGTGGGCTGGTCGATGCTTCCGGTCGCTCGATCGGTGCTACGCCGCATCGGCGACGGCACCGACGTGGTGACTTTCGTCAGCAGCTACACGCGGTCCCGGTTTGCTTCTGCGTTCGGGCCCGCGGCTTCGTTGGAATACCTACCGCCGGGAGTGGACACCGACCGGTTCCGCCCCGATCCGGCCGCACGCGCCGAGTTGCGGAAGCGCTATCGGCTAGGCGAGCGGCCCACGGTAGTGTGTCTGTCGCGGTTGGTGCCGCGCAAAGGCCAGGACACCCTGGTCACGGCGCTCCCGTCGATCCGGCGTCGCGTTGATGGAGCCGCGTTGGTGATTGTCGGCGGCGGTCCATATCTAGAGACGTTGCGCAAGCTGGCTCACGACTGTGGGGTGGCCGACCACGTGACGTTCACCGGCGGCGTGGCAACCGACGAACTTCCCGCCCACCACGCACTGGCCGACGTGTTCGCCATGCCATGCCGCACCCGCGGCGCCGGGATGGACGTCGAGGGCTTGGGCATCGTGTTCCTCGAAGCCTCCGCCGCCGGCGTGCCGGTAATCGCCGGCAATTCTGGCGGAGCGCCGGAAACGGTGCAGCACAACAAGACTGGGCTAGTGGTCGACGGTAGGTCGGTGGACCGGGTGGCCGACGCCGTGGCCGAGTTGCTGATCGATCGGGATCGGGCCGTCGCGATGGGCGCCGCCGGCCGAGAATGGGTCACGGCGCAGTGGCGTTGGGACACGCTGGCCGCCAAGCTAGCAGATTTTCTGCGCGGCGACGATGCGGCCCGTTGAGCGGGCCGGGGAGGAGCCGGGCACAGTCGGCTATTCCTTGTTGTAGATCGCCTCGATATCGGAAGCGAACTTCTCGGCCACCACCTTGCGTTTGACCTTCATTGTCGGGGTCAGCTCGCCGGTGTCCTCGGTGAAGTCGACGGGCAGTATTCGGAACTTGCGGATCGACTCGGCATGTGACACCGCAAGATTGGCCTGTTTGACGGCCGCGTCGATCTCGGCAATCAGATCGGGGTCGGTGGCCAAATCGCCCACCGACGCGCCAGCTGTCTTGCTGTTGCGTTGCTTCCAGCCCTCGAATGCCTCAGGGTCGATGGTGATTAACGCGCCGATGAAGGGCTTGGCGTCCCCAACCACCACCGCCTGGCTGATCAGTGGGTGGGCCCGCAGCTGGTCTTCCAGCACAGCGGGGGCGACATTTTTACCGCCCGCGGTGACGATAATTTCTTTCTTGCGGCCGGTGATCGTCAAGAACCCGTCTTCGTCCACCGCACCGAGATCACCGGTCTTGAACCAGCCGTCGGTGAATGCCTCGGTGGTAGCCTGCTCGTTGCGCCAGTAGCCGCTGAATACCACGCCACCGCGCACCAGCAGCTCGCCATCGTCGGCGATGCGTAGACTGTTGCCGGGCACCGGCTTTCCGACAGTTCCGATCTTTAGATCATTGAACTGGCTGATGGCGACGCCCCCACTGGTCCCGCTCAGGCCGTATCCCTCGTAGATGGTGAGACCGGCGCCGCGATAGAAGTGACCAAGCCGCGCACCCAGCGGCGCGCCGCCGGAGACGGCGGCGCGGCAGTTGCCACCCAGTGCCGCACGCAGCTTGCGGTAGACCAGCCGGTCGAACACCGCGTGCTTGGCGCGCAGTAGCAGCCCCGGTCCGCCGCGGTCGCAAGCTTCGCTCCAGTCGACCGCGGTCTGCGCGGCGATCGCGAAGATTCGCCCTTTGCCGGCGTTGGCGGCGTTCTGCTCGGCGGTGTTGTACACCTTCTCGAACACCCTCGGCACCGACACCACCACCGTCGGCTTGAACACCGCCAACATCGGCAGCAGATTCTTGATGTCGCTGGTGAATCCCACGGTGACTTTGGAGTGGAAGGCGGCCATACTGATCGCGCGCGCCAGCACATGAGCTAGCGGCAGGAAAACCAGCAGCCGCTCACCCTTGCGCAGCAGCGTCGGGTGATATGCCCTGGCGCCCTTAATCTCGTGAACCAGGTTGGATTGGGTCAACTGGCAGCCCTTGGGTCGTCCGGTGGTGCCCGAGGTGTAGATAAGCGTCGCCGGGTCCGTCGACCGTAGTGCGGCGAGGCGGGCGGTTAGCTCGGCCGGGTCGACCGAGGCGCCCGCCTCCGTGAGCCGATCGAGCGCGTTGGGACCCGAACCGGCGATCTGCAGTACCTCCCGCAGGGCGGGCACGCTGCCGGAGAGTTCGGCGACCATTGTCGCGTGTGAGTCGGTTTCGGCGAACAACACCACCGCTTCGGAGTCTTGTAAAACCCAGCGCACCTGCTCCGCTGACGAGGTCTCGTAGGTCGGTACGGTGACCGCACCCACAGCCAGAATCGCGAAATCGAGGATCGCCCACTCGTAGCGGGTGGCAGAGAAGATGACTACCCGATCGCCGGCCTGCACCCCCAGTGAAATCAAACCGAGAGCCGCGGCACGAATCTGGTTGGCTGCCTCCGCACACGTGACATCGGTCCAGACGCCGTCGATCAGGCGTTGATAGATGACGTAGTCGGGATCGTCACGTTCATGCTCGAACACCATGGCCGCGACGTTGTCGTGCTCGCCGACAGTGAATGGGGCGGGGACGCTAATCTCACGCACGATCAACACCTCACTTGACCTGTTGCCGTCTTCCGGGTCCGGTTTGCTGTCGTCAAGCCTAGAGGGGTTGATGCCGGTGCGGAATAGACCGATATCGCGTGTCCGTTGGTTGGTGCCCTTCGGGGTCCGGCTTGCCCACGGCCTCGGGTATGTGAAGCTGAGGCGATGAACAGCATCCAGATCGCTGACGAGACCTATGTCGCAGCCGACGCCGCGCGGGTTTCAGCCGCGGTCGCGGATCGATGCAGCTGGCGTCGGTGGTGGCCTGACCTACGGCTACAGGTCACCGAGGATCGTGCCGACAAGGGAATCAGGTGGACGGTTACCGGCGCCCTGACCGGCACCATGGAGATCTGGCTGGAACCGTCGATGGATGGGGTGCTACTGCACTATTTCCTGCACGCCGAACCGACCGGGGTAGCAGCCTGGCAGCTGGCCCGGATGAACCTGGCCAGAATGACGCACCACCGACGGGTCGCGGGCAAAAAAATGGCCTTCGAGGTCAAGACAGTGCTAGAACGGTCACGCCCCATCGGGGTTTCTCCGGTAACTTAACCGGGTCAAGGTTGGCACGAGGGAGTACCGTTTCTCCCCGGGAGATCGGGAGCTCCCGCAGATGATCGGGGCCGACCCGCTTGCGGGGAAAGGGAAGTAGCCAGGTGGCGGACAAGACGACACAGACGATTTACATCGACGCGGATCCAGGCGAGGTGATGAAGGCGATCGCCGACATCGAAGCCTACCCGCAATGGATTTCGGAGTATAAGGAAGTCGAGATCCTAGAGGCCGACGACGAGGGCTACCCGAAACGAGCGCGAATGTTGATGGACGCAGCCATCTTCAAAGACACCTTGATCATGTCCTACGAGTGGCCGGAAGACCGCCAATCGCTTAGCTGGACTCTCGAATCCAGCTCGCTGCTAAAGTCCCTCGAAGGCACGTATCGCTTGGCGCCCAAGGGTTCTGGCACTGAGGTCACCTACGAGCTTGCCGTCGACCTTGCTGTCCCCATGATCGGGATGCTCAAGCGTAAGGCGGAACGCAGGTTGATAGACGGCGCGTTGAAGGATCTGAAGAAACGAGTCGAGGGCTGAGTGATTCCGGTACGCCGGCTCAGGCCCGGATCAGTCTCTTTGTCGGCAAGGGCGGGGTAGGAAAGTCCACTCTGGCGTCCGCCACCGCGGTATGTGATGCCGGGGCCGGCCAGCGAGTGTTGGTGGTATCCACCGACCAGGCGCACTCGCTGGGCGACGTGCTGGGCATCGCGGTCCCGCCTACCGGTCAGGGCGATCCTGTTCGCGTGCTCGCCTACGACCCCGAAGCCGGGGGCGGATTTCTCGACGCGCTGGCGCTGGATACCCTGGCCCTGCTCGAGGGCCGGTGGTTGCACGTGGTCGAGACCCTGGACCGCAGATTTCCGGGCTCCGAGTTGAGCAGCATTGCGCCCGAAGAACTCTGCGCGCTGCCCGGGATCCAGGAGGTGCTGGGGCTGCACGCCGTCGGCGAGCTTGCGGCAGCCCGACGATGGGATCGGATTGTGGTCGACTGCGCCTCGACGGCGGACGCCTTGCGGATGTTGACGCTACCCGCCACCTTCGGGCTGTACGTCGAACGTGCCTGGCCGCGGCATCGCAGGTTGTCCATCGGCGCCGACGACGGCAGGTCAGCCGTGCTGGCGGAACTGCTGGAGCGCATCCGCGCCAGCGTCGAGCGGCTAAGCACATTGCTGACCGACGGTGCCCTGGTCAGTGCCCACCTGGTGCTGACTCCGGAGCGGGTGGTCGCCGCTGAGGCGGTCCGGACGCTGGGGTCGTTGGCGCTCATGGGGGTCCGGGTCGAAGAGCTGCTCGTCAATCAGCTTCTGGTGCAAGACGAGAACTATGAGTATCGCAGTCTGCCCGACCATCCGGCTTTCCACTGGTATGCCGAACGCATCGGTGAGCAGCGTGCCGTCCTCGACGACCTCGATGCCACCATCGGTGACGTGGCACTGGTGCTGGTGCCGCACTTGGCCGGCGAACCGATCGGCCCCAAGGCCCTGGGCGGGTTGCTCGATAGTGCCCGTCGTCGCCAAGGAAGCGCGCCGCCAGGCCCGCTACAGCCTATTGTGGACCTGGAATCCGGGTCGGGATTGGCGTCGATATACCGACTGCGGCTAGCGTTGCCCCAGCTCGATCCCGGGACGCTGACGTTGGGCCGGGCCGACGACGACTTGATCGTCAGTGCTGGGGGGATGCGGCGCCGAGTTCGGTTGGCGTCCGTATTGCGGAGGTGCACGGTGCTGGACGCGCATCTGCGGGGTGGTGAGTTAACAGTTCGTTTCCGACCAAATCCGGAGGTGTGGCCGACGTGAGCGGGGCCCATACCGACGTTCGTCCCGAGCTGCGCAAGCTGGCGCAGGCAATCCTCGATGGGATCGACCCCGCGGTGCGGGTGGCGGCGGCGATGGCTTCGGGTGGAGGTCCCGGGACCGGCAAGTGCCAGCAAGTGTGGTGTCCGTTGTGCGCGTTGGCAGCGTTGGTAACCGGCGAGCAGCATCCGCTGCTGACGGTCATCGCGGATCACAGTCTGGCTCTGCTGGAGGTGATCCGCGCCATAGTCGACGACATTGACCGGTCGGCGAAACCGCCACCCGAAGGCCCGCCGGGCGGCGGCCAGACCGGTGCGTCAGGCGGCGAGAATACCAACGGCGAGGGCAGCATGAAATCCCACTACCAGGCCATCCCGGTTACCATCGAGGAGTGAGCCGCTGCCCGCGCAGGTAGTCGCAGCCATCGCGGATGGGTACAGTTGGCGCAGACACCATCCGGTGTGGGCGAGAGGGAGGGCCATGTGGTACTACCTGTTCAAGTACATTTTCATGGGTCCGCTCTTTACGTTGCTTGGTCGCCCGAAAGTTGAAGGACTGGAATACATCCCGAGTTCGGGTCCGGCCATCCTCGCCAGTAACCATCTTGCGGTGGCGGATAGCTTCTACCTTCCGTTGGTAGTTCGCCGTCGTATCTGGTTCCTGGCGAAATCGGAATACTTCACCGGCACCGGACTGAAAGGCTGGATCAACCGCTGGTTCTACAGCGTCTCCGGCCAGGTTCCCATCGACCGCACCAATGCCGACTCCGCGCAGGGCGCACTGCAGACGGCAGTGGTGTTGCTGGGTCAGGGCAAGCTGCTGGGCATGTATCCAGAAGGCACTCGCTCGCCGGACGGTCGGCTCTACAAAGGCAAGACCGGCCTAGCCCGGTTGGCATTGCACACCGGGGTTCCGGTGATTCCGGTGGCGATGATCGGTACCAACGTCGTCAACCCGCCGGGCAGGAAGATGCTGAGGTTCGGCAGGGTCACCGTTCGGTTTGGCAAGCCGATGGACTTCTCCCGGTTCGAGGGGTTGGCCGGTAACCATTTCATCGAGCGGGCCGTTACCGACGAAGTGATCTATGAGCTGATGGGGCTCTCGGGTCAGGAGTACGTCGACATCTATGCCGCCAGTGTCAAAGACGGCCGCAACGCGGGCGGTGCCGGTGCAAATCCCAATTCAACGGACGCCGCACGAATCCCCGAGACAGCCGCTGGCTAGTCAGCTGGCCGTCGGCGCCGGGGTCAGTCCGCGCGTAAGCGAGCGCTGCGGCGTCATCCTGGCGGTAACGGTGAGTCCGGCAACGACGATGACCGCCAGCGCCCACCACACGTAGGACATCCCCGCGAGTTGACGCCACCAGACCGCAGTCGTCTCCCGGTGTTGGGGAAGCAGGTCGATCGGTGTCCACCTCATCAGCACCACCCCGGCCAGGCTGAGCATGGCCAACGCGACGTTGCGGCGACGCCAACCCAGTAGCCCAATCACCAGCACGGCCGGCAGCATCCACACCCAATGGTGTGACCACGAGACCGGCGAAACTACCAACCCGAACAGGGCGACGCAGATCACAGCCAGGGTCGGCTCGCCGGCCCGCAACACTCGCCGCATCGCCCATATGGTCGCTGCCAACACGAGCAGGGATCCGGCCACCCACAGTGCGAAGCGTTCGTCATCGCCAATCGTCAACCGCGCGAGTGCGCCCGCGATGTTCTGGTCTGTGTTCAAGGCGGCAGCGCCGATCCGGTCCGTGTGGTGAAGGGTATGCGTCCAGTACTCCCAGGAGTCGCGCCACGCCAGGACGAAACCGAGCAGCGTGGCGACCGCGAACGACGCCAGCGCCGTCAGCGCGGCCCGACCGTCCCGACGTAGCAGGAAGTAGAGGAGAAACACCGCGGGGGTGAGTTTGAGGGCTATCCCCAGCCCCAACATCAGCCCGCGTGGCCATGGCGTTCGGCGTGGGAAGCAGTCGACGATCACCAGGGTCATCAGCACCACATTGATCTGACCGAAAGCGAAGTTCGAGCTGATCGGCTCCAGCCAAATCGTTGCCGGAGCCACGATGAGCACGGCCAACCACAACCGGCGTAACCGAGCCGGCGCGGGTACCAGTCGGGAGGTTGGCCATGCGTCGAGGCCGGTCAGCACGATCGCCGTCGACGCGATCAGCAGCACCAGGGTTAGCACCGTGATCGCGACGCTGGCAGCCGGCATCTGCAACCAGGCGAATGGGCTGAACAGGACGGCCGCCAGTGGAGGATAGGTGAACGGGAGGTTCAGCCCGATGGGTGTGTGGAACAACACACCACCGCCATACAGCGGACGCCCGTCCAGCCAAGCTCGAGCGCCCATCTGATAGATGTCGATATCGATGCGATACGGCGTGTGGCCGAACAACCGCCAGGCCACGTAGCCCAACGCCACGCCGGCCAGCAGCCACAGCAGGCACCACAACACCCTCCGCCCGAGTCGACTGCCCACCTCGGGCGCCCGCCATGCACTCATGTCGCAGAACAGCCTAGTAGTTTCGCGTAGGCGCGCATGGTGGCGCTGTACGGCGCCTGCATATGCAGTCAAGGTGGGCGTAGCTTTTTGGAGGTGTTCCACTGGCTGCAGCACGACATCGTCGACCGTGGCCGGCTGCCGTTGTTGTGCTGCTTGGTCGCCTTTGTCCTGACCTTCCTCGTCACGCGTAGTTTTGTACGGTTTATCCACCGTCGCGCCGCGGACGGTCGGCCGGCCAGGTGGTGGCAGCCGCGAAATGTCCACATCGGGTCGGTGCACATCCACCACGTCGCGTTTGGGGTGGTGCTGGTGATGATCTCCGGGCTGACGCTGGTCACCTTGTCAGTCGACGGTCGAGAACCCGAATTCACCATAGCGGCGAGCATTTTCGGAGTCGGGGCCGCCTTGGTGCTCGACGAGTACGCACTGATCCTGCATCTGTCCGATGTCTACTGGGAGGAAGACGGACGCACGTCGGTAGACGCCGTCTTTGCCGCAGTGGCCGTCGCGGGGCTGTTGATCATGGGCCTACACCCGCTGATCTTCTTCCTGCCGGTTCGGCAAGGCGCCAACTGGGTGGTGCTGCAAACCACCCTGATCGCAGGATTGGTCTTGACGTTGCCGTTGGCGGTGGTGGTGCTGCTCAAGGGCAAGGTTTGGACCGGGTTGCTTGGCATGTTCGTTGTCGTGCTGTTGGTCGTCGGCGCAGTCCGGCTGTCGCGTCCGCACGCTCCGTGGGCCCGGTGGCGCTACACCCGCCACCCGGAAAAGATGCGCCGTGCGCTACAGCGGGAACGGACATGGCGCCGCCCGGTGGTGCGGATCAAGCTGTGGCTGCAATACGTGATCGCCGGGACGCCACGGATGCCCGACGAGCGCGCGGTCGACGCCCAGCTCGACCAGGACGTGCGCCCCGCACCACCGCCGGAGAGAACCGCGCCCATTCTGATCAGCGGCTCGGTCTGGTCGGATTAGGCTGCGGCGGTGCGGTACTTCTACGACACCGAATTCATCGAGGATGGGCACACCATCGAGTTGATCTCGATCGGGGTGGTCGCAGAAGACGGCCGCGAATACTACGCAGTATCCACGGAATTCGATCCCGAGCGGGCCGGCAGCTGGGTGCGCACCCATGTGCTGCCCAAGCTGCCGCCGCCCGCCTCGCAACTGTGGCGCTCGCGCCAGCAGATTCGTCTTGACCTGGAAGAATTCCTCCGCATCGACGGCACGGATTCGATCGAGTTGTGGGCCTGGGTGGGGGCCTACGACCATGTAGCGCTGTGTCAATTGTGGGGCCCGATGACTGCCTTGCCACCCACAGTGCCCCGTTTCACCCGGGAACTGCGGCAGTTGTGGGAGGACCGGGGATGCCCCCGGATGCCGCCGCGGCCACGCGACGTCCACGACGCGCTGGTCGATGCCCGAGATCAGCTGCGCCGGTTTCGTCTCATCACGTCCACAGACGATGCGGGCCGCGGCGCGGCCCGCTGAGGAGACGGACAGTCAGATCCCGCCGGCGAGGACCTCCGAGCGAACCTCGCCCTGAGCAGCCGTCAGGAAATCCCCGGTTACCATGGACCGATGAACTGGACCGTCGACATACCGATCGACCAGCTCCCGTCGCTTCCGCCGCTGCCGACTGACCTGCGAACACGACTGGACGCCGCGCTGGCCAAGCCGGCGGCCCAGCAACCCACCTGGCCGGCCGACCAGGCGTTGGCGATGCGCACGGTGTTGGAGAGCGTGCCACCCGTGACGGTGCCGTCCGAGATCGTCCGGCTGCAAGAGCAGCTGGCCCAGGTGGCAAAGGGTGAGGCTTTCCTGCTGCAGGGCGGCGACTGCGCTGAGACATTCATGGACAACACCGAACCCCATATTCGGGGCAATGTCCGTGCCTTGTTGCAGATGGCCGTGGTGCTGACCTACGGCGCCAGCATGCCAGTGGTGAAGGTGGCCCGCATCGCCGGTCAGTACGCGAAGCCTCGGTCAGCCGACATTGACGCGCTGGGTCTGCGGTCTTACCGCGGCGACATGATCAACGGCTTCGCCCCGGACGCCGCGGCGCGCGAGCACGACCCGTCGCGGCTGGTCCGGGCTTACGCTAACGCCAGTGCGGCGATGAACTTGGTGCGTGCGCTGACTTCGTCGGGCCTGGCGTCGCTGCATCTGGTTCACGACTGGAACCGGGAATTCGTCCGGACCTCGCCGGCCGGCGCGCGCTATGAGGCGCTGGCCACCGAGATCGATCGTGGGCTGCGGTTCATGAGTGCCTGTGGGGTGGCCGACCGCAATCTACAGACCGCCGAAATCTATGCCAGCCATGAAGCTTTGGTGCTCGACTACGAGCGCGCCATGTTGAGGTTGTCCGACGGTGACGACGGTGAACCACAACTGTTTGACCTGTCCGCACACACCGTGTGGATCGGCGAGCGGACCCGACAAATCGATGGCGCGCACATCGCGTTTGCCCAGGTGATTGCTAATCCGGTCGGGGTCAAGTTGGGCCCCAACATGACCCCGGAACTGGCCGTGGAGTACGTCGAGCGGCTCGACCCGCACAATAAGCCGGGCCGGCTGACGTTGGTGAGCAGGATGGGCAACCACAAGGTCCGCGATCTGTTGCCACCGATCGTGGAGAAGGTCCAGGCCACCGGGCATCAGGTGATCTGGCAATGCGACCCGATGCACGGCAACACCCACGAGTCGTCCACGGGGTTCAAGACCCGTCACTTCGATCGCATTGTCGATGAAGTGCAGGGTTTTTTCGAGGTGCATCGTGCCCTCGGAACCCATCCGGGCGGCATCCATGTCGAGATTACCGGCGAGAACGTCACCGAATGTCTTGGTGGCGCGCAAGACATTTCGGAGACGGACTTGGCCGGCCGCTATGAGACGGCATGTGATCCGCGGCTGAACACCCAGCAGTCGCTGGAGTTGGCGTTCCTGGTCGCGGAGATGCTGCGGGACTAGCTCGGCGAGCAGTCGTAAAAGAACATGATGGGCGCTGGTGCGCCCGCTCATGGTGAATGAGAATCGGTGCGTGCGTTGCGGTGTCGACGTCGTAGGGGCTTGGCTGTGTGTGGCCGTGCAAGAGACTGACGTTGGAGCCCCCCCACTTTCGGGTGTGTCCCGGTTGCTGCTACGAGCGCGAGTACCAGTCTCTTTAGTTCATGTTTGGGGGCTCCCTTCGCAGCGCGCGTTGTTGGTTGCGACGCTGAGCCGGAAAGGGGCTGGTGGGATGCATATTCTGTACGAGCGGTGCGCCTTTGTTGATGTGGGCCAGGACATCATCGCGGTGGCGGTGTGGGTGCCGGGCGAGGGTCCTGACGGGCGCAAGACGATCAAGCGCACCTTATGCGCTCGAAGATCCCCGATCTGCAGCGGGCGCTGGAAGGGCGCTTCGATGATCACCATGCCCTGATGTGTAGGTTGCACCTGGCTCATCTGGATCAGCTCGATGCGATGATCGGTGCTCTCGACGAGCAGATCGAGCAGCTGATGCATCCCTTTTGTGCCCGACGCGAGCTGATTGCATCGATCCCGGGGATCGGGGTGGGTGCCTCGGCGACGGTCATCTCTGAAATCGGCGCCGACCCGGCGGCCTGGTTCCCCTCGGCTGAGCATCTGGCCTCGTGGGTGCGGCTGTGCCCGGGCAACCACGAATCGGCCGGCAAACGCCATCACGGTGCCCGCCGCACAGGCAACCAGCACCTGCAGCCGGTCCTGGTCGAGTGCGCGTGGGCCGCCGTGCGCACCGATGGCTACCTGCGCGAGTACTACCGCCGCCAGGTCCGCAAGTTCGGTGGCTTCCGCAGTCCCGCTGCCAACAAGAAGGCGATCATCGCCGTCGCCCACAAGCTGATCGTCATCATTTGGCACGTGCTGGCCACCGGCCGGCCTTACCAGGATCTCGGCGCCGACTACTTCACCACCCGCATGGATCCCGACAAAGAACGACGTCGCCTCGTCGCCAAACTCGAAGCCCAAGGATTGGGGGTCACCCTCGAACCTGCCGCCTGAAACCCCGACATACACACTGTCACCAACAGACCCGGCTTCGCTGCAGTCGCCGGCGGGTCACGCTTGCCGTGGTCACCTTAATTCACGTACCAGCCCCCATTTTCGTGCCGAAATGGGGGCTTTTGCGACTGCTCGCCTGCCTTAGAGCAGGCCGCTCAGGTTGCTCCCGATCGTCCATGCCGCGGACGCCACTAGCCCGGTGATCGCCAGCACCACCGACACCCAGACAAGCACCATTCGACGGGCGTGCTGTCGCGCCCAGATGAATTCCTCGATTGCGATGCCGGCGAATTGGCCGGTGATCGGCTCGTGTTCGGGCTCCGACCCTGAAGCCGGCTCGGAGCAGTCGCCGGGTTGGCGAGTCAGCTGGCGAGTAGGGTGGTGAACCGGTTTGGCACCCAGCTGCCCTTGCTGGGTAATCCGGCTGCGGTACAACGCGGCCGACCGGTGTTGAGCGGAGTTGCGCGGCGCCGGTACCCGGAATTCAGGCAGGGCCAGCTCCTCGGCGATCGCCTCCAGATCGGCGCCCATCGCGATCGCATCGGCGTATCGGTCGGCAGGGTTGCGGGCAGTTGCACATGCCACCAACTCATCGAATTGTGGCGGTACACCGTCGATTACAGCACTGGCACGCGGCACGTCAGCATCAAGCCGTTGGTAGGCAATCGACAAGGCCGAGTCGCCGGTGAACGGTGTGTGCCCCGTTAGCAGCTCGTAGACCAGAACGCCGACAGAGTAGACGTCGCTTCGAGGATCGGCGTTTCCATCACGGACCTGCTCAGGGGACAGGTAGGCCGCGGTACCCAGGATGACGCCGGTAGACGTGATTGAAGCGGCGGCGACCGCGCGGACCAACCCGAAATCGGCGAGTTTGACGTCGCCGTCGTCGGAGATCAAGATGTTCTCGGGCTTGACATCGCGATGCACCAGACCGGCTCGATGGGCGGCAGCCAGCCCGCCAAGCACTGGGCGCAGCACCGCCACAACGGCATGTGGCGGCATGGGACCACGTTCTATCAGCAGCTCGCGCAGGGTACCGCCCTCGATGAGCTCCATCACCAGAAACGGGTGCCTGCCGTCTTTGCCCTGGTCGTAGACCGCGACCAGCGCGCGGTTATTTAGCCGGGCAACCGCACGGGCCTCCAGTCGAAAGCGGGTCAGAAACTGTTCATCGCCCGCGTAGCGAGAATCCATCACTTTCAGCGCGACGGGCCGGTCGAGTCGGACATCCAGGCCCCGGTAGACCGTCGAGGTGCCGCCGCTGGCGATCTTGGCCTGGACCAGATAGCGGCTGTCCAGCAGCGCGCTCTCCAACGGGTCCCTCGTGCCAGCTTCGACCACGGGGTCATCGTAGGTGGCCGCCGCGATTGGATGCAGAACGGAAGCCTAACGCGCATGCCTGGCCGCGCACCAGGCTCTACACTTGCGCGGGTGGGCAGCATTCCCGCTGGCGATGACGTTTTGGACCCTGACGAACCGACGTACGACCTGCCCCGGGTCGCCGAGCTGCTCGGCGTTCCGGTCAGCAAGGTGGCCCAGCAGCTGCGGGAAGGTCATCTGGTGGCCGTGCGGCGCGCTGGTGGCGTGGTGATCCCTCAGGTCTTCTTCACCAACTCCGGTCAGGTGGTCAAGAGCCTGCCGGGGCTGTTGACCATCCTGCACGACGGGGGCTATCGCGACACCGAGATTATGCGCTGGCTGTTTACCCCCGATCCGTCGCTGACCATCACCCGCGACGGCTCGCGTGACGCCGTCAGCAACGCCCGTCCCGTCGATGCATTGCATGCCCACCAGGCTCGCGAGGTGGTGCGCCGGGCCCAGGCTATGGCGTATTGACCACCGGGGTTGCAGCCTGCACTCCGCGCCGGTCCGGTGACCGATACAGGACATACCACGCAGTCAGTGCGCAGGCGGTGGCGATCCAGAAGTGCAGCCACGAATACATCCCGTGCGATCCGTCGGGTTTGAAGATCACCATCACCCAAGTCGAGAGCCCGGCGATGGCCGCGATCGCCCGTCGTGCCTGGGCCAACGGGGCAGCGACCGCCAGCGGCCAGGAGTAGTACCACGGCAGGGCGGCGGGTACGAACAGCACCACGATCAGCATCGACCATGCGACCCCGGTCAGCGCGGCCCGGTCGTCGCGCCGGAACCGCCACCACAACAGCGGCAGCGACACCGCGATGATCACGATTCCGATCAGCCGGGTGATCCGCAGCAAGGTGTAGAAGTCGACCGTGAAGAGCCCTCTGCCCAGCGCGTGGATCACGTTGGCCGCCCCGGTGGGCACCGTCAGCCAGTTGATGATTTTCACCGAGCCGGCCAGCGCGGTCAGCCACCCTAGGCCAACGCCGGCTACCGCAGACAGCACCGCGAACACCGCGACGAAGATCAGCAGCGATATCGCGGCGGCTGCCAGGAACGCCTGGACCGGCCGGTACCCCCGTCGCTCACGCAGATGACGCAGCCAAACCCAGACCAAGAAGGGCAACGCGATTCCGGCGGTGGCCTTCACCGCGATCGCAACGGTGATCAGGATGATCCCCGCGACATTACGGCCCTGGACGGTCAACGCGATACCGGCGGTCATCAGACCCACCATCAGCATCTCGTTGTGCACCCCGCCCATCAGATGGATGAGGACCAGTGGGTTCAGCACGCAGATCCACAGCGCGGTCGGGCCGTGGGTGCCGAGATGGCTGGCCAAGCGTGGAGTGGCCCAGACCAGCAACGCCAGCCCGGGCAGCATGCACAAACGCAACAGCATGGTTCCGGCGACGACATTGTTGCCGACGATTACCGTGACGAACTTCGCAACCAGAATGAACGCAGGACCGTAGGGCGCGGTGGTGATCGTCCAGATCGGGCTTACGTCGTCCAGCAGCGCATTGGGATTACCGACCGGGCCAACAGCGTAAGGATCCAGACCGTCGCGCAGAAGCGCCCCTTGGGCCAGATACGAGTAAGTGTCCCGGCTGAAGACGGGCACCGACAGCAGTAGCGGCGCCAGCCAGATAACGGTGGTTGCCCGCATGGTGAACTCGGTGGCTTCGCCGGCGAGGACCCGTCGGCCTAGACCCAGCCACGCAAGCAGCATCACACCCACACCTGTCCACAACAGAATCGACGACAGCACGAGTCCGTGGCCGAAGCGCAGCCAGGACATGTGAATCGACTCCAGCAGCGGGTCATGTTGGCGGACGCTGCCGGCTCCCAGCCCGCCTGCGGTGATCAGCACCGCGCCGGCGAAGCCCAGCCGCGCCGGTCCGCCCTGCGGACCGGTAGTGAACTCGAAAAGTCGCGAAAGGTGTTGGACAACAGCATCTTTCGCTGTAGCCAAATCAACCGCTGGAGCATGGCTCGGAGTAGTCATCGGTTAGGCGGACCGGTTCGCAGCCATCATGGCCAGTTCGGACAGCCCGGCCTTGGCTGTTGCGTTGATGGGTGCGGACGCCAGGGTGGCCAGTGCTCGCTGGGTGAGCGCGGCGATGCGGCTCTCCGCGGCGGCGCGCGCGCCCACTGCCTCGATGACCGTGCGCAGTTCACGTACCTGCGCATCAGTCAATCGGGTGCCAATCGAGGTCCGTAATAGTTTGGCCGCCAAGGGGTCTGACCTGTCCGCCAATTCCACCGCTTCGGCTACCAGCACGGTACGCTTGCCCGACTTTAGGTCGTCACCGGACGGCTTGCCCGTCACGGCTGGGTCGCCAAACACGCCAAGCACGTCGTCGCGCAACTGAAACGCTACGCCGAGGTCCGCTCCGAAATGCTCGAAGATGGCCGCTACGTCGGATCTGTCGGCCGCGGCGGCCGTCCCAAGCTGTAGCGGTCGCGATACCGTGTAGCAGGCGGTCTTGAGCGTCGCGACGTTCATCGCCGACTCGATCGACTCGGCGGCACTGGCCTCTGCGACGATGTCGAGGTATTGCCCGCCCAGCACCTCGTTGCGGATATCGGCCCACACCCGATGCACTCGCCGCTGGGCATCGGGTGCCAGGGCGGACTGGCAGACCTTCGAGACGATGTCGTCAGCCCAGACCTGTGCGAGGTCGCCGAGCAGGATGGCCGCCGACATGCCGAACTGGTCCGGTGACCCCCGCCAGTCCCGATCGCGGTGCAGCGCCGCGTAGCGCAGCTGGGCGGTCGGGCGGCCCCGGCGGGTGGCGGAACGGTCGATCAGGTCGTCGTGGACCAGCGCCCAGGCGTGCAGCAGTTCCAGCGCGGAAAACAGCAGCAGCACATCAGGATCGGGTTCCCGACTGGCAACGGCGTGCCAGCCCCAATAGGCGAAGAGCGGTCGTAGGCGCTTGCCCCCGCCGAGAACGAAATCCTCCAGGTCGGCGATCAGGCCGTCGTAGTCACTGCCCATGTGGGCGGCCGCACGGCGGCGGCCGTGCAAATACCTCCGCAGCTGGTCGGTGATGGCGCCGGCCAACTGGACCGCTGCCGGTGCTGCCGGTGCATTCAGGCTCAGCGCGGCGCCCCTTTCTCATTTGGCGTGCCTATGGCCCGACAGTGTATTCCGCGCCGGCGCGAGTGGCCGCTATCGATGATTCGGCGGGTGGGCTCGCGGAAACCACACAAGTTGCTTCGACTAACTGACTATTTCGTGTTTATGCTGTCTTCAGCGCCCTTGGGTTGGCTGGTCCGGCCCGGCCCAGGATGGCGATTTGCGCGACGCGGCGCGGCCCACCGGTGGCCCCATTGGCGGCCATGGAAGTACTCGTTTGACGAAGAGGAGCCGTGTGACCCTCAACACGATCGCGCTGGAGCTGGTGCCACCGAACCTCGAGGGTGGCAAGGAGCGGGCAATCGAAGATGCTCGCAAGGTGGTGCAGTACTCGGCTGCATCCGGGCTTGACGGCCGGATACGGCACGTAATGATGCCGGGGATGATCGCCGAGGATGACGATAGGCCCATCCCGATGCAGCCGAAGCTGGATGTACTCGATTTCTGGTCGATCATCAAACCGGAGTTGGCGGGAGTCCATGGCCTGTGTACGCAGGTAACCGCGTTCATGGACGAGCCATCGTTGCACCGGCGGCTGGTCGATCTGTCCGATGCCGGCATGGAGGGCATCGTATTCGTCGGTGTACCGCGCACGATGCAGGACGGCGAGGGCTCCGGAGTCGCGCCGACGGATGCCCTGTCGCTGTATCGCCAGCTGGTGGCCAACCGTGGTGTGATCGTGATCCCCACCCGAGACGGCGAGCAGGGCCGGCTCAATTTCAAGTGCAGTCGGGGCGCAACCTACGGCATGACCCAGCTGTTGTATTCCGACGCGATCGTGGGCTTCCTGCGCGAGTTCGCCAGGACCACCGAACACCGACCCGAGATTCTGCTGTCGTTCGGCTTTGTCCCGAAGGTCGAGACCCGCATCGGCCTGATCAACTGGCTGATCCAGGACCCGGGAAACGCCGCGGTGGCCGACGAGCAGGCGTTCGTGCAGAAGTTGGCCGGCAGTGAACCCGCACGGCGGCGCCGGCTCATGGTCGACTTGTACAAGCGTGTGCTAGACGGCGTCGCCGATCTGGGTTTTCCGCTAAGCATCCATCTCGAGGCGACGTATGGCGTTTCGGCCGCGGCTTTCGAGACCTTCGCGGAAATGCTTGCCTACTGGTCACCTGCCGAGCCGGGCAAGCCGGACTAGCTGGTTGGCGGGTCGCCCGAAGCGGTCAACCGTGGGGAGCGGTCCCGGTCGATCCACGCCAGCACGGCCACCACACCGGCGGCCGCGAACGCGGCGATGCCCAGCCAGATGCCGGCTCCGGTGAACGACCGGGTGTTGGGATCGGTATAACGAGCCTGTGCGCTCATCGTGCTCACCACGCCCGGCTTGAGCTTCCACTGCACTACCTCGGGCTCGATGCGGTCGCCGTTGGTGGAAGTCACTGCTGCGGGGAAGGCGACGGTCAACTCGACGTCGGCGTCGGGATCGGATACCGATGTCAGATCCGCTCGGCCTTCCAGGATCACGATGTTGCCGTTTCGGCGCAGTGACAGGTTCACTCCGGCGGCGTCGGAGTTCATATTGGCCAACTGGGGCAGCTCGGCAAAGGTCAAATCGGAAAACACTGCTTGCGACCCCACGTAGCCGTCGCTGTCGTAGTTCGAGACCGCAACCTTCTGGCTGAACGGCACATCGCCATCGAGCGCAGGGCCGGTGTCTTTGCTGTTTTTCGGCTTGGCCGCGGCGATGATCTCCCCGGACACCAGGTCATCCGGCGAGATGGTGATCGAGGCTCGGACCCGCAGGCATCCGGTAGCCAGAGGCACCAGCATCAGCAACATCGCGATGGCCAGCATGCCGCGCCGTCGGGTCCTTGCCACTCGCGATCCTTGGGATGACGGTGGGGCATAGCTAGCGCGCACCAGGTCATCGTGCCAGACCGGGCATGCCGCGTCGGCAAGCTGTCGGGCGCGGGTTAGAGCGGTAGCGTGCGACCCAGGATGGCGAATGCTCGGGGGTCACCGGCGAAGTGGTAGCCGCGGATGATGTCGGTGAAGCCCAACCGGCGGTACAACCGCCACGCCCGATTGTCCTCACCGTTGGTCTCCGGTGTGGAGAGCAGGACGTTGTCCTCGTCGCGACCGGCTAGCAGTCGGCGGGCCAACGCCTCCCCGAGGCCACGGCCTTGAGCGCGGGGAAGGATGTGCAATTCAGTCAACTCGAAGTAGCTGGTCATCAGTCGGGCGATCGCTAGGCGCGGAAAGCCGCTGCGTTGCAAGCCCAGTACCACCTGCTGTTGCCACCACTGGCCGGGCGCCCCGGGATAGCCGTACGCCACTCCGAGCATTGGCGCGTTGCTCAGTTCGGCGGCCGACGGCAGCGCCGTGGTGTCGGCGGCCTCGGCCTGTTCGGCTGCCGTTACCTCGACGGCCGCGACCGCCTGCCAGCCGCGCCGCCGGATGTGCTCCAGCCACATTGGGGCGCGCAAAGTCTCGGTGCCCCTGGGGTAGCGCATCGCGTCGACATACACCGTCAGGGCATCACCGAGGCGGCGCTCCATATCGCTGGGCGGCAGATCGATGAGGAATATCGCCAACGCGCGGTGTCCTCCTCATGTGATGAACCGATGCGTGCTTGCGCACCAGTATCGGACAAGCCGATGAGGCCGCCCGCGCTGGACGGGGCTTGTAGCGTATGGCCGTTTCCGCTCAGCTCGTCGCTGCGGCGCCGCCGGGATAGAATCGCCCGCGAACCAGTGGTACGGCGCAGATTGACCTCGTATCATCTGAGTTAGTTGCCCGCGCAATGGGCATCCGCGTGTTATCGGTATTACGTGACAGTCTGTCGGCAAGGAGGGACGCATGCCACTCTCCGATCATGAGCAGCGGATGCTTGACCAGATCGAGAGCGCTCTCTACGCCGAAGATCCCAAGTTCGCATCGAGTGTCCGTGGCGGGGGCTTCCGCGCACCGACCGCGCGGCGGCGCCTGCAGGGCGCGGCGTTGTTCATCATCGGTCTGGGGATGTTGGTTTCCGGCGTGGCGTTCAAAGAGACCATGATCGGAAGTTTCCCGATACTCAGCGTTTTCGGTTTTGTCGTGATGTTCGGTGGTGTGGTGTATGCCATCACCGGTCCTCGGTTGTCCGGCAGGATGGATCGTGGCGGATCGGCTGCTGGGGCTTCGCGCCAGCGTCGTACCAAGGGGGCCGGGGGCTCATTCACCAGCCGTATGGAAGATCGGTTCCGGCGCCGCTTCGACGAGTAAGCCGAACGCAACCAGCGGCAGCGGGGCAGCCATCGGCGGTCCCGCTTTTTGTTTGGGCGTCATCGTTTGGGAATCGCAGTCTCGGGAAGCCCCTGAACCGCCCCGGCATGTCCGGAGACTCCAGTTCTTGGAAAGGATGGGGTCATGTCAGGTGGTTCATCGAGGAGGTACCCGCCGGAGCTGCGTGAGCGGGCGGTGCGGATGGTCGCAGAGATCCGCGGTCAGCACGATTCGGAGTGGGCAGCGATCAGTGAGGTCGCCCGTCTACTTGGTGTTGGCTGCGCGGAGACGGTGCGTAAGTGGGTGCGCCAGGCGCAGGTCGATGCCGGCGCACGGCCCGGGACCACGACCGAAGAATCCGCTGAGCTGAAGCGCTTGCGGCGGGACAACGCCGAATTGCGAAGGGCGAACGCGATTTTAAAGACCGCGTCGGCTTTCTTCGCGGCCGAGCTCGACCGGCCAGCACGCTAATTACCCGGTTCATCGCCGATCATCAGGGCCACCGCGAGGGCCCCGATGGTTTGCGGTGGGGTGTCGAGTCGATCTGCACACAGCTGACCGAGCTGGGTGTGCCGATCGCCCCATCGACCTACTACGACCACATCAACCGGGAGCCCAGCCGCCGCGAGCTGCGCGATGGCGAACTCAAGGAGCACATCAGCCGCGTCCACGCCGCCAACTACGGTGTTTACGGTGCCCGCAAAGTGTGGCTAACCCTGAACCGTGAGGGCATCGAGGTGGCCAGATGCACCGTCGAACGGCTGATGACCAAACTCGGCCTGTCCGGGACCACCCGCGGCAAAGCCCGCAGGACCACGATCGCTGATCCGGCCACAGCCCGTCCCGCCGATCTCGTCCAGCGCCGCTTCGGACCACCAGCACCTAACCGGCTGTGGGTAGCAGACCTCACCTATGTGTCGACCTGGGCAGGGTTCGCCTACGTGGCCTTTGTCACCGACGCCTACGCTCGCAGGATCCTGGGCTGGCGGGTCGCTTCCACGATGGCCACCTCCATGGTCCTCGACGCGATCGAGCAAGCCATCTGGACCCGCCAACAAGAAGGCGTACTCGACCTGAAAGACGTTATCCACCATACGGATAGGGGATCTCAGTACACATCGATCCGGTTCAGCGAGCGGCTCGCCGAGGCAGGCATCCAACCGTCGGTCGGAGCGGTCGGAAGCTCCTATGACAATGCACTAGCCGAGACGATCAACGGCCTATACAAGACCGAGCTGATCAAACCCGGCAAGCCCTGGCGGTCCATCGAGGATGTCGAGTTGGCCACCGCGCGCTGGGTCGACTGGTTCAACCATCGCCGCCTCTACCAGTACTGCGGCGACGTCCCGCCGGTCGAACTCGAGGCTGCCTACTACGCTCAACGCCAGAGACCAGCCGCCGGCTGAGGTCTCAGATCAGAGAGTCTCCGGACTCACCGGGGCGGTTCACCCAGCCGGGTCGTCACCGGCTGTCGGCGATATTGAGTCCGGTTTGAGCCCCAGTTGTGCCCCACTTGGCCCCACTTGCCACCCATTTGCCCGGCGACATGCGGTTTTCTGAGGTCGTAGCCGGGCTAGCCGCGCGCTTCAGTGGTACAGAGACGGCAAAACGCCGCTTTGATACCCCAGTTATGGGGCAAAGTGGGGGATTGTGGGGTATGGTGGCTGAGGTGTTTGGGTGAGATGGATTTGGCAGGGAGGTGCCCCATGTTTCTCGGCACCTACACGCCCAAACTCGACGACAAGGGGCGGCTGACGCTGCCGGCCAAGTTTCGCGACGCGTTGGCAGGGGGGTTGATGGTCACCAAGAGCCAAGATCACAGCCTGGCCGTTTACCCGCGGGCGGCGTTCGAGCAGCTGGCGCGCCGGGCCAGCAAGGCGCCACGAAGCAACCCCGAGGCGAGAGCGTTCCTACGTAATCTCGCCGCCGGTACCGACGAACAGCATCCCGACAGTCAAGGCCGGATCACCTTGTCGGCCGACCACCGCCGCTACGCAAGCCTTTCCAAGGACTGTGTGGTGATCGGCGCGGTCGACTATCTCGAGATCTGGGATGCGCAAGCCTGGCAGAACTACCAACAAATCCATGAAGAGAACTTCTCCGCGGCCAGCGATGAAGCACTCGGTGACATCTTCTGAGGTGCAAACCCGTGCACCGTGGTCTCTGCCCGAAGCGACCCTGGCGTACTTCCCCAACGCCAGGTTCGTGTCTTCGGACAGGGACCTCGGTGCAGGGGCGGCGCCTGGAATAGCCGCGTCCCGAAGTACGGCTTGCCAGACCTGGGGAGGTATCACGGTGGCTGATCCAGGTTCGGGGCCAACCGGTTTCGGTCATGTGCCGGTATTGGCGCAACGTTGCTTCGAACTGCTTACCCCCGCACTAACCCGCTACTATCCAGACGGCTCGCAGGCGGTCCTTCTCGACGCGACCATCGGCGCGGGCGGGCATGCGGAGCGGTTTTTGGAGGGATTGCCGGGTCTGCGCCTGATCGGGCTCGACCGTGACCCAACCGCTCTGGACGTCGCGCGGTCTCGGCTGGTGCGATTCGCTGACCGACTTACCCTGGTGCACACCCGCTATGACTGTCTGGGCGCAGCGCTGGCTGAATCCGGTTATGCCGCAGTGGGATCAGTCGACGGAATCCTGTTCGATCTCGGCGTCTCATCCATGCAGCTCGACCGCGCCGAGCGGGGCTTCGCCTACGCCACGGACGCGCCATTGGACATGCGGATGGACCCGACGACGCCGTTGACCGCAGCTGACATTGTCAACACTTACGACGAGGCGGCACTAGCCGACATCCTGCGTCGCTACGGAGAGGAGCGGTTTGCTCGGCGCATCGCTGCCGGTATCGTCCGCCGACGCGCAAAAACCCCGTTCACCTCGACCGCCGAACTGGTTGCCCTGCTGTACCAGGCGATTCCAGCTCCGGCCCGGCGTGTCGGCGGGCATCCAGCCAAGCGAACATTCCAGGCGCTGCGCATCGCGGTCAACGATGAGCTGGAATCGCTGCGCACGGCCGTTCCTGCCGCGCTGGATGCCCTCGCTATCGGTGGGCGCATCGCGGTGCTGGCCTACCAGTCGCTAGAGGACAGGATCGTCAAACGGGTGTTCGCCGAGGCAGTCGCGTCGGCCACCCCTGCGGGACTTCCGGTCGAACTTCCCGGCCATGAGCCGCGATTCCGTTCGTTAACGCACGGCGCCGAACGAGCGAGTGTGGCTGAGATCGAACGCAATCCCCGCAGTACTCCAGTGCGGTTGCGGGCCCTGCAACGAGTCGAGCACCGGGCGCAATCGCAGCAATGGGCAACCGAGAAGGGTGATTCATGAGGGCCAAGCGTGAGGCACCGAAAAGCCGCAGCAGCGATCGTCGCAGGAGAGCCGACAGTCCTGCCGCGGCGACGAGGCGAACGACTACGAACTCGGCGCCGTCGCGCCGCATCCGGAGCCGTGCCGGCAAGACCTCGGCACCCGGCCGGCAGGCCCGGGTGTCGCGCCCTGGACCGCAAACCAGCCCGATGCTCAGCCCGTTCGACCGGCCGGCCCCCGCAAAGAACACCAGCCAGGCCAAGGCGCGGGCCAAGGCCCGAAAAGCCAAGGCGCCCAAGCTGGTCCGTCCTACGCCGATGGAGCGTCTCGCCGCCCGGCTCACGTCGATCGACCTGCGGCCGCGCACGTTGGCAAACAAGGTTCCGTTTGTGGTGCTGGTTATCGGTTCGCTCGGCGTCGGACTAGGCCTCACACTGTGGTTGTCCACCGATGCCGCCGAGAGGTCCTACCAGCTGAGCAACGCCCGGGAGCGGACCCGGATGCTGCAGCAGCACAAGGAAGCGCTGGAACGCGACGTACGCGAGGCTGCGTCGGCGCCGGCGCTGGCCGAGGCGGCTCGTCGCCAGGGCATGATCCCGACGAGGGATACCGCCCACCTGGTTCAGGATCCGGACGGCAATTGGGTGGTGGTCGGTACACCCAAGCCGGCTGACGGAGTTCCACCGCCGCCGCTGAACACGAAGTTGCCCGAAGATCCGCCGCCGCCCCCGAAACCCGCGGCGGTGCCCCTCGAGGTGCCGGTCCGGGTGACACCAGGCCCCGATGATCCCGCTCCGCCCGCCCGGTCTGGCCCGGAGGTGCTGGTGCGTACCCCAGACGGCACAGCGACGCTGGGCGGCGCAACCCACCTGCCCACCCAGGCCGGCCCGCAGCTGCCCGGTCCGGTGCCGATACCTGGGGCGCCGGGTCCGATGCCGGCTCCTCCGCTCGGCGCAGTGCCATCCCCGGCACCAGCGGAAAATCCGGTGCCGCTCCAGGTGGGTGCGGCGCCCCCGGCCGGGCTCCCTGGACCAGCACCGGTGGCTGCGACGCCCGGGCTGTCGGGTGGGTCGCAACCCATGGTGGCACCACCCGCTCCAGTGCCGGCCAACGGCGAACAGTTCGGTCCCGTCACGGCGCCGGTGCCAACGGCGCCGGGGGCTCCCAGGTGAGCCGCGCCGCCCCCAGGCGGGCCAGTCAGTCGCAGTCGACGCGACCGGCGCGCGGTTTGCGCCGGCCACCGGGAGCCCAGGAGGTTGGGCAACGCAAACGGCCCGGCAAAACGCAGAAAGCCCGGCAAGCCCAGGAAGCCACGAAATCCCGCCCTGCGACACGGTCAGACGTCGCACCCGCGGGTCGCTCGACTCGTGCGAGGCGCACCCGGCAGGTGGTGGACGTCGGGACGCGCGGTGCGTCGTTCGTCTTTCGGCATCGGACCGGAAACGCGGTCATCTTGGTGTTGATGTTGGTCGCGGCAACACAATTGTTCTTTCTGCAGGTATCACATGCCGCGGGCCTGCGTGCGCAGGCGGCCGGCCAACTCAAGGTCACCGACGTCCAGCCAGCGGCTCGCGGCAGCATCGTCGACCGCAACAATGACCGGCTCGCGTTCACCATCGAGGCGCGTGCCCTGACGTTCCAGCCGAAGCGGATTCGGCGGCAATTGGAAGAGGCCAGGAAGAAGACGTCGGCTGCACCCGACCCGCAGCAGCGCCTGCGCGATATCGCCCAGGAGGTCGCCGGCAAGCTGAACAACAAGCCAGATGCCGCGGCCGTGCTGAAGAAGCTGCAAAGCGACGAGACCTTCGTCTACTTGGCGCGTGCGGTCGACCCGGCTGTCGCCAGCGCGATCTGCGCGAAGTATCCCGAGGTCGGTGCGGAAAGACAGGATCTGCGTCAGTACCCGGGTGGGTCGCTGGCGGCAAACGTCGTCGGTGGCATCGACTGGGATGGTCATGGGCTGCTGGGTCTGGAGGACTCCCTGGATGCGGTGCTGGCCGGAACCGACGGATCGGTCACCTACGACCGTGGGTCAGACGGCGTCGTCATCCCCGGCAGCTACCGGAATCGGCACAAGGCGGTCCACGGTTCCACCGTCGTGCTCACCCTCGACAACGACATCCAGTTCTACGTGCAGCAGCAGGTGCAGCAGGCCAAGAACCTATCGGGGGCTCACAACGTCTCGGCCGTCGTCCTGGACGCCAAGACCGGCGAGGTGCTCGCGATGGCCAACGACAACACCTTCGACCCGTCGCAAGACATCGGGCGCCAGGGCGACAAGCAGTTGGGCAACCCGGCGGTGTCGTCGCCCTTCGAGCCGGGCTCGGTGAACAAGATCGTCGCCGCGTCCGCGGTCATCGAGCACGGGTTGAGCAGCCCCGACGAGGTGCTACAGGTGCCTGGCTCGATCCAGATGGGCGGTGTTACCGTGCATGACGCTTGGGAGCACGGCGTGATGCCCTATACCACCACGGGGGTGTTCGGAAAGTCCTCCAACGTCGGCACGCTGATGCTTTCCCAACGTGTCGGACCGGAACGCTATTACGATATGCTCCGCAAGTTCGGGTTGGGACAGCGCACCGGCGTGGGCCTGCCCGGTGAGAGCGCCGGACTGGTGCCGCCAATCGACCAGTGGTCGGGCAGTACGTTCGCTAATCTTCCTATTGGCCAAGGTCTTTCGATGACTTTGCTGCAGATGACCGGCATGTACCAGGCCATCGCCAACGATGGAGTGCGGGTACCCCCACGCATTATCAAGGCCACCGTCGCACCCGACGGCAGCCGAACCGAAGAACCGCGCCCCGACGACATTCGCGTGGTGTCGGCGCAGACCGCCCAGACCGTGCGCCAGATGCTGCGTGCCGTGGTGCAACGCGATCCGATGGGCTACCAGCAGGGTACCGGGCCGACGGCCGGGGTGCCCGGCTATCAGATGGCCGGCAAGACCGGTACCGCGCAGCAGATCAACCCTGGCTGCGGCTGCTACTTCGACGACGTGTATTGGATCACCTTCGCCGGAATCGCCACTGCCGACAATCCCCGCTACGTGATCGGCATCATGTTGGACAACCCGGCGCGCAACTCCGACGGCGCGCCTGGGCACTCGGCCGCCCCGCTGTTCCACAACATCGCGGGCTGGCTGATGCAGCGCGAAAACGTCCCGCTGTCACCCGATCCCGGGCCTCCTTTGGTCTTGCAGGCCACCTAGGGCGGCGGCGCCGGTAACGGCGCGCGCCGGTTCGTTTCGGCTCCAACAACTTTTGCGCAACATGTGCGCGCTGACGATCGGGTTGGCGGAAGCTCTTTTAAGGAAAGTGCGACATCCTGTTTTCAGATTGTTATAGGATCGAAAGCCCTGCCGACGGTGTCGCAGGTCTGGGATTCGTGAAGTTGTGCTGAGCTGGTCGGAGGTGCGGGATGTCGTTTGTGATTGCGGCGCCGGAGGTGATGGCAGCGGCCGCCACGGATTTGGCGAACATCGGGTCGTCGATCAGCGCCGCCAGTGCGGCGGCGGCAGGCCCCACGATGGGAATCCTGGCGGCCGGCGCCGACGAGGTGTCGGTGGCGATCTCGGCGTTGTTCGGGTCGCACGCCCAGGGCTATCAGACGTTGAGCGCTCAGCTGGCGGCGTATCACAACCAGTTCGTGCGGGCCCTGAACGCCGGCGCGGGCTCGTATGCCAGCGCCGAGGCCGCCAACGTGCAGCAGACCCTGCTCAACGCGATCAACGCGCCCACCCAAACGTTGCTGGGGCGCCCGTTGATCGGCAACGGCGCCGACGGGGGTCCCGGGCAAAACGGTGGGCCCGGCGGCTTGTTGTACGGCAACGGTGGTAACGGCGGGGCCGGTGACACCGCCAATCCCAACGGCGGCAACGGCGGATCGGCGGGGCTGATCGGCAACGGCGGGGCCGGAGGCGCGGGTGCGGCCACCGGAGCGGGAGGTGCGGGCGGCAATGGCGGATGGCTGTACGGCAACGGGGGGCCCGGGGGTGCGGCCGGGCTCGGCACCGCCGGGGGCGTCAGCCCCGCCGGCGGGGCCGGCGGGGCCGCCGGGCTGTGGGGCCATGGCGGGGCCGGCGGGGCCGGCGGCAGCGCATCCGGGGCACCGGGGGCCGGCGGCGCCGGTGGTGACGGAGGGCGCGGCGGGCTGCTGTACGGCGACGGCGGGGCCGGCGGGGCTGGTGGGAACGGAAGCAACGGGGTGACCGGGGTGCACGGCGGAAACGGCGGTGCCGGCGGCGCCGCCGGGCTGATCGGCAACGGTGGCGCCGGCGGTGACGGCGGTAACGGCGGGCTCAGCAACACCGGCGCCAGCGGTGGGGCGGGTGGTGCCGGCGGGGCCGCCCTGATCGGTAATGGCGGCGACGGGGGGCACGGCGGCAACGGTGGCCACGGCAACAGCGGTGGGGCCGGCGGCGCCGGTGGGGCCGGTGGGGCCGGTGGGGCCGGTGGGCACGTCGGGCTGATCGGCAACGGCGGCAACGGCGGTGCCGGCGGCAACGGGGGCAACGACAACAGCTCCACCCTTGCCGATGCGGGGTCCGGCGGCGCCGGCGCGGCCGGCGGCAACGGCGGGCTGTTCTACGGCAACGGCGGCGTCGGCGGGCGCGGCGGCAACGGCGGCTTCTCGTCGGCCGGCACCAGCGGCGGGGACGGCGGCATCGGCGGTGCCGGCGGGATCGGCGGGCTGATCGGCAGCGGCGGCGGCGGCGGGGACGGCGGCAACGGCGGACAGGCTCCCACGCCGGGTAATGCCGGTGACGGCGGCGCCGGCGGCAACGCCAGGCTGATCGGTGACGGCGGGCGCGGCGGCAACGGCGGGGAAGGCGGCGACGGCCCCCCAGGCGTTAAAGGCGACGGTGGTAACGGGGGCAACGGCGGCAACGCCGTGGTGATCGGCAACGGCGGCAACGGCGGGGCCGGCGGCTTCGGCATACCCGTCGGAAGTGGTGGTGCCGGCGGCAGCCGTGGTGTGCTGTTCGGCACCCCTGGAGCAAACGGCGCCGACGGCTGACCCGGGCCCCGAGCGAGCGGTCACGCAATCCGGCATTGACAGCACGCCCCAGGCGGACCATCGTTAAACACGAACGTTCGTGCTTAATGAAAGCCGCCGCCGATGCTCGTCTCGCTCATGCAGTTCGTCACCGACCTGACCCCACCCCCGCAGTTGGTCGCGGTGTGGGCCGAGGAGCGCGGCTTCGCGGGCCTGTATGTGCCGGAGAAGACGCACGTGCCGATCAGCAGGAGCACGCCGTGGCCCGGTGGAGAGCTGCCGGACTGGTATCGCCGCTGCTATGACCCGGTGGTGGCGCTGGCCGCCGCCGCGGCGGTCACGACGCGGCTGCGCGTGGGCACCGGGGCCTGCCTGGTGGCGGTGCATGATCCGATCCTGCTGGCCAAACAGATCGCCTCGCTGTGCGCCATGTCCGGCGAGCGGTTCGTGCTGGGGGTGGGTTTCGGGTGGAACGTGGAGGAGCTCGCCGACCACGGCGTGCCGTTCGCCGACCGGATCGCGGTGACGGTGGACAAGCTCGCCGCCATGCGGGCGCTATGGGCCGCAGAGCCGGTCCACTACGAGGGCACGCACGCGTCGGTGCCGCCGTCGTGGGCGTGGCCGAAACCGGCCGTGGCGCCGCCGGTGCTGTTCGGGTGCCGGCCCAGTGCGCGGGCGTTCGAGGTGATCGCCCGCCACGGCGACGGTTGGCAGCCGATCGAGGGGTACGGCGAGCTCCTGGGCGCGTTGCCGATGCTGCACGCCGCGTTCGAGCGTGCCGGGCGAGATCCGGCGACCGCCCAGGTCTGTGTGTACTCGTCGGCCGGCGACCCGGCGACCCTGCACGAGTACCGCCGGGCCGGTGTCGCGGAGGTGGCGCTCGCGCTGCCCTCGGCGGGCCGCGACCAGGTGCTGGCCGCCCTGGACCGGTCGGCCCCGCTGGTGGATGCGTTCGCCGGAGACGACCGGGAGGTCAAAAGCCATGCCTAGCGCCGACGTCGGCCGCCAAACCCGGGCGCAGATCCTGCGCGCCGCGATGGATATCGCCTCGGTGAAGGGGCTCTCGGGGCTGTCCATCGGCGAGCTTGCCGGGCGGCTGGGCATGAGCAAGTCGGGCCTGTTCCGGCATTTCGGCGCCAAGGAGCAGCTGCAGCTGGCGACCGTCGAGGCCGCCGTGAGCGTGTTCGAAGCCGAGGTCGTGGCTCCCGCGATGGCAGCGCCGCCCGGGGTGGACCGGGTGCGCGCCCTCATGCATGCGTGGGTCGGATACCTGGAACGCGACGTGCCGGCGGCTGCTTTTTCGCGGCCGCGGCCGCCGACGTGGACTCACAGCCTGGCCCGGTGCGCGACCGCATCGCCGCGACCGGGCGGGCCGGAATCGCCGCCATCACGGCCGACGTCGAAACGGCGCAACGCCGGGGCGAGATCCGGGCGGATATCGAAGTGCGCCAACTCGCGTTCGAGCTGCACGCCTACGCGATGGAGGCCAACTGGGCGCTGCTGCTGCTCGACGACGACGGCGCCGGAGAGCGGGCGCGAACGGCGATCGACGCGGCCCTGGCCAGAGTCGGCACCACCCAGGAGGGAGTCGAATCATGAAATTTGTCAACCATATTGAGCCCGTCGCGCCCCGCCGAGCCGGCGGCGCGGTCGCCGAGGTCTATGCCGAGGCCCGCCGCGAGTTCGGCCGGCTGCCCGAGCCGCTCGCCATGCTGTCCCCGGACGAGGGACTGCTCACCGCCGGCTGGGCGACGTTGCGCGAGACACTGCTGGTGGGCCAGGTGCCGCGTGGCCGCAAGGAAGCCGTCGCCGCCGCCGTCGCGGCCAGCCTGCGCTGCCCCTGGTGCGTCGACGCACACACCACCATGCTGTACGCGGCAGGCCAAACCGACACCGCCGCGGCGATCTTGGCCGGCACAGCACCTGCCGCCGGTGACCCGAACGCGCCGTATGTGGCGTGGGCGGCAGGAACCGGGACACCGGCGGGACCGCCGGCACCGTTCGGCCCGGATGTCGCCGCCGAATACCTGGGCACCGCGGTGCAATTCCACTTCATCGCACGCCTGGTCCTGGTGCTGCTGGACGAAACCTTCCTGCCGGGGGGCCCGCGCGCCCAACAGCTCATGCGCCGCGCCGGTGGACTGGTGTTCGCCCGCAAGGTGCGCGCGGAGCATCGGCCGGGCCGCTCCACCCGCCGGCTCGAGCCGCGAACGCTGCCCGACGATCTGGCATGGGCAACACCGTCCGAGCCCATAGCAACCGCGTTCGCCGCGCTCAGCCACCACCTGGACACCGCGCCGCACCTGCCGCCACCGACTCGTCAGGTGGTCAGGCGGGTCGTGGGGTCGTGGCACGGCGAGCCAATGCCGATGAGCAGTCGCTGGACGAACGAGCACACCGCCGAGCTGCCCGCCGACCTGCACGCGCCCACCCGTCTTGCCCTGCTGACCGGCCTGGCCCCGCATCAGGTGACCGACGACGACGTCGCCGCGGCCCGATCCCTGCTCGACACCGATGCGGCGCTGGTTGGCGCCCTGGCCTGGGCCGCCTTCACCGCCGCGCGGCGCATCGGCACCTGGATCGGCGCCGCCGCCGAGGGCCAGGTGTCGCGGCAAAACCCGACTGGGTGAGTGTGCGCGCCCTGTCGGTAGGGTGTCATCGCTGGCCCGAGGGATCTCGCGGCGGCGAACGGAGGTGGCGACACAGGTGGAGGCTGCGCCCACTGGCTTGCGCCCCAACGCCGTCGTGGGCGTTCGGTTGGCCGCACTGGCCGATCAGGTCGGCGCGGCCCTGGCCGAGGGTCCAGCTCAGCGTGCCGTCACCGAGGACCGGACGGTCACCGGGGTCACGCTGCGCGCCCAGGACGTGTCACCCGGTGACCTGTTCGCCGCCCTGACCGGCTCGACCACCCACGGGGCCCGCCACGTCGGCGACGCGATCGCACGCGGCGCCGTCGCGGTGCTCACCGACCCCGCCGGGGTCGCCGAGATCGCCGGACGAGCGGCCGTGCCCGTGTTGGTGCACCCCGCACCCCGCGGCGTGCTCGGCGGCTTGGCCGCCACCGTGTACGGGCATCCGTCCGAGCGGTTGACGGTTATCGGGATCACCGGAACGTCCGGCAAGACCACCACCACCTATCTGGTCGAGGCCGGGTTACGGGCTGCCGGACGCGTCGCCGGGCTGATCGGCACCATCGGCATCCGCGTCGGCGGCGCCGACCTTCCCAGCGCGCTGACCACCCCGGAGGCCCCCACGCTGCAGGCGATGCTGGCGGCGATGGTCGAACGCGGGGTGGACACCGTGGTCATGGAGGTGTCCAGCCACGCGCTGGCGCTGGGCCGGGTGGACGGCACCCGGTTCGCCGTCGGCGCCTTCACCAATCTCTCCCGTGACCACCTGGATTTCCACCCCAGCATGGCCGACTACTTCGAGGCCAAGGCGTCATTGTTCGATCCGGACTCGGCACTGCGCGCCCGCACCGCCGTGGTGTGCATCGACGACGACGCCGGGCGCGCGATGGCGGCGCGGGCCGCCGACGCGATCACCGTCAGCGCCGCCGACCGGCCCGCACACTGGCGCGCCACGGATGTGGCGCCCACGGACGCGGGCGGGCAACAATTCACCGCCATCGACCCCGCCGGCGTAGGGCATCACATCGGAATCCGGCTACCGGGCCGCTACAACGTCGCCAATTGCCTGGTCGCCCTGGCGATTCTGGACACCGTCGGGGTCTCCCCGGAACAGGCGGTGCCGGGCCTGCGTGAGATCCGGGTCCCGGGGCGGCTCGAGCAGATCGACCGCGGCCAGGGCTTTCTCGCGCTGGTCGACTACGCGCACAAACCGGAAGCGCTGCGGTCGGTGCTGACCACCTTGGCGCACCCGGACCGCCGGCTGGCGGTGGTGTTCGGCGCCGGCGGCGATCGTGACCCGGGCAAGCGGGCCCCGATGGGCCGGATAGCCGCGCAGCTGGCCGACTTGGTGGTCGTCACCGACGACAACCCGCGTGACGAAGATCCCACGGCGATCCGCCGCGAAATCCTGGCTGGGGCGGCCGAAGTCGGCGGTGATGCCCAGGTCGTCGAGATCGCAGACCGGCGGGACGCGATCCGGCACGCGGTTGCCTGGGCGCGCCCCGGCGACGTGGTGCTCATCGCCGGCAAAGGCCACGAGACCGGGCAACGCGGCGGCGGGCGGGTCCGCCCGTTCGACGACCGGGTGGAGCTGGCTGCCGCGCTAGAGGCCCTCGAGCGGCGCGCATGATCGAGCTGACCGTCGCGCAGATCGCCGAGATCGTCGGGGGCGCAGTGGCCGATATCTCCCCGCAAGACGCCGCGCACCGCCGCGTCACCGGGACCGTCGAGTTCGACTCGCGCGCCATCGGCCCGGGCGGGCTGTTCCTCGCCCTGCCGGGGGCGCGCGCCGACGGCCACGACCATGCCGCGTCGGCGGTAGCCGCGGGCGCCGCCGTCGTGCTGGCCGCCCGCCCGGTGGGGGTGCCGGCCATCGTGGTTCCGCCAGTGGCCGCGCCGAACGTATTGGCCGGCGTCCTCGAGCACGACAACGACGGGTCGGGGGCGGCGGTGCTGGCCGCGCTGGCCAAGCTGGCCACCGCGGTGGCCGCGCAGTTGGTGGCCGGCGGGCTCACCATCATCGGGATCACCGGCTCGTCGGGCAAGACGTCGACCAAGGACCTGATGGCCGCCGTGCTGGCCCCGCTGGGGGAGGTGGTGGCCCCGCCCGGATCGTTCAACAACGAGCTGGGTCACCCGTGGACGGTGCTGCGCGCGACGCGGCGCACCGACTACCTGATTTTGGAGATGGCGGCACGCCATCACGGCAACATCGCCGCGCTCGCCGAGATCGCGCCCCCGTCGATCGGAGTCGTGCTCAACGTCGGCACCGCACATTTGGGTGAGTTCGGCTCCCGCGAGGTCATCGCACAGACCAAAGCCGAACTGCCGCAGGCTGTTCCGCATTCCGGAGCGGTCGTCCTCAACGCTGATGACCCCGCGGTGGCGGCGATGGCCAAGCTGACCGCGGCCCGGGTGGTGCGGGTCAGCCGGGACAACACCGGTGACGTTTGGGCGGGGCCGGTGTCGCTGGACGAATTGGCCAGGCCGCGCTTTACGCTGCATGCCCACGATGCCCAAGCCGAGGTCCGACTCGGGGTCTGCGGCGACCACCAGGTCACTAACGCGCTGTGCGCCGCGGCGGTCGCGCTGGAGTGTGGGGCCAGCGTTGAACAGGTCGCGGCCGCGCTGACCGCGGCGCCGCCGGTGTCGCGGCATCGGATGCAGGTGACCACCCGCGGCGACGGGGTGACGGTGATCGACGACGCCTACAACGCCAACCCCGACTCCATGCGGGCCGGGCTGCAGGCGCTGGCCTGGATCGCGCACCAACCCGAGGCCACCCGCCGCAGCTGGGCGGTGCTGGGTGAGATGGCCGAGCTGGGTGAGGACGCGATAGCCGAGCACGATCGCATCGGCCGGCTCGCGGTGCGCTTAGATGTGTCTCGACTCGTTGTCGTGGGAACCGGGAGGTCGATCAGCGCCATGCACCACGGAGCGGTCCTGGAGGGGGCGTGGGGCTCGGGGGAAGCCACTGCTGATCACGGTGCGGATCGCACGGCCGTCAATGTGGCCGACGGTGACGCCGCCCTGGCACTACTGCGCGCCGAGCTGCGACCCGGGGATGTGGTCTTGGTCAAGGCCTCGAACGCGGCCGGGCTGGGTGCGGTGGCCGATGCATTGGTCGCAGACGACACATGCGGGAGTGTGCGCCCATGAGGCAGATCCTTATCGCCGTTGCCGTAGCGGTGACGGTGTCCATCTTGCTGACCCCGGTGCTGATCCGGTTGTTCACTAAGCAGGGCTTCGGCCACCAGATCCGTGAGGATGGCCCGCCCAGCCACCACACCAAGCGCGGTACGCCGTCGATGGGCGGGGTGGCGATTCTGGCCGGCATCTGGGCGGGCTACCTGGGCGCCCACCTAGCGGGCCTGGCGTTTGACGGTGAAGGCATCGGCGCATCGGGTCTGTTGGTGCTGGGCCTAGCCACCGCTTTGGGCGGCGTCGGGTTCATCGACGATCTGATCAAGATCCGCAGGTCGCGCAATCTCGGGTTGAACAAGACGGCCAAGACCGTCGGGCAGATCACCTCCGCCGTGCTGTTTGGCGTGCTGGTGCTGCAGTTCCGGAATGCTGCCGGCCTGACACCGGGCAGCGCGGATCTGTCCTACGTGCGTGAGATCGCCACCGTCACATTGGCGCCGGTGCTGTTCGTGTTGTTCTGCGTGGTCATCGTCAGCGCCTGGTCGAACGCGGTCAACTTCACCGATGGCCTGGACGGGCTGGCCGCCGGCACCATGGCGATGGTCACCGCCGCCTACGTGCTGATCACCTTCTGGCAGTACCGCAACGCGTGCGTGACGGCGCCGGGCCTGGGCTGCTACAACGTGCGCGACCCGCTGGACCTGGCGCTCATCGCGGCCGCAACCGCTGGCGCCTGCATCGGTTTTTTGTGGTGGAACGCCGCGCCCGCCAAGATCTTCATGGGTGACACTGGGTCGCTGGCGTTGGGCGGCGTCATCGCGGGGTTGTCGGTGACCAGCCGCACCGAGATCCTTGCGGTGGTGCTGGGTGCGCTGTTCGTCGCCGAGATCACCTCGGTGGTGTTGCAAATCCTGACCTTCCGGACCACCGGGCGCCGGATGTTTCGGATGGCGCCCTTCCACCACCATTTCGAGTTGGTCGGTTGGGCTGAAACCACGGTCATCATCCGGTTCTGGCTGCTCACCGCGATCACCTGCGGTCTGGGCGTGGCCTTGTTCTACGGTGAGTGGCTTGCCGCGGTCGGTGCCTGACGTGCTTGACCCTCTGGGGCCGGGTGCGCCCGTGTTGGTAGCCGGTGGCCGGGTGACCGGTCAGGCGGTGGCCGCGGTGCTGACTCGGTTTGGTGCGACGCCGACGGTGTGCGACGACGATCCGGTCATGCTGCGACCGCACGCCGAACGTGGGCTGCCGACCGTTAGTTCCTCGGACGCGGTGCAGCAGATAACCGGGTATGCGCTGGTGGTCGCCAGTCCCGGCTTCTCGCCCGCAACCCCGCTACTGGCCGCGGCCGCGGCGGCGGGGGTGCCGATCTGGGGTGACGTGGAGTTAGCCTGGCGGCTAGACGCAGCGGGCTGCTACGGACCGCCGCGCAGCTGGCTGGTGGTGACCGGCACCAACGGCAAGACCACCACGACGTCGATGCTGCACGCCATGCTGATCGCCGGTGGCCGCCGCGCCGTGCTGTGCGGCAATATCGGCAGTGCGGTGCTGGATGTGCTGGACGAGCCGGCCGAGCTGCTGGCCGTGGAGTTGTCCAGTTTCCAGCTGCACTGGGCGCCGTCGCTGCGGCCCGAGGCCGGCGCGGTGCTCAACATTGCCGAAGACCACCTGGACTGGCATGCCACGATGGCCGAATACACCGCGGCCAAGGCCCGGGTGCTGACCGGCGGGGTAGCGGTGGCCGGGCTGGATGACAGCCGAGCGGCCGCACTGCTGGACGGCTCACCGGCGCAGGTGCGGGTCGGCTTCCGGCTCGGCGAGCCGGCCGCGCGGGAACTGGGCGTGCGCGACGCCCACCTGGTCGATCGCGCCTTCTCCGACGACTTGACGCTGCTGCCGGTCGCGTCGATACCGGTGCCAGGTCCGGTCGGCGTGCTTGACGCCCTGGCCGCGGCGGCGCTGGCCCGCTCGGTCGGGGTGCCCGCCGGTGCGATCGCCGACGCGGTCACGTCGTTTCGAGTGGGCCGACACCGCGCCGAGGTGGTGGCCGTTGCCGACGGCATCACCTACGTGGACGACTCCAAGGCCACCAACCCGCACGCCGCGCGGGCTTCGGTGCTTGCATACCCGAGGGTGGTATGGATCGCCGGTGGCCTGCTCAAGGGCGCGTCGCTTCACGCCGAGGTTGCGGCGATGGCGTCGCGGCTGGTCGGTGCGGTGCTGATCGGCCGGGATCGCGCAGCGGTTGCCGAGGCGTTATCACGACACGCGCCCGATGTCCCAGTCGTTCAGGTTGTGGCAGGCGAGGATACTGGTATGCCTGCGACTGTTGAGGTTCCTGTTGCTTGTGTTCTAGATGTGGCAAAAGATGACAAAGCCGGTGAGACCGTTGGCGCTGCCGTGATGACCGCTGCGGTGGCCGCGGCCCGGCGGATGGCCCAACCCGGTGACACCGTGCTGCTGGCACCGGCCGGCGCCTCATTCGACCAGTTCACCGGTTATGCCGACCGGGGCGAGGCATTCGCGACCGCGGTCCGCGCGGTGATCCGGTAGGCGGGGGCAGCGTGCTAACCCGGTTGCTGCGTCGGGGCACCAGCGACACCGACGGCTCCCAGACTCGAGGGGCCGAGCCGGTCGAGGGGCAGCGGACGGGCCCGGAAGAAGCCTCTAACCCGGGTTCGGCGAGGCCCCGCACCCGTTTCGGTGCCTGGCTGGGCCGTCCGATGACCTCGTTTCACCTCATCATCGCCGTTGCCGCATTGCTGACCACCCTTGGACTGATCATGGTGCTGTCGGCATCGGCGGTGCGGTCCTACGACGACGACGGATCGGCTTGGGTGATCTTCGGCAAGCAGGTCTTGTGGACGCTTGTGGGTCTTATCGGCGGCTATGTCTGTCTGCGGATGTCGGTGCGGTTCATGCGGCGCATCGCCTTCTCCGGTTTCGCGATCACCATCGTGATGCTGGTGCTGGTGCTGGTGCCGGGGATCGGCAAGGAGGCCAACGGCTCGCGCGGCTGGTTCGTGGTCGCGGGCTTCTCGATGCAGCCCTCTGAGCTGGCTAAGATGGCGTTCGCCATCTGGGGAGCGCATCTGCTGGCCGCCCGGCGCATGGAACGGGCTTCACTGCGCGAGATGCTGATTCCACTGGTGCCGGCCGCCGTCGTTGCGCTGGCGCTGATCGTGGCCCAGCCCGACCTCGGACAGACCGTGTCGATGGGCATCATCTTGTTGGGCCTGCTGTGGTATGCGGGGCTGCCGCTGCGCGTCTTCCTCAGCTCACTGGCGGCGGTCGTCGTCTCGGCCGCCATCCTGGCGGTGTCCGCGGGCTACCGATCCGACCGGGTGCGGTCGTGGCTCAACCCCGAAAACGATCCGCAAGACTCCGGCTACCAGGCCCGACAGGCAAAGTTCGCGCTGGCTCAAGGTGGCATTTTCGGCGACGGTCTGGGCCAAGGCGTGGCCAAGTGGAACTACTTGCCCAACGCCCACAACGACTTCATTTTCGCCATCATCGGCGAAGAGCTGGGTCTCGTCGGCGCGCTCGGACTGCTGGGGCTATTCGGATTGTTCGCCTACACCGGCATGCGCATCGCTAGCCGGTCCGCCGACCCGTTCCTGCGGCTGCTGACCGCCACCACGACACTGTGGGTGCTGGGACAGGCGTTCATCAACATCGGCTATGTGATCGGGCTGCTGCCCGTCACCGGCCTGCAGCTGCCGCTCATCTCCGCCGGTGGAACCTCCACGGCCGCAACACTTTCGCTGATAGGCATCATCGCCAACGCGGCTCGCCACGAACCGGAGGCGGTGGCCGCGCTGCGGGCTGGGCGCGACGACAAGGTGAACCGGTTGCTGCGGCTGCCGCTGCCCGAGCCGTATCTGCCCCCTCGTCTCGAGGCGTTTCGTGACCGCAAGCGCGCCAACCCGCAACCGGCCCAAACGCAGCCCGCGCGGAAGACCCCCCGCACGGCGCCCGGACAGCCTGCCCGGCAGATGGGCCTGCCCCCGCGACCCGGCTCGCCCCGCACGGCCGATCCGCCGGTTCGTCGATCAGTGCATCATGGAGCTGGCCAGCGGTACGCGGGCCAGCGTCGCACACGGCGCGTTCGGGCATTGGAAGGTCAGCGTTACGGGTGAAGGACACGGTCAGCCAGCCGGCCGGCGGGCGCGGGGCAACGGCGCCCCGGCCCGCCGATGCCGCCTCGCCGTCTTGTGGTTCCTCGCCGTCTGCTGATTCCGTGTCGGTCGTTCTCGCCGGCGGCGGGACCGCCGGGCACGTCGAGCCCGCCATGGCCGTCGCCGACGCCTTGGTCGCGTTGGATCCGCGCGTCCGGATTACCGCGTTGGGCACCCTCCGTGGACTAGAGACCAGGCTGGTGCCCCAGCGCGGCTACCACCTGGAGCTGATCACGGCGGTGCCGATGCCGCGCAAGCCCGGCGGCGACCTGGCCCGGCTGCCGTCGCGGGTGTGGCGCGCCGTCCGGGAGGCCCGGGACGTGCTCGACGATGTCGACGCCGACGTCGTCGTCGGTTTCGGTGGGTACGTCGCGCTACCGGCTTACCTAGCCGCTCGCGGCCTGCCTTTGCCGCCCCGGCGCCGGCGCCGGATCCCGGTGGTGATCCACGAAGCCAACGCCAGGGCGGGACTGGCCAACCGGGTCGGCGCCCATACCGCGGACCGGGTGCTCTCCGCGGTGCCGGATTCCGGGCTGCGGCGCGCCGAGGTGGTTGGGGTCCCGGTCCGTGCGTCGATCGCCGCGCTGGACCGCGCGGTGCTGCGAGCCGAGGCGCGGGCACACTTCGGCTTCCCCGACGACGCGCGGGTGCTGCTGGTGTTCGGGGGTTCGCAGGGCGCGGTCTCGCTCAACCGGGCGGTGTCCGGCGCCGCCGCCGACCTGGCCGCCGCCGGTGTTTGCGTGCTGCATGCCCATGGACCCCAGAACGTGCTGGAGTTGCGCCGTCGGGCTCAAGGTGACCCACCGTACGTGGCGGTGCCCTATTTGGACCGGATGGAGCTGGCCTACGCCGCCGCCGATCTGGTGATCTGCCGGGCCGGGGCGATGACGGTCGCCGAAGTATCCGCCGTCGGTCTGCCGGCCATCTACGTGCCGCTGCCGATCGGCAACGGTGAACAGCGGCTGAATGCGTTGCCGGTAGTCAATGCCGGCGGCGGCATGGTGGTCGCCGACGCCGCCCTGACCCCCGAGTTGGTGGCCCGCCAGGTTGCCGGGCTGCTCACCGACCCCGCGCGGCTGGCCGCGATGACCGCGGCCGCAGCCAGGGTGGGACATCGCGATGCCGCGGGCCAGGTGGCCCGGGCCGCGCTGGCCGTCGCCACCGGGGCCGGTGCCAGGACAACGACGTGAGCACCGAGCAGTTGCCGCCCGATCTGCGGCGGGTGCACATGGTCGGCATCGGCGGAGCTGGCATGTCGGGCATCGCCCGAATCCTGCTGGACCGCGGCGGGCTGGTCTCCGGGTCAGACGCCAAGGAGTCGCGCGGTGTGCATGCGCTGCGGGCGCGGGGCGCGTTGATCCGGATCGGACACGACGCGTCGTCGCTGGACCTGTTGCCCGGTGGCGCCACGGCGGTCGTCACTACCCATGCCGCCATCCCCAAAACCAACCCCGAGCTCGTCGAAGCGAGGCGCCGCGGCATTCCCGTGGTGCTGCGGCCGGCCGTGCTGGCCAAGTTGATGGCCGGGCGCACCACATTGATGGTCACCGGCACGCACGGCAAGACAACGACGACGTCCATGCTGATCGTCGCCCTGCAGCACTGCGGGCTTGACCCGTCCTTTGCGGTCGGCGGTGAGCTGGGGGAGGCCGGTACCAACGCCCATCACGGCAGTGGCGACTGTTTCGTCGCCGAAGCCGACGAAAGCGATGGCTCGCTGTTGCAGTACACACCCCACGTCGCGGTGATCACCAACATCGAGTCCGATCACCTGGACTTCTACGGCAGCGTCGAGGCGTATGTTGCGGTGTTCGACTCCTTCGTGGAGCGCATTGTCCCCGGGGGTGCGCTGGTGGTGTGCACTGACGACCCCGGAGGGGCCGCGCTGGCTCAGCGCGCGACTGAGCTGGGAATTCGAGTGCTGCGATACGGGTCGGTGCCGGGTGAGACCATGGCAGCCACGTTGGTCTCGTGGCAGCAACAGGGGGTCGGCGCGGTCGCACATATCCGGTTGGCCTCAGAACTAGCCACAGCACAGGGTCCCCGCGTGATGCGGCTGTCGGTGCCCGGGCGACACATGGCGCTCAACGCGCTGGGAGCGCTGCTGGCCGCGGTGCAGATCGGCGCCCCGGCCGACGAGGTGCTCGACGGGCTGGCCGGCTTCGAAGGAGTGCGGCGACGATTCGAACTGGTTGGGACCTGCGGCGTCGGAAAGGCGTCGGTGCGCGTGTTCGATGACTACGCCCACCACCCGACGGAGATCAGCGCGACACTGGCGGCGGCGCGCATGGTGCTCGAACAGGGCGACGGTGGCCGCTGCATGGTTGTGTTTCAACCCCATTTGTATTCGCGGACAAAGGCATTCGCTGCTGAGTTTGGGCGTGCGCTGAATGCCGCTGACGAGGTGTTCGTACTCGACGTCTACGGAGCTCGTGAACAACCGCTGGCCGGTGTCAGCGGAGCCAGCGTCGCTGAGCACGTCACTGTGCCGATGCGCTACGTCCCGGATTTTTCGGCGGTCGCACAGCAAGTGGCCGCCGCCGCTAGTCCGGGCGACGTCATCGTCACGATGGGTGCCGGAGACGTGACCTTGCTGGGCCCGGAAATCCTGACCGCCCTTCGGGTCCGGGCCAACCGAAGCGCCCCCGGCCGTCCGGGGGTGCTGGGATGACGGAACACAACGAGGACCCACAGATCGAGCGCGTGGCCGACGACGCCGCCGACGAGGAGGCGGTTACGGAGCCGTTGGCCACCGAATCGAAGGACGAACCGGCCGAGCACCCAGAATTCGAAGGGCCGCGTCGGCGCGCCCGCCGCGAACGTGCCGAACGTCGCGCCGCGCAGGCTCGAGCTACCGCGATCGAGCAGGCTCGCCGCGCGGCCAAACGGCGAGCCCGCGGGCAGATCGTCAGTGAGCAGAACCCCGCCAAACCGGCCGCCCGAGGTGTTGTTCGAGGGCTGAAGGCGCTGCTCGCGACGGTCGTGCTGGCCGTCGTCGGGATCGGGCTTGGGCTCGCGCTGTACTTCACGCCGGCGATGTCGGCCCGCGAGATCGTGATCATCGGGATCGGGGCGGTGAGCCGCGAGGAGGTTCTCGACGCCGCCAGAGTGCGGCCGGCAACGCCGTTGCTGCAGATCGACACCCAACAGGTTGCTGACCGAGTGGCCACGATCCGGCGGGTGGCCAGTGCGCGGGTGCAGCGGCAGTACCCGTCGGCCTTGCGGATCACCATCGTCGAGCGGGTCCCGGTGGTGGTCAAGGATTTTTCGGACGGCCCGCACCTTTTTGACCGCGACGGCGTCGACTTCGCGACCGATCCGCCACCGCCGGCGTTGCCTTATTTCGATGTGGACAATCCCGGTCCTAGCGATCCGACGACCAAGGCGGCGCTGCAGGTGTTGACCGCGCTGCATCCTGAAGTTGCAAGCCAGGTGGGGCGGATCGCGGCCCCGTCGGTGGCCTCGATCACCCTGACGTTGGCCGATGGCCGCGTGGTGATCTGGGGAACCACCGACCGCTGCGAAGAGAAGGCCGAAAAGCTGGCGGCGCTGTTGACCCAGCCAGGCAGAACGTACGACGTGTCCAGCCCCGACCTGCCGACCGTGAAATAGCCGAAAAAATGCCCGCCGCGTATCGGCGCGCCTGCACGGTTAGCAACCGTCGTAGCCATACGGTTCTGACTACGAGCAACTACTTGACATAACTCTAAGCCTATGGTTGAGGTTGAGAGTTTGCCAGCAGACACACCGAAGAACCGAGCCCCACCAGGGAGGAAGCCGAACGATGACCCCCCCGCACAACTACCTGGCCGTCATCAAGGTCGTGGGTATCGGTGGTGGCGGTGTCAACGCCGTCAACCGAATGATCGAGCAGGGCCTCAAAGGCGTGGAATTCATCGCGATCAACACCGACGCCCAGGCGTTGTTGATGAGCGATGCCGACGTCAAACTCGACGTCGGCCGCGACTCCACCCGCGGGCTGGGCGCCGGCGCCGATCCGGAGGTCGGCCGTAAGGCCGCCGAGGACGCCAAGGACGAGATCGAAGAGCTGCTGCGCGGTGCCGACATGGTGTTTGTCACCGCCGGCGAGGGGGGCGGAACCGGCACCGGGGGGGCACCCGTCGTCGCCAGCATCGCCCGCAAGCTGGGCGCGTTGACCGTCGGTGTGGTCACCCGGCCGTTCTCGTTCGAGGGCAAGCGACGCAGCAATCAGGCCGAAAATGGCATCGCGGCGCTGCGGGAGAGTTGCGACACCCTCATCGTGATTCCCAACGACCGGTTGCTGCAGATGGGAGATGCCGCGGTATCGCTGATGGATGCTTTCCGTAGCGCCGACGAGGTGCTGCTCAACGGCGTGCAGGGCATCACCGACCTGATTACCACCCCGGGTCTAATCAACGTCGACTTCGCCGACGTCAAGGGCATCATGTCCGGTGCCGGCACCGCACTGATGGGCATCGGCTCGGCCCGGGGCGAAGGCCGGTCGCTCAAAGCGGCCGAGATCGCCATCAACTCGCCGTTGCTGGAAGCCTCGATGGAGGGCGCGCAAGGCGTGCTGATGTCGATCGCCGGCGGCAGCGACTTGGGCTTGTTCGAGATCAACGAGGCGGCCTCGTTGGTACAAGACGCCGCTCACCCCGATGCCAACATCATCTTCGGCACCGTCATCGACGATTCGCTCGGTGACGAGGTGCGGGTGACCGTGATCGCGGCCGGCTTCGACGTCAGCGGTCCCGGCCGCAAGCCGGTGATGGGCGAGACCGGCGGCGCCCACCGGATCGAGTCAGCCAAGGCAGGCAAGCTCACCTCGACCTTGTTCGAGCCGGTCGACGCCGTCAGCGTGCCGTTGCACACCAACGGCGCAACCCTGAGCATCGGCGGTGATGACGACGATGTCGACGTGCCGCCCTTCATGCGCCGCTGAGAGCATCGGCTTGCTCGCCAGTACGCGGCACATCGCCCGCGGCGATACTGGGAACGTGAGTGTTCGCATCCGTCGGGTCACCACCACCCGGGCAGGTGGTGTGTCGGCCCCACCGTTCGACACCTTCAACCTCGGCGACCACGTTGGTGACGACCCGGCCGCGGTGGCGGCAAACCGCGCTCGGCTGGCCGCAGCCATCGGACTGCCCGGCAACCGAGTGGTGTGGATGAACCAGGTGCACGGGGATCGGGTCGAGCTGGTCGACCAGCCGCGCAATACGGCACTCGATGACACCGACGGATTGGTGACCGCTACACCCCGATTGGCGCTGGCGGTTGTGACCGCCGACTGCGTGCCGGTGCTGATGGCCGACGCACGGGCCGGTATCGCCGCCGCGGTTCATGCCGGTCGGGCAGGCGCGCAGCGCGGTGTGGTGGTTCGCGCGCTGGAGGTGATGTTGAGCCTGGGTGCCCAGGTCCGCGACATCTCGGCACTGTTGGGTCCCGCGGTCAGTGGTCGCAACTACGAAGTGCCCGCAGCGATGGCCGATGAGGTCGAGGCGGCGTTGCCGGGCAGCCGCACCACCACCGCTGCCGGCACTCCCGGAGTCGACCTGCGCGCCGGAATCGCTTGCCAGCTCCGCGATTTGGGTGTTGAGTCTATCGACGTCGATCCCCGCTGCACGGTGGCCGATCCGACGTTGTTCAGCCACCGCCGCGATGCGCCCACCGGACGGTTCGCGTCGTTGGTGTGGATGGAATGACCGCGATGGCGGCGGATCTTTCGGCGTATCCAGACCGCGAATCGGAATTGACGCATGCGTTGGCGGCAATGCGATCGCGACTTGCGGCGGCCGCGGAGGCGGCGGGTCGCAATGTCGGCGAAATTGAACTTCTACCGATTACCAAATTCTTTCCAGCAACCGATGTTGCGATTTTGTTTCGATTGGGTTGTCGGTCCGTTGGCGAATCGCGCGAACAGGAAGCTTCAGCCAAGATGGCCGAACTTAATCGGTTGTTGGCGGCTGCCGAGTTGGGTCACTCGGGGGGTGTGCACTGGCACATGGTGGGCCGGATTCAACGCAACAAAGCCGGGTCGCTGGCTCGCTGGGCGCACACCGCTCACTCGGTGGACAGCTCGCGGTTGGTGACCGCGCTGGATCGGGCGGTTGTTGCGGCGCTGGCCGAACACCGTCGTGGCGAGCGGCTGCGGGTTTACGTCCAGGTCAGCCTCGACGGTGACGGATCCCGGGGCGGCGTCGACAGCACGACGCCCGGCGCCGTAGACCGGATTTGCGCGCAGGTGCAGGAGTCAGAGGGCCTCGAACTGGTCGGGTTGATGGGCATTCCGCCGCTGGATTGGGACCCGGACGAGGCCTTTGACCGGCTGCAATCGGAGCACAACCGGGTGCGTGCGATGTTCCCGCACGCGATCGGTCTGTCGGCGGGCATGTCCAACGACCTTGAAGTCGCCGTCAAACATGGTTCGACCTGTGTGCGTGTCGGTACCGCGCTATTGGGTCCGCGGCGGTTACGGTCACCGTGAATAGTCACTGTAGTCACACCTTCATCACAGACAACAGATCTCCCAGGGCTAGAAGGGGTCACGCAATGAGCACACTGCACAAGGTCAAGGCCTACTTCGGTATGGCTCCCATGGAGGATTACGACGACGAGTACTACGACGACCGCGCTCCCTCGCGCGGGTATGCGCGGCCCCGATTCGACGACGACTACGGCCGCTACGATGGGCGCGACTACGACGACGCGCGCAGCGATTCACGCGGTGACCTGCGCGGTGAGCCGGCCGACTATCCACCACCGGGATATCGCGGCGGGTACGCGGACGAACCACGTTTCCGGCCCCGGGAGTTCGACCGCGCGGAGATGACACGGCCGCGCTTCGGATCGTGGCTGCGCAACTCCACCCGCGGCGCGCTAGCGATGGACCCCCGCCGGATGGCGATGATGTTCGAGGATGGCCATCCGCTCTCGAAGATCACCACGCTGCGGCCCAAGGACTACAGCGAGGCTCGCACCATCGGTGAGCGGTTCCGCGACGGCAGCCCGGTCATCATGGATCTGGTGTCGATGGACAACGCCGATGCCAAGCGGCTGGTCGATTTCGCGGCCGGCCTGGCCTTCGCGCTGCGCGGCTCGTTCGACAAGGTCGCGACCAAGGTGTTCCTGCTCTCGCCTGCAGACGTCGATGTGTCCCCCGAGGAGCGCCGCAGGATCGCCGAAACCGGGTTCTACGCCTACCAATAGACGCGACGGTCGCCTGTAGACCCATTGGGCATCCACGCTGGGCGGGGCGTGGCCCGCCATGAGATGTGGGCACGCCACCCGAGTCGGTAGGCTGGCGTTGCCGCCCGCATCGGTGGCGACGCAACATTTCTTCATCCTCCTCAGTAAGGTCGGGGCTCTCGTTGGTGGTGTTTTTTCAGATCCTTGGGTTCGCGCTGTTCATCTTCTGGCTGCTGCTGATCGCTCGGGTCGTCGTTGAGTTCATCCGCTCGTTCAGCCGTGACTGGCGTCCCACCGGTGTCACCGTGGTGATCTTGGAGATCATCATGTCGATCACTGATCCGCCGGTGAAGGTGCTGCGCCGGCTGATCCCGCAACTCACGATCGGCGCGGTCCGGTTCGACCTGTCGATCATGGTGCTGCTGCTGGTTGCGTTCATCGGTATGCAACTGGCGTTTGGTGCTGCGGCCTGAGCCGCGGCGCGGTCACACGGCCGGGTGCATGACGAGGATTGAGAGACGGTTCGGCCACGATTTGGGGACAAGTTTGGCGCGCACGATTTCAAATCTAAGGATTGTGATTTATTTGGTCTTAGAGTTTGAAATTGGTCCTTATTTACTTAGTCCAATCGGCAACCGCCGAGTCTGGTGTGACAGGATGGACGGTAGTTGCACCACGGCTACCACTCCGTTCTACACTTCCAGATCGTTTGACCGTCCAGGAACTCGAGGGGACAAACAATGCCGCTTACACCTGCCGACGTCCACAATGTGGCGTTCAGTAAGCCGCCTATCGGCAAACGTGGGTACAACGAAGATGAGGTCGACGCCTTCCTCGACCTGGTGGAAAACGAGCTGACCCGCCTGATCGAAGAGAACTCCGATCTGCGTCAGAGGATCAACGAGCTGGATCAAGAGCTCGCCGCGGGCGGCGGTGCCGGCGTTACGCCGCAGGCCACCCAGGCAATCCCGGCGTATGAGCCCGAACCGGGCAAGCCGGCGCCGGCGGCGGTCTCGGCGGGGATGAACGAGGAACAGGCCCTGAAGGCGGCGCGAGTGCTGAGTCTGGCCCAAGACACCGCCGACCGGCTTACAAACACCGCCAAAGCCGAGTCGGACAAGATGCTGGCCGATGCCCGTGCCAATGCGGAGCAGATCCTCGGTGAGGCCCGACACACCGCCGACGCCACGGTCGCCGAGGCCCGCCAGCGTGCCGATGCCATGCTGGCCGATGCCCAATCCCGATCCGAGGCCCAGTTGCGCCAGGCGCAGGAGAAGGCCGATGCCTTACAGGCCGATGCGGAACGCAAGCACTCCGAGATCATGGGAACCATCAACCAGCAGCGCGCGGTGCTTGAAGGCCGCCTCGAGCAGCTGCGTACCTTCGAACGTGAGTACCGCACCAGGCTCAAGACCTACCTGGAATCGCAGCTGGAGGAACTCGGCCAGCGTGGATCGGCGGCGCCGGTCGATTCCAATGCGGATGCCGGTGGCTTCGATCAATTCAACCGGGGCAAAAACTAGCCACCAGGCGTGCCGGACACGCGCCAGTTTTCGAGGTCGGCAGCCAGATCCTGGTAGGTTGGGCAGTCGCTGCTAGCCGGTTGGAGGATGACCGATGCTGATCATTGCGCTGGTCTTGGCCCTGATTGGGCTCCTGGCCTTGGTGTTCGCGGTGGTCACCAGCAACCAGCTAGTGGCCTGGGTATGCATCGGGGCCAGCGTGCTGGGTGTGGCGTTGCTGATCGTCGATGCGTTGCGAGAACGCCAGCAAGGTGGCGCGGACGAAGCTGATGGGGCTGGGGAAACGGGTGTCGCGGAGGAAGCCGACGTCGACTACCCGGAGGAAGCCCCCGAGGAGAGCCAAGCCGTCGACGCCGGTGTCATCGGCAGTGAGGAGCCATCGGAGGAGGCCAGCGAAGCGACCGAGGAGTCGGCGGTATCGGCGGACCGAAGCGACGACAGCGCCAAGTAGGGTCGTCAGCGACACCGACCTCGGTAGGGGCGTCGTGGGAGGTTATCGGGTGGTTTGTCGCCCAGCTCCGGATCTAGACCCTCGACCACGCATCCTGACCATCCCAGTCACCTCACGAGAATCCTCTCGTTAGGTCGCTGCGCCTGTGGTTGGCGTCGCGAGCAGCTCGCGGACCTCGTCGTCGGTGACCTGATGAAAGTCGTTATAGACCTGGCCGACGGCCTCAAACGCTGCCGGCATGGTTGCGCACACCACGTCGTCGGCTTCCGCCGCGAGCTCGCGGCAGGCTGTGGCCGGACCGACCGGGACCGCGACGACGATCGACTCCGGTCCGGTGGCACGGATGGTGCGCACCGCCGCCAGCATGCTCGCGCCGGTGGCGATGCCGTCGTCAACCAGGATCACGATCCTGGCGCGCGGATCGACGACAGGGCGTCCGCCGCGATACGCCAGCTCGCGCCGCTGCAGCTCTGCCGTCTCGCTGTCGATCGCCGCACGCACCTGCTGGTCGGTGATGCGCAAGCTGGAAACCACGTCGTCGTTCATCACGACCCCGCCCCCACTGGCCAACGCGCCCATCGCCAGCTCGCGCCACTGCGGCACGCCGAGCTTGCGAACCAGAAATACATCCAATTCGGCGCCTAGCGCCGACGCGACTTCCCAGCCGACGGGGACGCCACCGCGGGCAAGGCCGAGGACGAGCAACCGGTCCCTGCCGCGATAGGACGCAAGTTCGTCGGCCAATACGCGACCAGCATCGCGGCGGTCGCGAAACCTGCGGGTCGGCGTCCGCCGGAGAAAACCACTTGGTGGATTCATCGGTCGCATTTCCGGCTGCTGACCTACCAAGCCTACGACCAAGACTGGCTGGTGGCACCCGGGCGGCAGCAGGCCGGGGCACCGCAGATCTCGTCGCCAGGAGGCGTCCGGGCGGTGCCGCCCGTGCGTCGAGCTCTCGGTAACCTCATCCGGATCGGCGAGTGGGACCCAACCGATCACGCGCGCTATCCAATCATGGTGGCGCGCAGTGGCCAACAGAGACTCATTCTCGGCCGGATCGTCCGCCGCCTCGACAGCGATTGTGTAATGCACTCCTGCCGCTTGCAGTTCCGGCAGTAGATCGGCTGGCTGAAACGAGCGCCGCAAACGCTCGAACGTCGGATCGCCGGCATATGGTGGCGCTTCCATTCATGACGTTTGCTAGCTGCCATAGGCCCAGAAGTGGTCATGGCAGGCCTCCCCGGGATACGGCTGCTTACCCTCGAAGTCGTCCGCGGCGTGCCTCGTCTTCGACCCGTCACATGTGGTGTCCGAGGGGGGACTTGGCCACCTGCGACCCGGGTTGAGGTCTTTCAACTGAGCGGATGACACCTGCCAGCTTGAAGTTCAGCCTGGCCTCCGAATGCTGCGCTGCCGGCGTTGGCTGCCTTGGGTATCGTTGAGTGGTGGTCAACCGGGCATTGCTGGCGAGCGTCGACGCACTGTCGCGTGATGAGCAGATTGAGCTCGTCGAGCACATCAACGGAAACCTAGCCGAGGGCATGCATATCAGCGAGGCCAACCAGGCGCTCATCGAAGCGCGGGCCAATGACACCGACGATGCTCATTGGTCCACCATTGATGACTTCGACAAGCGGATCCGCGCCCGGCTCGGATGACGCGCAGGCTGCGCGTCCATAACGGGGTTGAAGACGACCTATTCGAGGCGTTTTCCTACTACGCGGACGCGGCGCCAGATCAGATCGATCGGCTTTACAACTTGTTTGTCGATGCCGTGACGAAGCGGATTCCGCAGGCTCCGAACGCGTTTGCGCCGTTATTCAAGCACTATCGACACATCTACCTCCGGCCCTTCAGGTACTACGTTGCCTATCGGACGACCGACGAGGCTATCGACATACTGGCTGTTCGGCACGGAATGGAGAACCCGAACGCGGTCGAGGCTGAGATCTCTGGCCGCACCTTCGAGTGATCGGTGAGTTCTTAGGTATTAGGACATCAACGAGATGACCATCGTTGGTATGAGCAAACTCATAACGTTAGTCCTTGACGAGGTCAAGGCTTGGTTTTGATCTATAGAGCTAAGAAGTTGTGTCCGAGGGGGGACTTGAACCCCCACGCCCATTAGTAGGGCACTAGCACCTCAAGCTAGCGCGTCTGCCATTCCGCCACTCGGACCAACCAACCACCGGGGCTGGCAGCTAAGGCTATCGGATTGCCCCGCACCGGCCCAACCTAGCTCGGCGACGATGCGCCCCGGGTAACGGGGTGAGGAGGAGCCGGGCAATCAAATCGAGCTCGGCGACGATGCGCCCCGGGTAACGGGGTGAGGAGGAGCCAGGCAATCAGCCCACGTAAGCAAATCCAGCTCGGCGACGACGCGGGCCCGGCGCGCCAGGGGCGATCGGCTCGCCAGGGTTACGAGTGGTAGGAAAGGTGACTGTGACAGATGAGACCGGGGCTTCAAGCGACCACAGCGATGATGTCGCCCAGGTCGTCAGCAGGCTAATCCGGTTCGATACCACCAACAGTGGCGAACCCGGGACCACCAAGGGTGAGGCCGAGTGCGCACGCTGGGTCGCCGAGCAGCTCGCCGAAGTCGGCTACCAACCTGAATACGTTGAATCCGGTGCGCCCGGCCGCGGCAACGTGTTCGCCCGGCTGGCGGGCGCCGATAGTTCTCGCGGCGCGCTGCTGATCCACGGGCATCTCGATGTGGTGCCGGCTGAACCGGCCGAATGGAGTGTGCACCCGTTTTCCGGCGCCATCGAAGACGGCTACGTCTGGGGTCGTGGCGCGGTCGACATGAAGGACATGGTGGGCATGATGATTGTGGTTGCCCGCCACCTTCGTCAGGCCGCTATCGTGCCGCCACGGGATCTGGTGTTCGCGTTCGTTGCCGACGAGGAGCACGGCGGCAAGTACGGGTCGCACTGGCTGGTCGACAATAGGCCCGATCTGTTCGACGGCATCACCGAGGCAATCGGTGAAGTCGGCGGTTTCTCGCTAACCGTGCCCCGGCACGATGGTGGCGAACGTCGCCTGTACCTGATTGAAACCGCCGAGAAGGGCATCCAGTGGATGCGGCTGACGGCACGCGGCCGGGCTGGGCACGGCTCGATGGTGCACGACCAGAACGCGGTCACCGCCGTTTGTGAGGCGGTCGCTCGCCTAGGGCGCCACCAGTTTCCGCTGGTCTGCACTGACACCGTCGCCCAGTTCTTGGCCGTAGTCGGAGAGGAGACCGGACTGGCCTTCGACCTTGACTCGCCGGACCTGGCCGGGACGATCGACAAGCTTGGCCCGATGGCCCGCATGTTGAAGGCAGTGCTACATGACACCGCGAACCCTACGATGCTCAAGGCCGGATACAAGGCCAACGTCGTCCCGGCGACCGCGGAGGCAGTTGTGGACTGCCGCGTGCTTCCGGGTCGCCGGGCGGCGTTCGAGGCCGAAGTCGACGCGCTGATCGGACCCGACGTGACCCGGGAGTGGGTCAGCGATCTGCCATCATATGAGACCACCTTCGACGGTGATCTGGTCGCCGCCATGAACGCCGCGGTGTTGGCGGTCGACCCAGACGGTCGCACGGTGCCGTACATGCTGTCCGGTGGAACGGACGCGAAGGCGTTCGCGCGCTTGGGTATTCGGTGCTTTGGCTTCAGCCCGCTGCGCTTGCCGCCGGACTTGGATTTCACCTCGTTGTTCCACGGCGTCGACGAGCGGGTACCCATCGATGGGTTGCGGTTCGGCACCGAGGTGCTAACGCACTTGCTGACACACTGCTAGTCGAAAACGAGGCTAGTCGCAACGTCGATCACACGAGAGGACTGACCATGACAACTTCACCCGACCCGTATGCCGCGCTGCCCAAGCTGCCGTCCTTCAGCCTGACGTCAACCTCGATCACCGATGGGCAGCCGCTGGCTACACCCCAGGTCAGCGGGATCATGGGTGCGGGCGGGGCGGATGCCAGTCCGCAGCTGAGGTGGTCGGGATTTCCCAGCGAGACCCGCAGCTTCGCGGTAACCGTCTACGACCCTGATGCCCCCACCCTGTCCGGGTTCTGGCACTGGGCGGTGGCCAACCTGCCTGCCAACGTCACCGAGTTGCCCGAGGGTGTCGGCGATGGCCGCGAACTGCCGGGCGGGGCACTGACATTGGTCAACGACGCCGGTATGCGCCGGTATGTGGGTGCGGCGCCGCCTCCCGGTCATGGGGTGCATCGCTACTACGTCGCGGTACACGCGGTGAAGGTCGAAAAGCTCGACCTCCCCGAGGACGCGAGTCCTGCATATCTGGGATTCAACCTGTTCCAGCACGCGATTGCACGAGCGGTCATCTTCGGCACCTACGAGCAGCGTTAGCGCTTTAGCTGGGTTGCCGACGTCTTGCCGAGCCGACCGCTTCGTGCAGCGAGCCGAACCCGCCGTCATGCAGCCTGCGGGCAATGCCTTCATGGATGTCCTTGGCCCACCGTTCCCCGCCGTAGATGAAGCCGGTATAGCCCTGTAGCAGCGATGCGCCCGCTGTGATGCGCTCCCACGCGTCGTCGGCCGTCTCGATCCCGCCCACGCTGATCAGCGCCAATCGATCACCGACCCGGTCATAGAGCCGACGCAGCACCTGGACCGCGCGCTGAGCCAGCGGTGGCCCCGAGATGCCGCCGGGACCCAACCGGTCGACCCCCGGTGTGGTCAGGCCGTCGCGTGACACCGTGGTGTTGGTTGCCACGATGCCGGCCAGGTCTAGCTCGACGGCCAGGTCCGCGATGTCGTCGAGGTCGGAATCGGACAAGTCCGGCGCGATCTTCACCAGCACCGGCGTCGAAGTCTCGGCGCGGACGGCAGACAGGATGGGCCGCAGCGATTCGACCGCCTGCAGATCGCGTAACCCCGGTGTGTTCGGAGAGCTGACGTTGACCACCAGATACGACGCCAGCGGGCCGACCATCCGGGCGCTGGCCCGGTAGTCGTTGACCGCGTCGCCGGCCGGCGTTTTCTTGGTCTTGCCGATATTCACCCCGATCGGGATCTCGGGTCGGTGCCGCGCGAGTCGGATCGCCAGTGCCCGGGCACCGTGATTGTTGAACCCCATCCGGTTCAGCAGGGCGCGGTCGTCGGCCAGCCGGAACAGGCGGGGGGCCGGGTTGCCGGGCTGCGGATGAGCGGTGACGGTGCCGATCTCGGCGTAGCCGAACCCCATCGCACCCCAACTGGATAGTGCGGTGCCGTCCTTGTCGAACCCCGCGGCCAGCCCGAGCGGTGCCGGGAAGCGCACCCCGAACACCGTGCTGGCCAGCACCGGATCCGTCGGGCCCAGCAGTCGGCGCAAGAGCCGGCGCACTGGCGCCACGGCGGCCACGCCGCGCAGCACGGCGAAAACCAACTTGTGCGCGTGCTCGGGTGGGATCAGGAACAACAGCCGACGCACCAGGGGATACATCCGATAGCGGTCTGCGCGCGGGCTGGCCCCGGCCTTCAGAGCCACAGCTGCGGCTGGTCTGGCCGGCGGTTCGCCTCTGCGTCTGCCCAGCGAGATTTCTTGCGGCGCAACAATACCCGCCTGCTGCCGTCGGTATAGAGGCGTACCCGTGCTAGCTCCCAGCCGCGGTATTCGGCCTCGATGGACAGCCGGGTGGACGCGCTGACCCTGGTCACTTCTGGCGGTAGGCGCAATGGCGCCCACTCGTACTCGTCGGACATCTCGGAATCCCAGCCGGTAGGCAACCAGGTCCGCCGCGCCGCGGGTCGGCTGCTCATCGGGTGCCCGCCGCGTGTTCGATGACCTGGACCCCGGCACCGGATCCCGACACCACGTACAAGGTGTCCGACGTTTCGTCGAAGGCCAACGAGTTGGGTTGTTGCACGGTTGGGTAACGCACCTTCTCTACGGGTATTCCGGTGGTCAGATCGTAACCAATGACGGTGTTGGACGCGGTTTGGGACACCCACGCCAATTCGCGGGATCCGGCCAGCCCGTACGGAGCCTGCCGCACCGGGTAGGCCTGGCGCAAGATCAGCGGGTCGACGCCGTACACCAGTAGTTGGCCACCACGGGTGTCGGCGATCAGCACCCGGCCCAGCGGATCGGCGGCCATGGTCGTCGCACCTTGGCCGGCGCGCAGTGCCTGCTGGGCATGACCGTCGGCGCCGATCGTGGTCACCGAGGTCTGGCCACGATCCAGAACAACGGTTGTATTCCCTTGTGTTACAAGGGCATCCACGCGCGCGAAGATCTTGGTCCGGCTGGCTACGGTGGCGGCGCCGGACGCCGGGTCAACTGCGGGGTTCTTGGCAAGCGTGTAGACGGCGCCATCTGCGCTGCCCAGCACCAGCTTGCCGTCGGAGCGGCGGGCGATCGCGGTGAAATCGGTGTGCGCTGCGTCAGCGACATTCACTCGTGCGGTGTGACCGGAGGACAGGTCGGCCACGAAGTAGCCGCCGCGGGCGGCAAGGAAGGCCGTGCCGTGGTCGTCGCTGGTCAACGCGGCTGCCGGGCCCGGCAGAAAAATGACGCGCGGTGCAACGTGCACGTCATCGAAGACCATGATGCTGGCGGGTGCCGCCGAATCGGCGCCCGGGCGCAGAGCCACCAATTGGCGGGTGCCGTTGTCGAATAGTGCCGCCCGGGGGTGGCCGCTCAGTGGTCGCACTGCACCGGCCGGGTCTTGCGAAGTAGGCGGTGACACCGCCGGTTGGGCGGGTTCGATGGTGGGCGGATACCCGGGTGCGAAGTTAGCCAGCGGGTTCGAAGAACAGCCTGCGACCAGGACTGACAACATCAACAGGCCGATGAAGCGGCGTTGAACTGCTGGTTTATTCCCTGTTAGCAACGGTCAGCCTTCGGATGCGAAACATGAAGTCAACCTCTCACGAATCCGAATCTGGCAAGTTGCTTTCAATCTCGTCATGTCGCCCACGGGAAATGGTACTCCAGAGGTATTCTCTGGGCATGACCGTCACCGCTGACCGGCATCTCGCAGACAAGCGCGAAGAGTTTGCTGTTGAAGATATATCGACGGGAATTTTCGCCAGCGGGTATGGGCAAGTCGGCGATGGACGCAGTTTCTCCTTCCACATCGAGCATCGCTCGCTCGTCGTCGAAATCTATCGACCGCGCGTGGCCGGTCCGGTGCCGCAGGCTGAGGATGTGGTCGCGATGGCGGTCCGTGGCCTGGTCGACATTGACCTGACCGACGAACGCAGCCTTGCTGCGGCCGTGCGCGACTCGGTGGCATCCGCGGCGCCGGTGTCGCGTTAGGCGCATCCGTCTACCGGCCGCCGGTAACCGGGTACCGTCGTCGTCGTGACCGCGGCTCCGGCGATGTCTTGGTGGCAAGTCATCGTGTTGGCCGCGGCCCAGGGTTTGACCGAGTTCCTGCCGGTGTCGTCCTCGGGACATCTGGCGATCGTGTCGCGGATCTTCTTCAGCGGCGACGCCGGTGCCTCGTTCACCGCCGTGAGCCAGTTGGGCACCGAGGCCGCCGTAGTGATCTACTTTGCGCGCGATATTGTGCGCATCCTGAGCGCTTGGTTGCACGGCCTGGTCGTGAAGGCACATCGAAACACCGATTATCGGCTGGGCTGGTATGTCATCATCGGCACAATCCCGATCTGCATTCTGGGCCTGTTCTTCAAAGACGACATCCGGTCGGGCGTCCGCAACCTGTGGGTCGTGGTGACCGCGCTGGTGGTGTTTTCCGGGGTGATCGCACTCGCCGAATACGTGGGGCGCCAGAGTCGTCACATTGAGCGGTTGACCTGGCGGGATGCCGTGGTGGTTGGTATTGCCCAAACCCTGGCGCTGGTCCCCGGGGTATCCAGGTCCGGGTCGACCATCAGCGCTGGACTGTTTCTCGGACTCGACCGTGAACTGGCCGCCCGATTCGGATTCCTGCTGGCCATTCCAGCGGTGTTCGCCTCCGGGTTGTTCTCGTTGCCCGACGCATTCCACCCGGTAACCGAGGGCATGAGCGCTACTGGCCCGCAGTTGCTGGTGGCCACCCTGATCGCGTTCGTCCTCGGTCTGACCGCGGTGGCCTGGCTGCTGCGGTTTCTGGTGCGACACAACATGTACTGGTTCGTCGGCTACCGGGTGCTCGTCGGGACGGGCATGCTCGTGCTGCTGGCTACCGGGACGGTAGCCGCGACATGACCGTCATCTTGCTACGCCATGCCCGTTCCACCTCGAACACCGCGGGCGTGCTGGCCGGCCGGTCCGGCGTCGACCTCGACGAGAAGGGGCGCGAGCAGGCCACCGGGTTGATCGATCGAATTGGTGACCTGCCGATCCGGGCGGTCGCGTCTTCTCCAATGCTGCGGTGTCAACGCACCGTCGAACCGCTGGCCGAGGCGCTGTGCCTGGAGCCGCTCATCGATGACCGGTTCTCCGAAGTCGACTACGGCGAATGGACTGGCAGAAAAATCGGTGACCTGGTCGACGAGCCGTTGTGGCGGGTAGTCCAGGCCCACCCCAGCGCGGCGGTGTTTCCCGGCGGTGAGGGTTTGGCGCAGGTGCAGACTCGCGCTGTGGCAGCCGTCCGCGAACACGACCGGCGGCTGGCCGATCAGCACGGCCACGACGTGCTGTGGCTGGCCTGCACCCATGGCGATGTCATCAAGGCGGTGATCGCAGACGCGTTCGGTATGCATCTGGACAGCTTTCAGCGAATCACCGCCGACCCGGGTTCGGTGAGTGTCGTCCGCTACACCCAGCTGCGCCCGTTCGTGCTGCACGTCAACCACACCGGCGCCCGGCTGGCCCCGGCTTTGCAGGCCGCGGCTTCCGCCCAGGGTGCGTCACCGGAGCCGAACGCGGCGGTGCCACCCGGCGACGCGGTGATCGGCGGTTCCACCGACTAGCGTGTGGGGTGACCGTCGACGAAGAACGCGGCAACGGCGTCTGCGCGGTATTTTGGAGGTGCCATGGCCCGCGCAATTCACGTATTCCGCACACCCGACCGTTTCGTCGCCGGGACTGTTGGCCAGCCCGGAAACCGCACGTTCTACCTACAGGCGGTGCACGACTCCCGGGTGGTGTCGGTGGTCCTGGAGAAGCAGCAGGTTGCGGTGCTCGCCGAGCGCATCGGAGCGCTGCTGTTCGAGGTTAACCGCCGGTTCGGCACCCCGGTGCCCCCGGAACCCACTGAGATCGACGACCTCAGCCCCCTGATCATGCCGGTGGATGCCGAGTTTCGGGTCGGGACGATGGGGCTGGGCTGGGATTCGGAGGCGCAGAGCGTGGTGGTCGAACTGCTGGCCGTCACCGACGCGGAGTTCGACGCTTCCGTGGTGCTCGACGACACCGAGGAAGGGCCCGACGCGGTGCGGGTATTTCTGACGCCGGAGTCCGCCCGACAGTTCGCTACTCGGTCCTACCGCGTCATCTCTGCGGGACGCCCGCCGTGCCCGCTCTGCGATGAACCGCTGGATCCCGAGGGACACATCTGTGCGCGCACCAACGGTTACCGGCGCGATGTGCTGCTCGGGTCTGGCGATGACCCTGCGGGATGACGAGCATGCGGTGTTGGCCGACGGCGAGCTGACAGTCCTCGGGCGGATCCGCTCGGCGAGCAACGCCACCTTTTTGTGTGAGTCCACGCTGGGTCTGCGCAGCCTGCATTGCGTCTACAAGCCGGTCTCGGGCGAGCGGCCGTTGTGGGATTTCCCCGACGGAACGCTGGCCGGCCGCGAACTCAGCGCCTATCTGGTGTCGACACAGTTGGGCTGGAACCTGGTGCCGCACACCATCATCCGAGACGGTCCGGCGGGCATAGGCATGCTACAGCTCTGGGTGCAGCAACCCGGCGACGCGGTCGACTCCGACCCTCTGCCCGGGCCCGACCTGGTCGACCTGTTTCCCGCCCACCGGCCGCGGCCGGGCTATCTGCCGGTGCTGCGGGCCTACGACTACGCCGGTGACGAGGTCGTTTTGATGCACGCGGACGACATCCGGTTGCGCCGGATGGCGGTGTTCGACGTGCTTATCAACAACGCCGACCGCAAGGGCGGTCACATCCTGTGCGGCATCGACGGCCAGGTCTACGGGGTCGACCATGGATTGTGTCTGCACGTCGAGAACAAGCTGCGCACCGTGCTGTGGGGTTGGGCCGGCAAGCCGATTGACGACCAAATTCTGCAGGCGGTTGCCGGGCTCGCCGATGCTCTTGGCGGCCCGCTTGCCGAGGCGTTGGCCGGGCGAATCGCCGCAGCCGAAATCGGCGCGCTGCGCCGACGCGCGCAATCGCTGCTGGACCAACCGGTGATGCCCGGGCCGAATGGGCATCGTCCCATTCCCTGGCCGGCGTTTTAGGTCGACGATGTCGAATGCCGCGGCAGGTGTGAGTGGTCGCGGGAACGCACGTGGATGAGTCCCGATCCGCAGGAAGGCGGCCAGGCTCTGCCACGGCAAGCCGACCCGACGGGAGCCGTTGAGTTGTTCCGAAAGCCAGCCAACCGCGGCGCGGTGCCGCGCGGCACGCTCGTCGACGGCATAGAGCAGGAGGTTTGCGTCAATGAGCATTAGCCGCTTGCCGGGCCGTCCAGTGTTTCGATCGCGTCGCCGATGTTGGAGTAGTCGATTCCCTCGCCCATGTCGTACGTCTGCTGCTGGAACCGATTTGCGACCTGTCGTTTCGTGAGCCCGGCACGGATCAACTCGTTGACGGCTTCGCTCAGCCCGATCGAGCGTTCCTTCCGCAAGCGCTGCACGGCAGCGGCAACGTCGTCGGCGAGACTGACCGTGGTTCGCATCCCACTATTGTGCATCAAGATGCGAATTATAGAGCATCATGATGTGAAGCCCCATTGTCAAATGCCTGCGTTCAGCTCGGCGATACTGAAGTGGTGAGCCCTGCCGCACCTGATCTGACGGACGACCTGACTGACGCCGAGCTGGCCGCCGACCTGGCGGCGGACGCGGGAAAGCTGTTGCTCCAGGTGCGTGCGGAGATCGGTTTCGATCAGCCATGGACGCTCGGGGAAGCCGGTGACCGCCAGGCTAACTCGCTGCTGTTGCGACGGCTGCAGGCCGAACGGCCGGGTGACGCAGTGCTCAGTGAGGAGGCCCACGACGATCTGGCCCGGCTGAAATCCGATCGGGTGTGGATTATTGACCCGTTGGATGGCACCCGCGAGTTCTCCACACCGGGTCGCGACGACTGGGCGGTACACATTGCGCTGTGGCGGCGTTCCTCCAATGGCCAGCCCGAGATCACCGACGCCGCGGTGGCGTTGCCGGCCCGTGGCAACGTGGTGTACCGCACCGATACGGTGACTTCCGGCGCCGCGCCGGCCGGCGTTCCTGGCACCTTGCGGATTGCCGTCAGCGCCACCCGGCCACCGGCAGTCCTGCACCGCATCCGCCAGACGCTGGCGATCCAACCGGTGTCGATCGGTTCGGCGGGCGCCAAAGCGATGGCCGTCATTGACGGCTACGTCGACGCCTACCTGCACGCCGGAGGCCAATGGGAGTGGGATTCCGCGGCGCCGGCTGGGGTGATGTTGGCCGCCGGCATGCACGCGTCACGACTCGATGGCTCGCCGCTGCGATACAACCAACTGGACCCCTACCTGCCGGATCTGCTGATGTGTCGAGCCGAGGTGGCGCCGATCCTGCTCGGTGCCATCGCCGACGCGTGGCGCTGATCGGCGCGCGGGCTGCTCAGAAAGGCTGGAGTCACCGGGCCGTTTAGAGTCGAGGACATGCAGTCGTGGTATTGCCCACCGGTTCCGGTGTTGCCGGGACGAGGCCCGCAGCTACGGCTGTACGACAGCGCCGACCGGCAGGTCCGTCCGGTGGCGCCCGGATCTAAGGCCACCATGTACGTCTGCGGGATCACGCCCTACGACGCCACGCATCTGGGCCATGCTGCCACCTATGTGACGTTCGACCTGATCCATCGGCTGTGGCTGGATCTCGGTCATGAATTGCACTATGTCCAGAACATCACCGACATCGACGATCCACTATTTGAGCGCGCGGATCGCGACGGTGTCGACTGGCGTGACCTTGCCCAAGCCGAGGTCGCCCTGTTCTGTGAGGACATGGCGGCGCTGCGGGTGCTACCACCGCAAGACTACGTGGGGGCCACCGAAGCGATTGCTGAAATGGTCGAGCTCATCGAAAAAATGCTGGCGTGCGGGGCGGCCTATGTCATAGACCGGGAAATGGGAGAGTACCAGGACATCTACTTCCGCGCTGACGCCACCCTGCAGTTCGGCTACGAGTCAGGGTATGACCGTGACACCATGCTGCGGCTGTGCGAGGAACGTGGCGGCGATCCGCGGCGCCCCGGCAAGAGCGACGAACTCGACGCGTTGTTGTGGCGGGCCGCGCGGCCCGGTGAGCCCAGCTGGCCGTCCCCGTTCGGGCCTGGCCGGCCAGGCTGGCATGTCGAGTGCGCAGCCATCGCGCTCAGTCGTATCGGAAGCGGCCTCGACATCCAGGGCGGTGGTAGCGATCTGATCTTTCCGCACCACGAGTTCACCGCTGCGCACGCCGAATGTGTCAGCGGCGAACGGCGATTCGCGCGGCACTACGTGCATGCCGGGATGATCGGCTGGGACGGGCACAAGATGTCAAAGAGCCGCGGCAACCTCGTGCTGGTGTCGGCGCTGCGTGCGCAGGACGTTGAGCCATCGGCGGTTCGGCTGGGTTTGCTCGCCGGACACTACCGAGCCGATCGGTTCTGGAGCCAGCAGGTGCTTGACGAGGCGACCGCCCGGCTGCACCGTTGGCGCACCGCAACCGCACTTCCCGCCGGTCCGGCCGCAGTTGACGTTGTCGCTCGGGTGCGCCGCTACCTGGCCGACGATCTCGATACGCCCAAAGCGATTGCCGCACTGGATGGTTGGGTCACCGATGCGGTGGAGTACGGCGGCCACGATGCCGGGGCGCCGAAGTTGGTGGCGACGGCGATCGATGCCCTGCTCGGGGTGGACCTGTAGCCGGCGCGGCGGTACGTTTTCGGCCATGACATCGCTGCAAGGCAAGGTCGTCTTCATTACCGGTGCTGCCCGGGGAATCGGGGCTGAGGTCGCCCGTCGGCTGCACAACAAGGGCGCCAAACTGGTGCTGACCGACCTGAGCAAATCAGAGCTGGCGGTGATGGGCGCCGAACTCGGCGGCGACGACCGCCTACTCACCGTGGTAGCCGACGTGCGCGACCTGCCCGCCATGCAGGCCGCAGCCGAGACGGCCGTCGAACGATTCGGCGGCATCGACGTCGTCGTGGCCAACGCCGGCATCGCCAGCTACGGCTCCGTGCTGAAGGTCGACCCGCAGGCGTTCCGGCGGGTGTTGGACGTCAATTTGCTGGGTAACTTCCACACGGTGCGGGCGACGTTGCCCGCGCTGATCGACCGCCGCGGTTACGTATTGATCGTCTCGTCGCTTGCCGCGTTCGCGGCGCCGCCCGGGATGGCGCCCTACAACATGTCGAAGGCGGGTAACGAGCACTTCGCCAACGCGTTGCGACTCGAGGTCGCACACCTGGGCGTCAGCGTCGGCTCGGCGCACATGTCGTGGATCGACACCGCGTTGGTTCGCGATACCAAGGCCGACCTGCCTGCGTTCGCCGAATTGCTGGCGCGCCTCCCTTGGCCGTTGAACAAGACCACGTCGGTCAACAAGTGTGCGGCCGCATTCGTCAACGGCATTGAGGGCCGAAAAGATCGCGTGTACTGCCCGGGCTGGGTGGCCCTGTTCCGTTGGCTCAAGCCGTTGTTGTCCACCCGGGTAGGCCAACGTCCCATCCGCAACACCGTTGCCAAGCTGATGCCCCAGATGGATGCCGAGGTCGCCGCGCTCGGCCGCTTTGCCAGCGCCTACACCGAATCACTCGAGAATTCCTAGAGGTTCTGTCGCGCTCGATTCAGGACAGGTCGCGGAAGGCGAGTGCGAACCCGATCACTCCGATAATGGCAGCGGCGGCGTAACCGATGATCGACCACCAGCCCATGCGAAAGTACGCGGTCACGGCGACGACGGCCATGGCCAAGAAGACCATTGCCATTCCGTACAGTGGTGGCTTACTGGCGTAACGGTTGCGGATGATCGATTCACCTCTTCGAAGCATCAGTCTCTTGACCTCACGGGCGGGTTGGCGACCGCCGGAAATGGCCCGGTATGACCCAGCCTTTCGCGGGCGACGGCCATGACACGCTTGCGTACCAGGTACCAGCCTGCGGTCAGGGCCGGAATGACAATAATCAGTGTCGCCACCGTCCAGGTGCCGATCGGTTTGTCGGACGCCATCGTAACCAGCACGACAAGCAAGAAGAGCAAGGTGAGGTAGCCGCTGTAGGGGGAGAAGGGCATGCGGAACCGCGGCCGCTGCATGATCCCGGCGTTGGCCAGCTTGTGAAGTCGAAGCTGACACAGCACGATGGTGGCCCAACCCGCGATGATGCCCAGCGCGGACATGTTGAGCACAATCTCGAAGGCTTCACCGGGCTTGAAGGCGTTCAGCGCGACACCGAACAGGGTGATGACCGCGGTCAACACGATCCCGCCGTAGGGCACACCGCTTTTCGACATTCGCGCGGTGAACCTTGGGGCGCTGCCGCTCATCGCGATCGAATGCATGACGCGGCCGGTCGAATACAGCCCCGCGTTCAGGCTCGACAGCGCGGCGGTAAGCACAACGATGTTCATCAAGTCACCGGCACCGTGGAAACCGATTTTGGAAAAGAACGTGACGAACGGGCTCTCGCCGGCCTTGTAGGCGGTATACGGCAGCAACAGCGCTAGCAGGGCCACCGACCCGACATAAAAGATCGCGATGCGAGCGACCACCGAATTGATCGCCCGCGGCATGATCTTCTCCGGCTCGGCGGTCTCCCCGGCCGCCGTCCCTACCAATTCGACTGCTGAGTACGCGAACACCACTCCCGAGGTAACGATCAGCAGCGGCAGCCAGCTTGTCGGGAACAGCCCGCCATGGTTGTTCCACAAGCTCAATCCGGTGCTGTGGCCGTCGACGGGGTATCGCCCGGCCAAAAAAACGGTTCCCACCACTAGGAACGCCATCAGCGCGAGAACCTTGATCAGCGCGGCCCAAAACTCCAGCTCGCCGAACCATTCGACCGAAATCAGGTTCATCGACAACACCACCGTCAAGGCGATCAGGGCAAGAATCCATTGCGGGACCACCGTGAAGATCGTCCAACGCTGCAAGTAGGTGGCGATCGCGGTGGTGTCCACGATCGACGTCATCGCCCAGTGCAGGAAGTACATCCAGCCCACCGCGTAAGCGGCCTTCTCGCCGAAAAATTCACGTGCATACGACACAAACGAGCCTGACGACGGACGGTGCAGCACCAGCTCACCCAGCGCCCGCAGGATCAGGAAGACAAAAACCCCGCACACGCCGTACACCAAGAACAACCCAGGTCCGGCCTTGGCAAGCCGGCCGCCGGCGCCGAGGAACAGGCCGGTCCCAATCGCGCCGCCGATCCCGATCATCTGCAGTTGTCGGGGCTTGAGGCCTTTGTGATAGCCGGCCTCTTCGCCGAAGGCGCCGACACGCTGTGAGGCCGCGCTCAATTCAGGAGTCTCGGGCGGCTTCGTAATGGCGGTCCTATCGTTGTCCTACCGGCGCGGAATTTGCTCTTGCGATCCTCGCCCACTCTAGGGGTGGCGGCAACTCCACCGGAATCGTACCCGCACACACCGCAACGTCGGCTGGCGCCGTCGATGCTGCGGAGAAGATAAGAAAATCATTAGTGCTGCTTCCTAGTGTGGGGTCGCGCGAGTGCGGTCACGGTAGCGTTCGCGCTGTCGCCGCCTACTTAACGGTTCGTTAGGTCCTTGCCGGGCGGCCGTAAACGGTTGGAGACTACATGTCGTTCGTAATCGCGCAACCTTCTTTCTGACCGCGGCCGCCGCAGATGTGGCGGGGATCGGTTCGGCGATCAGCGCGGCCAATGCGCTCGTGGCAGGCCCGACGACGGCGTTGGCGGCCGACCGCCGCCGACGAGGTGTCGATGGCTATCGCGGCGCTGTTCGGCGCGAATGCGCAGGAATACCAACAGATCAGCGCGCAGGCGGCCGCGTATCTCGCGCAGTTTGTCGCGGCCCTAACCTCGGGTGGCGGGTGGTACGCGGCCGCCGAGACCGCCAACGCCACGTTGGCACACGAAGTGCTCAATGCCGTCAATGCGCCCACCCAGGCATTGTTGGCCGGCCGTTGATCGGCGACGGCGCTAACGGCGGGCCGGGCCAGCCCGGTGGGCCGGGTGGATTGCTGTATGGCAATGGCGGGCACGGTGGGGCGGGTGCCGCCGGTCAGGACCGTGGGGCCGGCAACAGTGCGGGATTGATCGGTAACGGCGGGGCCGGCGGCGCCGGTGGCAATGGCGGCATCGGAGGCGCCGGCGCTCCCGGCGGCCTCGGTGGCGACGGCGGGAAAGGTGGGTTCGCCGACGAATTCACTGGGGGCTTTGCCCAAGGTGGCCGCGGTGGCTTCGGCGGCAACGGGAATACCGGAGCCTCTGGCGGCATGGGTGGTGCCGGCGGCGCGGGCGGGGCTGGCGGGGCCGGCGGGCTGCTGATCGGTGACGGCGGGGCTGGCGGTGCCGGCGGCATTGGCGGTGCCGGCGGTGTGGGCGGTGGGGGAGGGGCCGGCGGGACCGGTGGCGGCGGCGTTGCCAGCGCCTTTGGGGGTGGTAACGCCTTCGGTGGCCGCGGCGGTGACGGCGGCGATGGTGGCGATGGTGGCACCGGCGGCGCCGGAGGTGCCCGCGGTGCCGGTGGCGCGGGCGGGGCGGGCGGCTGGCTCAGTGGCCACTCGGGCGCCCACGGCGCCATGGGCAGCGGCGGCGAGGGCGGGGCCGGCGGCGGCGGCGGTGCGCGCGGCGAGGCTGGTGCCGGCGGTGGTACGTCGACAGGCACGAATCCCGGCAAAGCCGGCGCTCCGGGCACTCAGGGTGATTCCGGCGATCCTGGGCCGCCCGGCTGACACCGTCGTCCGCCGCAGCGCAACCTCCCTCTAGCGCCCGAACCCCGGGCGGCGCCGGCGCAGATAGCGCTCGAACTCGGCGGCCAGCGCGTCGCCGTCGATGTTGCCGAGAGCCTCGTTCATGTCCACCGCGGCGTCGCCGTGCTGTTCCAGCGTCTGCACGTACTCGGCCAGCTCGTGATCTTCGGCGATCGTCTCGGTGATCTCGCGCTCCCACGCTTCGGCCTGTGCGGGCAGGTCCGCCAACGGCACCTCGACGTCGAGCACGTCCTCGACCCGGCGCAGCAACGCAATCGTCGCCTTCGGGTTCGGTGGGTGCGACACATAGTGCGGCACCGCCGCCCAAAACGTCACCGCCGGGATGCCGGCCCCCACACAGGCAGATTGGAAGACGCCGGCGATGCCGGTGGGGCCCTCGTAGCGTGTTTCTTGAAGGCCGAACTGCCGCGCCGACGCCGCGGAGTAGGCCGCGCCCGAGACCGGCACCGGCCGGGTGTGTGGGGTGTCGGCCAGCAGCGCCCCCAGGATCACCACGGTGTCCACGTTGAGTTTGTCGATGACCGCCAGCAACTCGTCGCAAAACGTGCGCCAGCGCATATTCGGCTCCACCCCGCACATCAACACCACGTCGCGGTCGCTGCCGGGTGGGCGGCAGTGCGAGATCCGCATGGCCGGCCACTGCAGTTCCCGGGTAACCCCATCGACTTGGCGGATGACCGGCCGATTGACCTGGTAGTCGTAGTAGGCCTCGTCATCGATCTCGACAATCGGCAGTGCTTGCCAGCTGGCCGCCAGGTGTGCCACGGCATCGCCGGCCGCGTCGCCGGCGTCGTTCCAGCCCTCGAACGCAGCCACGACGACGGTGTTGTGCAGTTCGGGCAGCGGTGCGTTGCCCTCCGATGGGGTCACCTGGTCAGCCTACGGCGTCCACCCGGGCGACGATGCGAACCGTGCACGTCGTCTGAGGCGGCCCGGCTAGTAGCGATGGCCACGCTTTGTCGCGCTGAGGTGGGCACGTTGTGTGCCTGCCTCAGCTGAGACTCTTGTGGCAGCTGTGACCGATGCGACGTCGCGGTACCTGGCAGAGCGCTGTCAACGACTGAGGAAATTTCATAGGCCGACTATCCTTGCCATGTGACTGCGGCCGACAAGCACCTCTACGACACCGATCTGCTCGACGTCTTGTCGCAGCGAGTGATGGTCGGCGACGGTGCAATGGGAACCCAACTACAGGCCGCGGACCTCACGCTCGACGACTTCCGCGGCCTGGAGGGCTGCAACGAGATCCTCAACGAAACCCGCCCTGACGTGCTGGAAACCATTCACCGCAACTATTTCGAAGCGGGCGCCGACGCCGTCGAGACGAACACGTTTGGCTGCAACCTGTCCAACCTCGGCGACTACGACATCGCCGACAGGATCCGCGATCTATCACAGAAGGGCACCGCGATCGCACGCCGGGTGGCCGACGAGCTGGGCAGTCCCGACCGCAAGCGCTACGTGCTGGGGTCGATGGGGCCGGGCACCAAGCTGCCGACTCTGGGCCACACCGAATACGCGGTGATCCGCGACGCCTACACCGAGGCCGCGCTGGGCATGCTGGACGGCGGAGCCGACGCCATCCTGGTGGAAACCTGCCAGGACCTACTGCAGCTGAAGGCGGCGGTGTTGGGGTCGCGGCGGGCGATGACGCGGGCCGGGCGGCACATTCCGGTGTTTGCCCACGTCACCGTCGAGACCACCGGCACCATGCTGCTGGGCAGCGAGATCGGGGCGGCGTTGACCGCTGTCGAGCCGCTCGGTGTGGACATGATCGGCTTGAACTGCGCGACGGGTCCGGCCGAGATGAGCGAGCACCTGCGCCACCTGTCCCGGCACGCCCGCATCCCGGTGTCGGTGATGCCCAACGCCGGGTTGCCGGTGCTGGGCGCCAAGGGCGCCGAATATCCGTTGCTGCCCGACGAATTGGCCGAGGCGCTGGCCGGCTTCATCGCCGAGTTCGGGCTCTCGCTGGTCGGTGGCTGCTGCGGCACCACCCCGGCCCATATCCGCGAAGTGGCTGCCGCGGTTGCGAACATCAAGCGTCCCGAGCGACAGGTCAGCTACGAGCCGTCGGTGTCGTCGCTGTACACCGCAATCCCGTTCGCCCAGGACGCCTCGGTTCTGGTGATCGGGGAGCGAACGAACGCCAACGGCTCCAAGGGTTTTCGTGAGGCGATGATCGCCGAGGACTACCAGAAGTGCCTGGACATCGCCAAGGACCAGACCCGCGACGGCGCCCACCTGCTGGACCTGTGTGTGGACTACGTGGGCCGCGACGGTGTGGCCGACATGAAGGCGCTGGCCAGCCGGCTGGCCACGTCCTCGACGCTGCCGATCATGCTGGACTCCACCGAAACCGCGGTGCTGCAGGCGGGTTTGGAGCATCTGGGTGGCCGTTGCGCGATCAACTCGGTGAACTACGAGGACGGCGACGGCCCGGAATCGCGCTTTGCCAAGACCATGGCGCTGGTCGCCGAGCACGGCGCGGCGGTGGTCGCGCTGACCATCGACGAAGAGGGCCAGGCCCGCACCGCGCAGAAGAAGGTCGAGATCGCCGAGCGGCTGATCAACGACATCACCGGCAACTGGGGCGTCGACGAATCATCCATCCTCATCGACACCTTGACGTTCACCATCGCCACCGGTCAGGAGGAGTCCCGCCGCGACGGCATCGAGACCATCGAGGCGATCCGCGAACTGAAAAAGCGCCACCCGGATGTGCAGACCACACTTGGTCTGTCCAACATCTCGTTTGGTCTCAATCCCGCAGCGCGCCAGGTGCTCAACTCGGTGTTCCTGCACGAATGCCAAGAAGCGGGGCTGGATTCGGCGATCGTGCACGCGTCGAAGATCCTGCCGATGAACCGGATTCCCGAGGAGCAACGCAACGTCGCCCTGGATCTGGTCTACGACCGCCGCCGCGAGGACTACGATCCGCTGCAGGAGCTGATGCGGCTGTTCGAAGGCGTGTCGGCGGCCTCCTCGAAAGAGGACCGACTGGCTGAACTAGCTGGGCTGCCGCTGTTCGAACGGCTGGCCCAACGCATCGTCGACGGCGAGCGCAACGGCCTGGACGCCGATCTCGACGAGGCGATGACGCAAAAGCCGCCGCTTCAGATCATCAACGAACATCTGCTGGCCGGCATGAAGACGGTCGGCGAGCTCTTCGGCTCCGGCCAGATGCAGCTGCCGTTCGTGCTGCAGTCGGCGGAGGTAATGAAAGCCGCCGTCGCGTATCTGGAACCGCACATGGAGCGCTCGGACGACGATTCGGGCAAGGGACGCATCGTGCTGGCCACCGTCAAGGGCGACGTGCACGACATCGGCAAGAACCTGGTCGACATCATCTTGAGCAACAACGGCTACGAAGTGGTCAACATCGGCATCAAGCAGCCAATCGCCACCATCCTCGAAGTCGCCGAGGACAAGAGCGCCGACGTGGTCGGCATGTCGGGCCTGCTGGTGAAGTCGACCGTGGTGATGAAGGAAAACCTCGAGGAGATGAACACCCGGGGAGTCGCCGAAAAGTTCCCGGTGCTGCTCGGCGGCGCGGCGTTGACGCGCAGCTATGTCGAAAACGACCTGGCCGAGATCTACCAGGGCGAAGTGCATTACGCGCGAGACGCTTTCGAGGGCCTGAAGTTGATGGACACCATCATGAGCGCCAAGCGCGGCGAGGCGCCCGACGAAAACAGCCCGGAAGCCATTAAGGCGCGTGAGAAAGAAGCCGAACGTAAGGCCCGCCACCAGCGATCCAAACGCATTGCCGCACAGCGCAAAGCCGCCGAAGAACCAGTCGAGGTGCCCGAACGCTCCGATGTCGCGGCCGACATCGAGGTCCCGGCGCCGCCGTTCTGGGGTTCGCGGATCGTCAAGGGCCTGGCGGTGGCCGACTACACCGGTCTGCTCGATGAGCGCGCATTGTTTTTGGGCCAGTGGGGTTTACGCGGCCAGCGCGGCGGTGAGGGTCCGTCCTACGAAGATCTCGTCGAGACCGAGGGCCGGCCGCGGCTGCGGTACTGGTTGGACCGGCTGTCCACCGACGGCATCTTGGCGCACGCCGCCGTGGTGTACGGCTATTTCCCGGCGGTGTCCGAGGGCAACGACATCGTGGTGCTCACCGAGCCCAAGCCCGACGCCCCGGTGCGCTACCGGTTTCACTTCCCGCGCCAGCAGCGCGGTCGGTTTTTGTGCATTGCCGATTTCATCCGCTCGCGGGAGCTGGCCGCCGAGCGTGGCGAGGTTGACGTGCTGCCGTTCCAGCTGGTGACCATGGGTCAGCCGATCGCGGATTTCGCCAACGAGCTGTTCGCGTCCAACGCCTACCGCGACTACCTGGAGGTGCACGGTATCGGCGTGCAGCTCACCGAGGCGCTGGCCGAGTACTGGCACCGGCGGATCCGTGAGGAGCTCAAGTTCTCCGGGGATCGGGCGATGGCGGCCGAGGATCCGGAGGCGAAAGAAGACTATTTCAAGCTCGGCTACCGCGGTGCTCGCTTTGCCTTCGGCTACGGCGCATGCCCGGATCTGGAGGACCGCGCCAAGATGATGGCGCTGCTGGAGCCCGAACGCATCGGTGTGACGTTATCCGAGGAATTACAGCTGCATCCCGAACAGTCGACCGACGCGTTCGTCCTGCACCATCCGGAAGCCAAGTACTTCAACGTTTAATCTGACCCGTCCCACGTGTGCGGAAGCATCGGCTGCGACAGGACGTCGGCGAATCCGCCGCCTAGGTGAGTAAGCCCGGTCGCTGATCCGGGCGCCGATTTTGGGATCGTGCCGGCGAACCCCAGCGCATCCAATCCACGGTTGCCGGCGGCGACGTCTGCCATCTCCGGTGTGTTTGGCATGGTCAGGCGGCCGTCGTCGGCCAGAAACTCGAAGCGGTGTTGCCGGAGACGTCGCCGCAGTCTTGTTGCTTTGCTGGCGCTGCTCTGAGCTTGGTCGCCGGGCAGTTTGGCGGCAGGTGCGGCGGCATCGGTGGTAACACCGGCGAGTGCTGTCGTCTTGGCGATCGGGTTGAACCCTTCCCCGTCGGGACCACCGACCGCGTAAAGGCCTTGGGCGGCACTGGATCCGGGAGTCGACGGTGCCGTCGGTGCCGCGGACGTGGTCGGAGCGGGTGCGGGCGTGGTAACCAGGGCAGCCGGGTTGGTACCCACCAGGGTGACTCCGGTGGCCGCAGGCCAGCTTTGCCGGCTGGGACCATCGGAGTGCACACGTTCGACCATTGGTCCGGCCGGCCCCGATACCGCACCGAGCCCGGCAAGCCCGGTCAGCCCGGCAGGCAACAGGACCGGACTCGTCAGCGGGGCGAACGGTCCGAAATAGATCAGTGGGTCCAGCACCAGGTAGGCGAGAAACGTGAAGACTGGACCGGACACGAACGAGATGAACCAGTCCAACACCTGGGCGATGAGGTCGCCGAGCGGCCCCGGCAGCAGCTCAACAGCCAGATAGCGCAGCAGCTCCAGGAAATCCTTGAGTAGCTGCAGGATCAATTTGGTCGGGTCGGGGAAGCTGCTGCTAGCCGCCGAGCTGGCCGCACTGGTCACTATCTGCGGCGCCGGCGGCGTGCTGGGGGTCGCCGCCACGCTTTCGTGCGCGACGGCTTGATAGTGGCTCATGACGGTGGCGGCCTGGATCCACATGCGCAGGTAGTCGGCCTCGTTGAGGGCGATCGGGATGGTGTTGACACCGAAGAAGTTGGTGGTCACCAGAGCGCCGTGCATGGCATGGTTGGCCGCCAACTCGGCTAGCGTAGGCATGCCCCCCAATGCGGACGTATACCCGGCGGCGGCCGTTTCGTGCGCGGCGGCTGCTGCGGTGGCCACCGTGGCAGCGTGGGTTAGCCAATACCGGAACGGTTGATGGGCGACGACGAACCGGTCGGCGCTGGGCCCCTGCCACGAGCTTGCCTGCACCGCAGCGAGCACGCTTGCGAGTTCCGTTGCAATTTCGGTGTATTGCGCGGCCAGCGCGTGCCACGCCCTGGCCGCGGCCAGCAGCGGACCGGGGCCCATGCCGGTGGACAGCCATGCTGACGGCACTTCCGGCGGAACTGCGAACCACATCGGGAAGGTCACGTTCGGCTGCCTCCTTCGACCACAGGAATAACTAGGGTAGCCTAACCTATATTAGGATGCCCTAATGCGCGGCGCGGCGGTGGCGAACGTGTGGCGTCAAACCACCGTGACTTGGCTGGCTGACACGTGCAACAATCGCTGGCCGTGAAGACCTTCGAGGATCTGTTCGCCGAACTCGGCGATCGTGCCCGCACCCGGCCGGCCGACAGCACCACGGTGGCGGCATTGGACGGCGGGGTTCATGCTCTGGGTAAGAAGCTTCTCGAGGAGGCCGGCGAGGTGTGGCTGGCTGCCGAGCACGAATCCAACGACGCACTGGCGGAGGAGATCAGCCAGTTGCTGTACTGGACGCAGGTGCTGATGATCTCCCGTGGACTGTCCCTCGACGACGTCTATCGAAAGCTGTGAGCATGCTGCGGGTCGCGGTTCCCAACAAGGGTGCGCTGAGCGAGCCGGCCACCGAGATCCTCGCGGAGGCCGGCTACCGCCGCCGCACCGATTCCAAAGACTTGACCGTCATCGATCCGGTCAACAACGTCGAGTTCTTCTTCTTGCGGCCCAAAGACATTGCCATATATGTCGGTTCGGGAGAGCTCGACTTCGGGATCACCGGACGCGACCTGGTGTGCGATTCCGGTGCACAGGTTCGGGAACGCCTGGCGCTGGGCTTCGGGTCGTCCAGCTTCCGCTATGCCGCTCCCGCCGGGCGGAACTGGACGACTGCCGACCTAGCCGGGATGCGGATCGCCACCGCCTACCCGAATCTGGTCCGGAAAGATCTGGCCACCAAGGGAATCGAAGCAACGGTCATCAGACTTGATGGTGCCGTGGAGATCTCGGTGCAGCTCGGGGTGGCCGATGCCATCGCCGATGTGGTGGGGTCGGGTCGCACGCTGAGCCAGCACGACCTGGTGGCCTTTGGTGAGCCGCTGTGCGATTCGGAGGCGGTGCTCATCGAGCGGGCCGGTACGGACGGCCAAGACCAGACCGAGGCGCGCGATCAACTGGTCGCTCGGGTGCAGGGGGTGGTCTTCGGCCAGCAGTATCTGATGCTCGACTACGATTGCCCGCGCTCGGCGTTGAAGAAGGCCACGGCGATCACGCCGGGGCTGGAGTCACCGACCATCGCCCCGCTGGCCGACCCGGACTGGGTGGCAATCCGCGCCCTGGTGCCGCGCCGGGACGTCAACGGCATCATGGATGAGCTCGCTGCGATCGGGGCCAAAGCGATTCTGGCGTCGGACATCAGGTTCTGCCGATTCTGATCCTGTGGCGGGGCCCACGCTGTGTTAGCGTCCGCTGGGGCCTGATTGCCCATAACGTCTGTGTCAGGAGGGATCGCTGTGACGCATGTCCTTGTTCTGCTGCTGGCGCTGCTTATCGGTGTCGTCGCCGGGTTGCGTTCCCTGACGGCCCCGGCCGTGGTCTCCTGGGCCGCCTTTCTCGGCTGGATCAACCTGCATGGAACCTGGGCATCCTGGATGGGCAATTTCGTGACCGTGGTGATCGTCAGCGTTCTTGCGGTCGCCGAACTCGTTAACGACAAACGTCCCAAAACACCGCCGCGTACCGTGACGCCGGTGTTCGCTGTCCGGATCATTTTGGGCGCGTTCGCCGGCGCGGTCATCGGCACCGCGTGGGGCTACCGGTGGGGCGGGCTTGGCGCTGGGGTTATCGGCGCCGTGCTCGGCACCATGGGCGGCTATCAGGCACGTACGAGGCTGGTGGCTGCCCGTGGCGGCCACGACCTGCCGATCGCGCTGCTCGAGGATTCGGTCGCGGTGTTGGGCGGGTTTGCCATCGTCGCCGCCGCGGCGGCCCTATGACACCGCACTTCGACGCGATCGTTTATGCCGCCGGCTCGGTGGGCCACCCTGGATAGGGCGGTGGTGTTCCGCCGAAGGCCGGGCAGCGCTGTTGATGCGGGCACCAATCGCAGAGCCGCGATGGGTTGGGGCGGAAATCGCCTGTCTCGCCTGCGGATTGGATAGCACGCCAAATCGCCATCAACGTCTTTTCGAAACGCAATAGCTCGTCGCGGTCCGGTGAATAGTCGAGCAGCTGGCCGTCGGCCAGATAGATGAGCCGCAGCCGGGTGGGCGGCACGCCGCGCGACCGAAATAGCGCCACCGCGTAGAACTTCATCTGAAACATCGCCTTAAACTCCGCCAACGCCCGCGCCGCCGGCGGCGCCTTGCCAGTCTTGTAGTCGACCACCCGCAGCTCGCCGGTGGCGGCGACGTCAATGCGGTCGATGTAGCCGCGCAACAGAGTTCCGTCGGCCAGTTCGACCTCCACCCGCTGTTCGCAGCATTGCGGGTCGAACCGAGTCGGGTCTTCCAGCCGGTAGTAGCCGGACACCAACGCGCGGGCGTCCTCCAGCAGCTGGGTTGGTTGTCCGGGGTCCAGTTCGCCGGCCAGTTCGGGCTCCGCGGCGACCATCTGGTCCCAAGCGCGCTGCACCAGTGACCTCGCAGTATCCGGGCTGCGCAGCCCCGCGGGTAGCCCATAGAGCTGCTCAAGCGCGGCGTGCACCACCGAACCCCGTAACTGCGCCGCCGACGTCGCCTCGGGTAGCCGGTCGATCGCGCGAAACCGGTATAGCAGCGGGCATTGCTTGAAGTCCGTCGCCCGTGACGGTGATAACGCCGGCCGTGGTGTGGGCGGGTCCGGCTGGTCGGCCATGTCCGCAGCTTAGGGTTGGGCGCCGACAACCCCGAGCACCGATCGCGGCGAGTCGGCTGGCACGCTAGACGGCGTGTCAGCAACCGGCCCATTCAGCATCGGCGAACGTGTTCAGCTCACCGACGCTAAGGGGCGCCGCTACACCATGTCGCTGACTCCCGGTGCCGAATTCCACACTCATCGTGGCTCGATCGCCCACGACGCGGTGATCGGGTTGGAGCAAGGCAGCGTGGTCAAATCCAGCAACGGCGCCCTGTTCCTGGTGCTGCGCCCGCTGCTGGTCGACTACGTCATGTCGATGCCGCGCGGCCCGCAGGTGATCTATCCCAAAGATGCGGCCCAGATCGTGCATGAGGGCGACATATTTCCCGGCGCGCGGGTGCTGGAGGCAGGAGCCGGATCCGGTGCTCTGACCTTGTCTTTGCTGCGGGCGGTTGGGCCGGCCGGACAGGTGATCTCCTACGAACAGCGCGCCGATCATGCCGAACACGCCCGGCGCAATGTGAGCGGCTGCTACGGCCAGCCGCCGGACAACTGGCGACTGGTCGTCAGCGACCTCGCCGACTCCGAACTGCCCGACGGATCCGTTGATCGGGCCGTGCTCGACATGCTGGCGCCGTGGGAGGTGCTCGACGCGGTATCGCGGCTGCTGGTCGCCGGCGGAGTGCTGATGGTCTACGTGGCCACCGTCACTCAGCTGTCGAGGATCGTGGAGGCACTGCGGGCCAAGCAGTGCTGGACCGAACCGAGAGCCTGGGAGACGCTGCAGCGGGGCTGGAACGTCGTAGGGTTGGCGGTTCGGCCGCAGCATTCGATGCGCGGGCATACCGCGTTCCTGGTAGCAACGCGCCGGTTGGCGCCGGGGGCTGTGGCTCCGGCGCCGCTAGGTCGTAAGCGCGAGGGACGCGACGGGTAGCGGGAGACACAGCTGGGAGCCAGTCCACTTAGTCGTCAGTGCGGTGCAGGCCCCGGCGCACGGACAGCAACTCGAACTCCGGATGTGCGGCTACCAGACGTTCGGCGTTGTCGAGGACATCGACGGCGTGGCTGCGGTCACCGGACACCACGGCCACACCGATGCCCGCCCGCCGGTACAGATCATGCGAACCGGTCTCGGCGGCCGACACGCTGAATTTGCGCTGCAACTCGGCGACCAGGGGGCGGGTCACCGACCGCTTCTGCTTGAGTGAGCGCACGTCGCCCAGCAGCACGTCGAATTCCAGCCAGCCAATCCACATCGGGAGCTCAGCCAGGGGGAGTCGGTGATGGGGCCGGCGCCGGGCTGGTAGCCGACGGAGTCGAATCCGGTGAGTTACCCATGGCCAGCAGCATTTCCGCGGTCTGCCTAGACAATTGCCAGCCGCCCTTGAAGGACACGAATTCCATGGGAAACGTGAACTCGCGGTTGTCCGGATGGGCAGTGGTGACGACGACGGTGGCCATCACGTCGGACGGCTTGTTGTCCGACCATGCGATGTCGTTGGCCGCGAAGGTCATGGGCAAGTAGCTCCCGTCACGCAGTGCGGTGGTGAACCTGTCCAGGGCAGCGGCGTTTTCGGGGGTCGCGCCCTCGATGAGCTGCACCTTGTTGGTGCCCGGCACGGCCGGGTCGGCGAGCCGGGACAGCACATCGATCAGGGCTTCGGGTGCGGGCAGGGGCGTGATCGGCGCGGCCTCGAGCGGGCTCGACGTGACGGGCGGCAGTGACGGGGCAGGCGGCGACGAACGCTTGAACTCAGGGTGTGAACACCCGGAGAGCCCTAACGCCGCCACGATGGTGGCGGCGCCCAGGGTTACACGGATGTTTCGGCGCATCCAGCGACACGCTCGGCTACCGGCCGCTTGCGAATGCAGCAGAAGTCTCGGCGGCGGCCGCCGCACTGATCGCCGCGTCGCCCACTACGCCTGTGGCTAGGGATTTCGCGGTCACAGTGCTCCTCTCAAGGTCCGTTTGATCGGCTGGATTCGGGGCCGAGATTACCAGCGATACAAGTTGTTACTTTCCATCGGCATTCGACTGCCAACATGAAGCGCCGATCGCCGGTAGCGTTGGAGTATCCGCCGCGCGATTCCTGGCGTGGGAAAGGAGCGCAACATGGGTGAGTCAGAGCGTTCTGAGGCATTCGGCATCCCCCGGGATAGCCCGCTGTCCAGTGGTGATGCCGCCGAATTAGAACAGCTGCGGCGCGAGGCTGCGGTCCTGCGCGAGCAACTTGAGAACGCCGTCGGATCACATGCCCCGACGCGCTCTGCCCGCGATATACATCAACTCGAAGCCCGTATCGACTCACTTGCTGCCCGCAATTCCAAATTAATGGAAACTCTTAAAGAAGCCCGTCAACAACTGCTGGCGCTGCGCGAGGAAGTTGACCGGCTGGGGCAGCCGCCCAGTGGCTACGGCGTCCTGCTGGCCACGCACGACGACGACACGGTCGATGTGTTCACATCGGGTCGCAAGATGCGCCTGACGTGCTCACCGAATATTGACGCTGCATCGCTGAAGAAGGGGCAGACGGTCCGGCTCAACGAGGCCCTGACCGTCGTGGAGGCCGGCACATTCGAGGCGGTCGGCGAGATATCCACCTTGCGCGAGATCCTGGCCGACGGTCATCGGGCTCTGGTCGTCGGCCACGCCGACGAGGAACGCGTTGTTTGGCTGGCTGATCCCCTGATCGCCGAGGACCTGCCAGACGGCCTCCCTGAGGCCCTCAACGATGACACCCGGCCGCGCAAGCTGCGCCCCGGCGACTCGCTGCTGGTCGACACCAAAGCCGGCTATGCCTTCGAACGCATCCCCAAAGCCGAGGTAGAAGACCTGGTGCTGGAAGAGGTGCCGGACGTCAGCTACGCCGACATCGGCGGTCTGAGCCGCCAGATCGAGCAGATCCGCGACGCCGTGGAGCTGCCGTTCCTGCACAAGGAGTTGTACCGGGAGTACTCGCTGCGCCCGCCCAAGGGTGTGTTGCTCTATGGCCCACCCGGCTGTGGTAAGACGTTGATCGCCAAGGCTGTGGCCAACTCGTTGGCCAAGAAAATGGCCGAGGTCCGCGGCGACGATGCCCACGAGGCGAAGTCGTACTTCCTCAACATCAAGGGCCCCGAGCTGCTGAACAAATTCGTCGGGGAAACGGAACGCCACATCCGGCTGATCTTCCAACGGGCCCGCGAGAAGGCGTCGGAAGGCACTCCGGTGATCGTGTTTTTCGACGAGATGGACTCGATCTTTCGCACCCGTGGCACCGGCGTTTCCTCGGACGTCGAGACCACGGTGGTCCCGCAGCTGCTCAGCGAGATCGACGGGGTGGAGGGACTCGAGAATGTCATCGTGATCGGCGCCTCCAACCGAGAGGACATGATCGACCCTGCCATCCTGCGGCCCGGGCGCCTCGACGTGAAGATCAAGATCGAGCGGCCTGATGCCGAAGCGGCGCAGGACATCTACTCGAAGTACCTGACCGAGTTCTTGCCGGTGCACGCCGACGATCTCGCCGAGTTCGACGGTGACCGTTCGGCCTGCATCAAGGCGATGATCGAGAAGGTTGTCGACCGGATGTATGCCGAGATCGACGACAACCGGTTCCTGGAGGTCACCTATGCCAACGGCGACAAGGAAGTCATGTACTTCAAGGACTTCAACTCCGGGGCGATGATCCAGAACGTCGTCGACCGAGCCAAGAAGAACGCCATCAAATCGGTGCTGGAGACCGGCCAACCGGGACTGCGTATACAGCATCTGCTCGATTCGATCGTCGACGAGTTCGCCGAGAACGAGGATTTGCCCAACACCACCAACCCCGATGACTGGGCGCGGATCTCGGGCAAGAAGGGGGAGCGGATCGTCTACATCCGCACCCTGGTCACCGGAAAGAGTTCGTCGGCCAGCAGGGCTATTGATACCGAGTCCAACCTCGGCCAGTACCTGTAGGGCTCAGGCGGTCACCAGCGAGTAGCTGTTGGTGAGGTCGTCTTGCAGGACGCGGGCCTCCCGGTTGGTAGTGTCGACCCGCAACTCGCTGGTAAGCACGCGGGTATGATAGGACCACCCGGCTGGCAGGTTGAGCCGTTCACCCAGCTTGGGCAGGTCGGCTCGGGACAGGTTGGGGTCCACCACTTGACTCCACGTCTGCATCACCCAGCGCTGTCCCTTGGGGTCCTGCAGTTCGTAGACCTCTTCGCCGGCGTTGAACACAAAGACCGTGTTGCGGCTGACCTGGCTGACGGTGTATGGGGCAGGGTTCATCGATGACAGCAGCACCGTGGCCTGCTGGAGCATCTCGATCCCGCCGAAGGTCTTCGTCACCGGCGGGCCCTGGGGCGCCTTCTCGATGGCGTTCATCAACCAATAGCGCGGACCGTTGAGCAGGGCGGTGGCCGCTTTGTGTTCGGTGGCTAGGGCTTGCGGATCGAGCGCGGACCACAGCTCGGCCGGACAATCGTTAAGCGGGAAGCTGTTGTAAACGGTGGCCTGTGGACCGGCCTCCCCGGGTGTTACGAGAAGGACTTCCCCGTAACGTTGCCCGGACAAGCCGGTTACCCGTTCGGGAGCCGACATCAGGGTGAACCTAGTCATCGACGTGACCGGCGTCAACACCGGCGCACGGCGCGGTCACCACGTTGTTGCGGTAGCGGTTGCGCGCGAGCAGCGCGGTGTGCAGGTCGTCGATCAGAGGGTCGAGGAACATCGCGCGGTACTCGGCGTCGTCGACCGCGCGGGCGCTGATGTACATGAACGTCAGCGCGCCCAGGAAAAGACACATACGGATGAGCGAATCCGGCGCCGGGAACGTCATGCCGAGCACCGTCGTGGTCATCGAATCGTAGTGCGTCCATTCCCGAAGCAGCGGCGGAGTGAGAATGATCATGCCCAGAACGAGGTATATCGCGGCGCCGACCGACGCCACTACCAGGATCTCGACGAGTTGCGAGGCCGCCAGCAGGAAGACCACGTTGAGGCGTTCGGCCCGGGTGAGGGGGAAGCCGGGAGAGGGGTCGCCCATGGTCGCGAAGGGTGTGCCGGCCAGGCTTTGGCTGCCTTGGGGCATCACCGTCGTTGAGCGAAGCAGCGGACGCACCCGTTCCACCGTCTTGGACACGACGAACGCCCCGGCGATGGCGAGCAGAAAAACCATCGCCAGCGTCAGCCGCTCGCCGTTGATGTTGGCGGCCATCAGCCAGACATAGGTGTTGAAGAACACCAATGCCGTCAGTAGCACGATCGGCAGGGCCCGGACCGCCAGCGTGCCGACCGTCGCAAGGTGCTCCAGCGTCATCCGCACCGCCCAGCCAAGCACCGACCCGACGCCGCAGCCGGTCTGCAGCAGCACCAGGCCCACCACGACGGCGGTCCGCAACAGCTGGATCGGGCCGGATTCGATGACGTCGGATGCGGCCGCGAAGGCCACCGCCATGGTCGCCACCGCCGCTTGGCCACGCCCGCTTGATATCTGCGACACCAACCAGCCGACGAGGGAGGCCAGCGGAAGAGCAACCGCGAGCAGCGCCAGGATCACCCATTGCGCTGTCGTCGGCGTCGCGCTGATGAAGACTTCGCCGCCGTCGGTGACGAAGAAGACGGCCATGAGGCAGCCCTCGACCACCGCCCAGGCGGCCAACATCGGAGCCGACCGCGGCCACAGCCGACGGCACCGGCCCCGCATGGTCAGCACCGAGGGCAGACCACGCTTCAAGAACCAGCTTTCAGCCTCCACAATGGCCGCTGCTCGGGCCGCCGGGGGGCGACGGACGGAAAGGCTCATGCCGGCCTACCCTAGCGCCGGGCCCTGCTTGATTGTCCACCTCCTGCGCGGCCCGCTCCGATGTTCTGGGTCGGCGGGCCTTGCTTGATGCCCGCCTCCTCAGCGGCCCGCTGCGCGGCCCGCATCGTCGGCGGGCGTTGCTTGATGCCCGCCTCCTCAGCGGCCCGCTGCGCGGCCCGCATCGTCGGCGGGCCTAGGCTCTACGGCATGCAGCGGATTATCGGAACGGAGGTCGAGTACGGCATTTCCTCGCCGTCGGACCCGACCGCCAACCCGATCCTCACCTCGACGCAGGCGGTGCTGGCATACGCCGCCGCCGCCGGCATTCAGCGTGCCAAACGCACCCGTTGGGACTACGAGGTGGAATCGCCGCTGCGCGACGCCCGGGGCTTCGATTTGAGTCGCTCGGCCGGGCCGCCGCCGGTGGTCGACGCCGACGAGGTCGGCGCGGCCAACATGATCCTGACCAACGGGGCGCGGCTGTATGTCGACCACGCGCACCCGGAATACTCCGCGCCCGAATGCACCGACCCGCTGGACGCAGTGATCTGGGACAAGGCGGGCGAACGCGTGATGGAGGCCGCTGCCCGCCATGTCGCCAGCGTGCCCGGGGCCGCGAAACTGCAGCTGTACAAGAACAACGTCGACGGCAAGGGAGCCTCCTACGGGTCGCACGAGAACTACCTGATGTCGCGGCAGACACCGTTCTCGGCGATCATCACCGGGCTGACCCCCTTTCTGGTATCCCGGCAGGTGGTGACCGGCTCGGGCCGGGTCGGCATCGGGCCCTCGGGTGATGAGCCCGGCTTCCAGCTATCCCAGCGTTCGGACTACATCGAGGTCGAGGTAGGGCTGGAAACAACGCTCAAGCGCGGCATCATCAACACCCGCGACGAACCGCACGCCGACGCCGACAGGTACCGCCGGCTGCACGTCATCATCGGCGACGCCAACCTTGCCGAGACGTCGACCTATCTGAAGTTGGGTACCACGGCGCTGGTGCTCGACCTGATCGAAGAAGGACCAGCCCACGCAATAGATCTGACCGACCTGGCGCTGGCCCGCCCGGTACATGCGGTGCACGCAATCTCCCGCGATCCGTCGCTGCGAGCGACCGTTGCGCTGGCCGACGGCCGGGAACTGACCGGTCTTGCGCTGCAACGGATCTACCTGGACCGAGTGGCTAAGTTGGTGGATAGCCGCGACCCGGACCCGCGGGCGGCCGACATCGTGGAAACCTGGGCACACGTGCTGGATCAGCTCGAGCGTGACCCGATGGATTGCGCGGAGCTGCTGGACTGGCCGGCCAAACTGCGGCTGCTCGACGGTTTCCGGCAGCGGGAGAACCTGAGCTGGTCGGCGCCCCGGCTGCACCTCGTCGACCTGCAGTACTCCGATGTCCGGCTGGACAAGGGCCTGTACAACCGGCTGGTCGCGCGCGGCTCGATGAAGCGTTTAGTCACCGAACACCAGGTGCTGAGTGCGGTGGAGAACCCGCCGACCGACACCCGCGCGTATTTCCGCGGCGAATGCCTGCGCCGGTTCGGGGCTGATATCGCCGCGGCTAGCTGGGACTCGGTGATCTTCGACCTGGGCGGCGACTCGCTGGTTCGCATCCCGACGCTGGAGCCGTTGCGGGGTAGTAAGGCGCATGTTGGTGCGTTGCTGGATTCGGTGGACAGTGCCGTGGAGCTGGTAGAGCAACTGACCGCTGAGCCTCGCTAAGCCTGGTTAGGCCGGGAAACGTTGGTGTTGACCGGTAGGGTAGAGAAAGACAGCGGGCGTGTGACGCGCACCCGCGGCCTTTTGAAAGGCCATGAGGAAGCAGGAGGCGGCGATGGCGCAAGAGCAGACCAAGCGTGGCGGTGGCGGCGGCGATGATGACGACATCGCCGGCAGCACCGCCGCGGGCCAGGAGCGTCGCGAAAAGCTGACCGAGGAGACCGACGATCTGCTCGACGAAATCGACGACGTCCTCGAGGAGAACGCCGAGGACTTCGTCCGCGCATACGTCCAAAAGGGCGGACAGTGACCTGGCCGTTGCCCGATCGCCTGTCCATTAATTCACTCTCTGGAACACCCGCTGTAGACCTATCTTCTTTCACTGACTTCCTGCGCCGCCAGGCGCCGGAGTTGCTGCCGGCAAGCATCAGCGGCGGTGCGCCACTCGCAGGCGGCGATGCGCAACTGCCGCACGGCACCACCATTGTCGCGCTGAAATACCCCGGCGGTGTTGTCATGGCGGGTGACCGGCGTTCGACGCAGGGCAACATGATTTCTGGGCGTGATGTGCGCAAGGTGTATATCACCGATGACTACACCGCTACCGGCATCGCTGGCACGGCTGCGGTCGCGGTTGAGTTTGCCCGGCTGTATGCCGTGGAACTTGAGCACTACGAGAAGCTCGAGGGTGTGCCGCTGACGTTTGCCGGCAAAATCAACCGGCTGGCGATTATGGTGCGTGGCAATCTGGCGGCCGCGATGCAGGGTCTGCTGGCGTTGCCGTTGCTGGCGGGCTACGACATTCATGCGTCTGACCCGCAGAGCGCGGGTCGTATCGTTTCGTTCGACGCCGCCGGCGGTTGGAACATCGAGGAAGAGGGCTATCAGGCGGTGGGCTCGGGTTCGCTGTTCGCGAAGTCGTCGATGAAGAAGTTGTATTCGCAGGTTACCGACGGTGATTCGGGGCTGCGGGTGGCGGTCGAGGCGCTCTACGACGCCGCCGACGACGACTCCGCCACCGGCGGTCCGGACCTGGTGCGGGGCATCTTTCCGACGGCGGTGATCATCGACGCCGACGGGGCGGTTGACGTGCCGGAGAGCCGGATTGCCGAATTGGCCCGCGCGATCATCGAAAGCCGTTCGGGTGCGGATACTTTCGGCTCCGATGGCGGTGAGAAGTGAGTTTTCCGTATTTCATCTCGCCTGAGCAGGCGATGCGCGAGCGCAGCGAGTTGGCGCGTAAGGGCATTGCGCGGGCCAAAAGCGTGGTGGCGCTGGCCTATGCCGGTGGTGTGCTGTTCGTCGCGGAGAATCCGTCGCGGTCGCTGCAGAAGATCAGTGAGCTCTACGATCGGGTGGGTTTTGCGGCTGCGGGCAAGTTCAACGAGTTCGACAATTTGCGCCGCGGCGGGATCCAGTTCGCCGACACCCGCGGTTACGCCTATGACCGTCGTGACGTCACGGGTCGGCAGTTGGCCAATGTCTACGCGCAGACTCTAGGCACCATCTTCACCGAACAGGCCAAGCCCTACGAGGTTGAGTTGTGTGTGGCCGAGGTGGCGCATTACGGCGAGACGAAACGCCCTGAGTTGTATCGTATTACCTACGACGGGTCGATCGCCGACGAGCCGCATTTCGTGGTGATGGGCGGCACCACGGAGCCGATCGCCAACGCGCTCAAAGAGTCGTATGCCGAGAACGCCAGCCTGACCGACGCCCTGCGTATCGCGGTCGCTGCATTGCGGGCCGGCAGTGCCGACACCTCGGGTGGTGATCAACCCACCCTTGGCGTGGCCAGCTTAGAGGTGGCCGTTCTCGATGCCAACCGGCCACGGCGCGCGTTCCGGCGCATCACCGGCTCCGCCCTGCAAGCGTTGCTGGTAGACCAGGAAAGCCCGCAGTCTGACGGCGAATCGTCGGGCTGAGTCCGAAAGTCCGACGCGTGTCTGGGACCCCGCTGCGACGTTAACTGCGCCTAACCCCGGCTCGACGCGTCGCCGGCCGTCCTGACTTTTGTCACTGCGGCAGGTTCGGCGACTCTGCGGGGCTATGACCTGCGAAGTCGCATGGCGGCTGGTGCGGATTTGTGTACTAGATTCGTACCGCGCGTTGTGGCGATGTGCTCGGTACCAAAGCTGTCGACCGCGATCACCCACATGGTGATCCACGTAATCAATAATCACATCGGCCACGGGAGTACGGGAGCCGGCTGTTAGGCGATATCGCACATGGAACTCACCCTATTGGTCGGTCGCGCGACGGCCGGGACAATGAAATCTGTTGATACACAGCATGGTTAGCGGTGATGGGGGTGCACGCCTTGAGCCGAGGCGGGAAAATATTATGCGCACTCTAGCCGGGTGTTGGGGATCGCACCGTGGGCCCTTCACTGTTGCCCTTGGGACTGCGGACACGTTGCGACGTCTCCAACGGCGACGCCCCCCGTTTCTTAGGATGTTCCCGAATCAAAACTTAGGATGTTCCTTGTATGAAAACGTGGGCTCCCCATCGTAGACGAGTCTGATGGTCCCCTCTTTGTCTACCTTGGTTACGAGTTCGATGGGCCCCCTCTCCTTGTTCACGTCGGGCACGAGATGGATGACCTCCTCTTTTGCGTTCTCGTTGTGATAGTCGAACACGGTGTTGAGCATCCAGGCCTCGTCGTAGTCGTCGGCCATCTCCGGTGGATCCTCAAAATGCGACGTCGACTGTATCGCCTCTTGCACGGCTTCCCAATAGTTCTCCATCACTAGCGCGTCTTGGAACCACATCTGTTCGTAGTCGGCCTCCTTGTCGGCGATCCTGGTGGAGAATTGCCCGAACCAGTTGATTGCCTTCAACACTGTGGTCTGCACGCGGTTCGCGCGCACCATCGCCGGCGGCACCATCGCCGCTCTAGCCTGCTCGTAGGCGTTCGCCGCTGCCGTGAGCTGGATCGCGGTCTTATGGGCGTGCTCGGCGGTCGTGGTCAGCCACTGCACATACGGCAAGGTCTGCTGTATCAAAGCCTGCGACGACTGACCCCTATACGACTCCAGCAACGTGTCGAGCGCTGACTGCAACCCCACCTTCGTCTTTTCCAGCTCACTGGCCAGAGCGTTCCATCCCTGGGCGGCGGCCAGTATCGGGCCAGAACCCGGGCCGAGATATATCCGGGTGGAGTTGATCTCGGGCGGCAACGCCCAGAAATTGGGCATAATTCGTTACTCCCTTGTACTCGCTGGTAGCCACTCGTGCGTAACTGGCGACACGTTAGAAACCTTCGTTGTTGGCGATCTCGACTTCCTCATACGCAAGCGCGCCATTCGCCAGGGTCCGGACCAATTTTCGATGAAAGGCCGTGCCCCGAGCGGCTTGCACCTGGTACTGCTGCCCGTGGCTACTAAAGAACAGCGATAACTTTTTTGATACGTAGTCGGCGGCCGGGGGAGGAACCTTGGTGGTCACCGAGGCCACCGCGGCATTGCTTACCGCCATGTGGGAACCAAGGGACTCCAGTGTCGCAGCTGCCGCCAACATCCCAAATGGGTCTACATTCACAAAGGACATGTGGTTTCTCCTCCTCGAAACTCAAAGAACCCGAGCTACTGCACAGGGAAAGATCAAGCGACCTAGTCACCTGCGCTCTTCCTCATTGGCTGCTTGGTAATGGTGCGAACTGCTTAAATCCGCCGAATAACGGAATCGAAGGGTACAAAGTGCGCCCACCGGTGGCCGGTGGTGAGATCATCCCGATTTCTCCCACCCGAAGGTGCGAAATGCACACAATGTCCTCTGCGGAATACCGCGGGCTGTAGGACTTTAAAACTTCCTGGTCTCAACCACGGGGAACACGCCACTGGTGCTTACCACAGTCAAGCCATCGGGAGCTACCCGCACCGGAACCACGACTCTTCTATTTCTATGTCATCTTTTACTTTTGGATGAGTCATAGTACTCCCTCTTGAACGCTTAGTTGCGTGACAAAATCGTACACCGAATACGGAACGTGGAAGTGCGTGATGTGCACCATAGTGTGTTAGGTATTTCGTGTACAAAATGTGGACAAGTAGTGCATGTCAAAGGGTTTGACAAATTAATGATTGGTCGCCCGTGATGCGAAGTCGCTCATGACGCATTCCTTACGGGCGGCCCAATCGTGAACCGCCCCGGTGAGTCCGGAGACTCTCTGATCTGAGACCTCAGCCGGCGGCTGGTCTCTGGCGTTGAGCGTAGTAGGCAGCCTCGAGTTCGACCGGCGGGACGTCGCCGCAGTACTGGTAGAGGCGGCGATGGTTGAACCAGTCGACCCAGCGCGCGGTGGCCAACTCGACATCCTCGATGGACCGCCAGGGCTTGCCGGGTTTGATCAGCTCGGTCTTGTATAGGCCGTTGATCGTCTCGGCTAGTGCATTGTCATAGGAGCTTCCGACCGCTCCGACCGACGGTTGGATGCCTGCCTCGGCGAGCCGCTCGCTGAACCGGATCGATGTGTACTGAGATCCCCTATCCGTATGGTGGATAACGTCTTTCAGGTCGAGTACGCCTTCTTGTTGGCGGGTCCAGATGGCTTGCTCGATCGCGTCGAGGACCATGGAGGTGGCCATCGTGGAAGCGACCCGCCAGCCCAGGATCCTGCGAGCGTAGGCGTCGGTGACAAAGGCCACGTAGGCGAACCCTGCCCAGGTCGACACATAGGTGAGGTCTGCTACCCACAGCCGGTTAGGTGCTGGTGGTCCGAAGCGGCGCTGGACGAGATCGGCGGGACGGGCTGTGGCCGGATCAGCGATCGTGGTCCTGCGGGCTTTGCCGCGGGTGGTCCCGGACAGGCCGAGTTTGGTCATCAGCCGTTCGACGGTGCATCTGGCCACCTCGATGCCCTCACGGTTCAGGGTTAGCCACACTTTGCGGGCACCGTAAACACCGTAGTTGGCGGCGTGGACGCGGCTGATGTGCTCCTTGAGTTCGCCATCGCGCAGCTCGCGGCGGCTGGGCTCCCGGTTGATGTGGTCGTAGTAGGTCGATGGGGCGATCGGCACACCCAGCTCGGTCAGCTGTGTGCAGATCGACTCGACACCCCACCGCAAACCATCGGGGCCCTCGCGGTGGCCCTGATGATCGGCGATGAACCGGGTAATTAGCGTGCTGGCCGGTCGAGCTCGGCCGCGAAGAAAGCCGACGCGGTCTTTAAAATCGCGTTCGCCCTTCGCAATTCGGCGTTGTCCCGCCGCAAGCGCTTCAGCTCAGCGGATTCTTCGGTCGTGGTCCCGGGCCGTGCGCCGGCATCGACCTGCGCCTGGCGCACCCACTTACGCACCGTCTCCGCGCAGCCAACACCAAGTAGACGGGCGACCTCACTGATCGCTGCCCACTCCGAATCGTGCTGACCGCGGATCTCTGCGACCATCCGCACCGCCCGCTCACGCAGCTCCGGCGGGTACCTCCTCGATGAACCACCTGACATGACCCCATCCTTTCCAAGAACTGGAGTCTCCGGACATGCCGGGGCGGTTCATCGCGCGGCTACAAAAAAGCTTGTATCACTAGCTAGAGTGGAGTCGGTTTGCTCGACTTCTGGTCACGACGTCCGTCGAACGAGCCGTGTCCGTGCCGAAGTGTTACCCCGAGTAGTTCCGCCGCAAAGTGCTCGACTTGGTGGCTGCCGGCCGCCCCAAGGCAGGCGCAAACGTTGCCAATGAGGGCATCCGCGAGTTGAAGACCTGAAGTGGCGATCCTCAAAAAGGTCCCGTGAGCTGTTGCGAGAGCCGCACGGACTAGAAGGCAGTAAGCGGCCATAGCAACGATGGCCGCAGAAGGACTTCCCGTGCAGAAGGCGTGTCGACTGCTCGAGGTCGCCGAGTCGGGCTACCGCGAATGACGTTCACGACCGTGGTGCTCAACCCACCCCTGGCCACCCTGGAGGTGGCCGTGCTCGACGCCGACCGGCTACGGCGCGCGTTTCGGCGCATCGCGGGTGCCGCGTTGGGAAAACGGCTGCGGGAACTGGATCGCAAAGATGCCAAGGGACACAAAGGGGTTCCACGGGCGCCAAAGACTCCCAGTCCGACGGCGAATCGCCGGATTAGTGACGGGCCCGCGCGCCGATTGACGAGATGCTGTCGACAATCTTGATGCTATGCTATCAAAATGCGGACGACTGTCACATTGGATGACGACGTCGAGCAGTTGGTAAGGCGCCGGATGGCCGAGCGGCAAGTGTCCTTCAAGAAGGCCCTCAACGACGCGATTCGCGACGGCGCCTCCGGGCGACCTGCGCCGAGTCACTTCAGCACCCGCACGGCAGACTTGGGCGTCCCTGCGGTCAACCTCGACCGGGCCTTGCAGCTTGCGGCCGACCTCGAGGACGAAGAGCTTGTGCGCCGTCAACGCCGCGGGTCATAGCGGTTGATGAAGATCGTCGACGCGAACGTCTTGCTCTACGCCGTGAACACCACAAGTGAGCACCACAAGCCGTCGCTGCGCTGGCTTGACGGTGCGCTGTCGGGCGCCGACCGCGTCGGGTTCGCCTGGGTGCCGTTGTTGGCGTTCGTGCGATTGGCGACCAAGGTGGGGTTGTTCCCCCGTCCGCTTCCGCGGGAGGCGGCCATCACCCAGGTCGCGGATTGGCTAGCCGCACCCAGCGCCGTCTTGGTGAATCCGACCGTCCGGCACGCCGATATCCTGGCGAGAATGCTGACGTACGTGGGAACCGGTGCCAACCTGGTCAACGACGCGCATCTGGCCGCGCTTGCCGTCGAGCATCGCGCCAGCATCGTGTCCTACGACAGTGACTTCGGCCGATTCGAAGGGGTGCGCTGGGATCAGCCGCCCGCGCTGTTGTGATGGTGCGTCAGGGCGTGATAGGCGGGTCGCAGGAGCTCGGTCAGCGGCCGTCCGCGGGCGCTGAGTCCGGTGTCGGGCAGCTGGTCGAGCAATGCCGTCGATGGGGTTGCCGGCGGGCTGGGGACATTGATGTCGGCCTGCCGGGCGTAATAGCGGTCTAGGCAGTCGGTGAGCGGCTGGGCCACTTGTTCGGCGTGGTCGGCGGCCGGTGCCGCTCCGTCGGCGCGGGCAGCGGCCAGGTTGGCCAGCAGATCCTCCCGCTCGCGGCCACGCCACGCCAGGATGGCGAACGGATCCTCGTCGAAGGACTCGGCCAGCAAGTAGAAGGTGGCGGCCAGGTGCTTGCATGGGACCGCGTAGTCGGGGCAGGAGCAGTCCAGTGATAGCTCTCGGGCGGTGCCGGGGAATAGCGACAGGCCCAGGCCGGCGAAGACGTCCTCGATGTCTTCGGGCATTTCGCCGGACAGCAATTTTGCTGCGTACCAAGCGTTTTCGGCCAGGGTTCGCTCGACGTGCGCCCATTGCGACTTGCCGAACGCCGGAATCCCGATGCGGATCCGGTACGGCCGGGCCCGGCTGCCCTGCACCAGCGCGGTGACCAAGCCGGCATCCACCTGCAGCGAGATCACCTGCCCCTTGCGCGCATAGCTGCGGCCACGCTGCAGCCGGTTACCCAGGCCGATGTCCTCCAGCACCGCAATGAACCGCTCCGACCACCAGGTCTGCGCGATCGCGCCGCGGGTGCTGCGCGCCTTGATCCCACCCTCGACCGGACGGGGCCGGGACGGTGGTGGATACCAGGTGCTACTCACCGACGGCGCCTTCGGACAGCGCGAACACCTCGCGCAGATCGCGGGTGGACAGTTCGGTCAGCCAGCCTTCGCCGTCGGTGACCACCAAGTCGGCCAGCGCCTTTTTCTCCTCGATCATTTCGTCGATCTTCTCCTCGAGGGTGCCGGTGCAGATGAACTTGCGGACCTGCACCGTGCGCCGCTGCCCGATCCGAAACGCCCGGTCCGTCGCCTGGTTCTCGACCGCCGGGTTCCACCAGCGGTCCAGGTGCACAACATGATTGGCGGCGGTGAGGTTCAGCCCGGTACCGCCCGCCTTCAACGACAGCAGAAAAATGGGCGGGCCGTCACCGGACTGGAACCGGGCCACCATCTCGTCACGCCGCTTCCTCGGGGTGCCACCGTGCAGGTAGGCAATGTCTCGGGCGGCACGGCCGAAGCGTGCGGCCAGGTGCGGCACCAGCAGCTCGGCGAACTCGGTGAACTGGGTAAAACACAGCACCCGGTCGCCCTCGGCCAGGATCTCTTCCAGGATCTCCTCGAGCCGGATCACCTTCCCGGACCGCCGACCGACCGGGGAGCGATCGTGCAGCAGCTGGGCGGGGTGGTTGCACACCTGTTTGAGCTTGGCCATCGCGGCCAGCACGTTGCCGCGCCGCTCGATCCCTTCGGTGTTTTCGATCTTTTCCATCATGTCGGCGACGACGGCCTGATACAGCGACGCCTGCTCGGTGGTGAGTTGGCAGTACTGCTTGATCTCGATCTTCTCCGGCAGATCGTCGATGATCGCCGGGTCGGTCTTGAGCCGGCGCAGGATGTAGGGCCGCGTCGATGCGCGCAGCCGTTCGGCCGGTTCGGTGTGCCCGTGCCGCTCGATCGGGATCGCGTAGCGGGTGCGGAAGCGTTCGGAGGATCCGAGCAGGCCCGGGTTGAGGAAGTCCATGATCGACCACAGCTCGGCGAGCCGGTTCTCCATCGGTGTCCCGGTCAGCGCGACCCGGTGCGCCGCGCGTAGCCGTCGCACCGCCTTGGCCGCCCGGGACAGGCTGTTCTTCACCGCCTGGGCCTCGTCCAGCACCACCCGGTTCCATTCGTATTCCGCCAGCTCGTCGATGTCGCGGGTGGCGGTGGTATAGGTGCTCACGACCAGGTCGGTGCGCTCGAGGTGGTCGCGCAACGCCTCGCCGTGCAGCCGGGCGCCCCCGTGGTGGGCGTACACCCGCAGGTTGGGTGCAAACCTGGCCGCTTCCTGCGGCCAGTTGCCCACCAACGACATCGGGCACAGTAGCAGTGTGGGTCCGACGCCGCGATCCTGGTGGCGCTGAACGGATTCCAAGGTTTCCAGGGCCAATAGCTGCACCGTCTTGCCCAGGCCCATGTCGTCGGCCAGGCAGCTGCCCAAACCGAGCGAGGACAAAAACGCCAGCCACGCCAGACCGCGCTGCTGGTAGGGACGCAGCGTCGCGGTGAATCCGTCGGGCGGGTCCAACGGCTGCAGCGACGCCGCGGCGGCCCCGGCGAGCAGGTCCCCGAGCCAGCCGTCGGCGCGTACGGCGGTGACCTCGAGCGGGGTGTCCACGTCGTCGGGGTGGCTGGCGGCCAGCGCGAGGATCTCGGCGGTGGTCTTGCGGCCGGTTGGCTTACGCTCCAAAAACTCCAGCCCGCGGCGCAGCTGTTCGGTATCGAGCGCGACCCACTGGCCACGCAGCCGGATCAGCGGGGACTTGGTTTCGGTCAGCGCCGCGATCTCCTCCTCGCTGAGCGGATCGTCGCCCACGGCCAGCTCCCAGCGGAACTCGACGAGCTGCTCGCGGCCGAACTTGCTGGCCTTGCCCACCACGCCGTCGACCGGGGTATATGCGGACAGGACCAAGCCCAGCTTGCGGCGGCGGTCCCACCAGGACGGCAGCAGCACGCCAAACCCAGCCTCGTCGAGCACCGCGGCCGTACCCGACAGGAATCGGTAGGCGCCGTCGGCGTCGAGCTCAAGCCCGGACGGGCACGCGGTGCGCAGCGCCGGGACGAGCTCGGGGAAAATCCGAGAGGCCCGGCCCAGTTCGGTCAGCAGCAGCTCCTGCGGCCGGTCCAGCCAGCGGCGCAGGCTGCCGTCGTCGTTCCATGCCTGCTCGGCGGGGACCAGCAGGCTGGGGTCCTGCGTCGACTGCAATAAGAACTCCAGCCTCCACAACGAGCCCGCGGGCGTCTCCTCGTTTTCGGTCTCGACTTCGGACAGCCGAAACGTCGCCCGCGCCGGGCCGACGGTGCCGATACCGACGTCGTCCCATGGCCGCAACGCCTCGGCCAGCGCGTCGAGTTCGTCGGGCTCCGCGTCGAACCGGCCGTCCGGGCAGGTCAACGCGGTCAGCCAAGCCTCCACGGCCCGATGCCGTTTGGAGCGACCCCGTCGCGGGGGCAGCAGGTCCATCGGTGACAGCGCCGCGCGCACGGCGGCGTCGACCATCGCGTCCAGAGCCGAGGTTGCCAGTTCGTGCGGGTCGTGCCCACCAACTTCGGCGCGGCAGACCGGCGGCATCGCCGAGACCAGCGAGGTCATCGCGACCACGTCGCGTCCCTGCAACACCGGACGCCAGCAGGCGGCCGCGCCGTGGGTGTCGCGGCGCAGCTGGGGCAGCACGCGACCACGCTCGACCAACTCGCGCGCGAAAACGGCCAGCTCGGCCAGGTAGTCGACGGACGCGCCGTAGCGGACGTCGGGGGCGGGCTGGTCGAAGGCGGCCAACGCCGCGGTGGGGTCCAGGTCCACCACCGGTACCGTCCACGCCAACAGCATCGGATCGGTTCGCGCGGCCGGGCGCGGGGCGAGCCGGATCAGCTCCGGCGAGTCCAGCGGCGCCGATCGCAACGACGGCAACAGCAAAACGGCGGTTGCGGGTTTGCCCGGATGTATGCCGGCGATCAGGTCAGCGGGCGCCGCGAACGGGTGTGGCCGCGCGGAGCGCAGCGCCTGACTCGGGCTCTTCACCAGCAGATCGGAGTCCTCCGCCCACAGCCGCATCCCGCCGGAGTTGGACCAGAAGCCGTGCAAAACCAGCATGCAGTCCTTCTCTCTTGTCGACGGAGCGGCCGGCACGTTTCGCGGTTCTCCTGCGTCGACTGCGGCGCCGCGACATCGACCGATCGTAGCGGTTGGTCTTCTTGGATAGGTGCGGCGACACGAGAACTCGTCGGTGGTGTCCAGAAGGGGCGTGACATCCAGAAGGGGTGTTTGACATGAGGTGGGAATAGCCGCCCATCAGAACGATGGTGGCTTGTTGCGTTCGGCCATGTACGCGTCGTTGAGGGCGCGTTCGGCGTTGATGCGGTGGGCCAGCTCGGCGGCTCGGGTCCGGCGCCGTCGCGGCATCATCAGGCCGCGTGCGTCGACGTTGACTGCTGCCGTTGATGTTTGGGGTAGTTCGGCGGTGGTGGTGTGCCAGGTGGGAAAGAAGATGCGGCTGCCGGGATGGGTAGTGTAGGTGTGGCCGTTGGGCGCGGTCCAGATGACCGTGCCATCGGGTAACTGCACATCCCGCCAGCCCGTCCAGAAAGTTTTCAAAAGGTGGTGTTTTCTACACGCGCACTTCAGATTTGATGGATGCGTCGGCCCCAACGGCCAGGGCGCCGAATGGTCGATATCACAAAACTCGGCGGGCACGTCACACCCGGGAAACCGGCACGTCAAATCCCGCATCCGGACGAATTCAGCCAGCTTGGCCGACGGCCGGTAGTGCGGCTCTGCTGCGAGATCGCCGGGATGGCGCACTTGGCTGATGGTGGCCCCACCCCGGATGAGTTCGGCCAGCAGCGGCGCGGGCACCACACCGCCGCCGGTGGTGATCAGCTCGGCCGGCGCGTGGGTGGCGGGGGGATCGGGTTCGGGGTCGGGTGTCAACGCCTCGAACAGGGTCGTCTCCGGGGTGAGGGGCCGCGAAGGGGGTTCGTCGCCGGATAGGTGTGGGTCGGGTTGTGCGTCAAGTGCTGAGGCGTCGGCGACGACGTGGATGACCACACCGGCGGCCCGCTCGTCGTTGCCGGCACCGGAGGGGCAGTCGGGCTTGCCGCAGCCGCACGCCAGGTGGTCGGCGCCGGCGGCCAGCGCGCCCAGCGCGTCGGCGCGGCGCTGGGCCAGGGTGCGCGGGTCATCCTCGCACACGCCGTGGGCCATCTCGGTGAGCCGGCGATCCAGCATCGCGGCGTCGGTGGCATACAGCCGGCCCCACAGCGCGGCGGTGCCGGCGTCCTCATCGGGATCACCGATGCATAGGTCGCGGGTGCGGGCCGAGATACGGCTGCGCCGCAGCGCCCCGGGATCGTAGCGATCGATCCAGGAGTCGATGGCCTTTTCCAGTTTGGGGGCCGACAGCGGCCCCCACGCGCCGGCGTGTTCGGCCAGGGCGGCATCGAGCAGACTCAGTGCGTGCGGGTCGCGAACGAGGTAGGTCCGCCAGGCGATGATCGAGAAAAGCCGCGCACCAAGATGCCCGGCCAAAAACAACGCCGCCACCTGGGGCAGCCGGTTCAGGGCAAGGCTCAGATGCATTTGTCCGGAGGCTTTGCCGTGGCTGATAGTCAACGCCGCAGCCACCTCCGCGGCCGCGCAGTCCCAGAAGTCACACGCCCAGTCGGCCCGCTGGTCCGCGCCGGTGCGCCGGCCGGTCAGCTCGGCGATCGCCGACAACCGCCGGGCGCTCGCAGCCGCCTCCACACGAGCGCAGTCCTCGATCGCGGCCACCAGCGCGCCATCATCGGATCGGCACAGCTCCGTCGGGTCCGGCAGCGATATCTCGAACATGTGTGCGATACTAGTAGCGGCCACCGACAGCACGACGGTTCGCGTCACGGGTCGTCTGAGAAGCCCCGCTGGGTGCGCTGCGGCGAACGACGGTTCGAACAGTGCCCCGGCCATCACCTTCGACCACTCGCGTTAACCACCAGCCATCGCCAATGCTGGCGCCGGCGCAGCGCTGAGCTGCGACGAATCTGGCGAACACCCCGACTGAGGGTGGGGGATCGCAATACGATATTCCTGCCATACGCATCGACGGTTCCGGCGCAGCCGGGTTATCGCGGGTTGGTGGGAGGTGCGCAATGTCGTTTGTGATTGCGAGCCCGGAGGCATTGCTGGCTGCGGCCACGGATTTAGCGGCCATCCGTTCGACCATCAGGGCAGCGAACGCGGCGGCGGCGGTCCCGACGACGGGGGCGTTGGCGCCCGCCGCCGATGAGGTGTCGGCGGGCATAGCGGCGCTATTTGGCGCCCAGGCCAGAGCTATCAAGCGGTCAGCGCCCAGGCGGCGGCGTTTCATGACCGGTTCGTCCAACTGCTTAACGCCGGTGGAGGTTCATATGCGAGCGCCGAGATTGCCAACGCGCAGCAGAACCTGCTGAACGCGGTGAACGCGCCCACCCAGACGCTGCTGGGGCGTCCGCTGGTCGGCGACGGCGCCGACGGGGCCAGTGGTCCGGTGGGACAGCCCGGCGGGGACGGCGGCATCTTGTGGGGCAACGGCGGCAACGGTGGCGACAGCACGAGCCCCGGGGTTGCCGGGGGAGCCGGCGGGTCAGCGGGGCTGATCGGCAACGGCGGCAGGGGCGGCAACGGTGCGCCCGGCGGTGCAGGAGGCAATGGCGGCCTGGGCGGATTGCTGCTGGGCAACGGGGGTGCCGGGGGAGTCGGCGGTACCGGTGACAACGGTGTGGGAGACCTCGGTGCTGGCGGCGGGGGAGGCGATGGCGGTTTGGGTGGACGGGCGGGGCTGATCGGTCACGGCGGTGCCGGCGGAAACGGTGGGGACGGTGGGCACGGCGGGAGCGGCAAGGCCGGCGGCAGTGGCGGCAGTGGCGGCTTCGGCCAGTTCGGTGGCGCCGGCGGGCTGCTGTACGGCAATGGAGGGGCGGCCGGTTCCGGCGGCAACGGTGGCGATGCAGGTACCGGCGTCTCCAGCGACGGTTTCGCCGGGTTGGGCGGCAGCGGTGGCCGGGGCGGCGACGCGGGGCTGATTGGTGTCGGCGGCGGCGGCGGCGGCAACGGCGGCGACCCAGGGCTCGGTGCGCGCCTGTTCCAGGTAGGTAGTCGCGGCGGCGACGGTGGGGTCGGCGGGTGGCTGTACGGCGATGGCGGCGGCGGCGGCGACGGCGGTAATGGGGGGCTGCCATTTATTGGCTCCACCAACGCCGGCAACGGCGGCAGCGCGCGGCTCATCGGCAACGGTGGTGCCGGCGGTAGCGGCGGGAGCGGCGCGCCTGGCTCGGTCAGCAGCGGTGGCGTCGGGGGCGCGGGCAACCCCGGCGGCAGCGGTGGCAACGGCGGCGTGTGGTACGGCAACGGTGGCGCCGGCGGGGCCGCCGGCCAAGGGGGGCCCGGCATGAACACCACCTCGCCCGGCGGGCCGGGCGGTGTCGGCGGGCACGGCGGCACCGCCATCTTGTTCGGCGACGGTGGCGCCGGTGGGGCTGGCGCCGCCGGCGGACCCGGTACTCCGGACGGGGCCGCGGGGCCCGGCGGCAGCGGCGGCACCGGCGGGCTGCTGTTCGGAGTCCCCGGCCCGTCCGGCCCGGACGGGTAACGGGCGTGGCTATCGCGCCGCCGCCAACCAACAACCAGTACCCTCAAATACGTGCAGCGTCGAATCATGGGCATCGAAACCGAGTTCGGTGTCACCTGCACATTTCACGGTCACCGTCGGCTGTCCCCGGACGAGGTGGCCCGCTACCTGTTTCGCCGTGTGGTGTCCTGGGGCCGCAGCTCCAACGTCTTCCTGCGTAACGGTGCGCGCCTGTATCTCGACGTGGGCAGTCATCCCGAGTACGCCACCGCCGAATGCGACAGCCTGGTGCAGCTGGTCACCCATGACCGGGCCGGTGAATGGGTGCTGGAAGACCTGCTCGTTGACGCCGAGCAGCGGCTGGCCGACGAGGGCATCGGCGGCGACATCTACCTGTTCAAGAACAACACCGATTCGGCGGGCAACTCCTACGGCTGCCACGAAAACTACCTGATCGTGCGGGCCGGTGAGTTCTCCCGGATCTCCGACGTGCTGCTGCCCTTCCTGGTCACCCGCCAGCTGATCTGCGGGGCCGGCAAGGTGCTGCAGACCCCCAAGGCCGCCACCTACTGCTTAAGCCAACGCGCCGAACACATTTGGGAGGGCGTCTCTAGCGCCACGACCCGATCCCGCCCCATTATCAACACCCGCGACGAGCCACATGCCGACGCCGAGAAGTACCGGCGGCTGCACGTCATCGTCGGCGACTCCAACATGTCCGAGACCACCACCATGCTCAAGGTGGGCACCGCGGCGCTCGTGCTGGAAATGATCGAAAGTGGAGTCGCCTTCCGTGATTTTTCCCTGGATAACCCGATCCGCGCCATCCGTGAGGTTAGCCATGATGTCACCGGTCGCCGGCCGGTGCGGTTGGCCGGAGGCCGTCAGGCCAGCGCGCTGGACATCCAGCGGGAGTACTACACCCGCGCAGTCGAGCACTTGCAGACTCGGGAGCCCAACGCGCAGATCGAGCAGGTCGTCGACCTGTGGGGCCGCCAACTCGATGCCGTCGAAAGCCAGGATTTCGCCAAGGTCGACACCGAAATCGACTGGGTGATCAAACGCAAGCTGTTTCAGCGTTATCAGGACCGCTATGACATGGAGTTGTCCCACCCGAAGATCGCTCAGCTGGATCTGGCCTACCACGACATCAAGCGCGGACGCGGGATCTTTGATCTCCTGCAGCGCAAAGGGTTGGCCGCGCGCGTCACCACCGACGAAGAAATCGCGGAGGCCGTCGATCAGCCCCCACAGACCACCCGGGCCCGGCTGCGCGGTGAGTTCATCAGCGCCGCGCAGGAGGCGGGACGTGATTTCACCGTCGACTGGGTACATCTCAAACTCAACGACCAGGCGCAGCGCACCGTGCTGTGCAAAGACCCGTTCCGGGCGGTCGATGAGCGGGTTAAGCGGCTGATCGCGAGCATGTAGCACCACCAATGGCGACCTCGAAAGTCGAACGGCTGGTCAATCTCGTCATAGCCTTGCTGTCCACTCGTGGCTACATCACTGCGGAGAAGATCAGGTCCAGCGTGGCAGGCTATTCGGACAGCCCCAGCGTTGAGGCGTTCTCCCGGATGTTCGAGCGCGACAAGAACGAGCTGCGTGACCTCGGCATTCCGCTCGAGGTCGGCAGGGTCTCGGCGTTGGAGCCCACCGAGGGCTATCGCATCAACCGCGACGCCTACGCCCTGTCGCCTGTCGAGCTGACCCCGGATGAGGCGGCCGCGGTAGCCGTCGCCACCCAGCTGTGGGAGTCACCGGAGTTGATCACCGCGACCCAGGGCGCGTTGCTGAAGCTGCGGGCCGCCGGGGTGGACGTCGATCCCTTGGATACCGGGGCACCGGTGGCCATCGCGTCGGCGGCGGCCGTTTCGGGACTGCGCGGCTCTGAGGACGTTCTCGGAATCTTGTTGTCGGCCATCGATTCCGGGCAGGTGGTGCAGTTCTCTCATCGATCGTCGCGCGCAGAGCCGTACACCGTTCGGACCGTCGAGCCGTGGGGTGTGGTTACCGAGAAGGGCCGCTGGTATCTGGTCGGCCACGACCGCGACCGGGATGCAACCCGCGTCTTCCGGCTGTCCCGGATCGGAGCGCAGGTGACGCCAATCGGGCCGGCCGGCGCAACCACCGTGCCTGCCGGTGTGGACCTACGCAGCATCGTGGCGCAGAAGGTGACGGAGGTGCCGACCGGTGAGCAAGCCACGGTATGGGTAGCCGAGGGTCGGGCCACCGCGTTGCGACGTGCCGGGCGGTCCGCCGGGCCGCGACAACTTGGTGGTCGCGATGGCGAGGTGATCGAGCTTGAGATTCGATCCAGCGACCGGCTGGCGCGTGAGATCACCGGCTATGGGGCCGACGCAATCGTGCTGCAGCCCGGGTCTCTGCGCGACGATGTGCTGGCCCGACTACGCGCGCAAGCCGGAGCACTGGCATGAGCGCCCTGTCCACCCGGCTGGTGCGGCTGCTCAACATGGTGCCGTACTTCCAGGCCAACCCCCGGATCACCCGCGCCGAGGCCGCCGCCGAGCTGGGTGTCACCGCCAAGCAGCTGGAGGAGGACCTCAACCAGCTGTGGATGTGCGGCCTTCCGGGCTATTCCCCGGGTGACCTCATCGACTTCGAATTCTGCGGTGACACCATCGAGGTGACGTTCTCGGCGGGCATCGACCGGCCGTTAAAGCTCACATCGCCGGAGGCCACCGGGCTGCTGGTGGCGTTGCGGGCGCTAGCGGACATTCCCGGCGTGGTTGACCCGCAGGCGGCGCGCAGCGCCATCGCCAAGATCGCCGCCGCGGCCGGCGCGGTGGCCGCCGTTGCCGAACAGGCACCCACAGAAAGCCCGGCCGCCGCGGCCGTACGGGCCGCGGTGCGGAACAGTCGGGCGCTGACCATCGACTATTACGCCGCGTCGCATGACACCCTCACCACTCGGATCGTGGATCCCATCCGGGTGCTGTTGATCGGCGGGCACAGCTATTTGGAGGCCTGGTCGCGTGAGGCCGAAGGGGTTCGCCTGTTCCGTTTCGACCGGATTGTCGATGCCGCCGAGTTGGGCGAGCCCGCGGTTCCGCCGGAATCGGCACGGCAGGCGCCACCGGACACGTCGCTGTTCGACGGTGACCTATCGCTGCCGTCGGCGACGTTGCGGGTGGCACCGTCGGCCTCGTGGATGCTGGAGTACTACCCGATTCGGGAGCTACGACAGCTGCCGGACGGCTCCTGTGAGGTGGCCATGACCTACGCCTCTGAGGATTGGATGACGCGCCTATTGCTGGGCTTCGGTTCGGACGTGCGCGTTCTGGCGCCGGAGTCGCTCGCTCAGCGGGTTCGCGACGCCGCGACGGCCGCGCTGGATGCATACCAGGCAGCTGCGCCGCCGTGACGGCGCGAAATCTCCGGGTGCCGCGGCCGCTGCGGTAGCATCGGGTCAACGTCTGGAGGTAATCAAAGTGGGCAGTCTGAGTCCGTGGCATTGGGCGATCCTCGCTGTCGTGGTGATCGTGTTGTTCGGTGCCAAGAAGCTCCCCGATGCGGCGCGCTCGTTGGGCAAGTCATTGCGAATCTTTAAGTCCGAGGTCCGTGAACTGCAGAACGAGAACAAAGCGGAAGCGTCTATCGAGACCCCCACGCCGGTGCAATCGCAGCGTGTCGACCCCTCAGCGGCGTCTGGTCAAGACAGCACCGAGGCTCGGCCGGCTTAGCTCGGGCGTCGCTTCAGTGCGCGCCGCCGGTCTTCTCAAACGGCTCAACCCACGTAACAGGCGCAGCCGCGTCAATCCTGACGCGACGATGTCGCTGGTCGACCACCTGACCGAGTTACGCACCAGGTTGCTGATCTCCCTGGCCGCGATCTTGGTCACCACAATCTTCGGGTTCGTCTGGTATTCGCATTCGATTTTCGGGTTGGACAGCCTCGGAGAGTGGCTGCGGCATCCCTACTGTGCCCTGCCGCAGTCGGCCCGGGCGGATATCAGCGCCGACGGAGAGTGCCGTTTGTTGGCCACCGCGCCGTTCGACCAGTTCATGTTGCGGCTCAAGGTCGGGATGGCCGCCGGCATTGTGCTGGCTTGCCCGGTGTGGTTCTACCAGCTGTGGGCGTTCATCACGCCTGGTCTCTACCAGAGGGAGCGCCGCTTCGCGGTGGCCTTCGTGATCCCAGCAGCGGTGCTGTTCGTCGCCGGTGCCGTACTGGCCTACCTGGTGTTGTCCAAGGCGTTGGGCTTTTTGTTGACCGTCGGCAGCGACGTGCAGGTGACCGCGCTGTCTGGCGACCGCTACTTTGGCTTTCTGCTCAACCTGCTGGTGGTGTTCGGGGTCAGCTTCGAATTCCCCCTGCTGATCGTGATGCTGAACCTGGCGGGCCTGCTGACCTATGAGCGGCTCAAGTCTTGGCGGCGCGGGTTGATCTTTGCGATGTTCGTCTTCGCGGCGATCTTCACGCCCGGATCCGATCCGTTCTCGATGACCGCGCTCGGTGCGGCGTTGACCGTGCTGCTAGAGCTCGCCATTCAGATCGCCCGCGTGCATGACAAGCGAAAAGCCAAGCGCGAAGCCGCGATTCCCGACGACGAAGCTTCGGTCATCGACCCGCCCTCGCCGGTGCCGGCGCCATCGGTCATCGGATCTCATGACGACGTCACGTAGGCCCGCTAGCCGCGAGCGGGCGCGGTCAACTGGCGAGGCGGCGGCGACGTGACTGAGCTGGCCGAGCTGGACCGGTTCACCGCGGAACTACCGTTCTCGCTCGACGACTTTCAGCAGCGGGCTTGCAGCGCGCTGGAACGCGGCCACGGTGTGCTGGTGTGCGCGCCGACCGGCGCTGGCAAGACGGTGGTCGGCGAGTTCGCCGTGCACCTGGCGCTGGCGGCCGGCAGTAAATGTTTCTACACCACGCCGCTGAAAGCCCTGAGCAACCAAAAGCACACCGATCTCACAGCACGCTACGGCCGTGACCAGATCGGGCTGCTGACCGGTGACCTGTCGGTCAACGGCAACGCGCCGGTGGTGGTGATGACCACCGAAGTGCTGCGCAACATGCTCTACGCGGATTCGCCTGCGCTGCAGGGGCTTTCCTATGTGGTGATGGATGAGGTGCATTTCCTCGCCGACCGGATGCGGGGTCCGGTGTGGGAGGAGGTGATCCTGCAACTGCCCGACGACGTGCGGGTGGTCAGCCTGTCGGCGACGGTGAGCAACGCCGAGGAGTTCGGCGGTTGGATCCAGACGGTGCGGGGCGACACCACGGTGGTGGTCGACGAGCATCGGCCGGTGCCGTTGTGGCAACACGTCTTGGTGGGCAAGCGCATGTTCGACCTGTTCGATTACCGGATCGGCGAAGCCGAAGGGCAGCCCCAAGTCAACCGCGAGTTGCTGCGCCACATCGCGCATCGCCGTGAGGCCGACCGGATGGCCGATTGGCAGCCTCGGCGCCGAGGCTCGGGCCGGCCCGGCTTCTACCGGCCACCCGGCCGACCCGAGGTGATCGCCAAACTCGACGCTGAAGGGCTGTTGCCGGCGATCACCTTCGTGTTCTCCCGGGCCGGTTGTGACGCCGCGGTCACCCAATGCCTGCGGTCACCGCTGCGGTTGACCAGCGAAGAGGAGCGCGCACGGATCGCCGAGGTGATCGACCACCGCTGCGGTGACCTGGCCGACTCCGACCTGGCGGTACTCGGCTACTACGAATGGCGGGAAGGGTTACTGCGCGGTCTGGCCGCCCACCACGCGGGCATGTTGCCGGCCTTCCGGCACACGGTGGAGGAGCTGTTCACCGCCGGTTTGGTCAAGGCTGTATTCGCCACCGAGACTCTGGCGCTCGGTATCAACATGCCGGCCCGCACGGTGGTGCTGGAGCGGCTGGTGAAGTTCAACGGTGAGCAGCACATGCCGCTGACGCCGGGGGAGTACACCCAACTGACCGGTCGCGCCGGCCGGCGCGGTATCGACGTCGAGGGTCACGCGGTGGTGATCTGGCACCCGGAAATTGAACCGTCCGAGGTGGCGGGCCTGGCCTCCACCCGCACCTTTCCGCTGCGCAGCTCGTTTGCCCCGTCGTACAACATGACGATCAACCTGGTGCACCGGATGGGTCCGCAACAGGCGCACCGACTGCTCGAGCAGTCGTTCGCCCAATATCAGGCCGACCGATCCGTGGTCGGACTGGTCCGCGGAATTGAGCGGGGCAACAGGATACTCGGCGAGATCGCAGCCGAACTGGGCGGATCTGATGCGCCCATCCTCGAATACGCTCGATTGCGCGCGCGGGTGTCCGAGCTGGAACGTGCGCAGGCCCGCGCGTCGCGGTTACAGCGACGGCAGGCGGCCACCGATGCGCTGGCCGCGCTGCGCCGCGGTGACATCATCACCATCACCCACGGCCGCCGCGGTGGTCTGGCCGTCGTCCTGGAATCAGCCCGCGACCGCGACGACCCGCGTCCGCTGGTGCTAACCGAACACCGATGGGCGGGACGGATCTCCTCGGCCGACTACTCGGGCACGACGCCGGTGGGGTCGATGACGCTGCCCAAGCGGGTGGAGCACCGCCAGCCGCGGGTCCGGCGTGACCTGGCCTCGGCGCTGCGATCGGCAGCCGCGGGTCTGGTTATTCCAGCCGCCCGGCGCGTCAGCGAGGCCGGCGGGTTTCACGATCCGGAGCTGGAGTCGTCGCGCGAACAATTGCGCCGTCATCCGGTGCATACCTCGCCCGGGCTCGAGGACCAGATCCGCCAGGCCGAGCGTTACTTACGCATCGAACGCGACAACGCGCAATTAGAGAGGAAGGTCGCCGCCGCCACCAACTCGTTGGCCCGCACGTTCGACCGATTCGTCGGGCTGCTCACCGAACGGGAGTTCATCGATGGCCCGGCCACTGATCCCGTGGTCACCGACGACGGCCGGCTGCTGGCGCGGATTTACAGCGAGAGCGACCTGTTGGTGGCCGAGTGCCTACGTACAGGTGCGTGGGAGGGTTTAAAGCCGGCCGAATTGGCGGGGGTGGTGTCGGCGGTGGTCTACGAGACGCGCGGTGGTGACGGCCAGGGCGCCCCGTTCGGAGCCGATGTGCCCACACCGCGGTTACGGCAGGCTCTGACTCAGACATCAAGGCTGTCCACGACATTGCGCGCCGACGAGCAGGCACACCGCATCACCCCGAGTCGCGAACCCGACGATGGCTTTGTCAGAGTCATCTACCGCTGGTCGCGAACCGGTGATCTAGCGGCGGCATTGGCCGCTGCCGACGTGAACGGCAGCGGATCACCGTTATTGGCAGGGGATTTCGTGCGTTGGTGCCGTCAGGTGCTCGATCTGCTGGACCAAGTTCGTAACGCTGCGCCCAACCCCGAACTGCGGGCTACCGCAAAGCGCGCTATCGGTGACATTCGGCGCGGCGTCGTCGCGGTTGACGCCGGGTAGGCTGGGCCAGAGTTACGGTTAACACAGACTGAGGAGAAGCGATGAGCGGACCGCAGGGATCGGACCCAAGGCAGCCGTGGCAGCCGCCCGGCCAGGGCGCCGACCATTCCTCGGACCCCACCGTGGCCGCGGGATATCCCTGGCAGCAGCAGCCGACCCAGGAGGCGACGTGGCAGGCCCCGGCGTACACACCGCAGTACCAACAGCCGGCTGACCCGGCGTACCCGCAGCAGTACCCGCAGCCCACACCCGGCTATGCGCAGCCCGAACAGTTCGGTGCACAGCCCACCCAGCTCGGCGTGCCCGGTCAGTACGGCCAATACCAGCAGCCGGGCCAATATGGCCAGCCGGGACAGTACGGCCAGCCCGGCCAGTACGCACCGCCCGGTCAGTACCCCGGGCAATACGGCCCGTATGGCCAGTCGGGTCAGGGGTCGAAGCGTTCGGTTGCGGTGATCGGCGGCGTGATCGCCGTGATGGCCGTGCTGTTCATCGGCGCGGTTCTAATACTCGGCTTCTGGGCACCCGGATTCTTCGTCACCACCAAGCTGGACGTCATTAAGGCGCAGGCCGGTGTGCAGCAGGTTCTCACCGATGAGACCACGGGGTACGGCGCCAAGAACGTCAAAGACGTCAAGTGCAACAACGGTTCAGACCCCACGGTCAAAAAGGGCGCCACCTTCGAATGCACGGTGAGCATCGACGGCACCTCAAAGCGCGTGACCGTGACCTTCCAGGACAACAAGGGCACCTACGAGGTCGGCCGGCCACAGTAATCGTCATCCGGGCAGCGTGTCGAGCGCTTTTTGTAGTCGCGCGATCGAGGATTCAACCCCGAATCGGGTCGCCAGCTCGGCGGTGCGCTCCGGGTCAGCTGCGACCAGCGGGAACCTGTCGGTGGGTGTCGACAGCGTGACCGGTGCGTCGGTGGCGACCCGCACCACCCGGTCGGCGGCCTTGATGTAGGCCGACGCGGCAAGCAGTTTGGTACGTAGGCCCTTGGCCATCGTGGTCTTGCGGTCGTCGGCGGCCGCCATGATCTGATCTAGCGAGCCGTGTCGGGCCAGTAGGGTAGCGGCGGTCTTCTCGCCGACGCCTGGCACGCCGGGTAGGCCGTCGGACGGATCGCCACGCAGCAGCGCGAGTTCGGCGTAGGCCGCGCCGGCGCGATGTGCCGGCAACCCGTAGCGCTCGGCGACCTCGGCCGGTCCGAACAAGGTGGCCTTGGCAAGGCCGCGGCCCAGGTAGAGCACCCGGACCGGGACCGGATCGTCGGCGACCACTTGCAGCAGGTCGCGGTCTCCGCTGACCACGATTACCGGGTCGCGGCGCTCCCGGGTTGCCAGCGTGCCCAGCACGTCGTCGGCTTCGAATCCCGGGGCGCCTGCCATCGCGATCCCGAACGCGTCCAGTAACTCCATGATCATGTCGACCTGCGGGGTCAGCTCGTCGGGCACCTCCTCGACGTCGGGCTGGCCGTTGGGCTCAGGCTCAGCCACCCGGTGTGCCTTGTATGACGGGATCAGGTCCACCCGGAACTGCGGGCGCCAATCCAAGTCGAGGCAGACCGCCAGCCGGTTTGGCCGCTGCTGTGTGATCACCACCGCCATGGAGTCGATGAAGCCGCGTACGGCGTTGACCGGCCGGCCATCCGGAGCGGTGATCGATGATGGCACACCGAAGAACGAGCGGAACCACATGCTGGCGCCGTCCAGTAGCACCAGTGGCGATCGCAAGCGCGGCGGAGCCGGGTGCAGCGGGTCGCCACTTGTTGGGTCCAGTGGCGATCGCAAGCGCGGCGGAGCCGGGTGCAGCGGGTCGCCACTTGTTGGGTCCAGTGGCGATCGCAAGCGCGGCGGAGCCGGGTGCAGCGGGTCGCCACTTGTTGGGTCCAGTGGCGATCGCAAGCGCGGCGGAGCCGGGTGCGGCGGGTCGCCACGCATCGGATCGGGTGCGGGCATGCGGGCTATCTTGCCAGCGCTCGCGAACGCGCGGTTAACCTGGCTGACATGGGTTCTCGCCGATTCGACGCCGAGGTTTATGCACGGCGGCTGGCTTTAGCGGCGGCCGCGACGGCGGACGCCGGTCTGGCGGGTCTGGTGATAACTCCCGGCTACGACCTGTGTTACCTCATCGGGTCGCGAGCGGAGACGTTCGAGCGGCTCACCGCGTTGGTGTTGCCGGCCGCCGGTGCGCCGGCGGTTGTGCTGCCGCGGCTGGAGCTCGCCGCCCTCAAGCAATCCGCCGCAGCGGAATTGGGTCTGCGCGTGTGCGATTGGGTCGACGGTGACGACCCCTACGGGTTGGTGAGTGCCGTGTTGGGCGGAGCTCCGGTAGCGACCGCGGTCACCGATTCCATGCCGGCGTTGCACATGTTGCCGCTGGCCGACGCACTGGGTGTGCTGCCGGTATTGGCCACCGACGTGCTGCGCAGGCTGCGGATGGTCAAGGAGGAAACCGAGATCGACGCGCTGCGTAAGGCCGGCGCGGCGATCGATCGAGTGCATGCCCGAGTGCCGGAGTTTCTGGTCCCGGGCCGAACGGAAGCCGACGTAGCCGCCGACATCGCCGAAGCAATTGTCGCCGAAGGGCATTCGGAGGTAGCGTTCGTCATCGTGGGTTCCGGGCCGCACGGCGCCGACCCGCATCACGGATATTCGGACCGCGAATTGCGGGAGGGTGACATCGTTGTCGTCGACATCGGCGGCACGTATGGGCCTGGATACCACTCCGACTCCACCCGAACCTACAGCATCGGCGAGCCTGATTCTGATGTAGCGCAGTCATATTCGATGTTGCAGCGAGCCCAGCGGGCGGCGTTCGAGGCCATCCGCCCAGGGGTGACAGCGGAGCAGGTGGACGCCGCCGCGCGTGACGTGCTCGCCGAGGCCGGGCTCGCGGAGTATTTTGTGCACCGCACCGGGCACGGCATCGGGCTGTGCGTGCACGAGGAGCCCTATATCGTCGCCGGCAATGACCTGGTGTTGGTTCCCGGCATGGCGTTTTCCATCGAGCCGGGAATCTATTTCCCGGGCCGGTGGGGCGCCCGCATCGAGGACATCGTGATCGTGACCGAGGACGGTGCTGTGTCTGTCAACAACTGCCCGCACGAGTTGATCGTGGTGCCGGTGTCCTAGGCCAATGGTGTCGCGCTCAGCCGGGTATCTTGGCGAGGATGTAGTTGGTGATGCCGATGACCGCCTGCTGGCCGCGGCTGGTGTCGGGCGTCATGATGTCGACATCGACAAGCACATTATTCTTCGCGGCGATCGCATGGTCTTCGCGGACTCGTAGCACCGGTCCCTGCGCCGTCAACACCATGGTGGTGATGCCATCAACGACTTCGGGAACGCTCGTCGACAGTTCAACGGGCCTTCGCCACTCACTACGGAAGAGTGTTACGGTTCGACCCCCGCATCGGCGCCAGATCGACGCCAAATCGGCCAAATGCCTTTGGGCTGTGGCCGCGTCGCGAAAGGCCACGATCAGTTGCCCCACTTGATTTGGGGCAGTCCCGGTGGGCGGCTCGTCGATTGTCAACCCGTAAAAGCCGATGACGGTCCCCAGGTCGTAGGCGCTAGGAACGCCACCCCCAACCGCCGGCCAGCACTCCGCGGGGTTGATTGACCCGTTGGGAGTCTGGGGTTGAAGCATTGGCTCATGGGCGACCAGGTTCTGGATGCCCACGAAGTTTTTGACGTCATCAAGGGGCGGCAACAACCCGGGTAGGCGCGACCTTGTCACGATCGGTGGTTGCGGTGGTGTTGTGCTGGACGAGGTGGGAGAAAGGGCTGCAGCGCTTGGCGGCGTCGCGGTCCGCGGTTGGTGCGATGTCATGGTCACCGCGGTGACGGCCGCGGCGGCCACCACCATCACGGCCGCCACCGCCGCCACGCCCCGACGGTAGCGGCGCGGTCGTCTCGGCAGCGGCGGCAGGCCTGGCGGCCAACCGTGACCGGGCGGCGTGGCCAACGCGGTCACTGACCCGACCGGATGCTGCCACCACGGCGAACCTGGCACGGCGCCTTGCGATATGACGTGCGGCGCGGGGCTCGGCGGCACCCATCCGTCGGTGGCTCCCCCGTACAGGGCTGCGGCGGCGGCATGTGCGAATTCACCCGCTGAGGTGAACCGACGCATGGGATCCTTGGCCATCGCAGTGGCGATCACCGCATCCATCGCCGCCGACAGCCCTGGCACGCGATCGCTGACCGTCGGCGGCGGTTGGTGCAGATGACCCGCCACCACTGCCACCGCCGCTCCAGCACCGGCGGCAAACGGCGCCTCACCGGTTAGGAGCCGAAATAGGGCACACCCCAACGAATACAAATCGGCCCGGCCATCAAAACCTTGCCCTGCAAGAACTTCCGGCGCAGCATAGGCCAACGTGGCCAGCACCGAACCGGTGGACGTCAGTCCCGTGTCGCCGAGCGCACGCGCGATCCCAAAATCGCTTAGCAGCACTCGTTCATCGCCGCCAGCGGCTCGCGACAACAAGAAGTTCGCCGGCTTGATATCGCGATGTATCACGCCTTGTTGGTGCGCATAGTCGAGCGCCTTGGCGACCTCGCCGATCACGTACACCGCCCGCGCTGTGGTCATGGTCGCCGCCCGCAGCGCATCCTCAGCGTTCCCGCCATCGACGAACTGCATCGCAATCCATAGCCGACCCTCGAACTGGCCGCGCTGATGAACCGCCACGATGTTGGGATGATCCAACCCCGCGGCCACATCGGCTTCGCGGACAAACCGTGCCCGAAAATCGAGGTCACGCGACAACTCCGCAGCAAGGACTTTCAAGGCTTCGCTACGCGGCAGATCGGGATTACGCGCCAGATATACGGTGCCCATTCCGCCGGCACCTAGCATCCGCTCTATCCGGTACCCGGCAAAAACCGAACCCGCACTCAACTCGTGGGCCACCAGCTACCATCCATCAACCGCAAAACCGCACCCCACTTGCGCCCGGCGCAACCGTCGGCAAGCCCCCAAGCGCAAGTAATCACCAAACCACGATAGCCAACTCACCAGTTCCAGGTGATCGCGTGCACCCGTGGTATCGGCCCGCGCATACGCTAAGCCGATCGCGTCGTGAAACGCTTCCGCCCACTACGCAGGTTGAAGCCTCCCGGGTATTCGCACACCTTGTTGTGTGTGACAGGTGTGCTCCACCCACGCCGAGGCGATGTCTTCCAGGTCAGCCAGGGTGCGGATCGGCCCGCTACGAAACGGGCTGCCGTGGCTGCATTCGGTCCTGTGGGGCCCTGTCGTGGTTTCACATAAGGCGTTGTCGAGGGCGTCGCCAACAATGCCTATCGACGGCCGCAGCCCGGCTAGCATCGGTGTCTTGCCGAAATATATTGCAGTATACTGACTTCCGGCGTCGCGATGATGAATAGCTCCGCCAAACGGGTGACCTAGGTGAGTCTGGAAGGCCGTGGCGTAATGCGCGTTCGACGAACGCTGCGTCTTTGGTCAGCGAGCATTCCCAGCCCGCGATCACACCGGCGTAGGCGTCGACCACGAACGCGGTGTAGCCGGAACTCCACGTCATCGGCGCGTAGGTGAAGTCGGCCGCTTCCAGCAGGTTCGTTGCTAAAGCCCGCCATTGCCGACCCGCCAGGTCTAGGGCCTGGGCCGCGGCCGGGTCTGGTTCGGTGGTGTGTGATGTGCGCTGCGAGGGGCACTCCGCGCCAACCGTTGGCCCGCATGATCGTCTTCACCGTGGCAGAGGGCCACCGGAAGCCCTGGCGCTGCAGGTGCGCCCACATCTTCAGGCTGCCGTACAGGCATTCCGGTGGGCGTTTGCCCTCGGCGTCGGGTTCGTAGTAGCCGGCCAGGATTTCGGTGATTGTGGTGTCCCACAGTGCGCGTTTCGAAGGCGCTGCCGCGCGATCCGCGAAATAGGTGCGCGAGGCGATCTGCACGCCGTGCACGGCCAGTGCCCGACAGATCGGTGTGACCCCGTAGGTGTGCTTGTGCTTGTCGCCGAACGCACAGATCAGCGGTGTCGCGGGTCGCACTTCCGCGCGAAGAAACTCGTTGCGACCTTGAGTATTTCGATGGTTTGCTCAAGCTCGCTGGTCTTTACGCTCCCACTTCTGCTGGCGGACACGCCGGCCACCACACCGCTATCGACCTCGGCTTGACCTGCCCACCGGCGCAGCGTCTCCGCGCTGATCCCCAGAGACCAACCGCACCGCCGAGCGTGAACTGGGGGGCCAGATTCCGGGCTCGGCCGAAATCTCGCCCTCAGAACACGCTCGGCGGCGCCAACGAACGACACCACGTCGCACATGTCGCTCACGTCCCATACTCACCTACAGTGACGCGGCCGCCCCCAAACCCAGTGCCGGTCAACAATCAAGGCGGCGGAAAGCGGTCATGTGTCAGCACAGGCCAAGCCCGCACCACCGGCGGCGATGGACGCGTCGAGGTCTTCCTGATGGGTGTAGGGAACCTCCATCATCGGAAGGCGTCGACTCCCGCCCCGGCAACGACGCGCCGATCTCCTCTACACCCTCAACTGCCAAAGGGTCGCCTATTGGTGTATGCCAACCGATTGCAACGCGTGGAGCGCATCGGCGGCCGCGCGATGTACCGCGTCGCGCTGGGCGTCGAGGCCCATTGCGTCGCCGCGAATCTTGGCGACGACCGCCGCCGCCATCGCCCGCCGTTCCGCTCTGTTGAATGGTTGCGGCCGTGCGCATCTCACGCAAAATGCTGTCCAGATCGGTCAGCAGCGTGCGAGCGTCGCGCAGGTCGACGTCACCGTCGGTAACAGCCCGGCGCGCTTGCCATAGCTGAACCAGGCGTCGATAGACCGATTTACGGGCCGCATTTCCCCCCTCGTGGAGTGGGCCGTAACTGAGCTCGCCCCTGGGCATGGGGTCCAGCAAGTGTCGCGCCGCTATCACCAGTTCGCCGGCCGCGACAACGTCGGTCGCCACCTCGCCATGCATGCGGCGAGTAACGTCGGCGTGTATCACATCAACCGGCGGGAGGCAGTCGGCATCCTCGGTAGCCCCTGTGCGGTGCGCCAGCGCGTGGATCGCCTCGGCGGCGGCTCGGCATACGGAATTGCACTGCAGCTCGACACCCAACGCGTCCCGGTAATTCTTGGCGACAACCGCGGCGGCCATCGCCCGCCGCTCCGCGCACGCGTATGCCCGTTCCACGCCTGCGGCGGTAATGGCCGCCAACAACACGTTCAGCACATCGATCAGCAGTGCGCGCACATCGCGCTGACCCGTCGGCCGTAGCTGCCATCGCTCATCGAGCACCTCACAGCGCGCGTGTCGCAGCTGTATCAGGCGTCCGTACACCTGTGCGCGGGCCGCTTTGACGGCCTGAAACAGCGGTCCATGCACGATGACAAGTGGCCGCGGCTGGGTATCGAGCTGATACCGCACGGTGAGTAGTAATTCGGATGCTGCTGCGGCATCCATGAGCAGCTCGCCGCCGCGCAACTGGCGTTCGATCTCGGCGCAAATCAGATCGAACGCCGACGACGAATCGTCACTCACCGGCATCGGTCTTCTCGTCGGGAGCTATGCGTCCGAAGTCCTTGTGCTCGGGCAGCAGGATGCGCCTGCGAACTACGGGCTTGCCGTCGGTGGGTTTCGTGGTCGGTGCGCTCGGGGGCACCGTCAGGCGGCCCTTGACCGGCTGGCCATTGGGGACCGCAGGCGCGGTCAGGCGCTTTTCGACCGGCTTTTCTTGGCCGCTCCCTTCGCCCCGGGCGCCCATCGCGCCCGGCGGCACCATCGGCATCCCGGCCGCACCCATGTGCGCTGAGGCAGGTGAAGCGCCGCCGGGCGGGGGCATCGTCGCCGACTTGGTCGGTGCCCCCGCGGGAGTCGTCGGCGGTGACGACGTCGGTACGGGTGGTGGACCCAGATAGCCGGTGGGGGTAGTGCCGCCAGCGCCCCCGCCCCCGACGTCACCGCCACCTGCACCGCTGCCAAGACCGGGCTCGCCCCCGATGCTGTCCAGCAGCCGCGCCCCGTCCACGGCCGCCAGTCCGTCAGCGCCTTGGGCCTGTTGCATTGCACTCATCAGCGGCTGCATGGCGCCCTGCCCGGCTTGCATCGCCTGTTGCGGGAGCTGGGTCAGCGGCCCCATGACGCCGCCGAGCGCGCCGCTGAGCGCTCCGCCGATGCCTGACGCCATCTGCGCCATTCCCTGCGCGCCCACCCCCTGCATCTGCTCCGCCGCATTGGCCTCGTTCGCCGAGAACTTGCGCGCGGCATCGGCCGCATGTGCCCGCCGATCGGTGTCATCTCCCTCGATGTCGGCGTTCGCGCCTCCCAGATCGGCGTTCGTGGACAAGCCAAACAGCGCCATCAGCAGGTCGATCAGCGTCGGTCCACCGGGATGAACGGGTCCCAGCGCCAGCGGCACCGGCCCTGGCCTGCCGGCCGCCGCCCAATATTGTTCGGGATGCGATTCGATTGACGTCATCTGGATCTCCTCGTTGATATCGCGGCGATCGCCCAGGCAAGGTGATAGTTCGCCCCCGACTGGTCGCCTGCGATCAGTGCGTTGATCGCCGCCAACAGCATCCAATCGACCACCGTGGCGATGTCGTGGTTGGGGTAGGTGGTCAGTACGGCTTGGTGGATCTCGGTGGTTTTGTGGTGTAGGAGGTCGGTTTCGTTGTCGGGGACGCCGTAGTTGCGGGTGGCGGCCACTACTACGGCTTGGGCGATGGGGGGCAGTGTGTCGTGGCGGCGTACCGTTTCGACCAGGGTGGGTCCGAGTTCGTCGATTGTGGGTGCGATGCGTGCTGTGCGGTCGCCGGTGAGTGCGGGTGTGTCGGGGTCGGGTTGGCTGAGGTAGCCGTGGGGGTGGTGTGCCGCGGCTACGGTGGTGGTGCCCAGTAGGTCGGTGACGGTGGCGTGGCGGCGTCGGGGGGCCGGTTCGAGCAGGGTGATGTGGGCGGGTAGGCGAATGTGTGGGGGGATCCAGCCGCTGGCGAGGTCGGTGACCAGCAGGGTGGTTTGGCCGTTGTCGCGTAGCCCGGCAGCCCACGATAATCCGGGTTCTTGGCGGGCGACGGTGTCGAGGATGCGGCGTAGGCGTTGTTGTTCGGCGGCTCGGCGGGAGGTGTCTCCGGCTGCGGCGCCGGTGGTGGCGGCCGCGGTGGCGCTGGCTAGCGGTGGTGTTGGGTTGCTGGGTTGGGCCTGGGTGGTGGCTGGTGCGGTGGATTTGTTGACGACGGGTGACATTAGTGAGCCGCCTGCTGCGGGTGAGGAGGGTGTGACCGCGGCACCGGAGATGGGTCCGGTTGGGGTGGGTGGCGTGGCAGGGGGTGTGGTTACCGGTGGGCGCAGGTCGGCGCCGTAGGCGGGCAGTGGCCCCGCGGGGGCGGCGGCCGGGGGGGCCGGGGATGCTGGCGGGCCATTAGCGACCATGGGCGCGATGGGTGTCATGGCGCTGGCGTTGTCGGTGGTTGGTGGCGCGATCGGTGCCGGGCTGGGGGTCGGCGCGCTGTCGGGGATGTGGGGAATCCCGGCCGTGGTGGCGGTCGCGACTGTCGGTGTGGTGACCGTGGGTGTCGTCGGGGGTGGCGCCGGTGGCGGCAGGGGTTCGGTTGCCGCGTGCAGCGCCCCTGCCGACAGCGCCTGTGCACCGGCCGCGGCCGGCGTGCCCGTCGTCATCCCGGTGGTGAACGACTGGCCCAACGACTGTGGGGATAACGGCGCTGTTGCCGCCGCCGCTGCTGGTGGCATGCCAGCGGCCGGTACTGACGGGCCACCAACACCAACGGCGGGGGCGCTGGGGGGTAGGGGTGGTGAGACGGTACCCGGTGGGGGTGGGCCGGGCGGCATGGGAGCAGTGCCGAATGGTGATGTTGGTGTTGGAGCTGTCGGCGGGCCGCTACTTGTTGAAGATGAACTTAGCACCATGGGAGCAGTGCCGAATGGTGATGTTGGTGTTGGAGCTGTCGGCGGGCCGCTGGTTGTCGTCGAATGACTGGGCGCAGACGGAGCAGCACCGAATGGGGATCCTGCAGGCGAGTTCGCCGTCATAGAAGTCATGTCTTCAGCGGTCACTGGGCGTGGCCGCGCGGGAGTGTCGAGGCTTACACCGTGGTCACGCAACCAGGTGTGGGCGTCACCACCGATGGTCTCGTCGAACACTCGTTGCGTCGCGTCGATAATGTTGGACATCGCGGTTGCTCCCACATGGTCGGCCATGGCATTCGACTGCTCGATGACGGCGTTCACCGCGGCAACTTTGGCCTCTATCGGCCCTTTGCCGGCCAGGATTTGGTTGATTTGCTGATTGCCGGATTGTGCGATCTCGGTCAGCCGATCCCGCAAATAGTTCACCGCATCCGCGACTTGCTCGCTTTGGTCGCTTTTGACCTCGCACTGATGCGCGATGGTGGCTAGTCGCTGTTCGCCGCGCCAATATCGCTCCAACAAATCGTCGGCGGTGCGCCCTTGGTTTACCGCTAACAGGGATCGCTCGTTGCGCAGGTCGTTGGCCTCGTTGCGCTTGAGCTGGGCCGCCTTACGCCAATACGTCACCCCGGCCATCGGCGCATCGGGCCGCGCCGGCCACCACGCACCCACCAAGAGCGCCGACCACCGACCGGGTGGCAGATCACCCGCCACCGCAGATGGCCTTCATGCGCGCATCCTTGGCATTGACATCATTGGCTGCTGACTGCCACGCTGGATGGTCTTGCTCCATCGCAAAGGCTGTAGCTTGGCCATATGCTTCTGCTAGTGCAAGTGCATCGGTGCGCTCGCCGGGCACGAGCGCCGGGGTCGTATTCAGTGTCTGCTGAAGCATCACCGCACCATTGACTGTGGCAATGTTTGCGAACGCCGGGTTGTCGCCGTTTGTCGCGATTTGGACCGCCCGCGCTGCCAGTTTGTACACCTCGCATAACTTTTGGTGCGCGGCGGCGGTTTCTGCTGCGGTGTATGTCGGCTCGGCGGTCGTTCCAGCGGCGGTGGCTGGACCGCTGTTCGTCGGGCGCGTCAGTGCCACGATTAAAGCTGCGGCACCCAGCACAACCGCGGCAATCGCGACGCTGGCCACCGCCGCCAACGGCCAATTGCGTGAACGCGGCGGCGCTGGGGGGTGGGTTGGTGTCCATTGTCCTGTGGTGGGTGGGGGGGGTGTTGGTCACCCGCGTAAGGCTATTGCAGCTGCCGTGTCTGTGCACTCCACCTGCATGCCAGCAGCGTTTGGTGGCCACCTTGGCCTGGGCGACCGCAGTAGGTCGGTTTCGTTGTCGGGGACGCCGTAGTTGCGGGTGGCGGCCACTACTACGGCTTGGGCGATGCGGGGCAGTGCGTCGCGGCGGCGTACCGTTTCGACCAGGGTGGGTCCGAGTTCCTCGATACCTGGTGCGATGCGGGCTCGCCGGTCGCCGGTCGCCACGTGCCACACGGGTTGGTGATCACTGACATCGATGTGGGAACAGTGAAGGCACCCGACGCCTTCATGGCTGAACGAGTTGGTTGGTGATGTTGGTGGTCTCGTCGTCATGGTGGTGGTCGGTCGTATTGCGGCACTCACCATCAAGGATCATCTCTCCGTAACTGTGGTCCAACGCTAAGCTCATGTTCGCGGTCACTCCGTTCTTGTGCAGGGTTATGCCGTGGAAGTACTGTCCCGGTGGGGGGCCGTCGATCCAGCCGTGCGACAGCATGGCGGCACGGACGTGCTGAAAGTACGCGTCGTGATCGCCCTGCAACAGAAAGGCCATCCTGACGGTGCCCTGATAAGGCGGATCGCCTTGGTCGTTACACGAGGTGAACGAGAATCCCGCTCTGACAGCCTGCAGGTCGGCGGCGGCGACGATCTGTTTGGCTGGCTCGACGACTTGGGCCATGGCCTGATCGTCGGTGAGCGGGTGCGCGGAATCATCCCAGGGATTAGACGAACCCGCGGAATGGGGTTTGTGCATCACCAGCGCACATCCTGCTAGCAACGGCACCACGGCCGCGGCGAGCAAAGCCTGCCGCGTCAGCCGAAGCCGTCGATCAGCGGTGGAGTGGGGCATCGAAAACATGGTCGTCGGTGATAGATCCCGGAGGGCGGCTCCACTCTGGGTCAATGCTGGCCGGCGTGCCCGGTATGTCAATTTCCACCGACCCAAGACCTGGAATGTCGATCTCGACGCCGGGTTGGTGACGTGGTTGGGCCAGCATGCCATCGGATGCTAGCGCGTCGCCGTGACCGGAGGCGATGTCGGCCATGCTGCGCAACGCCTCGCTGCCCCGGTGGTAGTAATAGGAGTGGTCGTGGGGGTTGATGCCATCAGAGTTGGGCACCTCAGCGCGAAACCTCACCGAACCGAATCCGTCGCCGGCGGGGTCGGTGCCCAGGCCGACGGCTAAACCTTGCAGCTGACCCGCAAGGTTGCCACGGTTCACATACTGGCTGAGGCTGTCGAGCTGCCCGAGCATGCTGATCGGATCCGTAGAGGCCGCACCCACATACACCCGGCCTCCGTCCAGGTGAAAGCTCGCGGCGCTGTGGGCCAGGTCGGTTCCCGGGCAGCCCAGTAGCACCGCATCGTTGGCATGCATGCCGCCCAAGGCGAACGCGTCGGCCACGGTGGTCGAGCCGTACGAGTGGCCCAACACGGTGACATTCTGGCCGACGCCGAGATGCGTTACCCACAAACCGTTGACGTCCTCGGCCAGTGCCGCACCACCGATTCGGGCCAGCATCGGAGTGGCGATACGCGGGTCGGTGAAGTCGTTCGGGGCGTCATATCCCATCCAGGCGATCACCGCGGTCGGATTATTCGGGTCGGCGGCCTTGGCCTGGTTAAAGAGGTTCAGCGCGTCGTCGTGATTGTCATGCAACCAGCCGCCTTTCACGCTGCTGCTGGTGCCGGGCACAATCACGGCGGTGTGTTTTGCGGTGTCGGGGTTGCCGATAGCGATCGCGGCTCGTCCCTTACCGCCGAATGCCATTGGATCGTAGGCGAACAGGTATACCGGGGAGGGGTTCCGGGGATCATTACGGGCGTTATGGTCGAGGCCTTTCTTGGTCTCATCGGCGTTGCGGTAGCGGGTGATATCGCCGGCGGACAGACCGTATTTCGCCGGATCACCCAGGACGTCGTCAACCGACGTGCGGTACCGAGTGGCGATGTCACGTACCCGATTCAGGTCCCGCGTCATCACCGCGATGTTGGCATCGCTGCGCGCGCTGACCGGAACGCCGTTGAGATTGCCGATCTGTTCCGGGTGCTCGGCGATCAGACGCTGCCGTTCCTCAGACGTCAGCGACGTCCACCACCGATGCACCTCTGGTGCCCCGGTGCCTGGTGGCGGAATCTGAATCGGCTCTTCGGGTTTCACCGGCGATTGCGGTGCGTCCAATCCCTGCAGCCCCGCCCCGTCGTAGCCATCGGCACGCAACATGGCCAGCGATTGCTGCAGGTGATCCGAGTATCCGGCGCGTATCGATTGCAGCTGGCCCAGTGCTGACGCCGTGTCGTCGATGGCATCTTGCTCAAGGCAGGTGATCAGCGCATCAAGTTCGGATCTTTCGGCCGCGGCCAGTCGGGGGTCGTGCTCGAGTTCCAGCGCTTGGTCAAGCTGATCGTCGATCCGCTGCAGTTGACTTTCGAGCGTCGCAATCCGCCCGGCCGCAGCCCGTTGCGCCTCGGCGAGGTCGGCCGCAATGTTCTCCAAATCGACACCGATCTTGGGCAATTGCAAAGACTGCACACCCAGCGCCGCGGTCACGCGCTGCACTTCGGCGGAGTCGTTGATCGGGTGCTCGCCGTTTTCTCGATTCCAGGACGCTTCGAAGCGGCGACGGGCTTCCTCGAAGGCCGCGTTGGCCTCGGCGGTGTATCGACCCGCCGCGTGAAACGCCTCCGCCAGCTCGGCAATCTGGGCCGGCCGACCCGCGTGCAGGCTGTGCTCGATCGCCCAGGGATCGCCGCCGGCCTCGGCGATCAGCGCCCGGATGTTTATGTGGCGCAGCTGCATACCACAGCTTTCAACTCAGCGGCGTTGCCGTCGTCCATGTCGGTGAACCCCGTCGCGGCATGGCGCGCTTTCTCGCCCACCGTGATCAACGCCTGCCGGTGAGCGTGCAGGTTTCGCATCTGCTGTGCGTGGGCCGCGCCGACCGCGTCGTGAAAAGTCTGGGCGACAGGAAATGTACCGAACATCCCCGACAGCAGGGGTCCCCGCGACAGCTGATCAGCACCACCGTGGGCGTGCTCACCGGCGTAGTGAGACTCGTTTGCCCCCGAATGCAAAAGTTCAACATCGACAAACACCGCTACTCCCTTCGGACTTGGTGTAAGGCTACTGTCGTGGATTTGACGATCAAGTCACCCTGCGGTCGGCTCGAAGGTATAACCGGAGACCACGGTCACGCACCTCACCGGGCGCCACCGCGATGGCGTCATTGGATCCAATGCTTTGACGACCGCGGTGAGCGCAGCGGCGCGGCAGTCCTCATGATGCGCACGACTGGTCCGTGATGCTGAAACTCGTTGCCGTTGTGGCGTGCCGGCCCGTCATCTCCTCGGCGCGGTTGTCGATAACGGGGATGGGAACACCGCACGCGGCGGCCGCCAACAGGCCGAACACACCGTTCGCCCGCATACGTGGTGACGGATCTTCGCAAGCACCTGTGTGATCGTTCCTGTCTCATCGGCCCGCGGGTGGTGTCGTTTCTTCGACGGCTTTGAATCGGCGTGAATAGCCCTCTGCGTGGTCTCGATTTAGACTCCCGCGGGTGGGGTCGAATGAACTACAGGTTGTACTTGGTCAGCTTGAGGTTGCGGCCAGTCAATCGCAGGGCCTTGGCGCCCAGTTCGCCGCCTCGGCAACGCCGCCAGAATCCGGCCAACCATTCCAAGCCACGACGGTGGCGGTAAGTGGTATCAACGCAGCAATCTGCTGCGCGGCAGCGGAATTCGCCACCCGGACGCAGGCTACGGCTACCGGGGTGGCTGCCGCGGCCGCAGCTTACGCCCATCAAGAGGCAACTGCGGCGAGCGAGATGGCCGCGGTGACGCAGGTGACGGTGGTTTAGATGCTGGCCACCCTGTCCCAAATCCGGGCATGGAGCACCGAGCACCTTATCGATGCGGCCGGCTACTGGACCGAAACCGCGGATCGGTGGGAAGACGTGTTTCTGCAGATGCGAAACCAGGCCCATGCCATCGCCTGGAATGGCGCCGGGGGCGACGGGCTGCGACAACGAACCCGAGCTGACTTCTCAACGGTCAGTGGCATAGCCGACCAGCTGCGGAGAGCAGCCACGATCGCGCGCAACGGCGCCGGCACTATCGACGCGGCACAACGAAGAGTTATGTATGCTGTAGAGGACGCCCAGGACGCCGGTTTCAACGTCGGTGAAGACCTATCGGTCACCGACACCAAAACGACGCAGCCGGCTGCAGTGCAGGCCGCTCGACTAGCTCAGGCTCAGGCGTTGGCCGGTGACATCCGCTTACGTGTCGGGCAACTGGTTGCGGCGGAGAACGAGGTGTCCGGTCAGCTCGCCGCGACCACCGGTGATGTGGGAAATGTCCGCTTCGCGGGCGCCCCGGTTGTTGCCCACAGCGCGGTTCAGCTAGTCGACTTCTTCAAACAAGACGGCCCAACACCTCCACCGCCAGGAGCGCCACACCCGTCCGGTGGAGCCGACGGACCGTACTCCGATCCGATCACTTCAATGATGCTGCCACCGGCCGGGACAGAGGCACCCGTATCAGACGCGACCAAACGGTGGGTGGACAACATGGTCAACGAGCTGGCCGCTAGGCCGCCGGATGACCCCATCGCGGTGGAGGCGCGCCGGCTGGCGTTTCAAGCTCTGCACCGGCCATGTAACAGCGCGGAGTGGACGGCGGCTGTTGCGGGTTTCGCAGGATCATCGGCTGGCGTAGTTGGGACCGCCCTAGCAATTCCGGCCGGCCCTGCCGACTGGGCACTACTTGGCGCCGCCTTACTGGGGGTTGGCGGATCGGGAGCGGCGGTGGTCAACTGTGCCACCAAGTAGCGCGACTCCCGTTGTCGTCTTCAGCGTTGCCGTCGTGGTTGTCTGCCTCATCGGCGGTGTCGCAGGCTCCCTGTGGCCTCGGCCAGCGGGACGGCTCAGGGGCGGGTGCTATTTCGCCTTTATGGGTGTCGCCTGGGTTCTGCTGGCCATCAGTGCAATCGCCAATGCCGTGAAGGGGTCACTGTGGTGGGATATCTGGAGTCTCGGGTTGCTGGTCCTCATCCCCGCGGTTGTGTACGGGAAAATGCGCAGGAGCCGTCGGATAAGTTCTGACCAGGACCGGTGACCTTGTAGAGCAACGTCTACACGGCCCTGGCGGTCGCAGCCCTAGTGTCTCGTCATCGACGCGGGGCGGCTTGGAGTTACGTGACGGCTTCGACGAGACCACGCAACACTTCGACAACACCCCTGGTAAGCGGTGTATCGACGTGCCAAAGTAGCGCATGCCCCGCGCCCGATGGCTGCAGAGCGCGGCCCTCATGGGCGCCTTGGCCGTGGTGTTGATAACCGCGGCACCGGTGGCCGCCGATGCCTACCAGGTGCCCGCTCCGCCCTCGCCCACCGCATCCTGTGACGTAATAAGCCCGGTTGCGATCCCCTGCGTGGCGCTCGGCAAGTTCGCCGACGCGGTCGCTGCGGAGTGTCGCCGCGTCGGTGTGCCCGATGCGCGGTGCGTGCTTCCGCTCGCGCACCGGGTGACCCAGGCCGCGCGTGATGCCTACCTACAGTCTTGGGTGCATCGCACCGCGCGGTTCCAGGATGCGTTGCAAGACCCGGTGCCGCTGCGGGAAACTCAGTGGCTCGGCACGCACAACTCGTTCAACAGCCTCAGCGATTCGTTCACGGTCTCGCACGCAGACTCAAACCAGCAGCTGTCGTTGGCCCAACAGCTCGACATCGACGTCCGCGCGCTCGAGCTAGACCTGCACTACTTGCCCCGCCTCGAGGGCCACGGCGCCCCCGGCGTCACCGTGTGTCACGGGCTGGGACCGAAGAACGCGAACCTAGGCTGCACCGTCGAACCTCTGCTGGCCACAGTGCTGCCGCAGATCGCCAACTGGTTGAACGCACCCGGGCATACCGAGGAGGTCATCCTGCTCTACCTGGAGGACCAGCTGAAGAACGCGTCGGCGTATGAGTCGGTGGTGGCTACCCTCGACCAAGTGTTGCGGCGTGCGGACGGAACAAGCCTTATCTACCGTCCCAACCCGGCCCGGCGTGCCACCAACGGCTGTGTCCCGCTTCCACTCGACGTGTCGCGGGAGGAAATCCGCGCATCCGGCGCACGAGCCGTGCTCGTCGGGTCTTGTGCGCCAGGTTGGTCGGCCGCCGTCTTCGACTGGAGCGGCGTTGAGCTGGAAAGCGGCTCGAACTCCGGCTACCGGCCATACCCGGCCTGCGATGCCACCTATGGCCGCGGTGTCTACGCTTGGCGACTGGTCCGCTATTACGAGGACTCCACGCTGGCCACGGCGTTGGCCAACCCGACCCGTCCACCGGCCAATCCGCAGGCGCTTACCCCGCCGAAGGTGCCGGCGATGACCGATTGCGGGGTCAATCTGTTCGGCTTCGATCAGCTGCTCCCCGAAGACGGCCGCATTCAGGCGTCGTTGTGGAGCTGGGCACCGGACGAACCGCGTGCCGGTGCCGGAGCATGCGCCCTGCAGGGCGCGGATGGCCGCTGGGTCGCCGCATCGTGCGGTGACCCACACCCTGCGGCCTGTCGGGACGCGGCAGGCAGGTGGACCGTGACGCCGGCACCCGTGGTCTTCGCCGGGGCTGCCCTAGCCTGCACAGCCATCGGCGCGGACTTTACCCTGCCCCGAACGGGCAATCAGAACGCCCGTCTGCACGCCGTGGCCGGGCCCGCCGGTGGCGCCTGGGTGCATTACCTACTGCCGCCATGACCTCGGTTGTCAGGCCCGGTCGAGCAGATCCGCGGATCCCAGCACGCGCTCAATCTGGACCTCGATGACCACTCGGCGTGGATTGGGACGCGGGGTGCGATAGCGCTGCGCGTAGCGCAGCTCGGCGTCGCGCACGGCGTCGATGTCGCTGTTCACCGCCGCCCTACCCTCCAGTGAGAGCCAGCGCGCGCCGTCGACCTGGCTGAGCACGGCAAGCCCACTGCGGTCGGCATTGACGGCCTTTTGGGAGCCGCCGGTGGTGATGACCCGCGCGATGTGAGTCTTGGGGTCGAAGGTGAAACCTACCGCCACCACGTGCGGCGAGTTGTCCGCCCGCAGCGTGGTCAGCATGGCCAGATGGCGTTCGGAAAGAAACGCCAGCGCGTCGTCACTAAGCCGCGTAGTGGTGTTGACCATCGCCACTCACGCTAGCGCAGGCAATAATCGCAGCCGTGGACGACACGGGCGCTGCTCCGGTAGTAATTTTCGGCGGCCGCAGCCAGATCGGCGGCGAACTCGCGCGACGCCTGGCTGCCGGGGCGACGATGGTGCTGGCCGCGCGGAACGCCGATCAACTCGCCGACCAGGCCGCCGCACTCCGCGCAGCTGGCGCTATAGCGGTGCACACCCGGGAGTTCGACGCCGACGACCTGGCCGCACACGGCCCGTTGGTCGCTTCGCTCGTTGCCGAGCACGGCCCCATCGGCACCGCGGTGCTGGCCTTCGGGATACTCGGCGACCAGGCCCGCGCCGAGACAGACGCGGCGCACGCGGTGGCCATCGTGCACACCGACTACGTCGCCCAGGTCAGCCTGCTGACTCATCTGGCAGCGGCGATGCGCACCGCCGGACGGGGATCGCTGGTGGTGTTCTCCTCGGTCGCCGGGATTCGGGTGCGCCGCGCCAACTATGTCTACGGATCGGCCAAAGCCGGCCTGGACGGCTTCGCCAGCGGCCTGGCCGATGCGTTGCACGGCACCGGGGTGCGGTTACTGATCGCGCGGCCGGGATTCGTCATCGGGCGCATGACCGAGGGCATGACGCCCGCACCCCTGTCGGTCACCCCGGAGCGGGTGGCCGCCGCGACCGCGCGTGCGCTGGTCAACGGTAAGCGCGTGGTGTGGATTCCGTGGGCGCTGCGGCCAATGTTTGTTGCGCTGCGGTTGCTTCCCCGGTTCGTCTGGCGCAGGATGCCGCGATGATCCGCGACGATGCAGAGCGCAGCGATGCGGTGGGGGTACCGCCCGCTTGCGGGGGAGAGCGGCGCCGATGATCATCGTTGTCGGGATCGGCGCCGACGGCATGACCGGTCTCTCCGAGCATTCTCGCTCCGAATTGCGCAGGGCCACAGTAATTTACGGCTCGAAACGGCAACTTGCCCTGCTCGACGATACCGTCACCGCCGAGCGCTGGGAGTGGCCGACGCCGATGCTGCCCGCGGTGCAAGGCCTGTCACCGGATGGGGCTGACCTACACGTGGTTGCCAGCGGCGACCCGTTGTTGCATGGTATCGGCTCCACCCTGATCCGGCTGTTCGGCCACGACAACGTGACCGTGTTGCCGCACGTGTCCGCGGTGACGTTGGCGTGCGCCCGGATGGGCTGGAACGTGTATGACACCGAGGTGATCAGCCTGGTCACCGCGCAACCACACACCGCGGTGCGCCGCGGCGGCCGGGCCATCGTGCTGTCCGGCGATCGGTCCACCCCGCAGGCGCTGGCGGTGCTGCTGACCGAGCACGGTCGCGGTGACTCCAAGTTCAGCGTGCTCGAACAGCTTGGCGGCCCGGCCGAACGCCGCCGCGACGGTACGGCCCGGGCATGGGCCTGCGACCCACCCCTCGATGTCGATGAGCTCAACGTGATCGCCGTGCGCTACCTGCTCGACGAGCGCACGTCGTGGGCACCCGACGAGGCATTCGCGCACGACGGGCAGATCACCAAACACCCGATCCGCGTGCTGACCCTGGCTGCGCTGGCGCCAAGGCCCGGGCAGCGGTTATGGGACGTCGGCGCGGGCTCAGGCGCCATCGCGGTCCAGTGGTGTCGGAGCTGGCCGGGCTGCACCGCGGTGGCGTTCGAGCGCGACGAACGGCGCCGCCGCAACATTGGGTTCAATGCCGCGGCCTTCGGGGTGAGCGTCGACGTGCGCGGCGACGCGCCCGATGCGTTCGACGACGCCGCACGGCCGTCGGTGATTTTTCTTGGCGGTGGTGTAACCCAGCCAGGCCTGCTTGAGGCCTGCCTGGACAGCCTGCCCGCAGGCGGGAACTTGGTCGCCAACGCTGTCACCGTCGAATCGGAAGCCGCTCTGGCGCATGCATATTCGCGCCTCGGTGGCGAGCTACGACGATTCCAGCACTATCTCGGCGAACCGCTGGGCGGCTTCACCGGTTGGCGCCCACAGCTGCCGGTCACCCAGTGGTCGGTGACCAAGCGATGACGGTCTATTTCATCGGAGCGGGCCCCGGCGCCGCCGACCTAATCACCGTCCGCGGCCAACGGCTCCTGCAACGATGCCCGGTGTGCCTGTATGCGGGTTCGATCATGCCCGACGACCTGTTGGCGCAGTGTCCGCCCGGCGCGACGATTGTCGACACCGGTCCGCTGACCCTCGAACAAATCGTGCGCAAACTTGCCGACGCCGACGCCGACGGCCGCGACGTTGCCCGGCTGCATTCCGGCGACCCGTCGCTGTACAGCGCGCTGGCCGAACAGTGCCGCGAACTCGACGCGCTGGGCATCGGCTACGAAATCGTGCCGGGCGTACCGGCTTTTGCCGCAGCCGCGGCGGCGCTAAAGCGCGAACTCACCGTGCCGGGCGTGGCGCAGACGGTGACGCTCACCCGGGTGGCGACGCTGTCCACACCCATACCGCCCGGTGAGGACCTGGCCGCGCTCGCCCGATCCCGCGCCACTCTGGTCTTGCACCTGGCCGCAGCCCAGATCGACGCCATCGTTCCGCGACTGCTAGACGGTGGTTACCGACCCGAAACGCCGGTTGCGGTGGTGGCTTTCGCGAGTTGGCCGCAACAGCGGACGCTACGCGGCACGTTGGCCGATATCGCCGCGCGGATGCACGATGCCAAGATCACCAGGACCGCCGTGATCGTTGTTGGCGACGTGCTGACCGCTGAGGGCTTTACCGACAGCTACCTATATTCGGTGGCACGGCACGGTCGGTATGCACAGTGACCCGGGTGTTGTTGCTCGGCGGCACCGCCGAGGGCCGTGCGCTGGCGAAAGAGTTGCACCCACACGTTGAGATCGTCAGCTCGCTGGCCGGCCGGGTACCCAACCCTGCCCTGCCGATCGGTCCGGTGCGCATCGGCGGGTTCGGCGGTGTCGAGGGGCTGCGCGGTTGGCTGCGAGAGGAGCGCATCGATGCCGTCGTCGACGCCACCCACCCCTTCGCGGTAACCATCACCGCGCACGCCGCGCAGGTGTGCGGTGAGCTCGGGCTCCCGTACCTGGTACTGGCTCGCCCGCCGTGGGATCCCGGTACCGCCATCATCGCGGTATCGGACATCGAGGCTGCAGACGTTGTTGCTGAACAAGGTTATTCGCGAGTGTTCCTGACCACCGGACGCTCGGGTATTGCGGCCTTCGCCAACAGCGACGCGTGGTTTTTGATCCGCGTGGTTACCGCGCCCGATGGCACCGCCCTGCCGCGGCGGCACAAACTGGTGCTATCTCGCGGGCCATATGGTTACCACGATGAGTTCGCACTGCTGCGTGAGCAGCGCATCGACGCATTGGTCACCAAGAACAGCGGTGGCAAGATGACCCGAGCGAAGCTGGATGCCGCTGCTGCGCTGGGTATTTCGGTGGTCATGATAGCGCGCCCGCTGCTGCCGGCTGGGGTAGCGGCGGTCGATTCTGTCCACCGGGCCGCCATGTGGGTGGCCGGTCTGCCTAGCCGGTGAGGTCGTCGGGCTCCGCGTCGGCAAGCAGCGCATCGCGCGCTCGAGCGACACGGGATCGGATGGTGCCCACCGGGCAGCCGCACACCGCCGCGGCGTCCGCATAGGACAGCCCGAGCAGCTGGGTCAGCAGCAGCGCTTCCCGTTGGTCGGTGGTTAGGTCGGCGATCATCGTGGTTACCTCGACGAGGTCTTCGAATCCGCGGGCATGGCGGTCGCCGTCTATGAGATGTTCGGGACGCGCGCCGCGGGTGGTGCGGGGCCGGGATCGGACGTGGCGGATGTGATCGGCGACGACATGGCGCGCGATGGCCAGCAACCAAGTTCGGGCGCTGGAGCGTGCGGAAAACCGCGGGATGGCGCCGATCGCTCGTAGGAATGTCTCTTGGGTGAGATCGTCCGCACTGCCCACGTCGGACAGATAGGCGACGAACCGCCACACGTCTTGCTGGGTGGCTTTGATAAACGCCTCAAGGGCCCGCCCGTTCCCCTTGGCCGCCGACAAGGCGAGTGCGGTAACGGCCTCGTCGTCGCTTGCCGTCGCGGTCATGGGCATAAACCATAGCCCGGCAGGTCCGGTCAGTCTACGACCGGTCGTCGTAGATCCCGCCGCCGAGCAGCCGGGGGAGCGCGGCGTCGAATGCGCTTTGGCGCCTGCCATCTGCGCGCGTGTGATACTACGGCATGCGCAACAGAGGATTCGGTCGTCGCGAACTGCTGGTAGCGATGGCAATGCTGGTTTCCGTGACGGGGTGTGCACGGCATGCGAGCGGGGCCCGTCCGGCATCGACAACCTTGCCGGCCGGAGCGGATCTGGCGGATCGCTTCGCCGAGCTGGAGCGCAGATACGATGCCCGGCTTGGGGTGTATGTGCCCGCCACCGGCACCACCGCCGCGATCGAATACCGCGCCGATGAGCGGTTCGCATTCTGCTCCACGTTCAAGGCGCCGCTCGTGGCGGCGGTGCTGCACCAAAACCCGCTCACGCATCTGGACAAACTGATCACCTACACCAGTGACGACATTCGGTCGATCTCCCCGGTGGCCCAACAACACGTTCAGACCGGGATGACGATCGGGCAGCTTTGCGATGCGGCGATACGCTATAGCGACGGCACCGCCGCCAACCTGTTGCTGGCCGATCTTGGCGGTCCCGGGGGCGGCACCGCGGCATTTACCGGCTACCTCCGCAGCTTGGGTGACACCGTGAGCCGGTTGGACGCCGAGGAACCGGAGTTGAACCGCGATCCGCCCGGGGACGAACGGGATACCACAACACCGCACGCCATCGCCCTGGTGTTGCAGCAGCTTGTTCTCGGCAACGCGTTGCCGCCCGACAAGCGGGCACTGCTCACCGATTGGATGGCGCGCAACACCACCGGAGCCAAGCGGATCCGAGCGGGCTTTCCCGCCGATTGGAAGGTGATCGACAAGACCGGGACCGGTGACTACGGACGAGCAAACGACATCGCGGTCGTGTGGTCACCGACCGGCGTGCCCTACGTGGTGGCCGTCATGTCCGATCGTGCCGGCGGCGGGTATGACGCCGAGCCCCGTGAGGCGCTGCTCGCCGAGGCGGCGACGTGCGTTGCCGGTGTGCTTGCATAGGCTCGTGGGACCGAAGTGACCGACGATCATCCGCGCGCCGACATTGTGTCCCGGCAGTACCACCGGTGGTTGTACCCGCACCCGATCGCCGATCTTGAGGCGTGGACCACAGCGAATTGGGAATGGTTCGACCCGGTGCACTCCCACCGGATATTATGGCCGGACCGCGAATACCGGCCCGATCTGGATATTCTGATCGCCGGTTGCGGAACCAACCAGGCGGCGATTTTCGCATTCACCAATCGTGCGGCGAAAGTAGTGGCGATCGATATCAGTCGACCGGCACTGGACCATCAGCAATATCTGAAAGACAAGCACGGGCTGGCGAATCTGGAGTTGCATCTGCTTCCGATCGAAGAGCTGGCGACGCTGGGACGCGACTTCGACCTCGTGGTATCGACCGGCGTTTTACATCACCTGGCAGATCCGCGGGCGGGCATGAAAGAACTCGCCCACTGCCTGCGCCGGGATGGCGTCGTGGCGGCGATGCTCTACGGGAAGTACGGTCGGATCGGAGTCGAACTGCTCGGTTCGGTCTTTCGTGATCTTGGATTAGGGCAGGACGATGCATCGATCAAATTGGCGAAGGAAGCAATCTCGTTACTACCGACGTATCATCCGCTCCGAAACTATCTCACGAAAGCTCGGGATTTACTTTCCGATAGCGCCCTCGTCGATACGTTCTTGCATGGTCGCCAACGCAGTTACACCGTCGAGGAATGCGTCGATCTGGTCACGTCCGCCGGACTGGTATTTCAGGGATGGTTCCACAAGGCGCCGTATTACCCGCACGATTTTTTCGTCCCGAACAGCGAGTTTTATGCGGCCGTGAACACGTTACCCGAGGTCAAGGCCTGGTCCGTGATGGAACGTCTGGAGACCTTGAACGCTACCCATCTCTTTATGGCGTGCCGTCGTGACCGACCCAAGGAGCAGTACACGATCGATTTTTCGACGGTTGCCGCGCTCGATTACGTACCGCTGATGCGCACGCGTTGCGGTGTCTCCGGCACCGATATGTTTTGGCCGGGTTGGCGCATGGCGCCCAGCCCCGCCCAGTTGGCCTTTCTGCAGCAGGTTGACGGTCGCCGCACGATTCGGGAGATTGCCGGGTGCGTGGCGCGAACTGGCGAGCCTTCCGGAGGCAGCCTGGCCGACCTTGAGGAATTCGGCCGCAAGCTCTTTCAGTCGCTGTGGCGGCTCGACTTTGTCGCGGTAGCTCTGCCCGCCTCGGGATAGCGGCGCGGGGTGAACACCCGGTCCTGCGAATCCACCGAATACCACCGGGTCTGCGAGGACCCCACGATCAATAGGCAGCGCATGTCGATTTCGGCGGGGTTCAGGTCGGCCAACTTCACCACCCGAACGTCCTCATTCGGTCCGGAAACCGGTCCGGAGACGTTGCGGCCGATCACCACCGGTATGCCAGGGTCGCGATGGGCCAGCAGCAGCTCGCGCATCGCGCCGACCTGCCAGGTGCGGGTCACCGAAGCCGGGTTGTAGATGGCCAGCACCAGGTCGGCGGCGGCCGCGGCGGTCAGGCGCGCGGCGATCACGTCCCAGGGTTTGAGCCGGTCGGACAACGAGATCACCGCGTAGTCATGTCCCAGCGGCGCGCCGACCCGGCTGGCGACGGCCTGGGCGGCGGTCATCGCCGGAATCACCCGGACCCGCACCCCCGGCCACTGCTCGGCTTCCTCCAAAACGGCGGTGGCCATCGCGAATACCCCTGGGTCGCCGGAGGACACCACCGCCACCGCCCGGCCCTGATCGGCCAGCGAGCAGGCCAGCCGCGCCCGGGCGGGTTCGTCGGTGTTGTCGCTGGGATGGCGCCGCTGGCCGTCGCGGACTTCGACCCGGTCCAGGTAGCCGCGATAGCCGATCAGATCCGTCGCGGCGGCCAGCTCACGCCGGCTCTGCGGTGTCATCCAGTCGCTGTCGCCGGGCCCCAGGCCCACCACTGCGACGGTGCCGGTCAGCAACGCACGACGCCGCCCGCCCGGCAACATGGCCAGCGAGAAGTACGGCACGCTGGTCTCGTCGACGTCGGCGGCCGGCAATACCCGTTGGCCGGCGGTGCTGGCCCGCTCCACGTAGAACGCGTCGCCGAGTAGGCCGGACGCCGAAAGCGCCTCCCGCACATTGTGATACGAACGGCCCAGCTTGACCACCACGGCCGCGTCGGCGTCGGCCAGCCGGCGGGTCAGCTCGCCGACCGGCAGCGTGCCCGGCAGCACCGACAACACCTGGTCGCCGGCCACCAGCGGTGTGGCCACGGCCGCCGACGCGGCGCTCACCGACGTCACACCGGGCACGATGACGGCGTTGAACCGCCGCGTCAGCCGGGTGTGCAGATGCATGTAGGAGCTGTAGAACAACGGGTCGCCTTCGGCGAGCAGCGCCACGTTGCGCCCGGCGTCCAGGTGCGTGGCGATGCGCTCGGTCGCGTCGGCGTAGAAGTCTTCGAGCGCACCGGCGTAGCCGCCGGGATGATTCGTGGCCTCGGTGGTCACCGGGTAGACCAGGTGCTCCTCGAGCTGACCGGGCCGCAGATACGGTTCGGCGATGCCGCGGGCGATGCTGTGACCGTGTGGGGCGCTGTGATAGGCCACCACATCGGCCTCGCCAATCACCCGGGCGGCCTTGACGGTCACCAACTCCGGATCGCCGGGCCCCAGCCCGACTCCCCACAGCGTGCCCCGAGCGCTCATTCGCGGTCGCTGGCTATCGCATTGACGGCGGCGGCGGCCATCGCGCTGCCGCCGCGGCGACCGCGCACCACCAGGTAGGACATCCCGCGGGGCCGCTCGATGAGCTCCTCTTTGGCCTGTGCCGATCCGACGAAACCCACCGGTCCGCCCAGCACGGCCGCCGGTGGGGGTGCCCCTTCGTCGACCAGTTCGAGCAGCCGAAACAGCGCGGTGGGCGCGTTGCCTATGGCCAGCACCGCGCCGGGCAGCCGCTCGGCACACAGCTCGACCCCGGCCGCCGATCGGGTGGTCTGGCGACGGGCGGCCAGCTCGGTGGCGCGTGGATCGGCGACCAGCGAGACGATCTGGTTGTCGGCGGGCAGCCGCGAGGTGGTGATCCCGGCGGCCACCATCGACGAATCGCACAGCACCGGGGCACCGGCGGCCAGCGCGGCACCCGCCCGCGCGACGACGTCGTCGGTGTAGGCCACATGCTCGGCGACGTCGACCTGCCCGCAGGTGTGAATCAACCGAACCACCACCCGCGCGACGTCGGCGGGGAAGCGCGCCAGATCGGCCTCGGCGCGGATAACCGCGAATGACCGCCGGTAGATTTCCGCGGCGTCGCGTAGGTAGTCGAGCACTCGCTCACCCTACGGCCGCAATCGCCGGTATCCACCGCCGGTGGCGACCAGCACCTCGCCGGCCGGTGGGCTGCCGCAGGCCCGCTCGCAGCCGACGAAATGCCGATGCCCGGCTGACTCCACGTTCAGTGACCGCGCGGCGTCGGCCCGTACGTCGGCGGCCGAGTGCGCGCAGCCGGGGCTGCCGGTGCAGGCGCTGATGTTCAGCCAGGGGGAGTTCTCGTCGAACACCAGGCCCAGCGGCGCCAGCACCCGCAGCGCGGCGTCGGCCGTCGCGTCGTCGAGGTCGCAGATCAGCACCGATCGCCACGGCGTGATCACCAGCGGGGCCTCGATCGCGGCCAGGCATTCCGCGACCCGGGCGGGCAAGACCCCCAGCGGCACCGCGGCGCCCAGCGTTACCCGGCTGTCATCCTGGGGTATCCAGCCGACGGGCGTTTTGGTGACGGGCCGAACGGATGGGCCCAGCTCGACACCGGACTGCAGCTCGCCGATATCGGCTAATTCCGTTACTCGCCAGGCGGTTTCGCGGATCTTGACGAAACGCAACGCGACCTCGATCAGGGTCTCGGCGACATCGGCCACCCGCACGCCGGTGTCACGTCCGGTCAACAGCAGTCGGGGACCGTCGGGGAACACCTGCACGCCGACGTCGGCACCCAGGCCGGACACGTCGGCGCGGCCGTCGTCGAGACCGAACCAGAACCGGCCGCCCAGTTCCGCCAGCCGGGGCTCGGCGCGGATCGCCGCGTCGAGCTCACCGACCCATGCCCGCACGTCGGCTAGCCCGCCGGCCCGGCCGGACAGCGGCGAGGCGACGATATTGCGCACCCGCTCGTGTGTTGCCGACGGCAGCAGCCCGGCTTTGGCGACCGCGTCCGCGACCGCTGCCACGTCGCGGATCCCGCGCAACTGGACATTGCCGCGCGCGGTCAGTTCCAGTGTCGCGGAGCCGAAGTCGCTGGCGACGCTGGCCAGCGTCGCCAGTTGTGCCGCGGTGATCATCCCGCCGGGCAGCCGGATCCGCGCCAGCGCCCCGTCGGCGGCCTGGTGCGGCCGCAACGCACCGGGGCAGGCGTCCGCGTCACGGGTCCCGGCCACCCGTCCACCGTACGGGAGAATGGGTCGCCGCCTCGCCGCGCTCAGGTCCCGTCGGGAGGCCGAGGATCAGGGTCAGGGCGTTTTCGATTGCGCGCATCGTGGCGGGTTTGAGGGCGCCGAGTCGCTCCACGAGTCGGGCACGAGCGACCGCGCGGACGCCGCGGCACACCGCGACGCTATCGGCAGCTACACCTTCTGAGGGCGCGACAGGTGGCCGGAGTGGGGTGCGGGAGCGCGAGCTTGACACCGGCACGACGACAACGAGTTCGTCGTCGATTCCGGTGAGTAGCTCGTCCACGGAAACGACCACCGCGGGCCGATGCTTGCCGGGCTCACCCGCGCGAGCGGCGCCGAGGCTGACCAGCCAAAGGTCTCCTCGCCGTGGCTCAGCCAAGGCCGTCGCCTACCGTGCCCTCCCACTCGCGGTCCTCGTCGCGGACTGCCTGGGTGGTCGTCTCGGCGTGCGAGGCCTCGCGTTCGGCGCGGAAGATTGCCTGGCGCTCGGCCTGGGCGGCCAGTTCGGTGAGCAGAGCCGACATCGAGATTCCCCGTTCGCGGGCTTGGGCGGCCAGACGATCCCGAGTCTGGGTTGAAACCCTAATCGTCGTGGATGTAGACATGTTTGTAGTCTAGGCGTGGCTACAAAGCTCGCGGGCCCGACGCCACCGCTCGAGTCCTGCTCCGGTAAGAAGAATTGGTGCCGGAACCGACCGTTCTGCTGTTGTCGACGTCCGACACCGACCTGATTAGCGCCCGGTCCAGCGGCAAGAACTACCGGTGGGCGAATCCCTCGCGGCTGTCTGACCTGGAACTGACCGACCTGCTGGCCGAAGCGTCGATCGTGGTGATCCGGATTCTCGGCGGCTACCGCGCCTGGCAGAGCGGAATCGACACGGTGATCGCCGGCGGGGTACCGGCCGTACTGGTCAGCGGAGAGCAGGCCGCCGATGCCGAGTTGACCGACCGCTCCACGGTCGCGGCCGGCACCGCGCTGCAGGCCCACATCTACCTGGCCCACGGCGGCGTCGACAACCTGCGCGAGTTGCACGCCTTCCTGTGCGACACCGTGCTGATGACCGGCTTCGGGTTCACGCCGCCGGTCGCCACCCCGACCTGGGGGGTGCTGGAGCGTCCGGACGCCGGCAAGACCGGCCCGACGATCGCGGTGCTCTACTACCGTGCCCAGCACCTGGCCGGCAACACCGGCTACGTCGAGGCGCTGTGCCGGGCGATCGAAGACGCCGGCGGACGCCCGCTGCCGCTCTACTGCGCGTCGCTGCGCACCGCCGAGCCGCGGCTGCTGGAAAGGCTCGGCGGCGCCGACGCCATGGTGGTCACCGTGCTGGCCGCCGGGGGAGTCAAGCCGGCCGCCGCCTCGGCCGGCGGCGACGATGACAGCTGGAACGTTGAGCACCTGGCGGCGCTGGACATCCCGATCCTGCAAGGCCTGTGTTTGACTAGCCCGCGGGATCAGTGGTGCGCCAACGACGACGGCCTGTCGCCGCTGGACGTGGCCAGCCAGGTGGCGGTGCCCGAGTTCGACGGCCGCATCATCACGGTTCCGTTCTCGTTCAAGGAGATTGACGACGACGGGCTGATCTCCTATGTGGCCGACCCGGAGCGCTGCGCCCGGGTCGCGGGCCTGGCGGTCCGGCACGCACGGCTGCGCCAGGTCGCCCCCGCCGACAAGCGGGTGGCCCTGGTCTTCTCGGCCTACCCGACCAAACACGCCCGCATCGGCAACGCGGTGGGCCTGGACACCCCGGCCAGCGCGGTGGCCTTGCTGCAAGCGATGCGGCAGCGCGGATATCGGGTGGGTGATCTGCCGGGTGTCGAATCAAACGACGGCGACGCGCTGATTCACGCGTTGATCGAATGCGGCGGACACGACCCCGACTGGCTCACCGAAGGCCAGCTGGCCGGCAACCCCATCCGGGTGTCGGCCAAGGAGTATCGGGACTGGTTCGCCACCCTGCCCGCCGAACTGACAGACGTGGTAACAGCGTACTGGGGCCCGCCACCCGGTGAGCTGTTCGTCGACCGTAGCCACGACCCGGACGGCGAGATCGTCATCGCCGCACTGCGAGCGGGCAACCTGGTGCTCATGGTTCAGCCGCCGCGCGGCTTCGGGGAGAACCCGGTGGCGATCTACCACGACCCGGACCTGCCGCCCAGCCACCACTACCTGGCCGCCTACCGCTGGCTCGATACCGGATTCTCGAACGGTTTCGGGGCGCACGCCGTGGTGCATTTGGGCAAGCACGGCAACCTGGAATGGTTGCCGGGAAAGACGCTGGGCATGTCGGCGTCCTGCGGACCCGACGCCGCGCTGGGCGATCTGCCGCTGATCTACCCGTTTCTGGTTAACGACCCCGGCGAGGGCACCCAGGCCAAGCGGCGCGCGCACGCGGTGCTAGTCGACCATTTGATTCCTCCGATGGCCCGCGCCGAAACCTACGGCGACATCGCGCGTTTGGAACAGTTGCTCGACGAGCATGCCAGCGTCGCCGCGCTGGATCCCGGCAAGCTGCCCGCCATCCGCCAGCAGATCTGGACGCTGATCCGCGCCGCCAAGATGGACCACGACCTGGGACTGACCGAACGCCCGGAAGAGGACTCGTTCGACGACATGCTGCTACACGTCGACGGCTGGCTGTGCGAGATCAAGGACGTCCAGATCCGCGACGGGCTGCACATCCTCGGGCAAAACCCAACGGGGGAGCAAGAACTCGACCTGGTGCTGGCCATCTTGCGGGCCCGCCAGCTGTTCGGCGGCGCGCACGCGATCCCCGGCCTGCGGCAGGCACTCGGCCTGGCCGAGGATGGCACCGACGAACGCGCGACAGTCGACCAGACCGAGGCGAAAGCCCGCGAACTGGTCGCGGCCCTGCAGGCCACCGGCTGGGACCCCTCCGCCGCCGACCGACTCACCGGCAACGCCGACGCCGCCGCGGTGCTGCGGTTCGCCGCCACCGAAGTGATACCCCGGTTGGCTGGCACCGCAACCGAAATCGAGCAGGTGCTAAGAGCTTTGGACGGCCGGTTCATCCCGGCCGGGCCGTCGGGGTCGCCGCTGCGCGGCCTGGTCAACGTGCTACCCACCGGGCGCAACTTCTACTCCGTGGATCCCAAGGCGGTGCCGTCCCGGCTGGCGTGGGAAGCCGGTGTGGCACTGGCCGATTCGCTGCTGGCGCGCTACCGCGATGAGCATGGGCGGTGGCCGCGGTCGGTGGGGCTGTCGGTGTGGGGCACCTCGGCGATGCGCACGGCCGGCGACGACATCGCCGAAGTGCTTGCGCTGCTGGGGGTTCGGCCGGTATGGGACGACGCCTCGCGGCGGGTCATCGACCTGGCGCCCATGCAGCCGGCCGAGCTGGGCCGCCCGCGCATCGACGTGACGGTACGGATCTCCGGCTTTTTCCGTGATGCCTTCCCGCATGTGGTGACCATGCTCGATGACGCGGTGCGGTTGGTCGCCGACCTCGACGAGGCCGCCGAGGACAACTACGTGCGCGCGCACGCCCAAGCGGATCTGGCCCACCACGGAGATCAACGGCGAGCCACCACAAGGATTTTCGGATCCAAACCGGGAACCTACGGCGCCGGGCTGCTGCAGCTGATCGACAGCCGCAGCTGGCGCGACGACGCCGACCTCGCCCAGGTGTACACCGCCTGGGGCGGATTCGCCTACGGGCGCGACCTGGATGGCCGCGAGGCGATCGACGACATGAACCGCCAGTACCGGCGTATTGCGGTGGCCGCCAAGAATACCGACACCCGTGAACACGACATCGCCGACTCCGACGACTACTTCCAGTATCACGGCGGCATGGTGGCCACCGTGCGGGCGCTCACGGGCCAAGCACCGGCCGCCTATATCGGCGACAACACCCGACCCGACGCGATCCGCACCCGCACGCTGTCGGAGGAGACCACGCGGGTGTTTCGCGCCCGCGTGGTCAATCCGAGGTGGATGGCCGCGATGCGCCGGCACGGCTACAAGGGCGCATTCGAGATGGCGGCCACCGTCGACTATCTGTTCGGTTATGACGCCACCGCCGGGGTGATGGCGGACTGGATGTACGAGCAGCTCACGCAGCGTTACGTCCTGGACGCGCAGAACCGCACGTTCATGACCGAGTCCAACCCGTGGGCGCTGCACGGCATGGCCGAACGGCTGTTGGAAGCGGCCGGTCGCGGCCTGTGGGCACAGCCGGCACCGGAAACCCTGGACGGGTTGCGCCAGGTGCTGCTGGAAACCGAGGGCGACCTGGAAGCCTGAGTACGGCGAGCAGACGCAGAATCGCATGCGCGGGACCCCGCGCAGTGCGATTCTGCGTCTGCTCGCGCGGTAGGTTGGCACCCGTGACCCCTACCTTTTCTGACCTTGCCGAGGCGCAGTACCTGCTGCTGACCACCTTCACCAAGGACGGCCGGCCCAAGCCGGTTCCCATCTGGGCCGCCTTGGACACCGACCGCGGGGATCGACTGCTGGTCATCACCGAGAAGAAATCGTGGAAGGTCAAGCGGATCCGCAACACGCCGCGGGTGACGCTGGCGACCTGCACCTTGCGCGGCCGGCCGACCAGCGAGGCCGTCGAAGCCACCGCGGCCATCCTCGACGAATCCCAAACGGGCGCCGTCTACGACGCGATCGTCAAGCGCTACGGCATCCAGGGCAAGCTGTTCACCTTCGTCAGTAAGCTGCGCGGCGGCATGCGGAACAACATTGGCCTAGAGCTCAAAGTGGCCGAAAGCGAGACCGGCTAGTTAGCGGCGCCGCCGGAGCAACCAGCAAATCAGGTAGATCACAAACGAGATGGTGGCCACGAACACCGACACCGGGACTCCAGGCGCCAGCGACAGCAGGATGCCGCCGACGGCGGAAACCTCGGCGAAGACCACCGAGGTCGCGATCGCGGCGACCGGGGCAACCACGACCCGGGCGGCCGCCGCGGCGGGGGTGATCAGCAAAGACATCACGAGGAGTGCCCCGACGATCTGGACAGCCTGGGCGGCTACCACGCCCATCAGTGCGGCGAACACAATTCCCAGGGCGCGCACTGGCACGCCGCGGGCGGCCGCGACCTCCGGATCGACGGTGGCAAACAAGAGCGGTCGGTAGCAGATCGCCAACACGGTGACCACGAGCAGACAAACCACGGTCAGCATGGTCAGCCCGGAGTGACCGACCCCGACGATCTGGCCGGTCAGCAGCGCAAAACTGGTCCCGGTCGGTTCCGCTGGGCAAGGTCTCGGTCAACTCGGTGATTGGCACTCCTGCCCGCCGGGCGGCCACCTGCAGTTCGTCGGTCGCCGCGGTAGGTGTCTGCGGGTTAACCAGCAACGCCGCGACCTCACGGCCGGCGATCATGTCGAGCACGGCCGCCATATCGGCCGGGGTGGGGTCGTTGCCGTTTTCGTTGGCCGCGATGAAGGTAGCCGGGGTTCGATTTTTCAGGCCGGCTGCCGCCAGCAGGTAGTGCACGACGGGTTCGGTCGCGATGACCGCGGCGTCGGGATAGGTGGTGGCGATCGCGTGTTCGGAAATTGCGATTGCGTCGGCGCCGCGGCTGAACTCGGCGGCGTTCGCTCGATAGTTCCCGGAATTGGACGGGTCGAGGTCCGCCAACCGGTCGGCGATCGTTGCCGCGACCGCCTTGGCGACATTGGGGTCGTAGAAGACGTGTTCGTTGGGCGCGTCGTCGTCGCCCACGGCGCCGAGCAGCGAGTAGGCATCGACCGCCTGGACACCAGGATGGCCGGCCAACACCTGGTCGACCCACGGGTCGTACCCGCCGCCGTTGTAAATCACCAGCTCCGCGTCGACGATCGCGGCGGCGTCCGCGGGGCTGGCCTGGTACGAATGCGGGTCGGCATGGGCGCCGGTGAGGATGGATTTGACGGGTACATGCCCGCCGGTGACCGCGCGTGCCACGCTGCCCCACACATCCCATTTCCTTTCGCCCGGCCCGCTCGGCCGCCCGACCATCGTAATGACAATCATTTCCAGTACAACTTGGTCGCGGCGGAGGACCGGGCACCGTGGAAGACGACGGGGGTGGTGGTCGGGATGGATGGCGGATTTCATGGATGCCCGGTGTCGTCGTCGTTGTTCTCGGCGGTGACACCGTGGGCGGGGATCGGCTCGCCGCACGGATCCTGGTGCCACTGACCGAAGTGTCGCAGTGCCGTGATCGGTGAGCAGGCCCAGCAGGTCAGCGGTCACGGCGGCGGTGCCCTCGTGTCCGGTGACAAGGATCACCGGGGTGGCCACCGTCCTCCTTATCGATAACAGTTTTCATTATTGCGACGTCGACGGTACAGTGCCACCTAGCTGTTGTCGAAAATGATTTTCAATAAGCCGAGCTTCGAAGGAAGGGTGCCCCTTGTCCGCCCACTGCCAAGTCACCGGCCGCAAGCCGGGATTTGGAAACACCGTCTCGCACTCCCATCGCCGAAGCCGTCGGCGATGGTCGCCCAACATTCAGCAACGAACGTATTACCTGCCCTCCGAGGGCCGTCGCATTCGGCTGCGGGTGTCCACGAAGGGTATAAAGGTCATCGACCGCGACGGTATCGAAGCGGTCGTGGCCCGCCTGCGTCGCCAGGGGCAGCGGATCTGATGGCGCGCACCGACATCCGGCCGATTGTGAAGCTGCGTTCCACGGCGGGCACCGGCTACACCTACACCACCCGCAAGAACCGCCGTAATGACCCCGACCGTCTCATCTTGCGCAAATACGACCCGATCCTGCGGCGTCACGTGGACTTTCGCGAGGAACGCTGACGTGGCCAAGAAGTCCAAGATCGTCAAGAATCAGCGGCGGGCGGCCACCGTCGCCCGTTACGCATCGCGTCGCACCGCGCTCAAAGACATCATCCGATCCCCATCGAGCGCCCCCGAACAGCGCAGTACCGCCCAGCGAGCCCTTGCCCGCCAGCCCCGCGACGCCAGTCCCGTGCGGTTACGCAACCGCGACGCCATCGACGGCCGGCCGCGCGGACATCTCCGCAAATTCGGGCTCTCCCGTGTGCGGGTCCGCCAACTGGCCCACGACGGACACCTGCCCGGTGTCCGGAAGGCCAGCTGGTAGATGGCCGCCAAATCCGCGCGAAAGGGCCCGACGAAGGCGAAGAAAAACCTGCTCGATAGCCTCGGCGTCGAGAGCGTCGATTACAAAGACACCGCAACATTGCGGGTGTTCATCTCTGACCGAGGCAAGATTCGCTCCCGGGGAGTGACCGGCCTGACAGTCCAGCAGCAACGCCAAGTCGCCCAGGCGATCAAGAACGCCCGCGAGATGGCGCTGCTGCCCTACCCGGGCCAGGACAGGCAGCGACGCGCTGCACTGTGCCCATGACCCGCATCCGGCAAGCCGGGGAACTTACCGAGGCCATGCTCGCCAAACCCATGTCGGCGCGCCGCACACGTCAGGCAACGAAGAGGGCGCCGCGCGCATTTTTCGCCAGCTGACACCCGCAGCTGTGGCCCACTACTTCATGATGACAATCATGTTCATCTCGCCTTCGGGGTGCACGCGGACATGACAGCCCCGCCGCCCTCCGACGGGACAAGGTCATCGGCATCCGCGGGGAGTCGAAGTCGTACCTAAGGCTCACCAGGCGAGCCGGCGCGCAAGTGCTGGCCGAAGAACTCAAAGACCCGACGCCACGCGTCTTCGGTCGCGGCCTCGTTGTAGCCGAATCCCGCGATGCGCACCAGCGGCTGACCGGGCAGTTTGTTCGCGAAGCTGTGCCCGGCGCCCGGGTAGGACTTGATATCGGCGGGGATGTTTTTGGCCGCGGTCACTTTACGTAGTCGATTGGCTGCGCCGATACCCAGCGGGTCGCGGGTGCCGAAGCTGGCGACGATCGGGCATGCCCCGTTTAGCGTCTCGCTGAGGTGGCGCGGCAGTGGAGTGCCGTAAAAGGGCGCGGTGGCGCCAAAACCTCTGGGCGACAAGACAAGCGCAAACTGACCGCCCATGCAAAAGCCCACAATGCCAACCCGACCGGAGCATTCTGGCATGGCCAGCAGGTGATCGCGGGCGGCCAGGATGTCATCGAGCGCGCGGCCCCGCTTCGTTAACAGCTCGCGAAAGACTCGGGTGATACATCGGGCGCGGCCGCCTCGGGCGTACATGTTCGGGGTGAGCACCACATAGCCTGCCCGGGCGATACGCTCGGAAATCAACTTATTGTCGGGGACATACCCGACCGCGTCGTGCACCACCACCACACCCGGCCACGGGCCCTGGCCGGGGGGAAGGCCCAGCAGCGCATCAATGGGTCCGGCGGGAGCGTCGATCTCTATCGTTGTCATAGCGTCATCTAACTGCAGCCTCGATGTCCGCCCCCGAGGAACTCGGGCCTAGCCCGCAGACGTTGGCGTCACGTGGTGTCGCGGCTGCTGCTCAGCTACGCCGTCGTCGAGCTCGCGGTGGTTTTCGCGCTGGCGGCGACGATCGGGTTTGGCTGGACTTTGCTGGTGTTGCTGGCGACGTTCGTCCTCGGGTTCGGTCTGCTGGCGCCGCTCGGTGGCTGGCAGCTCGGCCGACGGCTCCTGTGGTTGCGATCCGGCTTGGCGGAACCACGAAGCGCACTGAGTGACGGCGCGCTGGTCACCGTTGCCTCGGTCTTGGTGCTTGTTCCTGGTCTGGTCACCACGACGATGGGGCTGTTGCTGCTGGTGCCGCCGATCCGGGCGCTCGCTCGACCCGGGCTGACCGCGATCGCCGTGCGCGGTTTCCTGCGGAACGTGCCACTGACGGCCGATGCGGCGGCCAACATGGCCGGGGCCTTCGGCGAGAGCGGCACCGACCCGGACTTTATTGATGGCGAGGTCATCGACGTCATAGATGTCGAGCCGTTGACCCTTCAGCCCCCTCGGGTAGCCGCAGAACCTCCATCGCCGGGGTCGAATTAGCGGTGTGAGCCAGATTCCCGTCAAACTCCTGGTCAACGGCCGGGTGTACAGCCCCACCCACCCCGAAGCCACCGCGATGGCGGTGCGCGGCGATGTCGTCGCCTGGTTGGGCAGCGACGACGTCGGCCGCGACCAGTTCCCAGACGCTGACGTGCAGGATCTCGACGGCCGATTCGTGGCGCCGGGGTTCGTGGACAGCCACATCCACCTGACCGCGACCGGTCTGATGCTCAGCGGGCTGGACTTGCGGCCCGCGACCTCACGCGCGCAGTGCCTACGGATGGTCGCCGACTATGCGGCCGACCATCCGGGTCAGCCGCTGTGGGGTCACGGTTGGGATGAGTCGGCCTGGCCGGAGAATGCTGCGCCCAGCACCGCCGACCTAGACGCGGTTCTCGGTGACTGTCCCGCCTACCTGGCCAGGATCGACTCGCACTCCGCGTTGGTCTCCTCCGGACTGCGGCGGCTGGTCCCCGAGCTGGCGGCGGCAACCGGTTACACGGCCCAGCGGCCGCTGACCGGTGATGCCCACCACCTAGCCCGGGCCGCCGCACGCTACCTCTTGACCGACGTCCAGCTTGCCGACGCCCGGGCCGTGGCGCTGCAGGCCATAGCCGCGGCCGGCGTCGTCGCCGTGCACGAATGCGCCGGTCCGGAAATCGGCGGGCTCGACGACTGGTTGCGGCTGCGTGCACTCGAGCACGGAGTCGAGGTGATCGGGTACTGGGGTGAGGCCGTGGCCACGCCGGCCCAGGCCCGTGACCTGGTGACCGAGACCGGGGCTCGAGGGCTGGCCGGTGATTTGTTCGTCGACGGGGCGCTCGGGTCGCGCACCGCCTGGCTGCACGAGCCCTACGCGGACGCCCCCGACTGCATCGGCACCTGCCACCTTGACGTAGACGGCATCGAAGCGCACGTACGAGCATGCACCAAGGCCGAAGTGACCGCCGGCTTCCACGTCATCGGCGACGCTGCGGTGTCGGCCGCAGTCGCCGCCTTCGAACGGGTGGTGGCAGATCTCGGCGTGGTTGCCGTCGCCCGCTGCGGCCACCGCCTCGAGCATGTGGAGATGGTCACCGCGGACCAGGCCGCGAAGCTGGGCGCTTGGGGGGTCATCGCCAGTGTGCAGCCCAACTTCGATGAGCTGTGGGGCGGTGGCGACGGCATGTACGCTCGCCGCCTGGGCGCCCAGCGAGGCAGCGAACTCAACCCGCTGGCGCTGTTAGCATCCCAAGGCGTGCCCCTCGCGCTTGGCTCCGACGCGCCCGTCACGGGCTTTGATCCCTGGGCCAGCGTGCGCGCGGCGGTCAATCACCGCACGCCGGGCAGCGGGGTATCGGCGCGGGCGGCGTTTGCTGCCGCGACCCGCGGCGGCTGGCGGGCCGGTGGTGTTCGAGACGGCCGGATCGGCACCCTGGTGCCGGGCGCGCCCGCGTCCTACGCGATATGGGACGCCGGGGACTTTGACGTCGACGCACCGCGCGACGCAGTCCAGCGCTGGTCTACCGACCCGCGCTCCCGGGTACCCGCATTGCCGCGGCTGGGCCCGACCGACGCCTTGCCGCGTTGCCGCCAAACCGTGCATCGAGGTGCGGTCATCTATGGCTAGGGAATGGTTCGGCCGGAAGGCGCGGCCCGCTGAGGTCGCCGAGGCCGGCCCGGAGAGCCCCGCCGATCCAGAGATCGAACTGTCGGCCGAGCCGGCGGAAGGCCCCGACGCGCCGAGCGCGGCTGCCTGGCTCGGCGCCGCGGCCCGCCGGCGCCTGGTGAAGCTTGGCGCCTGGGTGGCAGCGCAGCTGCCCACCACACGGACCGCGGTGCGGACGCGGCTGACGCGCCTGGTGGTCAGCATCGTGGCCGGTCTGCTGTTGTATGCCAGCTTCCCGCCGCGCAACTGCTGGTGGGCGGCGGTGGTTGCGCTCGCATTGCTGGCCTGGGTGCTGACCCACCGCGCGACGACACCGGTGGGTGGGCTGGGCTACGGCCTGCTATTCGGCCTGGTGTTCTACGTCTCGTTGTTGCCGTGGATCGGCGAGCTGGTGGGCCCCGGGCCCTGGTTGGCACTGGCGACGACGTGCGCGCTGTTCCCCGGCATCTTCGGTCTGTTCGCCGTCGTGGTACGCCTGTTGCCGGGTTGGCCGATCTGGTTCGCGGTGGGGTGGGCGGCGCAGGAGTGGTTGAAGTCGATCCTTCCGTTCGGTGGATTTCCGTGGGGGTCGGTCGCCTTCGGTCAAGCCGAAGGCCCGCTGTTGCCGTTGGTCCAGCTCGGCGGTGTGGCGCTGCTGTCAACGGGGGTAGCGCTGGTCGGATGCGGCTTGACCGCGATCGCGCTGGAAATCGAGAAGTGGTGGCGAACCGGTGGTCAGGGGGATGCGCCGCCGGCGGTGGTGCTGCCGGCCGCGTGCATATGCCTGGTCTTGTTCGCCGCCATCGTCGTCTGGCCGCAGGTGCGGCATGCGGGTAGCGGATCGGGCGGCGAACCCACGGTCACCGTCGCGGTGGTCCAGGGCAATGTGCCCCGGCTCGGTCTCGACTTCAATGCGCAACGTCGGGCGGTGCTAGACAACCACGTTGAGGAGACGTTGCGGCTGGCCGCCGACGTGCATGCGGGGCTGGCGCAGCAACCCCAGTTCGTCATCTGGCCGGAGAACTCGTCGGACATCGACCCGTTCGTCAACCCCGACGCCGGTCAACGGATCTCCGCAGCGGCCGAAGCGATCGGCGCGCCGATCCTGATCGGCACCCTGATGGATGTTCCGGGCCGTCCTCGTGAAAATCCGGAGTGGACCAATACGGCCATTGTCTGGAATCCCGGCACCGGGCCGGCCGACCGCCACGACAAGGCAATCGTGCAGCCCTTCGGCGAGTACCTGCCCATGCCGTGGCTGTTTCGGCACCTCTCCGGCTACGCCGACCGCGCCGGCCACTTCGTGCCCGGCAACGGCACCGGTGTGGTGCGCATCGCTGGGGTCCCGGTCGGGGTGGCTACCTGCTGGGAGGTGATCTTCGACCGCGCCCCGCGGAAGTCGATTCTGGGCGGCGCGCAGCTGTTGACCGTGCCCAGCAACAACGCCACCTTCAACAAGACAATGAGCGAACAGCAGCTGGCATTCGCCAAGGTACGGGCCGTCGAGCACGACAGATACGTGGTGGTTGCCGGTACCACTGGGATCAGTGCGGTGATAGCACCAGACGGGGGTGAGCTGATCCGGACCGACTTTTTCCAGCCCGCATACCTGGACAGCCAGGTGCGCCTCAAGACGAGGCTGACACCGGCAACTCGATGGGGTCCAATCCTGCAATGGATTCTCGTCGGGGCAGCCGCAGCGGTCGTTCTCGTCGCCATGCGGCAGAATGGGTGGTTCCCGCGTCCGAGGCGCTCGGAGCCAAAGGGCGAAAATGACGATTCCGATGCGCCCCCGGGCAGATCTGAGGCCTCCGGTCCGCCGGCCCTGAGTGAATCCGACGACGAACTCATTCAGCCCGAGCAGGGCGGCCGACACTCATCCGGTTTCGGACGACACAGAGCAACATCGAGGAGTTACATGACCACCGGCCAGCCGGCGCCCCCAGCCCCGGGTAACCGTCCCAGCCAGCGCGTCCTGGTGATCATTCCTACGTTCAACGAGCGGGAGAACCTTCCGGTGATCCACCGGCGGCTGACGCAAGCATGCCCCGCCGTGCACGTGCTGGTCGTCGACGACAGCAGCCCCGACGGCACCGGCCAGCTCGCCGACGAGCTGGCGCAGGCCGATCCCGGCCGCACCCACGTGATGCACCGCACCGCCAAGAACGGTTTGGGCGCGGCGTACCTGGCAGGTTTCGCCTGGGGGTTGAGCCGGGAGTATTCGGTGCTGGTCGAGATGGATGCCGACGGCAGCCACGCGCCCGAACAGCTGCAGCGCCTGCTGGACGCCGTCGACGCTGGTGCCGATCTTGCGATTGGTTCGCGCTATGTCGCGGGGGGGACGGTACGAAACTGGCCTTGGCGGCGGCTAGTCCTGTCCAAAACCGCTAACACCTATTCGCGCCTGGCGCTCGGAATCGGGATCCACGACATCACCGCTGGCTACCGCGCGTACCGCCGCGAAGCACTCGAAGCGATTGACCTGGACGGCGTGGACTCCAAGGGCTACTGCTTCCAGATCGATCTCACCTGGCGCACGGTGAGCAACGGGTTCGTCGTCACCGAGGTGCCGATTACCTTTACCGAGCGCGAGCTCGGTGTGTCCAAGATGAGCGGGTCCAACATTCGTGAGGCGCTGGTCAAAGTCGCCCGCTGGGGCATCGAGGGACGCCTTTCGCGCTCGGACCACGCACGCGCACGACCGGACATTGCCCGGCCGGGAGCAGGGGGTTCCCGGGTCAGCCGCGCCGACGTGACCGAATGAGCTCGAGGCGCTCCTTAAGTAACTCTTCGAGTTCTTCGATGGAACGGCGCTCCAGCAGCATGTCCCAGTGCGTCCGGGGCGGCTTAACCTTCTTCGGCTCGGGCAGGTCGCCCTCGATCAGGGTGCCTTCCATGCCGTTGCGGCACAACCAGGTGCCGGGGATCTCGGCGTCATCGGCGAACGGGACTTCGAACTCCTCGCCGTTGTCGGTGCGGTACCGCGCGATCTGGCGCGGCGCCAGGTCGTGGTTGCGGTCGGTCTCATAGCTCACGGCTCCGAGGCGACTGCCCCTCAGGACACGATCAGCCATGGGCGCTACTCCTTTAGGTCCTGTGAGCCCTGGGCTCTGCTGGTAGGTTGCGTACTGGCGACTGGCTCCGGTTGGCAAACGCTGCGGCCGTCTGCGTAGTTCCCGGCACGCGACGCGCGCGGCGCGACCATCAATGATACCGGGATCGGACACCCGGGCGGACTAATGTCTGCAGGCATGACTCGTCGTGCCCGTCCGCAGCCGTGCGGGTGGTGTGGCCGTGACGTGACCGACGTCGGCATGGGCCGTCGCCGCCGGTATTGCCGGCAGTCTTGCCGGCAGCGGGCTTACGAGCAGCGCGCCATGCTGACCCGGGGTGAGGTGAGGGCGCTGCCCGCCGATGCGGTCGTGTTGTCAGCCGACGACGCGGCCGATCTGTCGGATCGTGTTTACCAGGTGCGATGCGCCGCCGAGGATGTCGTCACCGCGCTCGACGAAGGAGCCGCGGCGACCGAACTGCGCGATCTGTGCGACGAGCTGATCCGGGCCGCCAGGGCTGCCGATGGGTGGCGCCGAGCCGGCGCCTAGTCGCTGCATTCGTGCGGCTGTGTTGTGAAGACCACCGCTAGCACCGCATTGACATGCGCCCATCCGGCGTTGACGGGCGGGCGGGTACAGTCGCGCCATGGACGGCAGGCTTTGCACGGGCGCACTGGTGCCCAGGGAGTATTGGACGCTTTGAAATCCTGCCGGAGTTGGCAATACTCACCAGCGAACTTGCGCCAGAGCGCCGTACGACGGCGTCGTTTTGTGCAGCAACTTCGGTGACTCGGCGGGAGCCGCATCCGGCGGTCGGCGACGGCCAATATTAGCGAGAGTTAGGCGAGGTTAGTAATGGTTGATCAACTCCAGCATGCGACCGAAGCGCTGCGCAAAGCGCTGGTCCAGGTGGAACGCCTGAAGCGCACCAACCGTGCGTTGCTGGAGCGCTCGAGCGAGCCGATCGCGATCGTGGGCATGTCGTGTCGCTTCCCGGGGGGCGTCGATTCCCCGGAAGGGCTGTGGCAGATGGTGGCCGACGCCAGGGACGTGATGTCAGAATTTCCCACCGACCGTGGGTGGGATCTGGCCGGGTTGTTCGACCCGGATCCCGACGTGCGCCATAAGTCGTACGCGCGCACTGGGGGCTTCGTGGATGGCGTCGCGGATTTCGATCCCGCGTTCTTCGGTATTTCGCCCAGCGAGGCGTTAGCGATGGATCCACAGCATCGGATGTTGCTGGAGTTGTCCTGGGAGGCGTTGGAGCGGGCCGGTATCGATCCGACCGGATTGCGCGGCAGCGCCACCGGGGTATTCGCCGGGCTCATCGTCGGCGGCTACGGAATGTTGGCCGAGGAGATCGAGGGCTACCGGCTGACCGGGATGACCTCCAGCGTCGCCTCGGGTCGGGTGGCCTATGTGCTGGGGTTGGAGGGTCCGGCGGTGTCGGTGGATACGGCGTGTTCGTCGTCGTTGGTGGCGTTGCATATGGCGGTGGGATCGCTGCGGTCGGGGGAGTGCGATCTGGCGCTGGCTGGCGGCGTCACCGTCAACGCCACACCGACGGTCTTCGTGGAATTCAGCAGGCATCGTGGGCTGGCACCCGACGGCCGGTGCAAGCCTTACGCCGGGCGGGCTGATGGGGTCGGCTGGTCCGAGGGCGGTGGGATGTTGGTGCTGCAGCGGCTTTCGGATGCGCGGCGGTTGGGTCATCCGGTGTTGGCGGTGGTGGTCGGGTCGGCGGTTAATCAGGATGGGGCGTCGAATGGGTTGACCGCGCCTAATGGTCCTTCGCAGCAGCGGGTGGTGCGGGCGGCGTTGGCCAATGCCGGGTTGAGCGCGGCCGAGGTGGATGTGGTGGAGGGGCATGGGACCGGGACCACGTTGGGGGATCCGATTGAGGCTCAGGCGTTGTTGGCCACTTATGGGCAAGATCGGGGGGAGCCGGGAGAACCTTTGTGGTTGGGGTCGGTGAAGTCGAATATGGGTCATACGCAGGCCGCGGCGGGGGTGGCCGGGGTGATCAAGATGGTGTTGGCGATGCGCCATGAGCTGTTGCCGGCGACGTTGCACGTGGATGTGCCTAGCCCGCATGTGGATTGGTCGGCGGGGGCGGTGGAGTTGTTGACCGCGCCGCGGGTGTGGCCTGCTGGTGCTCGGACGCGTCGTGCGGGGGTGTCGTCGTTTGGGATTAGTGGCACTAATGCGCATGTGATTATCGAGGCGGTGCCGGTGGTGCCGCGGCGGGAGGCTGGTTGGGCGGGGCCGGTGGTGCCGTGGGTGGTGTCGGCGAAGTCGGAGTCGGCGTTGCGGGGGCAGGCGGCTCGGTTGGCCGCGTACGTGCGTGGCGATGATGGCCTCGATGTTGCCGATGTGGGGTGGTCGTTGGCGGGTCGTTCGGTTTTTGAGCATCGGGCGGTGGTGGTTGGCGGGGACCGTGATCGGTTGTTGGCCGGGCTCGATGAGCTGGCGGGTGACCAGTTGGGCGGCTCGGTTGTTCGGGGCACGGCGACTGCGGCGGGTAAGACGGTGTTCGTCTTCCCCGGCCAAGGCTCCCAATGGCTGGGCATGGGAATCGAACTGCTCGATACCGCACCGGCATTCGCGCAGCAGATCGACGCGTGTGCCGAGGCGTTCGCGGAATTTGTCGACTGGTCGCTGGTGGACGTGCTGCGTGGCGCCCCCGGTGCACCGGGACTGGATCGCGTGGATGTGGTGCAGCCCGTGCTGTTCGCGGTGATGGTGTCACTGGCCGAGCTGTGGAAGTCGGTCGCAGTGCATCCGGATGCGGTGATCGGTCATTCGCAAGGCGAGATCGCTGCCGCCTACGTTGCCGGCGCGCTGTCGCTGCGCGACGCCGCACGGGTGGTCACGCTGCGCAGCAAGTTGCTGGCCGGACTGGCCGGCCCGGGCGGCATGGTGTCCATCGCGTGCGGTGCCGACCAGGCGCGGGATTTGTTGGCGCCCTTCGGCGATCGGGTCAGCATCGCCGTCGTCAACGGCCCCTCGGCGGTGGTGGTGTCGGGCGAAGTGGGCGCGCTGGAGGAGCTGATCGCGGTGTGCTCCACCAAGGAACTGCGGACCCGCCGGATCGAGGTGGACTATGCCTCGCATTCGGTGGAGGTCGAGGCGATCCGTGGCCCACTCGCCGAAGCTCTGTCCGGCATCGAACCGCGATCCACGCGTACCGTCTTCTTCTCTACGGTGACCGGAAATCGTTTGGATACAGCTGGTTTGGACGCCGACTACTGGTACCGCAACGTCCGCCAGACCGTGCTATTCGACCAGGCGGTGCGCAACGCCTGCGAGCAGGGCTACCGCACGTTCATCGAATCCAGCCCGCATCCGGCGTTGATTACCGGTGTCGAGGAAACATTCGCCGCGTGCACCGACGGTGACAGCGAGGCCATTGTCGTCCCCACGCTGGGGCGTGGAGATGGTGGGCTGCACCGATTCCTGCTCTCGGCGGCGTCCGCGTTTGTGGCGGGGGTGGCTGTGAACTGGCGGGGCACGCTGGACGGAGCGGGCTATGTGGAGCTGCCGACGTATGCCTTTGACAAGCGCCGGTTTTGGCTCTCGGCCGAGGGCTCAGGCGCCGACGTATCCGGTTTGGGGTTGGGTGCGAGCGAACACCCGTTGCTGGGCGCGGTGGTCGACCTGCCCGCCTCCGGCGGGGTGGTGTTGACGGGTCGGTTGTCGCCCAACGTGCAGCCGTGGTTGGCCGACCACGCCGTTTCAGACGTGGTGCTGTTCCCGGGCACCGGATTCGTGGAGCTGGCGATCCGCGCCGGCGACGAAGTCGGCTGCTCGGTGCTTGACGAGCTGACGCTGGCCGCACCCCTGCTGTTGCCCGCCACCGGCTCCGTTGCGGTGCAGGTGGTAGTCGACGCTGGCCGGGATTCGAATTCCCGTGGTGTGTCGATATTTTCCCGAGCTGACGCGCAAGCGGGCTGGCTTTTGCATGCCGAGGGTATCCTGCGGCCCGGGTCGGTTGAACCAGGCGCGGACCTATCGGTGTGGCCACCGGCAGGTGCCGTGACGGTGGACGTGGCCGATGGCTATGAGCGGTTGGCGACACGCGGCTACCGGTACGGACCGGCGTTTCGCGGGCTGACCGCGATGTGGGCCCGCGGCGAGGAAATATTCGCCGAGGTGAGGCTGCCGGAGGCGGCCGGGGGAGTCGGTGGGTTCGGTGTGCATCCGGCTTTGTTGGACGCCGTCTTGCATGCGGTCGTGATCGCCGGCGACCCGGACGAACTCGCATTGCCGTTCGCTTGGCAGGGCGTGTCGTTGCATGCCACGGGGGCCTCGGCGGTGCGGGCCCGGATCGCGCCGGCGGGGCCGTCGGCGGTGTCGGTGGAGTTGGCGGACGGGCTGGGTCTGCCGGTATTGTCGGTGGCCTCGATGGTGGCCCGCCCGGTGACCGAGCGGCAGCTGCTGGCGGCGGTGTCGGGCTCGGGTCCCGACCGGCTGTTCGAAGTGATCTGGTCGCCCGCGTCGGCGGCCACGTCCCCGGGGCCTACCCCCGCCTACCAGATCTTTGAATCGGTTGCGGCTGACCAAGATCCGGTAGCCGGCAGCTACGTGCGCAGCCACCAGGCTCTGGCCGCAGTGCAGTCGTGGCTGACCGACCATGAATCCGGGGTGCTGGTGGTGGCGACCCGGGGCGCGATGGCGCTGCCCCGCGAAGACGTCGCCGATCTGGCGGGCGCGGCCGTGTGGGGGCTGGTGCGGTCGGCGCAGACCGAGCATCCGGGCCGGATCGTGCTGGTCGATTCCGATGCGGCCACCGACGACGCGGCGATCGCGATGGCGTTGGCGACTGGCGAGCCGCAGGTAGTGCTGCGGGGCGGACAGGTGTACACCGCGCGCGTGCGCGGCAGCCGCGCGGCGGATGCCATCTTGGTGCCGCCGGGCGATGGGCCATGGCGGTTGGGTCTGGGCAGCGCGGGCACCTTCGAAAATCTGCGGCTCGAGCCGGTTCCCAACGCCGACGCACCGTTGGGGCCCGGCCAGGTCCGGGTGGCCATGCGCGCCATCGCCGCGAACTTCCGCGACATCATGATCACCCTAGGCATGTTCACCCACGACGCGCTGCTCGGCGGCGAAGGCGCGGGCGTGGTCGTCGAGGTCGGCCCCGGTGTCACCGAATTCTCGGTCGGTGATTCGGTGTTCGGATTCTTCCCCGACGGCAGCGGCACCCTGGTGGCCGGCGACGTCCGGCTGCTGCTGCCGATGCCCGCCGACTGGTCCTACGCCGAAGCCGCCGCCATCTCGGCTGTCTTCACCACCGCGTACTACGCATTCATACATTTGGCCGACGTACAACCGGGCCAGCGCGTGTTGATCCATGCCGGCACCGGCGGGGTGGGCATGGCGGCGGTGCAGCTGGCTCGGCATCTGGGGTTGGAGGTGTTCGCGACCGCGAGCAAGGGTAAGTGGGACACCTTGCGCGCCATGGGCTTTGACGACGACCACATATCCGATTCACGTAGCCTAGAGTTCGAGGACAAGTTCCGCGCGGCCACTGGCGGTCGAGGGTTCGACGTGGTGTTGGACTCGCTGGCCGGTGAATTCGTGGATGCGTCGCTGCGTCTGGTGGCACCGGGTGGGGTGTTCTTGGAGATGGGCAAGACCGACATCCGCGACCCCGGCGTGATCGCCCAGCAGTACCCGGGCGTGCGCTACCGCGCCTTCGACCTATTCGAACCGGGACGTCCCCGGATGCATCAGTACATGCTGGAGCTCGCCACGCTGTTCGGCGATGGGGTGCTGCGGCCGTTGCCGGTCACCACTTTTGACGTGCGGCGCGCGCCTGCGGCGTTGCGTTATCTGAGCCAGGCGCGCCACACCGGCAAGGTCGTCATGCTGATGCCCGGCTCGTGGGCGGCGGGCACGGTGTTGATCACCGGTGGCACCGGGATGGCGGGTTCGGCGGTGGCCCGTCACGTGGTGGCTCGTCATGGGGTGCGCAATCTGGTGTTGGTGAGCCGGCGCGGCCCGGATGCTCCCGGGGCTGCGGAGCTGGTGGCCGAGTTGGCCGCCGCCGGTGCGCAGGTACAGGTGGTGGCCTGTGACGCGGCGGATCGAGCGGCGTTGGCCAAGGTGATCGCCGATATTCCGGTTCAGCATCCATTGTCGGGCGTGATCCACACCGCCGGCGCACTCGACGACGCGGTGGTGATGTCACTGACACCGGATCGGGTGGATGTGGTGTTGCGGTCCAAGGTGGACGCGGCGTGGCACCTGCACGAGTTGACTCGCGACCTGGATGTGTCGGCGTTTGTCATGTTTTCGTCGATGGCCGGGCTGGTCGGATCGTCGGGCCAGGCCAACTATGCGGCCGCCAATTCGTTTTTGGATGCGCTGGCCGCCCACCGGCGGGCCCATGGGCTGCCGGCCATCTCCCTGGGCTGGGGTCTGTGGGATCAGGCCAGCGCCATGACCGGCGGCCTGGACGCCGCAGACCTGGCCCGGCTGGGTCGTGAAGGGGTGCTGGCGCTGTCCACCGCTGAGGCGCTGGAACTGTTCGACACCGCAATGATCGTCGACGAGCCATTCCTGGCGCCCGCCCGCATTGACCTCACCGCACTGCGAGCCCATGCGGTGGCGGTGCCGCCCATGTTCTCCGACCTAGCCAGCGCGCCGACCCGCCGTCAGGTCGACGACTCCGTGGCCGCCGCAAAGTCGAAATCGGCGCTCGCGCATCGCCTGCACGGGCTGCCCGAAGCCGAACAGCACGCCGTCTTGCTAGGCCTGGTGCGTTTGCACATCGCCACCGTGCTGGGCAACATCACGCCAGAAGCCATCGACCCCGACAAGGCGTTCCAGGACCTGGGTTTTGACTCGTTGACCGCGGTCGAAATGCGTAACCGGCTCAAATCCGCCACCGGCCTTTCACTTTCACCCACGCTCATCTTCGACTACCCGACACCCAATCGGCTGGCCTCCTATATCCGCACCGAACTTGCCGGCCTCCCACAGGAAATCAAGCACACACCCGCGGTACGCACCACGAGCGAGGATCCGATCGCGATCGTGGGCATGGCGTGCCGCTATCCCGGCGGGGTGAATTCCCCGGACGACATGTGGGACATGCTGATCCAGGGCCGCGACGTGCTCTCCGAATTCCCGGCGGACCGCGGGTGGGACCTGGCCGGGCTATACAACCCCGACCCCGACGCCGCGGGTGCGTGCTACACCCGCACCGGCGGCTTTGTGGACGGGGTCGGCGACTTCGACCCCGCCTTCTTCGGGGTGGGGCCGAGCGAGGCCCTCGCGATGGATCCACAGCATCGGATGTTGCTGGAGTTGTCCTGGGAGGCGTTGGAGCGGGCCGGTATCGATCCGACCGGATTGCGCGGCAGCGCCACCGGGGTATTCGCCGGGGTAATGACGCAAGGCTACGGCATGTTCGCCGCCGAGCCGGTAGAAGGCTTCCGGCTGACCGGCCAATTGTCCAGCGTCGCCTCGGGTCGGGTGGCCTATGTGCTGGGGTTGGAGGGTCCGGCGGTGTCGGTGGATACGGCGTGTTCGTCGTCGTTGGTGGCGTTGCATATGGCGGTGGGATCGCTGCGGTCGGGGGAGTGCGATCTGGCGCTGGCTGGCGGCGTCACCGTCAACGCCACACCCGACATCTTCGTGGAATTCAGCCGCTGGCGCGGATTATCCCCGGACGGGCGCTGCAAGGCATTCGCCGCGGCGGCCGACGGCACCGGATTCTCCGAGGGCGGTGGGATGTTGGTGCTGCAGCGGCTTTCGGATGCGCGGCGGTTGGGTCATCCGGTGTTGGCGGTGGTGGTCGGGTCGGCGGTTAATCAGGATGGGGCGTCGAATGGGTTGACCGCGCCTAATGGTCCTTCGCAGCAGCGGGTGGTGCGGGCGGCGTTGGCCAATGCCGGGTTGAGCGCGGCCGAGGTGGATGTGGTGGAGGGGCATGGGACCGGGACCACGTTGGGGGATCCGATTGAGGCTCAGGCGTTGTTGGCCACTTATGGGCAAGATCGGGGGGAGCCGGGAGAACCTTTGTGGTTGGGGTCGGTGAAGTCGAATATGGGTCATACGCAGGCCGCGGCGGGGGTGGCCGGGGTGATCAAGATGGTGTTGGCGATGCGCCATGAGCTGTTGCCGGCGACGTTGCACGTGGATGTGCCTAGCCCGCATGTGGATTGGTCGGCGGGGGCGGTGGAGTTGTTGACCGCGCCGCGGGTGTGGCCTGCTGGTGCTCGGACGCGTCGTGCGGGGGTGTCGTCGTTTGGGATTAGTGGCACTAATGCGCATGTGATTATCGAGGCGGTGCCGGTGGTGCCGCGGCGGGAGGCTGGTTGGGCGGGGCCGGTGGTGCCGTGGGTGGTGTCGGCGAAGTCGGAGTCGGCGTTGCGGGGGCAGGCGGCTCGGTTGGCCGCGTACGTGCGTGGCGATGATGGCCTCGATGTTGCCGATGTGGGGTGGTCGTTGGCGGGTCGTTCGGTTTTTGAGCATCGGGCGGTGGTGGTTGGCGGGGACCGTGATCGGTTGTTGGCCGGGCTCGATGAGCTGGCGGGTGACCAGTTGGGCGGCTCGGTTGTTCGGGGCACGGCGACTGCGGCGGGTAAGACGGTGTTCGTCTTCCCCGGCCAAGGCTCCCAATGGCTGGGCATGGGAATGGGATTGCACGCCGGATACCCGGTGTTCGCCGAGGCGTTCAACACCGTAGTGGGCGAACTTGACCGGCATCTGCTGCGCCCACTGCGCGAAGTGATGTGGGGTCACGACGAAAACCTACTGAACAGCACGGAATTCGCGCAGCCCGCGCTGTTCGCGGTGGAAGTTGCCCTGTTCCGGTTGCTGGGATCCTGGGGTGTACGACCGGATTTTGTCATGGGCCACTCGATCGGTGAGTTGTCTGCGGCACATGTCGCCGGTGTCCTGTCGTTGGAGAACGCTGCGGTGTTGGTGGCTGCCCGCGGCCGGCTCATGCAGGCGTTGCCGGCCGGTGGGGCGATGGTCGCCGTGCAAGCCGCCGAGGAAGAGGTGCGGCCGCTGCTGAGCGCTGAGGTTGACATCGCTGCGGTCAACGGTCCAGCGTCACTGGTGATTTCGGGTGCACAAAACGCCGTGGCCGCGGTGGCCGACCAGCTGCGCGCCGACGGACGACGAGTCCACCAGCTGGCGGTTTCCCACGCGTTCCACTCGCCGTTGATGGATCCGATGATCGACGAATTCGCAGCCGTCGCTGCCGGAATCGCCATCGGCCGGCCCACCATCGGAGTCATCTCCAACGTGACCGGGCAGTTGGCGGGCGACGATTTCGGATCAGCGGCCTACTGGCGACGTCACATCCGGCAAGCCGTGCGGTTCGCCGACAGTGTGCGCTTCGCGCAGGCGGCCGGAGGCAGCCGATTCCTCGAAGTCGGGCCCAGCGGTGGCCTTGTTGCGTCGATCGAAGAGTCGTTGCCCGACGTTGCGGTGACAACGATGTCTGCGCTGCGCAAGGATCGCCCCGAGCCGGCGACGTTGACCAACGCCGTCGCGCAAGGGTTTGTCACCGGTATGGACCTGGATTGGCGCGCTGTGGTAGGCGAGGCGCAGTTTGTCGAGTTGCCGACGTATGCCTTCCAACGGCGGCGGTTTTGGCTGTCCGGTGATGGTGTCGCGGCGGACGCGGCCGGCTTGGGGTTGGCGGCCAGTGAGCACGCGCTCTTGGGCGCGGTGATCGATCTGCCGGCCTCGGGCGGGGTGGTGTTGACGGGTCGGCTGTCGCCCAGCGTGCAGGGCTGGTTGGCCGACCACTCCGTTGCCGGCGTGACGATCTTCCCGGGAGCGGGATTTGTGGAGTTGGCGATCCGCGCCGGCGACGAAGTGGGTTGTGGCGTTGTCGACGAATTAACGCTGGCCGCGCCGTTGGTGTTGCCCGCATCCGGTTCGGTGGCGGTTCAGGTGGTCGTCAATGGTCCCGACGAGTCCGGCGTGCGCGGGGTGTCGGTGTATTCGCGTGGTGACGTCGGTACCGGCTGGGTGTTGCACGCCGAGGGCGCGCTGCGCGCCGGGTCGGCGGAACCGACCGCGGATCTAGCGATGTGGCCGCCGGCGGGCGCCGTCCCGGTTGAGGTGGCGGACGGCTATCAGCAGCTGGCCGAGCGCGGATACGGCTACGGGCCGGCGTTTCGGGGACTGACCGCGATGTGGCGCCGGGGTGATGAGGTGTTCGCGGAGGTGGCGTTGCCCGCCGATGCCGGGGTCTCGGTCACCGGCTTCGGGGTGCATCCGGTGCTGCTGGATGCGGCCTTGCACGCGGTGGTGTTGAGCGCGGAAAGCGCCGAGCGTGGCCAAGGTTCGGTGTTGGTCCCGTTCTCCTGGCAGGGGGTCTCGTTGCATGCAGCGGGGGCGTCGGCGGTGCGGGCCCGCATCGCGCCAGTGGGTCCGTCGGCGGTGTCGATCGAGCTGGCCGATGGGTTGGGATTGCCGGTGTTGTCAGTCGCTTCCATGCTGGCCCGACCGGTGACCGATCAGCAATTGCGGGCGGCGGTGTCGAGCTCGGGTCCGGACCGGCTATTCGAGGTCACCTGGTCGCCGCAGCCATCGGCCGCGGTGGAGCCGCTACCGGTGTGCGCCTGGGGGACAACGGAGGACTCGGCGGCGGTGGTGTTTGAGTCGGTGCCTCTGGCCGGTGACGTAGTGGCGGGCGTGTATGCCGCCACGAGTTCGGTGCTTGATGTGTTGCAGTCGTGGCTAACCCGTGATGGGGCAGGGGTTTTGGTGGTGATGACCCGCGGTGCGGTGGCATTGCCGGGCGAAGATGTCACCGATTTGGCGGGTGCCGCCGTATGGGGATTGGTGCGGTCGGCGCAGACCGAGCATCCGGGCCGGATCGTGCTGGTCGATTCCGATGCGCCGCTCGACGATTCGGCCCTGGCGGCGGTAGTGACGACAGGCGAGCCGCAGGTGTTGTGGCGGCGCGGGGAGGTTTATACGGCGCGGGTGCACGGTAGCCGCGCGGTGGGCGGGCTGTTGGTTCCTCCGAGTGACCGGCCGTGGCGGTTGGCGATGAGCACCGCCGGCACCTTCGAGAATCTGCGGCTGGAGCTGATTCCCGATGCCGACGCGCCGCTGGGCCCCGGGCAGGTTCGAGTTGCGGTGTCCGCGATTGCCGCCAACTTCCGCGACGTCATGATCGCGCTGGGTCTGTATCCCGATCCGGACGCGGTCATGGGCGTTGAGGCCTGCGGCGTCGTTATCGAAACCAGCTTGAACAAGGGATCTTTCGCGGTCGGAGACCGGGTAATGGGCCTGTTCCCCGAGGGCACCGGAACCGTCGCCAGCACCGACCAGCGGCTGCTGGTCAAGGTGCCGGCGGGGTGGTCGCACACGGCCGCCGCCACCACCTCGGTGGTGTTCGCCACCGCCCACTACGCGCTGGTGGATTTGGCCGCTGCTAGGTCGGGCCAGCGCGTGTTGATCCATGCCGGCACCGGCGGGGTGGGCATGGCGGCGGTGCAGCTGGCTCGGCATCTGGGGTTGGAGGTGTTCGCGACCGCGAGCAAGGGTAAGTGGGACACCTTGCGCGCCATGGGCTTTGACGACGACCACATATCCGATTCACGTAGCCTAGAGTTCGAGGACAAGTTCCGCGCGGCCACTGGCGGTCGAGGGTTCGACGTGGTGTTGGACTCGCTGGCCGGTGAATTCGTGGATGCGTCGCTGCGTCTGGTGGCACCGGGTGGGGTGTTCTTGGAGATGGGCAAGACCGACATCCGCGACCCCGGCGTGATCGCCCAGCAGTACCCGGGCGTGCGCTACCGCGCCTTCGACCTATTCGAACCGGGACCGGACCGCATTGCGCAGATCCTTGCCGAGCTCGCCACGCTGTTCGGCGATGGGGTGCTGCGGCCGTTGCCGGTCACCACTTTTGACGTGCGGTGCGCGCCTGCGGCGTTGCGTTATCTGAGCCAGGCGCGCCACACCGGCAAGGTCGTCATGCTGATGCCCGGCTCGTGGGCGGCGGGCACGGTGTTGATCACCGGTGGCACCGGGATGGCGGGTTCGGCGGTGGCCCGTCACGTGGTGGCTCGTCATGGGGTGCGCAATCTGGTGTTGGTGAGCCGGCGCGGCCCGGATGCTCCCGGGGCTGCGGAGCTGGTGGCCGAGTTGGCCGCCGCCGGTGCGCAGGTGCAGGTGGTGGCCTGTGACGCGGCGGATCGAGCGGCGTTGGCCAAGGTGATCGCCGATATTCCGGTTCAGCATCCATTGTCGGGCGTGATCCACACCGCCGGCGCACTCGACGACGCGGTGGTGATGTCACTGACACCGGATCGGGTGGATGTGGTGTTGCGGTCCAAGGTGGACGCGGCGTGGCACCTGCACGAGTTGACTCGCGACCTGGATGTGTCGGCGTTTGTCATGTTTTCGTCGATGGCCGGGCTGGTCGGATCGTCGGGCCAGGCCAACTATGCGGCCGCCAATTCGTTTTTGGATGCGCTGGCCGCCCACCGGCGGGCCCATGGGCTGCCGGCCATCTCCCTGGGCTGGGGTCTGTGGGATCAGGCCAGCGCCATGACCGGCGGCCTGGCGACGGTGGACTTCAAACGCTTCGCCCGCGACGGCATCGTGGCGATGTCGTCTGCTGACGCCCTGCAATTGTTCGACACCGCAATGATCGTCGACGAGCCATTCATGCTGCCCGCCCACATCGACTTTGCGGCGTTGAAGGTCAAGTTCGATGGCGGCACGTTGCCGCCGATGTTCGTCGATCTGATCAACGCGCCGACCAGGCGCCAGGTCGATGACTCGTTGGCCGCGGCGAAATCGAAATCGGCTCTGCTGCAACGCCTGGAAGGACTGCCCGAAGACGAGCAACACGCCGTCCTGCTGGACCTGGTGCGCTCGCACATCGCCACCGTGCTGGGTAGCGCCAGCCCCGAAGCCATCGACCCGGATAGGGCATTCCAGGAGTTGGGTTTCGACTCGCTCACCGCGGTCGAAATGCGCAACCGGCTCAAATCCGCCACCGGCCTGGCGCTTTCACCCACGCTCATCTTCGACTACCCCAACTCCGCGGCGCTGGCCGGCTATATGCGTCGAGAACTGCTCGGCTCATCACCGCAAGACACTTCAGCCGTGGCGGCCGGGGAAGCCGAACTACAACGCATTGTGGCGTCCATTCCGGTCAAGCGCTTACGGCAGGCGGGAGTGCTGGATCTGTTGCTCGCGCTGGCAAATGAAACCGAAACCAGCGGCCAGGACCCGGCGTTGGCGCCGACCGCAGAACAAGAGATCGCGGACATGGACCTCGACGACCTGGTCAACGCGGCGTTTCGGAACGACGACGAGTAGGACCGTGAGAATCGCCGTCACCGGGGCCAGCGGAGTTCTCGGCCGCGGCCTGACCGCCAGATTGCTGAGTCAGGGTCACGAGGTCGTCGGAATCGCACGTCATCGACCGGACAGCTGGCCGAGCTCAGCGGATTTCATTGCGGCCGATATCCGGGATGCCACCGCCGTCGAAAGTGCTATGACAGGTGCGGATGTGGTCGCGCATTGTGCGTGGGTGCGTGGCCGAAACGACCACATCAATATCGACGGCACCGCCAATGTCCTCAAGGCGATGGCCGAGACCGGAACCGGGCGCATCGTTTTCACGTCCAGCGGTCACCAACCCCGCGTCGAGCAGATGCTGGCCGACTGCGGCCTGGAATGGGTCGCCGTGCGCTGCGCGCTCATTTTCGGTCGAAATGTCGACAACTGGGTGCAGCGGCTGTTTGCTCTGCCGGTGTTACCCGCCGGGTATGCTGATCGCGTCGTACAAGTCGTCCACTCCGACGACGCGCAGCGGCTGTTGGTTCGCGCGCTACTGGACACGGTAATCGACAGCGGCCCTGTTAATCTCGCCGCCCCTGGCGAGTTGACGTTTCGGCGCATTGCGGCCGCGCTCGGGCGGCCCATGGTGCCTATTGGCTCCCCAGTGCTACGACGTGTCACCTCGTTCGCCGAACTCGAACTCCTGCACAGCGCGCCATTGATGGATGTCACGCTCCTGCGTGACCGCTGGGGATTCCAGCCGGCCTGGAACGCCGAGGAGTGTCTCGAAGACTTCACCCTGGCGGTGCGTGGCCGGATCGGTCTGGGAAAGCGAACATTTTCCCTGCCTTGGCGGCTGGCTAACATCCAGGACCTTCCGGCGGTCGACTCCCCGGCAGACGACGGTGTCGCACCCAGATTGGCCGGCCCAGAAGGGGCCAACGGCGAGTTCGACACGCCGATCGACCCGCGCTTCCCGACCTATCTGGCCACCAACCTCTCGGAGGCGCTGCCCGGCCCGTTCTCGCCGTCGTCGGCATCGGTGACTGTGCGGGGCCTGCGTGCCGGCGGGGTGGGCATCGCCGAGCGGCTGCGGCCCAGCGGGGTGATCCAGCGCGAAATCGCCATGCGGACCGTCGCGGTGTTCGCCCACCGGCTGTACGGGGCCATCACGTCGGCGCATTTCATGGCAGCAACCGTCCCCTTCGCCAAGCCGGCGACGATCGTCAGCAACAGCGGGTTCTTCGGACCCAGCATGGCTTCGCTGCCCATCTTTGGCGCGCAGCGACCGCCATCGGAATCCAGCCGTGCCCGCAGGTGGTTACGTACGCTACGCAATATCGGGGTGTTCGGCGTCAACCTGGTGGGCCTGTCCGCCGGCTCACCCCGCGACACCGATGCCTATGTCGCCGACGTCGATCGCCTGGAGCGTCTCGCCTTCGATAACCTCGCTACCCACGACGACCGCCGGTTGTTGAGCCTGATCTTGTTGGCACGTGACCACGTCGTGCACGGCTGGGTGCTGGCCTCGGGGTCGTTCATGCTGTGTGCGGCGTTCAACGTGTTGTTGCGAGGATTGTGCGGGCGGGACACCGCACCGGCGGCCGGGCCGGAGTTGGTCAGCGCGCGATCGGTGGAGGCGGTGCAGCGGCTGGTGGCCGCGGCACGGCGGGATCCGGTCGTGATTCGGTTGCTGGCCGAGCCGGGGGAGCGTCTGGACAAGCTAGCTGTCGAGGCGCCGGAGTTCCATTCCGCGGTGCTGGCCGAGCTGACGCTGATCGGGCACCGCGGTCCGGCGGAAGTCGAGATGGCCGCCACCAGCTATGCCGACAACCCCGAGTTGCTGGTGCGGATGGTAGCCAAGACGCTACGTGCGGTGCCAGCGCCGCAACCGCCGACGCCGGTGATTCCGTTGCGGGCCAAGCCCGTTGCGTTGCTGGCGGCCCGCCAGCTCCGCGACCGCGAGGTCCGCCGCGACAGGATGGTGCGTGCCATCTGGGTGCTGCGTGCTCTGCTGCGGGAGTACGGGCGCCGGCTGACCGAGGCCGGCGTCTTCGACACCCCGGACGATGTGTTCTACCTCTTGGTCGATGAAATCGATGCGCTGCCGGCAGACGTGTCGGGGCTGGTGGCTCGGCGCCGTGCCGAACAGCGCAGGCTTGCCGGCATCGTTCCGCCCACGGTGTTCAGCGGAAGCTGGGAACCGTCGCCTTCGTCGGCGGCGGCGCTGGCAGCCGGGGACACTCTACGCGGAGTCGGCGTCTGCGGCGGACGGGTGCGCGGCCGGGTGCGGATCGTGCGTCCGGAGACCATCGACGATTTGCAGCCCGGCGAGATTCTGGTCGCCGAGGTCACCGACGTCGGATACACCGCGGCCTTCTGCTACGCCGCCGCCGTGGTGACCGAGCTCGGCGGCCCGATGTCACATGCCGCGGTGGTCGCCCGCGAGTTCGGATTCCCTTGCGTGGTCGACGCCCAGGGAGCTACCCGGTTTCTGCCACCAGGAGCATTGGTGGAGGTCGACGGGGCTACCGGGGAAATTCATGTGGTTGAGCTGGCGTCCGAAGATGGGCCGGCGCTTCCGGGAAGCGATCTCAGTCGCTGAACCTAGTTCGTCGTGTCAGCTTGTGACGGGTGCACCTCAGCAGCCGAACGCAACGCCCACGCCGTCGGGTGGCGGCGCCGGCTTCAGGCAGCCGAACGGCTCGATCCCGGCGCTGGCGAACCGGACCGCGGACTGATGGGCGTAGTTCACGCAGAACAGGCCCGCTTGATAGGAGCGGCAGCGGTAGTCCCCGATCGACAGCGTGTCCCCGTTGGCCAGCTCGGGTCCATTGCCGTAGACGAACGGGCCCGGGTCGGCGCGGGCGGACCCGACCTGCAGGTGGATGCCGTCAAAGTCGACCCAGCCGCCCTTCCATTCGCCGTAGGCCGTCTCGGGCCGGGGTGGTGGGTTCGCGAGTCGGACCAGGCAGGCCAGGGTGCCGCTAGTGTGCCTGGCATCCGTCATACAGGCCACCGTGCCCGACGAAGCGCTGAACGCGACGTCGTCGCCAAGCTGGGTGGTGACGCCGTCGCGGGTGGCGACGTGATAGGCGGCGGGATCAACCGGGTGACCCGCCTCAATCCAAGACACGATAGTGGTGATCGGCGCTCCTGCGGCCGGTGGTGTTGACGGCGCCGCCGACGGGGCGGGCGCCGGCGGGGCGATGGTCTGCGACTGCCCTACATCACCGCCGACCTCGCGCGAGCACCCCGCAATCAGCAACGACACTGCGACCAGCGCGGCGATCCGCATCCCGACAGGCTAGCCGCCCCGCCCCCATTCCTGCACTGCGCATGCCGCGTGGCCCTGGAGTCGGCTACCGTCGGGTCTATGCACGAGCGCACCGTGCGCGCCCGCACGGCCACCGGCATCGTTGAAGGCTTCACGCGCGACGGTGTGCACCGTTGGCGATCAATCCCTTACGCCAGGGCGCCGGTGGGCTCGCTGCGATTCCGGGCGCCGCAGCCAGCGCAGCCCTGGCCGGGCGTACGGCACTGCCACACGTTTGCCAACTGTGCTCCTCAGCAGCGCCGCTACACCGTGATGGGCATCGGCAGGTACCAGACCCGCAGCGAGGACTGTCTCACCCTCAACGTCGTCACACCCGAAGAGCCAGCCACCCAGCCGCTGCCGGTAATGGTGTTCATCCACGGTGGGGGCTACATCCTGGGCAGCTCGGCAACCCCGATATACGACGGCGCAGCGTTGGCACGCCGCGGCTGCGTGTACGTGTCGGTCAACTACCGGCTGGGCGCGTTGGGGTGTCTTGACCTGTCGTCCTTGTCGACACCGCAGATCACCCTCGACAGCAACGTGTACCTGCGCGACCTGGTGTTGGCGTTGCGTTGGGTCCACGACAACATCGCGGAGTTCGGCGGTGACCCAGGCAATGTCACCATTTTCGGCGAAAGCGCGGGCGCGCATATCACCGCCACACTGTTGGCGGTGCCAGCCGCCAAAGGCCTATTCGCCAGGGCGATCTCGGAAAGCCCAGCGGCGGGCATGGTGCGTTCGCGCGAGGTGGCCGCCGAGTTCGCGGCACGCTTTGCCAATCTGATCGGCGCGCGTACCCAGGATGCCGCCAATGCGTTGATGCAGGCGTCCCCCGCGCAGCTGGTGGAAGCCCAACACCACCTGATTCGCCAGGGAATGCGGAAAAGGCTGGGCGCCTTCCCGATTGGTCCGGTGTTCGGCGACGACTACCTGCCCATGGACCCCGTCGAGGCGATGCGGTCCGGCCGGGTGCACGCGGTTCCGCTGATCGTGGGAACCAACGCCGAAGAGGGTCGGTTGTTCACCCGCTTTCTGGGGATGCTGCCGACCAACGAACCGATGGTTGAAGAGCTACTGTCGGGCATGAAACCGGCCGATCGTGAACGCATTACCGCCGCCTACCCGAATTACCCTGCGCCCTCGGCGTGCATCCAGCTCGGTGGTGACTTCGCCTTTAGCTCGGCGGCCTGGCAGATCGCCGAGGCTCACGGCGCCAATGCGCCCACCTACCTATACCGATATGACTACGCGCCACGGACGCTGCGCTGGTCGGGTTTCGGCGCCACCCATGCCACCGAACTGTTTGCCGTCTTCGACATCTATCGCACCAGATTTGGCGCATTGCTGACCGCCGCCGCCGACCGCCGTGCCGCCCTTCGGGTCAGCAACGAGGTGCAACGCCGCTGGCGTTGTTTCAGCCAAATTGGTGTTCCGGGCGACGACTGGCCGGCTTACACCCAAGACGACCGTGCCGTCCTGGTTTTCGACCGCAGGTGCCGCATCGAGTTCGATCCGCATCAGCACCGCCGGATCGCATGGGACGGGTTTTCGCTGGCGAATTGAACCTTTTCTGTCAGTGGCCGGAGCGCCGCGACCTGGAAAGGCAACCCGAGAGATGTACGAAACCGTCGTTGTATCAACGGTGGTAATGCACTTCGCTTTCATCGCTTACGTCCTTGCCGGCGGTTTCCTTGCCCTGCGGTGGCGACGCACGATGTGGCTGCATGTTCCGGCGGTGATATGGGGGATCGGCATCGCCGCTAAGCGGGTCGACTGCCCGCTGACCTGGGTGGAGCGCTGGGCTCGCACCAAGGCCGCGATGACACCTCTGTCACCGGACGGATTTGTCGCTCACTACATCACCGGCGTGATCTATCCCGCCGGTTGGGTGGCCGCCGCTCAGCTGGTCATGTTCGCGATCGTCGCGGCGTCATGGACCCTATATCTGTGGCTGCCGCGTCGGTAGGCAAACTGCCCGGGCAGTCGCCCGAACGTATGGTGGACGTATGCGGGCGTTGATCATCGTCGACGTGCAGAACGACTTCTGCGAGGGTGGCTCGCTGGCGGTAACCGGTGGCGCCGCGCTGGCCCGCGCCATCAGCGACTACCTGGCCGAAGCGGCGGACTACCATCACGTCGTGGCAACCAAGGACTTCCACATCGACCCGGGTGACCACTTCTCCGGCACACCGGACTATTCCTCGTCGTGGCCACCGCATTGCGTCAGCGGTACTCCCGGCGCGGACTTCCATCCCAGTCTGGACACGTCGGCAATCGAGGCGGTGTTCTACAAGGGTGCCTACACCGGAGCGTACAGCGGCTTCGAAGGAGTCGACGAGAACGGCACGCCACTGCTGAATTGGCTGCGGCAACGCGGCGTCGATGAGGTCGATGTGGTCGGTATTGCCACCGATCATTGTGTGCGCCAGACGGCCGAGGACGCGGTACGCAATGGCTTGGCCACCAGGGTGCTGGTGGACCTGACAGCGGGTGTGTCGGCCGATACCACCGTCGCCGCGCTGGAGGAGATGCGCACCGCCAGCGTCGAGTTGGTTTGCAGCTCCTGATGGCACCGCCGAACCGGGATGAACTGTTGGCGGCGGTGGAGCGCTCGCCGCAAGCGGCCGCCGCGCACGACCGCGCCGGCTGGGTCGGGTTGTTCACCGGTGACGCGCGGGTCGAAGACCCGGTGGGTTCGCAGCCGCAGGTGGGGCATGAGGCCATCGGCCGCTTCTACGACACCTTCATCGGGCCGCGGGATATCACGTTCCATCGCGATCTGGATATCGTCTCCGGCACGGTGGTGCTGCGCGATCTCGAACTCGAGGTCGCGATGGACTCGGCTGTGACGGTGTTCATTCCCGCCTTCCTACGCTATGACCTACGACCGGTTACCGGCGAGTGGCAGATTGCCGCACTGCGGGCGTACTGGGAGTTGCCGGCGATGATGCTGCAGTTTCTGCGCACGGGATCGGGGGCCACAAGACCCGCCCTGCAACTGTCGCGAGCGCTGCTAGGCAATCAAGGGTTGGGCGGCACCGCAGGATTCCTGACCGGCTTTCGCCGGGCGGGCCGGCGGCACAAGAAGCTGGTGGAAACGTTCCTCAACGCCGCGTCCCGGGCAGACAAGTCCGCTGCGTATCACGCGTTATCACGCACTGCCACAATGACTTTAGGCGAGGATGAGCTACTCGACATTGTCGAGCTGTTCGAGCAGCTGCGCGGGGCTAGCTGGACCAAGGTGACCGGTGCCGGATCCACCGTCGCGGTGTCGCTCGCGTCGGACCACCGGCGCGGCATCATGTTCGCCGACGTGCCGTGGCGCGGCAACCGGATCAATCGGATTCGGTACTTCCCAGCCTGACGGTCGTTGTACCACAGGACCCAAAATCGGGAGCACGATGGTCAATAAGCCGTTCGAGCGGCGCAGTCTGTTACGGGGTGCGGGCGCGCTTACTGCGGCCTCGCTGGCTCCCTGGGCCGCTGGGTGTGCTGCCGATGACGATGACGCGTTGACTTTCTTTTTTGCAGCCAATCCGGACGAGCTCCGTCCCCGGATGCGCGTCGTCAACGAATTCCAGCGGCGCTATCCCGATATCAAGGTACGGGCCCTGTTGTCCGGACCCGGCGTCATGCAGCAGCTCGCAACGTTTTGCGCGGGTGGCAAGTGTCCGGATGTGCTGATGGCATGGGAACTGACCTATGCCGAACTGGCCGACCGGGGGGTGTTGCTTGACCTGAACACGCTATTGGCGCGCGACCAGGCTTTCGCCGCGGAGCTGAAATCGGACAGCATCGGGGCCCTGTATGAGACTTTCACGTTCAACGGAGGCCAGTACGCCTTTCCGGAGCAATGGTCCGGCAACTTCTTGTTCTACAACAAACAGCTATTCGACGACGCCGGCGTGCCACCGCCGCCCGGTAGCTGGGAACGGCCATGGAGCTTCGCCGAATTCCTGGATGCCGCCCAGGCGCTTACCAAGCAGGGCCGGTCGGGACGGGACAGGCAATGGGGCTTCGTCAACGCGTGGGTCTCGTTCTACGCTGCCGGGTTGTTCGCCATGAATAACGGTGTACCGTGGTCGGTTCCGCGGATGAATCCCACCCACCTCAATTTCGACCACGATGGGTTCCTCGAAGCGGTGCAGTTCTACGCCGACCTGACCAACAAGCACAAGGTGGCCCCCAGCGCTGCTGAGCAGCAGTCGATGTCGACGGCGGACCTGTTTTCTGTGGGCAAGGCCGGGATCGCGTTGGCCGGGCACTGGCGATATCAGACGTTCGACCGTGCCGACGGTCTGGACTTCGACGTCGCCCCACTGCCCATCGGTCCGCGCGGACGAGCCGCCTGTTCAGATATCGGTGTCACCGGGCTGGCCATTGCGGCGACCAGTCGACGCAAGGACCAGGCGTGGGAATTCGTAAAGTTCGCGACCGGCCCGGTGGGGCAGGCATTGATCGGCGAATCCCGCCTGTTCGTGCCGGTGCTGAGATCGGCGATCAACTCGCACGGATTCGCCAACGCCCACCGCAGGGTAGGCAATCTTGCCGTGCTCAGCGAGGGGCCGGCCTATTCGGAAGGCTTGCCGGTGACCCCGGCCTGGGAGAAGATCGCCGCCCTGATGGACCGCTACTTCGGACCCGTGCTGCGTGGATCCCGGCCGGCGACCTCGCTGACCGGGCTATCACAGGCCGTCGATGAAGTGCTGCGCAATCCATGACACGGCGCAGGGGGCGACGCGCGTGGGCGGGGCGTATGTTCGTCGCGCCGAACTTGGCTGCCGTTGTGGTGTTCATGCTGTTTCCGCTGGGATTCTCGCTGTACATGAGCTTTCAGAAGTGGGACTTGTTTACGCATGCGACGTTCGTGAGGTTGGACAATTTCAGAAACCTCTTCACTTCTGATCCGCTGTTTCTCATCGCCGTGGTCAACACCGCGGTTTACACCGTCGGCACCGTGGTACCGACCGTTATCGTCAGCCTCGTCGTCGCCGCCTTTCTAAACCGGAAAATCAAAGGCATCAGCCTCTTTCGGACGGTCGTCTTCTTGCCGTTGGCGATTTCCTCGGTGGTGATGGCGGTCGTCTGGCAGTTCGTCTTCAACACCGACAATGGCCTACTCAACATCATGCTCGGCTGGCTGGGAATCGGCCCCATCCCATGGCTAATCGAACCCCGATGGGCCATGGTCTCGCTTTGCCTGGTCAGCGTCTGGCGCAGTGTGCCCTTCGCCACGGTCGTCCTGCTGGCCGCGATGCAGGGGGTTCCGGAGACTGTGTACGAGGCGGCCAGGATCGATGGTGCCGGCGAGATTCGCCAGTTCGTGTCCATCACGGTACCGCTGATCCGGGGGGCATTGTCATTCGTGGTTGTCATATCGATCATCCACGCGTTCCAGGCGTTTGACCTTGTCTACGTCCTTACCGGTGCCAACGGTGGTCCCGAGACGGCTACCTATGTTTTGGGCATCATGCTGTTCCAGCACGCGTTTTCGTTCCTGGAATTCGGCTATGCGTCCGCGTTGGCGTGGGTGATGTTCGCCATCTTGCTGGTGTTGACCGTGCTGCAGTTGCGAATTACGCACCGGCGCTCCTGGGAGGCGTCCCGTGGGCTGGGCTGATCGAATAGTCCACCGCCACTTCATTCGTGGGCTTGCCCTGTACGCGGGACTGATCGGGATCGCTTGGTGCGCGCTGTTCCCTATCATCTGGGCGCTGTCGGGCTCCCTGAAGGCGGACGGCGAGGTGACCGAGCCGACGCTGTTCCCGTCGCATCCGCAATGGTCCAACTACCGCGAGGTGTTCGCGTTGATGCCGTTCTGGCGGATGTTCTTCAACACCGTGCTGTATGCCGGATGTGTCACCGCCGGGCAGGTCTTCTTCTGCTCGTTGGCCGGTTATGCCTTCGCGCGACTGCAGTTCCGGGGCCGCGATACGTTGTTCGTCTTGTACTTGAGCACTTTGATGGTGCCGTTGACGGTGACCGTCATCCCACAGGTCATTCTCATGCGGATCGTGGGGTGGGTGGATACGCCGTGGGCGATGATCGTGCCGGGATTGTTCGGTAGCGCGTTCGGTACCTACCTGATGCGGCAGTTCTTCCGCACGCTGCCGACCGATCTCGAGGAAGCCGCGATTCTCGACGGTTGCTCGCCGTGGCAGATCTACTGGCGGATTCTGCTGCCGCATTCACGTCCCGCGGTGCTGGTGCTGGGTGTGCTCACCTGGGTCAACGTGTGGAACGACTTTCTGTGGCCGCTGCTGATGATCCAGCGAAACAGCCTGGCGACGCTCACCCTTGGCCTGGTCCGATTGCGGGGCGAATACGTCGCCCGGTGGCCGGTGCTGATGGCGGCGTCGATGCTGATGCTGGTGCCGTTGGTCATCCTTTATGCGGTCGCACAACGTTCCTTTGTCCGTGGTATCGCGGTGACTGGGCTCGGCGGGTAACCATGGCTTCGGTGAGTTTTGAGCAGGCAACCCGGCGCTATCCCGGCACGGACCGACCGGCCCTGGATCGGCTCGACCTGATCGTCGGCGATGGCGAGTTCGTTGTCCTGGTGGGGCCGTCCGGATGTGGCAAGACGACGTCGTTACGGATGGTGGCTGGCTTGGAGACGCTGGACTGTGGGCGTATCCGGATCGGCGAGCGCGACGTCACCGAGGTCGATCCCAAGGATCGTGATGTCGCCATGGTGTTCCAGAACTACGCCCTCTACCCGCACATGACGGTGGCGCAGAACATGGGCTTCGCGTTGAAGGTCGCCAAGATCGGCAAGGCCGAGATCCGCGAGCGGGTGCTTGCCGCAGCGAAATTGCTTGATCTGCAATCTTATCTGGATCGCAAGCCGAAAGATCTCTCCGGCGGCCAACGGCAACGGGTGGCGATGGGTCGTGCGATCGTGCGGCGCCCACAGGTATTCCTGATGGACGAACCGCTGTCCAATCTTGACGCCAAACTTCGCGGGCAAACCCGCAATCAGATCGCCGCGTTACAACGGCAACTGGGTACGACCACCGTGTATGTCACTCACGACCAGGTCGAGGCCATGACGATGGGTGACCGCGTCGCGGTGCTGTCTGACGGTGTGCTGCAACAGTGTGCTTCGCCTCGAGAGCTCTACCGCAACCCGGGCAACGTGTTCGTCGCGGGGTTCATCGGTTCCCCGGCGATGAACCTGTTCAGGCTTTCCATCGCCGATTCCACGGTGTCACTGGGTGATTGGCAGATCCTGCTGCCGCGTGCGGTCGTCGGTACGGCAGCCGAGGTCATTATCGGTGTTCGCCCCGAACATTTGGAGCTGGGCGGCGCCGGCATCGAGATGGACGTCGACATGGTCGAAGAACTTGGAGCGGACGCCTACTTGTATGGCCGAATCGTGTCGGGCGGCTGCGAAATGGACCAGTCAATCGTCGCTCGAGTGGACGGCCGCGGCCCGCCCGAGCGGGGTAGTCGCGTGCGGCTATGTCCCACACCGGGACACCTGCACTTCTTCGCCGTCGACGGGCGTCGGATTCCGGGCTAACGTGGCGCTGGTGAGCACAGCACGCGTCGACCTGGTGTGTGAAGGCGGCGGGGTCCGGGGGATAGGGTTGGTTGGAGCGGTGGACGCGCTGGCCGATGCCGGTTACCGATTTCCCAGGGTGGCGGGCAGCAGCGCGGGTGCGATCGTCGCGTCGCTGGTCGCGGCCCTACAAACGGCCGGTGAGCCGGTGACGCGGCTTGCCGAGATGATGCGCAGCATCGACTACCCGAAGTTCCTCGACCGCAATCTGATAGGACACGTGCCGTTGATCGGCGGGGGACTTTCTCTGCTGTTGTCGGACGGCGTTTACCGCGGGGCCTATCTGGAACAGCTGCTCGGCGGTTTGCTCGCTGACCTAGGCGTGCACACCTTTGGCGACTTGCGCACCGGCGAGGCACCCGAACAGTTCGCCTGGTCGCTGGTGGTCACCGCCAGCGACCTATCCCGTCGCCGACTCGTTCGCATCCCGTGGGACCTGGACTCCTACGGCATCCACCCGGACGACTTCTCGGTGGCGCGTGCGGTGCACGCCTCATCGGCGATCCCGTTTGTGTTCGAGCCTGTTCGGGTGCGCGGCGCTACCTGGGTCGACGGTGGCTTGCTGTCGAACTTTCCGGTGGCGCTGTTCGACCGAACCGACGCTGAACCGCGATGGCCCACGTTCGGGATCAGGTTGTCAGCGCGTCCGGGCATTCCACCTACCCGGCCGGTCCAAGGGCCAGTGTCGTTGGGCATCGCGGCGATCGAAACACTGGTGAGCAATCAGGACAACGCCTACATCGACGATCCGTGTACCGTTCGGCGCACCATCTTCGTGCCCGCCCACGACGTGAGTCCGATCGACTTCGACATCACCGCCGAACAACGCGAGGCTCTTTACCAACGCGGATTTCAGGCGGGTCAAAAGTTCTTGGCGAACTGGAATTACGCCGATTGTCTGGCTGACTGCGGCGGCCCGTTCACGCCGTCGCTGTAGCTGTCGTTAACCGAGTCGTCCGGCTAGCGTGGGCTTTCCGGGGCCGGAGAGGTCGCTGACCGCCGCTGGCCTGCCGGCCATTGCCATGAGCAAGGCTTCGCCGGGCCCGGTTACTTCGGGCCCGGTGCCGATTGTCCAGTCGAGGTCGGTGGCTCGCAGTCGCAGCCCTTTGATGCGTGGCCGAGCTCGCAGCCTGGGGTTCTTCGGCATCAGCCGCAACACGCGGTCAAGTCGCTGCGCGGGGATGGTGCGGGGCTGACCGAGCGGGCGGCGGATATCCTGGTGGTGGATCATGCCATCGACGAGGGCGATCATTCCGCCGAAACCCGCTGTCAGCCCACGCGGTTGGAGATGCCGGCCGACATAGTCGGCCAACTCCTGTGGGCTGAGCCCAGCGAATTCGTCGACACCCACCTCATTGGCCCGGACGATCCGGCCTTTGGCAAAGCGCTTGAGCAACCCGAAAACGCCGAGATCTTCGTAGCTGATCATATGTGCGACAACTTCTTTGACGCTCCACCCGGCGCACAGGCTGGGTGTTTCCCATTGCTGCAGTGTGAGGGTAGTCAGAAACGCCGCTAGTTCGGCCCGCTCGGCGCGGGCCATGTCCATCATGGACTTCTCGGTATCGTCGTCTGCCGCGATCATGGCTGCACCTGGATGCAGAGCAGGTCGGTATAGCGGCGTAGGTATAACGGCCATCCGGCCTCGCTGTCAACGCCGTCGGCGACCGACTCCCAGCCCGGACCGTGTCGGTCGAGATGGCGATGTTCGAGGTCGACGCGTGTCGTCTCGGCGGACTGCGCGGTGAAGCGGACTTCGACCTCACTGGTCTTGGCCAGATCGGTTTCCGGCCGCCAAGTCGGGCCGATATCCCACGTGAATAGCACCCGGCTGGGCGGTTCATAGACCAGCACGCGCGCCCATTTGCACACGCTTCCGTCAACACCGCGATCGTAGATATGGCCTCCCGCATGGCATTCGAATACCGTCTCGGTGATCGGGATAGCAAGCAGATTGTGCTCGCGAGGCTTGAAGTCGCCGAACCGCGTGGTGAACACGGCGAACGCACGCTCGATCGGGGCGTTGACGACAACGTGGTGGTGGATGGCATCGGTTCGCGGGCGTGTCATGTGTCGTCTCCTTCGGAGTCGATGAGCTGCGCGTAGCCAGTCAGGGCGCGTGTCCAGAACCGGTCGAGGTCGGTGCGCAATGCCGCAAGGCCTGTCGGGTCGAGCTGGTAGACGCGGCGTGTTCCCGCGGGGCGGTCGCACACCAGCCTGGCGGTCTTGAGCACTTTGAGGTGCTGTGACACCGCGGGTCGGCTGACGGGCAGGTCGCGGGCCAACTCGCCGACGGCCAGCGGGCCGTGCGCCAGCCGCTCCACGATGGCCCGGCGAGTGCCGTCCGCCAGCGCCTGCCAAGCGCGATCCGGTGATCTGTAAGTGGACACGAACCGTAAGTTTAGACTTACGGATATTCTTCCGCAAGGGTGCGCGGGTGGTGTGACACGTGATCCGGGCATCCCGTCACCCATGGCGTTGGAGCCGAGTATCGGTTGGCGACGTTGGCCCGCCGGAAAGTCGACTGGTACAAGCATTTTCCGAGAACCCATGCGGCGCGTCGCGGCGATGACCGGCAGAGAGGCTCCCTAGTATTGCGGCGTGCTGGATCGCTATGGAACCGACGTGCTTGCCGCAGGCGGGCGGCGCCGGCCCCGCTCGGTTGAGCACCCGGTCGAGCTCGGCATGGTCGTCGAAGACGCCGAGACCGGCTACGTCGGTGCGGTGGTCCGAGTCGAATATGGCCGCATCGACTTGGAAGACCGCTACGGGAAGACCCGCGGGTTTCCGCTGGGCCCCGGGTATCTACTCGACGGCCTGCCGGTGATCCTCACCGCGCCGCGGTGCGCAGCGGCTGCCGGCCCGAGGCGAACGGCATCCGGCTCGGTCGCGGTGCCGGGCGCGCGTGCCCGGGTGGCCCGGGCCAGCCGGATCTATGTCGAGGGCCGACACGACGCTGAACTCATCGCGGCGGTATGGGGAGCGGACCTGCGAATCGAAGGTGTCGTCGTCGAACATCTCGGTGGCGTCGACGACCTGGTGGAGATCGTCGCCAAGTTCCGGCCCGGCCCGCGGCGTCGGCTCGGCGTTCTCGTTGACCATTTGGTCGCGGGGTCGAAAGAGGCGCGCATCGCCGAGGTGGTGCGCCGCGGACCGGGCGGCTCCGACACTTTGGTCGTCGGGCACCCCTACGTCGACATTTGGCAGGCGGTCAAGCCACAACGAGTTGGGCTGGCCGCCTGGCCGAGGGTGCCGCGGCACATCGAGTGGAAGCACGGCGTGTGCGATGCGCTCGGCTGGCCGCACGCCGACCAGGCCGACATCGCCGCGGCGTGGCGGCGCATCCGTTCGCAAGTACGCGACTGGACCGACCTAGAGCCGGCGTTGATCGGCCGGGTGGAAGAACTGATCGACTTCGTCACTCAGCCGGCCGGGGACGAATAGCCGCGGAAGATGTCTGCCCAACCGCGCGACACCGTCGCCATCGCCGGATCCGCTCATCGACACATCATCCGCCCGATTCAGCTGCGGTGCTTAGACGCGGTCCCGGCGGCGCCCGCTACCGGTGATCCTTAGCCCGAACGTGAAACACTTCATCGATTGGTCGCCGAGGCGTTGCCGGTGGCGGCTCTTCCATCTCCGGGGCCAGACCGACGCGAACCAAGGCTTGCGGAGTTGCGGGCTGCCCAATCAGCGCTGCGACCAGGTCTCGGCTGGCGTGCAGTTCGGTGATGTGGGTCAGCGTGCAGGTGGCAAGCCCAGCCATGGTGGCGTCAAGCAATACGGCGGAAAGCATCTCGCCGCAGCGCAGTAGGCTGGCGCGTTCGTTGTCGTAGGTGGAGAGCACCAGGACCTTAGAGCGGTCGTGGCCAAACTCCGGGCGCCTATCGGTGTTGGCGACGACCGGGAAGTCGCGTCCGAAGGTGACCCGGTCACTTTCGGCCGCCGATACCAATGAACTGTGCGGTATGCCCTCAGAAGTCTCAAAAGCCCCTGTCCACCAAAAGAGTTCGGCATGATACGACGAATCGTAGAGCCGCAGCGATTCGGTGAGTTTGGACGCCGCCGCCAGTTCGGGACGCATATCGTCGGCGATGACGTCGATGCGCACCGTGTCGGCGGTGACGGTCGTGCGCAACTGCGACTCCACCAAGTCCCAATCCGGCGGCTCGGCGAAAGGCAGCCGGTCGGTACGGCGCAGTAGGATCGCATCCGCCCTTAGACGGTGGCCCTCGGTGACGAAATCGGCCGGGCTGAAGTCAATTGACGCCAGATGCAAAGGATCGTTGGGGTTGGGAAACCGTTCCACATTGGCGGTGGTACCCGCGGCCGCCATCGCCACCCGAAAGTGGTCGAGTACGGCGCCGCACCCCAGCAGCGCTTCCCGGCCGGAGTGGTCGGTCGCGTAAAGCACCCGATCCTTGTCGAGGAACAGCGCAACCGTGTGGTCCTCGGCTATCCAGCGCCAGGGCTGGCTGTTGTGGAGCGACGGTGCGCGGCAGGCCAACTGCACCGCGCTCTTGATGACATCGGTGGTCACCATGGTGTCCGGCATGATCAACCTCCGCTGTTCGATATCACCCCGATCTTTCTGAACGGCGGTTGGCAGACAACAGGGTCAATGGTCCCCAAGTGGATCACCGACGGGCGCGGACAAATGGCCCGCGCTTCGGGGACTTCTGTCCCTAGCCCTGGCCACGATGGGCTGGTCGGATCAAAGGCATCCGTTTCCATCGATTAGGAGGCATCAAATGGCCACCACCCTTCCCGTTCAGCGCCACCCGCGGTCCCTCTTCCCCGAGTTTTCTGAGCTGTTCGCGGCCTTCCCGTCATTCGCCGGACTCCGGCCCACCTTCGACACCCGGTTGATGCGGCTGGAAGACGAGATGAAAGAGGGGCGCTACGAGGTACGCGCGGAGCTTCCCGGGGTCGACCCCGACAAGGACGTCGACATTATGGTCCGCGATGGTCAGCTGACCATCAAGGCCGAGCGCACCGAGCAGAAGGACTTCGACGGTCGCTCGGAATTCGCGTACGGTTCCTTCGTTCGCACGGTGTCGCTGCCGGTAGGTGCTGACGAGGACGACATTAAGGCCACCTACGACAAGGGCATTCTTACTGTGTCGGTGGCGGTTTCGGAAGGGAAGCCAACCGAAAAGCACATTCAGATCCGGTCCACCAACTGACCACTGGGTCCGTGCTGATGACCGCAGCGGCTGATGTCACCCGGCGCTCGCCGCGGCGCGTGTTCCGTGACCGCCGCGAGGCCGGCCGGGTGCTGGCGGAATTACTCGCCGCCTATCGGGACCAGCCGGACGTGATTGTGCTCGGCTTGGCCCGGGGTGGCCTCCCGGTCGCATGGGAGGTTGCCGCGGCACTGCATGCCCCGCTAGACGCCTTCGTCGTGCGCAAACTTGGTGCCCCGGGGCATGACGAGTTCGCCGTTGGTGCACTGGCCAGCGGCGGCCGCGTCGTGGTCAATGACGACGTCGTGCGGGGCCTGCGGATCACACCGCAGCAACTGCGCGACATCGCCGAACGTGAGGGTCGGGAACTGCTTCGGCGCGAGTCCGCCTACCGCGGCGAGCGCCCGCCCACCGATATCACCGGCAAGACGGTCATTGTCGTCGATGACGGTTTGGCCACCGGCGCAAGCATGTTCGCGGCGGTACAGGCATTGCGCGATGCGCAACCAGCGCAGATCGTGATTGCCGTGCCGGCGGCGCCGGAGTCCACGTGCCGGGAGTTCGCCGGCCTCGTCGACGACGTTGTGTGCGCGACCATGCCGACCCCGTTCCTGGCCGTCGGTGAGTCGTTTTGGGACTTCCGGCAGGTCACCGACGAGGAGGTCCGCCGGCTCCTGGCCACCCCGACCGCTGGGCCGTCGCTGCGCCGGCCCGCGGCGTCAACGGCGGCCGATGTTCTGCGCAGAGTCGCGATCGACGCCCCCGGGGGTGTTCCGACGCACGAGGTGTTGGCGGAGCTGGTCGGCGATGCACGAATCGTGTTGATCGGCGAAAGCTCGCACGGCACACACGAGTTCTACCAGGCCCGGGCCGCCATGACACAGTGGCTGATCGAGGAGAAGGGCTTTGGTGCGGTAGCCGCCGAGGCGGACTGGCCCGACGCCTACCGGGTCAATCGGTACGTTCGCGGCCTCGGCGAGGACACCAACGCTGACGAGGCGCTTAGCGGATTCGAGCGGTTTCCCGCCTGGATGTGGCGCAACACCGTGGTCCGAGATTTTGTGGAATGGCTGCGCACACGCAACCAGCGCTACGAGTCGGGCGCGCTGCGGCAAGCCGGCTTCTACGGTCTGGATCTTTACAGCCTGCATCGGTCGATCCAAGAGGTGATCAGCTATCTCGACAAGGTCGACCCGCGTGCGGCGGCACGGGCGCGGGCCCGGTATGCGTGCTTCGACCATGCCTGCGCCGATGACGGTCAGGCGTACGGATTCGCGGCCGCATTCGGCGCCGGTCCGTCGTGCGAACGTGAAGCCGTCGAGCAACTGGTCGACGTTCAGCGCAATGCCCTGGCGTATGCGCGCCAAGACGGGCTGCTTGCCGAGGACGAACTGTTCTACGCCCAGCAAAACGCGCAGACGGTGCGCGACGCAGAGGTGTATTACCGGGCCATGTTCAGTGGACGCGTTACCTCGTGGAACCTGCGCGACCAGCACATGGCGCAGACCCTTGGCAGTTTGCTGACGCATTTGGACCGACACCTCGATGCGCCGCCGGCGCGAATAGTGGTGTGGGCTCATAACTCCCACGTGGGTGACGCACGCGCTACCGAGGTGTGGGCCGACGGGCAGCTCACCCTCGGCCAGATAGTCCGTGAGCGATACGGTGACGAGTCGCGCAGCATCGGATTCAGCACGTACACGGGCACCGTCACCGCGGCCAGCGAATGGGGTGGTATCGCCCAACGCAAAGCGGTTCGGCCGGCACTGCACGGCAGTGTCGAGGAGCTCTTCCACCAGACTGCAGACAGTTTCCTGGTGTCAGCGCGGCTAAGCCGCGACGCCGAAGCCCCGCTGGACGTTGTCCGGTTGGGACGTGCCATCGGCGTCGTTTATCTACCGGCAACGGAACGGCAAAGTCACTACTTGCACGTGCGGCCCGCCGACCAGTTCGACGCCATGATCCACATCGATCAGACCCGTGCCCTGGAACCTCTCGAGGTGACGAGCCGGTGGATCGCCGGCGAGAACCCGGAAACCTACCCGACCGGTCTGTAGCGCAGAGTCCACGACGATGACGGAGCCAGCGGCGTGGGACGAAGGCAAGCCGCGAATCATCACTTTGACCATGAACCCCGCCTTGGACATCACGACGAGCGTCGACGTGGTGCGCCCGACCGAGAAAATGCGTTGTGGCGCACCTCGCTACGATCCCGGCGGCGGCGGTATCAATGTCGCCCGCATTGTGCATGTCCTCGGCGGTTGCTCGACAGCACTGTTCCCGGCCGGCGGGTCGACCGGGAGCCTGCTGATGGCGCTGCTCGGTGATGCGGGAGTGCCATTTCGCGTCATTCCGATCGCGGCCTCGACGCGGGAGAGCTTCACGGTCAACGAGTCCAGGACCGCCAAGCAGTATCGTTTCGTGCTTCCGGGGCCGTCGCTGACCGTCGCGGAGCAGGAGCAATGCCTCGACGAACTGCGCGGTGCGGCGGCTTCGGCCGCCTTTGTGGTGGCCAGTGGCAGCCTGCCGCCAGGTGTGGCTGCCGACTACTATCAGCGGGTTGCCGACATCTGCCGCCGATCGAGCACTCCGCTGATCCTGGATACATCTGGTGGCGGGTTGCAGCACATTTCGTCCGGGGTGTTTCTTCTCAAGGCGAGCGTGCGGGAACTGCGCGAGTGCGTCGGATCCGAACTGCTGACCGAGCCCGAACAACTGGCCGCCGCACACGAACTCATTGACCGTGGGCGCGCCGAGGTCGTGGTGGTCTCGCTTGGATCTCAGGGCGCGCTATTGGCCACACGACATGCGAGCCATCGATTTTCGTCGATTCCGATGACCGCGGTTAGCGGTGTCGGCGCCGGCGACGCGATGGTGGCCGCGATTACCGTGGGCCTCAGCCGTGGCTGGTCGCTCATCAAGTCCGTTCGCTTGGGAAACGCGGCAGGTGCAGCCATGCTGCTGACGCCAGGCACCGCGGCCTGCAATCGCGACGATGTGGAGAGGTTCTTCGAGCTGGCGGCCGAACCCACCGAAGTCGGGCAGGATCAATACGTTTGGCACCCGATCGTTAACCCGGAAGCCTCGCCATGAACCAATCACACAAACCCCCATCGATCGTCGTCGGTATTGATGGCTCGAAGCCGGCCGTGCAAGCCGCACTGTGGGCGGTCGACGAGGCAGCCAGCCGTGACATCCCGCTGCGTCTGCTGTACGCGATCGAACCCGACGATCCCGGGTACGCCGCACACGGCGCGGCGGCTCGCAAACTCGCCGCCGCCGAGAACGCGGTGCGCTACGCGTTCACAGCGGTCGAGGCGGCGGACCGGCCGGTCAAGGTCGAGGTGGAGATCACCCAGGAGCGGCCGGTCACCTCGTTGATCCGCGCTTCGGCGGCTGCTGCCCTGGTGTGCGTTGGCGCTATCGGCGTGCACCACTTCCGACCGGAGCGGGTGGGATCTACCGCAGCGGCCCTGGCGTTATCGGCGCAGTGCCCAGTGGCGATCGTGCGACCCCACCGGGTCCCCATCGGACGCGACGCCGCATGGATCGTCGTCGAGGCGGACGGGTCGTCCGATATCGGTGTTTTGCTGGGGGCGGTGATGGCCGAAGCACGGCTGCGCGACTCGCCGGTTCGGGTGGTCACCTGCCGGCAATCCGGAGTGGGCGATACCGGGGACGACGTCCGTGCCAGCCTGGACCGCTGGCTTGCCCGTTGGCAACCACGGTATCCCGATGTGCGGGTGCAATCGGCGGCAGTGCACGGCGAGCTGCTGGATTATCTGGCTGGGCTGGGTCGATCGGTACACATGGTGGTGCTCAGCGCGAGCGACCAGGAGCATGTGGAGCAACTTGTGGGAGCGCCGGGCAACGCCGTGTTGCAGGAGGCCGGCTGCACCCTGCTGGTCGTCGGTCAGCAGTATCTGTGACTGTGCCGCTGGGTAGCCAGACCAGTTGGTTGAGCGCAGCTCCGGTGTCAACATAGCTATGTGACACACCCTGACAGGGCGAACGTTAACCCTGGCAGCCCGCCATTGCGCGAGACACTGTCGCAGCTTCGGTTGCGAGAGCTGCTGCTGGAAGTCCAAGACCGGATTGAACAGATCGTCGAAGGCCGCGACCGGCTGGATGGTCTGATCGACGCCATCTTGGCGATCACATCGGGACTCAAGCTCGACGCCACCCTGCGCGCCATTGTGCATACCGCCGCCGAGTTGGTGGATGCCCGCTACGGGGCGCTCGGGGTGCGCGGTTACGACCATAGATTGGTCGAATTCGTCTACGAGGGGATCGACGAAGAGACCCGGCACCTCATCGGCTCATTGCCGGAGGGGCGAGGTGTTCTCGGCGCGCTGATCGAGGAGCCAAAGCCGATCCGGCTGGACGATATCTCGCGGCATCCCGCATCGGTTGGATTTCCGCTGCACCATCCGCCGATGCGGACCTTCCTCGGGGTTCCAGTGCGCATCCGCGACGAGGTGTTCGGCAATCTTTACTTGACCGAGAAGGCAGATGGCCAGCCGTTCAGCGATGACGACGAGGTGCTGGTGCAGGCGCTGGCCGCCGCGGCCGGGATTGCCGTTGACAATGCCCGTCTCTTCGAGGAATCACGGACCCGGGAAGCGTGGATCGAGGCAACCCGCGACATCGGAACGCAGATGCTGGCCGGTGCGGACCCGGCCATGGTGTTTCGGCTCATCGCCGAGGAAGCGTTGACGTTGATGGCTGGGGCAGCCACCTTGGTGGCGGTGCCGCTCGACGACGAAGCGCCGGCTTGCGAGGTCGACGACCTGGTCATCGTAGAGGTGGCCGGAGAGATCTCCCCGGCGGTCAAGCAAATGACGGTTGCCGTCAGCGGAACGTCGATCGGGGGAGTCTTTCACGACCGTACGCCCCGCCGGTTCGACCGGCTTGACCTCGCGGTCGACGGCCCGGTGGAGCCCGGGCCCGCCCTGGTGCTGCCGCTGCGTGCCGCCGACACTGTTGCCGGTGTGCTGGTCGCACTTCGCAGTGCCGATGAACAGCCGTTCAGCGACAAACAGCTCGATATGATGGCCGCCTTCGCTGACCAGGCTGCGCTCGCCTGGCGGCTGGCGACCGCGCAGCGACAGATGCGAGAAGTGGAGATCCTGACCGATCGCGACCGGATCGCACGTGATCTGCATGACCACGTCATCCAGCGGCTCTTCGCAGTCGGGCTCACCCTGCAGGGTGCCGCTCCGCGAGCACGTGTCCCCGCCGTCCGGGAATCCATCTACAGCAGCATCGACGATCTCCAGGAAATCATTCAGGAGATTCGATCTGCGATCTTCGACCTACACGCCGGGCCCTCCCGGGCGACGGGTCTGCGCCACCGACTGGACAAGGTCATCGACCAACTCGCGATCCCCGCGCTGCACACCACGGTCCAGTACACGGGCCCGCTGTCCGTTGTCGACACCGTCCTGGCCAACCACGCCGAAGCGGTTCTGCGGGAGGCGGTTAGCAACGCTGTCCGGCACGCGAACGCGACCAGCCTGGCCATCAACGTCAGCGTCGAGGATGATGTGCGGGTCGAGGTCGTCGACGACGGTGTCGGCATCTCCGGCGACATCACCGAAAGCGGCCTGCGCAATCTCCGCCAGCGTGCCGACGACGCGGGCGGCGAATTCACAGTCGAGAACATGCCGACCGGAGGCACCTTGCTGCGGTGGTCTGCACCGCTGCGCTGATGGATTGATGGACTGTGTTCCGACCGCAAGGAGCGTGAAATGTCTGCTGCGACAGCGAAATACGGAATACTCGTTGGCGTCGACGGATCAGCGCAATCCAACGCGGCGGTAGCCTGGGCCGCCCGTGAGGCCGTCATGCGCCAGCTGCCCATCACCCTGCTGCACATTGTTGCCCCTGTGGTTGTCGGCTGGCCGGTGGGCCAGCTGTACGCGAATATGACTGAGTGGCAAAAGGACAACGCACAGCAGGTCATTGAGCAGGCCCGCGAGGCGCTCACCAACAGCTTGGGTGAGTCCAAACCGCCGCAGGTGCATACCGAGTTGGTCTTTTCCAATGTTGTGCCGACGCTTATCGATGCATCCCAACAGGCTTGGTTGATGGTCGTCGGCAGCCAGGGGATGGGCGCATTGGGTCGACTGCTGCTCGGCTCGATCAGCACCGCGTTGCTCCACCATGCGCGGTGTCCAGTGGCCATCATTCATTCCGGTAATGGCGCGACTCCCGACTCCGATGCACCGGTGTTGGTGGGCATCGACGGATCGCCAGCCTCTGAGGCGGCAACGGCCCTAGCCTTCGACGAAGCCTCCCGCCGAAGGGTGGACCTGGTGGCGTTGCACGCCTGGACCGATCTGGGGATGTTTCCGGTTCTGGGGATGGATTGGCGAGAGCGCGAGAAGAGAGAGGCTGAGGTCCTCGCTGAACGCCTCGCCGGCTGGCAAGAGCAGTATCCGGATGTCCGCGTGCACCGATCGCTGGTGTGCGACAAGCCCGCTCGGTGGCTGCTCGAGCATTCTGAGCAAGCTCAGCTGGTGGTGGTCGGCAGCCATGGGCGCGGGGGGTTTTCCGGCATGCTGTTGGGTTCGGTGAGTTCCGCGGTAGCCCATTCGGTGAGAATCCCGGTGATCGTCGTCCGTCCCAGCTAGTACTGGAACCGGCGAGAGCATCCGCTATTATCTGCGTATGAATGCAGATAAAAGAGCTTGCTTGGTGGTCGAACGCGGCCGATCTGGCCTGCTGTCACAAAGGGCCTGCGCCCGATGACCCACGACCACGCTCATTCACGAGGTGTGCCGGCGATGATCAAGGAGATCTTCGCGCCGCACTCCCACGACGCCGCCGACAGCGTCGACGACACCCTGGAATCCACTGCGGCAGGGATCCGTACGGTCAAGATCAGCTTGTTGGTTCTCGGGTTGACCGCGCTCATCCAGATTGTGATCGTGGTGATGTCGGGGTCGGTTGCGCTGGCCGCCGACACCATCCACAACTTCGCTGATGCGTTGACCGCGGTGCCGTTGTGGATCGCGTTCGCGTTGGGCGCCAAGCCCGCCACTCGCCGATATACCTACGGATTCGGTCGCGTCGAGGACCTGGCCGGGTCGTTCGTGGTCGCGATGATCACGATGTCGGCCATCATCGCCGGTTACGAAGCCATCGCCCGCCTGATCCACCCGCAGCAGATCGAGCATGTCGGCTGGGTCGCCCTGGCCGGGCTGGTCGGATTCATCGGCAACGAGTGGGTTGCCCTCTACCGCATCAGGGTTGGGCACCGCATCGGCTCGGCCGCCCTGATCGCCGACGGACTACACGCTCGAACCGACGGATTCACCTCGCTGGCCGTGCTGTGCTCGGCCGGCGGTGTCGCACTTGGGTTCCCACTGGCCGACCCCATCGTCGGCCTGCTCATCACGGCGGCGATTCTGGCCGTGCTACGAACTGCCGCGCGAGATGTGTTCCGCCGCCTGCTCGACGGCGTCGACCCAGCGATGGTCGATGCCGCCGAACAAGCCCTGGCGGCCCGGCCCGGCGTGCAGGCGGTACGCAGCGTGCGGATGCGCTGGATCGGACACCGCTTGCACGCCGATGCCGAACTCGACGTCGACCCCGCCCTGGACCTCGCGCAAGCTCACCGCATCGCCCACGACGCCGAACACGAACTCACCCACACCGTTCCCAAGCTGACCACCGCCCTCATCCACGCCTATCCGGCTGAACATGGCTCGTCGATCCCAGATCGTGGCCGCACCGTAGAGTGACTCGGGCTTACGGCGGCCATCGGTATCGGGCCCGTCGTAACCGGCCAGGGGCTCGGTGACCGTCATCTCCCGCAGGGCACGCCTAGACGGCGGCCGACGCTGCCCAGGCGTAGAAGGTTCTCCGGGTGATCTGCAGCCCTGCCCACACAGCACGCGACAGATCGCAGCGACCTCGAACCGGGCTCGATGCTCGGCGACGAACTCGCAGCTCAGCGTGGCGTCCTTCCCTCGAAAGAAGGTGCGCACGAAACCCGGGAGGCTTCACTATGTGAAGGTCACCTCAACCTCGAACTGGCCGGCTGATCATGACACACGTAACCGAGGCAGGAATTGATCAGGGCTAGTTCTCCGCAAATGAGATAGCTGCGCTCAGATAGTGACAACCGCTATTTCCCGAGTTAGGACGGCGAAGATGCCGGCCCGCGATGCGGTTGGCCGAGCTGGTTGGGTTGGATCGAACGCGAGGGATCCCGCCACGTGTCGGTTGCCGCCAGTATGGTCATTGAACTATGGGGTCGGTGCACGACGTCATCGAGGCGTTCCGGAAGGCTCCGTCGAACGCGGAGCGCGGGACCAAGTTCGAGCAGTTGATGGTGCGCTATTTCGAGCTGGACCCGACGATGGCCCAGCAGTACGACGCGGTGTGGTGGTGGATCGACTGGCCGGAGCGGCGGGGCAGGACCGACACCGGAATCGACCTGGTCGCCCGCGAACGTGACACCGGCAACTACACCGCGATCCAGTGCAAGTTCTACGAGCCGACGCACACACTGGCCAAGGGGGACATCGACTCGTTTTTCACCGCGTCGGGCAAGACGGGCTTCACCAACCGGGTGATCATCTCCACGACGGATCGGTGGGGCCGCAATGCCGAGGACGCGCTGGCCGATCAGTTGGTCCCGGTGCAGCGCATCGGCATGGCCGAGATCGCCGAATCGCCGATCGACTGGGACATCGCCTGGCCGGCCGACGACCTGCAGGTGAACCTGACCCCGGCCAAACGCCACGAGCTGCGGCCGCACCAGCAGCAGGCGATCGACGCGGTGTTCCGCGGGTTCGCGGTGGGCAACGATCGCGGCAAGCTGATCATGGCCTGCGGCACCGGCAAGACGTTCACCGCGCTCAAGATCGCCGAGCGCATCGCCGCCGACAACGGCGGCAGCGCGCGGATTCTGTTGCTGGTGCCCTCGATTTCGCTGTTGAGCCAGACGCTGCGGGAGTGGACCGCACAGAGTGAGCTGGATGTGCGGGCGTTCGCGGTGTGCTCGGACACCAAGGTGTCGCGCTCGGCCGAGGACTACCACGTCCACGATGTGCCGATCCCGGTCACCACCGACGCGCGGGTATTGCTGCACGAAATGGCGCACCGCAGGCGCGCCCAGGGCCTGACCGTGGTGTTTTGCACCTACCAGTCGCTGCCCACGGTGGCCAAGGCCCAACGGCTGGGGGTCGACGAGTTCGACTTGGTGATGTGCGACGAGGCCCACCGCACCACCGGCGTGACGCTGGCGGGGGACGATGAGTCGAACTTCGTGCGGGTGCACGACGGTCAGTATCTGAAGGCGGCCCGGCGGCTGTATATGACCGCCACGCCAAGGATTTTCACCGAGAGCATCAAGGACAGGGCCGACCAGCACTCCGCCGAGTTGGTGTCGATGGACGACGAGCTGACGTTCGGGCCGGAGTTTCACCGGCTGTCGTTCGGCGAGGCGGTGGAGCGCGGGCTGCTCACCGACTACAAGGTGATGGTGCTCACCGTCGATCAGGGCGTGATCGCGCCCCGGTTGCAGCAGGAACTCTCCGGGGTTTCCGGCGAGCTGATGCTCGACGACGCCTCCAAGATCGTCGGCTGCTGGAATGGCCTGGCCAAGCGGTCCGGTACCGGCATTGTCGCCGGTGAGCCGCCGATGCGTCGGGCGGTGGCGTTCGCCAAGGACATCAAGACGTCCAAGCAGGTTGCCGAGCTGTTCCCGAAAGTGGTTGAGGCATACCGCGAATTGGTTGACGACGGCCCGGGCCTGGCGTGTTTGAATTCTTCACGCAGAATACAAGCGTAGGACAAAACGCGAATTACTACAATTGCACTGTGTACAAGGTACCGCTTATCGGATCGATCTTGTATCAATTTCACTGGAGAAGGCCGATTCATAGTCATATGATGCACGCGCAAGATAGGCGGCCGGTTACACAGTTACCAACATATGACGACCACGCGCAAACAAAACCGTTGAATGAGATGCCGGTGGACTTTGCCAAAGAGATAGTACGTTTGTGGCGCGTGTTCGTCAAAGATTTAAATAATCATACAAATTTACAGTTTCGGCCAATCGGCGCTACAGCACAGACGGCGTTGGCATCTGAAATCAATGCCGCTAAAAGAGTCCGTACAAATGACGTTACGCAACGTCAGATCGCTGTCGGAAAGGAAACGAGCAGGCTGGAACCGAATTTTTCGATTCCGCAGATTGAATGGCCTGCCTAGACTAGGCCTTCAGTAAGCGTGTCGGCCGGGTAGGAGAGGCCAAAGGCCTTACCCTGGCTGGGTTTGCGACCTCAACACAGCCCAGCAGGAAAGGCCTTTGTGGTGAAGAAGATAACCCATGAACAGAGTCGGCGAAACATCACACGCCGAGGGCGCAGGGTGGCGGCGCGGCACGCGCGGGCTGGACGCTGGGCGGCGCAGCCCAGGCCGATGCTGGGTTCGGGCGCGGTGCGCTACGAGGTCGGCGCCAACATCGATGCCACCGGCTTCGGTGGGATCGCCGCGGTGCATCGGCTGGTCACCCGGCTGGGGCTGGTCACCCGGCTGGGGCTGGTCGAGCGGGTCGACGCCCATTCCCGCTTCAGTTCGAGCAACTTGCCGAAATCGAGCCGGCGTATTTCGGGACGAGTCTCGCTCTCGGGCATGAGCAACTCCGCGGCGAAGGTGGTGGCCTCGACTTCCAGCTCTCCTTGGGGTCAACCGCTTTCGGTCGGGTTGCGGCGGCGCTGGCGTTCATGAAACGCCTGTCATCCACGGGAGCCCGTGAACGTTCCATGGGAGAACGCGCACGGCGGCGCACTGTACTGCCTCATACGTGGGGATGAATTCTCGGCCTGGCACAGGCTACTGTTTCAACGGCCCGGGTGCGCAGAGTCCGTCCTCGCCTGCCGGCATTTCCTCGACGGTAGCCCCGTCGCCCGCTGCTCTTACCCGGAGGAATATCACCCTTGTGTGATATCGCGTATCGCGCTACTCTGCGACTCTGTGGGGTGGACGGCGGATGTGGAGCGCATCTCCGCCTGGCTCAACGGCTTGGACCGAGAGACCTACGAATTGGTGTTCGCAGCTATCGAGGTTCTCGAGGAAGAGGGCCCCGCACTTGGCTGTCCTCTGGTGGACACGGTGCGTGGGTCGCGCCACAAGAACATGAAGGAGCTGCGTCCAGGATCACAAGGGCGGTCCGAGGTCCGCATTCTGTTCGCCTTCGACCCGGCGCGGCAGGCGATCATGCTGGCCGCCGGTAACAAGGCCGGGCGGTGGACCCAGTGGTACGACGAGAAGATCAAAGCGGCCGATGAGATGTTTGCCGAACATCTCGCACAGTTCGAGGACACGAAGCCAAAGAGGCGCAAGCGCAAGAAAGGGTAAGTGGCACGATGGCGATGACACTACGGGACATGGACGCCGTACGTCCCGTTAACCGGGAGGCGGTGGACCGGCACAAGGCACGAATGCGCGATGAAGTGCGGGCATTCCGGCTCCGGGAGCTGCGCGCGGCTCAGTCACTCACCCAGGTCCAGGTGGCTGCGCTGGCGCACATCCGGCAGAGCCGGGTATCCAGCATCGAGAACGGCGACATCGGCTCCGCACAGGTCAACACACTGCGCAAATACGTGTCCGCTCTTGGCGGAGAACTGGATATCACCGTCCGCCTGGGAGATGAGACATTCACCCTGGCATAGAGGCACAAACCGTTCTCGCCGTTCTTGGCCGGATACGAACCACCGACGGCCCTCCGTTGGTCGAGATGACCGCGAGACCTGCCGGTGGCGCCGGGGATGAAGTGGGCAGCCAAGACCGACCACTTGGCGATCGTTCTACTCCCGCGTCACCATCGCCGGCATTCCCGACGAGGCCGAGCGCTACCTGCTCGCTCCCGCTCGGCGCTCGGCTGGATCATCGAGCGCTACCGCGTCACCACCGACAAAGCGTCGGGCATCGTCAACGACCCCAACGACTGGTGCGACGAACACGACGATCCCACCTACATCGTCGACCTCATCAAGAAGGTGACCACCGTCAGCGTCGAGACCATGAAGATCGTCGACGGCCTCGCCGGCGGTTAACGGAGCGATGAACGACTAGAGCACGCGAACGATCTTGCTCGGGTGAACCGTGTAGATGAATGGTCCCGGAAATCGTGCGGCACGGGCAATCGCCGCAAGGGACGCAATATACCGTGCCGCGACTTGCTCTGCCAGGATGTCGGCCCGCGGCACACAGAATAGCCGGGCTCCCGTGTCGAGCACCGTCCGTCGCTCGACGGCGTTGCGCCGGATATTGGCATCCTTGTGAAATCCAATCCAGCCGCACTCGGCGGTCATTGCGATCCACTTGTGGTCGCTGACACTCTGAGCCTGCGTCTCGCCGTAGTGCTCCCGCATCGTTGTCAGCCGGAATCCGGCATCCCGAAGGAGTTGCGGGACTTGCACAGCGCCCAAACTCCGGTCGACAAAGATGTGATCGAGGTCGGCGAGGAGATTCCGATCAGGCTGCAATGGCGTCGAGCGCGTCTCGAAGCTGGTCCGGGGTCACACCGTAGTCGTCGGCGACAGCCTGGAACGTCGCGCCGGCGCGCAATGGGCCGAGCACGTCAGCTACCCGGACGCCGCTTCCGTCGAACACCGGTTGCCCATAGCCGCGGCGTGGATCGAGGACGACGTTGGCATCGCCGTACTGCGGCAACCTAATCATCGAAGCCAGGTTGTCGTCGGCAAAGCTGATTTGTTGCAGGTAGTGCTCGACGATCTCCTTGAAGACGTACTGCCCGGATCGCGGGACAATCAGCCCCCTGACCACCAGATCATCAGGACTGCCCTCCCCGGACCGTTCAGCGAACCGCCAGAGCACCTCGGCACCGTCCGTGCACAAATCCTGGGACGCAAGCGCGTGTGGCCCGACATTCTTGATTAGCCAGTCGAGGGATGGCCGGATCCGCTGCATAGGGACGCCCGCTCGGCGGAAGGCGTTCAACACATACGCCTCGGCGATTCCGACGAATGGGAGCCGAGCGTGACTGCCGGTCGGGTGGGGAAGAGCCGTGATGATCGGTTGCCCCTGGACCGCCGGTGCGTTGGCCGGCCGACGCTCGTAGCCGTCAGCCCACGTAGCCAGGGTGGCGCGGGGAACCACCAGGTACCGCGATGCCTCGGCAAGCGTGTAAAGAGGAACGTCGAACCGCAGTTCCAGCTCTTGGTCGCCAGCCATCAGATTCACCTCCCAGCTTTCCGACGTGTTCCACCAACGTATGCCTTCTGAGCGCAACGGTGGTCGCACCCCGTTGAAACTGTCAAGTCATCCCTACGACCATGGTCACGTTCCCTGGGATCGATACGGGGCAGTCGCTATCGGTACAGCAACGGCGTCGCCAAGAATCGATGCCTGTTCCGGCCGCCTTGTGTGACCGCACCTGGCGCCGTCGGCATGAAAACCCAGCGTCAATCGGAAGTCAAATCGCATGGAGGCGGCCACCTTCGGGGCGGAATGGATTGTCCGCAGGATTGGCGTATCCGGCGATGGCGGCGGCTTGCTGGTCGGTGAATCCGCGGCTTCGGAGTGTCATGCCGATGTGGGCGGGTAGGCTCGGTTTTTCTCGCACGATGGACTCGATGCCTGGCTCTTTGGTTTTCCAGCCGCGCGCGTTCATCGCCTTGTAGAGCTTGGTGCGAGCCTCGGCCGATACCAGGCCCATGCGATATGCCCGCGCCAGGAGGGCTTGCATCGAGACGCCCCATTCCCGTTTCAGTTCGAGCAACTTGCCGAGATCGAGCCGACGCAGCTCGGGCCGAATCTCGCTCTCGGGCATGAGAAACTCGGCGGCGAAGGCGGTGGCTTCGGTCTCCATGTTCTCCGTGGGGTTGGTGGAATGCAGCACGAGGTGGCCGAGTTCGTGGGCAAGGGTCAAGCGTTTTCGGTCGGGTGCTGCGTTGGCGTTGATCAGCATGACGGGGTAGTCGTCGACCCACTGCGACAACCCGTCGATGCGCTGGGTGGCGAAGTCCTCTTCGAACACCAGGCAGCCCGCGGCCTCCATCCACCGGGTCAGGTTGACGACCGGGCCCATCGGCATGCGCCACTGGGCACGGACTAACCGGGCGGCGTCCTCGGCGGCGGTGAACTCCGGGTCGAACGCGGGCACATGTTGCTCGCTATTGATAGCCACTTCCTCGAAGAGGAATGACGCGTGCACGCGCAACAGGTTCAACCGGGCCTCCAGCTGACGCCAGGCCGACGCCTTCGTGGTCTTGTGGCGGCGCATATGCGCATCGACTGCGAGCGCACCTCGAAACCTGTTCCCGTGTATGAGCAGATCGTCGGTCACACCGAGGATTTCGGCCAGCTTGGCCACGATGTGTTGGTCGGGGTCACGGTCGCCTGATTCGTACCGGTTGATCGCCGGCTGGGTGAGTCCCACCAGCTCGGCCAATTCGATCTGGGTGAGTCCACGAGCCTTCCGGGCGACCGCGAGCACGTCTCCCAGGCCGTTCATCGTTCCCCCGATGCTCCAGAGTCTTCACCCAAGTCACCGAAGTCGATGGACGGTAGTGTCGGCTCGATCGGGGTCCAGGTGATCTTCACGCCGGCCGCAGGCTCGTCGAGTTCGACTACCCAGATGACGTGATCTTTCCCGTCGCGAAGCGACAGCAGGGGGGCTCCGATCTCGCGGGTATCAGGGTCCCACCGATAGCCCACCGCAATGCGAACCTCTTCCAGCCCCGGGAAGGCGGGCTGGCTGCCCTGTTGCCAGAATTCGATGGCGGTTCGGGTCGGGTAGGTGCTGATCTCGTCACCTGCGTGGTGGCGTTTGATTCGCAACCGCAGGTGTGCGCCAACCACAATCTCGCGGGTGGCACCCTTGTCCTTGATGCTGGTGCCTGGATTGCTCGCGATGAGGGTGACCAGGTGTGCCCAGATTCTGTCGTGGATGAGGTTGGACAGACACCGGCTATGCATGGTCGGAAACCATCCCGGCCGCCAGTTCCGCATGTCGGCGATGTCGAAGCGCGTATCCCTGATGGTGCCAACAAGAGCAGCAAGGAACTTGTCGCCGAGTTCCGTCATGACTTCGCCATCGGTCGGATAAGGCTCTGAAAACATACCGGAAAATATACCGGTATCCGCTGACAAGCATGCGATTTTGCAGCTAGGCGCGTCGACGGTTGGAGCCGTGCTGGCTGGGTCTGGGGCCTATCTATGCGATGTCCACCAGCTGCTCCCAGCATTTCGCCGGCTTCGCGGCCCACGCCGTTGAGCGTTTCCATGGTGGGTTCGCTGATTTCGTTGTCTCGTGTGCCCTTGGCCCCGGCGGGGGCGGAGCCGGAGCCGAGCATCTCTTTGCGGGGTGATGACGGCACGGCCCCGGGCGTGGATTCGGGTTGGCCGGAGTTGTCAGACCCTGCTGCGATGATGAACTCATGTCCTCGACCGCGACGTCTGGCGCAGCGGTAGTCAGTCCTGCCGAGCGTGTGGAGGTGTTGTTTGAGGAGTTGGCGGAGTTGGCCGGTCAGCGCAATGCGATTGATGGGCGCATTGTGGAGATCGTGGCTGAGCTGGATCGCGACGGGTTGTGGGGTGTGACGGGGGCGCGGTCGGTGGCGGGGTTGGTGGCCTGGAAGATGGGCTGCTCGTCAGGCAACGCCCACACGATCGCCACGGTGGCGCGGCGGTTGCCGGAGTTTCCGCGCTGCGCCCGGGGTATGCGGGAGGGGCGGTTGTCGTTGGATCAGGTTGGGGTGATCGCGGGGCGGGCGGGTGAGGGTTCGGATGCGCATTATGCGCAGTTGGCCGGCGTTGCCACGGTGAATCAGCTGCGGACCGCGCTCAAGTTGGAACCGCGACCCGAACCCGAACCGGATTTTCGGCCGGAACCGCGGCCCTCGATCACCAGGAGCGCCGATGAGCAGTTCAGTTGTTGGCGAATCAAGCTTCCGCACGTGGAGGCGGCGAAGTTCGATGCGGCGTTGCAGTCTCATCTGGATGCGTTGATCGCCGAGTACAAGCGTGATCACGACAACAGCGACGGTGTGTCGGATCAGCGGCCCCCGTTGCCGGGCAATGTTGAGGCGTTTCTGCGTCTGGTTGAGGCCGGCTGGGACGCCGAGGTGGCTCGTCGGCCACATGGGCAGCACACCACCGTGGTGATGCATCTAGACGTGCAGGAGCGTGCCGCTGGCCTGCACCTGGGTCCGCTGCTCAGCGAGTCCGAACGCCGATATCTGCTCTGTGATGCCACCTTTGAGGCCTGGTTTGAACGTGACGGGCAGGTCATTGGCTGCGGTCGAACGACTCGTCAGATCAATCGTCGGTTGCGTCGTGCGCTTGAGCATCGCGACCGCACGTGTGTGGTTCCCGGTTGTGGGGCCACCCGGGGTTTGCACGCCCACCACATCCGACATTGGCAGGACGGTGGGGCCACCGAGCTGGCCAACCTGGTGCTGGTGTGCCCGTATCACCACCGGGCACACCATCGGGGCCTGATCACCATTACCGGACCGGCAGACAACCTCACCGTCGCCGACAGCGCGGGCCGACCTTTGAGCGCGGGATCGTTGGCGCGGGCGTCGACGAAGCCGCCGCCGGCGGTAGCGCCGTGGCCTGGGCCCACCGGCGAGCGCGCCGACTGGTGGTGGTATGAACCCTTCCAGCCGCAACCACCACCGATAAGCAACTAGGCCCGGCAGCGGGTCCCGCTCGGTACCTGTACCCTGCAGTAACGCTTAAACGGTTTGGGGCATCAAGGATTTCGTTCGTGCTACCCGCTGGTGGCGCCCACCCGCTAGGCCGATGAGTAGCCCTGTGTCAAGCCGCCCGGTCTTGATCTTGGTTGAGCAGTGCCTGGAGGGCGCGATGGTTGGCAGGGTGGTAGGCGGCGCCGTCTTGCCAGCAGTGCCAGATGGCGTAGAGCCAGGCGCGGGCCAGGATGCGCACGGCGTGGGGGTGGTCGTGTCCTCGGGCGATGGCGCGGTTGTAGCGGTCGGCGGCCCAGAGGTTGGCTCGGCGGCTGTCACCGGCGAAGTCGCAGACGGCGTCGCGGAGTTGTTTGTCTGCGGCCCAACGGAATCCGACGTGTTTGACTTTGCCGGACTGACGGGTGGAGGGGGCGACGCCAGCCAGGCAGGCCAACGATTCGGGCGTGGGGAAACGGGCTCGGCAGTCCCCGATCTCGGCGAGCAGCCGGGCGGCGCGGACGGTGCCGGAGCGGGGCAGGGAGGTGAAGATATGCGCGTCGGCGTGCAAGGAGAGCTGTTCGGCGATCTGCGCGTCGAGCGTCTTGATCTGGGTCGCGACGCTGGTGAGCGCGGCGACCATGGCCCGGGTGATGTGGGCGTTGGCGGCACCCTCGTCACCGGTGGCGCCGCGCGGGGCACCGGTGAGCCGGTCGTGGAGCACGGCCGCAGTAGCCAGCGGCGGCCAGCCAGCCGGCCAGGCGCTTGACCGACAGCCAGTCCGCGCGGTCCTGGCAGTCGAAACGGGGCAAAAACGTCAAAAACGCGAGGCTGATCGGCGAGTCAAGGTCAGCGAACAACCCGACCACACCCGGAAAGACGACGCGCAGGTGCGCGCGCAGCTGATTGGCCAACGCAACCCGGTGGGCGACGAGGTCTTTGCGGGGGCGGCAGGTCCGGCGCAGGGTGGCCGTGGCCGGGGTGTCGGGCAGCAGGGGGCGCAGCCGGGACCGGTCGGTGCGCAACGTGTCGGCGAGCACGAACGCGTCGAACCGGTCGTCCTTGTTGCCAGCCGAGCCGTAACGACCGCGCAGATTCTTCAGCTGGTTGGGGCTGATCACCACCACCGTGATCCCGGCCTCGAGCAGGGTATCCACGACCGGGCCGTCCGGGCGTTCGATGGCGACCTCGCGGGCACCGGCCCGGCTCAGCAGCTCGAGCAGCTCGCGCAGTCCGGCGGCGTTGTGCTCGATCGTGGCGCGGCGAACCTCGCGCCCACGCGCATCGACGATCGACGCCGCGTGATCATCTCGCGCCCAATCGATTCCACCCGTGACGCCGTTCCGCGGCTCGTCGGGCAGGGTAGTGGTTTGGGCCGCTCACTGTTCGGCGCTCGTCGGCGCTCAGTCCTGTCGACGGTCGGCGCGTCCGGGGCTACCGCCGGACTCCGCAGAACTCATCGTGGACATCACGGCTGTCGAGCGAGCAGGGCGATAACCCAGCGGCGCCTTGGGTGCATCGGCAATCCATCCAAGGTCACCGACACAAGGATGGTGCACCAGTGAGCTTCGCGTGCTCCCATCAAGATCCACGGCGGCGGTGCGCACCACTTGGGGCCGGGCGTTGCCTGCTCGGCTCGGGTTCGGCGCTAGGCTGGATCATCGACCGCGTCACCACCGACAAAGCGTCCGGAATCGCCCAGGATCCCAACGACTGGTGCGGAGAGCACGAGATCCCACCTACATCGTCGATCGCATCAGAAAGGTCGCACCGGGGACTTGCGCGCGGCCAAAGCGGCTAACACGTCCTTGGTGTCGTGGGTCTCGGACACCGCCGCTTCACGAAGATCGGCAACCGCCTTACTAGCCCCAGGAAACGTCGCCCCGGTGAAAAGTCTTGACCACGAACCGGGTTGATGAGCGGGCGACGGATCATCGCGATAGTCAGGCCGCCCAAGACTGACGTCGCGGTCTGCTGGAATGTCGCTGCGACGGGCGCAGCTCAACTCGTAGGGGCACCACCGGAAGGCTCCACTGCCGCGTAGTGCTCCATATACGTCTGATCATGCAGGCCGAAGTAGGTGCAGGTGCGGTTCTCGAGGTCCACGACGTAGCGGAGCACACCGGCTCGCCAGGCTGCCGCGGCGAACTCTCGGAAAGACGTCTGACCCGCCTGATCGGCGCGCAGCGCAGTGACGAGGGCCGTGCGGTCGAATGCCGGGACCTCGGCCACGCCGTCGATCAGGGGCACGCCTTGGTCAAGGACTGGACCGTAATCAGTCTCGTACAGGCTTTGCATCGCCGGTAGCCACCAGGTATTGGTTCGGACACCGGCGCGGCGCAGCGTCTCGGCCAGATGGGGGAAGCCGTTGACCGCTGGTCGGTTCATGATGGCATCACGCTGTGCGGCTTGAAGATTCGTAATTGGAGCGCTCATCTTTTCTCCGATGCGAAGGGTTTCACGACGACGACAGGACCGTTTCGATTTTGACAGCATCGAACCATGATGACAATATATTGTCAAAGTTGGAGGCGGGATGTCCGATGAGATCGCTCGGCTGGTAGCAGACGTATTCGAGCTCGCTGGCCTGCTACGGCGCTCAGGTGAGGTGGTCGCTGCCAGAGAGGGGCACACGCAGGCGCGATGGCAGCTGCTGAGCGTGGTCTCCGATCGAGCGCTGACCGTGCCCCAAGCCGCTCGCCGCCTTGGTGTTACCCGTCAGGGGGTGCAGCGAGTGGCCAACGATCTGGTCGTTTGCGGCTTGGCCGAGCTCAGACACAACCCCGACCACCGCACATCACCACTGCTGGTGCTAACCGAGAATGGTCGCCGCGTTCTCCAGGCAATCACCGAACGCGCCATCGTCGTCAACAACCGACTTGCTGACGCCGTAGACCCGGCCGCGCTGCAAGCGACCCGCGACAGCCTGAGGCGGATGATCGTCGCGCTGAAAGCCGAACGTCCTTGAAGTCGATGTCATCGCTGGGCCGGTCGGCTTCGGCCAGCGCCAACGCGTCCCCGGACCGGGTGGTATCCGCGCTCACTCATGCGCTGGCGATGTTCCCTGGTCCACTATGTCGATGTACCCGGCGGCGGACGACGACGGCCACGGGTCAGATGTGAGACACGAAATCGTCCGGGTGTCCGCAGTCAGAACAACGGCTCGGTGCGTAGTCCGCAATGTGTGCGGATCGCCTCGTAGTCGCGATCACGATGCGCCACGGCGACCCCGATCCGCAACGCCATCGCGGCCACCTGGCAATCGATCAGGCTGCGTACGGTGTCGCCGCCGCGACGACAGCGCCGGTGAATGGCGGCGGCATCTTCCGCGTCGCGGACCGGGGCCAGCGGTTCGATAGCGAATCGCTGCAGGAGCCGTCGGCGCAGTGCGGCGGTGTCCTCATCGGTCTTACCGATCAGCAGCTCCATCATCACCACCTCGGGCACGATCACCGTCGAGTCAGCGGCAATGCGATCGGCTAGCCAGCGACTGGCCAACGACTCTGACGTGGAGAGATATGCGATCCAGACCGAGGTGTCGACGATCATCTACGACTCGTCGGCGAGCTTGCGGTCCGTATCCGAGAACGATTCGATCTCATCGTTGCTGAAGTCGAAACCGCTGCCCTGCAGCGCCAAAGCCTCATCGCGGCCCAACGGTTCACCCACGAGCCGGCGCAGCGCGAGGTCGACGGCACTTCGCTTGGAATCGAGTCGGTACATCCGCTGTGCGGCGGCCACGAGTTCGTCGTCGATCTCGATGTTGGTCCGTGACACAACACCACTATACACATTTATGTGTATGAACGTGCTATTTGCTAACCGGCTCGCACGACCGGTGCAGCTTTGCCCTGGTGCAGGCGATGTGGAGCATGCCTGATGGACGAGATCGAGAGCCTTATCGGGCTGCGGCCAACCCCGCTGACCTGGCCGGTCGTTATCGCCGGCGACTTTCTAGGCGTGTGGGACCCACCACCGAGTCTCCCGGGGGCGGCTAACCATGAAATATCAGCGCCTACCGCTAGAATTTCATGCATGTTGATCGAACGCCGCGACGCCGCCGCGCGGTTGCGACGCGCGCTACACCGAGCGCCGGTGGTGTTGCTTACCGGACCTCGTCAAGCCGGCAAGACCACCCTTAGCCGGCTGGTGGGCAAGTCCGCACCCGAATGTACGTTTGACGCCGAAAATCCCGTCGACGCGACACGGCTTGCCGACCCGATGTTGGCTTTATCCGGCCTTAGCGGGTTGATCACGATCGACGAGGCGCAACGGATTCCGGATCTGTTTCCGGTCCTACGCGTGCTCGTCGACAGGCCTGTCATGCCGGCCCGGTTTCTTATCCTGGGTAGCGCCTCACCCGATCTTGTCGGGCTGGCGTCCGAAAGTTTGGCCGGACGCGTCGAGTTGGTGGAGTTGTCCGGCCTGACGGTCCGCGACGTCGGATCCTCGGCCGCCGATCGCCTCTGGTTGCGTGGGGGTCTACCGCCCTCGTTCACGGCACGCTCCAACGAGGACTCCGCGGCGTGGCGCGACGGCTACATCACCACGTTTCTGGAGCGCGATCTCGCCCAGCTTGGTGTGCGCATTCCGGCCGCGACGATGCGGCGCGCGTGGACGATGCTCGCCCACTACCATGGCCAGCTCTTCAGCGGCGCAGAACTTGCCCGCTCACTCGACGTTGCTCAGACGACGGCGCGGCGATACCTCGATGCGCTCACCGATGCACTCGTCGTCCGTCAGCTGACGCCCTGGTTCGCCAACATCGGAAAGCGACAACGCCGATCACCCAAGATCTACATCCGGGACACCGGTTTGTTGCACAGGTTGCTCGGTATCGACGATCGGCTTGCCCTCGAACGCAATCCGAAGCTCGGCGCGAGCTGGGAGGGGTTCGTGCTCGAGCAGCTTGCGGCCCTGCTCGCCCCGAATCCGCTGTATTACTGGCGCACCCAGCAAGACGCCGAACTCGATCTCTATGTCGAATTATCTGGCCGTCCCTATGGATTCGAGATCAAGCGGACGTCTACACCGTCGATTTCCCGGTCGATGCGCTCGGCTCTTGTCGACCTCCAACTGGCGAGGTTGGCAATCGTCTACCCTGGCGAACACCGCTTTCCCTTGAGCGACACGGTCGTTGCGGTTCCCGCGGATCAGATCTTGACCACCGGGAGTGTCGATGAACTTCTCGCGCTCTTGAAATGACGGGCTATCGTAAGTTTATGGCCTGGGGGAGCGTGAATCCCGCTGGCGGTCGGGTGAACCGCCCCGGTTTTCTTGCACCCCGCGTCGACGTGCCAGTGACGAACTTGACGAATAAGGCCTTTGGTCCTTTCCGGTAGGGGTCTTTGGATAGGCGCGATCCTCGGCATCGGGCCGGTAGCTTGCCGTTTGTGACCTATGTGATCGGTAGTGAGTGCGTGGATGTGATGGACAAGTCCTGTGTGCAGGAGTGTCCGGTCGACTGTATCTATGAGGGCGCCCGAATGCTCTACATCAACCCCGACGAGTGCGTGGATTGTGGTGCGTGCAAACCGGCCTGCCGCGTCGAGGCGATCTACTGGGAAGGCGATCTACCCGACGATCAACACCAGCATCTGGGGGACAACGCCGCCTTTTTCCACCAAGTCCTGCCGGGCCGAGTGGCTCCGCTGGGTTCGCCGGGTGGTGCCGCAGCGGTGGGCCCGATCGGAGTCGACACGCCTCTGGTCGCGGCTATCCCGGTGGAGTGCCCTTAGTCGCAGGCGACGAGCACACAACACCCAACGCAATAAGGGAGACCGCGGCCGGCCGTCCTTTCCAGGAGAGATCGTCGACCCACCATGTGCGACATTGGTCACCTGCTGCAACCGACTTCGATGGTGTGCCCGCACCGTAGCCGCTGCACGTGGCCACGGCATTCGACCTCAATTGGCTCGGCGTCTCCACTTTCTGCGGTCAATGTGGCGCTTCGGCCACTGATTCGCAGGCTCAGCTGGTGGCGGCGGTACACAAACGGAAACTCAAGTGGTCCAAGTGCTTCCGGCCATTGCGGGCTCAACACCAGCCGGTCGTCGCGCAGTTCCAATCCGGAATAGCAACGCTGCAGCAGGTCGATGCTGCCAGCCATGGCCGCCAGGTGAATTCCTTCCTGGGTTGTGCCGCCCTGGACGTCGGCGATATCGGAGCGCAGGACCTGACGGAAGTACTCCATGGCATTGCTCCGGTTGGCGCGGGCGAGAACCCACGCATGCACGACAGCGCTCAGGGTAGATCCATCCGAGGTGCGGGCAAGATAGTAATCCACGGTGCCTGGGATTTGTGTGGGCGCGAAGCGGTAGCCAAGCCGGGCCAACAGGCCGATCAGCTCGTCGGAAGACAGCAGGTAGAGCAGCATCAGCGCGTCGGCTTGCTTGGACGCCTGGTAGTTGTTCACGCTGTCGCCCTCGGCTTCCAGGATCCGGTCGAGTCGTTGGATGTTTCCGTATCGGTGCCGATAGTGATCCCAATCCAGTTCCGCCAGTTCCGAATAGCCCTCGAACTGGCTGATCACGCCGTCGTGGAATGGAACGAACATGCGTCGGCTCACGTCGTCCCATTGGTCGCGCTCCTGCGTTGTCAGCCCGAGCTTTTCGATCAGATGGCGGCGATCGGTCAGCGGTAGCAGGTCCAGCGCCTCCATTGCCCGCAGGATCACCCATACCGCCATCACGTTGGTGTACGCATTGTTGTCTATTCCGTCGTACTCGTTGCCGGGATACCCCGAATGGAATTCGTCGGGACCGATTACTCCCCGGATCAGGTAGCGGCCGCGACTGTCATCCAACTTGGCCAGGCCTACCCAGAAGCGTGCGATCTCAACCAGCAGCTCTGCCCCGCAGTCGACGAGATACTGGCGGTCACCGGTCACTTGGTAGTAGTGCCACGCGTTGTAGGCAACCGCTAGACCGACGTGATGGGCACGATCACTGGGATCGGGAGTCCACCGCCCGGACCGTGGATTGAGGTGCAGCTGCTGACTCACTTCGCTTCCGTCGCTGCCCGACTGCCAGGGATACATCGCGCCAAGGTGGCCCGCCCGGTGCGCCGCTCGGCGGGCCGCGGGTAGTCGTCGGTACCGATAGTCCAGCAGCGATCGCGCCACCTTCGGCATCCGCAGGCTGAGCACCGGAGCGACGAACAGCGCATCCCAGAAGACATGCCCGCGGTAGGCCTCTCCGTTCAGCCCGCGCGCTGGGACCCCGGCGTCGAGCTCAGCGGTATGCGGCGAAATGGTCTGTAGCAGGTGCAGTAGGTGCAGTCGCACGAGCCGCAATTCCTCGGTGTTGCCGGTCAAATCGATGGCGCATCGTTCCCACAGCCGTGCCCACGCGCGGACGTGCTGTTGACAGAGCTCGGCATAGCGACCGGCCTCACCTAGACAGCGCTGTGCGCTTATTGCCGCTGTCAATGTCGCGGCGTCCCGGCTCGTGAAGATCGTCGCGACCTTTTCCAGCGTGACCGATTGCCCCGCTGACAGGGTGACCTGGATGTCATGGCCGCCGCGGTTGGTGTCCCTGGCGACCCGATATTGCGCGTCGACCCGTTGGCCATCGCGCCACAGGGTACTGCGAGCGGCGACCGCGATCGCGATACCCGATTGCGACGTCTGGGTGCGCAACAACACCGAGTCCGCCAGGACTTCTATCTCGGCGGTGGTAAGGTGTTGGCTGGATAGTTGCCGATAGCGGTCCACCAGGGTGTTATGCACACCTCCGTCGACTAGTGACCGGAAATCAACTGTGCCCGACCAATTTTCGGATTCAATCCGAGTTTGCAGTGCGACCAGGTTGGGCCGGTTCATGGACGCGAACCGCTCCTGGGTCATCGTGGTCACTCGTCCGCCGGCGTCTCGGAATCGCAAGCTGCGGGTCAACGTGGCACGGCGTAGGTCGAACGTCTGCCGGTAGGACAACAACTCGACCGTATCGACGTTGAACCATGCTCCGCCGTCGATACGGAAGGTCAGCGACAACCAGTTGGGGAGGTTGACCAGGCTTTCGTTGTCAACGGTGCACCCTTCGATGTGGTCAGTGAGCTGGTTGTACACCCCGGCCACATAGGTGCCCGGGTAATGTGCCTCGCTTTCCGCTGATTCGGGTGCGCAGCCCCGCGAACCCAGGTAGCCGTTGCCCACCGCGCACAGCGCTTCACGCAGCCGCTCCTGGCCGGGGTCGTAGCCGTGGAAGACCAGAGTCCACGGATCGTCGTGCTGCACTGCCTCCTGCAGATCGCAAGCCAGCTGGGAGAGGAATTGGCAAACGGTGTAAGGACATTCGAGACGAAAGGTAGCGGCAGACCGTCGATCACCGTGTTCGTTGTGGCGCACCACAATCCCGACACCGGTGAAACGCACGGCATCAAAGGCATCTTCGTCGGTAAGGTCGTCGCCGATGTAGATCGGCAACCGTAGGTCGGGGCCGACTTCGGCCGGGCCGAGCCGCTCACCGATCCAATCGAGTGCTTTGCCCTTGTCCCAGGCTATATCCGGGCGAAGCTCGACGACTTTGCGGCCGGTGGTGACACGCAGCCCTGCTGCGTGTCCGAGTCGGCGCACCGCCGCAATCAGGTTGTCGACGCTGTCGTCGGCAACGTTGCGATAGTGCACTGCGACTGCGAAGCGTTTGTGTTCCACTACTGCTCCGGCGATTTCGCGGAGTGCGTCGGCCAATTGCGCTGCCGCCTCGGCCAATCCGTCGATAGCTGCAGTGGCGGCGGCGTTTTGGTGATGGCTGCCGTCTGGCGCCACTAATTCGAAGCCGTGGCTGCCGGCCAGCCACAGCCCGTCGACTTTGACCCGGTTGCGAACGTCGGCCAGGTCGCGTCCGCTTATCACCGCCACCGGACACTGGGCCGCCAGCGCTCGCAACGCTTCTGCTGCGCCGTCGACGAGCGTTGCCGCTTCGGGGCGCTCGACGATATCGGATAACGTGCCGTCGAAATCGAGAAACACCGCTGGTCGTCGGCCGGTCAGTAGTCTTTTCAATTGGCTGTAGACCTGCAGGGCGTCGGGAATCGTGGAGATGGCGGCGTCGCCGCTTCCCACCGTGACAGCGGCCAGGTCTGCGACCACGGCGTCGGCTCCGCTGGACAGCAGGTTCTCGGCATCGCCGTGCGCGTCGACGGCAATCACCAGCGCGAATCCGCCGTTCCGGCCGGCGCGCAGACCGGTCTGGCAGCTGTCGATGACCACACAGCGACCGGGGTTTGCTCCCAGCCGCTTCGCCGTCTCGATCAGGCCGGCCGGGTTAGGCTCGGCCGGTAGCCCGAGCTCGGCGGTGACGGCGCCGTCGACAAAGACGGCAAACACTTCTGCCAGGCCGGTGGCATCCAGCGTGTGCCCGTAGTTACGGTGGGAGGTGTGGGCGGCCACGCGGACACCGGCAACCTGCAGCCGACGTGCGAACGAGGCAATCGACTTGCCCTCGGGGACACCGGTGTTCAACAGTTGCAGGAATGTCTGGCGCTCGAGGTTTTGCAGCCCGTACACGGTGTCGTCGGTGAGATCAGTCGGGGAGCCCGGCGGCAGCCTGATTCCGCGGGCGGCCAAGAAGTCGGCTACACCGTCGGGTTTGCCGGCCAAGAAGCGGCGGTAGTCGTCGTGGGTGAGGGGGCAATGGTCTTCGCCGGTCCGCTGGGGTCGTCGGGTGAGGTAGTCATCCAAGAACTTCGTCCATGCCGCGGCGTGCACTCGCGTGGCCTTGTCGACCACGTTGTCGAGGCCGACGATGACAGCGTCGTGGTAGCGCCGGTCGATGGTGGGCGGCGGTCCGGTCACATTGACGACGATGCCACAGCGCACGCTTGGATTCGGGCGTCGAATCCAATCATGGTCGGTTGGCCGTCCGATTGGGGACTAAAGCCTCATGACCGGTGACTGTCCCGGTTCATAGCGTTGCTCGAGGCGAAGGGAGAATGAGATGTCTAAACCCCGCAAGCAGCACGGAGTTGTCGTCGGGGTAGATGGTTCGCTCGAATCGGATGCCGCCGCCTGTTGGGGTGCCACCGATGCGGCGATGAGGAACATTCCGCTGACCGTGGTCCACGTGGTGAACGCCGATGTAGCGACGTGGCCGCCGATGCCGTATCCGGAGACCTGGGGGGTTTGGCAGGAGGACGAGGGTCGCCAGATCGTCGCCAACGCCGTCAAGCTCGCCAAAGAGGCGGTTGGAGCGGATCGAAAGCTCAGCGTAAAGAGCGAGCTCGTATTTTCCACGCCGGTACCTACCATGGTTGAAATCTCCAACGAGGCAGAGATGGTGGTGTTGGGCAGCTCGGGCCGGGGAGCGCTGGCCCGAGGCTTGCTCGGTTCGGTCAGCTCGAGCCTGGTGCGACGCGCCGGGTGCCCGGTCGCGGTCATCCACAGCGATGATGCGGTGATCCCTGATCCGCAGCACGCTCCCGTGCTGGTGGGAATCGACGGTTCGCCGGTTTCGGAGCTTGCGACGGCGGTGGCATTTGACGAGGCGTCGCGCCGCGGCGTCGAACTGATCGCCGTGCACGCGTGGAGTGACGTCGAAGTGGTGGAACTTCCGGGTTTGGACTTCTCGGCTGTACAGCAGGAAGCGGAGCTTAGTCTCGCCGAACGCTTGGCAGGTTGGCAAGAACGCTATCCCGATGTGCCGGTGAGCCGGGTTGTCGTTTGCGATCGCCCGGCGCGGAAGCTGGTGCAAAAGTCGGCGTCCGCCCAGCTTGTCGTCGTTGGCAGTCATGGCCGAGGTGGCTTGACCGGCATGCTTCTGGGGTCGGTCAGTAACGCGGTCTTACACGCCGCGCGGGTGCCAGTGATCGTGGCACGGCAGTCGTGACTACTTGGCTTGGCTACCGCCATGGACTCACCGACCAACGACGGCACGTGTGACGCCCATCCTGTGACAGATGAGCCTTTCATCGATGTGCGCGAAACCCACACCGCAGTGGTTGTGTTGGCCGGCGACCGGGCGTTCAAGGCGAAAAAGCCTGTGGTGACGGATTTCTGCGACTTCCGCACGGCGGAACAGCGTGAGCGCGCCTGTATCCGGGAATTCGAGTTGAATAGTCGGCTGGCCGCGCAGAGCTACTTGGGCATTGCCCATCTCAGCGATCCAAGCGGCGGGCACGCCGAACCGGTCGTCGTCATGCGGCGTTACCGCGACAAGCAGCGGCTGGCGTCGATGGTGACCGCCGGCCTGCCGGTCGAGGGTGCCCTGGACGCGATCGCTGAGGTGTTGGCCCGGTTTCACCAGCGCGCACAGCGTAACCGGTGCATCGATACTCAAGGCGAGGTCGGTGCGGTGGCGCGGCGTTGGCACGAAAACCTGGCCGAACTTCGCCACCACGCGGACAAAGTGGTCTCCGGGGATGTGATTCGGCGGATTGAACACATGGTCGACGAATTCGTTTCCGGGCGCGAGGTTTTGTTCGCCGGCCGGATCAAAGAAGGTTGTATTGTAGACGGCCACGCGGATCTACTGGCCGATGACATCTTCTTGGTGGATGGCGAACCGGCGCTGCTGGATTGCTTGGAGTTCGAAGACGAGCTTCGCTACCTCGACCGCATCGACGACGCCGCCTTTTTGGCCATGGATCTGGAGTTCTTGGGCCGCAAAGATCTTGGGGACTACTTCCTGGCCGGCTATGCGGTGCGTTCGGGTGATACCGCCCCGGCGTCGCTGCGCGACTTCTACATTGCTTATCGCGCGGTGGTGCGCGCGAAAGTCGAGTGCGTGCGATTCTCCCAGGGCAAACCGGAGGCCGCTGCGGACGCCGTGCGCCACCTGATCATCGCCACCCAACACCTACAGCACGCTACGGTCCGGTTGGCGCTGGTCGGTGGCAATCCGGGCACCGGCAAGTCGACCCTGGCCCGCGGGGTCGCCGAACTGGTGGGGGCGCAGGTGATCTCAACCGACGATGTGCGCCGGCGGCTACGCGATTGCGGAGTAATCACCGGGGAGCCCGGCGTTTTGGACTCCGGGCTCTACAGTCGTGCCAACGTTGTGGCGGTCTACCAGGAGGCGCTGCGCAAAGCCCGCCTGCTCTTGGGTAGTGGGCACTCAGTGATCCTCGACGGTACCTGGGGTGATCCGCAGATGCGCGCCTGCGCCCGGCGTCTCGCGGCGGACACGCACTCGGCGATTGTCGAATTCAGGTGTTCGGCGACGGTTGACGTGATGGCCGACAGAATCGTTGCTAGAGCCGGGGGCAACTCCGACGCCACCGCCGAGATCGCGGCGGCCTTGGCCGCCCGGCAAGCGGACTGGGACACCGGGCACCGGATCGACACGGCGGGGCCGCGTGAGCGCTCCGTGGGACAGGCCTACCACATCTGGCGCAGCGCGATCTGAGAACGCCGAAAGGAAAACCGATGCCAACCATCACTGTCAGCAGCACATCGTCGCTGTGTGGTCAAGCGCTCTCGGGCAACCCGACTTTCGCCGAGCATCTGGTCCGGATGGGAATCACCTCAGTGTCGGTCCATTCGGGCGCGATTGCTGCTACCCCGGGGTCGGTCGCGGCCGCCGAACGCCGATTGTTGCTGGAATCAGCTCGCGGTGACGCCTGACACCCGGATGCCGGCATCGTCGGCCGCCGGGCGCGACGCGGCGGCCTACGACGCCTGGTATGACTCACCCACCGGGCGGCCGATCCTGGCGACCGAGGTCGCCGCGTTGCGGCCGCTCATCGAGGTCTTTGCCCAGCCACGCTTGGAAATCGGTGTCGGTACAGGACGTTTCGCCGACCTGCTCGGCGTGCGGTTCGGACTCGATCCATCCCGTGATGCGCTGATGTTCGCACGCCGGCGCGGCGTCCTGGTCGCCAATGCCGTCGGCGAGGCGGTCCCTTTCGTCAGCCGGCACTTCGGGGCGGTCCTCATGGCATTCACGCTCTGTTTCGTCACCGACCCGGCCGCCATATTCCGGGAAACGCGGCGTCTGCTCGCCGACGGCGGCGGCCTTGTTATCGGGTTCTTGCCTCGCGGGACACCGTGGGCCGACCTGTACGCTCTGCGCGCGGCCCGCGGACAGCCAGGCTACCGCGACGCCCGCTTCTACACCGCGGCCGAACTCGAACAACTGCTCGCAGACTCGGGATTCCGGGTCATCGCCCGCCGCTGCACGCTGCACCAACCGCCGGGACTCGCCCGGTACGACATCGAAGCCGCCCATGACGGTATCCAAGCCGGCGCCGGCTTCGTTGCTATCTCGGCGGTCGACCAAGCGCACGAGCCTAAGGATGATCACCCACTCGAGTCGGAATAGCCACCACGACGCCGTTCCTTGGGCCGGGTGCGGGACAGGCCGGCTGGGTATCCGATTGCGGTTGAGCGCGGACGCGATCGTCATCGCCAGACCGGTCGGGCATTGCCTGCCAATCGGCGTTTACGTCACCCATTCCGGCTGCGAGGACACCTCGACGGCACCGAAGTCGTTGTGTGCCAGGCCAGCTACGGTCCCGCCGTCGACCACAAATTCCGCGCCGGTGGAATAGCTCGACTCATCGCTGGCCAGGTAGACGACGAGGTTGGACACTTCCACGGGTTCGGCCGCGCGGCCCAGCGCGGTCTGGAAGATGTCTTCGGGGACCCAGTCAGTCATCGGCGTCTTGACCAACCCAGGGTGAATCGAGTTGACTCGAATTCCGCTGGGCCCCAACTCGAGAGCGGTGGACTTGGTCAGCCCCCGCACGGCGAACTTGGTGGCGGTATAGCCATGACAAGCAACCGTGCCGGCCAGCCCCTCGATCGACGAAATGTTGATGATGGAGCCGCGACCAGCCTCTTTCATTGGCTTGACGACAGCGCGGATGCCCAGGAAGACTCCGGTCAGGTTGACATCGAGGATGCGCTGCCATTCGGTGAGGGCGTAGTCCTCGATCGTCCCGATGTTGAGAATGCCGGCGTTGTTGACCAGCACGTGCAGGCCACCGAATGCGGTGACCGCGGTGTCCACCGCAGCCGTCCATTGCGCGGGTTGGGTAACGTCGAGATGGACGTAGCGGGCCGCATCGGCCAGTTCGGCGGCCACCGCCTTGCCCTCCTCGTCGAGGATGTCGCCGAACACAACCTTTGCGCCTTCGGCCACCATCGCCCGCACATGGGATGCACCCATACCGCGCGCCCCGCCGCTGACAAGTGCGACCTTTCCTATCAACCGTCCAGACATGGATTCTCCTCGTGCTTCGATGCGTTGCGGACCTTGGTTCATGGTGGTCGGCATACCGCCGATTCGTCCAGACGGTTATAGCCTGCGCAGCAGCGCTGCCGCGCGCACGTCGTCGCCGACGACGAAGTGCATGCGCACGACGTCGTCGTGCTGCTCGTAACGAATGGTCAGCGGTTCGCCGGACTTGATGGGGCTGCGGTACTCGAGCACGGCGCGGTAGGGTGCCGTCAGGGTGGGTATCTGGCAGAGTATTTCGTGCACACCGTGCCAGTAGATGGTGTTGTTGACATGCTCGAACGGGTCAATATCCGTGCGACGCAAGGGAAATGGTGTCTCGGTACCATCGATGTTCGGCCCGGTGAGCCATGGGCGCCACTTGAGCCGGTGGTTTTCGGTGGTGCTGCCGAAACGTGCGATGCAGTCATCGGTGAGACGGGACGGCGTCAGGGTGTCTTTGTTCACGCAGATCCAGAACCCTTCGGTTTCGATGCGGCCGCCGGCGGATCCTTGCAGCTGCACACGCATGCTGCACCACCTGGTGGAAAGCGCTGCGCACCACCGGTGAAAGGTGATGTCGCTGGGTAGCTCAATCGGGTTGATGACATCGATGACCGTGCGCAGGACAATCCAATGGGGATGGACCTCTGCCAATTGGGCATCGGCGAGATGCTCGGCACCGACCTCTTGGATATAGCGCGCCACACCGTCGAGGCGCAGTTGTTGGTGCTCGTCGATGTCCGTTGTGGCCAGTCGCCAACCCGTTGTGTAGACGTATCCCGAGCTGGGTCGCTCGACAAGCGCCAAGTCGACATCGCGGTTATGGTGCACGGCCGATCCTTAGCGTTGTTCGGTTGTTGCGGTGGCGGCGTCGAGCAGCTTCGCTAGCTGGTCGCCGGCGGTGCCCAACCTCTTTTGGAACATCGACACCACCCGCTCGCGCACCCGCGGCTTGTGAGACAACGGCGGCAGCAGGTCGGCGAGCAAGTTCAACCGCGCCGAGCTCAGCCAGTCCGTCAGATCGGGGTCGTTTAACCAGCGCTGAAAGTTGCCTAGATCGGAGTGCATCAGACGCATCCAGTCCAGATCGCAGTCCGGGTGTGGAATCGGGGTACAGAGTTCGTTTTTCACCGCGTCGTCCTCGTAGGCGAATTCGACGTGCGCGATAAACGCGGCGCTGAACACCTGTTGGCATCCGCGCACGGCTTGCAGGGTTAGGTGGTCTGCGTCGAAAACCGGCTTGGCTGGACGTTGTGGTGCTCCATCGGCGGTGCAGTCAATATAGAGGGCCGTGGGTGTGGCGGGAACCGATCCGCCGTCGAGCACTATCGTGGTGGGCTCGATGCGTTGGACGTGGCCCATCCTGACGATGTCGCGGATACGGCGCAGCTGCTCGAGTTCGAGGTGCGACACAGTGGCGCAGCGATACATGCTCGGACGCACCGAGGGGTCGATGCGCAGCAGGGTTCCGGCGGTCTCTAGTCGGTCGAACAGATCGTCGGTCGAGGTCGCGGCCCCGATGGCCTCGAGAGTCGCACCGTAGCTTTCCCTGAACTGCCTGACGAATGTGGGCCCGGGCTGCAGCGTCGCTCGGTCGATCAGCCAGGAATCACGCGGCATGATCCAGGTCAGCTTGTCAGGGCAGACGTCGTTTCGGAGCAACCATAGGCAGACGTCCATGCCGGTCTTGCCGGCACCGACGACCACGTAGCGATCCCGGGTGCCGAGTTTGGGCAGTTCGTTTGGAGCGACGCAGTCGACGCCGGGTGCAACCGAGTACGGCGCCGGCCGCATCGACGGTACGACGGCACGCAGGTAGGTGGCATCGACGATGCGCCGATTGACGGTGACGACGTATTCGGTGCCTGCCAGTGTCCGGAACCGGCCGTCGCCCAGGTATTCGCTCATCGGGAAGTAGTCAACCCGCCCGGTGGGGAGCAGTTGCTGCTGCAATACAGCATCGAAGTAGGCGCATATCTCGCCGACTGGTGCCAGTTCGTTCAGTCCCTGGTTCCAACCGACGAGGTCAATGGTGTTGTTGCCTAGTGCCCTTGAGTTGACGCCGTAATAGGCCGATGGCTGGTGTAGCCGCACGAACGGGTAGGCGGTGGTCCAATGTCCACCAGGTTGACATGCGCGGTCGATCATGACGACGCGCGCACCGGACTCGGTGATGAGGGTATCCGTGAATGCCATTCCCATCGCTCCGGCACCTATCACCAGGTAGTCGGTTTCGATGGTTTTCGCCGGCCCTTGCGTTGGCCTGGGCCACGGGTCGTTCATGGGCCCTCCTGTGCGGATTGGAATTTGTGACAACGAAATCGGGCGATCGGTGAGCAATCGTCGCCGATGCAAGACACGCTTTCGCTGCCGCGGCGTCAGGTGGAGTTTAGGCCAGCGAACAACGTAGACCGGCCACTGACCAAACCCCAAACCCACAAACCCTGGACGCATGCGGGTCTCGGGCGTCAAATTCCGGGTAGATATCGTATACCGATATCGGATGCCGTAGCCTTATCGAGGCATGAGACGCCCGCTAGACCCACGCGATATTCCAGATGAGCTGCGGCGACGGCTGGGGCTCTTGGATGCGGTGGTGATCGGGCTTGGGTCCATGATCGGTGCCGGAATCTTTGCCGCCCTGGCCCCGGCCGCGTACGCGGCCGGTTCTGGGTTGTTGCTCGGGTTGGCAGTGGCCGCGGTGGTGGCCTACTGCAATGCGATCTCGTCGGCGCGGCTGGCCGCGCGCTACCCGGCCTCGGGGGGCACCTATGTGTATGGCCGGATGCGGCTGGGCGACTTCTGGGGATACCTGGCGGGCTGGGGCTTTGTGGTCGGCAAGACGGCATCGTGTGCGGCGATGGCGTTGACGGTCGGCTTCTATGTGTGGCCCGCGCAAGCGCACGCGGTGGCCGTCGCCGTGGTGGTGGCACTGACCGCGGTGAACTACGCCGGGATACAGAAGTCCGCCTGGCTCACCCGGTCGATCGTCGCCGTGGTGTTGGTGGTCTTGACCGCAGTCGTGGTCGCCGCCTATGGCTCCGGCGCTGCGGACCCGGCGCGACTCGATATCGGTGTAGATGCACACGTCTGGGGGATGCTGCAGGCGGCCGGCCTGCTGTTTTTCGCGTTCGCCGGCTATGCCCGCATCGCCACGCTGGGGGAGGAGGTCCGCGACCCGGCCCGCACGATCCCACGCGCCATCCCGCTGGCGCTGGGCATCACCCTGGCGGTGTATGCCCTGGTCGCCGTGGCCGTGATCGCTGTGTTGGGTCCGCAGCGGCTCGCGCGGGCCGCCGCCCCGTTGTCGGAGGCCATGCGGGTCGCGGGGGTGAACTGGCTGATTCCCGTCGTGCAGATAGGGGCCGCGGTGGCCGCATTGGGCTCGCTACTGGCCTTGATTCTCGGGGTCTCCCGCACCACCTTGGCGATGGCACGCGACCGGCACCTACCGCGCTGGCTGGCCGCCGTGCACCCTAGGTTCAAGGTGCCCTTTCGTGCCGAACTGGTGGTTGGCGCGGTGGTGGCGGCGCTGGCGGCGACAGCGGATATCCGTGGTGCGATCGGCTTTTCGTCCTTCGGTGTGCTGGTCTACTACGCGATCGCCAACGCCTCCGCCTTGACTCTGGGGCTCGACGAGGGCCGGCCCCGCCGCCTGATTCCGCTGGTGGGACTGATCGGCTGCGTAGTCCTGGCGTTCGCGCTGCCACTCTCCTCGGTGGCCGCCGGGGCCGCGGTGCTCGGTGTCGGTGTGGCGGCATACGGTGTGCGCCGCATCATCACTCGTCGAGCACGACAGACTGATTCTGGTGATACCCAACGAAGTGGTCATCCGTCCGCAACCTAGTTGAATCGGCCAGCGGCGACGGGTCTCACCGACTGACCCTGCTGACGCGGGTCACACATACAATCAGGCCCATCCGCCAGCAGGGAGGTAGGGAATGAGTTTCCACGATCTTCATCACCAAGGTGTTCCGTTCGTGTTGCCCAACGCCTGGGATGTGCCGTCGGCCCTGGCCTACCTCGCGGAGGGCTTCACGGCTATCGGCACAACCAGTTTCGGGGTCTCGTCCAGCGGCGGGCACCCGGACGGGCACCGCGCCACTCGCGGCGCCAACATCGCACTGGCGGCCGCCCTGGCACCGCTGCAATGCTACGTCAGCGTCGACATCGAGGACGGATACAGCGACGAACCCGACGCCATTGCTGACTACGTCGCACAACTGTCGACAGCCGGAATCAATATCGAGGACAGTAGCGCCGAAAAGCTCATCGACCCCGCCCTGGCAGCCGCTAAAATCGTTGCGATCAAACAACGTAACCCCGAGGTGTTCGTCAACGCCCGCGTCGACACCTATTGGTTGCGCCAGCACGCCGATACCACCAGCACGATCCAGCGCGCACTTCGCTACGTCGATGCCGGCGCCGACGGCGTCTTTGTCCCACTGGCCAACGATCCCGACGAACTTGCTGAGCTCACTCGCAACATTCCGTGCCCGGTTAACACGTTGCCCGTGCCCGGCTTGACGATCGCCGACCTTGGTGAGCTCGGGGTGGCCCGGGTGTCAACCGGTTCAGTGCCCTACAGCGCGGGGTTGTATGCAGCGGCCCACGCGGCTCGGGCCGTGAGCGACGGAGAGCAGCTGCCACGGTCCGTACCGTACGCCGAACTGCAGGCACGCTTGGTTGACTACGAGAACCGCACGAGTACAACGTAACTGGCTAGTTCCGACCTGGTAACTCTGGCCGGATCGACCGCACGCACACCGTACTCACGGACGGGGCATCATGGCGGTTGCGCCCGTATTCTCGGCAGCAGCGTGTCGGTGGCCACCACAATCGTGATTGCGGTCGCGACAGCGAATATGCGCACCCACACCCCGATATCGATTGGCGCGGTGTCGAACACCATATTCATCGCGGGTAGATATGTGATCGCGAATTGCGCGATGGCCTGCGCACTGACGCCGAGGATGATCCAGCGGTTGGCGAACATGCCGAGCCGCCAGGCCGATCGGGTCAGCGACCGGCAGCTGAACAGATAGAACGCCTCGACGACGACGAACAGGTTCAGCGCCGCCGTGCGCGCCTCATGCAGGCCCGCGCCATTGTCGAGCTCCCATGCAAACAGCCACCACGCGCTGGCGACGAGCAAGGTGGAAACCAGAAGAGTCCGCCTGACAAGCCAGCCGGTCAGCAGCGGTTGGTCGGGGTCGCGCGGTGGCCGGGTCATGATTCCGGCCTCCTTGGGCTCGAACGCGAGCATGAGTCCGAGCGCGATCGCTGTGGTCATGTTGATCCACAGAATTTGGGTGGGCAGAATCGGCAAGGCGACGCCAACAGCGATGGCGGCCAAGATCACTAGGCCCTCACCGAGGTTGGTGGGCAGCGTCCAGGTGATGAACTTGGTCAGATTGTCGAATACGCCGCGGCCTTCCTCGACCGCGGCTTCGATGGTGGCGAAGTCGTCGTCGGTCAACACCATGTCGGCGGCATCCTTGGCGACCTCGGTGCCACCGCGGCCCATCGCGACGCCAATGTTGGCCTGACGCAAGGCCGGGGCGTCGTTGACGCCGTCGCCGGTCATCGCGACGACGTGCCCCCTGGCCTGCAATGCTTGCACCAACCGCAGCTTCTGCTCGGGAGAGACCCTGGCAAACACGCTGGCTGTATCCACGGCCTCCGGGTACTGGTCTGCGCTCAGCGCGGCCAGCTCGGCACCCGTCAGGACCGAGCCTGCCGCCGGTTCAGTGTTGTCGAGCAACCCCACCTCGGTTGCGATCGCCGTGGCGGTGCCCGCGTGGTCACCGGTAATCATTTTTACCGCAATGCCGGCACTGTGGCAGGCCGCCACCGCCGATGCCGCGGCCGCTCGTGGTGGATCGCTCATCGCTTGCAGGCCGGTCAGCGCCAGCGAACCTGGTATCACGTTTTCGTCGAAGTCGTCGGGAGTGCCGGCGCCGGCACCCATCCCGGTTGCCAGCACCCGCAACCCCCGGGAAGTCAACATTTCGGTGGCACGCAACACGGTGGCGCGGTCCAGCGGCCGCAATGCGCCGTCGGCGCCCATCTCGGTGCCGCACAGGTCGAGCATGCGCTCCACAGCACCCTTGGCCAGCACCACATGATCCGTCCCGTCGCGATGCAGGGTGGCCATGTATTGCCGCTCGGAACTGAACGGTATGGCTGCCACTTGCGGCAGAGTTGTCGCCAGCCGCTCCGGGTTGAAGCCGGCCTTGGCGGCCACGACGAGCATCGCGCCCTCGGTGGGATCGCCGACGATCTGCCAGCGTGTGCCGTCGCGAACCAGTGCGGCGTCGTTGCTGCAGGCACCGGCCAGCAGCGACCAGCGAAGGGCCGCATTGGCATTCACCGGAACCGGCGCGTCGTCGGTGTCGCACAGGAGGACGTCGGGTGCATAGCCCGTTCCGGTCGCCCGGATCTCACCGTGGGGTGTCCAGATCGACTGGACCGTCATCTGATTCTCGGTCAGCGTTCCGGTCTTGTCGGCGCAGATGACCGTGGTGCTGCCCAGCGTTTCCACCGCGGGTAGACGTCGAATGACCGCGCGGCGCTTGGCCATCCGGGCCATGCCGATGGCCAAGGTGATGGTCACGGCGGTGGGCAGACCTTCGGGAATTGCCCCGACCGCCAGCGCGATCGCAGCGGTGAACGTTTCGACGGCATCTTGCCGGCGCAGCAAACCCACGCCGAACGTGAGCGCTGCCAGACCCAGGATGGCGATGGTCAGAAACTTGCTGAACCACGCCAGCTTCGCGGTCAGCGGTGTGGCGACAACCTCGGCGGCCCCAACGAGCCGATGAATCTCACCGAGTTCGGTTTCGGCGCCGGTCGCGACGACGATCCCGGCGCCATGGCCCGCGGTTACCAATGTGCCGGAATACGCGATATTGCGACGATCAGCGACCGGTGTGCCCTCCGGCAACGCCACCTCGTCCTTGTGAACCGGCGTCGACTCGCCGGTAAGTGCTGACTCGTTCACGCTCAATCCGGTCTGTCGCACCAGCCGCAAATCGGCGGGAACCTTGTCACCGGCCGCTAACAGCACAAGGTCACCGGGAACCAGCTCTTCGGATGGCATTGTGTGCTCGTGACCCTCGCGCACCACCTTGGCGTGGGTGTGCACCATGGAGCGCAGGCCCTGCAGTGCGGCCTCTGCCTTGGATTCTTGAATGAAACCCACGATCGCATTGATCACCACCACACCGAAGATCACTGCGGCGTCAACGAATTCCTTAAGACCGGCGGTGATCGTCCCGGCAACGAGCAGAACGTAGATCAGCGGGTGATGAAACTGCCGCAGGATGCGGGCCAGCAAGCTAGCGCGCGTTACCACCGCCAAGGTGTTGGGCCCGAAGCGTTCTAGTCGTTGGGCGGCCTCGCCGTCGGACAGCCCGTGATATGGATCGCTCTCCAGCAGCAGCACCACTTCATGTGCTGGCAAGCCATGATGAGCCGTCGTGGCAGACACTGACGCCGACAATCACCTCACCTCGCAGCCAGACGCTCAACCGACGGTTGGCTCAACCCTGCCTAACGGTCGCCGGTGTGGATCAGGGCCGTAAGTCATCCACTGCAGGGACCTACGGTCCAGCGCTGCTGGCCCGGCCCGACGTTGCCCAATCACGGTTCGGACGGGGCTTTCCGCGCGGGTGGGCACCACCCGAGCAGATCGCACAGGCCCTCAGGCCGGCACTGCCGGATCTTGGGGGATTCGGGCGACGATAACCGGAGCCTGACCGGAATTGACCACCGCTCTGCTGACTGAGCCGAGATGCATGCCGGGGAACCCCCCGCGGCCGTGGCTGCCAACCACCACAAGCTGAGCGGTTTGTGCCAATTCGAGCAGGCGGGGTGCCGGTCGATCGCACACCACGACTTTGTGCACGACGACATCGGGATACCGGTCTTGCCATCCGCTCAGACGCCGGGCGAGCATTTTCTCCTGCTCGTCTTCGAGGTTTCTCCATTCGATCGGCGCCCAATTGAGCCTAGGAAAGTCGAGGGGGCCCATGTCGCTCCACGCGTGCAGCGCCACCAAGTCCACGCCGCGGCGCGATGCCTCGTCGAAGGCGATCTCGGCCGCCAATCCCGAGGTGGGCGAGCCGTCGATGCCCACCACAACCGGCGCGTGCGGCGGGCGCGCCGGTCGCGGCTCCTCGGGTATTACGGCGACAGGGCCATGAGCGTGGCGAACCAGGCTTGAGCTGACCGATCCCAGCAAGGCGCCGGCTACGGCGCCCTGACCTCGGTAGCCCAGCACGACCATCGCGACCTGCCTGGAGATGTTGGCCAGCGTGGGCACTATCTGGCCGTGCAGCACTTCGCCGGTGATTTGCGCGGCGCGACCTGAGGAGGATGCCTCGAGGGCGACCTTGTGGGCCTGTTCGACGATTTGGTGCGCTTGGGCGACCAGGTACGAGTGTTCGACGATTTCGCGCTTTTGGGCTTCTTGAAACCGCGAATACTCAAATGCCCACCCTTCCGGGGCGGTTATTACCGGGGGCACGACCTGCACCACGCGGAGCGCAACGTTGCGCATCTGCGCATCGCGCGCGGCCCATTCGACTGCCGTATGCGAGCAGGGTGAACCATCCACACCGACCACGATTCCGAGGTTCGTTTGTTGGGCTGACATTGGCGTCCCCTCTGCATGGGTGTACTACCGACGTTAGCCAGCTGTCGCGATCGCGTCAGGAGGCGATGGTCCCTAACCCAAGGGCATTAGTGTCTTTAGCTGGGGGTGAACTGGCTCAGGTCGTAGATGCCAAGGCTTTTTTCGATATCGGCGACCTTGTCGACCACCGATTGAAAACCGGCCTCGCCAAAGCGCCGGTGCTCCTCGTCTTCAAAGGTCTCGGCCATGTCGCGAAACTCGACAGCGGACATCACGTCGCGCAACGCCGGGAAAACGACCGTGTCCTCGCGCGCCTCATGCGGCTCAAACATTCGGATGTACGCTGCCATGTCTTGGGCCAGGGTGTCTCGCGCAGGCTGATCGAATGCAGCCGCTGCAGTGGTGGCGGCGAGTACCCGGTCCGTGAGCACCCGGCCGCGCTGATGCTGGGTGCGCAAGACCGAGGTGATGTCCGTGAGCTTGCCGGCTTGTTCCAGCTTGGGGAAGACGTATTGCTCTTCCAGCTGTCCGTGGTAGTCCTCGATGAAGCGTCGAATGATCTGCGCGCTTTCGTTCAGTGCTGGAGCGGGACTCTGATCATCGGCTTGGAGGCGGCGGATCCCCTCGCGATAGATCAGCAGGATGCGTTTGAGCACTCCGTGTTCGCGCATCAAGTCCTCGGGCGCGGTGACCGGGACTTCCTGTTCCGGGGTTGTGTCGGGCCGGCCTTTGCCGGGCTCGGGCGGCGACCCACTACACGCCGAAAGCGCGATCACACCGGCTGCGGATGCTGAGATCTCGAGCAGGTGACGACGGCCGACGGCCGCCGGTGGTGTCTGTTTCATGACGGTCACACCTTTCGTCGCAGCGCCGCTGGCCACCACCCGAGCCCGCCAGCTATCGGCTCGGGATATCGGTTAACGATATCGTGAGTTGGCGGCTCTGCGGCCGGAAGCTTGTGACGCGCGCCGATCATATCTGCTATGGATGTACAATTCAGCTCTTGCTGTTATACCAGTATATGGTGTACTATTTGATCTATGCTGACGTGTGAGATGCGGGAATCGGCCCTGGCTCGACTCGGCCGGGCTCTGGCTGATCCGACGCGGTGCCGGATTCTGGTGGCGTTGCTGGATGGCGTTTGCTATCCCGGCCAGCTAGCTGCGCACCTCGGGTTGACCCGATCGAATGTGTCCAACCATCTGTCGTGTTTGCGGGGCTGCGGGCTGGTAGTCGCAACCTATGAGGGCCGGCAGGTTCGGTATGCGCTGGCCGACAGTCACCTGGCGCGAGCCTTGGGCGAGTTGGTCCAGGTCGTTCTCGCGGTGGATACCGACCAACCCTGTGTCGCCGAGCGCGCCGCGTCCGGGGAGGCGGTCGAGATGACAGGTAGCTGAGCAGCAGACGACACGACTTGTGGTTACAGGACAAAGCAAAGGAGAACTGACCGTGGTTACGCATGAGCTATTGGTTAAGGCGGCCGGGGCGGTGCTCACCGGACTGGTCGGGGTGAGCGCCTACGAAACGCTGCGCAAAGCGCTGGGTACGGCGCCCATTCGCCGGGCGTCGGTGACCGTGATGGAGTGGGGCCTGCGCGGAACCCGGCGCGCGGAGGCGGCGGCCGAGTCGGCCCGGCTGACAGTCGCCGACGTCGTTGCCGAGGCTCGCGGGCGCATCGGTGAGGAGGCGCCCCTGCCCGCTGGCGCCAGGGTCGACGAGTGACGACTGTAGTTGACGCCGAGGTCCAGCTGACCGTTGTATCCGATGCAGCCGGGCGGATGCGTGTGCAGGCCACCGGGTTTCAGTTCGACGCGGGACGGGCCGTTGCGATCGAGGACACCGTCGGCAAGGTGGCCGGTGTGCAGGCCGTGCATGCCTATCCGCGGACGGCATCCATTGTGATCTGGTATTCACGCGCAATCTGCGACACCGCTGCCATCCTGTCGGCAATCATCGATGCCGAGACCGTCCCTGCGGCGGCGGTGCCCGCGTATGCTTCGCGCTCGGCCAGTAACCGCAAGGCCGGGGTAGTGCAGAAAATCATCGACTGGAGCACGCGAACACTATCAGGAGTTCGGCGTGACGTGGCCGCGCAGCCATCGGGGGAGACGAGCGATGCCTGCTGCGACGGCGAGGACAACGAGGACCGCGAGCCGGAGCAGCTCTGGCAAGTCGCCAAACTGCGGCGAGCCGCATTCTCCGGAGTGTTGCTGACCGCGTCGCTAGTTGCCGCATGGGCTTATCCGCTGTGGCCGGTCGTACTGGGACTGAAGGCCCTTGCGCTGGCGGTTGGGGCCTCGACATTCGTGCCCTCCAGCCTCAAACGACTGGCCGAAGGCCGCGTCGGCGTAGGCACCCTGATGACCATCGCCGCGCTGGGCGCTGTCGCACTTGGCGAGCTGGGTGAGGCCGCTACGCTGGCGTTTCTGTTCTCGATCAGCGAAGGCTTGGAGGAATACGCGACGGCGCGCACTCGCCGTGGCCTGCGCGCCCTGCTGTCGCTGGTGCCGGATCAGGCCACAGTTCTGCGGGAGGGCACCGAAACCATCGTGGCCTCAACCGAATTGCACGTCGGTGACCAGATGATCGTTAAACCGGGCGAACGCCTGGCCACCGACGGCATCATTCGTGCCGGGCGCACCGCCCTGGATGTCTCCGCGATCACCGGCGAATCGGTGCCGGTCGAGGTTGGACCCGGTGACGAAGTGTTCGCCGGGTCGATCAACGGCTTGGGCGTGCTGCAGGTGGGGGTCACCGCTACCGCGGCCAACAACTCGCTGGCGCGCATCGTGCACATCGTGGAGGCCGAACAGGTCCGAAAAGGTGCTAGTCAGCGGCTAGCCGACTGTATCGCGCGACCGTTGGTGCCCAGCATCATGATCGCCGCGGCGCTGATCGCCGGGACCGGCAGCGTCTTGGGTAATCCGCTGGTCTGGATCGAACGCGCGCTCGTGGTATTAGTCGCCGCCGCCCCGTGCGCGCTGGCCATCGCCGTTCCGGTCACCGTGGTCGCGTCCATCGGCGCCGCCTCCAGACTCGGCGTGCTCATCAAGGGCGGCGCCGCGCTGGAAACCCTGGGCACCATCCGCGCGGTAGCCCTGGACAAAACCGGTACGTTAACCGCCAACCGGCCCGTCGTCATCGACGTCGCCACCACAAACGGCGCTACCCGCGAGGAAGTGTTGGCGGTGGCAGCCGCCCTGGAAGCCCGCAGCGAACATCCCCTGGCTGTGGCCGTGCTTGCCGCGACCCAAGCGACGACCGCCGCCAGCGACGTGCAAGCCGTCCCGGGCGCCGGGCTGATAGGCCGCCTCGACGGGCGGGTGGTGCGACTGGGGCGACCCGGCTGGCTCGATGCCGCCGAGCTCGCAGATCATGTGGCGTGCATGCAACAAGCCGGCGCCACAGCGGTTCTCGTCGAACGCGACCAGCAGCTGCTTGGTGCCATCGCCGTGCGCGACGAACTACGCCCGGAAGCCGCCGAGGTGGTGGCCGGGCTGCGCACCGGCGGCTACCAGGTGACGATGCTCACCGGCGACAACCATGCCACCGCTGCCGCCCTGGCAGCCCAAGCCGGCATCGAGCAGGTACATGCCGAATTGCGGCCCGAGGACAAGGCTCATCTGGTCGCACAGCTGCGGGCTCGGCAACCCACCGCGATGGTCGGCGACGGAGTCAACGACGCTCCGGCCCTGGCCGCCGCCGACCTGGGAATCGCGATGGGCGCCATGGGAACCGACGTCGCCATCGAAACCGCCGACGTCGCCCTGATGGGCCAAGACCTGCGGCATCTGCCCCAAGCCCTAGACCATGCCCGGCGCTCGCGGCAGATCATGGTGCAAAACGTCGGATTGTCCCTAAGTATCATCACCGTGCTGATGCCGCTGGCGTTGTTCGGGATCCTCGGACTGGCCGCGGTCGTGCTTGTGCACGAGTTCACCGAGGTCATCGTCATCGCCAACGGCGTGCGGGCCGGACGCATCAAACCACTTGCCGGGCCACCCAAGACACCTGATCGGACTATCCCGGGGTAGCGACGCGCGGAATCGTGGAGTGTGTTTGGACCAGCAATAGCGTCACTGTGACGAAACAGCCGCCGTCTTCTGGAAGTTATACCCGGTTATACTATCTGTATGAAGACAGCTATTTCTCTGCCGGATGAGACGTTCGATCGGGTATCGCGGCGTGCGAGTGAGCTCGGCATGAGTCGGTCCGAGTTCTTCACGAAGGCTGCGCAGCGCTACCTGCACGAGCTGGACGCCCAATTGCTCACGGGCCAGATCGACAGGGCTCTAGAGAGCATCCATGGCACCGACGAAGCGGAGGCCCTCGCCGTGGCCAACGCATACCGCGTGCTAGAAACCATGGACGATGAGTGGTGATTAGTCGTGCCGAGATCTACTGGGCTGACCTCGGGCCGCCATCAGGCAGTCAGCCGGCGAAGCGCCGCCCGGTGCTCGTAATCCAGTCAGATCCGTACAACGCAAGTCGCCTTGCCACTGTGATCGCAGCGGTGATCACGTCCAATACGGCGCTGGCGGCAATGCCCGGCAACGTGTTCTTGCCCGCGACCACAACGCGACTGCCACGTGACTCGGTCGTCAACGTCACGGCGATTGTCACGCTCAACAAGACTGACCTCACCGACCGAGTTGGGGAGGTGCCAGCGAGCTTGATGCACGAGGTTGACCGAGGACTTCGTCGCGTACTGGACCTTTGACACTGCGCCACGCGACAATTCGTCACGGTGACGTTCCTGCTTGGTGTAAGCCCCCCCGCCGGGGGAACTACTCGCCGGAGGTGGTGTTGTGGGCAGGCTTGAGGGCAAGGTTGCATTCATTACGGGCGTGGCTCGGGGTCAAGGCCGTTCGCATGCGGTCCGCCTAGCCGACGGCCAAGCGCGTGCGCTCGGCAAGGTCGATGTTGAGGCGTGCGGTGCGCTCGTTGGTGAGGTAGAAGTGTGGGGCCGTGACGTGCGTGACGATCGACGGGTGTTTGTCGAGAGTCCTGCCGACGAGTTCGGCGCGTGCCGCCGCGTCGCGCGTCAGGGCATCCGTGTCGTAGGGCTGCCCGTTTCACAGAGGGAACTTGTCGAGCCCGAAGCCGGGTGCGCGGCGAGGCGCTCGGCTGCTGGCTCCCAGTAGACATCTAGGCCTGCGTCGACTGCGGCTGCGGCAGCGTCGTGCTGGTGACGAGTGGCGTTGGTGTCCAGCGTGATCGCAGTGGTGCCGGCGTGGTCGCGGGACAGGAAGTCCTCGACCGGTTTGTGATCACCCGGCCCGAGCCGAAACTGAATGCCCATCGTCGTGAAGTTCCTCTCGCATCGACGCCTCGGTTCGTGTCATAATACATGACAAATCAATAGACAAAAGGAAGACAGGCTGCCCATGGGAGTAAATGTGCTCGCCTCGACCGTGTCGGGTGCGATCGAGCGCTTGGGATTGACCTACGAGGAAGTCGGTGACATCGTCGATGCCTCGCCGCGTTCCGTGGCGCGATGGACCGCAGGTCAGGTGGTTCCCCAACGCCTCAACAAGCAACGACTTATCGAGCTGGCCTATGTCGCCGACGCCCTCGCGGAAGTGCTGCCGCGTGACCAGGCGAACGTGTGGATGTTTTCGCCGAATCGGTTACTGGAACACCGCAAGCCTGCCGACCTCGTGCGAGACGGCGAGTACCAACGCGTGTTGGCGCTCATCGACGCGATGGCGGAGGGAGTGTTCGTGTGAGCGATGCCCTCGATGAAGGGCTCGTCCAGCGTATCGACGCACGCGGAACAATTGAGTGGTCGGAAACGTGCTACCGGTATACCGGCGCGCACCGTGACGCCTTGTCCGGTGAGGGCGCGCGCAGATTCGGAGGCAGGTGGAATCCGCCGCTGCTCTTTCCGGCGATCTATCTTGCTGATTCCGCCCAAGCCTGCATGGTTGAGGTGGAACGGGCGGCGCAAGCGGCTTCAACGACCGCAGAGAAGATGCTCGAGGCGGCCTACCGACTACACACGATCGACGTCACGGACCTGGCCGTCCTCGATCTGACAACCCCGCAAGCTCGGGAAGCCGTGGGGCTCGAGAACGACGACATCTATGGCGACGACTGGTCAGGGTGCCAGGCGGTCGGACATGCGGCCTGGTTCTTGCACATGCAAGGTGTCCTCGTGCCGGCGGCGGGCGGTGTCGGCCTCGTTGTCACCGCGTATGAACAGCGAACTCGGCCGGGCCAACTACAACTGCGACAAAGCGTCGATCTGACGCCTGCTCTTTACCAAGAACTTCGAGCCACGTAGCTGGCCAGCTTGGCGCAGAGAAGGATGCCGCTGTGCCATGGTCATCGTAAGGAGCAACTCGCATCACTTATAAGCCGATAAGCGACATTATGTCAAGTGAAGCTGGTCGTATTGGGTTAGCTGCGCCGTTTGTGCTAGCGGGCACGCTCCTTGTGCGTGCTGCGGCAGCGAGCGTGTCGTCAAAGGTTGCGAGGCTTGCCTGGTGATGAATTGCCACATCCGGCACGCAGCAATCAGGTAGTTTTAGCCCGCTGCTAGCGCGTAGTTCGGCGAGACGCAGCAGCTCGCCATCGTCGTACGGCGCAACGACGCTACCCGCGGAACGCGGATCGTCGAGCATCGATGATCAGGCGCCGCAATAATTTGGAACGGGGCTCGCCAGGCCATCGCTGGGCGGCCCGGTCCAATGCCTGAGCTACCTCCGGGGTTTCGGTTATTTGGTAGCGCGGACGAGTGGTCGACATAGAACGAAGTGTGCCACTTCTAGCAAAGGTGGTACACCTACTGGCGGCCGCGGGTTTACCGCCCCTGCCAGTCACCGCACTTCCGGCGGCGGACGACGAGCACCGCGGAATCCACATGCGGCGGTGGCAGGAACGCGCGCCGTGGCAGCATGAGGCCGACGGTCAGGGTGAACCTTCGCGCGTTGCGAGAAGCGAATTTACATACGAGGGCTCGCTGCAGCACGAGATCGGCCGCGACAAGCCCGCTGTTGGGTGCCAGCAGCGTCCGCAGCAGGCGGGACGAAATCCCGTACGGCGGGTTCGCCACAACCCGGAACGGCCGGCCGGGCAACCGGATCGAGGCGGCGTCCGCGTGCACCACGGTAATGCCAGGGAATCGCTCGCGGAGGACACCGACTCGTCGCGGGTGCAACTCCACGGCGACCACCCGCGCCCCCGCTCGCACTAGATGCGCCGTCAGTGCCCCTTCGCCGGCGCCGATGTCAAACACGAGCTCACCGGGCCGCACTGCGGCCGCGCTGACTACCCGCGCTGCCCATTCGTCATGGAGCCGGTGCCAGCCCCATGCCCGTCGCGACCGTCCGAGGGCGGACACGACGTACCGTCACTGCGTAGATGCCCACGCGCCCGACCGTAGCCCGCCACCGGCACTGCGATCAATCCAATTTCTCGGTTCAGGCAACCTTCTGGTCATCACCAGCCCCAGGGCTCTGGCGCCGTCCGCATCAACTCCGAGATGACGTTGGCCGTGACGACCCACTAGACCCACCTGGCAGTAGCCGCATTGTTGCAGTCGGCGAGCCTCAGTGCGCAGTCGCGTCTAGGTGCAAGGATATTGCCCGTTGAGCAGACAACTCGACGGCGGCGAGTAAGAACCGGTCAGCCCGCCTCTTAGGCCGCCCGTGGCTGAACCACCGGGGGCAATGATGCGATTCCAATTCGCTGGGCTGAGAACGTAGTGCGTGCCAGATCGTGCAACGGTGCTATTCCATGTGTGCAAGACGGATTCTCCTGCCGGCAAGTCGAATTCAAGCTTCCAATCGGTTAGCGGCGCCGTGCTCGAGTTTGTGATGGTGAAGCGGGCGATGAAACCGGTCTGCCACGTCGATGTCACCGACAACGTCGCCCTGGCCGTCGCCGCACTAGCGACCGGGGTGATGGCGAGTCCGAGGATGGCAACTATCAATGCCGACACGGTTGCGTGAAGCGCTGTCCGCCAGCGCCTCACGTAAATGTTCAGTCCGGCCATGACAGCCAACACTAATGCCAATGAGGCGATATCGGCCGTCTCCTCGCGAGCAAGCTACAGCAACTTTGCTCAACCGCAACCGTGATGAAATTTGGCCTCGACCCACCCTGAACCAGATATCGGCCCGGCCGAACGCGAACTTGCGGACGGGGAAGGCCAGACAGCCTCGACCCCACTCCCCCGATTAGCGCCGTTCACCGTTCGCGACCGGTATCAACGGGCTACAGCTCCAACACGATCCGTAGGGCCGCGTCACGCCGAATGTGCACTGGTGGCGCCGACACGCCCGGGCGAGGCCGCCGTCGGCGTGTCAGCTGGTGACTGAGTTGTGCAGACTGACCGCGCGCCCTCCTGCCGAACGGTATGTGCCCATCGACGATCACGTGGTCCAACCCGCGTGTGCACACGTGCTGTACTAGGTCACGGTCAGCGAGATTCCCAGCGCAACCATCATGACCGCGATCAGGCCGTCGAGGATTCTCCACGAGCCGGGGTTGGTGAACAGCCCGCGCAACCGGCCGGCTCCGAACCCGAGGGTGGCGAACCATACCGCACTGGCTGTGACCGCGCCGAGGCCGAACAGCCAGCGCTGGTCGCTGTGCTCGTTGGCCAGCGCGCCTAGCAACACGACGGTGTCGAGGTAGACGTGTGGGTTGAGGAACGTGAATGCCGCACAGGTCACCAGGACCTCGGCTAAGCGAACCGGCGTGGCGCCAGATGGGATCAGCGCAACAGGTCGCCACGCCCGCCGGGCCGCAAGTAGCCCGTAGCCGATTAGGAAGGCGGCGCCGCCAAACTTGACGACATTGAGCGCACGCGGATGTGCGCCGATCAATGCGCCGAACCCCGCGATACCGGCGGCGATCAGCACGATGTCGGACACCGTGCACAGCGCCACCACCGGCAGCACGTGCTCACGCTGGATTCCCTGCCGCAGCACGAATGCGTTCTGCGCGCCAATCGCGGCGATCAGCGTGAAGCAGGCCAGGAAGCCGACGACCAGTGGTGAGTTCACGCAATCGACACTAGGCAGTTTGTATGGGTCAGTATAGCTAATAATTCTTCATTTACATTAGCATTATTAATGTGCAGTGCGACGCTCCGCAGATGGTCTACACCTGAGATGGTGGATCCGCAGCTTGACGGTCCACAGCTGGCCGCATTGGCTGCCGTGGTCGAACTGGGCAGCTTCGATGCGGCCGCGGAGCGCCTACATGTCACCCCGTCGGCTGTCAGTCAGCGCATCAAGTCGTTGGAGCAGCAGGTCGGCCAGGTGCTGGTGGTCAGGGAAAAGCCATGTCGGGCGACGACCGCAGGTATCCCGCTGTTGCGGTTGGCCGCGCAAACAGCGTTGCTCGAGTCCGAGGCGCTCGCTGAAATGGGTGGCAACGCGTCGCTGAAACGCACGCGGATCACCATTGCGGTAAACGCCGATTCCATGGCGACATGGTTTTCGGCCGTGTTCGACGGTCTCGGCGACGTCCTGCTCGACGTTCGGATCGAGGACCAGGACCATTCCGCGCGGCTGCTACGGGAGGGTGTGGCGATGGGCGCGGTGACCACCGAGCGGAACCCGGTGCCGGGCTGCCGGGTGCACCCGCTGGGTGAAATGCGCTACCTACCAGTGGCCAGCAGGCCATTCGTCCAGCGCCATCTATCCGACGGGTTCACTGCCGCCGCGGCGGCTAAAGCTCCGTCACTGGCGTGGAATCGTGACGATGGGCTGCAGGACATGTTGGTGCGTAAGGCCTTTCGTCGCGCCATCACCAGACCGACGCACTTTGTCCCGACCACAGAGGGCTTCACCGCCGCAGCGCGCGCCGGGCTGGGATGGGGCATGTTCCCCGAGAAGCTGGCAGCATCTCCGCTTGCCGATGGATCGTTCGTACGGGTCTGCGACATACACCTCGACGTCCCTCTCTATTGGCAATGCTGGAAACTGGACAGTCCGATCATCGCGCGAATTACCGACACGGTGAGGGCGGCGGCAAGCGGTCTGTACCGGGGCCAGCAACGCCGCCGCCGACCGGGTTGACCGACGCCAGCATGTTGTTGTGTTAGCGCGGCTTGGTCTCGATGTCCCGGCCTTGCTGGACCCGCTTCCTCAAACAGGTTGAACTTAACGACTCAGACGGAAACGCTTGAACCGCGACGTCGCTCCGGACACCAATTTGACTCGGCTCTTTGGCAATTGAAGGTGAGCTGCGAGCAGCCGGGTGACCGCATCGTTGGCCTTGCCATCAATCGCCGGCTCGCGGACGTAGATAATCAGCTCACCGTTGGGACCGACCTCGACCAGGGGTCCTTTGTGACTGCCGGGCTTGACGCGGACGACCACAGAGTCGGTCATCGCCTAAGGCTACCGTTCTGACCTGGGGCTGCGTGGGCGCCGACGACGTGAGGCACGTCATGTCTCAGCGGCCCACCGCCACCTCGGTCGCCGGCAGTATGTCAGCATGTGCAGATGACTCCACGCAGCCTTGTTCGCATCGTTGGTGTCGTGGTTGCGACGACCTTGGCGCTGGTGAGCGCACCCGCCGGCGGTCGTGCCGCGCATGCGGATCCGTGTTCGGACATCGCGGTCGTTTTCGCTCGCGGCACGCATCAGGCTTCTGGTCTTGGCGACGTCGGTGAGGCGTTCGTCGACTCGCTTACCTCGCAAGTTGGCGGGCGGTCGATTGGGGTCTACGCGGTGAACTACCCAGCAAGCGACGACTACCGCGCGAGCGCGTCAAACGGTTCCGATGATGCGAGCGCCCACATCCAGCGCACCGTCGCCAGCTGCCCGAACACCAGGATTGTGCTTGGTGGCTATTCGCAGGGTGCGACGGTCATCGATTTGTCCACCTCGGCGATGCCGCCCGCGGTGGCAGATCATGTCGCCGCTGTCGCCCTTTTCGGCGAGCCATCCAGTGGTTTCTCCAGCATGTTGTGGGGCGGCGGGTCGTTGCCGACAATCGGTCCGCTGTATAGCTCTAAGACCATAAACTTGTGTGCTCCCGACGATCCAATATGCACCGGAGGCGGCAATATTATGGCGCATGTTTCGTATGTTCAGTCGGGGATGACAAGCCAGGCGGCGACATTCGCGGCGAACAGGCTCGATCACGCCGGATGATCAAAGACTGTTGTCCCTATACCGCTGGGGCTGTAGTCGATGTACACCGGCTGGAATCTGAAGGGCAAGAACCCGGTATTCATCAGGCCGGATGAAATGACGGTCGGGCGGTAATCGTTTGTGTTGAACGCGTAGAGCCGATCACCGCCGGGGCTGGTGTAGACCTCAATGTTTGTGTTCGCCGGCAGGGTTCCGGATCCGATGACATATGACGGGATGGTTCCCGTTACCCCACCGGAATCGATGATCGAGGGGACGGGTATGGGAGTCCCACCATCGATCTTTACGTACAGGGTGGTGATCGGCGATCCGACGACCTCGACGTTGGGCGCAGGTAGCGGGTTGGGACCGAACACGAGCTCACCTGCGGGTGCGTCGATGAGCACTCCCTGGTTGAGGTCACCCGGTAACGCCATCGTCGGAATGCTGGGGCCTGGTCCCACCGCATTGGGCCCAACTCCCAGAACGCCGTCCACGCCGACGGCACCGAAATAGGCTTCGAACGGAGTTGTTGTCGGATCGGCCAGCAAGGCGCTGAAGTAGGTCGAAATGGCGAAGGGGGACGTTGGGATGGACAAGAGGACGACATTAACGGCGGTCGGCGCGGTGACGATGCCATTCCCGAAGTCCACCGTCGTGGTATACGTGGCGAAGATGTAGTACAGCCCCCCGCTGTAACCGCTGATGCTCAATCCGGTTGGGAGGCCCATGTGAAGCACTCCCAGGATTCCCCCGACATCCTCAGGCGAGACAACAAGACCAGCGGATCCGGTGTCGACCAGAATGGTTGACGTCGGTCCGCCGTTGACGTTGGCATGTACCGTCGGCTCTGTGACATGAATTATCTCCAGCGGGACGGTTCTGCCGTCGCCGCCTGGCCCACTGACGCCGTATCCGCCATACAACAGGCCGCCGCGGCCTCCGGCGCCGCCCGTGCCACGATCGACACCGACTCCATCACCGAGGCCGCCGGCTCCGCCGTTCGCTCCCCAGCCCAAAAGTCCTGCGGCACCGCCGGTTCCGCCGGCTCCACCACTCATGCCGGGGATGCTCGACGCGCCCCCGGGCCCGCCGATCCCGCCGTTGCCGAGCAGCCAGCCACCGTTGCCGCCGGCTCCCCCGGGGGCGTTGGGTCCGCCGGCTCCCCCGGCGCCGCCATTGCCGATCAACCCCGCGGAACCGCCGGCCCCGCCGCCGACCCCCGACGCCGTCGCGGAATAACCGTTGCCGCCGTTGCCGTACAGCAGCCCACCCGCCCCGCCATTCGGACTCGTTGCCGTCCCGGGTGCTCCGTCGCCGATTAGCGGACGCCCCAACAACGTTTCGGTTGGTGCATTGACCGCGCCCAGCAGATCGTGCTGCGCGGTCTGCAACTGTGACGCGATGGTGGCCTCCGCGGCCGCATACGATCCTGACGCCGAGTTCAGCGTCTGCACGAACTGTTGATGGAAAGCGCTCGCCTGCGCGCTGACCGCTTGATATTCCTGACCGAACCTGGCAAACAGCGCTGCCACCGCCGCCGATACCTCATCAGCGCCAGCGGCCGCAAGCGCGGTGGTCGAGGCGGCAGCCGCGGCATTCGCCGCGCGCAGTGTGGAACCTATGTTCTCCACATCCGCTGCCGCGGACGTCAAGAACTCGGGAACCACGACCAGAAATGACACGCCGCCCCTCCGCCTCGATCACCATCCCTGCGCGCATACAGCGTATCCAGACGCTGCCTTTGACATCTCGGATTTTCAGTAGCTACCGCACGGCACAGCACGCGTTAGGTAGATAGTGGCTATTTGCTGGTACCATCTACCTGTGGCGCTGAATATCAAAGACCCTGAGGTAGACCGACTAGCCGCCGAACTCGCTGACCGGCTGCACACCAGCAAGACTGCCGCCATCCGGCATGCCCTGTCTGCCCAGCTGGCGTTTTTGGAGTCGCGCGCCGGCGACCGTGAGGCACAACTTCTCGACATCTTGCGTACCGAAATCTGGCCCCTGCTTGCCGACCGCTCCCCCATCACCAAGCTCGAGCGCGAACAAATCCTCGGCTACGACCCCGCAACCGGAGTCTGAGCACCGCAATGATCGTGGACACAAGCGCCGTGGTGGCCCTGGTTCAAGGCGAGCGGCCGCACGCCACCCTGGTCGCGGCCGCCCTGGCCGGCGCCCATAGCCCCGTCATGTCTGCACCCACCGTCGCCGAATGCCTGATTGTCTTGACCGCCCGTCACGGCCCCGTTGCGCGCACGATCTTCGAACGACTTCGCAGCGAAATCGGCTTGAGCGTGTCATCTTTCACCGCCGAGCATGCCGCTGCCACGCAACGAGCCTTTCTGCGATACGGCAAGGGGCGCCACCGCGCGGCTCTCAACTTCGGAGACTGTATGACGTACGCGACCGCCCAGCTGGGCCACCAACCACTGCTGGCCGTCGGCAACGACTTCCCGCAAACCGACCTTGAGTTCCGCGGCGTCGTCGGCTACTGGCCAGGCGTCGCGTAACCGTATGCGCGGTGATCGCTGTTTGTAATGAGTTCAGCGACACGAAGAATAAAATATGGGTAGCCGAAATCACTAAGCTACAGTGCTGGTGCACGCCATGAAAGACCGTCAATGACAAGGAGGACGGCCGAAATGCCCAAGGACCGACTGCCGGACTTGACGCCCACAGGAGCGTACGCACCGGCCAACAGCGGCATGACCATGGCAAGGCAGGACGGCCCTCGATGACCGGCAAGCTCGTTGAGCGGGTGCACGCAATCAATTGGAACCGGTTGCTCGATGCTAAAGATTTGCAGGTCTGGGAACGTTTGACCGGTAACTTTTGGTTGCCGGAAAAGATTCCGCTCTCCAACGACCTGGCATCTTGGCAAACGTTGAGTTCCACCGAGCAGCAGACGACGATCCGGGTGTTCACCGGCTTGACCCTGCTCGACACCGCGCAGGCGACGGTGGGAGCAGTGGCCATGATCGACGACGCGGTCACCCCCCACGAAGAGGCGGTCCTGACCAACATGGCGTTCATGGAGTCAGTGCACGCCAAGAGCTACAGCTCGATCTTCTCGACCCTGTGCTCGACCAAGCAGATCGACGATGCCTTCGACTGGTCGGAACAGAACCCTTACCTGCAGCGAAAAGCGCAGATCATCGTCGACTACTACCGCGGTGACGACGCGCTCAAGCGCAAAGCATCGTCGGTAATGCTGGAGTCCTTCCTGTTCTACTCCGGCTTCTACCTGCCCATGTACTGGTCGTCGCGGGGTAAGCTCACCAACACCGCCGATCTGATCCGGCTGATCATCCGAGATGAAGCCGTCCACGGCTACTACATCGGCTACAAATGTCAACGAGGTTTGGCCGACCTGACCGACGCCGAGCGGGCCGACCACCGCGAATACACCTGCGAGCTGCTGCACACGCTCTACGCGAACGAGATCGACTATGCGCACGACTTGTACGACGAGTTGGGCTGGACCGACGACGTTTTGCCCTACATGCGTTACAACGCCAACAAGGCGCTAGCCAACCTGGGATACCAGCCTGCATTCGATCGTGACACCTGCCAGGTGAACCCGGCCGTGCGCGCAGCTCTCGACCCCGGTGCAGGGGAGAACCACGACTTTTTCTCCGGCTCCGGAAGCTCATACGTAATGGGCACCCACCAACCCACCACCGACACCGACTGGGACTTCTAACCGCCCAGCGCGTCGGGGGCGTCGAGCACCACGCGACACCGGGCCCGATCGATCTGCTAGCTTGAGTCTGGTCAGGCATCGTCGTCAGCAGCGCGATGCCCTATGTTTGTCGTCGACTCAGATATCGCGGCAATCCAATCTCCCGCCTGCGGCCGGCGGTGCTGCAAACTACTCCCGGAGGAATTTCGACGTGCGCATCAAGATCTTCATGCTGGTCACGGCTGTCGTTTTGCTCTGTTGTTCGGGTGTGGCCACGGCCGCGCCCAAGACCTACTGCGAGGAGTTGAAAGGCACCGATACCGGCCAGGCGTGCCAGATTCAAATGTCCGACCCGGCCTACAACATCAACATCAGCCTGCCCAGTTACTACCCCGACCAGAAGTCGCTGGAAAATTACATCGCCCAGACGCGCGACAAGTTCCTCAGCGCGGCCACATCGTCCACTCCACGCGAAGCCCCCTACGAATTGAATATCACCTCGGCCACATACCAGTCCGCGATACCGCCGCGTGGTACGCAGGCCGTGGTGCTCAAGGTCTACCAGAACGCCGGCGGCACGCACCCAACGACCACGTACAAGGCCTTCGATTGGGACCAGGCCTATCGCAAGCCAATCACCTATGACACGCTGTGGCAGGCTGACACCGATCCGCTGCCAGTCGTCTTCCCCATTGTGCAAGGTGAACTGAGCAAGCAGACCGGACAACAGGTATCGATAGCGCCGAATGCCGGCTTGGACCCGGTGAATTATCAGAACTTCGCAGTCACGAACGACGGGGTGATTTTCTTCTTCAACCCGGGGGAGTTGCTGCCCGAAGCAGCCGGCCCAACCCAGGTATTGGTCCCACGTTCCGCGATCGACTCGATGCTGGCCTAGACTCGCGAGGACCGCGCGGTGGTCACTGCGCGGATTTGGGGCGGCGGAAATGAGTGTTCGGTGCGCCCACTGCGGTGACTCACCTGCAGCGCCGGCATCGACAGGCCGGGAGCTCAAGAATCGTCGCTAGAGAATCTATGGTGCGTTAGAGGATTCCCTGCTAGACAGCCTTGGTGCGGTGGTCGGCCCGCGGACGAGAGGATATGCGATCCACAAGCTGGGTTTCTGCAGCGTCGTCATGCTCGGGATCAACTCGATAATCGGCGCCGGTATCTTCCTAACTCCAGGTGAGGTGATCGGGCTCGCAGGACCCTTCGCGCCGATGGCCTATGTTTTAGCTGGCATTTTCGCGGGTGTCGTGGCGATCGTCTTCGCGACGGCGGCAAGGTACGTCAGAACAAACGGTGCCTCCTACGCCTACACAACGGCCGCATTTGGGCGCCGGATCGGCATCTATGTCGGTGTCACCCACGCCATTACCGCGTCCATCGCTTGGGGGGTGTTGGCTTCTTTTTTCGTCTCGACGCTGTTGCGAGTGGCCTTCCCCGACAAGGCCTGGGCCGACGCCGAGCAACTGTTCAGTGTGAAGACGCTGACGTTTCTCGGCTTTATCGGCGTGCTGTTGGCCATCAACCTCTTCGGCAACCGGGCGATCAAGTGGGCCAACGGAACGTCAACGGTAGGCAAGGCATTCGCGCTCTCGGCATTCATTGTCGGCGGGCTGTGGATCATCACCACCCAGCACGTGAACAACTACGCAACGGCGTGGTCGGCATACAGCGCGACCCCGTACTCGTTGCTTGGCGTCGCCGAAATTGGCAAGGGCACGTTCTCGAGTATGGCGCTGGCCACGATTGTCGCGTTGTACGCATTCACCGGTTTCGAATCGATCGCGAACGCCGCCGAAGAAATGGACGCGCCGGACCGGAACCTGCCGAGAGCTATACCGATCGCGATCTTCTCGGTTGGCGCGATCTACTTGCTCACCCTAACGGTAGCGATGCTGCTCGGATCGAACAAGATCGCCGCGTCGGACGACACCGTGAAACTGGCCGCGGCCATCGGAAACGCTACCTTCCGAACGATCATCGTCGTCGGAGCCCTGATATCGATGTTCGGCATCAATGTCGCGGCCTCGTTCGGTGCACCGCGGCTTTGGACCGCGTTAGCGGACAGCGGGGTTCTGCCGACACGCTTGTCACGCAAGAACCAATACGACGTGCCGATGGTCTCCTTCGCAATTACGGCGTCGTTGGCGCTCGCATTCCCGTTGGCGCTGCGGTTCGACAACCTGCACCTGACCGGCCTGGCGGTGATCGCCCGATTCGTCCAGTTCATCATCGTGCCGATCGCTCTCATCGCATTGGCGAGGTCTCAGGCAGTAGAACATGCTGCTGTGCGGCGAAATGCGTTCACCGACAAGGTGTTACCGCTTGTTGCGATCGTGGTCTCGGTTGGGCTGGCAGTGTCCTACGACTACCGCTGCATCTTTCTAGTGCGGGGTGGTCCGAACTACTTCTCGATTGCTTTGATCGTGATCACGTTCATCGTGGTACCGGCGATGGCTTATCTGCACTACTACCGAATCATTCGCCGGGTTGGCGATCGGCCGAGCACTCGCTAGATTCCGTTGGCGCTGAGCTCGAACGGGAGAACACAACGGCGAGCGATGGCGGGAATAGCCTGGTCGGTGCGGGCAAGATTTCAACCTGCATTCCCGGATCGGCGGCGCGGGCAAGCGTCTGCAACGCCGAGGGACTGTAGGCACGTAGTGCGCTGATAAAGCCGTCGTGCATGCTCGAGCGCATCGACGACCATGGCAGCAGCAGTAGGTGGAGCGGCAGTAGCAGCACCGAAGAGAGCGTGAACGACAGCGGTTTCTGCCGTTTGAGGTCGATGATCAGAAAGCGCTTCCCCACCCGGGTGGCCTCGGCGATCGCTTTGCAGGCGACCGTAGGCGGCAGGTGGTGAAATGCCAGCGCGAAGACCGCCAGGTCATAGCTGTGGTCGTGGCCGTCGATTGCGGTGGCGTCGATCACTTGGGTGCGTGCTCGCGGATGTGTTCCCAGCTCTCCCGCGGCGATGTTGGCCACCGAGGTGGGATCTAGATCGCTGATCGTCACCGTCGCTGTCGGGTGTAGCTCGAGGATTTTCGCTGAGAGCTTGCCATGGCCCGCACCAAGTTCCAGGATTCGCGGGTTGGGAATGTCAGAAACAAGTTTCAGGGCTATCCGGGCGTACTTCTCGTGCAGGTTGGTCAGGGTGCCCACCCGGTCGAGCACCCCGATGATCTTCTGTTTGACCTCATCGGGCACATCGTCGCGGTCGAGGTACTCCAGTGCGTCGGTCTGGAATCGACGATCCAGCCAAGACGCGTCGGGGCCACCCCGTGGCATCGTGGCGATCGCCTGCTCGCGGATGTTCGCCTCACCCATGGCAGCTCTTCCCCTCTCGACGTCCCGTGTTCGCAATGCTATGAGACCGCTGACCGGGCTCCCCAGCCCGCCGGTCGCGCGTGCTTAGCTACGTAGCAGAGGGGCCGTCACTTCGAGGGCTGCCGCCACTCGGTGATCTTGCGGCCCAATGAATCGGCCGCGTTCGAGGCTGCCCGTCCCACGCCCTCGACGATGCCACCGAATCCGTCGCGGATACCTTTGATCAGCGGGTCGTTGGACTGGTCGAAGCCGTCCCGGTAGTACCGGGCGGCCGCGCCAAGGTCGTCTGCAAATTTGGCGTTGCCGTCGTCGGCCCGACGCGGGTACTCGCCGGCTATCACCTTGGCATAGCCGCCGGTGTCCACCCAGTGAGTCAAGGCGGCAGCCCGCAGCACAGAGAACGGATGGGTCTGCAGCTCCAGGTTGAGCAGCTTGAGCACCCCGTCGCGCATATCGCCGGATGTCTCGTATTCCCGGGCCTGAGCCAAGAAGGCCTCCGAGTCCAGCTTGTCCAGCCGGCAGCCGCCAGCGAGCTTCATCTCCACCCTGAGCGCGGTGTCCAAATCCTGCGCGCACAGCAACCCAGCGCGATCGCCGGACAGCTCCGATTTGCGCTGCCATTCCAGCAGCGCAGCCACGATTGCGCGCAGCGCCCAGCCGCCAACCGGCAAGACGCCGAATGACCGGGCCAACCGCAGCAGATGCATCATCATCGTGCGGTACACCGCGTGGCCGGACAGTGCGTGGCCGAGCTCGTGGCCCATCACGAACCGCATCTCGTCGTGTGTCACCAGGTCGTACAGCCCCGAGGTGATCACGGTGAATGGCTTGCCCATGCCGATGGTGAAGGCATCCGCGATTGGTGACTGCATCACGTAGAGTTCGGGTTTCGCCGACGCGTCCAGCACATCCACGCATTCGTCCAGCAGCGCGTCGAGGTCGGCGAACTGCCGCGGCCCGACCCGTGCCGCGCTGGCCAGGTACAGCAGCCGGTGCTGCCGTTCCCGCAACATCCCCGACATCAGCTTCAAGATCTGGTCGAAGCCTTTGAGCCGGCGCAGCGCGGAAAGGGCGGTCCGGTCGGCGGGGTGCTCCCACGCTCTTGAGCTGATCTCGGGAAACGTTTTGCGGGTTGTAGCGGGTGTCTGAGACATGGCTCGGTCCCCTCGTTGGTCCGGTCTTCAGAATACGGCGCGCCGACCAGCAGGTTGGTTGGCGAAACCGCAGCCCAGCACCCTGGGAGGCCACACACCAGGAGCCAGTAGGTCGAACCGCTTTTCGCGAAATACCGTCCATCTGCTCGACGAAATCCGTGACCTTTGCCGTCAGATCACTGACATTACGCTCACAACTCGCAGCGTAGTTTGAAAGTGAGTTGGCGGTTAGCGAGCGCACATCTGCCCAGGCGACAACCTGGTCCGGAGGGCCGATCTGAGCACCCGATTTACCAACCTGAGATTGGCCATCGACCCCTGGGGTCAAAGATCCCGAGGTCATTAACGCCCTTGGGGCTTTGGAAGAGCGATTCGCGCTGGAGCATTACCAGAAGTTCCAGCAAGAGCTGAAGAAGCACCGAAAGCGCAGATGGTGGTAGTGCGGCAAACGCATAGCCGGCGTCGACACACGCGGTGAGGTGGCGCCGTCGTACCGTGAGGTGTGCGGTGGATTGTCGACGGTATGAACGTGATCGGAAGTCGTCCGGATGGTTGGTGGCGCGACCGCCATCGCGCGATGGTGATGCTGGTGGAAAGGCTCGAGGGGTGGGCCATCACCAAGGCTCGGGGCGACGACGTGACGGTGGTGTTCGAGCGGCCGCCGTCGACCGCCATCCCGTCATCGGTGGTCGAAGTGGCGCATGCGCCCAAGGCGGCCGCCAACTCGGCCGACGACGAGATCGTCCGGCTGGTCCGATCCGGCGCCCAGCCACAAGAGATTCGTGTGGTGACATCGGACAAAGCGTTGACCGACCGGGTCCGAGACTTGGGTGCGGCAGTCTACCCGGCAGAACGGTTCCGTGACCTTATCGACCCGCGCGGGTCGAACGCGGCCCGCCGCACGCAGTGATTAGGGCTCCGGCGATCGAAGACGCCTCAGATGCGCTGCTGGAACTGCCGGTCTCCCACGCGGTTAATCTCCGGTGCCCGGCCCAGATCTGGCAGCCGCGGAACTCAGCGGTGCGCTAGCGACCGCCTACTGCGGCGGCATTGCGGGCGGCGGGTACACGCCGCGCAGGATCCATGGCAGCCAGTTGATGCCGTATTCGATCTCGTCGCTGGCGTCGTAGTCGGGGCTGGGGTCGATAGGAACGTTCTCTTGCGCGGCCACCGGGGACGGCGGTCCGGTTACCGCTCCCCTGGGCGGCATCGCGGAAGGTCGATCGGGCTGTCCGTAAACGGCCACCACGACGGTGCGATCCGGGCTGTTTTCTGACCACACCCCGATCTGGGTGTTGGCGCAGTCGGACATGATCGCGAAAAACGCGGGGTTGTAGTACCACTGGTTTATCAACTCGATGCCGCTGATCGCTACGGCGGGATTGATCGCCACGGTTTCAGCGACTTTCCCGCGGAAGCCGGCGGCATGCGCGCGGTCTTGCGGTGTGGATCCGTCAGAACCGGTGTCGTCGTTGAGGTGCCGGTTGTTCAGCAGATCGAGGGTGTGCCATTGGGCGGCCAATTGTAGTTGCGGGTTGATCGTGACGTCGTTGGTGCAGCCGGCCTGACGTTGAACGGTGTAGACGTTGGCGACCACGCCGTCGTTGAGCCGCTTGTCGTCGGCCCGTGCGGCGGGAGCAGCCATTATGGCGACGGCGGTGGTCGCGGACAAGGCACACGTGGCCGATGCTCGACGCGACATGTCAGTCCCCTTACCTCAGCCCGAGCGCCGATTGTCGACTGCGGAGTTTCGCAACTGCCAGATCAGCGCGGGGCAGAGTTCGTTGACAGCCTGGCTGAGCAGATACGAGGCCTGGTATTGGTCGCGGGTGTCGAAATCAGCCTTGACGTCGGCGATGATCTGTGCGTAAGGGCGGCCCCGAGACACCTTCTCGCAGAGGCCATGTCCGTAACTCAACGCGGCGTCGGCGTTGGCGAAGTTGTAGCCCGGGCGTACCGTCACGTTGACCAGATAGGCGACCACGTCGGCGCGTGCGTGTGGTGGCACCGCCGCCGTCACGACACCGCATAGCAGCGCACCCACGAAAACGCCGGCGGCAAGGGTCTGCTGGGGCATCAATGATTGGCGCTGCACTGGTGCCCCCCGTCAGATCGGTTCGAATTGCGAGATCAGCCAACGCCCGTTGATGTTGTCGAGGGTCACCCGAACGCTGGAAGCGGCGGTGGTCGGCGCGTCCTTGCCGACGGTGATGGTCTGGTTTACGAACAGCAGGACGACGGCGCGGTCGGCGGAAGTCGACACCGACGCCGCGGCCGCGACGGTGGCCACGGCCGAGATCTGCTTCTGCTGTGCGCCGGGGATCACCACGTCGTGGGTCAGCTGTGTGTAGGCGTCGAGGAACGTGCCCGTGAGCCTGCTTCGCGCGCTCTCGAGGTCATGCTGCACGGTGTCGGGCCGGTAAGACAGCAGCGCGGTGGTGCCGTCGGTCGCGGCCCGCACGGATTCCGCACGGGCAACCGCGGCGTCGCGGACGGCGCCGTCCTGCCATTTCAGCAAGCCCGCGCCACACGTCAGCGCCAACGCCAGCCCGGGCAGCAGCCCGTAGGCGATCACCCGCGACCAGCTCACGGCACGAACCCGACGTCGGACACCTTGACCCGGTCGCCGACCCGCTGCACGGTGATGCGCATTCGCCACGCTCGTGGAACCGGGTCGGCTTCGCCGGCATTCGACGTTTGCACGGACACCGCCACCAGCGCCTGGGCCGTGTCGGCGGTCTGCGTCTGCAGCCCGGCCTCGGTGATCGTGCCGACCGTGCTGGCCTTTGCGTGCCTCAGTACTTCGACGAAGGGCTGGGACCGCTGGGCGAAGTCGTTGTAAAACTCGCCTGTGGCGCCGTCCAGAATGCGGCGCACATCCGCCTCGGCGTTGCGCCAGTCGATGGTCGTTAGGTTCAGCGCGCACTGCCGGGCCGCTTGCAGGAAGTGACCACGCTGGTCCTGCGCATGGCGTGCCCGCTGGACGCGAAATCCCCAGCAACACAACAGCACCGCCAAAGCGACGACGACGACCAGGCCGAACAGCAGCATGCGCCGCGGCGCCGACATGGATGGTTTGGCTGGGGCCGGCGACACGCCGGCTGCCTCAGCGATCTCCGATACGGCGTCATCCTCGGCGTCGGAATCCACTGCTACCGACATCGTGTCCTCCCTCCATCACCGTCAGCTGCCCGGCGGCAGCAGCATCGTTTGCCATGTCTGCGGGATGTCCTGGCCGGACCCCAAACCCGGCACCGTGGCGTTGGGGTCGCCCTTCCAGTTGTAGCCGTCGTTCAGCGGCAGGTATGGCGCGTCGCTCTCGCATAACTTCACGGTGGGTGCGCGCTTGCCCGGCACGGTTTCACAGGGGATGTTGCGGGCGCCGCGCACGTTAAACGGCGAATCCTGGGGCACCCGGCAGTACAGATCACCGGCCGGGCGATCCGGGTAGTCCTCGAACGTGGGAATGCGCCGCTGCTGGGCCGGCAGAAAGCCGGTGGTGCACGGCGGCGGCAGGTTCAGGTTGAGGTTGAAGCTCAGATACTGGCCCCGGTAGGCCTGCTTGGTGTTGAGGTTGGCCAGGATGCCGGCCTGTTCGGCGGCGATGGCCATGGGGAACACCACCAGCAGCTGTTCGATGTCGTTGTGATAGGTGAGTGCGACCTGGCCGACGCTGACCAGGTTGGCCAGCAGGATGGGCACGGTGGGTTGTAGCCGCTCGAGCAGTTGGCGCGTCTCCCCCAACGCCGGACCGCCCCGGTCGATGAGATCGCCGACCGCCGAGTCGTGTGTCTGCAATTGGCCGGTGACTGCGGCCAGCTGTGCCGCCCAGGCCGCGATCGCATCCGAGGTGTGGGTCTGCGAATCCAGCACCGGTCCTGCCCGGTCGATCAGCGCCACCAGCGGATCGAGATTCGCGCGAGCATCGATCGCCAGTTCCGCCGAGCCCTTGATCAGCCGGGAAAGTTCGAGCCCTAACCCGGCCACCGCGGTGTACGACTCGTCGATGACGGTCTGCAGGTTCTCGTGAGGTATTGCCTCCAATGCGGTGTTGGCCGCGCTGAGCAGGTCGTTGATGTCGGGCGGCACCGAGGTGTCGGCCAGCGCAATGACATCGCCGTTCTTCAGTGGCGGCGAGGCGGCGTTGCGCGGCAACAACTCGACGTAGGTTTCGCCGATCGCGGTGTGGCTGTGCACCTCGGCCTTGAGGTCCGACGGGATATCGATGCCCGATTTCAGGGCCAGCACCGCTTGCACCCCGGTGTCGGTGAGCCGCACCGCTGCCACCCGGCCCACCTCAAAGCCGCGGTAGGTGACATTGCCGGTGCGATACAGCCCACCGGCTTCGACCAGCTCCATCGTCACCGTGTAGCGGCCGACGCCGAAAAGCATCGCCGGCAGCCTCACGAAATGCAGGAACGTGATGGCCAGCACGCCCACCGCGATCACGGTAAAGACGGCCAGCTGAACGATCACTCGGCGCGGTAGATGCAGCATCTAGGGCCCCTGATCCCAGCGGTAGGCGATCGTCAGCGGATTGCCCGGGGTACCCCGATAGCCCGCGGTACACGGGCTGGGGAACTGCCCAATGGTGCGACCCCACTGCAGCTCGAGCTGGGTCAGATGACACTCCCAGCGGGTGCCGGTCAACAGGCCCTGGTCGATGCGGCTGAGCGTGAGGTCGACGATCGCGGTCAGGTTGGCGTATTCGCCGCGCTGGAAATTTTGGAACGTCTCGTTCGGGAACGGGAACGTGGCCAGCAGGGACAGCGATCGGGTCAGCGCCGGACCGGAATTGGCCAGCGACTCCAACACCGGTCCGAGTTGCCGCAGTTCGGTGACCAGGTTCGCGGTGGTCTTGTTGACCGAGTCGACGGTCAGGGCGCTGAACTTGCTCAGCTGCTCGGCAGCCTCGACGAGCGTGTCCCGCTCATCGGCCAGCACCGCGAGCGCGTCGGGGATGGTGGCCAGGGCCCGATCGAAGACGGGTTGCTGGTCGGCGAACTTGCCGACGAGGCGGTTGAGGCTGTCGGTGGCCGCGATGATGTCACCGGACTGGTTGTTGAGGTATGCGGTGAAGGTGTCCAGCTGCCCAATCAGCCCGCGCAGATCGTGCTCACGGCCGGCAAACGCGGTGCTCAACGCCTCGGTGATGTCTTGAACCTGGCCCAGTCCGCCGCCGTTGAGCACCAGCGACAGCGCTGCCAGCGTCTGCTCGGTGCTTGGGTAGGCGCTACCGTGTGACAGCGCAATGAGTGAACCGTCGCGCAGCTTGCCTTGCCGCGCTTCGCCTTTCGGTGGCGCCAGCTCGATGTGGTAGGAACCCAGCAGGCTGGTGGTGCCGATCTTGGCCGTTGCGTTGGCGGGCAAATCGACGTCGCCATCCAGCCGCATGGTCACCAACGCGTGCCAGCCTTGGCGCTCGATTTTCGTGACGTGGCCGACCGTCACGTCGGCAACCCGCACCCGCGAGTTCGGCTGGATGTTGTTGACATCCGGCAGCTGCGCCTGGACCGCGAAGGACCCCGGGCCGTTGCCCTGCGTGCCGGGCAGCGGCAGCGAATTCAGCCCGCGCCAGCCGCAGCTCGCTACCACGGCCGCGATCATCACCAGGGTCAGGCCGATCCTCACGAGCCACCCCCCGGCGGCATCATCATGCCGCGCAGGCCGGTCGCGGGATCGACGGTCACGGCCGCGGCCGGATCTGGCGGCGTGTCCGCAACTGGTGCAACGTAATCGGGCCGCAGCCAGTCCTCGCTGTAGGTGACCTCGTTAGGCCTGGCCTGCGCCCCGACGAACAGGTTCGCCCCCAGCGGCGGGTAGTTGTACTGGCGGTTCTTCACGATCGGCGCCAGGTATTGCACGCACAATTTGGCCGCTTGCTCGCCGCCCAGCCGGGAGGCAGCCTGGATCGCGCCGCACAGGAAGGCGATTGGGTTGGCCATGTTGTTGCCCGCCAGCGCGCCGGTCAGCGCGCCGTTGGCCGGTTCGAAGATGTTGTTGAAGTTCTGCAACACCGTCGGGCTGATATGCAGCGTCTGCTTGATGTCGTCGAGGCTGTCGACCAGCGCGGTGGTGATTGACGCGAGCTTGTCTGATGCGGTGCCGATCGCCTCGCGGTGCTCGGCGGCGAAGCTGCCGACGTCGGCTACGACCGCGTTGAGGTCCTCGGCTGCCTGACCGATCTTGTCCGGGCCATCGGCCAGCAGCGAGGTCACCGCGGCCAGGTTGTGGTTGAGCCGTTCGAGCAGGTCAGCGCTGTCATGCAGCGCCGTGACCAGCGTCGACAGGTTCGTCACGGTGGAGAAGATGTCTTTGCTGTGGTCACCGAGAGCCGAAATCGCTTGTGACAGTTTGATGATGGTGTCGCGGATGGTGGCGCCTTGCCCGCGCAGGTTGTCGGCGGCAGTATTGATGAGCGCACCCAGCGTGCTGACGCCGCCCGGCCGGGTGGGCTGCAGCAATGCGGTCAGCCGCTGAAGTTGCGCCCGCAAGTCGTCCCACTCCACCGGCACCACGGTGCGCTCTTGCGGGATTACTGTGCCGTCGGCCATGGTCGGCCCGCCGGCATACGGCGGTGTCAGCTGGATGGCCCGGCCGGTCACCAGTTGCGGCGACAGGATCGCCGCGGCGGCATCGGCGGGGACTCGGTATTTGCGGTCGAACCAGAACGAAATCTTGGCGCGCAGCGGTTGCGGTTCGATCTTGACGATCTTGCCCACCGGCACGCCCCGAATGAGCACGTCGTCACCGGCGAACACACCGTTGCTGTTGTCGAAGTAGGCGACCACGGTCGTGCGGGCGGCGGCGTCGGCGGTGCGCATGGCCAGGATCACGCCCGCGACCAGCACCAGGGCGGTCGCCAACACCGAGCGGGCACGTCTGAGTTTCGTTGTCACGGTTGGTCTCCCGGCTGCTGCGCGGGCGGGCCGGGCGGCGGCCCGCCGGGCGGCGGCGCGGGCGGCTCCGGCCGGTACGGATAGCGCGGATCGCCGGGATTGCCGGTGATCGCGTCGGGCAGCGTCAGCCGCGGCTCACCGCCCTGGCCCGTGCGCGGGTAGGGCATCGGCAACGGCGGGGTTCCGGGTTGACCGGTCGGTGGGTCGGTCAGCTGCGACGGCAGCAACGTGGCCGGGTCGAGCCCCAGGTCGGAGAACGCGGCGCTGATGAACGGTTGCACGAACTGACCCGGCAGCAGGTTCACCACGTATGCCTTGAAGAACGGGCCCGACGACAGCGACTCACCCAGCGACATGACATAGGTGTTGATCAGCGGGATGGCCTGCCGCACACGCTCTTTGCGGTTTTCGACGATAGCCAGCACCCCGTTGAGCTTGTCCAGCGCCGGGCGCAGCTGCTGGCGGTTCTCAGCGATGAAGCCCCGCAGTTGTTCGGCCACCGCCGAGATGTTCGCCCAGATCCGGTCCAGGGCGGCGCTTTGGGTGCGCAGCTGCGCCAAGACCACATTCGTGTCGCGCACCAGGCCGACGATCTGGTCGGTGCGGTTGGCCAGCACCCCGGTGGCTTTGGCCGCGTTGGCCAGCAGGCTGCGCAGTTGGTTGTCGCGCTCATCGAGGGTTTGGGCGAGCCGGGCCACCCCGTGTATGGCGTTGCGGAAGTGCGCCGGCGTATCGGCAAAGGTCTGCGCCAGGGTGGCCAGCGATTCGGACAGCCGCTCGGTGTGCAACCCGCTGATCGTGGCGGCCAAATCGCCAAGGGCGTCGGGCAGTTGGTAGGGCGACGTGGTCCGCTCGATCGGGATCGGAGAATCGAGTCGGCCGTCCCCGCGGGGGGTGACGTCGAGGAACTTGCTGCCCAACAAGCCCTTGGTTTTGATTGCCACTTCGGTGCGGTTTCCGAGTCGGACGTCGGTGTCGACCTTGAACTCCACCAGCACGCCCGGTCCGTCGAGCGAGATGCTGGACACTTTTCCCACCGGATAGCCGGAGACCTCGACGGTGTTGCCGGTGCGCAGCCCGCCGGCGTCGGCGAAATAGGCGGAGACCCTGGTGCCCTGGTTGAAAAACGGCAGCCGCTGGTATTGCAGCGCGGCCAGCGCAACGGCGGCGACGACGACGATGCCGACTGTGCCGATGGCCAGACGGTTGCGTTCGGCGAAGGATTTCATTTCGGCGCGCACCGCCCGCTGTCCTGACCGGCCAGCTTGATGTACACCGGCTGGCCGCCCTTGCCGTTGACCTTGAGCACGACGTCGCACAGGTAGAAGGCGAAGAAGTCGCCGTACATACCCTGGCGGACCAGCGCCTGGTATTTGTCCGGCAGCGTGTTGAGCAGATTGTCGAGGTAGTCGTGGTCGGCGGCCGCGATGCCGGCCACCCGATCGGTCTCGCGAACCACCTTCGCCAACGGCGCGCGAGCCTGCGACAGCAGATCGGCGACCGAGCCGGCGGCGGCGTTGGTGTAGGCCACGGCGTTGGAGATGTCGGTCTTGCGTTGCGCGAGCCGGTGAATCAACGCTGATAGCGACGTCACCGCCTGGTCCAACCGATCGGTGTGAGCGCCCAGCGAGCCCAGCACCACGTTGAGGTTGGTGATCACCTGCCCGATCAGCCGATCACGGTCGGCCAGGGTGTTGGTCACGGCCGCGGACTGGGCCAGCAATGACCCGATCGTGGGCCCCTGTCCGGCAAACGCGTGCAGCAACTGTTCGCTCAGCGCGTTGACCTGCTCGGGGTTCAGCGCACGAAACAGCGGCTTGAATCCACCGATCAGGGCATCCAGATCCAACGCCGGTTGGGTGCGCGCCAACGGAATCGTGTGACCGGGACGAAGAACGGCGAGTCCGCCGGCCCCTTCCTCCAGCGCCAAATAGCGGTCACCGAACAGGTTGTCGTAGCGGATCACCGCCCGGGTGCCCCGCGTGAGGGTGACCGAGTTGTCGGCGGTGAACTGCACCCGCACCGTCGCGTCGGGGTTGATGGAGATCCTGGTGACCTTGCCGACCTCGACGCCGGCGATGCGCACCAGCTTGCCCGTTCGCAGATTGGACACGTTGGCGAACTCGGCGTAGTAGGTCTTGCCGTCGCCGAAGCGCACCTCCCCGAAGACGGCAATCAGCAGGAACGCCGTCAGCAGGCATACCGCCAGGAAGACGCCGAGGCGCACCACGACGCCCCCCAGGTTCTCCCTCATGGCTGCTCCCCCGCCGCGGGGTTGGGCCCGATCGCCGGCCCGGGGATGCACTGACGGATCGACGGCGGCTCGGGCACCGCGCGGGTCACCGGGAAGTAGTTGGCCCAGCAGGGATGCCCGATGCCGGGGTTGGGCCGGATGTCCAGCCCGGTTCCCCATCCGGTGTTGGTGACCAGCTGGCGCACCGGGAAGTTGTGGGTGGCATCCGGCAATGGCCCGCATCCCGGCCTTCCGCCGGGACCCCCCTTGGCCGCGACAACCGGCAGGTTGTCCGGATAGACATAGGGGTCGTTGCCGAACAGTAGCGCCACATCGAGTTGTAGCGTGCGCCCGTCGGCCCCGCCCCAGGCCGCATAGCCGCCGTTGTCGAGATACCACTTGGCGCCCTGCAGGAAGCAGGTGTATTCGGGGTTGTACTTGAACAGCAGGCTCGTGGTCGGCGCCAGGATGTCGGCCGCGCCGACGAGATTGTCTCGGCTGCTGCCAAGCAGGTTGGTGCCAGCGTTGGATAGTCCGATGGCGTTGAGTAGCAAGGCATCCAGCTGCGTCGAATGATTCACGACGGTCGCACTGGTGGTGCTGGCGGCGTTCAGGATCGTCAGGATGTCTTGGGCGGCCGCGTCATAGGTGTCGGTGAAGTTCTTGAGCGATCGCCAGTTGCCGCCGATGGTGTCGCCGCGTGCGTTGAGTGCCTCCAGCACCTCGTTGAGGTCGGTGGTGGCCTGGCCTATCCGTTCACCTTGCCCGCGAACGGCGTCGGCGACCGCGGTCAGCACGGCGTTCAGTTTCAGCGGGTCGATCATGTTGAGCAGGTCGACGACGTTTTCGAAGACGGTGTTGATTTCCGTGCTGACGTTCTTCGAATGCAGTACCGCCCCAGCGGACAGCCGTGCACGACTTGGGTTTTGCGGCATCACCAGGTCGACGAACTTGGCACCGAATGCGGTGGTGGCGCTGATCTGTGCCTCGACATTGGCCGGGATGTACCGGATCTGGTCGGGGTCGATCTCCAGTCTGAGGCTCGCCCCGTTCTGGGCCCACTCGATCCGACCGATCTGGGCGACCCGGCCGACCTGCACACCGCGCATCATGACCTTGGCGCCGGAGTCCATCACCAGCCCGGAGCGGTCGGCCGCCAGCGTCACCGGCACAGTCGACCGCAAGCTGCCCGTGAAGGACACCGCCGTCACCAGGACAGCCACCCCGATCACCGCGAACAGGATCAGCGTCCACCACGCGTCGTGCAAACGGTGTCGACCCGGCCCGCGTCTCATGTCACTAGGTCGCCAGGTGAAAGTTGGGCGACTGGCCGTAGATGGCCAGCGTCATGACAAGGATTGCGATCGACGCGACGACCATCGAGGCACGCACGGCCCGGCCGACCGCCTCGCCAACCCCGGCCGGCCCGCCATGTGCGGCGTAGCCGTAATAGGTGCACACCAGCATGATCATCAGAGCGACCACGACGACTTCAACCGACGACCAGAGCACGTCGGTCGGGCGCAGGAACGTGTTGAAGTAGTGGTCGTACACGCCCGACCCCTGGCCATAGATGGCGGTGGTGCCGACGCGCGCGGCCAGGTAGGCCGTCATCAGTCCCACACAGAACAGAGGGACGGCCACGACCACTCCGGCCAGCACCCGGGTGCTCGCCAGGTAGCTGATGCTGCGGATGCCGATCACCTCGAGCGCGTCGATCTCCTCGTTTATCCGCATCGCCCCCAGCGCAGCGGTGGTACCGGCACCGACGGTGGCCGCTAGCGCGACCATCACGGTTCCGGGCTGAATCTCGCGGGTGTTGAAGAAGGCCGACGCGAAGCCGGTCAGCGCCTCCACACCCACCGAAGCGAACTGGTTGTAGCCCTGCACGGCCACGATCGCGCCGGTGGTCATCGCCAAGAACCCGACGATCGCGACCGTTCCACCGATCACCGCAAGAACCCCGGTCCCCAACCCCATTTGCGCGATCACCCGCAGCAGCTCGCCGCGGTAGTGCATGAGGGCGTCGGGAATCCCGGCCAGCGTGCCGACGAAGAACCGCATCTGCGATCCCATCCGATTCCATTCGCTTACAAGGGCTTTCGCTGCCGTCATGGGTTCACCTCAGGACACCATGAATGGGATGCCGACCGCGGTGACGACGATGTTGATCACGAACAAGACGATGAAGGCAAACACCACGGTTTCGTTCACCGCCCGGCCGACTCCGGCCGGGCCGCCACCGACCGACATGCCCTTATAGCAGGCGATCAGTCCGGCCATCAGCCCGAACAACGTCGCCTTGATCATCGAAATGACGACGTCCACGGTGTGGGTCAGCGTGGTAAGCCCGGTCACCCATGCCCCCGCCGAGACGTGCATGAGAAACACCGAGCAAAAGAACGCGCCGATCAGCCCCGTCGCGGTCACCACCGAATTCAGCGCCAACGACACCGTGGTGGCCGCCAGCACGCGCGGAGCCGCTAGCGCTTGGATCGGGTTGATGCCCATCACCCGCAGTGCGTCGAGTTCCTCACGGATGGTGCGCGCACCCAGATCGGCGCACATGGCGGTGGCGCCCGCGCCCGCGACCACCAAGACCGTGACGATCGGGGCGCTTTGGTTCACGGTGAAGATCGCACAGCCGGTGCCGGAAAAGTCCGCGGCACCGATGTCGGTCAGCAAGACGTTGAAGAGAAACCCCGAGATCACCGCCCATGGGATCGTCATCAACACCCCAGGCAGCGTCGACACCCGCGCCACGAACCAGCACTGAAGTAGGTATTCACGCCACGCGAAAGGCGGCTTGAACATGCACACGGACGTGTCGAGCGTCATCGCGAAGAAATCGCCCAGCGCGCCCACCGGCCGCAAGACCGGATCAGCGACCCGACCGGCCGCCTTGTCGGCCACGATTACCATGGCGCGGCGCACCAGCTGGATTCGATGCTGGGCCGTTGGGTGAGGTGGCGCACGCTGGCCCCCCGGACAGGTCGACGATCGGTGACATTGGTGAGCGTACGCGGCAGAACCGCTGATGTCCATAGCCAATACGCGATTGCTTGGACAACTGATCGGTAAATAGCAATGCAAACTGGCATATATTGGCTATGATGTATCTTGCTAGTATCCTATAGCGCGGGGCGATGTGCTCTGCTGCCTTGGCGGCCGACAGGCGCATCACCGGTCAAGCCGTTGGCTCGAGTCACGCTGGCGAGGCACCACGATCAGGCATCAACAGCGCGCCCGACGGGCGGTGATCGGATGCCGCATCCTGACCGCCTCGATTCGGGCCCGCCGACCAGAGCCTTCGCGACCGGCGAGGTTGCCACCATGGTCGTCGAAGCAACTTGCTGCTAACGAGCCTGTAGTTTTGCCAGCCCCCACTCGCGCTTTGTCTGCAGGTTTTCAGGCTCAGCGACGGCTCATGTCGTTGCGCACGGCGAATTCGTCGACCGCCTCCTGGGGCGCGAGGAGCGCGATATGTCTATTACTGATATGCACTCTAAGAAGGGTGATAAGGATAAATTGCAATGTAATCGCGTATACAGGCGCGATGATGTATTTTGTTAGTCCGATATTGAGGATCGAGCAGGGGTGATAGGGATGCCCGATACCACGGAGGCTAGCGAGTCTCTCGTCCGAGACTTCCTGGGGTCTTGGCAGCAGCACAGCCTCGAAACGTCACCATGAACGACGGCCGGTAAGTGTCGCACCCGGTGACCGGCGCATTCGAGGTGAAGAATGAGCGGGGTGAAGCTGAGGCGATGCTGCTAGCAGGATTTGTGATTCCGGTGCGCAAGAAGGGGGTTCGAGCCGATGGCATCCGTCGCCCAACCCGTTAGGCGCCGCCCAAAGGACCGGAAGAAGCAGATTTTGGATCAGGCCGTTGGACTGTTCATCGAACGTGGCTTCCATTCGGTCAAATTGGAGGACATTGCCGAGGCGGCCGGGGTGACCGCGCGCGCGTTGTATCGCCACTACGACAACAAGCAGGCGTTGCTCGCCGAAGCGATCCGAACCGGCCAGGATCAGTACCAGAGCGCGCGTCGTCTCACCGAGGGCGAGACGGAGCCGACGCCGCGGCCGTTGAACGCCGATCTGGAAGACCTGATCGCCGCGGCGGTCGCCTCTCGGGCGTTGACGGTGCTGTGGCAGCGCGAGGCCCGCTACCTCAACGAGGACGACCGCACGGCGGTCCGGCGCCGCATCAACGCGATCGTCGCCGGCATGCGTGACAGCGTGCTGCTGGAGGTGCCCGATCTGAGTCCACAGCATTCGGAGTTGCGGGCGTGGGCGGTGTCCAGCACTTTGACCAGCCTGGGCCGGCACAGCCTAAGCCTGCCGGGCGAGGAACTGAAAAAGCTTCTCTACCAGGCGTGTATGGCCGCGGCAAGGACGCCTCCCGTCTGCGAATTGCCGCCACTGCCGGCCGGTGATGCCGCACGCGACGAGGCCGACGTGCTGTTCTCCCGCTACGAGACCCTGCTGGCCGCGGGCGCGCGGCTGTTCCGTGCGCAGGGCTATCCGGCCGTCAACACCAGCGAAATCGGCAAGGGAGCCGGCATCGCGGGCCCGGGGCTGTACCGTTCGTTTTCTTCCAAACAGGCCATCCTGGACGCGCTCATCCGCCGCCTCGACGAGTGGCGCTGCCTGGAGTGCATCCGAGCGCTACGAGCGAATCAGCAAGCGGCACAACGGTTGCGCGGCCTTGTCCAAGGGCACGTTCGGATCAGCTTGGACGCTCCGGATCTGGTGGCAGTGTCGGTCACCGAACTGTCGCACGCCTCTGTCGAAGTACGCGACGGCTACCTGCGAAATCAGGGCGACCGCGAGGCCGTGTGGATCGACCTCATCGGCAAGCTGGTACCCGCGACCAGTGTCGCCCAGGGGCGACTGCTGGTCGCGGCGGCGATTAGCTTCATCGAAGACGTCGCTCGCACCTGGCATCTCACGCGCTACGCCGGAGTCGCCGACGAGATCAGTGGCCTGGCGCTGGCGATCCTGACCAGCGGGGCAGGTAACCTCTTGCGCGCATAGCATGTAGAACAAATAGGTAGTACATTATCGGTGTGAATGAGGTGTCCATACGAACGCTCAACCAGGAGACGTCCAAGGTCCTGGCCCGCGTCAAGCGCGGTGAAGAGATCAACCTGACTGAGCGCGGCAAGGTTATCGCCCGAATAATCCCGGCTTCTGCCGGCCCTCTCGACTCACTGATCAGCACCGGCAGTGTGCAACCGGCGAGAGTGCATGGCCCGGCGCCTCGGCCCACAATTCCGATGCGCGGCGGTCTCGACTCGGGAACGCTGTTGGAGCGCATGCGCGCCGAGGAGCGGTACTAGCGCGTGATCTACCTGGAAACCTCGGCGCTGGTCAAGCTAATTCGGATCGAGGTCGAATCTGACGCTTTAGCTGATTGGCTCGATGACCGCACCGAACTACGGTGGATCACATCGGCTTTGACCGAAGTTGAGCTATCCAGAGCCATCCGCGCAGTCTCCCCAGAAGGGCTACCGGCGGTGCCCTCCGTGCTAGCCAGGCTGGACCGTTTCGAAATCGACGCGGTCATACGCTCCACCGCGGCGGCCTACCCCAACCCAGCACTGCGCTCGCTCGACGCGATACACCTAGCCACTGCTCAAACCGCCGGATCCGTTGCACCATTGACCGCGCTGGTTACCTACGACAACCGCCTTAAGGAAGCCGCCGAGGCCCTGTCGTTGGCGGTCGTCGCACCCGGACAAGCGCGATGAAGCCGGGACGAGATCACTGCTATCGCGCTGGCTATCGTACGGCCGGCCTTGGTCACCTCCCGCTCTCGACGGTCTCGTAGGTTATCCATGACGCGGTGATGGTGAACGACACCAGATCGGGTGGCACCTGAAACCGTAAACCCATTGATGCCGGGATCATCAGGCCCTGCTTGGGTGCGCGGTCTTGGGCGTCGTCGTCGGTGTCGGCGTCGTTTCGTCGGCCGCGTAGGCCGGCACGCCACCGCCCTCGGCGAGCGCCTCGGCGTTGGCACGGGCCTGGACCGCGTTGTCGTCGATGAGCGCGGCGCCGGTCAGCTTTACCGGGGCGAGGTGCCCGACCAGGTATTGCGAGCGCGGGCTGAACGGCAACACCTCCTGCGGGCCGCGGATCGGGCCGAGCAGCTCACGCGCCAGGATGTCGACCAGGTTCTCCCGGACGGTGATCGACGTGCCGTCCGGCTGATACGTCAGCCGATATGCCGCTTCGGTGGTGTCGATCATCCAGTGTCGCCTCACCCTCTGACATGTCTGGGCGCGCCGCGCCTGGTGCGGCCATGCCGATCCCCAGGAGATTCTGCCGCTGGGGCTTGGGGTGTCCCAGGGGCTAACACCTACTACCAACAATTGGTATTGTGCGTTCGTGGGTAAGAACACGTCCTTCGTCCTCGACGAGCACTACAGCGCCTTCATCGACGGCGAGATCGCCGCGGGCCGCTACCGGTCGGCCAGTGAAGTCATCCGCTCCGCGTTGCGACTGCTCGAGGACCGTGAAACCCAGCTGCGCGCGCTTCGTGAGGCTCTCGAGGCCGGCGAACGCAGCGGCAGCTCGACACCGTTCGACTTCGACGGATTCCTCGGTCGTAAGCGGGCTGACGCCTCGCGTGGCCGGTGAGTAGCCGATACCTTCTCTCGCCTGCCGCGCAGGCACATCTGGAAGAGATCTGGGACTGCACCTATGACCGTTGGGGTGTCGATCAGGCCGAGCAGTACCTGCGCGAACTTCAACACGCTATCGACCGTGCTGCGGCAAACCCGCGGATCGGACGAGCGTGCGACGAGATTCGCCCCGGCTATCGCAAGCTCTCGGCCGGGTCACACACGTTGTTCTATCGGGTGACTGGCGAAGGCACCATCGACGTCGTGCGAGTCCTGCACCAACGGATGGACGTCGACCGGAACCTCTGACTCGATCTTGAGGAAGAATGGCCGGCCGCATTTCCCGTCAGCCGGGGGATGATCCCGACACCATCCATTGGCGCGGTGATCAACGCGAAGATCTCCCATCGCGCCTGTCGGACATTCCCGAGGCCTACCGACATACACCCCCGCCGATACCTACCTCGGAAACACGGCGGAACGAACCCCCGCCGGTTGTCAATGAACCCCGGCGGTATGCGAATCCGCTGTAGGCGTGGCGACAAGAGCCGTAAACTGCTGTCCCGCAGTCAAGTTCAACCTCTTGTCGGCCGACCCGCCAAGATTCCCTCCCCTGCGGCTAACGCTCCACCTTCCCGGGCTCGAACCGCATCACCCGTGTTCGAGAACCTTGAACTGAGAGCCGCGGCGGGCCTTGCCTTTGGATTTCGCCTTCGCCCCTTCGGTGGCACGGCGGCGGATTCTCCACCAGTAGCGGCCCAGGATCTCGACCCGTGCCGCTGGGCTGACAGTCCAGCGCTGCATCTGGCGGTAGGTGTGGAAACCATGGTCGTCGGGCAGCTTGATTCACCCTCGTTTGGTCAGGGCGTTCCTCTCGTTGCCGGCCATTGGGCGCCGGGAGAAACCGGCATCGGCCGAGACAATATCTCAAGGGTCAACGGTGGCAGTGCGAGACGGCCGGTGAGGTCGTAGACGTATTCGCGGATGTACGGATAAAGCGCGAACCGCCCGGTCGTGGCGGCGTATGCCGTAAGTTCTTCTTCGGTGGGGTCGTCTTCACCTTCTTGCAAGTGGTAGTCGAACAGTGCCGCGAACTCGAAATCAGCGGTGGCTACGTCCTGTGTCTCGTCTTTGGTATCGCCTTCCTTGACGTCGTCGTCTGCCGCCTGGTTTTGAATGCGCAGGTGGCAAGAAATCCGCACCACAAATGCTGAGATAGTGGCCGGATCGGCATCCACAGCGGGTTCGAACTCGAGGTCGTAGGTCAGGCCCTGCGCAGGCTTGGGCGCACGATGGACAGCGGCCTGAGTGCGCAGCAGCCGGATATCGCGGATCTGTGCGCGGGCTGCCAGCCGCGCGCCAACGCGTTGCAGGTCAAGGTCGTCGGCGTCGGTTCGGTCAGTCATGCCACCTCAACCTGCCGAACCGAAATGTGGCGGGCCCAGTTCGTCTGCATCAGGATTTCCTTGTCTGCACCCACCCGGACCTGGTGGTCCCGTGCGGAGCCCCGATAAGAGGAGAGCCGATGCCACGTAGGCACTTCGCGAAGCGTGGGAACTTCGAGCACCAGCCGCAGCCGGGCGTCCAATGCACGGGCATAACGTTGCAGCGTAGACAGTTTGGGGTCGCTGGGTTCCTTCTCGAAACCGCTCACGGTGGGCTGGCGCACCCCCATACGCTTAGCAACCTCAACCTGGCTCAGCTGGCAGTGCTTGCGCAGCGCAATCAGCGCATCGACCAGCCTGCGTGCCTCCTCGGCGTCTTCGAGAGTGCCTTTGAAGCTGGGATCAGCCGCAATCGCCTCGGCAATATAGCCGGCGAGGTCGTCACCCAAAGGGAAGTCAATGCTCATGGTTGTGCTCTCCTAGCCTCGTAACAGTGGTTGGGCGTTGTTCAGATCGGTGGGGTGTCGCCGAAGGCTCTTTTCCAGATTTTCTGCCGGTCCAGGGCCGTCTCGATCTTCGTCTTGGGAGTCTTCTGCTGGTTCTTGTAGAACGCTGTCAGCGCTACGGGATGCTGGCCCCAGCGGAAGAACAGTACCCGGAAGTGGTTGTTCGCCTCATGCCATCGCAACTCCAGAATGTCGCCACGAATCGGTTTGATGCTCCCTGCGGCGAGGTCGCCGACGAGATACCGCTGCATTAGCACGATCAGCGCGGCCCGGGCCTGATCAGGAAGCTTGTCGAACTCCTTCTTGAATACCGGCCGGCCATCCACAGATGCCCGGAAGAACTTCCAGGTACCCATGGCGGCTGGATCAGGGGGCGGCACAGTTGGTCTTGTCCTGCCTCGAGTGGCGTCGTTGTCCGGCTTGGACGGGGCTCCGACGGTACCGGAGGGCAGCGACAAAGCACTTATGCACTTGGGCGACCCGCCGAGACGGTGCGACACCCATCCCGACGGCACAAGCTCAGCCGCGGCCGCTCTTGTTCTTCGTCGGATCGACGTTCACCCACTTCTGACCGGGCTTGGGCGAGGGAGGCAGACGGTGTCCCTTCGGAACGGTCACCTCGTTGCCACCGCCAACCGGGCGATACTGTCCCGACGTCGGAGCCGGCTTACCCGGGGACGTAGCTTTACGAGCCATCTGATCACCTCCTGTCCCAGACTCGATGACCACCAGCACCGGCATCCCACCCGCTGTCGCGCGGAACACGCCGGGTGTACAGTCGCAACCTGCATCCCCAATGCACACGACCCTGCCCCTGGCCATCAGACCCCGAGGTGGGGTCCTTTTCGTCTAAAACCAGCTTATACCAGAATATAGGCTGTAACCTATATGCCCAGCTAGGGGCTGCATGATGAGGTTTGTGCCCCGGCGGGCGAACACGAATATGCGCAGCACCTTGTCGTCGAACCAGCGCCGTAGGTGCTCACTCTGGGTCGGGTCGGTGCGTTCCTTGGCGATCACGCCTCGCTCAATCTCGGCCAGCGTTATCGCCACAACGAACTGTTCGGCGACTTGCACCGAGTCCGCCCACGCCGCCACGGCGGGGTGGCGTCCCGGCACGCGCAAAGCGGACACCACGTTGGTGTCCAGGACGTAGGTCACAGTTGCGGGGTGCGGGCGATCAGGCCGAGACGTTCGGGCTCGAAGTCGATGTCATGGCCACTGTCGGCGGCCAGCAGTACCGGCATGGGGACTTCTTCGCCCAACAATCCCGCGGTGAGGATCGCGCGGGCTTCCGCTTCGACGGAGTGGTGATGACGTGCAGCACGGACCCGTAGTGCCGCCTTGGTCCCCTCGGGAAGGTTGCGGATCACGATCTGCTCCATCGGAGATGACGATATCGCTTAATTGATATCGGATCGAGGTTGTCCGGCGGACGGCGGTTGCCCCGGTTGACTCCCGTGTTCGCGATCAGGCTGGCATACGCCGAGACTGCTTGAGTCAGCCAGCCTCGGTGCTGCCTCAGCACGAGCTGCGGTCACCCGGCCCGGCAGTAGTTGGCTCGACCTGCGATGAGTTGCCACCCTGTAGCTCGCTATTAAACTTTCCGAGGATGAAAGCCGGTGAGCTGCGGGTCAATATCCAACAGGTAGCGGCTACGGCCAGCCAATGGAGCGGGCGAAGCACTGAACTCAGCGTCCTTGCACCACCTCCGCTGGGGCAGCCGTTCCAACCCACCACGGCGGCTGTGGGCGGTGCCCACGCAGCGGTTGGTCTTGCCGTGGCGGCGTTTACCGCCCGGACACACGCCACGGCCAGTGCGGTCGAGGCGGCCGCGGCGGAGTATGCCAACAACGAGGCGGCCGCAGCGGCCGAGATGGCGGCCGTGCCGCAAACGAGGCTGGTGTAATTGCTGCCGACCCTGTCGCATATCCACGCCTGGGACACCGAACATCTCATCGAGGCGGCCTACTACTGGACGAAGGTCGCCGATCAGTGGGAAGACGTGTTCCTAGAGATGCGTAACCGATCCCACTTCATCGCGTGGGAAGGCGCAGGCGGTGATGGCTGCGACAGCGAACCGGCGCTGACCTACAGATAGTCAGTGGCATAGCCGAGCATTTGCGCCAAGCGAGTGGGCTTGCCCGTGAAGGCGCCGGAACCATCGGCGCAGCCCAGCGCAGGGTCATCTATGCCGTTCAAGATGCCCACAACGCGGGCTTCAACGTCGAAGAGGACCTCTCGGTCACCGACACCCGAACCAGCCGCACCTTCGCCGAACAAGCAGCTCGCCAGGCCCAAGCACAAGCATTGGCCGGGGATATCCGCCAACGCGCGACACAACTCATCGGAGTCGAACACGAAGTGGCCGCCAAAATAGCCACCGCTACCGCACCCCTTAACACCGTCGGCTTCCACGAACCCCCAATCGCACCGTCGCTACCGACACCGGTGCCCCACAACGAGAAACCGCAAATCCACGCGGTCGACCGCAGCTGGAAACAAGATCCACCCTCACCGATGCCGGGCGACCCGAAAGACATGACAGCCGTACAGGCACGCGCAGCCTGGGACGCCGTCAACGCTGACATCGCTCGGTACAACGCCCGATGCGGACGCACCTTCGTTCTGCCCAACGAGCAGGCAGCCTACGACGCGTGCATCGCGGACAAGGGTTCTCTCTTTGAAAGACAAGCCGCAATCAGAGCCCGGTTAGGCGAATTGGGCGTGCCGGTCGAAGGCGAACCCCCTCCTGCTCCCGACCCCGCTGGACCACAACCGAACGAAGGCTTACCTCCGCCCGGTGTCAGCCCGCCCGCCGAGAGCAACCTAACGGTTGGACCGCCCAGTCGTCCTATCCAACAGGCTCGCGGCGGCGAAAGCCTCTGGGACGAGAACGGCGGCGAGTGGCGATATTTTCCGGGAGACAATTACCGCTATCCGCATTGGGATTACAACCCCCACGATTCGCCGACCGCCAGGTGGCAGAATATTCCCATCGGGGACCTTCCGACTCACAAGTGATTGGACCAGAATGACCGTTTTCGGTATCAAGCCGGATAACTACTTCGGTGACGTGGTTCTGGCGGCCGCAGACCGGGATGGGCTTCGCATTTTCCAGTACGCCGTGCGATCGGCCCATGAGAGTGGTCAGGCAACTTTCGACATAGATGGTGTACAGCAACGGATAGTTCGAGAAAGCGGAACTGCGGATATGGAACTGGGATCGCAAACCGTTGTATGGCGCTTCGATGACACGAAGTTGGTAGAAATCCTCGATAAGCTATCGCCATTGATCGATGGCGAAGGACCAGGCCACCAGTATATCGATGATTTGAATAGTCCGGCGCCGACATTGATGATATCTGTTGACGAATATGCTTGATTTACGATGTTCGGCCACAGGCAGCGCCCGTTGGCGACGCGCTGTGTCTCAACAGTGCCCGTTGCTCTTGGTCATGGAAACAGTGTTCACTGCACCTCTGACAAGCTTTTACGGTGATCGCGCATCACCTGGTTCATGAACTGGAAGCAGCGCAGCGCTTCCTTTTCGGCCGCAACATGAGCCAGCCTCTCGTCGGCGGTCGGGTGCAGGTGCTCGGGCAGCTCGGCCGCGACAGCCGCCTGACCCTGAAACCAGCTTCCATATCCCGCGACGAACGACGCCAGTCCGCTACGTAACCCCTCCGCGACTGTCCATGGACAACAGCGCGTTCTCCACCGACCGGGCCCGGGTGTGGGGTGTTTCGGCGACCGGCAGCCAGGTGGTCCACACTGCCGACGGGCGCCGCGAGCCGTTCACCGACCAGGCCGCCGAGCAAGTCCGCCCGATCGCATACTCCAACCGGTTGCGGTACTGCAGGTTCAGCTGGCGTACCTCCTCGTCGCGCTCGGCGAGGTCTTGCTCCAGCACGTCGCAGACCGGCAGGAACACGTCAGCGCCGCCGGCGTTGACGTGGAGCTTGGTCTGAAACATCCACAGCCCGATCGGGATTGGCATCGGCGTGGCACGTTCGTTGCACAACCGGATCTCGATGAGCGCTCGCCCGGACGCCTGGTCGTTGTAGCGGTCCACGCGCAGGCAGCTGGAATCCCGCAGCCCGATGGTCGCGGTGCGGCCAGGGGCGAGGTCGGCCAGATGATCAGGGGTTCGGCTGTTTCCGGGTTGCTGATGCCGAGTGTCAACGGTGGTACGGCCGGCTCGGTGGCGTGTGTCCAGTGCCTTTTCCTGCCGAAAGTGGCGGTAGACCTAATCAATCTGTCCGGCATCCAATGCTTCGCCCGCATCGAGCACGTGGCGCACGCTCAGGCGCACCCATTCGTTGTGCTGGTTGGCAAACCGGCCCAGCATGGTGCGCGGATCGGTGCCGTCGCCGGAGCCATCCTGACCGGTGACGTCATCGTCAGCCACGATGGCGAACTCTACCGTGCGGTCACAGCGCTGAGACAGAATGGTCCACGTCCACATGCGAGTCGACGGCTGCACGCACCTGCTCTATGCTCAGCCCGTAGTCGGCGAGGTCATCTGCGTCCTTCATGCTGGCTACCGCCACCGAGATTCGCTGGCCGGCAATCGTTGGTTGCCCGCTGAAACGCTATGGGTGAGCACGATATTGGGATACTCGTCGTCGGCAGGCAGCTCGGCAACGTGCCTCTCTCCGCGCTCGTCTACCCCGAGCCTTGAGCGCGGCTACGGTCGCAGTACTTGGTTGCGACGTGACCGGCAATGCCACGGTCATTGGGTGTCAATGTGGTTCGTCGTCGTCGGGTTCGCACAGGATTTTCTCGGGGTGGTGGTATCGATTGATGCGTGGTTGGCCATGGTCCAAGTGGGCCGGCGGTAGCCATTCAGTGTCGCCTTTGGCGTTCTTGCGGGTTTTCCAGCCTTTTTCGACAAGGCGATTGTCGGGGCCGCAGGCCAGCGTGAGGTCGTTGATGTCGGTACGGTGGGTGGTTGTCCACGGCGTTACGTGGTGGACCTCACTGTGGTAGGCCGGGGCGTCGCAACCCGGCCTGGAGCAGCCACGATCCTTGGCGTACAACATGATTCGCTGCGCCGGGGAAGCTAACCGCTTGGTGTGATACAACGCCAACGGCTTAGCGCCGTCAAACAATGCCAGATAGTGGTGCGCGTTGCTCGCCATCCGGATAAGGTCCGACATCGGCACCCGCGAACCACCACCGGTTACCCCCTTGCCGGTGGCGGCTTCCAGCTCTTTAAGCGTGGTGCTCACCACGACGGTCACCGGCAACCCCCGATGCTGCCCTAGCTCACCGGAGGCCAACAACCCGCGCAGCCCGGCCAGTAAACCGTCATGGTGTCGTTGGGCTTGGCTGCGGGTGTCGCGGCGCACCGCGTCCGCATCCGGTGTGTCATCCACGACCGGGGTCTGGTCATCGGGGTTGCACGCCCCCGGTGCGGCCAGTTTGGCCAACACCGCCTCGATGGTGGCCCGCAACTCCGGGGTCAGCAGACCGCTGATACGTGACATCCCGTCAAATTCCTGCTTACCCATCGTGATGCCGCGCTTGCGGGCACGCTCCTGGTCGGAAAAGTTGCCGTCGGGGTGCAGCCAGTCCATCAGCTGCGTGGCCAGGCCATGCAGGTGATCGGGACGCCGACTGGTGGCCAGTTCGGCCAGCTGGGCCTCGGCGGCCTCGCGGATACCCAGATCCACCGCGGCGGACAACTCCTTGAAGAAGGCCTGGATCTCCTTAATGTGTTCTCGGCCGATCTTGCCCTCACGTTGAGCGGCCGCGGTCGCGGTCAACTGCGCTGGCAGCGGTTCACCGGTCAGGGCGCGGCGCTCACCGAGGTCTTCGGCTTCGGCGATGCGGCGGCTGGCCTCACCGGGAGTGATGTGTAGCCGGTTGGCCAACGCCGTGCGCAGCGTCCCGCCGAGCTCTTCCTCGCAGGCTTGCCCAGCGAGTTGGTTGATCAAGGCGTGCTCGGCGGCGCCCTGGCGGCGCCGTTCGACCTCGAGTCGCTGCAAACAGGCCAGCAATTCCGGGGTGGTCAACGCATCGCACTTGAGATCGAGCACCCGCGACAACGAGGCGTGGTAGGCATCCAACGCCGCGGAGATCTCCTCGCGCGTGTCCGACCTCATGCCTCGGATTCTACGAAGCACCACTGACAAGAACCGGGCCGTCATAGGCTCGGAATGATCAGTGATACAGAAGATTTCGCTCATGGCGATAAGGCCGCACCACCGCGACTGCGAGCATCATATGCCGCGTGCGGTGGTGATGCGGCAGGATGTTGGACCATGAGTGACAACGGAGCCAGCCGGGTGCCTCCCGTCGATGAGACACCCGCGGCGGAATCCGCCGAACCGATCACCGCGGTGTCATTGGCGTGGCTGCCTGCCGGTGACTACGAGCGGGCGCTCGACCTGTGGCCAGACTTCGCCGGCAGCGACCTGGTGACCGGTCCGGACGGGCCGGTGGCGCACCCGCTGTACTGCCGGAGGATGCAGCAAAAGCTGGTCGAATTCGCCGAGGCTGGTTTCCCAGGACTGGCGGTCGCCGCGATCCGCGTGGCACCCTTCGCTGCCTGGTGCGCCGAACAGGGTCAGGAGCCGGACTCGCCGGAGGCCCGCGCCGAGTATGCCGCGTACCTGACAGCACACGGTGACCACGATGTGATGGCCTGGCCACCGGGCCGCAACCAACAGTGCTGGTGCGGCTCGGGGCACAAGTACAAAAAGTGTTGTGCCGCAGCGTCGTTCATCGACACGGAACCCGCACCGTGAAGACGGCCCGGTTGCAGGTGACGTTGCGCTGCGCGGTAGACCTCATCAATTCGTCCAGCGACCAATGTTTCGCCCGTATCGAGCACGTTGCGTCCGATCAGGCGGATCCACGCCCCGGAGTGTGGCATAGTAGTGGCATGAATCGCATACGGCTGAGCACTACTGTCGACGCCGCACTCTTGACAAGTGCGCGCGACATGCGGGCAGGAATCACTGACGCAGCCCTCATCGATGAGGCCCTTGCGGCATTACTGGCTCGTCATCGATCGGCCGAGGTGGATGCCAGCTATGCGGCCTACGACAAGCACCCGGTCGATGAGCCCGACGAGTGGGGCGATCTAGCGTCGTGGCGGCGGGCGGCTGGAGACTCGTGACCGCACTTCCGGCGCGCGGAGAGGTGTGGTGGTGTGAGATGGCTGAGATCGGTCGGCGACCAGTCGTCGTGCTGTCGCGCGATGCCGCGATCCCTCGGCTGCGACGCGCACTTGTCGCGCCCTGCACCACGACCATCCGAGGGCTAGCCAGTGAGGTTGTTCTTGAACCCGGTTCCGACCCGATCCCGCGCCGTTCCGCGGTGAATTTGGACTCAGTCGAAAGTGTCTCGGTCGCGGTATTGGTGAATCGGCTTGGCCGCCTCGCCGACATCCGGATGCGCGCCATCTGCACGGCCCTCGAGGTCGCCGTCGATTGCTCTCGATGACACGTCAGCAAACTAGCGAGAATCCGAGCCGGAGTTCTGACGAACGCATTCGAACGGCCCCGTGGCTCAACGAACAAGACGGCTCGCGGCCAAGCTCATTGTGATCGAAAGCAATGCGCAGAGGCCCGAATACACCGGAATCACATATGTAGCATGCCGTCGCAGGCAATGTCTCGCGTGATCTTTCGAAACCGCCTGACCCGAGGGGATCACCACAGCGCGGCAATCGTCCCGCCGTCGGCGATCTGGGTGGTGCCGGTGATCATCGACGCATCGTCGGACAGCAGGAACACCACGATGCCGGCCATCTCCTCCGGTGCGGCCATGCGGCCCTGCAGCCGGGCAATCATCGAGCGCGCACCCCCCGCGCCCAGGGCCCCGTCGAACATTGCCATGGCGGTCTGCTGCATCGGGGTGTCGACGAATGCGGGCAGCAGCGTGTTGGAGCGGATGCCCGACGAGCGCAGTTCGGCGGCGGTGATGCGGCTGAGCTGGATGATGCCGGCCTTCGACATGCCGTATGCGCCGGTGCCGCCCACCGCTACCTGGCCCGCTAACGACGACAGGTTGACAATGGCTCCCCCGCCGCGCTCGATCATCCGCGGTGCCGCATGCTTGGTGCACAGCCAGGCGCCGCGGAGATTGATCGCGATGACCCGATCGAAGTCCTCGACGGTGGTGTCGATGAGCGAAGCCAGATGAACGACACCGGCGTTGGCGACCAACTTGTCCACCCCGCCGAACGCGGCAACACAGGCGTCGACCATGGCGATGATCTGTTGTTCGTCGCTGACGTCAACCCGGCAGGCCGCTGCGCCACAACCGATTTTGGTGGCCGCGGCATCCGCGGCATCACCATCGATGTCCGCGCACAGCACATGGCAGCCCTCGTCGGCGAGTCGCCGGGCAACCGCCAGACCGATTCCGGCGCCCGCCCCAGTAACGATCGCGACCTTGCCGGCCAGGTCTGGATGGTTCAACCTGCGGCCGCCAACGTGCTGGCTTCTCGGATCGCCCCGAACATGACAAGCCCAAATCCTGGCACATCATCGGAAAGTCGGATCGCATACACCCCAAGATCGCGCAGGATCCATGTCACGGTCTCCGGCATGACATCGGTCGCCGCATCGCCCCGGGCGAACAAGCCGCACGCTTGCGCGGGTCCGGGCGGACGCAGATACAAGACCACGCCGCTGCCCTGAGCCGACATCCTCGCCAGCGCGCCGTTGAGTTCCTCGCCGCAGCGGCACGCCGTCGAGCCGAACACGTCGCCCGTCAGGCACTCGATGTGGACGTGCAGCGGCACGGGCACCCCGGCACCGACCGCACCCACGATGACCGCCAAATGCTCGCCGAGGTCGTAAACGTCACGAAAGCCGATGACACGCGAGGCGCCGGCCCAGGTGGGCAGCGTCGCTGCCGTAAACCGGACCACCTGGGGCTCGATCCGCCGGCGATACGCCACCAGCTCCCCGATCGAGACCATGGCCAGTCCGTGTTCGACGGCGAATTCGACCGACTCGGCGTGGTGCGCCATCTGGACGGGATTATCGGGCGAGACGATCTCGCAGAGCGCGGCGGCCGGCCGCCGTTCCGCCAGGCGGGCCAGGTCGACGGCCGCCTCGGCGGGTCCCCGCCGACCCAGCACACCGTCGGCTTGCGCCTGCACGGGCACCACATGGCCCGGACGTTGGAAATCGGCGGCGACGGAGGTGGCCGAAGCCAGTGCCGCGATGGTCCAGGCGCGATCGCTCGCCGAGATTCCGGTGCCGGTGCCGCGAACGTCGACCGACACGCAATGCGTGGTGTCTCGGTCACACATGGGCGGCAGGTGCAGTCGCTCGCATTCGGCGCCCGGCAGCGCGACGCGCAAATAACCCGAGGTGTGCCGGACCGCAAAGGCAACCAGCCGCGGCGTCGCGGCCTGGGCGGCGAAGACGAGATAGCCATCGCCATTGGGGTCGCCGGTCAGGACCACGGCGTGACCGCCCGCCATCGCCGTGATCGCACGACGTACCCGCACATCGGTCGTCTTCATCGAGACTCCAACCGGCGGAACCGGCTACCGTGAAACACCAGCGGCGGTGTCTCGGGATCGGCGCGCACCGCGCAGATCTCCAGCAGGGCGATCAGGTGATCCCCCGCCGGGATCTCCGCGTACGGGCGGCAATCCAGCCAGGCGCCGGCCCCGGCGATCACCACACCCCCGCTGGACAATTCGCTCCAGAACACCCCGGCGAACCGGTTACCTTCCTTGCGCGACAGGCTCATACAGGCCGCGTCGTGCCCCTCGGCGAGCACGCTCACACCGAGCCGTGGGCGGTCGCGCAACTTCGGCCACGTCGTCGAACAGTTCTGCACACAGATCGATACCAGCGGCGGGTCAACTGAAACCGACGTGAACGAGCTGGCCGCCATGCCGACCGGCTGGTCGTCGACCATCGCGCAGACGGCGATCACGCCGCACGGAAAGCAGCCGAAGACCCGCCGCAGCCCGACCTCGTCGAGATGATCGACGGTCTCCGGGACCATGTCGAAGGTGCAGCTCACGGCCGCAGCCCGCCTAGGAAGTCGAGCAACAGCCGGTTGGTCTCTTCGGGCGCTTCCTGCTGGATCCAGTGTCCGACGTCGGCGATCATGTGGGTGCCGCGGTAGTTCGGCATGACTTCGTGCGCACGCTCGATGGCCTGCGCGCCCCAGATGGTGCCGACGTCATACTGGCCGCCGATGAACAGAGCCGGCGGGGTGAGCGGCTTGCCTTGCTGGTCGGCCAGGTCGTGCCAGTCGTTGTCGATGTTGTGGTAGAAGCTCAGCGGCCCGCCGAACCCGGAACGTTCGAATTCGCCAGTGTAGAAATCGAGATCGGCCTCGGTGAACCAGGCCGGCATGGTCTCCGGGTAGACGAACGCGTCCTTGAGCCGCGCGCCTTCGGCCATACACAGCGGTCCGGCACGGATCACGTCGATCGGGTCCATGGACTCCAGGTCGACGCCCGCGTCGACGGCCGCCTTGGTCGCCGCCATCATCCCCTCACCGGAAACGGTGTAGGTCAACCCGAGCAGCCAGCCCCGCAAGTCTTCCTCGATCTCGGTGATGATGCCGTCCTGCACGGCGAAATAGTCCTGATACCAGACCCTTCCGGGCCCGGCCAGCTCCAGGTGGTAGTCGCTGGGACGGCGCTCGCCGAACGGGCTGCCCGGCAGGCCGATCACGCCGCGACCGGCAAACGGAACGCTGATTCCCACCACGCCGGCGCATCGGTCGGGGTGCAGCCAGGCGAAGGTCCAGGCGACCGGCGCACCCCAGTCGTGGCCCACCACGAAAGCCTGCTCCGCACCATAGGAGTCGAGGACGCCCACGACGTCGCCAACCAATTCCTTGATGCGGTAGGCCTTTTGCACCCGGTATTTCGACGAGCGGCCATACCCGCGCTGGTCGATGGCCACCACGCGGTAGCCCGCGCCGGCAAGCGCGGGAATCTGATGCCGCCACGAGTACCAGGACTCCGGAAACCCGTGCAGCAACACCACCAACGGTCCCTGTTGGTCGGGTGGGCTGTCCGCCACGGCATGGATGCGGGTGCCCCGGCAGTTCAGGATTCGATGGACCTGCGACACGTTGGGCTCTCCTAAGCGTTTACAAGTTGGTCCGCGGGTTCGGCTGGTATCGGATGATTTTCGTAGTTGCGGGCAATCAACGTCTTCTGGCCCGACAATCGGGTTCGTGCCCATTTGCCGAGGACGCGGCTGGCGATCCTGGGTCGCATCAGCGCCGACGGCGGCTTGACCAGATGGACGACGGCCAAGAATTCCCGGTACGCGTCGAGATCGTCATGCACCAGCTCCAGCACGCGGTCCATGTACCAGGTCAGCACACCGAAATAGAACGGGCGCTTCTTGTCGACGTCCTTCATCCAGTCGAAGCGCAGGTTCTGCTCGCGGATCACGAACCAGGCCGTGTCGGCCATCTTGGCGATCGCCCGGTAGTACCGGCGCGGCAGATCCCGGTGACCGGCGCCGTATTTAGCCAGCAGCGCCTGCATCTCCCGAACTTCCTTGAGCGCCAGGCTCATACCCAGACCCGACACCGGGTCGGCGCTGGTGTAGGCATCGCCCACCGCCAGCAAAGCCCGCGGCAGGTTGCGCTTCTTCTCGTAGCGCAGCCGCAGCATGTTGGGATAGCGGAAATTGTAGATGGGCGATGCCGGCTCCAGCCCGTCGATGTTCTCCCCGATGACCGGGGACGGCATCAGGTCGGCGAACGCGCGGAATTCTCGGGCGGTACGCGGCGGCGAATAGCAGTTGTAGGCCACCAGTGAGGTGGACAGGATGGTGCGGGAGCTGTCGGTGTAGTACTGCGCGGCGTAGGTATCCTCGAAAGGGCGGTACGCATAGCAGATCACCATCACCTTGTCCTGCCACCGCCGCTCCGGCGGAACCCGGTGCTGCATCGTGGAGTAGAAGCAGTTGATGATGTCCTGCTCGGCCTCGGGAGCGCCAACACCGAGACGCTCCAAGAACTCCGGCACGCGGGTGTTCTTGCCCGACGCGTCCACGACGAACTCGGCGGGCACCACCTGCAAACCGTCGCCTCCGTCGGCGTCGCCATTGTCCACGGCGACGCCGACGATGGCATTGTTGGCGCGGTCGAAGGCGAGATCGGCCACCTCCGATTCGTAGCGGAAGTCGATGCGCGGTTCGTCGTCGAGCCGGCGGCGCACACACCATTCGAGCAGCGGCCTTCCCGCGCAGACGATCTCGATGTCACTAGTGCCGGGCTTCTTCCAGGTGCCGCCCAGCCGGATACGGTACTGCGCGGCCATGTCGACCTTGAACGCTCCCTCGCGCACCATGTCGTCGACGATGCCAGGGAAGATGCGCTCCAGCTCGATCTGCCCGGCGGTCAGCAGGTGGTGCAGGTGCCAACCCTGTGCCGCGCCCGGCCTGCCCTCGCGGCGACGGTGCGGGCCGTCCTTCTCCAGCACGATGACGCGATCGAAGGTCTCGCTGAGCATTTTCGCCGCCGCGATGCCCGCGATGCTGCCGCCGATGACCACCGCGGTGCCGCGGCCGCGGCGGCACACCTCGGCAATGTCCACGCCCGCGTAATCCAGCCGAGCCGGGGTGCGGCGGCGCGCCGCCCCGCTGGCCACGAACTTCTCGTAGTACAACCCGACACGGTGAAAGCCATTGTGGTCCAGCCAGGTTCGGGCTGCGTCGACCATGGCGACCGGACCGCACAGATACACGTCGGCGTCACCGCTCGCCAGCATCCGCTCGTCGAGCAGGTCGGTGACCAGCCCGGTGCGCCCATCCCAGTCGGGGTCCGGGCGAGCGACGACGACGTGCACCTCCAGGCGGCCAACGCGGCGGCGCAGCTCGGTGAGTTCGTCGAGCTTGCACAGGTCTTCGGTGCGCTCGACCCCGTAGAGCAGGTAGACCGGGTGAGCGACATCGGCATCCAGGCTCTGGGCCATCGCCAGGATCGCTGACAGGCCGGTTCCTCCGGCGACCAGGATCACCGGTCGCACGATCGGGCGCAGATAAAAGCTGCCCTTGCTGCAGCGCAGCGCGATATGGTCACCGGGCTGGGCGCGGTCGCGAAGATAATTCGACATCACGCCGTCCGGCAGCAACCTGATGATGAACTCGCACTCACCGCGGCCGTCGGCCGGATGGGCGTAGGAGTAGTTGCGCCATACGTTGGTACCGGGAACCTGCAATTGGGCGAACTGGCCGGCCCGGTATCTCAGCGCGCCGGCCATGCCAGAGGTGTCCACCCGCAGGATGGCGGTGCTGGGCGACACCAACTCGACCGCGGTCACCACACCGTCACCGGTGACCAGCAGGGCGGCGTTGTCGTCGACCGGATACTGCAGCTCGATCCGGCAATCGGAGGTAACAAACGTCTGGCAGGTGAGGATCTTTCGCGCCGCCCGCTCGACATCGGACAGTCCCTCGGTGCGTCCCATCTGGTAGCGGCCGGCGGTGCAGGTGGCCACGCAGGTGCCACATATCCCGCTTTGGCATTCGTTGACGATGGCCACGCCGTGTTCCTCGGCGGCATCCAGGACCGTCTGGTCGCACCGCACCGGCATCGTCTTGTGCGTGCCGTCCGAATAGCCGACGGTGACCTGACGAACCGCCATGGCTACACCACCGCGGTGGCGGGCTTGGTGGCGAGGCGGGCGTTGAGTCTGGGCATGACCTCGTGGGCCAGCAGCCGCAACGACTCCTTCCACGGGCCCGGGTTATCGCTGTAGTCGAACCCGAGGATCAGCAGGTGGCCGAACCCGCCGACCTGGTCGTAGGTGGCCTCGAGCTTGTCGACCACGGTCTGCACCGAGCCGACCACGAAGGTGTTCTCGGCGAGATACTCCGGTGTCACCTCGTCGTCGGGCACCGACGGATTGTGTTTGTAGAACTTGGTCATGCCGAACATCCGAAACGTCGGCAGCACATACTCACGCATGGCGCGTCCCATCGTGCCGTCCACGGCATACCGGAACGCCTGCTCATCGGTCTCGGCCACCAGCACCTCCCGCACCAGCCGCCAATCGCGGCGATCCGGGGTTCGCCCGCTGCGCAGCGCGCCTTCCTCCACCGCGTCCCAGTGGGTGGCGACGTATTCGGTGTTGAGGTCCAGACTCATGGGGATGTAACCCCGTTCGCCGGCGAGCTTGAGGGTCTCCGAGCCGGCGCTGAACCCGGTGACGCCGATGGGCGGGTGGGGCTTCTGGTACGGCTTGATGTGGCGCCTCATCAGACCCTCGAACATCGGCGCGATTCCGTTGGCGTTCCAGTACTTTCCGCGATGCTCCCAGGGCTCGTCCTCGGTCCAGATGCGCAGCATGATCTCCAGCGCTTCCCGGGTCATTTCGCGATGCTCGCCGTTCTTGCCGTCCACGTCATACAGCGCCCAGTCACCCGGGATGCCGCTGGCGCCCACGCCGAGCATGAACCGACCCTGGGCGAGGTGGTCGAAATAGGCCACCCGGTGGGCCAACTCGACCGGATGATGGTAGGGCAACAAGTGCGCACCCGGGGCGAGCTTGATCTGTTGGGTGCGCAGCAGCGCCTGCGCCAACAGCAGATCGGGGGCGCAGATCGGCTCCCACGGCACGGTGAAGTGTTCGCCGACCCAGGCCTCCACGTAGCCGAGTTGATCGGCCAGCTCGATGACGTCCAGATCCCACCGGGTGGCGTCGTAGAGGGTGCGCTCCGGTGGATGGGCCGGCATGAGGAATATTCCGATCTCCATCGTCAACCCTTCCTGGTTGTACCGGTCGGATGCCCGGCGCGCTGCGGTGGCGCCCTTTGCGTATATCACAGTACTACCAAGATACTTCGTTGTACACAAGTGCTTCTTTGCATGGGAATTTGTCTATATCGATCACTCTCATGTGCGTATTGGCTATGGACATGTTGGCTAAGGGACGGGTAACCTCGCACAGGTCAGCCGTTCACGTCCAGTAAGGAGCGGACATGTTCGTCGGCAGGGTCGGTCCGGTCGATCGCCGGTCGGACGGGGAACGCTCCCGACGGCCCCGGGAGTTCGAATACATCCGCTACGAAACCATCGACGATGGGCGCATCGCCGCGATCACCCTGGACCGCCCGAAACAACGCAACGCCCAGACCCGCGGCATGCTGGTCGAGCTGGGCGCCGCCTTCGAACTTGCCGAGGCGGACGACACCGTCCGGGTGGTGATCCTGCGGGCCGCCGGCCCCGCCTTCTCCGCCGGTCACGACCTCGGATCCGCTGACGATATCCGGGAACGCTCGCCCGGGCCGGACCAGCACCCCAGCTACCGGTGCAACGGGGCGACCTTCGGCGGGGTCGAGTCACGCAACCGCCAGGAGTGGCACTACTACTTCGAAAACACCAAGCGGTGGCGCAACCTGCGCAAGATCACCATCGCCCAGGTGCACGGGGCCGTGCTGTCGGCGGGGTTGATGCTGGCCTGGTGCTGCGATCTGATCGTCGCCAGCGAGGACACCGTGTTCGCCGATGTGGTCGGCACCCGGCTGGGCATGTGCGGGGTCGAGTACTTCGGACATCCGTGGGAGTTCGGGCCGCGCAAGACCAAGGAACTGCTGCTCACCGGCGACTGCATAGGCGCCGACGAGGCCCACGCGCTGGGGATGGTCAGCAAGGTGTTTCCCGCTGACGAACTCGCGACCAGCACAATCGAATTCGCGCGTCGGATCGCGAAGGTGCCGACGATGGCGGCACTGCTGATCAAGGAATCGGTGAACCAAACCGTCGATGCCATGGGGTTTTCCGCCGCGCTGGACGGTTGCTTCAAGATCCACCAGCTCAATCACGCGCACTGGGGCGAAGTCACCGGCGGCAAGCTGTCCTACGGAACGGTCGAGTACGGCCTGGAGGACTGGCGCGCCGCACCGCAGATCCGGCCCGCGATCAAGCAGCGGCCCTGAGGCCGGGGCGCGCAGTGGACGTCAGCTACCCACCCGAAGCGGAAGCGTTCCGCGACCGGATCCGGGAGTTTGTGGCCGAGCACCTGCCGCCCGGGTGGCCCGGACCCGGGGCGCTGCCGCCCCACGAGCGGGAAGAGTTCGCCCGGCACTGGCGGCGGGCCCTGGCCGGCGCTGGCCTGGTCGCGGTGTCCTGGCCGACGGAATACGGGGGTGGTGGCCTGTCCCCGATGGAACAAGTGGTGCTCGCCGAGGAATTCGCCCGCGCCGGCGCGCCCGAACGCGCGGAAAACGACCTGCTCGGAATCGACCTGCTGGGCAACACCCTGATCGCCCTGGGTTCCGAGGCGCAGAAGCGGCATTTCCTGCCGCGCATCCTCAGCGGCGAGCATCGGTGGTGCCAGGGCTTCTCCGAGCCGGAGGCCGGCTCCGACCTGGCCTCGGTGCGCACCAGGGGGGTGCTCGACGGTGACGAATGGGTGATCAACGGCCACAAAATCTGGACGTCGGCCGGCACCACCGCAAACTGGATCTTCCTGCTGGCGCGGACCGATCCCAGCGCTGCGAAACACCGGGGCCTGTCGTTTCTGCTGGTGCCCATGGACCAGCCCGGCGTCGTGGTCCGGCCGATCGTCAACGCGGCCGGGCACTCCTCGTTCAGCGAGGTCTTCCTGACCGATGCCCGCACCAGCGCCGGCAATGTCGTCGGCCGGGTCGGCGACGGCTGGTCGACCGCCATGACGCTGCTCGGCTTCGAACGCGGATCGCACATCGCCACCGCCGCCATCGATTTTGAGCGGGACCTGCAGCGGCTGTGCGAGCTGGCCCGTGACCGCGGATTACACACCGATCCACGGGTACGAGACGGCTTGGCGTGGTGCTATGCCCGGGTTCAGATCATGCGGTATCGGGGCTACCGTGACCTCACCCTGGCCCTGACCGGACGGCCGCCCGGCGCGGAAGCCGCGATCACGAAGGTCATCTGGAGCGAATATTTCCGCCGGTACACCGATCTCGCCGTCGAAATCCTGGGGCTCGAGGCGCTGGGCCCGCGGGGGCCCGGCAACGGCGGTGCGCGGCTGGTCCCGGAGGCGGGTACGCCAAACTCCCCGGCCTGCTGGATGGATGAGCTGCTCTACGCACGGGCCGCGACGATCTATGCCGGCAGCTCGCAGATCCAGCGCAACGTGATCGGCGAGCGGCTGCTCGGCCTCCCCAAGGAGCCGCGGCCCGAAGTGCTCTGCTGACGTGGACTTCCGATACAGCACCGAACAAGACGATTTCCGCGCCTCGCTGCGCGGCTTCCTTGGCCGGGGCGCGCCCGTGCGGGAGATGGCTGCCGCGGACGGATCCGACCGCAGGCTGTGGCAACGGCTTTGCACCGAGCTCGAATTACCCGCGCTGCACGTCCCGCCGGAGCACGGCGGATTGGGTGCCACCTTAGTCGAGACCGCGATCGCGTTTGCCGAACTCGGCCGGGCGCTCACCCCAATTCCCTTTGCGGCCACGGTGTTTGCGATCGAAGCGATTCTGCGCATGGGCGACGACGAGCAGCGCAAGCGCCTGCTCGCCGGTCTGCTTACCGGCGCGCGGATCGGAACGATCGCCGTCAGTGGCCACGACGTCGCGTCGGCTACCACCGTTCGGGCCGTTCGGCGCGACGGTCGGCCCGCACTCACCGGCGAGTGCACCCCGGTGCTGCACGGTCACGTCGCAGACCTGTTCGTGGTGCCCGCGGTGGCCGACGGGTCGATCGTTCTGCACGTCGTGGCCGCCGACGCCCCCGGGGTGACCGTCACACCGTTGCCCTCGTTTGACATCACCCGTCCGGTCGCCACGCTCCGGCTGGCGGGGTCCCCCGCCGAGCCGCTGACCGCCGGGACGCCCGACGATATGGAGCGGGTGCTCGACGTGGCCCGGGTGCTGTTGGCCGCCGAGATGCTGGGCGGCGCCGAGGCCTGCCTCGACCTGGCGGTGCAATACGCCGGGCGGCGAACGCAATTCGATCGACCGATCGGTTCCTTCCAGGCGGTCAAGCACGCCTGCGCCGACATGATGATCGAGATCGACGCCACCCGGGCGACGGTGATGTTCGCCGCGATGAGCGCGGCCAACGGTGACGAACTCCAGACGGTCGCGCCGCTGGCGAAGGCGCAGACCGCGGAAACCTTTGTGTTATGCGCCGGCTCCGCTCTTCAGATCCACGGTGCCATCGCCTTCACGTGGGAGCACGACCTGCACCTGTATTACCGCCGGGCCAAGACCACCGAGGCGCTTTTCGGGAGCAGCGCTCGAAATCGTGCGCTGCTCGCCGAACGCGCGGGGCTTGTGAAAGCCTAGGCGCCCAGCGCGGCCAGCGCCGCTTCGTAGTTGGGTTCTTGCGCGATTTCCGGCACCAATTCCGTGTAGGCGACGTTGCCGTCCGCGCCGATCACCACGATTGCGCGGGCGAGCAGCCCGGCCATCGGCCCGTCGGCGATGGTCACGCCGTAATCCTCGCCGAAGCTGTCCCGGAATGCCGACGCGGGCATGACGTTTTCGGTGCCCTCGGCGCCGCAGAAGCGCTTCTGGGCGAACGGCAGATCCTTCGAGACACACAGCACGGTAGCGCCACTTGCCGCCGCACGCTCGTCGAAGGTTCGCACACTCGTCGCGCACACCGGTGTGTCCACGGATGGAAAGATGTTCAGCAACACGGACTTACCCCGGAACTGGTCGCTGCTGATCACCCCCAGATCGCCCCCGGTCAGGGTGAAGGCCGGGGCCGGGGATCCGACAGCAGGTAGCTCACCGACGGTATTGATCGCGTTTCCTCGCAGGGTTATCTGTGCCATGGGCACAGTCTGCCAAGACCGGTGCACGGTCTTTCGGGCAGGGCTGCGCCGCCGGCGTGTCCTAATCTGTGCGGTGTGTGGCGTGGACGCCAGGCCAGCGCCTGGCCAACACTGGCATTCATGGCGCGAAGAGTGGTTATCGTGGGATTCCCCGGCGACCCCGTCGACACCGTGATCCTGCCCGGTGGCGCCGGAGTCGATGCCGCACGGTCCGAACCGGCCCTCATCGACTGGGTCAAAGCCGTCTCCGGCACCGCCCGCCGCGTCGTCACCGTGTGCACGGGCGCGTTTCTTGCGGCCGAAGCGGGGTTGTTGGGACGGACACCGAGCGACGACGCACTGGGCCTTTGCCGAACATTTCGCCCGCGAATTTCCGGCCGTTCGGGTCGATGCCGACCCGATCTTCATGCGCAGTTCGCAGAAGGTGTGGACCGCGGCTGGAGTCACCGCCGGCATCGACCTCGCGCTGGCACTGGTCGAAGACGACCACGGCACCGAGATTGCCCAGACGGTTGCCCGCTGGCTCGTCCTGTATCTGCGCCGACCCGGTGGGCAGACCCAGTTCGCGGCTCCGGTGTGGATGCCACGCGCCAAACGGACCTCGATCCGCCGGGTGCAGGAGGCCATCGAGGCCGAGCCGGGGGCGCGCACCGCATCGGCGAACTGGCTCAACGTGCGGCCATGAGCCCGCGTCATTTCACTCGGGTGTTCAGCGACGAGGTCGGCGAGGCGCCCGGCCGGTACGTCGAACGCATCCGCACCGAGGCTGCGCGCCGCCAGTTGGAGGAGACCCACGACACCGTGGTGGCAATTGCCGCCCGATGCGGCTTCGGGACCGCGGAAACCATGCGCCGCAGCTTCATTCGCCGCGTCGGGATATCACCCGACCAATACCGCAAAGCCTTCGCCTGACACTAGGGAGAACACCGATGACGCAAATCGCATTCGTGGCCTACCCCGGCGTTACCGCGCTGGACGTGGTCGGCCCGTACGAGGTGCTGCGAAACCTGCCGCACGCCCAGGTGCGGTTCGTGTGGCTCCGGGGCCGGCGCGCGACCTCGCATTGGCTGACGCTTCCCGCGCTCAAGGCATTCGGCGCTATCCCGGTCGCCGACGAGCGGATTGTGCACCAGGACAACATTGTCACGAGCGCGGGCGTGTCCGCCGGGCTCGATCTCGCCCTCTGGCTGGCCGGACAGCTGGGCGGGGAGGCCCGGGCCAAGGCGATTCAGCTGGCGATCGAGTACGACCCGCAGCCGCCGTTCGACTCCGGTCACATGTCGAAGGCGTCGCCGACCACCAAAGCCGCCGCGACCGCGCTGCTGTCCAAGGACAGCGCCAAACCGGCCAATCTGACGGCCGCAACGCTGCTCGCCTGGGAGCGGGCGCTGGCTGCTGTGCAGTCGCGACGGCGCAAGCGGCAGCCCGTTGGCGCGCAGGCACGTCGCCCGTAGACTCCCGCGGCGTGGCTGATGTCCCGTTGGACGCGCAAGAACGCTTGGAGCTCTGTGATCTCCTTGAGGAGCTCGGTCCTGCGGTTGCTACACTGATCGAGGGCTGGACTGCTCACGACCTGGCCGCTCACATCGTGCTGCGTGAACGCGATCTCGTTGCTGGCCTTTGCATCGTTCTACCGGGTCCCTTCCAGCGGTTTGCCGAACGCCGTAGAGCGAGATTGGCTCAGAGTAAAGACTTCACGTGGCTCGTCGCTCGGATTCGGTCCGGTCCACCGATGGGGTTCTTCCGCATCGGATGGGTTCGTACCTTGGCGAACCTCAACGAATTCTTTGTCCATCACGAGGACGTTCGCCGCGCCAGCGGACGAGGGCCCCGAAGCCTCACGCCCGAAATGGATGCTGCCCTATGGCGAAATGTTCGGCGCGGCAGCCACTTCCTGAGTCGGCGGCTGCACGGTTGCGGGCTTGAGATCGAGTGGGTTGGAACCGGTAAGCGGGTGAGGGTCCGGTCAGGCGAGCCGACGGCTCGCCTGACCGGACCGCCCGGCGAGTTGCTGCTGTACGTCTTTGGACGCCGAGCCGTAGCGCGGGTCGAAGTGAGCGGACCACTGGAAGCCATTGCGGCAGTTCATCGAACGCATTTCGGCATGTGATTCCATCAGGTATCGGCCCTGCGTCGCGCGAAAGGGGATCACGAATGAGCGTGTTGGACCTGTTCGACTTGCACGGCAAGAGGGCGCTGATAACCGGGGCATCCACCGGCATCGGCAAGAGAGTTGCCCTGGCATACGTCGAAGCCGGGGCTCAAGTGGCGATCGCCGCACGGCATTTGGATGCCTTAGAGAAGTTGGCGGATGAGATTGGCACATCAGGTGGCAAGGTCGTGCCCGTCTGCTGCGATGTGAGCCAGCACCAGCAGGTGACCAGCATGTTGGATCAGGTGACCGCGGAGCTGGGTGGGATCGACATCGCGGTCTGCAACGCCGGCATCATCACGGTCACTCCGATGCTGGACATGCCGCTGGAAGAGTTCCAGCGCCTCCAAAACACCAATGTGACAGGCGTCTTCCTTACCGCGCAGGCCGCTGCCAAGGCGATGGTCAAACAAGGCCAAGGCGGGGTCATCATCAACACTGCTTCCATGTCAGGCCACATCATCAACGTCCCGCAGCAGGTTTCCCACTACTGCGCCTCCAAGGCGGCGGTCATTCATCTAACCAAAGCCATGGCCGTGGAGTTGGCGCCGCATAAAATCCGGGTGAACAGTGTCAGTCCGGGCTATATCCTGACCGAGCTCGTCGAACCGTACACGGAATACCAGCCGCTATGGGAGCCCAAGATTCCGTTGGGCCGGTTGGGCCGGCCCGAAGAACTCGCTGGCCTCTACCTGTATCTGGCTAGCGAGGCTTCCAGCTATATGACCGGTTCCGACATCGTGATTGATGGTGGATACACCTGCCCCTAAACGTCACTGAACGACACACGGACGGCCGAATCGGGCATGCACACCCGGTGAAAACAGGGCGCGCAACCGATCGCCAGTGGGTTGCACGCCACTTGCGTCGATCAACTCGTCGTTCAACTCGGCGATCTCCGCGGCCCGCAACGGCCACGGCTTATGCTCGTTCGGCACCCACCAAGTCCGGCCAGCCTTGCGGGTATGCGCACCCCACCGTGCGGTAAGCCAGACTTCCAGCGGCGTCGGCTCAACCAGGTCACCGATGGTGATCGTCAATAGGCTGCGCAGTCCGCGCCGTGGCCAGCGGCGGACACTGTGATACGTAATGTGCTTACCAGAGCGCATCATCCGCATCCTCGACCAGGCGTACGGGATGCCGAGTCCTATCCGCGTGAGCGGTACGACAGTCAGTCGAGCTGTTTCCAGCGACCGGAAAAGCACCCCGTGCCGGCCGGCGTTATCAATGGAGTACAACCGGACATTGGTCTCCGGGAAGGTGCCGACATACGGGATCGGCAGTGCGGTGCCGAGTTTGGTGCTGCTCATGCGAAACGGGACCAGACCCACGTAAGTCATCCCATCGGCGAAGACATCGGGGCGAGTCCCGGGCGGGTAGCTGCCTGCCACGCTCTCCGGCAGCACCGGCCAGTGGATGAAGGTCAGGTCAGTCCAGCGCTGGTCGAAGATCACCGGGCGGGGCAGCGCCGGCGGCGTCACCGGGTAACCCGCGAGCGCGCGGCTCTCACCGGGTTCGGCGCCCGACGGGCCGGGTATGGCGGTCACCACACCATCCTGACATGCGGTTTGGCTCCCTTGCGCTGGTCGCCTACGACTCGGCCATCAAGCATTCATGGCCACGCCCGTCGTCGGTGCGCCGGCTACGGATGTGAACGGCATCGTCTGCCCCACGGTTCCTATCGAATCTGGAGTTAGCAGCGGGTCATTTGCGGCTTAAGGTAATGACGTCGGCGAGGTTCGAACCAGGTAATCGCCCCAACAAGTAGTGGAGGTAGGGACCAATGAAGCTCACCACAATGATCAAGACGGCAGTAGCGGTCGTGGCCATGGCGGCCATCGCGACCTTTGCGGCACCGGTCGCGTTGGCTGCCTATCCCATCACCGGAAAACTTGGCAGTGAGCTAACGATGACCGACACCGTTGGCCAAGTCGTGCTCGGCTGGAAGGTCAGTGATCTCAAATCCAGCACGGCAGTCATCCCCGGCTATCCGGTGGCCGGCCAGGTCTGGGAGGCCACTGCCACGGTCAATGCGATTCGCGGCAGCGTCACGCCCGCGGTCTCGCAGTTCAATGCCCGCACCGCCGACGGCATCAACTACCGGGTGCTGTGGCAAGCCGCGGGCCCCGACACCATTAGCGGAGCCACTATCCCCCAAGGCGAACAATCGACCGGCAAAATCTACTTCGATGTCACCGGCCCATCGCCAACCATCGTCGCGATGAACAACGGCATGGAGGATCTGCTGATTTGGGAGCCGTAGATCGTAGCTAATGCACGCCCAGGCGACCGCTGAGGTATTGGGCGCGGCAGGCCTGGCGAGCCAGCTTCCCGCTGGTGGTGCGTGGAATGGCGCCGGCCGGCAGGAAACTCAGGTCCGCAACGGATAACCCGTGGCGGTTGCAAACCGCTGCGCGAATCGCGTCGAGCGCCGGCCGCGGGTCGCTGCGACTGGTGCCTGCCGCACGTTCGGCGATGATCACCAGTCGCTGATTGCGGTCGTCCCCGTCGCTGGCCGGCACCGTGAAAGCGGTTATGTATCCGCGCCGCACCATCGGCGAGGCCTCGGCGGCCGTGGCCTCGATGTCCTGCGGATAGTGGTTGCGGCCGTCGATGGTCAGCAGATCCGCGATTCGACCGGTGATGTAGAGCTCACCGTCGAGGTACACGCCGAGGTCTCCGGTGCGCAGCCAGGTGTCGTCGATCGCGGACCCGTCGGCGTGGCTGCCTTCGGCGAGCGGTGATTGCAAGCGGGCACCGAACGTCATCCGCGTTTCTTCCGGCCGTCCCCAATACCCCCGAGCAACGTTGTCGCCTTGTAACCAAACCTCACCGATCTCACCGTCGGGCAGTTCGGCGCCCGCCTCGGGGCCGGTATCCGGGTCGACGATCACGGCCCACAGGCTGCGGGCCACATGGCCACACGACACGTGCACGACGGCGTTGGGCGCATCCGGCGCGACGCGCGTCGCGTGTCCGGCGCCCAACTGCTCTGGGTCAAGATAAACAACCGTCGGCTCAGCGGCATGGTCGATGGTCGCGACGAGCAGGGTCGCCTCGGCTATGCCGTACGAGGGTTTGAACGCTGTACGCGGTAAACCATAGGGCGCGAACGCTTTGTTGAACGTGGTCACCGCATCGATGCTGACTGGTTCGGAACCGATGATCAGCACGACATTGCTGAGGTCGACGTCGTCGCCTTGCGCGGGTAGTCCACGCTGTGCGGCCCACTCGTAGGCGAAGTTTGGCGCCGCGGTGACCACGCGTCCGGTCCGCGACCCCTCGGACAACGCCTGGATCCATCGCAGTGGCCTGCGGACAAACGCCGTGGGCGACATCAGGGTGGAGTGTCCGCCATAGACCGCCGGAAAGCCGATCATGGATAGGCCCATGTCGTGGTACAGCGGTAACCAACTGACGCCGTGGGTGTTTCGGTTGAGCAGGTCGATCGACAGGATCATTTGCACCAGGTTGGTGCCGACCGCGCGGTGGGTGATCTCGACACCGACCGGGGGTCGCGTCGAGCCCGAGGTGTACTGCAGGTGGGATACGGCGTCGATGTCCAGCTCGACCGGGACGAACAGCTCCCCCTCGCGGTCGGGTATTTGATCGATGACGAGGACTGTCGGCTTTCGCAGGCGCGGAACGTTGTTCAGAAAACCTTCAACGGCGTTTTTCGCCGCCGCCGTCGTGAGTATGACCGCTGGCTCCGAATCGCGAAGTGCCGTATCAAGACGCTCGGCGTGACCCGGCAGTTCGGGTGCGAACAACGGCACCGCGACGGTGCCTGCCTTGATTGCAGCGTAGAACCCGCAAACATAGTCGATGCCCTGTGGTGCGAGGATCGCAACGCGGTCGCCGGGGCCTGCGAACCGTTGCACGTGTGCACCTATGGCCGCTAATCGCATACCGAATTGCGTCCAGGTCACTTCCAGGGCGCATCCGGCGGCCGAACGGGCGTGGTCCAGGTAGCGATACGCCACGAGGTCGCCGACATACTTGATGTTGCGCTCGATGAGCGAGATCAGCGTGGTGCCTGCCGGCAATGCGATGCCGCCGTCAGCATCCAGGCAGTCCTCGATTTGTAGTAGGCCGCTACGAACCCTGAGTTCCTGCCGGGAGCCGTCATTCATAACCGCAGTCTATACACCCACGCTTATCGTGCGTATGAGGCGCGGCCCCGCATTGGTCGGACCCGAGTGCGCAACCGGGCTCCACTAGAGTCCGAACCAAACCACCCCCGACACAGCCGTCCGCTAGGCGTCGAGGCAGGCACACTAGGAGCAGTCATGGACCCGGCCGACGTCATCAACCCGACTTCCACCCGCGACGCCGCGCTCGCCCGAGTGCTCGCATACCGACAGCGGGTACGGGCCAGGCCGCTACTGATTCGCGCGACACTCGCTGTGGTCGGTGGCGGGCTATTCGTCGTATCCCTGCCGATGATCGTGCTGCTCCCCGAACTCGGCATCCCGGCCCTGCTGGTCGCGTTTCGACTGCTCGCGGTCGAGGCGCAGTGGGCTGTGCGCGCCTACGCCTGGACCGACTGGCGATTCACCCAGCTGCGAGAGTGGTTCCATCGCCAGGTACTGGTTACCCGCGCGGCTATCCTGGTTGGTCTGTTCTTGGCGGCCGTCGCTCTCGTCTGGCTACTCGTTTACGAGTTCTAGCCCGTCGGGCTCGCGCTCGCGGCATAACGGGAGCAGTTATGCACCCGAGGCCGCCTGCTCATGACGCGGTTCGCTATAGGGCGCACCGAAATGCGGCACTTCCAGGGGGTCATCGCGACGTGCTGCCACGACGGCGCTGTTCAGCAGCGCAGCCAGCCCTGCGAACGAGCCAATATCGAACAACAGTAGCGTCAGCAAGCGGTTATGCACATATCCGAATGCGCTGCCGGTCTCCGGGTCGGCCCATCCGATCGTGCCACCGAGCCCGATGTGGCCGTACCCCTCCAGCAGCCCAGGCACCGGAGACGATTGGTAACCCTGGTGGTAGGTAAAAGGAAGACCGAGATTAAGGTCCGGCCATAGCTCGGACTTCCCCGTCAATCCACGTACCGCCTGCGACGACAGCAGTCGGGTGCCGTCGATCACACCGTCATTGGCCAACGCCCCATACGTCTTGGCCAGGGCGCGCGCGGTCACAACGCCGTTGACCGCCGGAACCTCACCGTCGAGGAACGGCATATCGTCTTGCAGCAACGACAGGATGCCCGGGAAGTAGACGGCGCCGAGCAGCCCGGAGAACGACAGCCCCGCAACCTTTGGTGCGATGAAATCGAGCAGTGGGGTGGGGACCTTGGCTTGGGGCAGAAGTGTCTGTGCCGCCTTGGTAGGCGAGTCGGCCGGTGGCCGGCCGAGATGAATACCATCGGTGTTCAGCGGGCGAGCGAGTTCTTCGCGGAACAGTTCACGCATGCCTTTGCCGGTCACTGCACGAGCCAAGCCGGACAGCAGCCATCCGTAAGTCACCGCATGGTAAGCCAACTTCCCGTGCTGGCGGTCTAGCGGCGCAGCCGCCAACTTCTGCTCCATCAGGAGGTGGTCCATGACCTCGTCCTTGTCCACCCCCTTGAGGTGCGCCAGTCCGGACCGATGTCGCAACACATCGCTGACGGTGACCTCAGACTTGCCGTTAGCTCCGAACTCGGGCCAGTACTCCGCGACCGGCGCGTCGTAGGACAAAAGGCCGCGATCGACCAAACGGTGAATCACCGTTGCGGCCAACCCTTTGGTCGCGGAGAACACCATTGCCCCGGTATCGGCCGTCCAGGGTACTTTGCCCTGCCGATCGGACCACCCCGTCCAGACATCGACGACCTGGCGACCGTCGATATAAACCGACAGTGCCCCACCCCCGAACTTGCGGCCGGGGTACAGCCCAGCAAAGGCACGGATGACTCCGGTGAAACGGGAGTCGCAGGCACCTTGCACGCCGAAGGGTAGGCCATTGTCAGTTGTGAGGAGTGACGGTGGTTGCGCCATACCGTGAATGATTGCAGCCTGGGTACCGGCGGCCAACCGCGGTAGCCCCGCTACATCCAAAGGCGCCCCAGCGCATCGGCCATGGCCACCGGGTCCGGCTTGTCGGTGTTGCAGCTGATGGCCACCGAAGTCCGTCGGTCACTGCTGATGTGGAATGCCGTGACGAATCCGGCCCAGGCGCCCGCGTGGTCGAGTGTTCCGTCGGCGCGCGACACGATTCCGGCGCCGTAGCGGTCGCCGCCACCGGGTTCGGTTTCCACCGCACCGGCAAGTTGTGCTTCGAGCAGTTTCAGGCCGCCGACGCTTCCTGTCCGGTAGTTGTCCGCCCACCGGGCCAGTTGGCTAGGCGTGGTCTGGATGCCACCGTCGCCGATCTGCTCCCAGGCCGGATTGCCCACCCGGTACTCGGACCGGTTTCCACCAGTGCCCTTCTCATATGACACGGCTTTGTTGGGAACCTTCCCGACCGGATCCACCACCATGGCCAGACCAAGCGGTTGAAAGATCTCGGCGCTGAGGAACTCAGGCAGCGGTTGTCCCGATGCGCGGTGGACAATCTCGCCGAGCAGCAAGTAGTTGGAGTTGGAGTAATCGAACCTGGTGCCAGGCTTGAATTGCAGCTCGGGGGCGGCCGCTAACGCCTGCCGGGCTTCGGCCTCGATGGTGCGGTCGCTGACCTGATACCCCCTGGCTGCCAGCAATGCGACGTAATCAGGGATGCCGCTGGTTTGATGCATGAGCTGCTCGACGGTGACGGTTTGGGCCCAGTCGGGTAGCTCGGGTACGTATTGGGATATCGGGTCGTCGAGTGTTAGCTTTCCGGCTTCGACGAGCAGCAGGATCGCGGTGGCGGTGAACTGCTTGGACACCGACGCGATGTCGAACACGGTGTCCGTGGTGATCTTGGCGCCGGATGCCAGATCCGCAATGCCGCGAACGCCTGACCAGATAACTTTCCCCTCGACTCCTACCGCGGCCGAACAACCTGGCTCGTCGGCATTGATGGCGCCGTCCAGTACGTCCTGACTGCTGGCCTTGATGTGGGGCGTGTATGTGGTGCTCGCCGCTGTGCGTGTCGTGTGCTGGCCGGTGCAGCCGCCGAGCAGCAATGTGGCGGCGAGCAGTCCCAGCATGCGTCGGATCGAGGCCGTTACAGTCGAATCCATCTGTTCAACAGTATCTTTCGCGCTAGTCCGGGCCGCAAATCCGTGCGCACGAGATTACGCTGCTCACGCGGATCGCCCGGGAGCGCGGGCCGGCGTCGGCAGCATCGCGGTGACTGTCGAATCGCGCACGGGTTGCCGTCGAGAAACAAACCCATAATGTTTCGTCGGCATCGAATTTGCTCAGCGTTCAGTTCAGCAGGCAACCATTCAGTTCCCATCCCCCTTCCATCCGGCGCATGCTGGCACGACCAAGGGCTGACGAAGGGCTTACATGGTGCGACTCATACCGTCGCTGTTGGCAATGGCAACCGTGCTCGGTGGCGTCATCGGCTGCTCGGCCCACCAACCCCCGACCCCAGCGTCCGGCTGTCGTCAGCTCGACGCGTTTCTGAAGTGGCACCACGGAGTTCGTGAATTCCTGCAGTCGGCGATCGATGCCAACAGCAGGTGCACCGGCACCGCGGACGGTTCTGCGCGCAAGGTCGCCATCTTTGACTGGGACAACACCGTCGTCAAGAACGACATCGGCTACGCCACGAACTACTACATGCTGCAGCACAGCCTGGTGCTGCAGCCAGCCAACCAGGATTGGCATGCCGCCAGCCGATACCTGACCGACGCGGCGGCGAACGCGCTGAGCGTGGCATGCGGCAAGGTTGTACCTGCCGGCAAGCCGCTGCCGACCGGCAGCAATGCGTTGTGCGCGAACGAGATCCTTTCCCTTCTCGACGGCGAAACCACCACGGGACAGCCGGCTTTCGTGGGTAACAACGTGCGCCGGTTGGCGGGTCCGTACGCGTGGAGCAACGCACTGTCGGCGGGCTACACCGCTGAGGAGCTCGCCGGATTCGCAGACCAGGCCAAGAAACAGAACCTTGCCGCCGATGTCGGCGCCACCCAGCAGGTCGGAACACAGCAGGTCGATGGTTACATCCGCGTCTATCCACAAATGAAAGACCTCATCGGTACTCTGCAGGCACACGGTATCGACACCTGGGTGGTGTCAGCGTCACCCGAACCGATCGTCAAGGTGTGGGCGGGCGAGGTAGGTCTAGACGATCAGCATGTCGTCGGAGTCCGCAGCGTCGCCGACCAGTCCGGGAAACTCACCGCTCACCTCGTCGGTTGCGGAGGCGTCCGCGACGGCGACGATTCAGTCATGACCTACCTTGATGGCAAACGGTGTTGGGCCAATCAGGTCATCTTCGGGGTGACTGGCCCGCAAGCCTTCAATCAGCTCGCGGCGGATCGTCGTCAAGTCCTCGCCGCCGGCGACTCGAACAGCGACGCCACCTTCGTCGGCGACGCCACCGTGGTGTCACTCGTGATCAACCGCAACCAGGACGACCTCATGTGCCGGGCCTACGACGGCCTGTTCACCAGGGGCGGTAAGTGGGCGATCAACCCGATGTTTATCGACCCGCTGCCCCAGCACGCTCCTTACGTATGCGGGGAGGCATTCATCAACCCCGACGGATCGAAACAACCGGTATTGCGCAACGACGGCACCCCAATCCCCGATCAAGTCGACTCGGTCTTCTGACTTCTGAATCAGGCCCCGGGAACGCCTCAGGGGCGCCTTAGGCGTCCGAGCGCAAGAGCCGTCCGACCAGGGATCGATTTGGATCGGCTGCGCGCTCGGCCAGCATCAGCTCGATGCCGTGTTCGATAGCGGCGGCGGCACGCTCGCGCACCCTGCGTGCGGCGTTATCGTCGGCTTGCTGCCCCATAAACTCTGTGGTGTCGATTGGCTCGCCGAACCAGTAATACTGCCGTTCGGGGCGCGGTACCGGTGTCAGTCCGACACCACGGACCAGCGCCGGACCGTCTTTGGTGCCGAGCAGCTTCTCGGCGAGGAACTGGACCGGTGCCAGCAGTGGGGATTCGTTGTCGAGCACGATGTCGATGCCGTGTTCAGCACCCACCGAAGCGAACGGCACAATCGGATAGCCGTGCTGAATTGCCAAGCGCGCGAACCCCAGCCGATTTTTCCACACCAGCTTGTAGCGCTCGTTCTTGCGCTTGTTGACCTCACGGGCGCCGCCGGGAAAGACCATGACGAGCTCGCCGCGTCGCATCAACTCCGAGGTGATCTCTCTGGTGCCTTCGACGACCCCTGTTCGTGTCAGCGCGTCGCGCCACCCCGGAATCTTGAAATGGGCGTGGTCGCCAAGGGACCGGACGATTCTCCCCCGCTCCCAGAGCTCGGCGGCCAGCAATGGCGCGTCGACCAAGCCAAGCGTGTTGTGGTTGCCAACCAGCAATGCGCGTTCGGTCGGCACATTTTCGATCCCATAGACCTTTGGTTTAATCACCTTGCGCAGCGGCGTCATGATGCGCAGCACTGCGGCGACCTCAGCCTGGGTGGGCGCACGGGGCACTGAGACGGTATCTGCGCGGGACACCTCGTGATTATGCGCCTGCTGCGGCCAGCGCGGGAACACCTTGGCTGGTCCACTACGGCCGGCACGGACGGCTGCGCGGTAGGGTACGCGGCAGCACCATATCGGGCCGCTTCAGTTGTCGTTTCGGGAGTCGCGCATGTCGGGTCGGAAATTTTCGTTCGAGGTCACCAAGACCAGCAGCGCGCCGGCTGCAACCTTGTTTCGGCTCGTGACAGACGGTGGCAACTGGGCGACCTGGGCCAAGCCCATCGTTGCTCAATCGAGTTGGGCGCGACGCGGTGATCCCGCGCCCGGCGGCATCGGGGCCATCCGCAAACTAGGCATGTGGCCGGTGTTCGTGCAGGAAGAGACCGTCGAGTATGAGCAGGACCGTCGCCACGTCTACAAGCTGGTTGGCGCGAGGACACCCGTCCAGGACTACTTCGGCGAGGTGGTCCTTACACCAAATGCGTCGGGCGGTACCGATCTCCGCTGGAGTGGCTCGTTTACCGAAAAGGTTCGTGGGACGGGGCCGGTGATGCGGGCGGCGCTGGGTGGCGCGGTCAGGTTCTTCGCGGGTCAACTGGTGAAGGCGGCCGAGCGGGAGGCGGTGCGCCGGTGATTTCGCTGTAGGGGCAGCGTCGGATTGGTGCCCGCGTGGTGGGCCAGGGCTAAAGCCCGAATGTTTGGCAGGAATAAGCACGCGATCGGAATTCATCCGGGTTGCACATAGGGTGGATTATGGCAGTGATTCAAACTAATAATCGTTCCTATTGAGCACAGTTTTCCGGGGTAATTATTTCACCCAATCACCTTGGTAATAAATGCATTTATATCAGTGCGCCTACGTCGGTGGTTTACATCAGACGGGCACGGATCGTGATTACGCATAGCGTGTAAAAGAACTTTGCATCCGTGCCCGATATGTCTATAACAAATAGATAACGGTTTCATTTGCTCGGATACACAATTCAAGATCTCCGCGTACTCTCATGCGCTACGAACGAGTCAGCGACGACGGGCGTGTGACCTTTCATCAGCACCAGGCTCACCCCGGAAGGTGGGGAGCGATGCATTACTCAGTGTTGCCGCCGGAGATCAACTCGGCCTTGATCTTCGCCGGGGCGGGCTCCGGACCGATGCTGGCGGCGGCGTCGGCCTGGGACGGGCTGGCAACCGAATTAGCCTCGGCTGCTGTCTCTTTCGGCTCGGTGACAGCCGGGCTGGTCGGCGGGTCGTGGCAGGGTCGGTCATCGGTGGCGATGGCAGCGGCGGCAGCCCCGTATGCGGGGTGGCTGGCCGCGGCGGCGACCCAGGCCGAGCAGGCGGCCACCCAGGCCCAGGTGATGGTGGCCGAGTTCGAGGCTGTGCGGCTGGCGATGGTACAACCGGCGCTGGTGGCCGCCAACCGTTCCGGCCTCATATCGCTGGTGATATCGAACCTTTTTGGTCAAAACGCTCCCGCGATCGCGGCCGCCGAAGCCGCATACGAGGAGATGTGGGCTCTGGATGTATCGGCGATGGCGGCCTACCATTCCGGGGCGTCGGCGGTCGCTGTGGCGCTACCGGCATTCGCCCTCCCGCTGCGGCTTCCGGCGGGTCTGGCGGCCGGGCCCGCGGCCGTGGTGACCGCGCTCACCACGGCCGTGGGCATGCCGACTTTTGCCGGCCGGGCGATCGCCGCTAGCCTCGGCTTGGCCAACGTCGGTGGTGGCAACCTCGGCAATGCCAACAATGGGCTCGGCAACATCGGCAACGCCAACCTTGGCAACAACAATCTGGGGTCCGGCAACTTCGGTAGCTTCAATATCGGCTCGGCCAACCTAGGTGGCAACAACATCGGCATAGGAAACGCGGGCGCCAACAACTTCGGACTTGCAAACCTGGGCAATTTGAACACGGGATTCGCCAATGCAGGCATCGGCAACTTCGGAATTGCGAACACCGGCAACAACAATATCGGCAACGGCCTGACTGGAAACAACCAAATCGGCATTGGCGGACTCAATTCCGGCAACGGTAACGTCGGATTATTCAACGCGGGTAGCGCCAATATCGGTTTCTTCAACTCCGGCAATGGCAACTTTGGCATCGGGAACTCCGGTAACTTCAGCACTGGCCTGTTCAACCCCGGACACGGCAACACCGGATTCCTGAATGCGGGCTCTTTCAATACGGGCATGTTCGACGTTGGGAACGCGAACACCGGCAGCTTCAACGTCGGCCACTACAACTTCGGTGCCTTCAACCCGGGCCCGTCGAACACGGGTACCTTCAACACGGGCGGCGCCAACACCGGCTGGTTCAACACAGGAAGCATCAACACCGGCGCCTTCAACATAGGCGACATGAATAACGGCTTGTTCAACACGGGCGACATGAACAATGGTGTCTTTTACCGTGGTGTGGGCCAAGGCAGCCTGCAGTTCGCCATCACCAGCCCTGATTTGACGCTTCCGTCTCTGGAAATACCCGGAATCTCGGTTCCCGCGTTCAGCCTGCCCGCGATAACCTTGCCGTCGTTGACGATTCCGGCGGTGACGACGCCGGCCAACGTTACCGTGGGTGCGTTTGATTTGCCGGGGTTGACGGTGCCGTCGTTGACGATTCCAGCGGCGATGACGCCAGCTAACATCACGGTGGGTGCGTTTGATTTGCCGGGGTTGACGGTGCCGTCGTTGACGATTCCAGCTACAACGACACCAGCCAACATCACGGTAGGTGCGTTTAACTTGCCTCAGTTGAGTATTCCGTCGGTGACGGTTCCGCCGATCACGATTCCGGCTGGCACAGCGCTAGGTGCGTTCAATCTGCCGACGCTGAGTATTCCGTCGGTGACGGTTCCGCCGATCACGATTCCGGCTGGCACCACTGTCGGCGGATTTACGCTACCCACGATACACACCCCGTTAATAAGTACACCCCAAATAAGTATAGGCGGCTTTAGCACTCCCGGCATAGCCACGCAAGCAAATTCTGGTGTCATCAATCTTCCCACCTTTAGCCTTAACGGCATTACGATAACTAATTTGGTGGTGTTCATTCCGAACAACATCACTGCCTTGCAAACCAATATGCCCGGGGTATTCCCGCAGATTGGCGGCTTCGCTAATACACCTCCTGCCTTTATTAATACTGGGACCATTACCGTGGGTGGAGGTCAAATCAACGGCGTCGGCTTCTCGATCGGCGCAATCAACGTCACCCCCTTCACCCTCCCCAACGTCGTCATCCAACCGTGGTCCCTCGGGGGGATCTCGGTCGACGGGTTCACCCTGCCAGAGATCAGCACCCAAGAATTCACCACTCCGGCGTTGACGATCAGTCCGATTGGTGTCGGTGCATTGAGCCTGCCGGATATCACTACTCAACAGTTCACGACCCCGGAGTTGACCATCGACCCGATCACGCTGGGTGGGTTTACGCTGCCGCAGCTCAGCATCCCGGCGATTACCACCCCGGCGTTCACGATCGATCCGATAGCGCTGGGTGGTTTCACGCTTCCTCAGATCATGACGCCCGAGATAACGACTCCACCGTTCGCCATCGACCCGATCGGACTTAGCGGTTTCACCCTCCCCCAGGTCAATATCCCGGAGATCACCACGCCAGAGTTCACCATCCAGCCGGTGGGCTTGGCGGCCTTCACCACACCCGCACTCACCATCGCCAGCATCCACCTGCCGAGCACCACCATGGGCGGATTCGCAATCCCAGCGGGGCCGGGATACTTCAACTCGAGCGCAACGCCCTCGTTGGGCTTTTTCAACGCCGGAATCGGTGGGAACTCGGGCTTCGGCAACAGCGGCTCGGGACTGTCGGGTTGGTTCAACACAAGTCCTGTTGGGCTGCTAGCCGGCTCGGGCTACCAGAACTACGGTGGTCTTATCTCCGGCTTCTCCAACCTTGGCAGCGGCATATCGGGCTTCGCCAACACCGGCACCCTGCCGTTTGCCGTGACCAGCTTGGTCTCCGGTTTGGCCAACATCGGCAACAACCTGTCGGGCCTGTTCTTCCAGAGCACCACGCCATAATCCGTGCGGACCCCGCCCCGCGGAGAGGATCACCAGCCGTAATCGCCACGATCAGATCAACGACGCCTGCGACGACCTCCACAACGATGAAATCATCGGGGAATTAATCGATTTCGGCCTTGGCTGAGGCTCGTTCGTTGGGTTTGGCGTCGATTCCTAGAGCGGCTAAAAAGCGCCCGCCGTAAATCAGTTTGACGAGATCTATGAATCATGGCCCTATTCGGGTGATATGCATACGGCCGCGAAGATCGCCGAGTAGCGTCGAGCGACACGGCGCTCGCCGACCGCGGGTTGGTGAGCCGCCATGAATTCGGTGCACCCAGGGAAAGTCGGGGCCATGAATTTTTCAACATTGCCACCAGAGATCAACTCGGCCCTCATATTCGGCGGGGCGGGATCAGAACCCATGTCGGCGGCCGCGGTCGCCTGGGACCAACTGGCGATGGAATTGGCCTCGGCAGCGGCCTCTTTCAACTCCGTGACGTCGGGCCTGGTCGGCGAATCGTGGCTCGGACCGTCATCGGCGGCGATGGCCGCTGCGGTAGCGCCGTACCTAGGATGGCTTGCCGCGGCAGCGGCCCAGGCCCAGCGGTCGGCAACCCAAGCCGCGGCCCTCGTGGCCGAGTTCGAGGCTGTCCGGGCGGCGATGGTGCAACCGGCGCTGGTGGCGGCCAACCGCTCCGACCTGGTGTCATTGGTGTTCTCAAACTTCTTCGGGCAGAATGCTCCGGCGATCGCTGCGATTGAGGCCGCATACGAACAGATGTGGGCCATCGATGTGTCGGTGATGTCGGCCTACCATGCCGGGGCATCGGCGGTGGCGTCGGCCCTGACGCCGTTCACTGCGCCGCCGCAGAATCTGACAGACCTGCCCGCCCAGTTGGCGGCCGCTCCGGCGGCCGTCGTCACCGCGGCGATCACCAGTTCCAAGGGTGTGCTGGCAAATCTTAGCTTAGGCCTGGCAAACTCGGGCTTCGGACAGATGGGCGCCGCTAACCTTGGCATTTTGAACTTGGGCAGCCTAAATCCCGGCGGCAACAACTTCGGCCTTGGAAATGTCGGCAGCAACAACGTTGGCTTGGGCAACACCGGCAACGGAAACATCGGCTTCGGCAACACGGGCAACGGAAACATCGGCTTCGGCCTCACCGGCGACAACCAGCAGGGGTTCGGCGGCTGGAACTCGGGGACCGGCAATATCGGCTTGTTCAACTCAGGCACCGGCAACATCGGCATCGGCAATACGGGCACCGGAAACTTCGGCATCGGGAACTCAGGTACCAGCTACAACACGGGTATCGGCAACACGGGCCAAGCCAACACGGGCTTCTTCAACGCCGGCATCGCCAACACTGGCATCGGCAACACGGGCAACTACAACACGGGCAGCTTCAATCTAGGCAGCTTCAACACGGGCGACTTCAACACGGGCAGCTCCAACACAGGCTTCTTCAACCCCGGCAACCTCAACACCGGCGTGGGAAACACCGGCAACGTCAACACCGGTGGATTCAACTCTGGCAACTACAGCAACGGCTTCTTCTGGCGAGGCGACTACCAGGGCTTGATCGGCTTCTCCGGCACACTGACCATTCCCGCTGCTGGCCTAGACCTCAACGGCCTCGGCTCCGTCGGCCCCATCACCATCCCGTCCATCACCATTCCCGAAATCGGCCTGGGCATTAACAGTTCCGGAGCGTTGGTGGGGCCGATCAATGTTCCGCCTATTACTGTTCCCGCCATCGGGCTGGGCATCAACAGTACCGGGGCACTCGTTGGCCCCATCAACATCCCGCCGATCACTCTAAATTCTATTGGCCTAGAGCTATCGGCGTTCCAGGTCATTAACGTGGGATCGATTTCGATCCCCGCGTCTCCGCTTGCGATCGGCTTATTCGGCGTAAATCCCACCGTTGGCAGCATAGGCCCGGGTAGCATATCGATACAGCTAGGCACTCCTGAGATTCCCGCGATTCCGCCATTTTTCCCCGGATTCCCTCCAGATTACGTGACAGTGAGTGGTCAAATCGGTCCCATCACCTTCTTATCGGGTGGTTATAGTTTGCCGGCTATTCCGTTGGGTATTGATGTGGGTGGAGGGTTAGGCCCGTTTACGGTGTTCCCGGATGGCTACTCACTTCCGGCAATCCCGTTGGGTATTGATGTGGGCGGAGGGTTAGGCCCGTTTACGGTGTTCCCGGATGGCTACTCACTTCCGGCAATCCCGTTGGGTATTGATGTGGGCGGAGGGTTAGGCCCGTTTACGGTGTTCCCGGATGGCTACTCACTTCCGGCAATCCCGTTGGGTATTGATGTGGGCGGCGCCATCGGCCCCCTCACTACCCCGCCAATCACGATCCCCTCAATCCCGTTGGGCATCGACGTGTCCGGCAGCCTCGGGCCGATCAACATCCCGATCGAAATCGCGGGCACCCCAGGCTTCGGAAACTCGACCACCACCCCGTCATCGGGCTTCTTCAACAGCGGTACGGGCGGCACATCGGGTTTCGGGAACGTCGGTTCGGGCGGATCTGGCTTCTGGAACATTGCTGGGAATCTCGGCAACTCCGGATTCCTTAACGTCGGGCCACTGACATCGGGAATCTTGAACTTCGGCAACACAGTCTCAGGCCTCTACAACACCAGCACGCTGGGCCTAGCGACATCGGCCTTTCACTCCGGCGTCGGTAACACCGACAGCCAACTCGCCGGCTTCATGCGCAACGCCGCAGGTGGGACGTTATTCAACTTCGGCTTCGCCAACGACGGCACACTCAACTTGGGCAACGCAAACCTCGGCGACTACAACGTGGGTAGCGGAAACGTCGGTAGCTACAACTTCGGTAGCGGAAACATCGGCAACGGAAGTTTCGGTTTCGGAAACATCGGAAGCAACAACTTCGGTTTTGGAAACGTCGGCAGCAACAACCTTGGGTTTGCAAACACGGGTCCGGGGTTGACGGAGGCCCTGCACAACATTGGCTTTGGGAACATCGGCGGCAACAACTACGGCTTCGCGAACATCGGTAACGGCAACATCGGCTTCGGCAACACGGGCACTGGAAATATTGGTATCGGGCTCACCGGCGACAATCAGGTCGGATTCGGGGCGCTGAACTCCGGCAGCGGCAACATCGGCTTCTTCAACTCCGGCAACGGCAACATCGGCTTCTTCAACTCAGGCAACGGAAACGTCGGCATCGGCAACTCCGGCAACTACAACACCGGCCTGGGTAACGTGGGCAACGCCAACACGGGCCTGTTCAACACCGGCAACGTCAACACTGGAATCGGCAACGCAGGAAGCTACAACACAGGCAGCTACAACGCCGGCGACACCAACACGGGCGACCTCAACCCGGGCAACGCCAACACGGGGTACCTAAACCTCGGCGACCTCAACACCGGCTGGGGAAACATTGGCGACCTTAACACCGGCGCCCTGATCTCGGGCAGCTACAGCAACGGCATACTGTGGAGGGGCGATTACCAGGGTCTGATTGGCTACTCAGACACACTCAGCATTCCCGCCATCCCACTGAGCGTCGAAGTGAATGGTGGCATCGGTCCGATTGTGGTGCCGGATATTACTATTCCTGGTATTCCGTTGAGCCTGAACGCGCTGGGTGGTGTCGGTCCGATTGTGGTGCCGGATATTACTATTCCTGGTATTCCGTTGAGCCTGAACGCGCTGGGTGGTGTCGGTCCGATTGTGGTGCCGGATATTACTATTCCTGGTATTCCGTTGAGCCTGAACGCGCTGGGTGGTGTCGGTCCGATTGTGGTGCCGGATATTACTATTCCTGGTATTCCGTTGAGCCTGAACGCGCTGGGTGGTGTCGGTCCGATTGTGGTGCCTGATATTACTATTCCTGGTATTCCGTTGAGCCTGAACGCGCTGGGTGGTGTCGGTCCGATCACCGTTCCCGGCGTCCCTATTTCCCGCATCCCCCTTACGATTAACATCAGGATACCGGTCAACATCACTCTCAACGAACTTCCGTTTAACGTCGCTGGTATCTTCACGGGCTACATCGGCCCCATCCCGCTTAGCACATTCGTATTAGGCGTCACGCTGGCCGGCGGCACCCTGGAGTCTGGCATCCAGGGATTCAGTGTTAATCCGTTCGGTTTGAATATTCCGCTGAGCGGTGCTACCAACGCTGTCACGATCCCTGGTTTCGCGATTAATCCGTTTGGGTTGAATGTTCCGTTGAGCGGGGGCACGAGCCCGGTTACGATCCCTGGTTTCGCGATTAATCCGTTTGGGTTGAATGTTCCGTTGAGCGGGGGCACGAGCCCGGTTACGATCCCCGGCTTCACCATTCCCGGATCCCCCCTGAACTTGACCGCCAACGGCGGCTTGGGACCGATCAACATCCCGATCAACATCACGAGCGCCCCGGGCTTCGGAAACTCCACCACCACCCCGTCTTCGGGCTTCTTCAACAGTGGCGATGGAAGCGCATCCGGCTTCGGCAACGTCGGGCCCGGCATTTCGGGCCTCTGGAACCAGGTGCCGAACGCGCTGCAAGGCGGAGTCTCGGGAATCTACAACGTCGGGCAGCTGGCGTCGGGCGTGGCGAACCTAGGCAACACCGTCTCGGGCTTCAACAACACGAGCACCGTTGGTCACCTCACCGCTGCGTTTAACTCGGGCGTCAACAACATCGGCCAAATGCTCCTGGGCTTCTTCTCACCGGGTGCCGGGCCGTAAACGGGGGCGGCGATGGTAGTCGCGACCGCGGGCCGACGCAGGTGAACGCCGGTGCGCTGGATCTTCGACAGGCCACCGCAGACGCCGTCTGACAGCATCCTTCGCGTTTCGCGATGTGCGCCACCTCGACGCACACCCGGTTGGCCCCCAAGACAGTTGGCAGCGCTGGCTACGCCTCCTTCGTGATCAACTTCCGCAGCGCCACCCGATCGGGCGTCAGCAGTTCGGCGATGCGCGGGTGGTTCACCTCGGCGACGATGATCTCGCCCACCTCCTGGTTGACCTCGGTGAAGATTCCATGCGACTTCATCTTCGAGGTCTGGTAGAGGTTGTCGTCGGTGGGCGTGACGTAGTGCACCGCCTGCGCCTTGAAGCGGTGGACGAGCCAGAGGTGGATCAGGGTCATCAGCCGCTTTTGGCGTAGTTCCGCACCGAACGTGTTCTGGTCGCGTACCAACAGGATGGTGCGGCCGCGGCGATCTTGGATCGGTTGGAATATCACGTTGGCGAGCTTGTCATCGCTTTCGCCGTGGATGCCGAGCTCGAGCACCTCCGAGCCGGCCCGCTGCGGCCGAAGCTGTACGCGCAGTTTGTCTTTGAGCTGGTAGTGACCGCTCCACATGGCCAGCCATTCCTCTAGCAGCTTGCGCGGCACCTCAGTTTGCACCAAGTGCTGGTGCTGGGTGGAGCCCTTGCCCATTGCCTTCGTGGTCGCCGTGCGTCCGGAGGAGGCAGCCAATGCGGCGTCACTGCGCGGCCCGCCGACTAGCGTTTGCGGTGTGCGATAGGGAGATTCGACCAAGCGCATCTTGCGCTGCAACCGAGCCAGCGCCAGCATGCCGTCCTGGCGCAGCGCGGTGGCGAATTCCTCGGCCGCGACACCGTCGATCTGGTGCCCGCCATAGGTGATGAAGTTGAAGACGAAGCCCATTTTGCCGAGCTCCTCGGGGAAGCGCCGCATCTCCTCGTCGGTCATGCCGGTGGTGTCCCAGTTGAACGATGGTGAGAGGTTGTACGCCAGCATCTGGTCGGGGAACTCGGCATGGATCGCCTCGGCGAACTGTCGAGCGTCGGCGAGATCGGCGGTCTTGGTCTCCATCCAAAGAATGTCGGCAAACGGTGCCGCGGCCAGCGATTTGGCGATCGCATACGGTATGCCGCCGCGGATCTGGTAGTAGCCCTCCGGGGTCTTGGCCAGCTCGCAGTCCCATGGCGGATCGGCGCCCAGCTCCTTGGCCTTTGCCCGGGCGGCATGCAGCGATGCACGCGCGGCGAACGCCCGCCACTCCTCGGGAGCCATGCCAATGGGTTCGCCCTCGCTCTGACCGAATTCGAGCACGTCCGCCACGGCCTCTCCGTAGGTCATCAGGCCCGCGTCGTCCTCCCAGGCCGCCACGAACCGCGACTCGACCTGGTCGAAAATGCCGTCGATCGACTGCTGGCCGTCCTCCCGCCACGCGTTGACCGCGTCGGAGACCAAGCCGAAAATGCCTTGGCGCTCAAGCCAACCGCCGGCCGCCGCGTACTCGCTGTCGCCAAGCGCATAGAGAAGATGACCATTGAGCTCCTTGACGCCCAGTTCGTAAAACGCCGCACCATTGCCAGGAAACAGGACTTGTAGGACGGTACGTCGAGCTTGGTCGCGCCGAGAAGGAACGGCTGGTCACGCTCGTCGGCGCGACTGTCGATCAGGTTGGCCGCCTCCGCGTCGGTGCGTGCGACGATGATGCCGGGCACCCGCATGATGTCGAGCTGGAAGCGGGCGGCGTTGAGCCGCTTGATCTGTTCGTCGGACGGCACCAGGACCTTGCCGCCCTGGTGGCCGCACTTCTTGGTGCCGGGTCGTTGGTCCTCGATGTGGTAGCCCGGCACACCGACCTCGACGAAGCGGCGGATCAGGTTGCGTACGTGCGGATCGCCGCCGTGGCCGGTGCCGGCGTCGGCGATGATAAACGGGCGGAAGTCGTAAGCCGGTGTCGCCGCACGCTGTCGCTCGCTCATCTGCAGGCGTAGATAGTGTTGGTTGCGGTCCGCGGTGAGCAAGGCGCGCACCAGCACCGCGGCATCGTCAGGCACCTGGCTCAGCGGGTAGCTGGCGAGGTCGGGCCCCGGATCTTCGGTGCTGGAGCCCTTAGCTGAGGTAGCCCAACCACCGAGGTAGATCGCCTCGATACCCATCCGCTTCATGCTCACCGCCTGCCCCGGCGAGTAGGGGCCAAACGTCGTGATGCTCTTGCGGGCTGCAAAGAGTTCGCGCAGACGCTCGTAGAAGGCGCCCGCCGCCTCTCGCGCCACGATGTGGTCGACGGGGATCGTGCCGCGCTGTTCCACGACTTGGCGGGCGGTGTAGAGCCGAATGATCCCAGCAAAGCGCGAGCTGTCGAAGTATCGCTGAGTGGCGGCTACGTCTTTCTCAAAGTCCTGCTCGAACGGTGTGTGGACCTCGGTGTCCGTTTCGGCGATGGCCATGGCCTTGCGCTCCTCTGCAGCCCCGATTCACCTGACGGACCGAGTGTATCCCCGGACGGGCGACCTAGATCACTGACCGATGACGGCTCGCAAATTCCGCAACGCCACTGGGGCGGTTCGAGACTAACTCCTACATGGTACTGAGCCGCACTAGCACCGGTAGGGTCATCTTGGTGCCGACCCAGTTGCGCTTTGACCGTTGGTTTCTCCCGCTTGCGGTGCCGCTCGGGCTCGGCCCCAAGAACAGCGAGCTATGGGTTGGGGCGGGGAGCCTGCACGTCAAGATGGGATGGGCATTTGCCGCCGACATCCCGTTGACGTCGATCACGAAGGCAGAGGCGACCAACGCAAGGGTCTACGCAGCCGGGGTGCACTTTGGATTCGGCCGCTGGCTGGTCAACGGGTCACGTAAGGGCCTGGTGGCACTGACGATCGATCCGCCCGAACAGGCAAAGATGTGGAAGAAGTCGATGACGGTGCGCGAATTGTGGGTCAGCGTTACCGACCCGGATGCGCTCGTCACCGCTTGCACGGCAAAGTAGCTGGCGTTTCACGAGGCTGGCGGCTCGCACGTGTTCGCAACCAGGCGCGCTGGCGACGGACAAACTGCGCATCGACGACCTTCCCGTGCCCCGGGACGTAGCTGGCGTCAGGGCCGCCGATCGCAAGTACCCGATCAAGCGTTGCCGGCCAGGCCGCCAGGTCGGAATCGGCGTCGATATCAGGATCGGCTGACTCCTCGACAAGATCACCCGTGAAGACCACCGTTGGGCCGTCTGCATGGCCGGTGGCCGGCGCCACCACGACGAGATCTGCTGTGGTGTGGCCGCTGCCGGGGTGAGTGATGGTGACGGTGCGGTCCCCGAGATCGACGGCTGCATCGTAGATCCCGTGCTGAGGTGGTTTCAGGGCCGCGATCGCGCGGTCAACCTCAGCTGTGTCCGCGCCGTAGCTCAGGGCATCTTCGCGGAGCCGGTCGGTAGCCGACCGTAGGTATTCGACGACCTCGGGAGCGCAGAACACCTCCGCTTGGTCGAACACCGAGGAACCCAGCACATGGTCGAAATGCTTGTGTGTCAACACAACATGCGTTACCTGGCAACCAGCGATCTGCTTGACGTCGGCCGCGATTGCTGTTGCTTCGCCGAGGGTGGTCCCGGTGTCGACGAGCAGTATTCCGGTGCGGCCCCGGACCAGCCCAACGGTGACGTCACAGAACGGCAGCCGGCAGCGATGCACGCTGTCGGTCAGGCGCTCCCAGTCGAAGTGCACAACCGCAAAGGTAACGCCCCGCCGAACCTCCTGATAACTCGTGCTATCACAGAGGGGTGTTCGCGGGTGCGACCCGTCAAGCCTGACAAGGAGAACATTATGCGAGCAGTGGTCATCACCAAACATGGCGACCCATCGGTCTTGCAGGTGCGGCAGCGACCGGACCCGCCGCCACCGGGCCCGGGCCAGCTGCGGGTCGCCGTCCGCGCAGCAGGGGTGAACTTCGCTGACCATCTCGCCCGCGTCGGCCTGTACCCAGACGCGCCGAAACTTCCGGCGGTGGTCGGATACGAAGTCGCTGGGACGGTCGAGGCTGTCGGTGATGGGGTCGACCCGAACCGGGTCGGCGAACGAGTCCTGGCCGGTACACGATTTGGTGGCTACTGCGAGATCGTCAACGTTGCGGCCACCGACTCGGTTGTGCTCCCCGATGCGCTGAGCTTCGAACAGGGTGCCGCGGTCCCGGTGAATTACGCGACCGCCTGGGCGGCGCTGCACGGCTACGGATCGTTGCGCGCCGGTGAGCGGGTGCTGATTCACGCCGCGGCCGGTGGAGTCGGCATCGCGGCGGTCCAATTCGCGAAAGCAGCCAAGGCCGAAGTGCACGGCACCGCATCACCCCAAAAACATCAGAAGCTGGCCGAGTTCGGTGTGGACCGCGCGATCGACTACCGCCGGGACGGCTGGTGGCAGGGATTGGGCCCGTATGACGTCGTGCTTGACGCGCTCGGCGGCACCTCGCTGCGGCGGTCCTACACTCTGCTGCGCCCGGGTGGAAGGCTGGTTGGCTACGGGATTTCGAATATGCAGCACGGCGAGAAACGATCGATGCGCAGGGTGGCGCCCCACGCGTTGTCAATGCTGCGCGGCTTTAACCTGATGAAACAACTCGAGGAGTCGAAAACCGTGATCGGTCTTAACATGCTGCGGTTGTGGGACGATCGCCGCACCCTTGAACCCTGGATCGCGCCGCTGACCAAGGCGCTCAACGACGGAACGATCCTGCCGATCGTTCATGCAATCGTGCCGTTCGCCGAAGCTCCTGAAGCACATCGGATTCTGGCCGCACGGGAGAACGTCGACAAGGTGGTGCTGGTACCGTGAGGCGATGGGTGGCCCGGGGCCCGGCTGTCTGGTAAGCGCGGCCGCAAAACAGCTGTACTCTCGAATCCCAGTTAGTAACAATGTGCTATGGAATCTCCAATGACGAGCACACTTCACCGAACCCCATTAGCCACCGCGGGGCTGGCGCTCGTAGTGGCGCTGGGTGGCTGCGGGGGCGGGGGCGGTGACAGTCGAGAGACACCGCCATACGTGCCGAAAGCGACGACCGTCGACGCAACAACGCCGGCGCCGGCCGCCGAGCCACTGACGATCGCCAGTCCCATGTTCGCCGACGGCGCCCCGATCCCGGTGCAATTCAGCTGCAAGGGGGCCAACGTGGCGCCACCGTTGACGTGGTCGTCGCCCGCGGGCGCAGCCGAACTGGCACTCGTCGTCGATGACCCCGACGCGGTCGGCGGACTGTACGTGCACTGGATCGTGACCGGAATCGCCCCTGGCTCTGGCAGCACGGCGGATGGTCAGACTCCTGCTGGTGGGCACAGCGTGCCGAATTCTGGTGGTCGGCAAGGATACTTCGGTCCATGCCCGCCGGCGGGCACCGGGACACACCACTACCGGTTTACCCTCTACCACCTTCCTGTCGCGCTCCAGCTGCCACCGGGAGCCACGGGAGTCCAAGCGGCACAGGCGATAGCACAGGCCGCCAGCGGACAGGCCCGGCTCGTCGGCACATTCGAAGGCTGACGCCGCGGCATCCCTGGCGAGGTGGTCGAAACCCTGGCTTCTCCAATTGCGCCTGGCGACAATGATCAATATGGAATCGACAGTGGCGCACGCATTTCACCGGTTCGCACTGGCCATCTTGGGGCTGGCGCTCCCCGTGGCGCTAGTTGCCTACGGTGGCAACGGTGACAGTCGAAAGGCGGCGCCGCTGGCGCCGAAAGCAGCAGCGCTCGGTCGGAGTATGCCCGAAACGCCTACCGGCGATGTACTGACAATCAGCAGTCCGGCATTCGCCGACGGTGCGCCGATCCCGGAACAGTACACCTGCAAAGGAGCCAATATCGCGCCTCCGTTGACCTGGTCGGCGCCGTTTGGCGGCGCACTCGTTGTCGATGATCCGGACGCACCTCGCGAACCTTACGTCCATTGGATCGTGATCGGGATCGCCCCTGGTGCTGGCAGCACCGCCGATGGTGAGACTCCCGGTGGCGGAATCAGCCTGCCGAACTCCAGCGGTCAGCCCGCATACACCGGCCCCTGCCCGCCGGCGGGCACCGGGACACACCACTACCGGTTTACCCTCTACCACCTTCCTGCCGTGCCTCCACTCGCGGGACTGGCTGGGACACAAGCGGCGCGGGTGATCGCGCAGGCCGCCACCATGCAGGCCCGGCTCATCGGAACATACGAAGGCTGATCCACCCGCCATCCCACGATCCAGCGGCCCCGGGGCGATCGGGTCCTAGCAGACGCCTGTCACGCTAGCCAAAGTCTTGACTGATTCCAGAAAAGGGAGTCATATTGTCTAGTGTGTCCTCTATACCGGACTACGCCGAACAGCTCCGGACGGCCGACCTGCGCGTGACCCGACCGCGCGTCGCCGTCCTGGAAGCAGTGAATGCGCATCCACACGCCGACACGGAAACGATTTTCGGTGCCGTGCGTTTTGCGCTGCCCGACGTATCCCGGCAAGCCGTGTACGACGTGCTGCATGCCCTGACCGCCGCGGGCTTGGTGCGAAAGATCCAACCCTCGGGCTCCGTCGCGCGCTACGAGTCCAGGGTCGGCGACAACCACCATCACATCGTCTGCCGGTCTTGCGGGGTTATCGCCGATGTCGACTGTGCTGTTGGCGAGGCACCCTGTCTGACGGCCTCGGACCATAACGGCTTCCTGTTGGACGAGGCGGAGGTCATCTACTGGGGTCTATGTCCTGATTGTTCGATATCCGACACTTCGCGATCACATCCGTGATCACAGCCCGATAACACCAACTCCTGGAAGGAATGCTGTGCCCGAGCAACACCCACCCATTACAGAAACCACCACCGGAGCCGCTAGCAACGGCTGTCCCGTCGTGGGTCATATGAAATACCCCGTCGAGGGCGGCGGAAACCAGGACTGGTGGCCCAACCGGCTCAATCTGAAGGTACTGCACCAAAACCCGGCCGTCGCTGACCCGATGGGTGCGGCGTTCGACTATGCCGCGGAGGTCGCGACCATCGACGTTGACGCCCTGACGCGGGACATCGAGGAAGTGATGACCACCTCGCAGCCGTGGTGGCCCGCCGACTACGGCCACTACGGGCCGCTGTTTATCCGGATGGCGTGGCACGCTGCCGGCACCTACCGCATCCACGACGGCCGCGGCGGCGCCGGGGGCGGCATGCAGCGGTTCGCGCCGCTTAACAGCTGGCCCGACAACGCCAGCTTGGACAAGGCGCGCCGGCTGCTGTGGCCGGTCAAGAAGAAGTACGGCAAGAAGCTCTCATGGGCGGACCTGATTGTTTTCGCCGGCAACTGCGCGCTGGAATCGATGGGCTTCAAGACGTTCGGGTTCGGCTTCGGCCGGGTCGACCAGTGGGAGCCCGATGAGGTCTATTGGGGCAAGGAAGCCACCTGGCTCGGCGATGAGCGTTACAGCGGTAAGCGGGATCTGGAGAACCCGCTGGCCGCGGTGCAGATGGGGCTGATCTACGTGAACCCGGAGGGGCCGAACGGCAACCCGGACCCCATGGCCGCGGCGGTCGACATTCGCGAGACGTTTCGGCGCATGGCCATGAACGACGTCGAAACAGCGGCGCTGATCGTCGGCGGTCACACTTTCGGTAAGACCCATGGCGCCGGCCCGGCCGATCTGGTCGGCCCCGAACCCGAGGCTGCTCCGCTGGAGCAGATGGGCTTGGGCTGGAAGAGCTCGTATGGCACCGGAACCGGTAAGGACGCGATCACCAGCGGCATCGAGGTCGTATGGACGAACACCCCGACGAAATGGGACAACAGTTTCCTCGAGATCCTGTACGGCTACGAGTGGGAGCTGACGAAGAGCCCTGCTGGCGCTTGGCAATACACCGCCAAGGACGGCGCCGGTGCCGGCACCATCCCGGACCCGTTCGGCGGGCCAGGGCGCTCCCCGACGATGCTGGCCACTGACCTCTCGCTGCGGGTGGATCCGATCTATGAGCGGATCACGCGTCGCTGGCTGGAACACCCCGAGGAATTGGCCGACGAGTTCGCCAAGGCCTGGTACAAGCTGATCCACCGAGACATGGGTCCCGTTGCGAGATACCTTGGGCCGCTGGTCCCCAAGCAGACCCTGCTGTGGCAGGATCCGGTCCCTGCGGTCAGCCACGACCTCGTCGGCGAAGCCGAGATTGCCAGCCTTAAGAGCCAGATCCGGGCATCGGGATTGACTGTCTCACAGCTAGTTTCGACCGCATGGGCGGCGGCGTCGTCGTTCCGTGGTAGCGACAAGCGCGGCGGCGCCAACGGTGGTCGCATCCGCCTGCAGCCACAAGTCGGGTGGGAGGTCAACGACCCCGACGGGGATCTGCGCAAGGTCATTCGCACCCTGGAAGAGATCCAGGAGTCATTCAACTCCGCGGCGCCGGGGAACATCAAAGTGTCCTTCGCCGACCTCGTCGTGCTCGGTGGCTGTGCCGCCATAGAGAAAGCAGCAAAGGCGGCTGGCCACAACATCACGGTGCCCTTCACCCCGGGCCGCACGGATGCGTCGCAGGAACAAACCGACGTGGAATCCTTTGCCGTGCTGGAGCCCAAGGCAGATGGCTTCCGAAACTACCTCGGAAAGGGCAACCCGTTGCCGGCCGAGTACATGCTGCTCGACAAGGCGAACCTGCTTACGCTCAGTGCCCCTGAGATGACGGTGCTGGTAGGTGGCCTGCGCGTCCTCGGCGCAAACTACAAGCGCTTACCGCTGGGCGTGTTCACCGAGGCCTCCGAGTCACTGACCAACGACTTCTTCGTGAACCTGCTCGACATGGGTATCACCTGGGAGCCCTCGCCAGCAGATGACGGGACCTACCAGGGCAAGGATGGCAGTGGCAAGGTGAAGTGGACCGGCAGCCGCGTGGACCTGGTCTTCGGGTCCAACTCGGAGTTGCGGGCGCTTGTCGAGGTCTATGGCGCCGATGACGCGCAGCCGAAGTTCGTGCAGGACTTCGTCGCTGCCTGGGACAAGGTGATGAACCTCGACAGGTTCGACGTGCGCTGATTCGGGTTGATCGGCCCTGCCCGCCGATCAACCACAACCCGCCGCAGCACCCCGCGAGCTGACCGGCTCGCGGGGTGCTGGTGTTTGCCCGGCGCGATTTGTCAGACCCCGCGTGCATGGTGGTCGCAGGCACGACGAGACGGGGATGACGAGACGGGGATGAGGAGAAAGGGCGCCGAAATGTGCTGGATGTGCGATCACCCGGAAGCCACCGCCGAGGAGTACCTCGACGAGGTGTACGGGATAATGCTCATGCATGGCTGGGCGGTACAGCACGTGGAGTGCGAGCGACGGCCATTTGCCTACACGGTTGGTCTAACCCGGCGCGGCTTGCCCGAACTGGTGGTGACTGGCCTCTCGCCACGACGTGGGCAGCGGTTGTTGAACATCGCCGCTCGCAGGGCTCTGGTCGGTGACTTGCTGACTCCCGGTATGCAGACCACCCTCCCAGCCGGCCCTCTTGTCGAAACGGTCCAGGTTACACATCCGGACGCGCATTTGTATTGTGCGATCGCCATCTTTGGCGACAAGGTGACGGCCTTGCAGTTGGTGTGGGCCGACCGGCGTGGTCGCTGGCCGTGGGCGGCGGACTTCGACGAAGGTCGCGGTACCCAGCCGGTGCTCGGGATGCGAGCCACCAGGAGGTCAGCCTGACGCGAGCGCTCTAAACGTGTTGCCGGACAACGATTTAGTGACAGCAATGCAGTGACAGCGGTGGTTGCTCGACACGGAGGTGGCCAACGGCTTCCGGACATCCTCCGATACATGCGGTCTGGGCGGTGTGCTGGCGGACAAGGCTGTGACTCGGTGGAAGCGTTGGCGCCGTCCGCGATTTACCGCATCATTGCCGGACACTGCGTCGGTGGCGCGCCGTCCGTGCGCTCGCAGGCGCATATGGGGATCGAACAAGCCCATCGGCGGCGGGAGAACGAGTGATTGCTTCCAGGCCGAGTGAGTTCCGGATACCGGTAGGCCCCAGTAGGCTATTGTGTGATGCGCTTGAAGCCAGCCCCATCTCCTGCTGCAGCCTTTGCCGTCGCCGGCCTGATCCTCGCAGGCTGGGCCGGATCCGTGGGCCTCGCCGGCGCCGATCCGGAGCCGGCACCGACACCGAAGACGGCAATTGATAGCGACGGCACCTATGCGGTGGGGATTGACATCGCTCCCGGCACGTACAGCTCCGCGGGACCCGTCGGCGACGGCACCTGCTATTGGAAGCGGATGGGTAACCCCGATGGCGCGCTCATCGATAACGCACTCAGCAAGAAACCACAGGTAGTGACGATTGAGCCGACCGACAAGGCGTTCAAGACGCACGGCTGCCAACCCTGGCAGAACACGGGCAGCGAAGGCGCTGCCCCTGCCGGAGTTCCTGGACCTGAAGCGGGGGCCCAACTACAAAATCAGCTCGGCATCCTCAACGGCTTACTCGGACCGACTGGAGGGCGAGTGCCTCAGCCCTAACTGACGCTGGCTTCGGCTACGGTCCTGCTGTGGCAATAGGTGAGCAACAGGTCATCGTGATTGGGGCCGGCGTCAGCGGACTGACGTCGGCCATATGCCTGGCCGAGGCGGGGTGGCCGGTGCGGGTATGGGCGGCCGCATTGCCGCAGCAAACGACATCGGCGGTGGCGGGTGCGGTCTGGGGGCCGCGGCCGAAGGAACCCGTTGCCAAGGTACGCGGGTGGATCGAACAGTCATTGCACGTGTTTCGCGACTTGGCCAAGGATCCCGCCACCGGCGTGCGCATGACGCCGGCGCTGAGTGTCGGCGATCGTATCGAGACCGGTGCGATGCCGCCCGGGTTGGAGCTGATCCCCGACGTGCGGCCGGCTGACCCGGCCGACGTGCCCGGGGGCTTCCGTGCTGGGTTTCATGCCACCTTGCCGATGATCGATATGCCCCAGTACCTCGACTGTCTGACCCAGCGATTGGCGGCGACTGGCTGTGAAATCGAAACGCGCCCGCTACGGTCGCTGGCCGAGGCCGCTGAGGCGGCGCCCATAGTGATCAACTGTGCTGGTCTGGGCGCTCGGGAACTGGCCGGCGACGCCACGGTCTGGCCGCGGTTCGGCCAGCACGTCGTCCTCACCAATCCAGGTCTAGAGCAACTGTTTATCGAGCGCACCGGCGGCTCGGAATGGATCTGCTACTTTGCCCACCCGCAGCGTGTAGTCTGCGGCGGCATCAGTATCCCTGGCAGGTGGGACCCCACCCCAGAGCCGGAGATAACCGAGCGGATCCTGCAACGGTGTCGCCGCATACAACCACGGCTTGCCGAGGCGGCAGTGATTGAGACGATTACCGGGCTGCGTCCTGATCGGCCGTCCGTGCGGGTGGAAGCTGAACCGATCGGGCGAGCGCTGTGCATCCACAACTATGGCCACGGAGGTGACGGCGTGACCCTGTCATGGGGTTGTGCGCGGGAGGTGGTCAATCTTGTCGGCGGCGGTTAACCCGACACCATGGCGGGTTGGGTGGCACCGGTCGGTTAATGGGTCGGTCAATGCGCGCTGGGAGGCGGCGCCAGTGCGGTCTCGACCGTTGCATACAGCGGAATTAGTCGCCGCAGTCCGCACGCGGCAATGGTGCGGGCCACGATCGGCTGGTTACTCACCAACCGCATATTCACCCCGCGCCGGCGACACCGCACCGACTCCTGGGCCAACACAGCGTATGCACATGATCCCATGAAGTCGAGGTCCCGAATGTCGATGACGAACGGACCCGGCGCGATGGCGATAGCGGCGCTCTTGCTCACCAGACGCTGCCAAGCGACCTCGTTACTGGCGTCGATGTCGCCGCCCACATGAACGACCACCGCTGAGCCGGTGCACTCGGTAACCGCGCGTAGGCCGCTATGCAGGTCACTGGGTTGCGAACTCGGCCGTGTGCTCGAAGGACCGGCACCTGGTCCAATCGCGACAGTGCGCATCATTTGCAGTCCCGTCGTCGTGTGCTGTTAGGTGCTGCCGTCCGGCGTATTGGAGGGCGGGAGGTCAGCGTCATCACGCCGAAGACAGGGTGCCTGTCTTGGACGAGGTTGGCAAGCAGTGTGAGTAAGCATAAGTGGAACATGCCCCGAAAACCTAGGATGTCCCCCCACCAAAATTTGTGGCTCTAGTGTGCGCGAGTGACACGTCGAAAGTCACGAGCCAACAGCGACAGGATCCAGCTGACGATCGACAACAAGATCGCCGCCCAGATCGCGGTCCACCAGAAGTGGTCGATCTGCAGTCCCCAGTGGGTGGTGTGCTCAGTGATCCACGCGGTAAGCCACAGCATCGACGCGTTAACGACTACATGGAAAAGACCGAGAGTCAGGATGTACAACGGGATCGACAAGATCTGCACGATGGGCTTGATGAACGCGTTGACCAGACCGAAGATCACCGCGACGACGAAGATGATGGCGACCCGCTGCAGCGTTGTGTCGCCGCCCGCAAACCGCATGCCCGGGACGAAAAGAGTCACCACCCATAATGCGAATCCGGTCACTGCGGCGCGCATCAGAAAAGGCACCATTGCCCGATCCTGCCACGGACATGCGAGCCGCCGCTGTTCGCCATGTCCCCGGACTCGCGGTGCCGCGCCCGGTACGCCACGATGCAGACGTGGCAGCACCGCGGTTGACCGGCGACCAGCGAAACGCTTTTATGGCATCTTTCTTGGGTTGGACGATGGATGCGTTCGATTACTTTCTCGTGGTGCTGGTCTATGCCGACATCGCAACGACCTTCCACCACACCAAGACCGACGTCGCGTTTCTCACCACCGCCACCCTGGCCATGCGCCCCGTGGGTGCGTTGCTGTTCGGGCTATGGGCCGACCGGGTGGGCCGGCGGGTCCCGCTGATGGTCGACGTGTCGTTCTATTCGGTGATCGGATTTCTGTGCGCATTCGCACCCAACTTCACCGTGCTGGTGATCCTGCGACTGCTCTACGGCATTGGCATGGGCGGAGAGTGGGGGCTGGGTGCCGCGCTGTCCATGGAGAAGGTTCCAGCCGAGCGGCGTGGCGTCTTCTCCGGGCTGCTGCAGGAGGGCTACGCGTTCGGCTATCTGCTGGCCAGTGTGGCAGCGCTGGTGGTGATGAACTGGCTAGGGCTGTCGTGGCGGTGGTTGTTCGGCCTAAGCATCATCCCGGCTCTGATCAGCTTGATCATCCGGTACCGGGTAAAGGAATCCGAAGTCTGGGAAGCCGCGCAGGACCGCATGCGGCTCACCAAGACCCGAATCCGCGATGTCCTGGGTAACCCCGCAATTGTGCGCCGGTTTGTCTACCTAGTGCTGTTGATGACCGCCTTCAACTGGATGAGCCACGGCACCCAGGATGTCTACCCGACCTTCCTGACCGCGACTACCGATCATGGTGCCGGTTTGTCCAGCCTGACCGCCAGGTGGATAGTGGTGATCTACAACATCGGCGCCATCATCGGCGGTCTGGCGTTCGGCACGTTGTCCCAGCGGTTCAGCCGCCGTTACACCATCGTTTTCTGTGCGGCGCTGGGACTGCCGATCGTGCCGCTGTTCGCTTACTCGCGCACTGCGGCGATGTTGTGCCTGGGTTCGTTTTTGATGCAAGTCTTCGTACAGGGTGCCTGGGGTGTGATCCCCGCGCATCTGACCGAGATGTCGCCAGACGCTATCCGGGGCGTCTACCCCGGCGTAACCTACCAGCTCGGTAATCTGCTGGCGGCGTTCAACCTTCCTATTCAAGAGCGTCTGGCCGAATCCCATGGCTACCCCTTCGCCTTGGCCGCGACGATCGTGCCCGTGCTATTGGTCGTAGCGGTGCTGACGGCGATTGGCAAGGATGCCACCGGAATCCGCTTTGGTACTACGGAAACTGCTTTTCTTGTTCGTCATCGAAATCGACATTAGCGCGGTGTCTTCTCGTCGAACTTTGTCGCGCTGCTGTCGATTTCGCCGTCGCTAGGGTGAGCCCGGGATACCGCTCAGGGTGCGCCGCAGCAGGTGCATCGCCACAGTCGTCGAGCGCTCCCTAATGTCTGACCGGTTCCCGGGCAGCCGCACGGTTCGGGTGGTTGTTCGGCCATCGTCCAGCAGGACGGTGAAGCACACTGTTCCCACAGGCTTTTCCGGCGTTCCCCCACTCGGACCCGCAATTCCGGTGATCGCGGTGGCGGTGTCGGCGCCGAAGCCTTGCAGCGCCCCCGCTGCCATTGCCTGGGCGACCGGCTCGGAAACCGCCCCGTGGGCCTCGATCAGCGCCGGATCCACACCGAGAAGCTGTGCCTTCGCCTCGTTAGAGTAGGCCACCACTGCGCCCGCCACGTACTTGGACGACCCGGGCCGGTCGGTGAGCCGTGCCGCCAGCAACCCTGCGGTGCAGGATTCGGCGGTCGCTATCCGGCGGCCAGTTAGCAATTTTGCGACCAGCTCGTCCACGGACGCACCGTCTTCCGAATAGACCTGGTGGCCGTGCCGGTCGCGCAATAACCGTGCCAATTGCGTGTACACTTGCGCGGCGTTCGGTTCAAAGCGAGTGACCATTTCAATCTCGCCGCGCCGCAGGCAGGTGGTGATCTCGACTAAGTCAAAACCCGGGATGGCTGCCTCGGCGTCACGCAGTGTGTCGGCCAGAGAAGACTCCGGCAGGCCGAAGATCCGGATGGTCTCCTGTCGGTAGGTCGTCCGGCCGGCAATCGCATCCTGTACCGGAGCCGTCTGGATGGCCTTGCTCCATATCGGCTGCAGCTCGCGCGGTGGCCCGGGAAGCACCATCACCGCTGGCCGTCCCGGCACAACCAGACCGGGGGCGGTGCCCACCGGATCGATCACTTGCGATCCGGCCGGAATCATGGCCTGTTTGCGGTTGGCGGCGCGTATGGAGTCGAAGTTGGCGGGTTCAATAGCGGGATTTCGCCCCATCAGCTTCTTGAGGATGTTGGCGATCCTGTTCTCCAGCTCGTCGTCCAGCACCAGCTCGCGCCCGCAATAGCGCGCCACCACCTCGACGGTCATATCGTCGGCGGTCGGCCCCAGGCCGCCGCTGGTGACGATCAGGTCCACACCCTGCTCAGCCATGAATCGCAGCTGTGCCTCGATGTCGGCGGGACGGTCGCCGCAGATCGTGATGTGTGCCAACTCGACCCCGAGCTCCAGGAGCCGATCGGCGATCCAGGGGCCGTTGCGGTCTTGGACCCGCCCGGTCAGGACCTCGGTTCCGGTGATCACGATGCCCGCACGTGCGCTCACCGCCATGAGCCTACGCATGAACTAACGTAGGACCGTGGCGCAGGCTCCCCACATTCACAGGACCCGCTACGCAAAATGCGGCGACATGGATATCGCCTACCAGGTGCTGGGTGACGGTCCGACGGATCTGCTGGTGTTGCCGGGGCCGTTCGTGCCGATCGACTCGATCGACGACGAGCCATCGCTGTACCGTTTCCATCGCCGTCTTGCGTCATTCAGCAGGGTGATCCGCCTCGACCATCGTGGGGTCGGCCTGTCGTCACGGCTCGCCGCGATAACCACGCTGGGGCCGAAGTTCTGGGCCCAGGACGCGATCGCGGTGATGGACGCGGTCGGATGCGAGCAGGCGACAATTTTCGCGCCCAGTTTCCACGCCATGAACGGACTTGTTCTCGCCGCCGACTACCCCGAGCGGGTGCGCAGCCTGATCGTCGTCAACGGCTCGGCGCGCCCACTATGGGCGCCCGACTACCCGGTAGGCGCCCAGGTTCGTCGAGCTGACCCGTTCCTGACGGTGGCGCTGGAACCGGATGCCGTCGAGCGGGGCTTCGACGTGCTGAGCATCGTGGCTCCTACCGTGGCCGGAGATGACGTGTTTCGAGCCTGGTGGGATCTCGCCGGCAACCGTGCCGGACCGCCGAGCATTGCCCGTGCCGTTTCAAAGGTCATAGCCGAGGCCGACGTACGAGATGTCTTGGGACACATCGAGGCTCCAACACTGATCTTGCACCGTGTCGGATCGACGTACATCCCGGTGGGACATGGTCGCTACCTCGCCGAGCACATCGCTGGATCCCGCTTGGTCGAACTACCCGGCACCGATACCCTGTACTGGGTTGGCGACACCGGGCCGATGCTCGATGAAATCGAGGAATTCATCACCGGCGTGCGCGGCGGCGCTGACGCCGAGCGCATGCTTGCCACCATCATGTTTACCGACATCGTCGGCTCGACCCAGCACGCCGCCGCGCTCGGCGACGACCGATGGCGCGACCTGTTGGACAACCACGACACCATCGTGTGCCACGAAATCCAGCGGTTCGGCGGTCGCGAAGTGAACACGGCCGGTGACGGTTTCGTCGCGACGTTCACCAGTCCGAGTGCCGCGATCGCGTGCGCGGACGACATCGTCGACGCGGTCGCCGCGCTGGGTATTGAGGTCCGGATCGGTATTCATGCGGGCGAGGTCGAGGTGCGCGATGCCTCGCACGGTACCGACGTCGCCGGCGTGGCCGTGCATATCGGTGCGCGCGTCTGCGCGCTGGCCGGACCCAGTGAGGTGCTGGTGTCCTCGACCGTGCGAGACATCGTCGCCGGATCACGGCACCGGTTCGCCGAGCGTGGTGAGCAGGAACTCAAGGGCGTACCGGGCAGATGGCGGCTATGCGTGCTCATGCGCGACGACGCCACCCGCACGCGCTAATGTCCCGGGCTGCCGGGTTGCCCCGGTTGTCCTGGTTTGCCGGGCTGACCTGGTTCGCCGGGGGTTCCACCGGGGCCGGGTGCGCCGCCCACCCCGCCCTGGCCGGGTTGACCGCCGGGGCCCGCTGCCCCGCCTATGCCGCCATCTCCGCCTCTACCGCCCGCCCCGCCGCGACCGCCGGCACCACCCCGGCCACCGGCGCCTCCGGCTCCGCCCGGCCCACCGACGCCGCGGGCATGGCTGACCTCGCCCGGCCCGGCGTCGTCGCCACTCATGCTGTTCGCACCCTCGGTACAACTGGATCACGAGCCATCGGTCTGTGTCCTTGCCAGCCGCTTGATTGTCCTCGTTCACCTCAAGCTACCCTGAATCTGGGCTCGATGGGCCGGAGTCTCGATGGGCCGCAGTGGCGCCGGGCGAGGGTTCGATTGTGTGGGCGATGGTGGCGACGGTCCAACACAACAAGGGGTGCATCACCGCGGCCGCCGAGTACTTGCAGGGGGGACAATGTGTCGATGATCGAGTTGGAGGTACATCAGGCCGACGTGACCAAGCTCGAGCTCGACGCCATCACCAATGCGGCGAACACCCGACTGCGGCATGCCGGTGGTGTCGCTGCGGCCATCGCCCGCGCCGGCGGCCCCGAGCTGCAGCGCGAGTCCACCGAGAAGGCGCCGATTGGGCTTGGGGAAGCGGTCGAGACCACGGCCGGTGACATGCCGGCGCGCTACGTGATCCACGCGGCGACGATGGAGCTAGGAGGTCCGACCTCGGGCGAGATCATCACCGCAGCCACCGCTGCTACCCTGCGGAAAGCCGACGAGCTCGGTTGCCGCTCGCTGGCGCTGGTGGCTTTCGGCACGGGCGTGGGCGGCTTTCCGCTCGACGACGCTGCGCGGCTGATGGTCGGCGCCGTCCGTCGGCACCGGCCGGGGTCGCTGCAAAGGGTGGTATTTGCGGTCCATGGGGATGCGGCCGAGCGGGCGTTTAGCGCTGCTATTCAGGCCGGAGAAGATACCGCTCGACGGTAGCGACCTTCTGGGTCATCGCGTCGGTGACCCCGGGACGCCAGTCCACCTTGATCACCGCGCTGACTCGCGGTGCCCGAGCGGCCACGGCCTCCACCGCGCGCTGCACGACGGCCATCACTTCCGCCCAGGTATCGCCTTCGATCACGGTGAACATGGCATCTGTCTGGTTCGGCAGGCCGGAATCACGGACCACGCGAATCGCTTCGGTGACGATCTCGCCGACCCCCTCCCCCACGCCCAGCGGGGTGACGGAAAACGCGACCAGCACAGACACACAATGAGCCTACCCAGCCCCAGCGACTGCATAGCCGGCCTGGCAGCATCGAGGCTCGTGCGGGTTCTGGTGCAACGGGTCTCATCGGCTGCGGTGAGGGTCGATGGTCGGGTGGTCGGCGCTATCCGGCCGGACGGGCAGGGCCTGGTCGCGTTCGTCGGTGTCACCCACGGCGACGATCTCGACAAGGCGCGCCGTCTCGCCGAAAAGCTCTGGAATTTGCGGGTTCTCGCCGACGAGAAATCCGCCTCCGACATGCACGCACCGATCCTGGTAATCAGCCAGTTCACCCTCTACGCAGACACCGCGAAGGGTCGGCGACCGTCCTGGAACGCCGCGGCGCCAGGTGCGGTGGCGCAGCCCCTGATAGCAGCGTTCGCGGCAGCGCTGCGCCAGTTGGGAGCGCACGTGGAAGCCGGCGTGTTCGGTGCCCACATGCAGGTCGAACTGGTCAACGACGGTCCGGTGACCGTAATGCTGGAAGGCTGATGAGATGACTACACCTGAGTATGGCTCGCTTCGTTCCGATGACGACCACTGGGACATTGTCAGCAACGTGGGCTACACCGCGCTACTGGTTGCGGGTTGGCGTGCACTGCACACCACGGGCCCTAAACCGCTGGTCCAAGACGAATACGCGAAGCATTTCATCACCGCTTCGGCCGACCCGTATCTGGAGGGTCTGTTAGCAAACCCGAGAACGTCGGAGGACGGCACCGCTTTCCCTCGGCTCTACGGCGTGCAAACCCGGTTTTTCGACGACTTCTTCAACTGCGCTGATGAGGCTGGCATACGACAGGCGGTGATCGTCGCCGCCGGTCTGGACTGCCGCGCTTATCGCCTTGACTGGCAGCCCGGGACAACGGTTTTCGAGATCGATGTGCCGAAGGTCCTGGAATTCAAAGCACGGGTGCTAAGTGAGCGGGGTGCTGTACCCAAAGCTCACCGGGTGGCGGTGCCAGCAGATCTGCGTACGGACTGGCCCACGCCGCTGACAGCGGCCGGGTTCGATCCGCAACGACCCAGCGCCTGGTCGGTCGAGGGACTACTGCCCTACCTGACCGGCGATGCGCAATATGCTCTGTTCGCCCGGATCGATGAGTTGTGTGCGCCTGGCAGCCGAGTTGCCTTGGGCGCCTTAGGGTCCCGGTTGGATCACGAGCAGCTCGCCGCGCTGGAAACCGCACACCCGGGGGTCAATATGTCTGGTGACGTGAATTTCTCCGCGCTCACCTACGACGACAAGACCGATCCCGTGGAGTGGCTAGTTGAGCATGGATGGGCCGTCGACCCCGTCCGCAGCACCCTCGAGCTGCAGGTCGGCTACGGACTGACACCGCCGGACGTGGACGTAAAGATCGACAGTTTCATGCGCTCCCAGTACATCACGGCTGTCAGGGCGTAAGCAGAACCTTAGCTCCTCACCCGAGCGCGCCCTCGCGGTTGCATAGCCCTTGGCCGCTTCGTCCAACGGCAGGGTGGTAGTGAAGATGCCATCGACATCGAGTCGGCCCGACTGCAGCAACGGGATCAGTTCCGGCCAGGTTCGTTGTACCGGTGCCATGGTCATTCGCAGCGTGATGCTTCGCAACAGGCACGTCAGTGCGGGCACGGGAAACGGCTGAAGATCGTGCACGCCGACAACCGAGACGGTGCCGCCAGGGCGCACCGCATTGAGCGCGTCGCTCATCGAGGCGTCGGTGCCGACGGCGTCAATCACCGAGTCTGCGCCGCGACCCCGCGTCGCGGCCAGAATCGTCTCGGCCGCCGGTGACGGTATCGGCGTAGCACCCCAGGTGGCCGCGCGTTGCAAGCGTCCCTTTACTCGGTCGACAGCGAAAACCGTTGCGGCACCGTGTATGAAGGCGCTGCGCAGCGCGCAGAGGCCGACGGCTCCCAGGCCGATGACCGCCACGGCGGAGCCGAATGAAATATCGGCTCGTTGGGCTGCCGCCCAACCGGTGGCGAGGTTGTCCGTGAGCAGCAGTGCCTGCTCGGTGGTGATACCTTCGGGGATCTTGAGCACCTGGAAATCGGCGGCCGGCACCGCCAGCAGATCGGCCTGTGCGCCGCCAAGCACGCCGGCGCCGAAGATCATCGGGCCGGAGAAGCACATGACTGGATCATGGGTTTCGCATCCCGGGCAGACGCCGCAGCCGGCCACTGAAGACACCATGACCAGGTCGCCAACTCCGACGGTGCGCACCTGTGGCCCGGCCTCGACGATGGTGCCTACCGCCTCGTGACCGAGGGCCACCGGCTCGGTGAACGGATATTCGCCTTCGTAGAAATGCAGATCGGATCCGCAGATGCCGGCGGCGGTCACGGCGACAACCACTCCGTCAGGCCCGGGCAGTGCCGGGTCGGGCTGGGTGTTGACTCTGACGCTGCCGGCCCCGTCGATGACTACCGCACGCATGCTGGCTTACTCACTTTCTTTGTGGCAGAACGAATTGAGACCCATGAGGTTCGCGTACCTGCCTGGCACCGGTCTCGGGCGTTTGAACGTGGTGAACGGCGGGCCGGCAATTCCGAGACTCGGCATAGCGTAATTCGCAGCACTAGGCTACCGGCGGGGCCCCAGCGGATCAAGGTCCATCGCCCCGGGGCCGATTGAGGGTTGATCAGGGAGTAGGTCTGCTGCACGGTCACGGTTGGGTGATCGATCGCGTGGTGGAACAGAGTGGTCGCCTGGTCGTGGTTGTCGGACACTTTGGCGCCCGCACGGACCTTGGCGACTAGTTTCTGTGGCGGGTAGACGTAGGTGGCCAGTTTGGACTGCAGCTGCCAAGCCTTCGTTGCGTAACAGCAGTTCTGCGGCGGGGTCGTCGCGGTGGTAGCCGACCGCGGTGCACACCATCGCCCAGTACTTCTGCTCGGTGGGACAGCCGTCGTTGTTGCTGGCCGGCCATGCGCGGGTGAAGGTGACCTTAGACCGCCTCGTCAGCTTCGCCGGGGTGCGCGCCGAAACCCGACCGGAACCTGGGCTGTTGGCCACCTTACCAAGACGGGTACTAAACTAGAACACGTTTCAGTTCTATTTGCGTCCGCTAGCATTCCAGGAGCAGGCATGCACACTGCCATTTGCGACGAGCTCGGTATCGAGTTTCCTATTTTTGCCTTCACTCACTGCCGCGATGTGGTGGTCGCCGTCAGCAAAGCTGGTGGTTTTGGTGTGCTCGGAGCAGTTGGGTTCACGCCGGAGCAGCTGGAGATCGAGCTCAACTGGATCGATGAACACATCGGCGACCACCCCTACGGGGTCGACATCGTGATCCCGAACAAGTACGAGGGCATGGACTCCCAGCTGTCGGCGGATGAGCTCGCCAAGACGCTGCGGTCGATGGTCCCGCAGGAGCATCTGGACTTCGCCCGCAAGATCCTCGCCGATCATGGTGTCCCGGTCGAGGACGCCGACGAGGACAGTCTGCAGCTGCTCGGTTGGACCGAGGCGACGGCCACCCCACAGGTCGACGCGGCGCTGAAGCACCCCAAGATGACGATGGTCGCCAACGCGCTTGGCACCCCCCCAGCGGACATGATCAAGCACATCCACGACTCGGGTCGCAAGGTGGCCGCATTGTGCGGCTCACCCTCGCAGGCCCGCAAGCACGCCGATGCGGGCGTCGACATCATCATCGCCCAGGGCGGCGAGGCCGGCGGGCACTGTGGCGAGGTGGGCTCCATTGTGTTGTGGCCTCAGGTCGTCAAGGAGGTAGCGCCGGTTCCGGTGTTGGCGGCGGGTGGCATCGGCAGCGGTCAGCAGATCGCTGCAGCGTTGGCGCTGGGGACCCAAGGGGCATGGACCGGTTCGCAGTGGCTGATGGTCGAGGAAGCCGCAAACACCGCGGTTCAACAGGCCGCATACGTCAAGGCGACCAGCCGCGACACCGTGCGCAGTCGTTCCTTCACGGGTAAGCCGGCCCGGATGCTGCGCAACGACTGGACTGAGGCCTGGGAGCAACCGGAGAGCCCGAAGCCGCTCGGTATGCCGTTGCAATACATGGTCTCCGGCATGGCCGTCAAAGCCACACATAAATACCCGAACGAGACCGTCGACGTCGCGTTCAACCCGGTGGGGCAGGTTGTTGGGCAGTTCACCAAGGTGGAAAAGACGGCTACCGTTATCGAACGCTGGGTGCAGGAGTACCTCGAGGCGACCGCCCGGTTGGACGCACTCAATGCTGCCGCGTCCGTTTGACAACGGACGACAAGCGCGCGCCGACTAGTCTCGACTAACCTTCGTCGTCCGTCTTGCCGGTGAACACTTCTTTCGTTCTGTCGACCGCGTGGGTGGCGATGTCGATGGAGTCCTTGACGATGCCGCTGGCCCCGCCAGCGATGTCGCCGCGGATGATGTGGCCGGCGTTTTCCACGATGTCCGAGGCCTTCTCGACGGCATTGGCCGCAATGTCCCGGACAGCGTCGACCGCATCTTTGGGATTGAAGCTCATCGGAGTCTCCTATTCGTTGGCGGATCGGTAGTCGACCAGCGTGCGCCAGTAGGCTTCCGGTATTTCGGCGCCGGAACGCAACACCCGGGCCAGTCCGACTGCCATCGCGATTCCGAGCAGTCCGAGCCATAGTCCCGCCAGTCCGATGATCCACCACAGCACCGCGGTGATGGTCGGCCATGGCGAAAGCACCGCCAGCACTGGCGCGAAGAAGAAGCCTGCCCCGATATACCATGCCGAGCCGGCACGGTCAGACGTAAGCACGAAGCGCAGCCACCGTGGGATCGGTGATTCGGTGGGCCGGCCTTCGCACATGATCATGAGAAACGCCCACCGGTTATGGCTCCGGAGGGAAGAACCCGGCCCCGGTAAACCATCCCGGCTGCCATCCACGGGCTCCCAGACACAGCATCGGCAACCCATCCGGAGACTGCGCGGCCGCCTGCGGCTTCGGACACGGCGCACCGACCTGCTGGACGCCGTATAGCGGGTAGGAGATCACCCAGTAGCCGGTTTCGGCCGGCGGGAACTGGTTAGGAGGCGGAAAATGACAGGCTTCGGCCTGACCGGAGGGGCCTCGTCCAAAAATGAAGCGCTCCCAGCTGGAGCATGGGGCGCCCAGCGAAGCGTCATAGTTCATCCCCGGCACATCGCCGTCATAACGCTGCGGGTCTGCGCCCGCGACTGGCGCCCCACCGATCGCGGCACCCGTGATCGCAGCGGTGGTGACCAGTTCGCGAATCATGTTGCACCCCTCCAACGGCACCGGCGAGCCTCACCAAGCATAACGATTGTGTCGTGGCCCACAAGACGCGGCGGGAGGGGCGGGCAGGCAGGTCGTCTGAATACAGTCGTGGCGTGAGCGACGCGGTGTGGACTCTTGATGCTTCCGACGGCGAGCTGGTACTTCGCACCGGAGTCGTTGGCAGAGCCGCGCGCTTGGGTCATCGCCTGACCATCGCGATGACACGGTGGCAGGCCCTGGTGAACTGGTCCGGCACCGATCCCGTCGCCGGCGAGCTTGTGGCTGAGGTGGATTCCTTCGAGGTGATGCGCGGTGAGGGTGGCGTGAAGGGGCTGTCCGAGCCTGAGAAAGCTCTGGTGCGGGCGAACGCGCTGAAAACGCTCAACGCCAGCCGCTTCCCCCATATTCGCTTTACCACGGAAGCCATTGCCCAGACCGGGAATGGGTACCGCCTGACCGGGAAACTGCACATCCGGGGAAAGTCGCGAGAACACGTCATCGACTTGCACACAGAGGATCTTGGTGCTGCGTGGCGCATCTCTGCCGACACCACGGTTCGCCAGTCCAACTACGGCGTCAAACCCTACTCGCTGTTGATGGGTTCAATACGGGTCGCCGACGAAGTGAGCGTGGCATTCACCGCGGTTCGGGCAAAGGACGATTGATCCCACAAGCGGTGGACTTCGAAGGCTGTATATCGCTGGCCGAGCCGAAAGGATCCCGATGCCGCGCACCAACAACGACGCGTGGGACCTGGCAACTAGCGTCGGAGCAACGGCGACGATGGTGGCTGCCGCCCGCGCGGTGGCCACCAGGGCCGATAACCCGCTGATCGATGATCCGTTCGCCGAACCACTGGTGAGAGCCGTGGGGATTGACTTCTTCACTCGCTGGGCCGCCGGAAACATCAAGGCGACCGACGTCGACGACCCCGACGGCACGTGGGGACTGCAGCGATTGGCCGACCTGTTGGCCGCCCGGACGCGGTACTTCGATGCGTTTTTCCGTGACGCGACGTCTGCGGGGATTCGGCAGGCTGTCATCCTGGCCTCAGGTCTTGACGCGCGCGCATACCGATGACGACACTTGCTGATCTGGATGCCACTGCAACAGCTGACCTCGCGTGGTTCCCGTCGACCTCAGACGTGACTGGCCGACCCCGTTGCGCCAAGCGGGCTTTGACCCCAACCAACCCAGTGCCTGGCTCGCCGAGGGCCTGCTGGCATTCCTGCCGCCCGACGCTCAGGATCGCTTGCTGGACAACATCACCGCGCTCAGCGCGCCGGGGAGTCGGTAGATGACGATGGCGGACCGGCATCCGACCTCCTTGACACCGCTTCGCAGCGCTGGAGCGTCCACGGGTTCGACATAGAAATCACCCAACCTGCTATACAGCGACGGCGAGCGCAACGACGTTGCCACGTACCTGGATAGCCACGGCTGGCAATCTGTACCGACCCCTCTCAGTAAATTGTTGGCCGACAATGGATTACCAGTGCCGCCGTCATCGCCCGGAAAGCTGCCTACAGCCCAAGGCTATTACTGCACGTCGATCCGGTGTCCGTAGCGCACGACGATGGCTTCGCCCATGCGCGGCAGATGAGAGACAATGGGCCTGGCTCGTGGATCGAGCCGACGCGCATGTAAAGGAGCCGTCGATCATGCAACCTGACGCCTATCCAGTCCGGGTCCGGGGTGACCTCGATCCTGCGTTGTCACGTTGGCAGTGGCTAGTCAAGTGGTTTTTGGCCATCCCGCACTACATTGTCTTGTTCTTCTTGCACGTTGCCGCCGTGGTGGTCACCGTGATCGCGTTCTTTGCCATCCTGTTCACGGGCAGATATCCCCGGACGCTGTTCGACTTCAATGTCGGCGTCATGCGGTGGCGCTGGCGGGTTGCCTTCTATGCGCTGTCGGCGCTGGGAACCGACCGGTACCCGCCCTTCAGCCTGCAGACAAAGGCGGAGTATCCGGCTGACTTGGAGGTTGACTATCCGGAGCGGTTGAGCCGCGGCCTGGTGCTGATTAAGTGGTGGCTACTTGCTATCCCCCACTACCTGATCCTGGCGGTCTTCCTCTCCAGCGGTTGGCGAGTCTTCCTGATCGACCCCCACGACCGCGTCGGCATAATGTGGCCTTCGCTACTGGTGATCCTGCTGCTCGTCGCCGTGGTGGCGCTCCTGTTCACCGGCCGGTACCCCATAGGGCTATACAACCTGTAAACCGGTGGGCGTTGCGGGTCCGCGCATACACCACGCTGATGCGCGACGAGTACCCACCGCTTCGCCTCGACATGGGTCCGCGCGAACAGGTTTCGCAACCGGCTACGGCGGCCTCCGACTACTCAGCTGGGGGTGCCGAGTCACCGTAAGCGCCGGGTATGTGCTCTAGCACTCGAGTGATCGGCTGGCTGTCATTCCGATCCTGTTGCGGCGCAGAAGCATTCGGTTGCTCCTCAGGCGGGTTCGGCTCCGTGAGCGCTTCGCCGGAGGTGACGCGAGCGGGTGGTTCGTGCTGCGCAGCCGGCCGGGGTGCCCGAGCAGGGACTGGTGGCGTGACCGTCGGCGGAGGCGGCACCGCCGGCGCCACGGCCTTTGCGATACGTGGCGTCGGCTTGTGCGCTCCGTGCTTCGCCGTCCCGGTATCGTTGTGCGGAGCCAGCTGGATGCCCACCGCTAGGGACAGCGAAGCCACGAAGGTCACGGCCGCGGCGGCCAACGCTGCCGCCGCCCCGGCGTAGTGCCGGGATCGCCTGGGCGCGACCGTTGGTTGGCTGACGCTGTCGGCCACTAGCTGCGCATCGGTGAACTCGGTGCTCTGGGCCGCCGCCAGGGCCGCACCCCGCGCGACCGTAACCTGCGCCATCGTTTGCGCAAAGACCGGCACCGGCAGGACCCTTTCGAGCTGCCACGAGAATTCGCTGACCTCGCTATCCGAGCCGACCACGACCACGCCGGCCGGGCGCCAGGCATCGCGACCAAACATGCCGGTCAGCCAGGAGGTCAGTCCTGATAATCCGCGGCACACATGCTTGACGGCGATCTGCGTCTTTCCGTCGTGGGTGTCGACCATGACGACGGTCGCCGACTCATGCTCAAGAACGCATACCGCGATTTGCTCGTAGCCGATAACGGGTGCGATAGCCTGCGCCAGTGTCTCGATGGCACGTAGCCGCCGAACCGGCACCACATTGTCGAAACCTGCACCGGTCAGCGACTCTACCAGCAGCGCCGCCTGAGCCGAAGCTTCGGCGTTCCAGGTCACTCCGATGACGCGCAACCGATGATCGCCTGCAGCGGCCACTTCATGGGCGAGCAGAACTTCCGCCGCCAGCTGCTCTGCGGTATGTATGGCCTGCGCGTTACGACCGCTATGTAGCTCCAATTCGTTGCGGTCCAAGATGGCGCCGTCTGCGCCGTGTCCTTCAGCGAGGACCCACCCCAGGGTGGTAGGCGTTATCGAGAGCCCAAGTACCGTGTCCAAATTCTCGCACCTCAATCGTTCCCGGAACCTCCGATGCCCTCAGCCCGCACCATCGCACGCCACAAACCCCAGTGCGGTGTTACGCGGACGCCGGAACAGACCGGGATAGCGTGGTCTTCGTCGGCTTGCTTCGAGCGAGCCTACGCGGTGAACGCAAGTTCGGCCTCCCTGGGGGAGCACAGCCGGTAGCCCCGGGCCGCGATTCTGAGAAATCCGCGATAGATCCATACCGCCATACCGTTTGTGAGCCCCCTAAGCACACTTGCTCTGTCCGCGGCGGTAACCGATACGGAAATGAGACGACTTTGCGCCCGAATCGACATTTGGCCTCCACACACGGTATGTTCTGGCCCGAGCACACGACGACATACAGGACAAAGGGGCACAAGTATGACAGACGTGAGCCGAAAGATTCGAGCTTGGGGACGCCGATTGATGATCGGCACGGCAGCGGCTGTAGTCCTTCCGGGCCTGGTGGGGCTTGCCGGCGGAGCGGCAACCGCGGGCGCGTTCTCCCGGCCGGGGCTGCCGGTCGAGTACCTGCAGGTGCCGTCGCCGTCGATGGGCCGCGACATCAAGGTTCAGTTCCAGAGCGGTGGGAACAACTCACCTGCGGTTTATCTGCTCGACGGCCTGCGCGCCCAAGACGACTACAACGGCTGGGATATCAACACCCCGGCGTTCGAGTGGTACTACCAGTCGGGACTGTCGATAGTCATGCCGGTCGGCGGGCAGTCCAGCTTCTACAGCGACTGGTACAGCCCGGCCTGCGGTAAGGCTGGCTGCCAGACTTACAAGTGGGAAACCTTCCTGACCAGCGAGCTGCCGCAATGGTTGTCCGCCAACAGGGCCGTGAAGCCCACCGGCAGCGCTGCAATCGGCTTGTCGATGGCCGGCTCGTCGGCAATGATCTTGGCCGCCTACCACCCCCAGCAGTTCATCTACGCCGGCTCGCTGTCGGCCCTGCTGGACCCCTCTCAGGGGATGGGGCCTAGCCTGATCGGCCTCGCGATGGGTGACGCCGGCGGTTACAAGGCCGCAGACATGTGGGGTCCCTCGAGTGACCCGGCATGGGAGCGCAACGACCCTACGCAGCAGATCCCCAAGCTGGTCGCAAACAACACCCGGCTATGGGTTTATTGCGGGAACGGCACCCCGAACGAGTTGGGCGGTGCCAACATACCCGCCGAGTTCTTGGAGAACTTCGTTCGTAGCAGCAACCTGAAGTTCCAGGATGCGTACAACGCCGCGGGCGGGCACAACGCCGTGTTCAACTTCCCGCCCAACGGCACGCACAGCTGGGAGTACTGGGGCGCTCAGCTCAACGCCATGAAGGGTGACCTGCAGAGTTCGTTAGGCGCCGGCTGACGGGATCAACCGAAGGGTTGCTTACCCGTCCACGTGAGATATACCTCGCGACCGCCGTCTCGATCGGCATCCTGTTGTCGCTGATTGCACCACTAGGCCCCCCGCTGGCGCGAGCCGACGGCACCAGCCAGTTAGCCGAGTTGGTCGACGCCGCCGCTGAGCGGTTGGAGGTCGCCGACCCGGTGGCAGCCTTCAAGTGGCGTGCTCAGCTGCCCATTGAGGATTCCGGCCGAGTCGAACAGCAACTCGCAAAGTTGGGCGAAGATGCCCGCTCGCAGCACATCGACCCCGACTACGTCACCCGCGTCTTCGACGACCAGATTCGCGCCACCGAGGCAATCGAGTACAGCCGGTTCTCGGACTGGAAGCTCAACCCGGCCAGCGCGCCCCCGGAGCCGCCGGATCTATCGGCATCGCGATCGGCGATCGACTCCCTGAATAATCGGATGCTGTCGCAGATTTGGAGTCACTGGAGTTTGCTGTCCGCGCCGTCCTGCGCCGCCCAACTCGACCGCGCCAAACGCGACATAGTGCGGTCCCGCCACCTCGATAGCCTCTATCAACGGGCCCTGACGACAGCAACACAGTCGTATTGCCAGGCCCTACCGCCGGCCTGATCAATCCGGTTGTGCATCCTTTGCCGGCCGACCACGGCCGGTCGCGGTGCAATAGACACCCGATCTCACCACTCTCTCTAATCGGTAACGCTTCGGCCACTTCCGGCGATATGTCGAGCATGACAAGAATCGCCAAGCCGCTCATCAAGTCCGCCATGGCCGCAGGACTCGTCACGGCATCCATGTCGCTCTCCACCGCCGTTGCCCACGCCGGTCCCAGCCCGAACTGGGACGCCGTCGCGCAGTGCGAATCCGGGGGCAACTGGGCGGCCAACACCGGAAACGGCAAATACGGCGGACTGCAGTTCAAGCCGGCCACCTGGGCCGCATTCGGCGGTGTCGGCAACCCAGCAGCTGCCTCTCGGGAACAACAAATCGCAGTTGCCAATCGGGTTCTCGCCGAACAGGGATTGGACGCGTGGCCGACGTGCGGCGCCGCCTCTGGCCTTCCGATCGCACTGTGGTCGAAACCCGCGCAGGGCATCAAGCAAATCATCAACGAGATCATTTGGGCAGGCATTCAGGCAAGTATTCCGCGCTGACGGTTGGCGGCGTGTGCGGTCTATGACCAGGTCGACGTATGTGTTTGGATCAGGTCATGGAAGGTTCGGCCACAGTTCACATGGCAGCGCCGCCGGACAAGATCTGGACATTGATCGCGGATGTCCGCAATACCGGCCGGTTCTCGCCGGAAACCTTCGAGGCCGAGTGGCTTGACGGTGCCACCGGCCCCGCGCTTGGCGCTCGATTCCGCGGGCATGTCCGGCGCAACGGGATCGGGCCGGTCTACTGGACGGTATGCGAACCGGGCCGTGAGTTCGGGTTTGCTGTGCTGCTCGGCGACAGACCGGTGAACAATTGGCATTATCGTTTGACGCCCACCGCCGACGGCACCGAGGTCACTGAGTCGTTTCGGCTCCCCCCGTCCGTGTTGACCACCGTGTACTACCGGGTGTTCGGGGGCTGGCTGCGTCAGCGCCGCAACATCCGAGACATGACCAAGACGTTGCAGCGCATCAAAGATCTGGTTGAAGCAGGCTGAGGGCGGTTCGGCTATTCCGGATTCCGCATGAAAGCGATATTCATCACCGGCGCCGGCAGTGGAATGGGCCGCGAGGGTGCAACGCTTTTCCACGCCAACGGCTGGCGAGTAGGTGCGATAGACCGCAATGAGGATGGGCTGGCTGCCCTGCGCGTACAGCTTGGTGCCGAACGGCTGTGGGCCCGCGCCGTCGACGTTACGGACAAGGCGGCCCTTGAGGGTGCGCTCGCTGATTTCTGCGCCGGCAATGTCGGCGGCGGTCTCGACATGATGTGGAACAACGCCGGCATCGGCGAAGGCGGTTGGTTCGAGGACGTGCCGTACGAGGCCGCCGTGCGCGTCGTCGACGTGAACTTCAAGGCGGTGCTCACTGGCGCCTACGCCGCACTGCCTTACCTCAAGAAAGCACCGGGAAGTCTGATGTTCTCGACGTCGTCGTCCTCGGGCACCTATGGCATGCCGCGTATCGCGGTCTACTCGGCGACCAAACACGCCGTCAAGGGGTTGACCGAGGCGTTGAGCGTTGAGTGGCAGCGTCATGGGGTTCGCGTCGCCGACGTGCTGCCCGGTCTGATCGACACCGCTATCCTCACCTCGACGCGCCAGCATTCCGACGAGGGCCCCTACACGATCTCCGCGGAGCAGATCCGCGCTGCCGCGCCCAAGAAGGGCATGTTCCGGCTGATGCCCTCGTCCAGCGTCGCCGAGGCAGCCTGGCGGGCCTACCAGCACCCCACACGGTTGCATTGGTATGTGCCCCGAAGCATTCGCTGGATTGATCGGCTCAAGGGCGTCAGTCCGGAGTTCGTCCGACGTCACATTGCCAAGTCCCTGGCCACGTTGGAGCCAAAACGGAAGTAATGTCCCGAGCACAATGCTCAGGCCCGAATGGAGGTGGCTGGTGTGCAATCGGTTGGTCACAGTGACCGGAGTTGCAATGGTCGTCGCGGCTGGTCTCTCCGCGTGCGGGCAAGCTCAGACGGTACCCCGAAAAGCCGCACGCCTGACTATTGACGGCGTCACTCACACGACACGTCCCGCAACATGCAGCCAGGAGCACTCCTACCGGACCATCGACATCCGCAACCACGACAGCACCGTCCAAGCCGTGGTATTGCTCAGCGGTGACAGGGTAATCCCGCAGTGGGTGAAGATCCGTAACGTCGACGGGTTCAACGGCAGCTTCTGGCACGGCGGGGTGGGCAACGCCCGCGCCGACCGCGCCCGCAACACATACACAGTTGCCGGCAGTGCCTACGGCATCAGCAGCAAAAAACCCAACACGGTGGTGTCAACAGACTTCAACATCCTCGCCGAATGTTGAATTGCGGGTTCTAGTCTTGAAGAAAAGCCACTCGATCGACGGAGGCGCGGTGAAGGACAAGCTGCACTGGTTGGCGATGCACGGGGTGATCCGCGGCATTGCGGCAATCGGGATTCGGCGTGGCGACTTGCAGGCCCGGCTGATCGCGGATCCGGCCGTCGCCACCGATCCGGTGCCCTTTTACGACGAAGTCCGGTCCCACGGCGCCCTGGTGCGCAACCGCGCCAACTACCTGACCGTCGACCATCGGCTCGCCCATGACCTGCTGCGATCGGACGACTTCCGCGTCGTCTCCTTCGGCGAGAATCTGCCACCACCGCTGCGCTGGCTGGAGCGGCGGACCCGCGGCGATCAACTTCACCCCCTGCGAGAACCTTCGCTGCTGGCCGTCGAGCCGCCCGATCACACTCGCTACCGCAAAACGGTGTCGGCGGTGTTCACCTCACGGGCGGTCAGCGCGCTACGCGATCTGGTCGAACAGACCGCGATCAATCTCTTGGATCGGTTCGCTGAGCAGCCCGGGATTGTGGACGTCGTAGGACGCTATTGCTCGCAACTGCCGATCGTGGTCATCAGCGAAATTTTGGGCGTGCCCGAGCATGACAGGCCGCGCGTCCTGGAATTTGGTGAGTTGGCAGCGCCGAGTCTAGACATCGGGATTCCGTGGCGGCAGTACCTGCGTGTGCAGCAGGGGATACGAGGATTCGACTGCTGGCTGGAAGGGCATCTGCAGCAGTTGCGGCACGCTCCGGGTGACGACCTGATGAGTCAGTTGATCCAGATCGCCGAAAGCGGGGACAACGAGACACAGCTCGACGAGACCGAACTTCGGGCGATCGCCGGACTGGTTTTGGTCGCCGGATTCGAAACCACAGTGAACCTGTTAGGCAACGGGATTCGCATGTTGTTGGATACCCCCGAACATCTGGCCACACTGCGCCAACATCCGGAGCTGTGGCCGAATACGGTTGAAGAAATCCTGCGGCTGGATTCGCCGGTTCAGCTCACCGCCCGGGTGGCTTGCCGTGACGTCGAGGTGGCTGGTGTGCGAATCAAACGCGGCGAAGTCGTGGTGATCTACCTAGCAGCCGCCAACCGCGATCCCGCTGTGTTCCCGGATCCGCACCGCTTTGACATCGAACGCCCCAATGCCGGACGACATCTTGCGTTCTCTACCGGCCGCCACTTCTGCCTGGGGGCCGCCCTGGCCCGCGCCGAAGGCGAGGTCGGGCTGAGAACGTTCTTCGACCGCTTCCCCGATGTGCGGGCCGCGGGTGCCGGAAGTCGGCGTGACACGCGGGTGCTGCGCGGTTGGTCGACGCTGCCGGTGACACTGGGTCCGGCACGGTCCATGGTTAGCCCGTGACGGGGCCACACTTGCGCCACCTGAAAGCTACCGATCGCCAAGGCGATAGATGCGTGCGGCAGTGCCATGGGCAATTAGGTCGACCACCCGCAGGGCATCGGTCTCGCACCAGTCGTCGCGCTCGACAAAGCCACGCAGAACACGCTGAATTCCACTGCGCCACAACGTTGCACCGAGAAAGTGCAGTTCCGCGGGGCCGAATCCGTCCGACGAGTACACGATCTTGCGGAAGGGGGCAAGCTCCAGTAGTCGGCCGATGAAGGCCGGCGACCGGGCCCCCAGGTAGTGCACACTCAACCCGCCGTCAAGATAGACGTTGTTGAAGGCTTGTGCCAGATAACCGGCTTCTCGTTCGTAGGGATAGCAGTGCAGCAACACGATTGGGGTATTGCCGGACTGCCGCAGGAAGTCGAGCAGATACAGCGGATTGGCCTTGTGCAGATCAGCGTCCCGGTCGCCAAATCCGACGTGGAACTGCAGCGGCTTGCCCAGGCGCAACGCCTGATGCAACCCGAAGCGCAGCAGAACCCGATCCTGTAATCGGACACCGCCACGGTCGCGCCAGCGCTTGGCGGCCTCGGCGACCTGCGCCGCGGGTGGCTCGGTCAGATCACCGTCGAATCCACCTCGATAGGCCAGGATGGACTTGGTTGCCACCGCTGTGGCTGCGCGCCGGCGCAGTATCTCGTTGAACGCCGAGGCGTAGTCGCCGGATGCCTGCACGGCCTGTTCGGCCACCTGTTCAAGACGAACCACCTCGTGAGCGTGGCTGCCCGACAGTTCGCCGAGGCCGGCGACGCTTGCCATTCCGGACACGTCGTAGCCGATTCCGGTCTCCACCAGCCAGTCGGTTACCCCGGCGGCCTGCAGAAATCTGCGAGCCAATTCAGCTTCACTGAATTGACTGCGGCGATCCCAATAAGTCTGCGGATCAACGTGCCTAGGCAATCCAAGGATGGGAGCGCAGTGGTTGCGCACGGCGAACCCGAGTTGTGAGTCGAATCCCGAGTCGAAGTCTGCCAGGGGTTCGGTGTTGGCCTCATTGAGCGCGTTCTCGAACCGCCGCCGGTTCCCCTCGGTCAGCCAGCATCCGTGGACGTGCTGATCGATCAACGGCACTTCGGCCGTGTGCCGCGTCAGGTCCGAACCGGCGGAGTCGGCCATCGTTACACACTCCAAGCCATCCGGAACTTGTCGGCCAGCTGCGCAGGATCGAGGTCACCGTAGCGCTCATGCTCTAACTGGCGTACCGCGACCACGGCATCTACCACGGGATCGCCAAGGATGCACCGAAGCAGTTTCGAACTATCCAGTACAGCAATTGCATCCGCCTGATCGGCAGCAAGTCGCAGAATGCCGGCACGGTCACGATCCACGTCAGACAGCTGTGTCGGGTCTACGGTCGTTTCCGACGGCAACACCGCCTTGGTCTTCATGCCGTCGAGTGCCAGTCCGAGGATCGCCGCCGACGCGAGATACGGGTTGGCCGACGGGTCGACGACCTTCACCTCCACGTTCCCGCCGTACGCGCTGCCAGCCCCGCCCTTGACGAATCGCACCGCCGCTTCCCGGTTTTCGGTACCCCAGCATGCATAGATTCCGGCCCAGTTACCGGGTCGCATTCGCAGACCGGACACGATCGATCCGCACAGGATGCCTTGGGCGTCCGGTAGTCCGCGAAGCACTCCTGCCACCGCGGCCTCCCCGGCCGAGGTCATGCCAGCTGCTCCAGTCCCACCGGAGAACAGCATCCCTTCCGACATAGTCAGCGAGAAGTGTTGGTGGGCACCGGATCCGATACTTCCGGCGAAGGGCGCTGGCGATAGGCTCACGCGTAACCCGTGCCGGCGGGCGGTACGGCCGATGATGAGGCGGGTCAGCACCAGCTGATCGGCGGCCGCGACCGGCGGCTGCGGCGCTAACGAGATCTCGAATTGGTTGGCACCGTATTCGGGATGGAACTGCTCGATAGCGATGCCTGCTGCCGTTGCCGCGGCGTTGACATCGCGGACGAACGCCTCGTGCTCGAGCACCCCGGCGACACCGTACTGCGCCCACAGCGTCGAAGGCAGCCGCTGGCCGTCCGCGTCGACCAAGAGGAATTCGACTTCGTGGCCGATTACCGCGTCGATGCCGGCATCAGCAAGCGCGGCCTCGATCCGGCTCAGTGTTCCTCGGCTGCAGGCGGGGACCGGTGTGCCGTCCTGCTCGAAGAACCCGGCGGGCGCCCACGCCAACCCGTCGCCGATGATGCGCAAGGCGGACAGATCGATGCGGAGACGTTGATCGCCGACCACACTGATGTCTGCGGTGAATGCAATACTGCATTGGTCGATACAGAAGGTATGCCACACCGGACTGGCGCCGAGGCCAGGATTGGCGAATGTGTTGGTCCGGCGTATCGGCACGGTCTTGGCCTGGGTGAGTCCGGCGGGGTTCACGACGGTGCCGATGACGGTGTCGACGCCCTCTGCCTCCAATTGGGCGATCGCGGCCGCGGCAAGCGGTGTGGCTGTCATGGCAGTCATTCTGCAGCGCGGATCAGCTCGCGCGGCTACGCGCGGCAAGCATCGCTACGTTGTAGCCGCGAGTTGGCGTGATTCCGACAGGTCGCCCAGATCTTCATACCAGTCTCGTTGAACGAGCACCGCGTCGGTGACGTGCTGCAGAGCGGCTTCGAATTGGTGGTCTGGCTGTCGCTTCAAGCCGGGCGCCACGGCCAAGTGGTCGAGCAGCCACTGACGGATCAAAACTGCGAGGGAGTCGACCTGACGGTGCCCGGACGGGGTTAGCGTCAAGATGTCGCCGTCGCGTGCCGCGTAGCCGGTCTGGACCAGACGGTCGAAGACGGGTTCAAAGACCTGATAGGGCACGTGCAGGTGTCTACCGATATCGGTCAGCCGTACTGCCTCGAACAGCCGCTGGTATTGATAGATCCGCAGAAGGGCCCACAGCTCGGCGACGCCGAGTCCGCAACCGGGTTGTGTCGCAATATCGCGCAGTCGCACCCCGTTCGGCAGCATACGCCGAACCGCGATTTCCAACACATCCTCCGGCGATTCGGCTCTGGGCACACCGAACCCGTCGCCGAGGTCGTCGGCGTCATCGTGGATGTCGGTGAGCGGTACCTCTCGCAGCAACAGCGCCAGGATGAAACCGACCACCGTGACCGAGACCGCGCAAAGGAACACCTGGGTGAGCGACTCGGCATATGCCCGCACGATCGGGGCGGCCATGCTCTGGGGCAGCTGATGCAAGACAGCCGGAGATGGCACTGCCGGGACAGGCACGGCGCCCGACGTCAGCGCGGAACCGAGTCTTCGGTCCAGGAAGTTTACGAACAACGCACCGAATGTTGCGGTACCAAACGAGGCGCCGACCACCCGGAAGAAGGTCACACCCGATGTTGCGACGCCGAGGTCTTCGAAAGACGACGTGTTCTGCACGATGAGAACGAGCACCTGCATGGACAATCCGATGCCGGCACCTAGGACGACCAGGTACAGCGATTGCAGCAGCGGTGGCGTCCACTCGTCCATCTGCGACATCAGCAGGAACGCAACCGCCATCAGCGCCATCCCCGCGACCGGGAAGATCTTGTAGCGGCCCGTCCGGCCGACCAGGACACCCGTCCCGGTCGAGGCGATCAGCAGGCCGATCACCATCGGCAACGTGCGCAGACCTGACGCGGTCGCCGACGCGCCGTCCACGTACCCCAGATAGATCGGTACGAAGGTCAGTGCACCCAGCATCGCGAATCCGACCACGAAGGACAGGACGCAGCACACGGCAAATACTGGGCTGCCAAACAGCCTGGGCGGCAGGATGGCCGCAGCGGCGCGGCCCTCCAGCCACACGAAGAAACCCAGCGCCACTGCGGCCCCGATCAACAGCCCGACAATGGTCGCTGAGCCCCAGGCGTAGGTGGTTCCGCCCCAACTTGTGGCCATGATCAAAGCGGTCGTGGCCACAGCGATGACCAGGATCCCAAGGTAGTCGATGACCGGTTTGGGCGGTCGGGCCAACGCAGGGACGGCGGTTGCCGCCACTGTCAGCACCGCGATCGAAACCGGCACGTTGATCCAAAACGCCCACCGCCAGCTCAGATAGTCGGTGAGCCAGCCCCCCAGCAGCGGACCGGTGACCGTGTTGACACCGAACACCGCACCTAAGACGCCCTGGTAGCGGCCACGGTCCCGCAGTGGGACCACCTCAGCGGCCAGCGCGTAGGCGGTGACGGAAATCGCACCGGCACCGACGCCCTGCAGTGCGCGAGAGATCGCCAGCATGGTCATCGTCTGCGATAACCCGCACAGCACAGAGCCAACGACGAAGACCACGACGGAGCCTAGCAGCACCCTGTTGCGGCCGAGCAGATCACCGAGCTTGCCAGCCACCACAACCACGACAGTTCCCCCCAGCAGATAGCTGGTGACCGCCCACGACTGGTCAACGGTGCTGCCCAGCTCGGCGACGATCGTCGGCAATGCGGGCACAACGATGGTTTGGCCGGTCGCAGCGACCAGCACCCCGAACACAAGTGCGGTGAAAATAATGTTGCGTCGCACCGGACTGAGCAGCGGGCCACCGGCTCGGATTGCGGTGGGGGCAGTGGTCGGTGCTGTGGGGCCCGCCATATCCGCCCTCCCATCGCTGTTCGAGTCGATGCTAGAGCTTGTCAGCGGCGCCCGGAGTGGTATCGGAGAATCCTCAAGCGGGCATCAGGTCGGTGGGCGAGAGACGCACTGCGCCGAGTAAAGCTCCTCTCCTAGCTTGTCCATCAGCTCCAGCTGCGTTTCCAAGTAGTCGATGTGTTCTTCCTCGTCGGCAACGATTTTCTCCAGCAGTACGGCGCTGGTGGTGTCCTGTTTCTCCCGGCACATGACGATTCCTGGCTTGAGACGATTCAACACGTCGTATTCGATCGCCAGATCGGCCTCAAATTGCTCGCGGAGCGTCTGGCCGATACGCAACGAACCGATGCGCTGGTAGTTCGGCAAACCATCCAGCAACAAGATGCGATCGGTGATTTCCTCGGCGTGCCGCATTTCGTCGAACGACTCCGCGCGGGTGTGGGCCGCCAGCTCGGTAAAACCCCAGTTGTCCTGCATCTTGGAGTGCAGAAAGTATTGGTTGATAGCGGTGAGCTCGCTGGTCAATTGTTCGTTGAGCAGGCGCAGAACATCGGGATCACCTTGCATGACCACTCCTATGGGATATAAGGCTGTCGTGGCGAACCGCGCCAGGTGGGCAGGGCTGGAGCGCACCGGTGTCGGGCTCGTCTTGGGCTGATAACAGCACGTTTGCGTGCCGCGTCTCAATCTAGTGCAGCGAGTACGGGTCGGCGCAGGGTTTGTTGCGGCGTCGGCGCGTCTCGCCGGCGCAAAGTCCAAGCCGCGGGTCATTGTTAGGTTAGACTCCACTAATCAGCTTAGGCTAGACTCCACTAATATGCGGCTTGATCGTTCGCCGACGCAGCATCTGCTGGGGGTTTGCTGATGTACGTGTGCTTGTGCGTCGGCGTCACCAACCAAACCGTGTGTGACGCCGTGGCGCGAGGTGCGTCGACCTCCAAAGAAGTGGCCGCTGTGTGCGGGGCTGGCGGCGACTGCGGACGCTGCCGGCGCACACTGCGAGCTATCATCGCAGCCGCCCGACTCAACCCAACCCAACTCGACCCCGCAGGTCGCACGAGCGACGCCGTTTGCTGAGTCCCTCAGCCGTTGCTGTAGATGCGGGTGGGCGTGATCAGCACCACGGCGCGCTGCTCCTGCGCCATCACCCGGTCGTACTCGTCCCAGTCGTCGTGCGTGCCACCCGCCGCAGTGAAGACCTCGCGGAGTAGCAGCCGCAATCGCTCGCCGTCGACCAGCCACGGCCGCGGATCGTCGGGGCCGACAAGTTGTGCTCGGCCTTCGACGGTCGCCCACTGCCAACCGTTGCGGAACGTGACGGCCAGTTGTGGGCGCGCCCTAAGGTTGCCGAGTTTGACCTTGCCATAGGTGGTGAATCCCAGAGATGGTTCGCCGCTGACAGGATGCGGCAACAGTCCAACGTTGACCAGCGACGCCTGCACGGTGCCGTCGGCACGAACGGTGGAAACCACCGCAAGCCCACGTTCTGCCGCCGCCAGTGCCGCGGCTTCGTTGAGTGTTGTCATCTCACGTTCCTCAATCCTTGAACGGTGTTCTGAACACGTAGCGGCTGGTTGGCACGGTGTCGATGTTCTGGTTGGCACCGAATGCAGATGTGCTCGCGACCATCCGGCTTATCCGATTCCGCAGATCGTTGTCGTCGGCGGCTCCGAAGAAGGCTTTCAGATCGGTTGTCGCCGCCACGGGAAACAACTCTTCGACAATGCCCGCGATTCCCGGTGCCTCTGGGGTGAGGGCTCGTACCACCCAGTTCTGGGTGTAGCCGAATGTCGCCTGTGCCTCGATAGCCACTTGCGTGTGGTCGCGCTGCCAGCGGGTCAGCCAGGTCGCCTGGTCCAGGCCATCGGGCCGGCGCAGGAGCGCGATGTTGGCCAGACCCGGTGTACGAGAACCGGACTCGACGAGCGATGGGAAGGTCAGCGGAACCGACTCGGTCACCAGGTATGCGCCGAGTTCATCACACTCCTGAGCCAGTAGCCTGAGGGCGGCTGCTACCTGCTCGCCATAGCACTGCTGGGTCCACAGGCTGACCACCGCTGCGACCGGTGGGTACAGCGTTGTCAGGGTCATCAGTGAGTCGCGCACGGTACTGTCCCGGACATTGATCGACAGCCCAGCAACGCCCAGTCCCAGCAGGGCGTCGGCGACTTGAGCTCGTTGGCGGGCACACCAGTCGTCGTCTGGCTCGGGCCGCATGAGCACGGCGATCACCTTCTCCATGAGCCCGAACCTACATCCGCTGTCAGGCGTCGACGCCCCGGTGGATCGCGCGGTCTATGTGACCGCCAGTAATGCCACCGTCCGCCGGTCCTCTCCGCCGCCGTAATACTTGGCGAGCAGCGCGACAAAGTCCTGGTTGGCGTCGGTGGCACGGGCGAACAGGGTCATCGACGAGCACAGCTTGAGGTCGTCGGGCGGGCCGAAGATTTCCTCGATTGAGCGGCCTTGCACCTGGTTGACCAACCCGGTGCACTCATGCAAGCGGGGCCCGAGCAGGTCATGCTGCAGATAGGCCTGGGCTTCCTCGAGCGAGGAGATGCCGTAGCGCACTGCCAGTGGGCTACTACCTAGCCCGCGGAGTTGTGGGAAGACGAACCACATCCAATGACCGCGCTTTCGTCCGGCGCGCAGCTCCTCGACGACGCTGCGGTAGACCGGAGCCTGCGCGTACACGAAACGCTTCAGGTCGAACGGGTCGCTTGCTGACTTCATATCAAACTGGTTAGATAAACGGATGGCGGTCAACCGGCGAGTGCCCAGAGTGCGCGATCTGGCACCCCTGCTCCAGTTCAACAGGCCGCAGTTCGACACCTCCAAGCGCCGCCTGGGCGCCGCGCTGACCATCCAGGACCTGCGACGCATTGCCAAACGGCGTACCCCTAGGGCGGCGTTCGACTACGCCGACGGGGGTGCCGAGGACGAACTGTCCATCGCGCGTGCTCGACAAGGGTTCCGCGACATCGAGTTTCACCCGACAATCCTGCGTGACGTCACCACCGTGTGCGCCGGCTGGAACGTCCTCGGTCAGCCCACCGTCTTGCCATTCGGGATCGCGCCAACCGGGTTCACCCGCTTGATGCACACCGAGGGCGAGATCGCCGGCGCGCGGGCGGCGGCCGCGGCTGGGATCCCGTTTTCGCTATCCACCCTGGCCACCTGTGCCATCGAAGACCTCGTCATCGCTGTGCCGCAGGGCCGCAAATGGTTCCAGCTGTATATGTGGCGTGATCGAGACCGCTCGATGGCATTGGTGCGGCGCGTCGCCGCCGCGGGATTTGACACCATGCTGGTCACGGTCGACGTCCCGGTCGCCGGTGCCCGGCTACGCGATGTCCGCAACGGGATGTCCATCCCGCCGGCGCTGACGCTGCGAACCGTTCTCGACGCGATGGGACACCCGCGGTGGTGGTTCGACTTGTTGACCACCGAACCGCTGGCCTTCGCTTCACTGGATCGCTGGCCTGGCACCGTCGGCGAGTACTTGAACACCGTGTTCGACCCCAGCCTCACCTTCGACGATTTGGCCTGGATCAAGTCGCAGTGGCCGGGCAAGCTCGTTGTCAAAGGGATCCAAACACTCGACGACGCCCGCGCCGTGGTGGACCGCGGCGTCGACGGCATCGTGTTGTCCAATCACGGCGGCCGCCAGCTTGACCGAGCCCCGGTACCCTTCCACCTGTTGCCCCACGTGGCACGCGAACTGGGCAAACACACCGAAATCCTGGTGGACACCGGCATCATGTCGGGCGCCGATATCGTCGCGGCGATCGCGTTGGGGGCACGGTGCACGCTGATCGGGCGGGCCTACCTTTACGGGCTGATGGCCGGTGGTGAGGCGGGCGTCAACCGCGCGATCGAGATCCTTCAGACAGGTGTGATCCGGACCATGCGGCTACTGGGCGTGACCTGCCTTGAGGAGCTGTCACCTCGGCACGTGACACAACTGCGGCGGCTCGGCCCTATCGGGGCACCAACGTGAGGCCGCGGCCAGATCGGTAGCGTTGAATGCAGCTATGAATCTCAAGCGGGAATTCGTCCATCGCGTGCAACGGTTCGTGGTCAATCCAATCGGCCGGCAACTGCCGATGACCATGCTCGAAACCATCGGCCGCAAAACGGGACAGCCGCGGCGTACCGCGGTGGGCGGGCGCGTCGTAGACAACCAGTTCTGGATGGTGTCCGAGCACGGCGAGCATTCCGATTACGTCTACAACATCAAGGCCAACCCCGCCGTGCGGGTCCGCATCGGCGGCCGATGGCGCAGTGGGACCGCCTACCTGCTACCCGACGACGATCCGAGGCAGCGGCTGCGCGGCCTACCCCGGCTGAACAGTGCCGGCGTACGCGCGATGGGCACCGACTTGCTGACCATCCGGGTGGATTTGGACTGACAGGGGTTGGCCGGAACCGGGGCTTAGGCCGCCGGAGCGCGCTTGCCCGAGCAATAGTCGCGGTTTGCCGCCACGCATTGCGGGTATGCGGTTGCTTGTGATCAAGCCGGAGCCACTGGCACGACGACTGCTTAAACTCGCCGGCACCACTTACGCGGCGGAGGCGGGAATCCGGATCAGGGACAAACCGATGCCGCTGTTTCAGCTGCTGGTGCTGTGCATGCTGGCCAGCAAGCCGATCGGTGCCGCCACGGCAGCACGTGCCGCCCGGGAATTGTTCTGCTCGGGCCTGCGGACACCCAAAGCTGTGCTGTCAGCAGAGCGACAAACGATGATCAGTGCGTTTGGCCGTGCCCACTACGTGCGGTATGACGAGAGCTCAGCCACCCGGCTCACCGCTATCGCTCACCGGGTTCGCGACGAGTACTCCGGTGATTTGCGGGAACTCGCCCAGCGCACACGACCCGACGTTTCGGCCGCCAAACGTATGCTCAAGACTTTCAACGGAATCGGCGACACCGGTGCCGACATTTTCTTACGCGAGGTCCAAGACGTCTGGATCTGGGTACGACCGTATTTCGACGATCGAGCCACCGCCGCGGCGAAGCAGCTCGGCTTGCCCACTGACCCGAAGAAGCTGGCGTCGGTGGCACCCAGCTCCAATGCGCTGCTCGCTGCTGCGTTAGTGCGAGTGGCGTAAGACGACGAGCTGCGCCTGCAGGTGACCGGTTGACCCAGGTACGCGACCGGCTCGTAGGCTGTCAAGCGGCACCGCACACAACAGGACGGAGCAGCAATTATGGCCAGCTCAACCACGTTCGTCATTGTTGGCGGGGGACTTGCCGGGGCTAAAGCCGTAGAGGCGTTGCGCCGCAGCGACTTCGGCGGTCGGATTATCTTGTTCGGCGACGAAGAGCACCTGCCCTACGACCGGCCGCCGCTTTCCAAGGAGTTTCTGGCCGGCAAAAAGTCGCTGAGCGACTTCACCATCCAGACCTCCGATTGGTACCGCGACCATGACGTGGATGTGCGGCTCGGCGTGCGGGTGTCGTCATTGGATCGGTCCGCACACACGGTAGAGCTTCCCGACGGCGCTGCGGTGCGCTACGACAAGCTGCTGTTGGCCACGGGATCGGCCCCACGGCGCCCACCAATACCTGGATCCGATGCCGCCGGCGTCCACTACCTGCGCAGCTACAACGACGCCGTGGCATTGAACTCCGTTCTGGTGCAGGGGTCTTCCCTCGCAGTGGTGGGTGCCGGCTGGATAGGCCTGGAAGTGGCCGCCAGTGCGCGTCAACGTGGCGTCGACGTCACCGTCGTCGAGACCGCCATACAACCGCTGCTGGCCGCGCTCGGGGAAGCGGTTGGCAAAGTGTTTGCCGACCTACATCGAGATCAAGGGGTGGACTTACGGTTGCAGACCCAGCTCGAAGAGATCACTGCAGCCGACGGCAAGGCGACCGGGCTCAAGATGCGTGACGGGTCGACGGTTGCCGCCGACGCCGTGCTAGTCGCTGTGGGCGCGAAGCCCAACGTAGAACTCGCCCAACAGGCCGGGCTGGCGATGGGCGAGGGCGGTGTGTTGGTTGATGCATCGCTGCGCACCAGCGATCCCGACATCTACGCAGTCGGCGACATTGCCGCCGCTGAACACCCGCTATTGGGTACCCGCGTCCGTACCGAACACTGGGCCAACGCGCTCAAACAACCCGCGGTGGCGGCTGCCGGCATGCTGGGCCGGCCGGGCGAATACGCTGAACTGCCCTATTTGTTCACCGATCAATACGACCTCGGCATGGAGTACGTCGGCCACGCCCCCAGCTGTGATCGGGTGGTGTTCCGTGGCAACGTTGCCGGCCGCGAGTTCCTCTCCTTCTGGCTCGACGGCGACAGCCGGGTGCTAGCCGGGATGAATGTCAACGTCTGGGACGTGGTGGACGACGTCAAGGGCCTGATCCGGTCCGGGAACCCGGTCGACGTTGACAGGCTGGTTGATCCGCAGTGGCCGTTGGCGGACCTGACGACGAATTGACGTGTGTTGACCGCTACTCCACGGGTACCCAGGCATGATCGATAACGTCTGGCGGGCGCTGTGCCTGCAGGCGTTCTCGTTCGGCGCGCCGACGTTTGATTCGCAGCCGAGCGTCGGCCGGCGTGGTAATCAGTTCGTCGCAGGTCAGGTAGAACACGTCGTCAACGACGTCTATCACATCCGCCGCGACTCGTCGAGATCCCAACTCCCGCAATGTCATCCGGAGCTCATGGGTGAATCGGATGGTGGTGTCGTGCGCCAGCTCCCGGGCACTGCGCGTGCCGGCAGCCAGTCGCTGGATCAACGTCGCTGGGTGAGCTGGCCCGGCGGGCCGCGCGGCGATTTCGGCGGCTGTCTTCAGCAGTAGCGCCGGATCGTCGGCAAACGTCAGGTTAGCCAGCTCGGCTTCGCCTAACCCGCGGTGCCCTATCCGGGCAATGACCGCGTCAACTGCGGCGGCGGCGGGAGCAGACAGCGCGCGGATGCTGGCGAGGTTGCCGTCGTTGGCCAGCGCGCACAGCGGCGGGTCGGCGCGCAGCACCGCAGCCAGCGGAGCAATCTCGGCGCCGATTCTGCCACTTTCCATGATCATGCCCCCTCCGGACACCGCGGAGCCTGCGCGGGTGTGCTCTAACGTCGCCGCTGTGACGCCCGTGTCGATCACCCACAGCACCGTAAGAATCCAGCCTTGGTGGATGCGATCACGCAACAGCCGAATCCGGACCTCCAAGCCGGCGTCCGGTAGCGAGGCAAGCTGCCCGGCAGCGAGGTGCTCGGCATCTGCGGCGGCAACATAGTGGTGTGTGTCGCTCCGGAGATGGCGCAGCAGGGCCAGCGACCGCGCCGTCACGACCACCTTCGCGACCGAGCCGAGCGGTCCGCCCGCAAGTTGCGGTCGACCAAACGGAAGCAGCTCAGTGACCTGCGGTTGCTCGCCCAGTGCCCGCCGGGCTACGGCCTGCGCGTCCCACCCCGGCAGTTGGGCGGCGGCCACAATATTGGCCGACACTCCGATATACGGGCGGTGACCGAACACCGCGATGGCTCTTCTCTCCCACTCATCGGCAACGACACCGCCAAGCGCCAGTACCCGACCCATCGCCCGACCGGCCGCGCGCAGTCCACTCAACTGGACATCCAGCGTCATCGGGGTCAGCGGACCCGGCAGCGCTTCGGCGAGACTGGCCGAGCTGAAGACCGGGAACCGCTCGTCGATACGGTCGTCGAACTCTCCCTCCAACCCTTCTGGAGCCGCGCTGCCCAAGGGTTCCCCGTGGGAAGGCACAGACCGCGGGGGCGCCTCCACCGGCAGTGCTAGTTGACCCGATCCGTTGGTCGCGCCTGCCGGGTGCAGTCTGCGGCCGACGAGGCCCCGCCCGGTGTCGACAATTGCTTCGGTCGCTTGCCAGCCGAACTCGAAGTTCCAATCCTCCTGCACGGCAGCGATATCCACCTCGGGAATCAATTGCTCCCAGCTGCGGACCCGACGTGTTCGCAAGTGCGGGTCCACGGATCGGAGCAGCCGCCACGCGGTGACCACATTGGTGGTGTCAGGGGTGGCCAGGTCAACGACACCGTTGCGGTCGGTATTCAGCGCCAAAACCAGGAAGCGGACCAAGTCGTCGAGATGTAGCACTCGTATCGGCCGTGCCGAGACTTTGCTCCGCAGCAGCGTGGCCACTGTCCGGCACACCATCCAATCGAGTTGGCGGCCGACCGGTGGCGCAATACGGATGACCAAGCTGGGTGCCCAACCGGTGGACACCAGCGTCTCAGCCTGCCGATATAGTTCGGGTCGCCCAGCGGCCTGAGAAACGAACAGCAGCCGGGCACCGGCGCGGGCGGCCGCGTTGGCCACATGTGCCAGTCCGGTGATGCCAACACCGCCCGGGGCGCTGGTGTCGACCGGGGCGAGATGGATCACCGCGTCGGCTTCGCCGGCTAACTCTTGCAGCACTGGGTTGCGCAACGACGCGCAAACATAGTCGACGCGGGGGTCCAGAGCATCGTGCGGGTGCTGGGCTATACCGCTCACCGTGTGTCCGGCAGCGATCAACTGCCGAGTGACCGACCGCCCGACGGCACCCGTGGCGTCGGTAACCAGGATCTGCACCCGGCCTCACCTCCCCCAACGTCTCCTCATGACAATAGGCACGTCAGTGTCGCTTGCGCGACCATTGCTTCTGGAACGTGACTCGTGCTGCCCGCCGGCTATCGCAGGGTCGCGGTGCCGTCGGGGGCGACGGCAACCTTGACGCCGGCGATGTCCTCGCGCACCGTTGCTTGCACCGATGCGGGATCGGTGATCACGGCCAAGCTGCGCGACCCGTCGGGCGTGCGCACCGCCAGGAACGCCTTCTCGGGTTGTCCGTCCCGGTTGACTGGTGTGGTCCACGCTTCGACGGTGCCGATGCCTTCCCACTCGACCAACCCATCTCCGGTGGGCTCCCTATCGACCGCGGGTTGCATGTCCTCCCAGCGGAATTCCGACGGCGGCTCGGTGCCGTAGACCCCGAAACTGTGTTTGGTCAGGTAACCGCCGTTGGCGGTGATCAGGCCTCGGCGCCCGGGATTGGCCGCCAGCAGTTCAGCCATGGTGGCGATGGAGTGCGTGACGTAATTGCTCCACGGCCCGCCGGCGAAGGTCAGGCCCCCGGTGACGGTCAGCGGGCGGGCAGGATCGTCGGTGTCCAGGCCGAGTTCGATTGCGGCGACTTGGACAGCGGAGGGAAAGCACGAATACAGGTCGACGTATTCGATGTCATCGAGCCCCAGCCCAGCCAGTTCCAGCGCCCGGGCACCGGCGATCCGAATGGCCGTCGACCGATGCAGTCGGTGGCGGTCGGCGACGGCCGGTGTGTCGTGGGCGTCGGTGCCAGCCTGTGGATAAACCCAGCGTTCGGCCGGTATTCGCAGACGTGTCGCACGTTCGACCGACGTCAGCAGCAGCGCGGCACCCTGGTCAACCATGTTGTTGGAGTTCATAAGCTTGGTGTAGGGCCAGCTGACCATCCGGTTCTGTGGGCCGGGCTGCCAGATCTCGTCAGCCGTAACCGGGTTGCGGATCCACGCGTGCGGGTTGTCAGCAGCTACGGCACTGAACCGCGCCCACAGCTCGCCGATCCGCTTTCGGTGGTTCTCGATCGACTCGCCGTAGGCGATGCGCAGCGCCTGCTCGAATATCGGGTACACGTAGGCCGGCCGGTCCAGGTTGATCCGCAGCTCAGCCGCACCGGCCATCGGAACGTCGTCGCCGGCCATGTCCGGCAGCGGAACGGATTCGTCCTGCACAGTCCACTCCAGTTTGCTGCCCTTGGCGCGCAGGCCCGTTCGGGTGCGCCAGGTTTCGGCGCCAGCCAGCAGCACCACGCCGGCCCGCCCGCGCTGGATGTCCAGGCATGCCCGGTTGACCAGGGATTGCGGCATGTTGCCGCCCACCCCGCTGTAACCGGTGGTGAAGGTCCTCGCCTTGATTCGTTCGCCGAGGAGCTGCCCGGGATTCCGGTAATGCGCCGACAGCATGTGCACCACACGGATCGAATCCACCGCCTCGAGCACCGTCGAATCCGCGGCTTTCCGGGCCGCGGCGGCCATCAGGTCGACGGGTTCGATGGACTGCTTCTCGGCGTCGATGTCGCCTCGGTGGTTGACCTGTCCATAGCCGATCAGCACTGGCGTCCTGGGGTCTACCGGCATGGCTTGAACCTAGCCCGGCGACGATGCGGGTCGTGGAACGGCCCGAGGAGGAGCCGGGCAATTGGGCCTAGCGCGGCGACCCCGAACCGATCGAGCAGACCGGGCAGCGGAACGAGGAGGGGCACCGCCGGCTTGCGGGTCGAAAAGCTTTAGCTGCCCGAATGCGTCACCCCGATGCGCCCAGATCGGGGCTTCGCAGATAAAGCACGAACAGGCGGGCAAAACGTCGATCTCGGAGCCGGAAGGGCAATCAGCCGACCGTCGACGAACGACACCGGCGAGACCACTTAGGCAGTGACGGCCGGCCCGAACATTACGCGCTCGTTGATTAGGCGTTCGGTCTCGTCCGCGGTCATGCCGAGCAGCTTGCGGCAGATCTGAACGCTGTCCTGTCCGGGCAGCGGCGCCGGGCGTTGGGGTGCCTGCGGAATGTGACGAAACGGAGCCGGACCCGTCTCGGCGGGCAGCGGACGGGCGATCAGCGGATGCACCATGTCGCGGAACAGGTTTCGCTCGATCAGCTGGGGATCCTCGAGGATATCCGACGGGCGATTCATCGGGCCGGCCGCAACTCCGGCCGCCTGCAGCGCGCCGGCCGCTTGCACCGGGGTACGGGTGCTGGTCCAGGCCGACACTGCGGCCACCAACTCCGAACGGTTGGCCACGCGTGACCGGCTTGCCCCGAAGCGTGGGTCGTTCGCCAATTCAGGCTGGCCGAAAACAGATGTCGCGCGACGCCATTCATCGTCGGAGCGGATTGAGATGACGCACCATTCGTCGTCGCCAGCACAAGGGTAGACCGCATGCACACTGGTGTCCGGGTGGATCTCGGCAACGTCGGTCGCTCGGGCGGCCTCGGCAACGAACATGGTGTCTAGCTGATTGACGACGACTTCGGCCTGGGAGATGTGGACGTGGGCTCCGCCGCCAGTTCGATCGCGGTGGATCAGGGCCGCCAGCGCGAGCAGGGCACCGACCCGCCCGACAACGTGGTCGGGGAAGATCGTCGTCGCGTCGTAGAAGGGATGCCGAGAGTTGTCCGGCTGCGCCTCATCGGATGTCCAAACACGGGTGACCCCGGTGGCGGCGCGCACCAGTGGCCCGTAGCCCATCCGGGTGCTCCACGGCCCTCGGTTCCCGAATGCACTACTCCCGGCGAGCACGATCCGGGGGTTGAAGGCGTGCAGTACATCGTAGGAAAACCCAAGTGAGGTAAGGGTTCCCGGTTTGAAGTTGGCGAACACCGCGTCGGATTCAGCGACCAGGCGACCGAAGATCGCTTTGCCCTCGCTGTTGCGCAGGTCCAGGCCCAGCGCGAGGTGATTGCGATGGGTCCACGCGAATGATTCACTCATCGCATCCCCGACTCGGGTCTGCCGCAACCCGTCGGGGTGGTCGGCACTTTCGACCTTGATGACCTCGGCGCCCAAGTCGCCGAACAGCCGGCTGAGCTCGCCGCCGGCCACGATGATGCCCAGATCAAGAATCCGCAGACCTTCGAATGGATAGCCGCCGACCCGGCCTGAGGGTGGGGGCACCGGCGCTGGATCCGCGAGCCAGCGCGGTTCGTCCTGCCCCGCGGCGGGGGCCGGAGTACGGAAACCGGCGCGCTTCCCGTCGACAACGAAGTATCCGGTAGGCACCCCGGTGCGCACCCCCGGAACGAGCTCGGCATCGGTGATCGCACCCACCGCCTGGAAGTGTTCGGAGGCCAGGATTCTCGACGGTGTCAGCACCGCGGTAATGGGAACCCCGAGCGCTTGGCCGGCTGCCACCAACTCCTTCATGGTCTTCTCGGCGCACAACTTCGCGACCAACACGCTGATCTGCGGCCATGCGGCCAAACGTGCGCCGATCACGTCGTACTTGGGGTCCTGAAAATCTTCGGGCTCCCCCAACCAGCGGCGCAGCCCGCGCCACTGCCGCGGCGCCATCACGCAGAACCGTACGTAGCCGTCCCGGCACGGATAAATCGGGTAAGCGTCCTGGTTCTTGGGCCGTCCCCGCCATCGCCCGGTGCTGCGGATGCCGGCTGCGACCTGCCCGTGCGCCCCGAAGGGGGGATCCAACGCCATAACGACGGCGTCAAACCGGGAGAAGTCGATGTAATCCCCAGTACCACAACGTAATCGGTTGAAATAGGCGACCAGTACGGCCCAGGCTGCCTGCACCGCTGCGGTTGCCGAAGCGATACCGTCCGGCGGCAGTACCGGCGTGCCGGCGGTAGGGCCCGACCGCGAGAGAGCACCACTCATCGCGTACAGCACCGGATCGGTCGCGCGCCATGACGACCGCGGACCGGCAGCGCCAAAGTCGGTGATCGACAGCGCCACCAGGTGTCGGTAGCGATCGGCCAACTCGGCACACGATGCCCCGTACGCGGCGGCCTGTCCCGGAAGACCACAGTCGACGACGATGTCGGCGCTGGCGGCGAGGTCCAAGAACCGCCGACGGTCGCTCTCGTCGAGCGGGTTGAGCACTGCGCTGCGTTTGTTCGCGTTGTGCATGGCGAACCCGATGCTGGTGCCGGCCAGCGTGGGCCGCACGTGGCGTCCTGGGCTGCCGCCGGGGGGTTCCACCTTGAGAACGTCTGCGCCCAGGTCGGCGAGCAGTCGTGTCACCATATCGGTGCCTCCAGCAGAACAGCCGTCGGACAAGTCGAGCACACGCACGGCATCGAGCAATCGTTCGGGCACGTGCACACCGTAGCTGTTTCATCGGCGTTCGCGGCTACCGTGACTACACGGGCGCGACCGCATTGGACGGCGGCTAAGGCCCGCCGAGCGAAGGGACGACAGTGCCAGGCAGGACATCCATCGGCGTCAAGATCCGGGACAAGGTCCAGGACAAAGTAATCGCCATCACCGGCGGCGCCCGGGGGATCGGATTGGCCACAGCGGCCGCGCTGCACAACTTGGGAGCCAAGGTCGCTATCGGCGACATCGATGAGGCGATGGCGAAAGAGTCGGGTGCCGATCTCGACCTCGACATGTACGGCAAACTCGATGTCACCGACCCGGATTCGTTTTCGGGATTCCTCGACGCCGTCGAGCGCCAACTCGGCCCGATCGACGTGCTGGTCAACAACGCCGGCATCATGCCCGTGGGGCGGATTGTCGACGAACCAGACCCGGTAACCCGCCGAATCCTGGACATCAACGTCTACGGGGTGATCTTGGGTAGCAAGCTGGCGGCGCAGCGGATGGTCCCGCGCGGGCGGGGACACGTTATCAATGTCGCCTCGCTTGCCGGGGAAATCTACGCCGTAGGCGTGGCCACTTACTGTGCCAGCAAGCACGCGGTGGTCGCGTTCACCGATTCGGCCAGGCTTGAATACCGTTCGGCCGGCGTGAAGTTCTCGATGGTGTTGCCGTCGTTTGTCAACACCGAGCTCATTGCGGGCACCGGTGGGATCAAAGGATTCAAGAACGCCGAGCCGGCCGATATCGCCGACGCGATCGTCGGGCTGATTGTTCATCCCAAACCGCGGGTGCGGGTCACGAAAGCGGCTGGCTCGATGATCGTGGCACAGCGGTTCATGCCGCGCCAGGTTTCCGAGGGCTTGAACCGACTCCTCGGCGGCGAGCATGTCTTCACCGACGATGTCGACATGGAGAAGCGCAGGACCTACGAGGCTCGGGCTCGCGGCGAGGAGTGACCGTTGCGCCGCGCCGGCTGGCGTGGACCAACGCGCGTCAGAGCTACCCTGTGCGGGTGGCGCATGTGTTGTCGGTCAACCTGGCTCGTGTTCGGGCGAACCCTGATCCGCGCGCGCAGTCGAAGTTGACCGGAATCGACAAAGTGGCGGCATCTGAGGCGGTCATGGTGCGGGCACCCGGGTCGATGCATGCGGGTGTCGGCAGCGGCCTGGTTGGCGACACCGTCGGCAACCCGAAGCTCCATGGCGGTGATGATCAGGCCGTCTATGCGTATGCGCGAGAAGACCTCGACGCGTGGGAAACCCAGCTTCACCGCACCCTTCACAACGGAATGTTCGGCGAGAATCTGACCACCTCGGGCGTCGACGTGACGTACGCGCGGATTGGTGAACGCTGGCGCATCGGCTCCGACGGATTGGTGTTGGAAGTCTCGGCGCCCCGGATCCCGTGCCGGACCTTCGCGGCCTTCCTGGATTTGCGTTATTGGATCAAGACCTTCACCCGGGCCGCCAAACCAGGCGCCTACCTACGGGTGATCGCTCCCGGAACAGTGCGCGCCGGCGACACAATCACCGTCGATTACCGCCCTGAGCACAACGTGACCGTCGGGCTCGTGTTTCGCGCCCGAACCTCTGAATCGGAGCTGCTTCCCCAGCTGTTGGCGGCAGACGCGCTCGCAGCCGAGCTCAAGGCCTACGCGCGAGAGCGGACACCGAGCCCTCCGCCGGTAGACTCTGCTGACGATGTCTGACCACTTGACTGCTTGCGCAGCCGTTCATCCAGGTCCACTGGTGTCGCACCTCTCGGTGATGCACCGGTTCCGGATATATGTCGACATCGCCGTCGTCGTCCTGGTGCTGGTACTGACGAACCTGATCGCGCATTTCACCACACCGTGGGCGAGCATCGCCACCGTCCCGGCCGCCGCGGTCGGACTGGTGATCTTGGTGCGGAGTAGAGGCCTGGGCTGGGCTGAACTCGGACTGAGCCGCCAACACTGGAAATCCGGGCTCGTCTATGCGCTAGCGGCCGTTGCCCTGGTGGTGGCGGTGATCTCGGTAGGTGTCCTGCTGCCGATAACCCGGCCGATGTTCATGAACCATCACTACGCGACGATCTCCGGCGCGGTGATCGCCTCGATGGTCATGATCCCGCTGCAAACCGTCATCCCCGAAGAGCTGGCCTTCCGCGGTGTGTTGCATGGGGCGCTGAATCGGGCTTGGGGATTCCGGGGTGTCGCGGTGGCGGGTTCGGTGCTGTTCGGTCTGTGGCATATTGCGACGTCGCTGGGGCTCACGAGCAGCAATGTCGGCTTCACTCGACTGTTCGGTGGCGGGATCATCGGGCTGGTGGCCGGTGTCATGCTGGCGGTGTTGGCCACCGGAGTGGCCGGATTCGTGTTCAGCTGGCTGCGACGGCGCAGCGGCAGCCTGATCGCACCGATCGCACTGCATTGGTCGCTGAACGGGATGGGTGCCCTGGCCGCTGCCCTGGTCTGGCACCTGTCGACCTGAGCTCGGTCAGATCAGCAGCACGGCGGCACCGGCGATGCGGCCGGCGCTCAGGTCGCCCAGCGCACGATCGGCTTGGCCAAGCGGGTACTCCGGCGTGGTGACCTCGATGTGATGCTGGGCGGCGAAGTCGAAGAACGCGCGCGCATCGGCGCGGGTGTTCGACGTGACCGACCGGATCTGACGCTCCTGGAACAAGTGCTGCTGGTAGTTCAGGTCCGGAATATCTGTCAGGTGGATCCCGGCGATCGCCAAGATGCCGCCACGGTCCAGCGCTTCCAGCGCGGGCAGCACCAGATCCCCGACCGGGGCGAATAAGATCGCGGCGTCCAGCGGCACGGGTGGCCGGTCGGCGGCGTCCTGAGCCGATGCAGCGCCAAGTTGCAGCGCCAGCTTGCGCGCGCGGGCCCCGCGTGTCATCACATGTATTTCGGCGCCTTGCGCCAACGCGACCTGGGCGGTGATGTGGGCACTGCCGCCGAATCCGTAGAGACCCAGCCGGCCACCGGGTGGTAGCTCGGTGCGCAGCAGCGATCGATATCCGATGATGCCGGCGCACAACAACGGCGCCAGCTCGCTGTCGCTATAGCCGCTCGGCAGATGGTGCGCGAAAGCCGCAGGAACCGTCGTGAATTCGGCGTATCCCCCGTCGGCGTCCCAGCCGGTGTAGCGGGATTGCGGGCAGAGGTTCTCGCTGCCGCGCCGGCAGTACTTGCAGACCCCGCAAGTGTGACGCAGCCAGGCGATACCCACCCGGTCTCCTCGGTCGAATTCGCCACCGGCAGCCGCGCCCACCGCTGAGCCCACCTCAATGACCTCTCCCACTACCTCGTGGCCGGGAATCACCCGTTCGCGGTGCACGGGCAGGTCACCTTCGGTCACGTGGAGATCGGTGCGGCACACCCCGCATGCGTGCACGGCCACCAGCAACTCCGATGGCGCCGGGCGCGGCACCCGGGTGGTCACTCGTTCGAGCGGGCCGGTGTCCATCGGGCCGGGCCGACGCACCTGCCACGCACTCATCGTCGCCGTGGTCGCCGGTGAGACCATCACTCCATCATGCCGCTACCGTCGCCGGCCGCCGCAGTCACACTCAATTTGCATGGCCGACAACAGTTTGGCGCTAGGTCTTGCGCACCATGCCGACGATCCACAGCAGGACGACAGCCCCGCCCAGGGCGACGAAGAAGGTGAACCAGTACCCGCCATGGTTGACGTCGACGCCCAGCGCGTTAAGGACCAAGCCGGCGCCGAATGCCCCGACGACGCCGATCACAACGTTCATCAGGATGCCCGAGCCGCCCCCCTTAACGATCTTGCTGGCGAGCCAGCCGGCGATACCGCCGATGACGATGTAGCCGAGCCAACCTATACCCGTCTTGCCGTCGAGGTTCATGGCGGAAAATTCGGTTGTTGCCGTGATGTCCATGCGGTTCTCCTTGCAGACGCTGGCTTAGCCCAGCACAGGGCCGTGATATCGGTATACCGCTTCTGCGTAACGATTTGAGGGTAGTGACGGTGTCGGTGGGTTGTGGCGTGATCAAACGTGTGTGGCGCCCCACGGTGTTTTCGTGGGCGCTTTTCTGCTGTTCAGCGGTGCTTTCAGGTGGAGTTCAACGGTGTCGGCGTTTCGCACGGTGCACTGAAAGACGCGCACACGACCCGCTGCCCGTCCCCGGCGCGACCTATGGAGAACCGGAAGCTGTACAAGTCGCCAACCACGACCCACCACCGGTTGGCACCTGAACAACGTTCGCGCCGGCGCCAAGAACGCCGCGTTGGCCGGCGGCGCTCCATGGACGCCGCTGCGCCGGCTCAAGAGCGCCCGGCCGCGCTGACACCCCGCCCAGGGGTATCACTTGGGGTGCGGCCGGATCCGGTCAGGCCGGTAAGGTCCGCTGCGGTGTCGGTGTCGTCGGGGTAGGAGCGACTTCCCCGGCCGGCGCCGGCGCCGGAGCGGGCTCTGCAGGAGCCGGTGCCGGCGCCGGCGGCGGGGCGACCAAAGGCCGGATCGATTCGGCCAGCGCCTTGGCCGCGCCCTTGTCCACCGGGTTGTTGGCGGTCCCGAGCCATACCACAAACCAGCGCTGAGGGGGCCCGGCGTCCGGTGCGTTCGCCGCGGGCGAGCCGATTACGCCCGTCCAGATCTGGCCGTTCGGCTTACTCGGATCGCTGAACTTGACTTCGTAATACGACGCGCTTCCAGACACCCCGTTGGCGTCGAGCGAGACGGTTTCCTGGTTGATCCGGGTGCCCGGGTAGGGCATATAGAACTCACCCATGTCCGAGCCCAACCGGGCCGCGGCCTTGGAGTCGGTGGCTTCGGCGCTGGCGTAAAGCTTTTGGTCTAGCCGGCCGAGCACGATACGGGTGTCATTGGCCACCGGCGGCGGCTGTCCGGGAAATGGCGGGTCCCCGGTGGTTTTGCTGAGGAGTGCTGAACCGTAGTCGAAGTGGGCGGCGTCAGACTCCACCCAGCCAGCAGGCAGCGCGAAGCTGAATCCTCCAACCGGGTTGTCGATCCGGACAGGTTGGGGTGCGTTTGGGGCAATGACAGGTGGCGGCGGTGCGTTCGGGTCGGCCGGCGGAGGTGCTGCGTTGGGATCGCCCGGCTGGGCATTCGGCGTGTTGGCGGCGGCCGGTGGTGGGGGGGCAACAGGTGTCGCCGGTGCGGGTGGCGCTGCAGCGGTCGACGGCGGCGAGGCGGCCGTTGTGGGTACCGGGGGCGCTGGCTCCGGATCGGCGTTGGCGGTCGCGGGCACCGCAACGGTCACCAGGCTGGCGCTGGCCATCGCCGCGATAGCCAGTGCCGCCAATCGTCCCTTGCGACGTGTCAAGTTGGGGTCCACCTGATGCATGGCGAAGAACCTACCGTGTTAACGGCGCGACGCAAGGACGGCGCGGGTCGGCTCATGAACTGGCGTGTTGGTGGGGTGCCGGGTGCAGGGCCACTTCCTGCGCCTTGACGCTGAACCACACGCGCGATCCGGGCGCCACACGCAGTTCGGTGGCGGCATCGACGGTGATGCATGCGGCAAGGCCAGGCGCGCCACCAGGCTGATCATGCCCGCGCACCAGGACCGTGGGTCCGCGGGTATCCACCTCCGCCACCGTCAGCCCGACGATATTGCGCGGGCTTCCGTGCGGCGGTTCCGGATACACCGCCACCGCCGTCGGCGGGAACACCGCGATTGCCTCATGCCCAGTAGGCAAATCCTGGACCGGGGTGCCGTACCAGTGGGCGCCGGACTGGGTGCGCAGCGAGCCGTCCGGACCAATGGTCCCATTGACCAGGTTGACTCCGGCGATACGGGCTCCGAAACGACTGCGAGGTGCGGTAAGCACATCGGCAACCGGGCCGATCTCGGCGATCGTGCCGGACTCGAGCACCAATACCCGGTCGGCCAGCGTGAACACGTCCAGCAGGTCATGGGTCGTCAGGACTACCGCGCAACCGCTCCTCGCGACGACACTACGCAACACCGAACGGATACCCGCGGCCGCGGCCACATCGAGTCCGGTCAGCGGCTCGTCGAGCAGCAACACATCCGGTTCGGCCGCCAACGCTCGCGCGATGGCGACGCGCTGGGCTTGGCCCCCGGATAGCTGACGAGGCTTACGGTCGGCGAACTGCTCGGCGTTCACCTCGCGCAGCCATCGCAGTGCCGACGCCCTTGTCCTAGCGCGCCCGGACCCAAACATCCCGCGACGGCATTGTGGTCCGAAGGCCACGTTTTTGGCCACGCTCAGGTGTGGAAACAACAACGGGTCTTGCAACAGCAGCCCGACTCGACGGTCGTGGGTCGCCACATTCACCCCGGCCTCGGTGTCGGTCAACACCCGGTCCCCCAAACGTACCAAGCCCGCGTCGGGGCGAAGCAGCCCCGCGATAACATGCAGGGCGGTGGACTTGCCCGCACCGTTGGGCCCGAGCACTGCAAGCACCTCGCCCGCGGACACCGAGAATTCGACGTCCAAACGCCGGTCGGCGACGACCGCGCGCAGCTGCAGCTTGCTCATGACCGGCTACCTGGTATCGGTCCCGATCGGCGTACGAGCACCCACACCCAGCACCACCAGTGCCGCTACCACAACGAGCAGCAGTGACAATGCCACCGCCGCGTCCGGATCGGTCACCCGCTGCAGGTAAATCTCCAGCGGAAGGGTACGGGTGACCCCTTGCCGGGAACCGGCAAAGGTTAGGGTCGCGCCAAACTCTCCGAGCGAGCGGGCAAACGCCAGTACTGATCCGGACACCACGCCCGGGAGCAGCAACGGCAGGGTCACGCGCCACCAGACAGTGCCGGGCCGCGCCCCAAGTGTCGCCGCCACCACCTCGTAGTCGGCTCCGGCGGTGCGGGCTGCACCCTCTAGGGAAATCACCAGATACGGCAGCGAGACAAAGGTCTGCGCCAGCACCACAGCCGCGGTACTGAATGCGATGCTGATGCCGGCCGCCTCCAGGTAGCGCCCGATCAGGCCGAGCCGGCCGAACGCGTAGAGCAACGCGATACCCCCGACTACCGGCGGCAGCACCAGCGGTAACAGGATCAGCGGTCGTAACGACCGCACCAGTCGTCCGCGGCTGCGGGCCAGCACCAGCGCCATCGGGACGCCCAGCAGTACGCACAGCACCGTGCTGGCCGCGGCGGTCTTCACGCTCAACAGCAGGGCCGTTTGAGAAGACGGAGTAGTGATCAGCGCCCAGAAACGCGGCCAATCGACCCGGATGGCGATCGCGACCAGCGGCATTGCCACGAACACGATCCCCGCGATCGCCGGGAGATATACCCAACGAGGCAGATCCGTAGGCGGGTGCATCGTCAGGGCTTGGCGAAACCCGACTGATCCAGGATCCGCCGACCTGCCGCAGCGGTCACCATGGCCACGAACTGCCGGGCCAGAGCGGGCTGGGAGGTCCGCTTTAGCACCGCGATGGCGTAGACATTGACCACACCCGCGGCTTCGGGAAATCTGACACACGTCACTTTGGTGGCAACGCTGAGCGCGTCACTGACATAGACCAGCCCGGCATCGGCTTGCCCGGTGATGACCTTGTTCAGAACGTCGGTCACGCTAAGTTCCTCACTGACCGGGTTGAGATGAATCCCGGTTGCATCTTCGATGCGCCGGGTCGCCGATCCGCATGGCACCGACGGCTGGCAGACCACCACGTTGAGCCCCGGCCGCGTGAGGTCGGCAAAAGATCGGATCTTCTTGGGATTGCCTGCGGCGGCAACGATGACCATCGTGTTGGTGGCGAAGTTTGTCGGATGACCGGCCAGCAACCCCGCCTTGGCCACACTGTCCATTTGCGCGGTGTCCGCAGATGCAAAGACGTCGGCGGTCGCGCCCTGGGTCAGCTGGGTGGCCAACTCAGAAGAACCAGCGAAAGCGAAGTTGACGTTAACCCCTGGGTTGCCGGCTTTGAACTGCTCACCGATCTGAGTGAACGCAGACTGCAGCGAGGCAGCCGCGAACACCACGATCGACCGGGCACCCTGCGTCGGCCCGGCTGGCGACGATGCGGGTGAATTCGATCCACATGCCACCAGGCCCGCGACCAGCATCGCTGACACTAGGCCAGTTGACAGTCCGATCCAACGCACTGGCCAAACCTAATGGTTACCAAGATCGTCTGCGCGTCGTGGCGGTGCGGAGTTTCCCCGAATAGCTACTGTCCAGTAACATCTACCGGAGCTTACGCCATCACGATGCGATTCCAGGCAACGGTCCAGGGTCTGGGTTCAGCGTTGAACACGAGGAGGTCATGGCAGTGGAGGTGCTGGTCACCGGCGGGGATACCGATCTCGGGCGCACAATGGCTGAAGGCTTTCGCAACGACGGCCACAAGGTCACCCTGGTGGGTGCCCGCCGCGGCGACCTCGAGGTCGCCGCGAAGGAACTCGACGTGGACGCCGTTGTGTGCGACACCACCGACCCGACCAGCCTCACCGAGGCACGGGGACTGTTCCCCCGTCACCTGGACACCATCGTCAACGTGCCAGCGCCGTCCTGGGATGCCGGTGACCCGCGCGCCTACTCGGTGTCCGACACGGCCAACGCCTGGCGCAATGCGCTCGACGCGACGGTGCTCTCGGTGGTGCTGACGGTGCAATCCGTGGGCGATCACCTGCGCTCCGGCGGCTCGATTGTCAGCGTGGTGGCGGAGAACCCGCCTGCCGGTGGCGCCGAGTCCGCGATCAAAGCGGCCCTCTCGAATTGGATCGCGGGCCAGGCCGCCGTTTTCGGCACGCGCGGGATCACCATCAATACAGTCGCTTGCGGCCGCAGCGTGCAGACCGGTTACGAAGGGCTTTCGCGCACACCCGCGCCCGTCGCGGCCGAGATTGCGCGGCTGGCGCTGTTCCTTACCACCCCTGCGGCTCGCCACATCACCGGCCAGACGCTGCACGTCAGCCACGGCGCGCTGGCTCACTTCGGCTGAACCTTTCGCTTCACCGGCCGATCGCTACGGTAGGTAGTGTGACTATTCGGCTGGGTCTACAGATCCCCAACTTCTCCTACGGCACAGGGGTGGAGAAGCTTTTCCCGTCCGTCATCGCTCAAGCGCGTGAGGCCGAAGCGGCTGGTTACGACTCCCTGTTTGTGATGGACCACTTCTACCAACTGCCCATGTTGGGGACGCCCGACCAGCCGATGCTGGAGGCCTACACGGCCCTTGGTGCGCTGGCCACGGCGACCGAGCGGCTGCAACTGGGCGCGTTGGTGACCGGCAATACCTACCGCAGCCCGACCCTGCTGGCAAAGATCATCACCACGCTCGACGTGGTTAGCGCCGGTCGAGCGATCCTCGGCATTGGAGCCGGTTGGTTTGAGCTGGAACACCGCCAGCTCGGCTTCGAGTTCGGCACTTTCAGTGACCGGTTCAACCGGCTCGAAGAGGCGCTACAGATCCTCGAGCCAATGGTCAAGGGTGAGCGCCCAACGTTTTTCGGCGATTGGTACACCACCGAATCGGCGATGGCCGAGCCGCGGTATCGCGACCGCATCCCAATCTTGATCGGCGGCGGTGGTGAGAAAAAGACATTCGCGATCGCCGCCCGCTTTGCCGACCATCTCAACATCGTGGCGGCGGTCGACGAGCTGCCGCGCAAGATGCGGGCGCTGGCCGCGCGGTGCGACGAGGCCGGCCGGGACCGGTCGACGCTTCAGACCAGCCTGCTGTTGACGGTGATGATCGACGAGACACTCTCGCCAGATGCGATTCCCGCGGAGATGAGCGGTCGCGTGGTGGTGGGCAGCCCGGCACAGATCGCCGACCAAATTCAGGCCAAGGTGCTCGATGCCGGTGTCGACGGATTAATCATCAACTTGGCTCCGCACGGCTATCTGCCCGGGGTCATCACCACCGCCGCTGAAGCGCTGCGCCCGCTGCTGGGTGTGTAGCCACCGGGGGCCGGTGACGCAGGCACGCTGTGGTGTGGCTGATGACACATGTCCTCAACTGGGCCTGCAGCGGTCGGGTTGACTACCGTAGTAGCTAACTGAACTCGCTCATCGAGGTGACCCCGTCAGGAGCAGCGGAACATGAGTCCCCAGCAAGAACCCACAGCGCAACCACCTCGTAGGCATCGAGTTGTGATCATCGGATCTGGGTTCGGCGGGCTAAACGCGGCAAAGAAGCTCAAGCGGGCCGACGTTGACATCAAGCTGATCGCGCGCACCACCCATCACCTGTTCCAGCCGCTGCTGTACCAAGTGGCCACCGGGATTATCTCCGAGGGAGAAATCGCTCCGCCGACCCGGGTCGTGCTGCGTAAGCAGCGCAATGTCCAGGTACTGTTGGGCAACGTCACCCACATCGACCTGGCCGGGCAGTGCGTCGTCTCGGAATTGCTCGGTCACACCTACCAAACCCCCTACGACAGCCTGATCGTCGCCGCGGGTGCTGGCCAGTCTTATTTCGGCAACGACCATTTCGCCGAATTCGCACCCGGCATGAAGTCCATCGACGACGCGTTGGAGTTGCGTGGCCGCATATTGAGCGCTTTCGAGCAAGCCGAACGGTCCAGCGATCCGGAACGGCGGGCCAAGCTACTGACATTCACCGTTGTCGGGGCTGGCCCCACCGGTGTTGAAATGGCCGGACAGATCGCCGAGCTGGCCGAGCACACGTTGAAGGGCGCATTCCGGCACATCGACTCGACCAAGGCGCGGGTGATTCTGCTTGACGCCGCCCCGGCGGTGCTGCCACCGATGGGCGCAAAGCTCGGTCAGCGGGCGGCTGCCCGGTTGCAGAAGCTGGGCGTGGAAATCCAGCTGGGTGCGATGGTCACCGACGTCGACCGCAACGGCATCACCGTCAAGGACTCCGACGGCACCGTCCGGCGCATCGAGTCGGCCTGCAAGGTCTGGTCGGCCGGGGTTTCGGCCAGTCGGTTGGGCAGGGACCTTGCCGAGCAATCACGGGTTGAGCTCGACCGGGCCGGCCGGGTCCAAGTGCTGCCCGACCTGTCCATTCCCGGGTACCCGAACGTGTTCGTGGTGGGCGATATGGCCGCTGTGGAGGGTGTGCCGGGTGTGGCGCAGGGCGCCATCCAGGGGGCGAAATACGTCGCCAGCACGATCAAGGCCGAACTGGCCGGCGCCAACCCGGCGGAGCGTGAGCCATTCCAGTACTTCGACAAGGGATCGATGGCCACGGTTTCGAGGTTTTCGGCGGTGGCCAAGATCGGTCCCGTTGAGTTCAGCGGCTTTATCGCCTGGCTGATTTGGCTGGTGCTGCACCTGGCGTACCTGATCGGGTTCAAGACCAAGATCACCACTCTGCTGTCGTGGACGGTGACTTTCCTCAGTACTCGCCGCGGCCAGCTGACCATCACCGACCAGCAGGCATTTGCGCGAACGCGGCTCGAACAGCTGGCCGAGCTGGCCGCCGAGGCGCAGGGCTCAGCGGCAAGCGCTAAGGTGGCCAGCTAGCGTTAGCCAGGCAACCGGTCAGCCTGCCAGGTACTCAGTGTTCCGCCACCCGCCAACGCCAAAACGGTCGACCGTGCGTCGATGGCGTCGGTGAATGCCGTCGCCGGATAGCGCAGCTCGCTGATAGTGGCGCGCGGCGCCGCAATGACGTCGTCGGCCAAAGACCCGGCACCCAGTTCCACCCGGTGCCGCAGCAGGGGACGACCATGCCGATCGGCCTGCAGCGATGACGACCAAAATCCTTCGCGCTCATTGCATCTGCCAATCTGCACGCGCTCGCGCAAGCGGACCCGACCGTCGTCGTGCAGGCGCAAGGTGGCATGCGACAGATGCCGGGCTGAGGCGGCGACGACCGTCGGCTCCAGGTCCACATCCAGGGTGCCGGTCACGTCGATCTCCCAGTGAGCATGCGACGTCAGGGTATCCACGCCGGGCAAGGCCACCGTCGCGGCGGCACTACGCAGCCGTAGCTGGGCACCCCGTTCCACGATCACCCGGATTCTCATGGTGTCACCGCCCAGCGGGGTCGCGGCCGCCGACACCAGGTGCACCGTGTCGGGCGCGGTTCGGCGTGCCTGGACACCGCCCCGACAGTCGATGCGCGGCAACCGATTCGGCGACGCGACCACCAGAACACTAGACTCCATCGGCGGCCAGTTGACTACGAACCCAGGCCACGACATCGCTGGCAGCTGGGTCCTCGGTCAACGATTGCAGCACCGTCGGGCGGCCGTCGCGCACCGCGTCCGCATCGCGGGCCATCACCGCCAGGTCGGCGCCCACCAATGCAGCCAGGTCAGTCTTGTTGACTACCAACAAATCCGAATAGGTCACCCCCGGCCCGCCCTTGCGCGGCACCTTGTCGCCGCCGGCAACGTCAATGACGAAGATCTGCGCATCCACCAGCCCCGAAGAGAAGGTGGCCGTGAGGTTATCGCCGCCGGATTCGACCAGGATCAGGTCCAACGCGTCGTGGGCGGCCATCAACTCGTCGATCGCATCCAGGTTGGCGGTGATGTCGTCGCGGATCGCGGTGTGCGGGCAGCCGCCGGTCTGCACGGCCGCGATCCGGTCGTCTGGCAGCACCGCATGTGTGCGCAAGAAGTCGGCGTCTTCGGTGGTGTAGATGTCGTTGGTCAGCACCGCCAGCGACAGCTCTCCCCGCAATTGCCGGCACAGCGCCGCCACCAGTGCGGTCTTGCCGGAGCCGACCGGGCCGCCGACGCCGATGCGCAGTGGCTCGCCCGGTTTGCGGACCCGCCTTGGCCGAGCGGGCACGGTGTGCGAGTGGGGATGGGAATGCGTTGCCATGCCTTACCTTTCAGGAAACGAACAGGGGACGCACGCGCTCGTCATGCCGCTGGGCGAGCGTGTCCAGCAGCGGATCAGACAAGTCTGCCAGTCCGGCTGTGGCCTCCTGCGCGATCTGCTCGCACAGTTCGGACAGCTGGAAGGTCACCACGGTCACTTCGGCGGGATCTAGCGCCAGCAGTCGCTGGGCGGCGATGGCCGAGCCGGTCATTGTGATGTAGACGAGGTGCAAGGCGTTGTGCTCGGGCGCCAGCCCGCTCAGCGCGCCGACCCGTCCGGCCACAACCGCCAGATGCGGCCTCGGGCCCAGTTCCTCCCAGCCGGAATCGGGCCACACCCGCCGTGCCAGCCTGATCAGCCCGCGGCCCTGGCTGCGTGAGGCGTGTCTGGCCGCGGGAGCCGGTGTGCGCGCGTCGGTTTCCCGGTCGGCGTCGTCGACGGCCAGCTCGCCCCGGTGCACCGCGGCCGCGATGGACGCCGTCAGCAGGCCGTGGGTGCGGACCCGCCGTTTCAGGAACGCTTCCAGGGTGGCCAGGCCGGTCACCATGCCGGCGGCGATGGCTTCTTCGATGCCGCCCGAGTGCACGTGCGCACCCGTGGGCAGCCGCGAGTCGGCGAGGGTGAGCAGCACGGCCAGCGAGGTCATTAGAACAGGAAATACCGTTGTGTCATAGGTAGTTCGGCGGCCGGCTGCGGTTGCCACACCTGGCCGTCGATTCGCACGGTGAAGGTGTCGGGATCGACCTCGATGCTCGGTAGGGCATCATTGAGCGGCAGGTCGGTCTTGCCCACTGCGCGCACGTCGGCCACCGGCGCTAGTCCCCGATTGACCGCGAGCCGGTCCGCCAGGCGCGCGTCGATGGATTGCGGCGCGACGAAGTGCACCGAGGTCGCCGCCGCGGTTGCCGCGGCCGCGCCGAACATCGGTCGCGGGAGCACCGGTTGCGGGGTCGGGATTGACGCGTTCGCATCGCCCATCGCTGCCCAGGCGATCGCCCCACCTTTGAGCACGACGTGCGGGCGAACCCCGAAAAACGCCGGCTCCCACAACACCAGGTCGGCCAACTTTCCCACCTCCACCGAACCGATCAGGTGATCCATGCCGTGTGCGATGGCCGGGCAGATGGTGTATTTGGCGATGTAGCGGCGGACCCGGTTGTTGTCGGCGGCTTGGCTACCAGACGGGTCACCTTCCAGTGCCCCGCGGCGGGCTTTCATCACGTGCGCGGTCTGCCAGGTGCGCAGCACCACCTCGCCGACACGGCCCATCGCCTGGGAATCGCTGCCAATCATCGAGATTGCCCCCATATCGTGCAACACATCTTCTGCCGCAATGGTGGACGGTCGGATCCGGCTTTCGGCAAACGCGAGGTCCTCCGGGATCCGGGGGTTGAGGTGGTGGCACACCATCAGCATGTCGAGATGCTCGTCAAGGGTGTTCACCGTATGCGGGCGGGTCGGATTGGTCGAGCTGGGCAGTACATTCGGTTGCGCCGCGACGGTAATGATGTCCGGTGCGTGCCCGCCGCCGGCGCCCTCGGTGTGGTAGGCGTGAATCGAACGTCCGGCGATCGCGCCGATGGTGTCCTCGACGAATCCGGTCTCATTGAGAGTGTCGGAGTGCAGCGCAACCTGCACCCCGGCCACGTCGGCGACCGCCAAGCAGGTGTCGATGGCCGCCGGGGTCGATCCCCAGTCTTCGTGGAGTTTGAAACCCGATGCGCCACCGCGCAACTGTTCCCACAGTGCGTCGGGATTCACGGTGTTTCCCTTGCCGAGCAGCGCGAAGTTCACCGGCCAACCGTCCAGTGACTCCAGCATCCGGGCCAGGTGCCACTCGCCGGGAGTGACTGTGGTGGCCTTGGTGCCCTCGGCGGGTCCGGTGCCACCGCCGATGATCGTGGTGGTGCCCGCGGCCAAGGCTTCGACGATGATCTGCGGACAGATCAAGTGCACGTGACAGTCGACGGTGCCTGCGGTGACGATTCGACGGTTGCCGCTGATGATTTCGGTGGACGGCCCGACGACGAGATCCCGATGCACACCTGTCATGATGTCGGGATTGCCGGCCTTTCCGATCCCGACGATGCGGCCATCGCGAATCCCGATGTCGGCCTTGATGATTCCCCAGTAGTCGATGATCACCGCACCGGTGATCACGGTGTCGGGGGCACCGTCGGCCCGGCTCGCACGGCCCTGGCCCATGGACTCGCGCAGCACCTTGCCGCCGCCGAACACCGCCTCGTCACCGGCCAGTCCCGGTCCCCCACACCGGTCTTCGGTGACCTCAACCAGCAGGTTGGTGTCGGCCAGCCGTATCCGGTCGCCGGTGGTAGGTCCGTACAGCTGTGCGTAGCGCTCCCTTGACAGTCGCGCCATCAGCGGTCCAACCGTCCGGGCGGATTTAGCGTCAGACCGGGTACCTCGCGCCGTCCGCCCAACGGAACCAACCCGACGATTTGGGGAATGCCCGGCTCGAAGCGCACCGCTGTCGCCGCCGGGATGTCCAGACGGTAGCCGTGGGCCGTCGCACGGTCGAATGACAGCGCCCGATTGGCCTGCGGGAGATGGACGTGGCTACCGACCTGCACCGGACGATCGCCGGCGTTGATGATCCGCATCTGCAGGCGGGAGAGTGCCGCGGCGTTCATCTCGATATCACCACTGCCGTAAAAGATTTCTCCGGGAATCATGCGATCGGCTGATGCACGGTGACCAACTTGGTGCCGTCCGGAAACGTCGCCTCCACCTGTACCTCGGCGAGCATCTCCGGCACTCCCTCCATCACATCGTCACGGCCGAGCACCTCACGCCCGGATGCCATCAACTCTGCGACGGTGCGGCCGTCACGCGCGCCTTCCAGGATGTGGTCGGCGATCACCGCGATGGCTTCCGGATGATTGAGGCGCAGGCCGCGGGCCCGACGCCGGCGGGCCAACTCGGCGGCGTAGGACAACAGCAAACGCTCCTGTTCGTGCGGCGTCAGGCGCATGCTCTGCGATCCTGCCACGCCGCGGCAGGTTCAACGGTTTCGAGCGGGTTAAGGCCGCGCCTCGAGGTTCTGCAGCCGCACTTGGCCGCGGGCGACCACCCGGTCGGTGTCGTCGGTGATGGTGACCAGCCACAGCTGTTGCCGCCGACCCCGATGCAGCGGTTCGGCGGTGCCATACACCATCCCTGAGCTGATGGAGCGCACGAAATCCGTATTATTGTTAACGCCGACCACACTCCCGCCTTCGCCGTGCGAATTGAGCCAGGCAAAGGCTGCCATGCTGGCGATGCTCTCGATCATCGCGCAGTAGACACCGCCGTGCACGACGCCCGTCAGCTGCAACAACTTGGGCCGGACGTCGAGCTGCGCTCGGGCCCCGTCGGGACCCAGTTCGGTGAATTGCAAACCCAACTCGCTGTCGAACGGCACGGTGACATTCAGCGGAGCGGGTGAGTCCGGCGATGGCTGCACGTCCTTGTGTCTACACCAACGGGCGAGCCCCGTGCACCAAGGCACGGGGCTCGCCGATCGAGTCGACCGGGGGTCACTGCAGCCCTCAGGACTCGGCCGCGGTCGTTGTGGCTCGACGAAGTAATGATAGGCAAGGCTGCCCTAATTTAGCAAGCGTTAGCGTGTAATGTTTGCGAGCCGGGTGCATAGGCCCGGTACGGCCGCCCGCCGGTTTGGATACGACAGCGAGTAGTAAGCCGGAGTACGCTGGTTTCAACCCGCAGGAGATGAACGAACAATGGCCAAGCTGACACGGTTGGGGGATTTGGAACGCGCGGTCATGGACCATTTGTGGTCCAGGACGGAACCCCAAACCGTTCGCCAAGTCCACGAAGCGTTGTCGGCGCGCCGCGACCTTGCCTACACGACGGTGATGACCGTGCTGCAACGGTTGGCAAAGAAGAACCTCGTGCTGCAGATCCGCGACGATCGAGCCCACCGCTACGCTCCCGTGCACGGCCGCGACGAATTGGTCGCCGGGCTGATGGTCGATGCATTGGCTCAGGCCGAGGACTCCGGCAGCAGGCAAGCCGCGCTGGTGCACTTCGTCGAGCGAGTCGGTGCCGACGAGGCGGATGCGCTACGACGTGCGCTCGCCGAATTGGAAGCCGGTCATGGCAATCGGCCACCGGCTGGCGCGGCAACGGAGACTTGAGGGAGACTAACGGCGTGTCCGCGCTGGCCTTCACCATCCTCGCGGTGCTGCTGGCTGGCCCGACCCCAGCCCTGCTAGCCCGGGCAACGTGGCCACTGCGCGCACCGCGCGCCGCCATGGTGCTGTGGCAGGCGATTGCCCTGGCCGCGGTGCTGTCGTCGTTCAGCGCCGGAATCGCGATCGCTAGCAGGCTGCTCATGCCCGGTCCCGACGGACGCCCTACGACCAGCTTCGTCGGCGCGGCCGGCCGCCTCGGCTGGCCGCTGTGGGCGGCCTACATCACCGTCTTTGCGTTGACTGTGCTGGTCGGTGCCCGGCTGGCGGTCGCCGTGGTGCGCGTCGCCACCGCCACGCGACGACGACGGGCACACCACCGCATGGTGGTCGATCTCGTCGGGGTCGGACACAATGGCGCGCTTGCCCAGCCGTGCGCGCGGGCCCGCGACCTTCGGGTCTTGGACGTCGCGCAGCCCCTTGCCTACTGTCTGCCCGGTGTGCGTAGCCGGGTTGTGGTCAGCGAAGGCACACTGACCGCGCTCGCCGACGCCGAGGTCGCGGCGATCCTTACCCATGAGCGGGCTCATCTACGCGCCCGCCACGATCTTGTCCTGGAGGCGTTTACCGCGGTGCACGCGGCTTTCCCGCGGTTGGTCCGCAGCGCCAATGCGCTGGGGGCGGTGCAGCTACTCGTCGAGCTCCTGGCCGATGACGCCGCGGTGCGCGCCGCCGGGCGCACTCCCCTGGCTCGGGCATTGGTCGCCTGTGCGTCCGGGCGGGCGCCGTCGGGTGCGTTGGCCGTCGGAGGTCCCAGCACGGTGCTCCGCGTGCGCCGGCTGTCGGGGCGTGGAAATAGCGCGGTTCTGTCCGCGGCCGCATATCTAGCTGCGGCCGCCGTCCTGGTGGTGCCCACCGTCGCGCTGGCCGTACCGTGGCTCACGCAGCTGCAGCGGCTGTTCATCGCCTAGCGAAGCCGGGCCCAACTGAAAGGCAGGACATGAGTTCGTCGGAATCGCCAGCCGGCATCGCGCAGATCGGCGTCACTGGCCTGGCCGTGATGGGTTCCAACATCGCCCGAAACTTCGCCCGGCACGGCTACACCGTGGCAGTGCACAATCGGTCGGTCGCCAAGACCGACGCGCTGCTTAAGGAGCACAGCTCAGACGGCAAGTTCGTGCGCAGTGAAACGATCCCCGAATTTCTTGCCGCACTGGAAAAACCGCGTCGGGTGCTGATCATGGTCAAGGCCGGAGAGGCCACTGACGCTGACGCTGTCATCAACGAACTTGCTGACGCCATGGAACCCGGCGACATCATCATCGACGGCGGCAATGCGTTGTACACCGACACCATGCGCCGCGAGAAAGCGATGCGTGAGCGGGGCTTGCACTTCGTCGGGGCCGGGATCTCCGGCGGCGAAGAGGGCGCGTTGAACGGGCCGTCGATCATGCCCGGCGGACCCGCCGAGTCATACCAATCGCTGGGTCCGCTGCTCGAGGAGATCTCCGCGCATGTCGACGGCGTGCCGTGCTGCACCCACATTGGCCCGGACGGCTCCGGGCACTTCGTCAAGATGGTCCACAACGGCATCGAGTACTCCGACATGCAGCTCATCGGTGAGGCCTACCAGCTGATGCGCGACGGGCTAGGTCTGACCGCGCCGGCGATCGCCGATGTGTTCACCGAGTGGAACAATGGCGATCTGGACAGCTACCTGGTCGAGATCACCGCCGAGGTGCTGCGGCAGACCGATGCCAAGACCGGCAAACCGCTCGTCGACGTCATCGTGGACCGGGCCGAGCAGAAAGGCACCGGCCGTTGGACCGTCAAGTCCGCGCTGGACCTGGGTGTGCCGGTGACCGGCATCGCCGAAGCGGTGTTTGCCCGCGCTCTCTCGGGATCCGTGGGGCAACGCTCGGCCGCCAGCGGTCTGGCTTCGGGCAAGCTCGGCGAGCAGCCCGCCGACCCCGCCACGTTCACCGAAGACGTCCGCCAGGCGTTGTACGCCTCCAAGATCGTGGCCTACGCTCAGGGCTTCAACCAGATCCAGGCCGGCAGCGCCGAATTCGGCTGGGACATCACGCCGGGCGACCTGGCCACCATCTGGCGTGGCGGCTGCATCATCCGGGCGAAGTTCCTCAACCACATCAAGGAAGCCTTTGACGCCAGCCCGAACCTGGCCAGTCTGATTGTGGCCCCGTATTTCCGCGGCGCCGTCGAATCGGCGATCGACAGTTGGCGGCGTGTGGTGTCGACGGCGGCCCAACTGGGTATCCCGACCCCGGGATTCTCGTCGGCCCTGTCGTATTACGACGCGCTGCGCACCGCGCGGCTGCCCGCTGCACTCACCCAGGCCCAGCGCGACTTCTTCGGCGCACACACCTACGGCCGGATCGACGAACCAGGCAAGTTCCACACACTATGGAGTTCAGACCGCACCGAAGTACCGGTGTAGCGGGCTAGAACTAAAAGGGGGTAAAGGGGTAAGTGATGAGATTTCTAGACGGGCACCCACCCGGGTACGACCTGACATACAACGACGTGTTCATCGTTCCGAACCGATCCGAGGTCGCGTCGCGCTTCGACGTCGATTTGTCCACCGCCGACGGCTCGGGCACCACCATTCCGGTAGTGGTCGCCAATATGACCGCGGTAGCCGGGCGGCGGATGGCCGAGACGGTCGCCCGCCGCGGTGGCATCGTAATCCTGCCGCAGGATCTGCCGATCCCGGCGGTAAAGCAGACGGTGGCGTTCGTCAAAAGCCGGGACCTGGTGCTCGACACCCCAGTGACGCTGGCACCCGACGATTCGGTGTCCGACGCCATGGCGCTCATCCACAAGCGCGCACATGGCGTCGCGGTGGTCATCCTCGAGGGTCGCCCGATCGGATTGGTGCGCGAATCGTCCTGCCTGGGCGTGGATCGCTTCACCCGGGTGCGCGATATCGCCGTGACGGACTATGTGACCGCTCCAGCGGGAACCGAGCCACGCAAGATCTTCGACCTGCTGGAGCACGCCCCGGTCGACGTTGCGGTGCTGACCGACGCCGACGGCACGTTGGCGGGAGTGCTAAGCCGCACCGGGGCTATCCGCGCCGGTATCTACACCCCGGCCACCGATAGCGCGGGCCGGCTGCGGATCGGCGCGGCCGTCGGCATCAACGGCGACGTGGGCGCTAAGGCCCGAGCGCTCGCCGAAGCCGGCGTCGACGTGCTGGTCATCGACACCGCACACGGACACCAGGTCAAGACCTTGGACGCGATCAAGGCGGTCTCGGCACTGGACTTGGGTTTGCCGCTGGCGGCGGGAAACGTGGTGTCGGCGGAGGGCACCCGGGATCTGCTGAAAGCCGGGGCGAACGTCGTCAAGGTCGGTGTCGGCCCCGGCGCCATGTGCACCACCCGAATGATGACCGGTGTCGGCCGCCCGCAGTTCTCCGCTGTGCTCGAATGCGCTTCTGCGGCAAGGCAGCTCGGTGGTCATATCTGGGCCGACGGCGGGATCCGGCATCCACGCGACGTGGCTCTGGCGCTGGCCGCCGGCGCCTCGAACGTGATGATCGGATCGTGGTTCGCCGGCACCTACGAATCCCCCGGAGACCTGATGCGTGACCGCGACGATCAGCCGTACAAGGAGAGCTACGGCATGGCATCCAAGCGGGCGGTGGTGGCCCGGACCGGCGCGGACAACCCGTTCGACCGAGCTCGTAAGGCGTTGTTCGAGGAAGGCATCTCGACGTCGCGGATGGGCCTTGACCCCGACCGCGGAGGTGTGGAGGACCTAATTGACCACATCACTTCTGGCGTGCGCAGCACCTGCACCTATGTGGGTGCCTCGAACCTGGCGGAGCTGCATGAGCGGGCCGTGGTGGGCGTGCAGTCGGGAGCGGGCTTTGCCGAGGGCCATCCGCTGCCCGCCGGCTGGTGAAGCTGGCGCCACGAGCTATCTCGCTACGATGTGTACTTCAAACCCGCAGTATCGCGCTGCGCGGTTGCGAGCGAAAGGGATGACGTGCCGCGGGCACCCGTCCACACCGTCGGTTTTCCAGGCGAGCGGCCGGTACTGGCTCGGCCCGATATAGCGCGACGACCGAGCCGCCCGTGAACCTCACCGATACCGTCGCCACCATCCTGGCGATCTTGGCGCTCACCGCAGGCACGGGGGTGTTCGTCGCGGCCGAATTCTCGCTGACCGCGCTGGACCGCAGCACCGTGGAGGCCAACGCCCGCGGCGGCACCAGTCGGGACCGCTTCATCCAGCGCGCACACCACCGGCTGTCGTTCCAGCTTTCGGGTGCTCAGTTGGGTATCTCGATCACCACCTTGGCTACCGGCTACCTGACCGAACCGCTGGTGGCCGAGCTACCGCATCCTGGGCTGGTCGCAGTCGGAATGTCTGATCGGGTGGCCGACGGTCTTATCACGTTTTTTGCCCTGGTGATCGTGACATCGCTGTCGATGGTCTTCGGCGAGCTGGTCCCCAAGTATCTCGCGGTGGCGCGCCCGCTGCGCACCGCGCGCTCAGTCGTGGCCGGCCAGGTGCTGTTCTCACTGCTGCTCACCCCGGCCATCCGTCTCACGAACGGAGCGGCGAACTGGATCGTGCGTCGACTTGGCATCGAGCCGGCCGAGGAGCTGCGCTCAGCTCGCACACCGCAGGAGCTGGTGTCGTTGGTGCGTAGTTCCGCGCGCAGCGGCGCACTCGATGACGCCACGGCGTGGCTGATGCGCCGCTCGCTGCAGTTCGGCGCCCTGACGGCCGAGGAGCTGATGACGCCACGGTCGAAGATCGTGGCGCTGCAGACCGATGACACCATCGCCGACCTGGTTGCGGCCGCGGCCGCATCGGGATTCTCGCGCTTCCCGGTGGTCGAGGGAGATCTCGATGCGACCGTCGGCATCGTGCACGTCAAGCAGGTGTTCGAGGTTCCGCCCGGCGATCGCGCGCACACGCTGCTAACGACGGTCGCCGAGCCGGTCGCGGTGGTGCCCTCGACGCTCGACGGCGATGCGGTGATGGCGCAGGTCCGCGCCAGTGCGCTACAGACCGCCATGGTTGTGGACGAGTACGGCGGCACCGCGGGCATGGTAACCCTGGAGGACTTGATCGAAGAGATCGTGGGCGACGTCCGCGACGAACACGACGATGCGACACCGGATGTGGTGGCAGCCGGCAACGGATGGCGGGTCTCGGGTCTGCTACGCATCGACGAGGTGGCCAGCGCCACCGGCTATCGAGCCCCCGACGGTCCGTACGAGACGATCGGCGGGTTGGTGCTTCGAGAGCTCGGCCACATCCCGGTGGCCGGCGAAACGGTCGAGCTGACTGCCTTGGACCAGGACGGACTTCCCGACGACTCGATGCGGTGGTTAGCCACCGTGATCCAGATGGACGGGCGCCGGATCGACTTGTTGGAGTTGATCAAAATGGGCGGCCATGCCGACCCCGGGTCGGGGCGGGGCCGCTGATGGATGTGCTGTCCGCGGTGTTGCTGGCGCTTTTGCTGATCGGCGCCAACGCGTTCTTCGTGGGCGCGGAATTCGCGTTGATCTCGGCGCGTCGTGACCGCCTCGAAGCGCTGGCCGAGCAGGGCAAGGCCACTGCCGTCACCGTGATCCGGGCGGGCGAACAGCTCCCGGCGATGCTGACCGGCGCACAGCTGGGGGTTACGGTGTCCTCGATCCTGCTTGGCCGGGTCGGCGAACCGGCAGTCGTCAAGCTGCTACAGCTGTCGTTCGGGCTGAGCGGTGTACCGCCGGCGCTGCTGCACACCTTGTCGTTGGCGATCGTGGTGGCGCTGCATGTCCTGCTCGGTGAGATGGTGCCGAAGAACATCGCTTTGGCTGGTCCGGAGCGAACAGCGATGTTGCTGGTCCCGCCGTACCTGGTCTACGTGCGCCTCGCCCGGCCGTTCATCGCGTTCTACAACAACTGCGCCAACGCGATACTGCGGCTGGTTGGGGTGCAGCCGAAGGATGAACTCGACATCGCCGTCTCCACTGCGGAACTGTCCGAGATGATCGCCGAATCGCTATCCGAAGGCCTGCTGGATCACGAGGAGCACACGCGGCTAACCCGAGCCCTTCGGATTCGAACTCGCCTGGTTGCCGATGTCGCGGTGCCGCTGGTCAACATTCGGGCAGTGCAGGTGTCGGCGGTAGGGTCCGGGCCCACCATCGGCGGGGTCGAACAGGCCTTGGCGCAAACCGGCTACTCCCGCTTTCCGGTGGTGGATCGCGGTGGAAGGTTCATCGGATATCTGCACATCAAGGACGTGCTGACCCTCGGTGACAATCCGCAAACCGTGATCGATCTGGCCGTTGTGCGCCCGCTGCCGCGGGTTCCCCAATCGTTGCCGCTGGCCGACGCCCTGTCGCGGATGCGGCGCATCAACAGCCATCTGGCCTTGGTAACCGCCGACAACGGTTCTGTCGTGGGGATGGTGGCGCTGGAGGACGTGGTGGAGGACCTGGTTGGCACCATGCGCGACGGGACGCATCGTTGACTGACGCAGGGATCGGTGTCTGACGGGACACCGAGCGTAATCGGGGGCTGCTGCCGCTGACAATCGTTTCGGATCAGTTGGCCCGAACGCCGGACGTGGTGGCGGGACGTCAATACGCTGTAACCGCTGGGACTGCGCACCCGGTCCCGTGAGGAGCGCGTCATGTCGTTTGTGGTGGCGGCCCCAGAAGTGGTGGTGGCGGCGGCGTCGGATTTGGCCGGCATCGGGTCGGCGATCGGCGCGGCGAATGCGGCTGCGGCCGTGCCCACGATGGGGGTGCTGGCCGCGGGCGCCGATGAGGTGTCGGCGGCTGTTGCGGATTTGTTCGGCGCGCACGCCCAGGCCTATCAGGCATTGAGTGCGCAGGCGGCGCTGTTTCACGAGCAGTTTGTGCATGCCATGACCGCCGGCGCGGGGGCCTATGCCGGTGCCGAGGCGGCGGACGCCGCCGCGCTGGACGTGCTCAACGGGCCGTTTCAGGCGTTGTTCGGCCGCCCGTTGATCGGTGATGGCGCCAATGGCGCGCCGGGACAGCCCGGCGGGCCCGGCGGGTTGCTGTACGGCAACGGCGGCAACGGCGGCAACGGCGGGATCGGCCAGCCCGGCGGCGCCGGTGGGGATGCAGGGTTGATCGGCAACGGCGGCAACGGTGGCATCGGCGGGCCCGGGGCGACCGGCCTTGCCGGTGGTGCCGGCGGGGTCGGCGGACTGCTCTTCGGCGACGGCGGCAACGGCGGTGCCGGCGGACTCGGTACCGGACCCGTCGGCGCTACCGGTGGGATCGGCGGGCCCGGTGGAGCCGCCGTCGGGCTGTTCGGCCATGGCGGGGCCGGCGGGGCCGGCGGGCTCGGCAAGGCCGGCTTCGCGGGCGGGGCCGGCGGCACCGGCGGCACCGGCGGACTGCTGTACGGCAACGGCGGCAACGGCGGCAATGTCCCATCGGGAGCCGCCGACGGCGGAGCGGGCGGTGACGCCCGGCTGATCGGCAACGGGGGCGACGGCGGCTCCGTCGGTGCCGCCCCCACCGGCATCGGCAACGGCGGCAACGGCGGCAACGGCGGGTGGCTGTACGGCGACGGCGGTTCCGGAGGCAGCACCCTGCAAGGTTTCAGCGACGGTGGTACCGGCGGTAACGCCGGGATGTTCGGCGACGGCGGTAACGGCGGGTTCAGCTTCTTCGATGGCAACGGCGGCGACGGCGGCACCGGCGGGACGCTGATCGGCAACGGCGGCGACGGCGGCAACAGCGTGCAAACCGACGGCTTTCTCCGAGGCCACGGCGGCGACGGCGGCAACGCCGTCGGGCTGATCGGCAACGGTGGCGCCGGAGGCGCCGGGTCCGCCGGTACCGGCGTCTTCGCCCCCGGCGGTGGCAGTGGCGGGAACGGAGGCAACGGCGCGCTGCTGGTCGGCAACGGTGGCGCCGGCGGCTCCGGTGGGCCAACCCAGATTCCCTCAGTCGCGGTACCCGTCACCGGCGCCGGCGGCACCGGGGGTAACGGCGGCACGGCCGGGTTGATCGGCAACGGTGGCAATGGCGGCGCCGCCGGCGTCAGCGGGGACGGCACCCCCGGCACCGGCGGTAACGGCGGCTACGCCCAGTTGATCGGCGACGGCGGCGACGGTGGGCCCGGCGACTCTGGCGGGCCGGGCGGCAGCGGCGGTACGGGCGGAACGCTGGCCGGCCAGAACGGGTCCCCCGGGGGATAGCTCCCGCGCGCAGGCGAGCTGGATTCATACACCCGTATGAGCTGTATACACTCATGCTATGAGTAAGCGCCTGCAGGTTCTGCTGGACCCCGACGAGTGGGAAGAACTCCGAGAGATTGCACGCCGGCACCGCACGACAGTGTCCGAGTGGGTCCGCCGGACGCTGCGGGAGGCGCGGGAGCGAGAACCGCGCGGCGATCTAGACATGAAGCTGCGATCTGTCCGTGCCGCCGCACGCCATGAGTTCCCGACAGCCGACGTCGAGCAGATGCTCGAGGAAATCGAACGCGGACGCGGTGCGGAGCGCGAAGGATCACGGTGATCCTCGTTGACTCCAACATTCCCATGTATCTGGTGGGTGCCTCGCACCCGCATAAGCTGGACGCGCAACGTCTGCTGGAGTCGGCGCTGTCGGGCGGTGAACGCCTAGTCACCGACGCCGAGGTGCTGCAGGAGATATGCCACCGGTATGTGGCAATCAAACGCCGTGAGGCGATTCAGCCGGCTTTCGATGCAATTATCGGCGTGGTCGACGAAGTGCTGCCGATCGAGCGCACCGATGTCGAACACGCGAGGGATGCCCTGTTGCGCTATCAAACGTTGTCGGCCAGGGATGCACTACACATCGCCGTCATGGCTCACCACGACATTACCCGGCTGATGAGCTTCGACCGTGGGTTCGACTCCTATCCGGGGATCAAGCGTCTGGCCTGATTCGGAATCACACCGCCGCAATGAGCGGCACCGACGTGGCCGGAGCCGCTCCCGGCGGGATGCTGTCCGGCCAGAACGGATCCAACGGGATTGTAGTAGGCAGACCGCCCCACCCGTATGATCGCTGCGGCCACTGCGTCGCGTTGCCAGCCAGCGAGCATGCCGGGTGCCGAGGTGCTGACAGAGCTTGACGTGACCTGCGGTTGCGGGTCGCCGGATGTAGTAGTCGTCTTGTCGGCCGGTAGGCTGAGCAATTGCCAGTAAGGGAGGAAGCAATGACAGATCGCGTGTCGGTGGGCAACTTGCGCATCGCTCGGGTGCTCTACGACTTCGTGAACAATGAAGCCCTGCCTGGCACCGATATCGACCCGGACAGCTTCTGGGCGGGCGTCGACAAGGTCGTCGCCGACCTGACCCCGCAGAACCAAGCTCTGTTGAACGCCCGCGACGAGCTGCAGGCGCAGATCGACAAGTGGCACCGGCGTCGGGTGATCGAGCCCATCGACATGGATGCCTACCGCCAGTTCCTCACCGAGATCGGCTACCTGCTTCCCGAACCTGATGACTTCACCATCACCACGTCCGGTGTCGACGCTGAGATCACCACGACCGCCGGCCCCCAGCTGGTGGTGCCGGTGCTCAACGCGCGGTTTGCTCTGAACGCGGCCAACGCTCGCTGGGGCTCCCTCTACGACGCCTTGTATGGCACCGATGTCATCCCCGAGACCGACGGCGCCGAAAAAGGCCCCACGTACAACAAGGTTCGTGGCGACAAGGTGATCGCGTATGCCCGCAAGTTCCTCGACGACAGTGTTCCGCTGTCGTCGGGTTCCTTTGGCGACGCCACCGGTTTCACAGTGCAGGATGGCCAGCTCGTGGTTGCCTTGCCGGATAAGTCCACCGGCCTGGCCAACCCCGGCCAGTTCGCCGGCTACACCGGCGCAGCCGAGTCGCCGACATCGGTGCTGCTAATCAATCACGGTTTGCACATCGAGATCCTGATCGATCCGGAGTCGCAGGTCGGCACCACCGACCGGGCCGGCGTCAAGGACGTGATCCTGGAATCCGCGATCACCACGATCATGGACTTCGAGGACTCGGTGGCCGCCGTGGACGCCGCCGACAAGGTGCTGGGTTATCGGAACTGGCTCGGCCTGAACAAGGGCGACCTGGCAGCAGCGGTAGACAAGGACGGCACCGCTTTCCTGCGGGTGCTCAATAGGGACCGGAACTACACCGCACCCGGCGGTGGCCAGTTCACGCTGCCTGGACGCAGCCTCATGTTCGTCCGCAACGTCGGTCACTTGATGACGAATGACGCCATCGTCGACACTGACGGCAGCGAGGTGTTCGAAGGCATCATGGATGCCCTATTCACCGGCCTGATCGCCATCCACGGGCTAAAGGCCAGCGACGTCAACGGGCCGCTGATCAACAGCCGCACCGGCTCCATCTACATCGTCAAGCCGAAGATGCACGGTCCGGCCGAGGTGGCGTTTACCTGCGAACTGTTCAGCCGGGTTGAAGATGTGCTGGGGTTGCCGCAAAACACCATGAAGATCGGCATCATGGACGAGGAACGCCGGACCACGGTCAACCTCAAGGCGTGCATCAAAGCTGCCGCGGACCGCGTGGTGTTCATCAACACCGGGTTCCTGGACCGCACCGGCGATGAAATCCACACCTCGATGGAGGCCGGCCCGATGGTGCGCAAGGGCACCATGAAGAGCCAGCCGTGGATCTTGGCCTACGAGGACCACAACGTCGATGCCGGCCTGGCCGCCGGGTTCAGCGGCCGAGCCCAGGTCGGCAAGGGCATGTGGACAATGACCGAGCTGATGGCCGACATGGTCGAGACAAAAATCGCCCAGCCGCGCGCCGGGGCCAGCACCGCCTGGGTTCCCTCTCCCACTGCGGCCACCCTGCATGCGCTGCACTACCACCAGGTCGACGTCGCCGCGGTGCAACAAGGACTGGCGGGGAAGCGTCGCGCCACCATCGAACAATTGCTGACCATTCCGCTGGCCAAGGAATTGGCCTGGGCTCCCGACGAGATCCGCGAAGAGGTCGACAACAACTGTCAATCCATCCTCGGCTACGTGGTTCGCTGGGTTGATCAAGGTGTCGGCTGCTCGAAGGTGCCCGACATCCACGACGTCGCGCTCATGGAGGACCGGGCCACGCTGCGAATCTCCAGCCAATTGTTGGCCAACTGGCTGCGCCACGGTGTGATCACCAGCGCGGATGTGCGGGCCAGCTTGGAGCGGATGGCGCCGTTGGTCGATCGACAAAACGCGGGCGACGTGGCATACCGACCGATGGCACCCAACTTCGACGACAGTATCGCCTTCCTGGCCGCGCAGGAGCTGATCTTGTCCGGGGCCCAGCAGCCCAACGGCTACACCGAGCCGATCCTGCACCGACGTCGTCGGGAGTTTAAGGCCCGGGCCGCTGAGAAGCCGGCCCCATCGGACAGGGCCGGTGACGATGCGGCCCGCTAGCGGGCCGCTGTGGGGGCACCGCCCGCTTGCGGGAGAGAGCCGGCCCCATCGGGCAGAGCCGGTGCGTAGCTCGTGCTTGACAGGCGCCGGCCTTCGACGGAGAGGACGCAGACGCCGGTATGGGTAGGCACAGCAAGCCCGACCCCGAGGATTCCGTTGACGACCTGTCCGACGGGCATGCGGCGGAACAACAGCACTGGGAGGACATATCGGGTAGCTACGACTATCCCGGTGTAGATCAGCCCGATGACGGCCCGTTATCCAGCGAGGGCCACTACTCCGCCGTCGGCGGCTACTCGGCTAGCGGCTCAGAAGACTACCCTGACATTCCACCCCGCCCCGACTGGGAGCCAACGGGTGCCGAGCCCATAGCGGCCGCCCCGCCGCCGCTGTTTCGCTTCGGACATCGGGGGCCCGGCGACTGGCAGGCCGGGCACCGTAGCGCGGACGGGCGGCGGGGAGTCAGTATCGGCGTGATCGTGGCCCTTGTCGCAGTGGTGGTAATGGTGGCCGGGGTGATCTTGTGGCGCTTCTTCGGTGACGCGTTGTCCAACCGCTCGCATACGGCTGCCGCCCGCTGCGTGGGCGGCAAGGACACCGTCGCTGTTATAGCCGACCCATCAATCGCCGATCAGGTAAAGGAGTCAGCCGACAGCTACAACGCGTCGGCGGGCCCGGTCGGCGACCGTTGTGTGGCAGTGGCTGTCACCTCGGCCGGCTCCGATGCCGTCATCAATGGTTTCATCGGCAAATGGCCGACCGAACTGGGCGGCCAGCCGGGATTGTGGATTCCGAGTAGCTCCATCTCGGCGGCGCGGCTTACCGGGGCCGCGGGCAGCCAAGCCATTAGCGATAGCCGCTCACTGGTGATATCGCCGGTGTTGCTCGCCGTGCGGCCCGAATTGCAGCAGGCCCTCGCCAACCAGAACTGGGCGGCGTTGCCCGGCCTGCAAACCAATCCGAACTCGTTGTCCGGCTTGGACTTGCCTGCCTGGGGATCACTGCGGCTGGCAATGCCGAGCAGTGGCAACGGCGATGCCGCGTATTTGGCCGGCGAGGCGGTGGCTGCCGCGTCAGCACCTGCTGGCGCGCCAGCAACAGCGGGTATCGGCGCGGTGCGCACCCTGATGGGCGCACGACCTAAGCTCGCCGACGACTCCTTGACCGCGGCGATGGACACGCTGCTCAAGCCCGGCGATGTCGCCACGGCACCCGTGCACGCGGTGGTCACCACCGAACAACAGTTGTTCCAGCGCGGCCAGTCACTTTCAGATGCCGAGAACACCTTGGGTTCCTGGCTGCCGCCGGGGCCGGCTGCGGTCGCTGACTATCCGACGGTGCTGCTCAGTGGTGCATGGCTATCGCAGGAGCAAACGTCGGCGGCCAGCGCGTTTGCCAGGTATTTGCACAAGCCCGAGCAACTGGCCAAACTGGCCAGAGCTGGTTTCCGAGTCAGCGACGTCAAACCGCCGAGCAGCCCCGTCACCAGTTTCCCAGCGCTGCCTTCGACTTTGTCGGTGGGTGACGACTCCATGCGCGCGACCCTGGCGGACACCATGGTCACCGCGTCGGCCGGAGTGGCCGCGACCATCATGCTCGACCAATCGATGCCCAATGATGAAGGCGGCAATAGCCGGCTTAGCAATGTCGTTGCGGCGCTTGAGAACCGGATCAAGGCGATGCCGCCCAGTTCGGTCGTCGGACTGTGGACATTCGACGGCCGCGAGGGCCGAACAGAGGTGCCGGCCGGGCCATTGGCCGACCCGGTCAACGGCCAGCCCCGCCCCGCGGCCTTGACGGCCGCGTTGGGCAAGCAATACTCCTCGGGCGGTGGCGCGGTGTCGTTCACCACTCTGCGCTTGATCTATCAGGAGATGCTAGCCAATTACCGTGTTGGCCAGGCTAATTCTGTGCTGGTTATTACCGCGGGGCCGCATACGGACCAAACCCTCGACGGGCCGGGCCTGCAGGATTTCATCCGCAAGAGCGCAGACCCGGCCAAGCCGATCGCGGTCAACATCATCGACTTCGGTGCTGATCCCGATCGGGCAACCTGGGAAGCCGTCGCACAGCTCAGCGGCGGCAGCTACCAAAACCTGGAGACATCGGCATCCCCCGACCTGGCAACCGCGGTCAACATCTTCTTGAGCTGATCGCCTGGCTACCCGATGACCAGACGCGGCGGCTCGGATGCGGCCTGGTACTCCGCGCCGGACCAACGATCCGCCTACCCGAGATATCGTGGGATGCGCTACTCCTCGTGCTATGTGACGATGCGCGACGGGGTGCGCATCGCCATCGACCTCTACCTGCCCGCGGGCCTGACGAGTGCCGCAAGGCTGCCCGCGATCCTGCATCAGACCCGCTACTACCGGTCGCTGCAGTTGCGCTGGCCGTTGCGGATGTTGCTCGGGGGCAAGCCCCTCCAGCACATCGCCGCAGATAAGCGTCGTCGGAGACGTTTCGTCGCCAGCGGCTACGCCTGGGTCGATGTGGATGTGCGCGGATCGGGCGCGTCGTTCGGCGCCCGCGTGTGCGAATGGTCCTCCGACGAGATCCGGGACGGCGCCGAGATCGTCGACTGGATCGTGCGCCAGCCTTGGTGCAACGGAACGGTCGCTGCGCTGGGAAATTCGTACGACGGCACGTCGGCCGAGTTACTGCTGGTCAACCAGCATCCCGCGGTGCGGGTGATCGCCCCGTGCTTCTCGCTGTTCGACGTCTACACCGACATCGCGTTCCCCGGCGGCATCCACGCCGCCTGGTTCACCGACACCTGGGGACGCTACAACGAGGCGCTCGACCGCAACGCCCTGCACGAAGTGGTCGGGTGGTGGGCGAAGCTCCCGGTGACCGGCATGCAGCCGGTGCAGGAGGACCGTGATCGCTCGCTGCGGGACGGGGCCATCGCCGCGCATCGCGGCAACTACGACGTTCACCAGATCGCGGGGTCATTGACGTTCCGGGACGACGTATCCGCCTCGGATCCCTATCGTGGCCAACCTGACGCCCGGCTCGAGCCGATCGGTACACCGATCGAGTCGGGCAGCATCAACCTGATCAGCCCGCACAATTATTGGCGTGACGTGCAGGCGTCGGGAGCGGCCATCTACAGCTACAGCGGCTGGTTCGACGGCGGGTATGCGCATGCCGCAATCAAACGTTTTCTGACCGTCTCCACCCCGGGCAGCCACTTGATCCTCGGTCCATGGAACCACACCGGCGGCTGGCGCGTCGACCCACTGCGCGGGCTCAGCAGACCCGACTTCGATCACGACGGCGAGCTGTTGAGGTTCATCGACCATCACGTCAAGGGGGCCGATACGGGCATCGGCTCCGAGCCGCCGGTGCACTACTTCACCATGGTCGAGAACCGCTGGAAGTCGGCCGACACCTGGCCGCCGCCCGCCACCACGCAGAGCTACTACCTGTCCGCAGACCGACAGCTGCGCCCGGACGCACCCGATTGCGACAGCGGTGCAGACGAATACGTGGTGGATCAGACGGCCGGAACGGGCGAGCGCTCACGCTGGCGCTCGCAAGTGGGCATCGGTGGACACGTTTGCTACCCGGACCGCAAGGCCCAGGATGCCAAGCTGCTGACCTATACCTCCGCACCGCTCGACCATCCCCTGGAGGTGACCGGTCATGTGGTGGTCACGCTGTTTATCACGTCGACGTCGAGCGACGGCACCTTCTTCGTCTATCTGGAAGACGTCGATCCGCGCGGCCGTGTCGCCTACATCACCGAGGGCCAGCTACGCGCCATCCACCGCCGGCTCAGCGACGGGCCGCCGCCGTACCGCCAGGTGGTCCCCTACCGAACGTTCGCGAGCGGGGACGCGTGGCCCCTAGTCCCGGGCGAGATTGCCCGGCTGACATTCGACCTGCTGCCGACGTCGTATCTGTTCCAACCGGGGCACCGCATCCGCATCGCCATCGCCGGCGCGGACGCAAGCCACTTCGCCATCCTTCCCGGTTGCGCACCGACCGTGCGCGTCTACCGTAGCCGGATGCATGCCTCTCGCATCGATCTGCCCGTGATACAGCCGTAGCCGGCTAGTCGACGAGCAGCGATAGCGCGGCCTCGGCATATGCTTTGGGAGCCTCGACCTGCGGGTAGTGGCCCAACCCTGGCAGTTCCACGACGGCGGCGCTGGGGCGCAATTCCCGTAGTCCATTGAGCACGTTGGTTGTTGCCACCGGATCGTCGAGTCCCCACACGAACCCAAGCGGTTTGGGCCAATCGCGGACCGCGCCATGCCAGCGCTGCGCGTGCCGTATCCGCTCGTCGAGGTAGCTGATCAGCAGGTGCGGGATCCGGTTGCCGTCGTTGTAGCACAGCAACTCCCACTGGGCTTGGGCCTCCTGCGCCGACAGCGGGTGCGCTGGGGAGAAGATCCGGCCAAACCCTCGTGTGAAGCCACCGCGGCTGACCAGCCGGGCAGCGACCGGACCAAGCGGGCTGCGCAGTACTTTCTGGATCGGACGCAGGCTGGCCCGCTCCAAGATCACACTGCCGTTGCTCAGCACCGCACGTCGGAGATCGAACGGCAACCGGCCGTCCAAATCACGGGCTAGCAGCTCGGTGGTCACCGACGTGCCCATGTCGTGGGCCAGCACGACGACCGCGCCGGTCACGGTGTGGGCGACCACCGTTTCCACCAGGTGGGCCTGCTCCAGCAGGCTGTACCGGTGCGGGCGCGGCTTGTCGGACAAGCCAAAGCCCAGAAAATCCATCGTTACCCAAGCCTGGCCGGTCAGGTGTGGAATCACCGCCCGGAAGTCGAACGAACTGGACGGATAGCCATGCAGCAGGAGCATTGTTGGCGTGTCGCCCGGCCCCGACCGGACGAACACCTTTCCGACAGCCGTCGGCAGCCAGCGGCCACCGTCACGCCACTCCCGGACACTCGGTGATGTCACCCTTCGGGCATACCATCATGAGCGCGATCGGAGGAGGGTAATGAGCATCGATTTCACGCCGGATCCGCAGCTGTACCCGTTCGAGTCGCGCTGGTTCGACAGCTCGCGTGGACGCATCCACTACGTCGACGAGGGCACGGGTCCGCCGATCCTGTTGTGTCACGGCAACCCGACGTGGAGTTTCCTGTATCGGGACATCATCGTCGCACTGCGGGACCGTTTCCGTTGTGTGGCTCCGGATTATCTGGGTTTCGGGTTATCGGAGCGTCCCTCGGGATTCGGGTACCAGATCGACGAGCACGCGCGGGTGATCGGCGAATTCGTCGATCACCTGGGCCTGGACCGCTACCTGAGCATGGGTCAGGACTGGGGTGGCCCGATCAGCATGGCGGTCGCTGTCGAGCGTGCCGACCGGGTCCGCGGCGTCGTGTTGGGCAACACGTGGTTCTGGCCGGCGGACACGCTGGCGATGAAGGCCTTCAGCAGGGTGATGTCCAGCCCGCCAGTGCAGTACGCGATCTTACGGCGCAACTTCTTTGTCGAGCGCTTGATACCCGCGGGAACCGAGCACCGGCCGAGTAGCGCGGTGATGGCGCACTACCGGGCGGTGCAGCCCAACGCCGCGGCACGCCGAGGCGTAGCCGAGATGCCCAAACAGATCCTGGCCGCCCGTCCCCTGCTGGCACGGCTCGCCCGGGAGGTGCCAGCCACGCTGGGCACCAAGCCCACCCTGTTGATTTGGGGGATGAAGGATGTCGCATTCAGGCCGAAAACGATTATCCCCAGACTGAGTGCGACATTTCCCGACCACGTCCTGGTGGAGCTGCCCAACGCCAAACACTTCATCCAGGAGGACGCCCCCGACCGGATCGCCGCCGCGATCATTGAGCGCTTCGGCTGAACCTTTGTCGCTGAGCACCCCGCAACAGCTGGCATTGTTGGAGCGCGGGTGGCGACACCGAATAGCTCCCCACCCCACCTCCGACCACGGTCAACCCCGCACCAACACCTGCCGCCACCCCGAAAAACTCCGCAACCCCGACAACGACCCATAGCAGCCGACACGTCAGCTACCCACCCAGTAGCACCCGGGCCTCGAGCTCGACCGGGGGCCGGTCGACGAGCGTTTAGGCAAAAGCCTCTACCGGCGGGCATGAGCAGACCAGGTTGCGATCCCCGTAGGCGCCGTCGATGCGACGTACCGCGGGCCAAACCTTGGGTCGGAATGCGGTGCCGAGCGGGTAGGCGGCCTGTTCCCGCGTATACGGGTGGTCCCAATCAGACGCCAGCAGGCACTGCGCGGTGTGCGGTGCGCCGCGCAGCGGATTGTCGTCGACAGGCCACTCCCCGGCCCCGACTTTGTCGATCTCGGCGCGGATGCCGATCATGGCCTCGCAGAAGGCGTCCACTTCGGCCAGGCTCTCGCTCTCGGTGGGCTCCACCATGAGCGTACCGGCCACCGGAAAACTCATCGTTGGTGCGTGAAAACCATAGTCTGCCAGCCGTTTTGCGACATCGTCGACGGTGATACCGGTCAACTTAGTGATACCGCGCAAGTCCAGGATGCACTCGTGGGCGACCATGCCGTTCTCGCCGGTGTACAGCACCGGGTAATACTCGTCAAGGCGGCGCGCAATGTAGTTAGCCGACGTGATCGCTGTCAGCGATGCCGCCCGCAGTCCCTCAGCCCCCATCATCCGGATGTATGCCCAGGTGATCGGAAGAATCGAAGCCGACCCATATGGTGCCGACGACACCGGATAGCCCTTGGGCAGCTCGGGGGCGAAGGGGTGACCTGGCAGAAACGGTGCCAGGTGCGCCCGCACCGCCACCGGGCCGACGCCTGGGCCACCGCCGCCGTGCGGAATGCAGAATGTCTTGTGTAGGTTGAGGTGACTGACGTCACCGCCGAACTTGCCCGGCCGGGCCAGGCCGACCAGGGCGTTGAGGTTGGCTCCGTCGACGTATACCTGGCCGCCCGCGTCGTGCACGGCAGCGCAGATCTCGGCGATGTCGTGTTCGTACACGCCGTGAGTGGACGGGTAGGTGATCATTAGCGCCGACAACCGCTCGGCATGCTCCCCGACCTTAGCGCGCAGGTCATCGAGGTCGACGTCGCCGTTGTCGTGGCAGTCCACCACCACCACGCGCATGCCGGCCAAGGCGGCTGACGCGGCATTGGTGCCGTGCGCGCTGGACGGGATCAGGCAGATGTCGCGATGCGGTTCACCCCGGCTGGCGTGGTACTCGTGGATCGCCAATAGGCCCGCATACTCGCCTTGCGAGCCCGCGTTAGGTTGCAGCGACACCGCGTCATAACCGGTGATCAGCACCAGCCAACTCTGTAGGTCGGCAACAAGTTGACGCAGCCCAGCGGTATCAGATGCCGGGGCAAATGGATGCTGACGCCCGAATTCAGGCCAGGTAATCGACTCCATCTCGGCGGCGGCGTTGAGTTTCATCGTGCACGAGCCGAGCGGAATCATGCTGCGGTCGAGGGCAATATCCTTATCCGCCAGCGCACGCAAGTACCGCATCATCGACGTCTCGGTGCGGTATTGCGTGAACGCTGGATGCGTCAGGAACTCCGATGTGCGCGTTGCGATGTCCGTATGGGCGGGTGCGGCGGCCGCTACACCGAACGCGTCCAGAACGACCGCCACGTGGGTGTCAGTGGTGGCTTCGTCGCAGGCTACCGACACATGGTCGGCGTCGACACGCCACAGGTTGATGCCGTTGGCCTTGGCCCTGGCCAGCACCTCGTCGGCACGACCGGGCACCCGGGCCAACACCGTGTCGAAGTACTTGTCGTGCACCAACGCATCGCCCAGTGCACCGGCGATAGCCTCGGCGTGGGCATGCACCCGGCGTGCGATGGCGGTCAGCCCGCCCGCGCCGTGGTAGCTCGCGTACATCGCGGCAAGCACCGCCAACAGCACTTGTGCGGTGCAGATGTTGCTGGTGGCCTTGTCGCGGCGGATGTGTTGCTCGCGAGTCTGCAGCGCCAACCGATAGGCCGGCGTGCCGTCACTGTCGACGGACACACCGACCAGCCGGCCGGGCAGCTGACGCGCATGCTTGGCGTGCACCGCAAGGTACCCGGCATGCGGGCCGCCAAACCCCATCGGCACTCCGAACCGTTGTGTGGTGCCAAAGGCGACGTCAGCGCCGATCTCTCCGGGCGGCGCGATCAGCGTCAGCGCCAACAAGTCGGCGCCGACGGCCACCAGTGCGCCACGGTCGTGGGCCTGTTGCACCAGGGCAGACCAGTCGGTGATCCGGCCGCTGGCCCCGGGCAGCTGGGCGATGACGCCGAAAAATTCGCCGTCGGGCAGACCGGCGCGCAGGTCGGCCGTGACGATCTCGATACCCAGCGGCTTGGCGCGGGTGGCCAGCACCGCCGCGGTCTGGGTGAACACGTCGGCGTCCACGACCACCCTCTTCACCGGCCCGCGGGCCGCGCGGTGCATCAAAGTCATGGCCTCGGCCGCCGCGGTGCCCTCGTCGAGCATCGACGCGTTCGCGATCTCGAGGCCGGTCAGATCGGTGACCAGGGTCTGGAAGTTCAGCAAGGCTTCCAGCCGACCCTGACTAATCTCGGGCTGGTACGGCGTGTAGGCGGTATACCAGGCCGGGTTCTCGATGATGTTGCGCAACAGCACCGGGGGGGTGTGTGTGTCGTAGTAGCCTTGCCCGATCATCGACACGGCGACGGTGTTAGCGTCGGCCAGCGCTCGCAGCTCGGCCAGCGCCTCGGCTTCGCTGGCAGCCGGTGGCAGACTGTCCAAACCCGGTGCGGCTCCGGTGTCGGTGAGTGTGTCTAGGATGCCCGCCGGGACCGCCTTGACTGCCAGGTCATCGAGCGAATCCACCCCGATCACGGCGAGCATGGTCGCGACGGCCTGGCTGTCCAGACCGATGTGCCGGTCTGCGAACGTCGAATGGTCGGACACGGTGAACTCCTGACAAAGCAGAGGACTAGCGGCCCTCTCCCTCTGTCTTCACCTGCACGCCAGGCGCCTGAGAGATTCGGCGACTCTGTCCACCGTCAGGTGAATCGCCTTTCCCCATCGGCGGGTGAGGACCGCCAGGGGTCGCCACCGCTTTCCAGAGGCATCGTAGTCTCGCGCGGTCCGGGTGCCTGAGAGGTTGACGGAGAGGTATTGCTCCTTCGGCGTCCGTAGCTGGCAGCCACAGAACTCTCCCGCACTAGAGCGATGCGTTGTCCAGTCTACTGCCGAGCAGACACACAATCGCATCCGAGGAGCCTGCCGCGTGCGATTCTGTGTCTGTTCGCGGGGGAACTCTCGGCTAGCCGATCTTGCGGTCGCGATGCTTGCGTCGGGAGGCCAGTTCATCTTCGGGGGCAGCAATCGACTCCCCGCCGTCGGCGCGCTCACCGTGGAAGTCGGCGATAACACCCGTCAGCTCCCGCATCGCGCCCGAGACGGCGATGCCGAACACACCCTGGCCGCCCTGCAGGAGGTCGACGACCTCCTCGGCCGACGTGCACTCGTACACGGTGGTCCCATCGGAGAACAAGGTGATGTTGGCCAGATCCTGGACGCCACGCTGGCGCAGATGGTCAACTGCAACCCGGATGTTGTGCAGCGAGATACCGGTGTCGAGCAACCGTTTGACGATCTTGAGAACCAAGATGTCCTTGAACGAGTACAGCCGCTGGCTGCCGGATCCTGCCGCACTACGGATCGACGGCACAACCAACGATGTGCGCGCCCAATAGTCGAGCTGGCGGTAGGTGATCCCAGCGATCTGGCAGGCGCTCGGTCCGCGATAACCTACCAACTCGTCAGGAACGGAATCGTCGGGGAACAGGCCGGGCTGCACGGGTCCGCTGGCCGCAGCGGCGCCGTCGTTACCATCACCAGCAGTGCCCGTGTGGTCAGCAAAGTCGAGCTGGTCTTGACGTGGCTGCTCGCCCAAGGTGCTTCCTCTCGCCGATCGCGCTCTTGTCACTAGCTGCGTCACTGGCTCCCCCGACAGCCATTACTGAGGGCCCGAGTGTTAGAGAGCATACGCTGTTCGATGGGCGCGATGCTCCCGGTTAACTATCAGGTCGTGATCAAAGTATCGCGGTCGCCGGGCGCATTAGGCACTAACCGCTAGGCGTGTCGACAATTGCAGCCAGAGATGAGACGCAGCCGTGACGTTGCTGGCCGGCAAATAATGGATGCTCGCCGTCGCGGCGCGCATCGTCGCCGCGCTCGGCCTTATCGCGCGCCTCCTCAGCCCGCCGTCCCGGCGCGCATCGTCGCCGCGCTCGGCCTTATCGCGCGCCTCCTCAGCCCGCCGTCCCGGCGCGCATCGTCGCCGCGCTCGGCCTTATCGCGCGCCTCCTCAGCCCGCCGTCCCGGCGCGCATCGTCGCCGCGCTAGGTGGCCTTGAAATCGTCAGGTGACACACTGTCGAGAAACTCTTTGAATTTCTCCACCTCGTCCTCGCGAACAGCGGTGGTGGCCTCCTCGTCACTTTCGTCGGGAATCAGCAGACCGGCCTGGGCTAGTACGGCCTCCTCGACGTAGATCGGAACACCCACTCGCAATGCGATTGCCACCGAGTCCGAGGGACGGGCGGACACCTTGATATTGCGGTCGAAGATCAGATCAGCGTAGAAAGTTCCTTCCTGCAGGTCTACAATGCGCACCTCTTTGAGCGAATGCCCCAGCGCAGCAATGAGATCCCTGATCAGATCATGGGTCAGCGGACGTGGCGGCTCGACGCCTTGCTGCTCCAGCGCGATAGCGGCAGCCTCCGACTGGCCGATCCAGATCGGCAGGTATCGATCACCGTTGGCCTCGCGCAATAACAGCACCGGCTGGTTCTGCGGCTGCTCGACGCGAATGCCGACAACACGAACTTCACCCATCTGCGTCTGCCCTCCGCACATGCAACCGGTGTCCGACTCACGCTCGGTGCGACGACGCGGTGGGCGCCACGTCTCTACCGTGACGTCGAACACCAAGCTGTCGAACGAAGTCTAGTCCTCAGCGGTGAAGAACGTCGCGAACCGCAGACTTGATCAGCGACGTGTGCAAAGTTATAGCAAGCGCGGCCACCTCACGGGCCAAGTCGTCGGCCCGGTCGCGGGCACCGGCCTTGCCGGCCTTGACGAGCGGGCCGGCAATCTGGGCAATCAGGTCGGACTGCCGGTCGGCCGCGGAGCGGAAGGCGCGTAGATGCCGCGGCTCGACGCCGTATTCGGCCAGCGCTCGTGCGCATTGCAGGATCACGACGGCGTGTTCGTCGAAGAAGCCGCCCGGCCCGGTGGTGATCACACCGGCTTTGAGCAGGGCCGTCAGTAGCTCGTCGGCCACTTCCGATCGTTCCAGGAGGTCTTCCCGACTGAGCCGGATACCCGTGAGCGACACGGACGCGGTGTCCGACCCGACGCCGCCAGCACTGTCGCCGGCTACGGGCACCAATCGCGGTAGAACGTAAGGAGATCCGAATGGTGGCAACTCACCGTCGGGCTGGGCGTCCAGCTGGGCCCTGATCACCTTCAGCGGCAGGTAATGGTCCCTCTGGGCAGTGAGAATGAATCGCAGCCGTGCGCAGTCGTATGCGGTGAACCGCCGATACCCCGATGAGGCCCGCCGGGGCGTCACCAGACCCTCAGCCTCCAAGAATCGAATCTTGGAGATGGTGACATCAGGAAAATCCGGTCGTAGCAGGTCGAGGACCGCCCCGATCGACATCCCGGCCAGCGCGGGGCTATCGGGTGCGCTCACGGGCCCCCGGTACTCCCGTCATCCTCGCCTTGCTTGGGTCCGGTCAAGAACACCAACCGGAACTTGCCGATCTGGACCTCGTCGCCGTTCGCCAGCACCGCCGAATCCACGGGCTCGCGGTTGACGTAGGTGCCGTTGAGACTCCCGACATCGACGACATTGAATTCGTTGTTTTCCAACCGGAATTCAGCATGGCGACGGCTCACGGTCACGTCGTCGAGAAATATGTCGCTGTCGGGATGCCGACCAGCCGACGTGATGGCTTGGTCGAGTAGGAACCGGGACCCGGCGTTGGGGCCTCGTTTGACTACCAGCAACGCCGAGCCCGGCGGGAGCCCTTCCACCCCGGAGACCGCGCTCTCCGTACCCGCTTGCGCAGGAGCGTCCAGCTCGCTGAGGAAGTCTGCGCGGAAGACGGAGGTCGTCTCTACCGTGACTTCATCGGAGGTCTGGTCCTTCTCAATATCCGGGTTCATGTCCGTCACCCGCTGCTCCTCACTGGCCGCTGTGGCGTTGTCTGACCGAGTCGTTCGGCCGGCTTCCCGCTACTCTTTACCGCCTATTATCGCCCTTACTACTTTCTCGTGCCGCTGTCTCGACCGTACCGCGCACGGGTCCGCGATGTGCGCACCCCAGCGGATCCCAGGCTCGATTGCCCTGCCCGGCCCGGATCCGTGCAGACCCGCGACCTCCCACGTGACGCTGGCAGGGACCTTAGCAATCGTCACTCGGTCAGTGTGCCGCGGTAGGCCTCAGCGTCGAGCAGTGTCGTCAAAGCTGACTCCAGGGCAGCGACATCCGAGCTGTCGACCTGGATGTCCAGCAGCCAGCCGGCTCCGTAGGGGTCGGAATTCACCAATTGCGGAGTGCCGTCCAGATCGCTGTTGACCTCAGACACCTTACCCGAAATGGGCGCATAGAGATCCGACACAGATTTCGTCGATTCCACTTCGCCGAAGGTCTCGCCGGCGGTGACCGCGGTGCCGATAACGGGTAGCTGAACGAAAACGACGTCGCCAAGCGCCGACTGTGCATAGTCGGTGATCCCCACCCGGACGGTGTCGTCGCCACTGCGGCGAATCCACTCGTGTTCGGCGGTGTAGTGCAGATCGGACGGGATATCGCTCACGGTAATCCTATTCTGGTCGGCTCGGAGTTGGGCTAGTTCACTTGACGGGCTGAGCGTATTGGTGCTGTTTTGGTTGCCGCAAGGCGGTCACGTCCACACGGTCGGCCTGCTGCACAACCATCCGCCCGCCGACGCGTTTGACACCGTCCTGTGCACCACCAGGAATGTTCATCGCCGCGGCCAGCGTTGGAGGATCACCAATCGCCAGAATCGAATACGGCGGGGACAGGACCTTGGTGTCGACTGTCAGTGAGCCGGGCACACCGACAACCCAGGTGTCAACCCCGACCCGCACCGACCGGTGTGCATCGTTGATCTGGATCGCCTCGGCTCCAGCGGCACGCAGTTCGTTGATCACGTCGATCATCACCTCAGGCGCTACTCCGGGTCCCGGATCGTCGATCGTTATCATGACGCCCGGCCCGGTGGCACCCACGGCGCCGACCAGGATGGACAACGCGGCCAATCTAGCCTGGGCGCTTTCTAACGCTGCCTGATCGGTGTTGCCGGATGCCTGCAACGCGTTCAGCGTGTTCTGAAGGTCGATCACTTCGGCGTTCAACGTGGCCTCGCGTTGCCGCAACGAATCCAACAACACCAATAGGTCTGCAGGACGGGCTGTTTCCAATGAATCACCGGAGTCGGTCTGACGGACCTGAGTGACTATGGCAACCCCCAGAACCAAGCACAACAAGATCGCAAGCGTCCCGAACACCAGACGCGAGCGACCACCCCGCAGTATTTCGGTCAATCTTGTCCGCCGCAGCGGTCCGACCTTGGAGCGCGGATGGTCGGCTGGTAGTTCGTGACGACCACGTCGCACGGCGTCGTGAGCGCCCGCGTCGGCTTGGGAGTGACGCGCAGTTGTGGCGGCGGAAGTCTCGGCTGCCACGGGTTCTGGGCGATTCTCACTCACGGTGATCTCATCTCCGTCACGCTCCGAACAACCGCCGCCGCAAGGCCGCGGTGTTGCCGAAGATGCGGATGCCCAGCACGACGATGATCGCGGTGGACAACTGTGTGCCGACGCCCAGTTGGTCACCGACATAGACGATTAGGGCAGCCACCAAAACGTTGAACACGAACGAAACCACGAAGACCTTCGGGTCAAAGATCCGCTCGAGATAGGCGCGCAAGCCACCGAACACCGCGTCGAGCGCGGCGACCACCGCGATCGGCAGATACGGCTGGATGACCTCTGGCACGCCGGGATGGAAAACCAAACCCAGCACGATTCCAACGGCGAGCGCCGCGATCCCGATCATGCGCGCCGGACTCCAGGCCGTATCGCTCCCCATGGTTTCCTATTCACCAGGACTTCTCTCACTAGGGCCCAATCTGTTTGGCGAACTTGACATCCCGGGTCGCACCGGCAGGCAATGCCAGACCGTCGCCGACGTTCACACTGACGCCGACACCGTAGGAGGTCTCCAGCAGCCGCAGGCGGTACAGCCCGGCGCTGCGATCGAAGACGTCCTGCATGGCATGTGGCGGCCCGACCGCCAAGATGGTGTAGGGACTACTCGTGGGATTATTGTCGACCAAGATTGCTCCGCCGGCTTGCCGGATCGTGACGTTCGGCCCGATCCGGACGCCATCGATCGAGATGGCCTCGGCGCCACTTTCCCACAGTGAGTTGACGACGAGCTGCAAATCGCGGTCGAGGATGATTTGCTGGCTACCGCTGACCCGCTGCTTGGACACGTCGGAAAGATTAGGGCTCGCACCGGGATCGGTCACGGTCACCGTCAGACCAGGCCCGACAACCGGTGCGCTGGCCGCGGCCAGGCTAAGCACGTCGAGACGGGCCAGCAGCCGCTGTCCCTCGGCGTCGTCTGCGAGTACGATCCGCCGCACGTCGTCGACTTTCGCCGAGAGTGTGCTGCGCCGTTGAGCCAACGTGGTCGCGGCGGCCTGGGTTGATCGCACACTCGCAACGAGCAACTGTTGGGCGGCGCGCACGCCGGGTGCCACCGAGCGCGCCTGCGCTACCGCGGCAGCGAACACGGCGGCGACTAGGGTCGCGGCCAATGCCTGCCACATCCAGCTGACGGCGCGGGCTTGCCAACACCGTGGTGCCGCAGCACGCTCGCGCTCGGCGGCAACCGCCGCGTATCCAGCATCCAGATGCTCTGATAGCAGCGCGCGCAGCAACGACGGAACCGGGATGCGTTGTGGCTGCGCCCCTGCGTGGGCGCTGTAGCCGGCGTTGGGGTCGTAGCCGCCGAGCAGCCGGTCAGACTCAGCCACGTTCACCAGCGTTCTGGGCCGCCGGCCGATGAGCCCTGCCCTTGAGCTTAGGCATCTGCCGCACCACCATCGTCATCTGCACTGCATACAGCACGAAGGCCCACAAGTAGGCATACATACCCCAGATCAAGAATGCCCAACCACAGGCCAGCAGCACATGGCTCCACAATGGATCGCATTGCCCCAACAGAATGGTCGGAAAGCCAACCATGAAGCCGAAAGTCGCTGCCTTACCGACGTAGGTCACCGGTAGCGCTGACAGTCCACGGCTCCATAGCAGCGGCAGCGTCCCAGCCAGCAGCGCATCGCGGGTCAGCAACGTAAGGACAAACCACCACGGCACGATGCCGCTCAGGCCAAACACGATAGGAACAGTGACCATGTAGAGGCGATCAACGGCCGGGTCCAGCAGCGCGCCCAGCCGCGATGACTGGTTTAGTAGCCGTGCAATCTTGCCATCAGCCCAGTCCGAAACGCCACTGAACACCAGGATCGCTACCCCCCAGCCATTGGCGTGCGCGCTGAGCACGACGTAGACGAATGCTGGGATGAGCGCGAGGCGAATAACGCTCAACATGTTGGGGACAGTCAGCACCCGATTCTGCGTGAGCACCGGCTCCATGAGCCGTGACCTTAGCCTGGCGACGATGCGCGCCGAAACGGCGGGCTGAGGAGCCGGGCAATCGGATCTAGCCTGGCGACGATGCGCGCCGAAACGGCGGGCTGTGGGGGCACCCCTAGCCGCGAGCGTAACGCCACTGCGATTTTCTGCCCGAAATTTCGCAGTGGCGTTACGCTCGGCGCTTACGCTGGGCAGCTCAGCGGAACACCCCGGGCAGACTGAGGGCAGAAAGCGTGTCATCGGACAGTGGGTTGTCATTGACCATGTAGGTCCATGTCGACGTCGGCCGGGCCAGTTTGGACAGGTCCAGCCCCGGCTCGTGGTCAAGGACGTTCGCGGTTTCGAACGTCTGTTGAGCCGCCTCGATGGCGTCGGCGGCCAGCGACGCGAACGCGTCCACAGCCATCCGGTGAAACTCGTCGAGTGGGTTCTGCCGGCCCAGCGCGCGTAGATGGATGCTCTCCCGGATGTCGGCCAGATACGCCAGGTGATCGGCCCAGCCACGGTCGAGGTGATACAGCATGATCTGCCGACAAATCGTCTCGAGGCGTTCCTCGGATACTTTGTCGGACAGCTCCTCGTACCGCTTAGGCGCCAGTTCGGCGAGTTCCTCACGCGCGGTTACGGTGCGCAACAACGTGTTACGCCGTTCGACGATGATGGCGCGCTGCTGGGCGATCAGCTGGTTGTAGCGCCACGTGTTGGCGTGCACATCCAATAACCGGCCCTCGGCAACGCGCTGGGCATGGTCGAGCAGACTACCCGTCCTCGGGCTGACAATCCGGCCATTTTCGTCGGTTGCCATCGGCAGCTTGTTGTGGTCGAGGTTGGCCGCAACGACATCGTCTTCCCAGCTTGAGAAAAACACCGACGACCCGGGATCTCCCTGGCGCCCGGCCCGACCGCGCAGCTGGTTGTCTAGCCGCTCGGTGTGGTGACGGCCAGTGCCGACCACGTGCAGGCCGCCCAATTCCGCGACCCTGTCGTGGTCAGCTTCGTCGGACCCGCCGAGCCTGATGTCGGTGCCGCGCCCGGCCATTTGAGTTGACACCGTGACCGCGCCGTATTTGCCGGCCTCGGCGATGACCCGGGCCTCCTCGGCGTCGTTCTTCGCGTTGAGCACCACGGCGGGCACACCGCGGCGCACCAGGCGTTCGTGCAGTTCCTCGGATTCGGCCACGTCGCGGGTACCGACCAGCACAGGCTGCCCCCTCTGGTGCACCTCGGTGATGTGCTCGACGATCCCGTCGTTCTTGGCTGCAGTGGTGATGTAGACCCGGTCGGCCTCGTCCTCGCGGATGTTTGGCTTGTTCGGTGGTATCGGTGAGACACCGAGCTGGTAGAACTGCCGTAGCTGCTCACCGGCGGCCAGCGCGGTTCCCGTCATTCCGCACACAGTCGCATACCGGTTGATCAGGGCCTGCACCGTGATGGTGTCGAGCACTTCCCCAGTTTCCGTGGTCTCGATACCTTCCTTGGCCTCGACCGCAGCTTGCAACCCGTCCGGCCAGCGCTGCAGTTGCGCGATACGGCCACGCGACGCGTTGATCAGGTGCACCGCGTCGTCGCGGACGATGTAGTGCACGTCGCGTTGCAGGAGCACATGCGCGTGCAGCGCGACATTGACCTCAGTCAGTGTGGTGCCGACGTGCTCCTCGGAGTACAGGTCGATGCCACCGAGCGCTTTCTCGACTTTGCGTGCCCCGTGCTCGGTCAAGTGGACATTGCGGTTATCGGAATCGGTGGCAAAGTACTCGTCGGCGTCCTTGTCGCCAACAAGCTCAGCGACCAGCCGGATGATCTCCAGCCGCGGCGTCTCACGATGTGTGGTTCCGGCCAGCACCAGGGGCACCAGCGCCTCGTCGACCAGCACGGAGTCGGCTTCGTCGATGAGAGCCACGTCTGGATTGGGCGATACCAGGTCATTGACATCAGTCACCAACTGATCGCGCAGTACATCGAAGCCAATCTCGTTGACCGAGGCATAGGTGACATCACGGTCATATGCGGTCCGGCGCTCGTCAGGGGTCGAGTCCGCGGTGATCCAGCCGACCGTCAGGCCCATCGCGTCCAGCAGCGGGCCCATCCACTCCGCATCGCGGCGGGCCAGGTAATCGTTAATCGTCACGACGTGCACGTGCCGGCCGGCCAGCGCATAACCGGCGGCCGCGATCGCCCCGGCAAGGGTTTTGCCCTCACCGGTGGCCATCTCGATCACGTCTCCGGCGAGCATGCGCAACGCGCCAAGCAACTGCACATCAAATGGTCGCAGCCCGGTCCTCCGCTCGGCGGCTTCCCGGGCAATCGCGAGAAACTGCGGGATATCGGCGGACTCCGCGAGGTCGTCGAGGTTGAGCAGGCCTGCCGCCTTACGCAGCTTCTCGTCGGACAGATCGGCAGCTTCCTTGTCGTATTCTGCCGAAGCGGTTACATCCGCCAGGGAGCGGCTCCGGTTCTTTTCGGTGCTGGCGCCGAGCAATCGCCAGAATCGGCTGCTCAGCCGGCCGGGTTGAGCGCGGGTGGTCTTGGGCACAAACCAACGGTACGCGAATGCCGGCCGGCCGCGAGGGTGCGTGTCTGTACACCGACAGGCCGCAATTCGTGGACAACCGTGCACGTTCACGGCCCGGCTGGACGTCAAGCCAGGTTGGATCGGCGTGGATAAGCCACGCTTGGGTCGGTGAGCACGTTGACCACAGCGGGCAGGCCACTGGCAAAGGCCCGTTCCAGCGCCGGCCGAAGTTCAGCGGGCACCGACACCAGCTCGCCGTGGCCGCCCAGTGCGCGCACCACCTCGTCGTAGCGGGTTCCCGGGCGCAGTTCGGCCACCACCGAATAGCCGTACAACGCTTCCATCGGGTGCTTCTCCAAACCCCAGATGCCGTTGTTGCCGATCACTGACACGACCGCCACGTTGTGCCGAACCAGCGTGTCCCATTCCATGCCGCTGAACCCGAACGCGCCGTCGCCCTGCAAGAGCACGACCTGGCGCTGCGGCCGCGCCAGTTTGGCAGCCAGGGCGTAGCCGGGACCCGACCCCAGGCAGCCAAACGGACCGCTGTCCAGCCAACAGCCTGGCAGATAGCTGTCGATCATCCGGCCGGCGTACGACCCGAAATCGCCCGCATCGATAACGACTAGAGCATCCCGCTCCAGCAGCGCGGCCAGCTCGGCGTACACCCGCATCGGATGCAATGGGATCCGGTCATCGACCAGCTCGGCCTTCTCGAGATCACGCGCCATGGTCTCGGCCGTCGCGAGCTCCTCGATCCAGCCCTGGTGGTCGGTGCCGCCAGATCCGGCCAGCGCCGAAAGGGTGGCGGTCAGATCCCCATAGAGCCCCGCCGCGACTGGTCGCGGATGTTCGCGTGCGGGTTCGACGCGGTCTGCCACGATGAGCTGCGTTGTCGACCCGAATACCCCACCGAAGCCCAGACGGAAATCCATCGGCACACCGACGATCAGCGCGACATCAGCCTCCCCCAGCGCTTTTGACCGCGCCCGTGAGAAGGCCAACCGGTGATCGGCGGGCACCACGCCGCGCGCCATCCCGTTCATCAGCACCGGAATGTGCCGTTCCTCGACAAGACGCAGCAATGCCGCCTCCGCATGGCCCCACCAGACGTTGGTACCTGCCATGATGACCGGACGCTGGGCCGTCGAAAGCAGGCCCGCCGCCCGGTCCAGGGCGTCGCCGGCTGGGGTGGGACCGGCCGGTAGCTCGGTGAGCGCGCCGGGGCGGCCATTGTCTGAGGACATGGAGAACGCGTGATCCATCGGGAAGTCGACGAATGCCACACCCGACGGCGCACTCACCGCCGCCTGCAACGCCTGATCGACCAGCAGGCCCGCGTTCTCGGCTGACTGCGCTGTAGCGGCGAAGCGGGCCACCGGCGCCACAAACGGCACGTGATCGATCTCCTGCAGGGAGCCCATACCCCAGCGCAGCGCCGGCGCCCGGCCGCCGAGCACCACCAGTGGTGACTGGTTCTGCTGGGCCGCCGCCATCGCGCTCATCCCGTTGGTGATCCCCGGCCCCGCGGTGAGCGCGGCCACGCCCGGCACCCTGGTCACCTTCGACCAGCCTTCGGCGGCAAAGGCGGCGGTTTGTTCGTGGCGGGTGTCGATCAGGCGGATGCCCTCCTCACGGCAGCCGTCGTAGATGGAAAACAGGTGGCCGCCCGACAACGTGAAGACCGTGTCGATACCACTGGCTTTAAGTCGGCGCGCGATAAGCCGGCCAGCATGCATGGTCTGGGCCGGGGCGGTGTCGGTGCTCATATCGGCAGCCTATCGACAACCTTCGGGTACCTTCGCCCGAAGGATTTCTGTTTGTGAGGAGACGTCGACCTTGGGCCCGAAATTGTTTAAGCCGTCCATCGATTGGTCTAGAGCATTCCCGGATTCCGTGTATTGGGTCGGCAAAGCCTGGACGATCAGTGCCATCTGTGTGCTCGCGATATTGGTTCTGCTCAGGTATTTGACGCCCTGGGGCCGGCAGTTCTGGCGGATCACCCGCGCATACTTCGTTGGCCCCAACAGCGTTCGCGTGTGGCTGATGCTCGGCGTGTTGTTGCTTTCGGTAGTGCTGGCAGTGCGCCTGAATGTGCTATTCAGCTACCAAGGCAACGACATGTACACGGCCTTGCAGAAGGCCTTCGAGGGCATCGCCTCTGGCGATGGCACGGTCAAACGCTCAGGCGTGCGAGGATTTTGGATGTCGATCGGGGTTTTCAGCGTGATGGCCGTGCTGCACGTGACCCGGGTCATGGCCGACATCTACTTGACGCAGCGCTTCATCATCGCCTGGAGGGTCTGGCTAACCCACCACCTCACACAAGACTGGCTCGACGGCAGGGCCTACTACCGAGACCTGTTCATCGACGAAACGATCGACAACCCCGACCAGCGCATTCAGCAAGACGTCGATATCTTCACCGCCGGGGCAGGCGGCACTCCGAATGCTCCCTCCAACGGGACGGCCAGCACGCTGCTTTTCGGGGCCGTGCAGTCGATCATTTCGGTGATTTCTTTCACAGCGATCCTGTGGAATCTCTCGGGCACCCTGAATATCTTCGGCGTGTCCATCCCGCGCGCAATGTTCTGGACCGTGCTGGTCTATGTGTTCGTGGCCACGGTCATCTCGTTCATCATCGGGCGGCCCCTGATCTGGCTCAGCTTCCGCAATGAAAAGCTCAATGCCGCTTTCCGTTACGCGCTGGTTCGGCTACGCGACGCCGCCGAGGCGGTGGGTTTCTACCGCGGCGAGCGGGTGGAAGGTACCCAGCTACAGCGGCGGTTCACGCCGGTGATCGACAATTACCGTCGCTACGTTCGGCGCAGCATCGCATTCAATGGATGGAATCTGTCGGTGAGCCAGACAATTGTTCCGTTGCCGTGGGTCATCCAGGCGCCTCGATTATTCGCCGGGCAGATCGACTTCGGCGATGTCGGGCAGACGGCGACTTCCTTCGGCAACATTCACGACTCGTTGTCGTTCTTCCGCAACAACTACGACGCGTTTGCGTCCTTCCGCGCAGCAATCATCCGATTGCATGGGCTGGTCGACGCCAACGAGAAAGGCCGCGCCCTGCCCGCGGTCCTGACCCGACCGAGCGACGACGAGTCCGTCGAGCTCAACGACATCGAGGTGCGTACGCCTGCCGGCGATCGGTTGATCGACCCGCTCGATGTGCGGCTGGACCGCGGAGGCTCGCTGGTGATCACCGGGCGTTCTGGGGCCGGCAAGACCACGCTGCTGCGCAGTCTGGCGGAACTGTGGCCCTACGCATCGGGGACCCTGCACCGGCCGGGCGGCGAGAACGAGACGATGTTCTTGTCGCAGTTGCCGTATGTGCCGCTGGGGACGCTGCGTGACGTGGTGTGCTACCCCAACTCTGCGGCCGCCATCCCCGACGCCACCCTGCGGGACACGCTGACCAAGGTGGCGCTGGCCCCACTGTGTGACCGGCTGGACGAGGAACGCGACTGGGCCAAGGTGCTCTCCCCCGGTGAGCAGCAACGTGTTGCCTTTGCTCGCATCCTGCTCACCAAACCCAAGGCGGTCTTCCTCGACGAAAGTACCTCGGCGCTGGACACCGGGCTGGAGTTTGCGCTCTACCAATTGCTGCGCAGCGAGCTGCCGGACTGCATCGTGATCAGCGTCAGCCATCGCCCCGCCCTCGAGCGGCTGCACGAAAACCAGCTCGAACTACTCGGTGGCGGCCAATGGCGGCTGGCCCCAGTCGAGGCGGCGCCCGCCGAAGTGTAAGCCGGGACGAGCTTCCCAAATCGGCGTGGCCGCTTCCGTGATCGCGATACGCTGAATCCGTCGATCTCTGGGGAGTGACCAGGCGATCGGTAGCGGCCCCGCGCCGGGGCCACAGGGTGTTGACGAGGTGCCAGATGTCATTTGTGGTCACGATCCCGGAGGCGCTAGCGGCGGTGGCGACCGATTTGGCGGGTATCGGGTCGACGATCGGCACCGCCAACGCGGCCGCCGCGGTCCCGACCACGACGGTGTTGGCCGCCGCCGCCGATGAGGTGTCGGCGGCGATGGCGGCATTGTTCTCCGGACACGCCCAGGCCTATCAGGCGCTGAGCGCCCAGGCGGCGCTGTTTCACGAGCAGTTCGTGCGGGCGCTCACCGCCGGGGCGGGCTCGTATGCGGCCGCCGAGGCCGCCAGCGCGGCCCCGCTAGAGGGTGTGCTCGACGTGATCAACGCCCCCGCCCTGGCGCTGTTGGGGCGCCCACTGATCGGTAACGGAGCCAACGGGGCCCCGGGGACCGGGGCAAACGGCGGCGACGGCGGAATCTTGATCGGCAACGGCGGGGCCGGCGGCTCCGGCGCGGCCGGCATGCCCGGGGGCAACGGCGGAGCCGCTGGCCTGTTCGGCAACGGCGGGGCCGGCGGCGCCGGGGGGAACGTAGCGTCCGGCACCGCAGGGTTCGGCGGGGCCGGCGGGGCCGGCGGGCTGCTCTACGGCGCCGGCGGGGCCGGCGGCGCCGGCGGACGCGCCGGTGGTGGGGTGGGCGGTATTGGTGGGGCCGGCGGGGCCGGCGGCAATGGCGGGCTGCTGTTCGGCGCCGGCGGGGCCGGCGGCGTCGGCGGACTCGCGGCTGACGCCGGTGACGGCGGGGCCGGCGGAGACGGCGGGTTGTTCTTCGGCGTGGGCGGTGCCGGCGGGGCCGGCGGCACCGGCACTAATGTCACCGGCGGTGCCGGCGGGGCCGGCGGCAATGGCGGGCTCCTGTTCGGCGCCGGCGGGGTGGGCGGTGTTGGCGGTGACGGTGTGGCATTCCTGGGCACCGCCCCCGGCGGGCCCGGTGGTGCCGGCGGGGCCGGTGGGCTGTTCGGCGTCGGTGGGGCCGGCGGCGCCGGCGGAATCGGATTGGTCGGGAACGGCGGTGCCGGGGGGTCCGGCGGGTCCGCCCTGCTCTGGGGCGACGGCGGTGCCGGCGGCGCGGGTGGGGTCGGGTCCACTACCGGCGGTGCCGGCGGGGCGGGCGGCAACGCCGGCCTGCTGGTAGGCGCCGGCGGGGCCGGCGGCGCCGGCGCACTCGGCGGTGGCGCTACCGGGGTGGGCGGCGCCGGCGGAAACGGCGGCACTGCGGGCCTGCTGTTTGGTGCCGGCGGCGCCGGCGGATTCGGCTTCGGCGGTGCCGGGGGCGCCGGTGGGCTCGGCGGCAAAGCCGGGCTGATCGGCGACGGCGGTGACGGCGGCGCCGGAGGAAACGGCACCGGTGCCAAGGGCGGTGACGGCGGCGCTGGCGGCGGTGCCATCCTGGTCGGCAACGGCGGCAACGGCGGCAACGCCGGGAGTGGCACACCTAACGGCAGCGCGGGCACCGGCGGTGCCGGCGGGCTGTTGGGTAAGAACGGGATGAACGGGTTACCGTAGCCGGGAGGCCGGCTACCGCGCTCCCGGCGTCTTACCTGAAGCCGCGCTGCGACTGTGAATCTCACGACGCCTTGTCGGCGTGTCGCGTCGCAGGATTCCCAGTCGCGGCGCGAGGAGGCTTACATGCCCTGCGCTCGGGCTGCCGCATGCGCTCCGGCGCGACGCCCGAAAAACGACCCCTCACCCAGCTGGGTCCCGCTGGCATATCCCTTGCCGTCCTGGGCGATATTGGACGCGCATGCCCCGACCGCGTACAGGCCGGCCACCACCGCGCCGTCGTCGCGCAGTACTTGACCGTCCACCGACGTGGCCAGCCCGCCCAGAGTGAATCCGGCATACATCGCCTTGCCCAGCGACATGTCGAACGCCCCCCACGGCCCGTTGTCTTGTGCTGCAAGGAATTCCGGCTGCTTGTGGAAATCGGGATCTGCGCCGCGCGCGGCGTAGGCGTTGTAGCGGTCCAGCGTCGCCGCCAGGTTGCCCGGTGGAATGCCAAGCGCGGCTTCCATTTCCACAACCGTTTCCCAGCCGTCGATCAACGGGACTAGCGGCATCTTGGGGTGCTCCAGGTGGGCTTCGTCGACGATCAAATACGCCGCGCTGTCTGGCTGTTCCATGATGAACCCAGCGGTCCTGGAATGGTAGGAGTCCTCGGCGACGAACCGCTGTCCGAGTTTGTTGACGATGATGCCGGTGAGCAAGATCGACGGCGGGTACGGCGGAGCCGTGATGAACATCTGGTCCATGTGTTGGGTGGCGCCGCCGGCTGATACACCCAGCCGGATGCCCAACCCGTCGTCGTAGGTGTTGCCCAGCACGAACGGCTTCTCGGCCAGTTTCGGAGTGTATTTGGCCACCATGTCCGGGTTCATCACGAATCCGCCGGCCGCGATGATTACCGACTTCGCTTTGATTGCACCGGTTTCGGAGAACCGCTTCCACATCACCCCGGTTACCTTGCCGGTCCCGTCCACGATGAGCTCGGTGGCGCCCGTCTCGTAGCGGATCTGTATCCCCAGGCTTGCGGCTCGCTTGAGCAGCAGGTCGATCACCATGGCGGCACCGCCGGTGTCGCCCGGCACGGGTACCTTGTGCCCGCGCGGTGCCGGCACCGCCAACTCCAGGAATGGCCACACCTTCTCATTTCCGGTGAACATCAAGCCCTCGGTGTTGGGTTGAATCACAGCCTTGCCGGGAAAGTAACTACGCTCGAACTGAAAACCCAGGCCCTCCAACCAGTTGAAATGCTCGACGCTGCCGTCGCAATAGGCGCGAATCTTGTCGTGATCGGGCTCTCGGGAGACCGCGACCAGGTACTTGTACATCTCCTCGGGTGAATCGGGATGACCGGTCGCCAGCTGCACCGTGGTTCCGCCCCCCAGGTAGAAGTGCCCCCCGGCAAGCGCGGTGGTGCCGCCCGCCGCGGCGGCACGTTCGAGCACCAGTACCCGGGCGCCGGCGGCGGCCGCGCTGACCGCCGCGCAACCGCCGGCGATGCCGAAACCAATCACCGTTACATCGACGTCATCCGACCAGGACGTCACGGTCTCCGCACTAACGGTGGCGGGTATGTCGGTGCTCATTGGCGCCGCTCCTCGTCATCGCTTCGTCCCCCGCAAGCGGGCGGTACCCCCACTGCATCGTCGCCGGCGCGGCTCATTGGCGCCGCTCCTCGTCATCGCTTCGTCCCCCGCAAGCGGGCGGTACCCCCACTGCATCGTCGCCGGCGCGGCTCATTGGCGCCGCTCATGTCGGCACTTGCACCTCCGCTTGCTTCGGCCAATGCGGCTTCGAGCCCCTGGTGTAGACCCGGCCCACAGTCCCGCAAAAGTCACTATAGATATTCTCTACACGAACCGACGATACTAACTCGAAGGGCATCTCTCCGAGATAGCTCAACGAGATACTCGCGACGACATCGCGGGCTTGCCCAGACTGCTACAGGTGTCGTGCGCAAAGCGGACATCGCGCATCCGAATCCGCTTCCGGACGCCTAACAAGCCGGTGAGAGCCGTTTCGGCGGCTTCTAGGTCCGGGGGTAACCCCTGCGATCTGTATCAGCGACAGAACGAGAAGGATGAGCGTCTCGCAGGACAGCCCAGCTTGCCAGAGGCCAGAAAGGGCTCAGATTGCATTTGCCACCACCGCAAGTGTCAGCACTGGTAGCCTTGAGTGAACACGTTCTAATTCCGGCTGGACACGCCGATTGCAGCAGCTTCAATGCTCGGCCAGCACGGCCACCAGCAGCCGTGTCTGGGCATCGAAAACCACTCCTGGATCGGTTAGCATGTCGGCCCCGTACTGACCGAATACCTCCAGGCTGATCGCGCCCACCACGCCCGCCCAGAGCAGAAAGCACTTTGTGACGACACGATCGTCGCCGGGAAAGCCGAACTCCTGCCGGATCTTTTCGAAGTCCGATGACATCGGCTGCGGCGCAACGTCATCGGTTAACCTGATGTCTCCGGTGGCGATTCCCGCGGCGATCGCGTCGAAGAACGCTCCGACCACGCGGGTGGCGACGCCCGCGGTACGGTCAGGCGGCGCGTGATAACCAGGAACCGGGCTACCGTATAGCAAGGCCCAGCGGGCGGGGTTAGTGACTGCCCAACCGCGCACCGCTCGAGCGATTGCGATGACGTCGTCACTCCACGAGTCGGCGACGGTGTCGTCGCGGGCTCGGTCCACGGTATCGGCCAGGTCGGAGTAGGCGTCGACGAGCAGCAAAGTCAACAGCTCATCACGACTGGACACATAGCGGTATACGGCCGAGGACACCATGCCCAGGTTGCGGGCAATTGCCCGAAGCGACAACCCGGCCGCGCCGTGATCCAGCAGCTGGCGACGGCCGAGTTCGACAATTTTCGCCTCGATCTGTTCCCTCGCATCCCGGCGTTTGCCCACGCGGCAAGTCTGACACAACCGAGATCACCGCTCTAGCAAACACACGGCGATCAACCTGGTGGCCGCTAACGGGGTGCTTGCTAAGCAAGGGGCGTCACGCCGAGATCCGCGTGAACCTGCTCGGACGTCGACCGCCAGGACACCGCCGCGGGAAAGCCGCCCCAGACGCTGTTGAAGATCCCGACGATCTGCGCGGGGCCGCCATCGGGGGCCAGGTAGACCGGGCCCCCCGAATCCCCCTTCTCACTGAGCACGCCGTGGGACATGGTGAACCAGCCGTTGTTGACGCTTTCGACGGTCCCACAGGTTTCGCCTGTGCTGACGCCGAAATGGCAGACCGCTTGGCCCGGGTGAAGAACCACACCCGGTCTGGATTCCAGTGCACGCCCGCTCGGCAAAATGTTGCTTGCCGTGACGTCGTCAGCCAGCACAATCGCCTCGTAGTCGGCGATCAACTCGTGCGTGGCCACGGTGGAGCCGCTGGGTGTGTTGTCCCGGATGGCCCTGAGATGGCCGATAACCTTGTAGTCCCGGCTGGTGACCGCTCCCCCGCCCCGACAATGCCCCGCGGTAAACGCGATTTTCAGAGCTGGGTCGACGTAGCCCAGGGTGCAGACGTGGTTGTCCTGACGGATTTCCATGCCGGGGAACACCAAGACCGGATCGGCACTGGCGGTCGCCGGCGAAAACCCGGCCGCCAATAGGGCGACCGTCGCTGCGAATGCGCGTGGTACCAGGCGGACCACCTTGAACTCCCATCCGTCGGGGCCAAGCGCATCGCCCGCCGCCGGTTACGGCTAAGGCGTACCAAAACCCGACGGTAATACTTTCGCAATGTCGGGTCGCGACGTTACCGAGACGTGACCAGGGAGGCGGCGGCATTGGATTTATCGATGGTGCGCGGTTCCCAGCCCGGCGGTCCGAAGACGTAGCCCAGCCGATCCCGCAGACGTGTTGCCGACCGCCAGTCACGCACGATCGCCACGTACTCGCGGGTCTGCAGCTTCCAGATGTTGAACGTGTCGACCCGCTTGGTCAGGCCATAATGCGGTCGGAATAGCTCCGGCTGAAAGCTACCGAACAGGCGGTCCCAGATGATGAGGATGCCGCCATAGTTCTTGTCCAGATACACCGGGTCCATTCCGTGGTGGACCCGGTGGTGCGACGGGGTATTGAAGACGAATTCGAACCACCGCGGCAGCCTGTCGATCCGCTCGGTGTGCACCCAGAACTGGTAGATCAAGTTCAGCGACCAACTGCAGAACACCATCCAAGGGGGAAGCCCCATCAGTGGCAGCGGAACCCACATGAGAATCTCGCCGCTGTTGTTCCACTTCTGGCGCAGCGCGGTGGCGAAGTTGAAGTATTCGCTGGAGTGATGCGCCTGGTGGGTAGCCCAGATCAGCCGAACTCGGTGGGCGATGCGGTGATAGGAGTAGTACAGCAGATCGACACCAACGATCGCGATCACCCAGGTGTACCACCGGTGGGCGGACAGCTGCCAGGGGGCAAGGTAGGCATAGATTGCGGCATAACCGAGCAGGGCAAGGGACTTCCAGCCGGCGGTGGTGGCTATCGAAACCAGCCCCATCGAGATGCTGGCCACCGAGTCGCGGGTGAGGTAAGCGCCCGAGGCGGGCCGTGGCTGCCCGGTAGCAGCGGTCTCGATGCTTTCCAGCTTGCGGGCCGCCGTCCATTCGAGAATCAGCAGCAATAGAAAACATGGAATGGCGAACAGTACCGGGTCCCGCATTTCCTCGGGCAGCGCTGAGAAGAATCCGGCGACGGCATCCACATCAGACAGGCTACGACTCGCATGCGTGACAGGTGACGACTTGACAGTGAAGCCGCTTGCCCGAAGGCCGTTGTTCCCTATCCGGTCGGTGCTGTTAGAGACTTTATGCCCTACCCGGGTCAGGTATATTTATCGCACACTTGGGCACATGACACACAAGCGCCAGAATCCCGGACCGAACCGAGCACCGTGGGTGGGCAGCCTCCATACAGCGATGACCTGATCGATCATCGGCCAGGGCGCCGGGCTTCCAACCGTGGCCGTCTCAGTACCCAGCCTCATTGACCCTTCGACGCATCCACTGCGCGTAAGTCGGCTCAACCCTTTCAAACCGCTGGATTACCGACCGCAGAAAGGGGGCAGGACATGATCACAAACCTCCGACGCCGAACCGCGATGGCAGCCGCCGGCCTAGGGGCTGCTCTCGGGCTGGGCATCCTGCTGGTTCCGACGGTGGACGCCCATCTCGCCAACGGTTCGATGTCGGAAGTCATGATGTCGGAAATTGCCGGGTTGCCTATCCCTCCGATTATCCATTACGGGGCGATTGCCTATGCCCCCAGCGGCGCGTCGGGCAAAGCGTGGCACCAGCGCACACCGGCGCGAGCAGAGCAAGTCGCACTAGAAAAGTGCGGTGACAAGACTTGCAAAGTGGTTAGTCGCTTCACCAGGTGCGGCGCGGTCGCCTACAACGGCTCGAAATACCAAGGCGGAACCGGACTCACGCGCCGCGCGGCAGAAGACGACGCCGTGAACCGACTCGAAGGCGGGCGGATCGTCAACTGGGCGTGCAACTAACAATCGCTAACCAGCGAGCCGAAGCCGAATGTGCCAGCGTACGCTGCTCTGACCCGGTATCTGCTACGCCGATGGCGATCCGCTCGATACTCCGCTGGCAGCCCGAGCGGGGGGTGTCCCCTACCCTGGCTGCCCCGGCTGACGGTATTCACCGGTATCCCATGATGCACTCAATCCCGATGCCTGCACCTTCTGTAAGCTCGCGACGGCTAACGGGGTTATCGGATGGCCCGGGCTCGAAGGAGGTTGGCACGTGTGGATGTTCCTGCCCGGTCGCCACGCGGCGGCGGCGATACCCCAGAGTCGTCAGGTGTTTAGCCGTTGACCCGGGTGGTGGTGATCGGCTCCGGGTTCGCGGGCCTGTGGGCGGCGCTCGGTGCGGCCCGACGACTCGACGAGCTCGCCGTCCTAGCGGGCACGGTCGACGTCATGGTGGTGAGCAACAAACCGTTTCATGATATCCGGGTTCGCAACTATGAGGCTGATCTGAGCGCCTGCCGCATCCCGCTCGGCGACGTGCTCGGCCCTGCCGGCGTTGCGCATGTCACCGCCGAGGTGACCGCGATCGACGCCGACGGCCGCCGCGTCACCACGTCGACCGGTGCCTCATATAGCTATGACCGACTGGTCCTCGCGTCGGGCAGTCACGTGGTCAAACCCGCGTTGCCAGGACTGGCAGAGTTCGGTTTTGATGTCGACACGTACGACGGCGCGGTCAGGCTACAGCAGCATCTGCAAGGACTGGCCGGCGGGCCGCTGACATCGGCGGCGGCAACCGTCGTGGTCGTCGGTGCCGGGCTGACCGGTATCGAGACGGCCTGCGAGTTGCCGGGCCGACTGCACGCGTTGTTCGCCCGTGGTGATGGTGTCACCCCCCGCGTGGTACTCATCGACCACAACCCCTTCGTCGGCTCCGATATGGGTTTATCGGCGCGGCCGGTGATCGAACAGGCGCTGTTGGACAACGGCGTCGAGACCAGAACCGGCGTGAGCGTTGCCGCCGTCAGCCCGGGCGGTGTAACGCTGTCATCGGGGGAACGGCTGGCAGCGGCCACCGTGGTGTGGTGCGCCGGCATGCGGGCCAGCCGCCTGACCGAGCAGCTGCCGGTAGCCCGTGATCGGCTGGGACGCCTGCAAGTCGACGACTACCTGCGGGTGATCGGGGTGCCTGCGATGTTTGCTGCTGGCGATGTGGCCGCGGCCCGGATGGATGACGAGCACCTGTCGGTCATGTCGTGTCAGCATGGGCGCCCGATGGGCCGCTATGCCGGCTGCAACGTCATCAACGATCTGTTCGACCAACCGTTGCTGGCTCTTCGGATCCCTTGGTATGTCACGGTTCTCGATCTAGGATCGGCGGGCGCGGTGTACACCGAGGGATGGGAACGCAAAGTGGTATCGCAGGGCGCACCGGCCAAGACCACCAAGCAGTCAATCAATACCCGGCGGATCTACCCGCCGCTGAACGGCAGTCGGGCAGACTTGCTGGCTGCGGCCGCGCCGCGAGTACAGCCCCGCCCCTAGTGTCGTGGGTCATTCGGCCTGCGCGTGCTCACCGGCATACCAGTGCACAGCGTAAACGCCCGGCTGCAGCGACAGTTCCGCCACCAACCGCTCTAGCTTGGCCGGGGTATGGCCAACCATCAATAGGTGGGCCGTCAACGTGATGTTGTCGTCTCCGGCCGGCCCCGTGCGTATACCCCGCAGCGTGATGTCGTTGCTGCTGGTGCGCTGCACGATATGGGCACGTACATAGGTCTCTGCTTTGGGCCGACAAATCACCCGTACCTGGTAGGGCTGCAGCCCTTCGTCTTCGACGGCGTTGTCGCGGTCGACCAGCCGGCCAAGTGGGCGCCCCAGGAGATGGACAGCGACGATGGTTCCGGTGCCAATCAGGGTGAACACCAGATGCCCGGAGGCGGCCAGCACTCCGACCGCGGCCGAGCACCAAAGCGTGGCAGCCGTGTTCAGACCGCGGACGTTGAACCCCTCCCGCAGGATGACCCCGCCGCCCAGGAATCCAATTCCAGAAACCACGTAGGACGCCACTCGGGTGGGGCTGCTGTCCTCGGTGGCGACCGCGTACAGCACGAACAAGGTAGCACCGGTCGCCACCAGAGCGTTGGTGCGCAACCCAGCCATCCGCGCCCGCCACTGGCGCTCGAGCCCGATAATGGCCCCGCAACCCACTCCGACGGCCAGCCGGAGAGCGAAATCGGCGACAGTCAGCGTTTGCATGACGCCGAGTCCTTCCCGATCGCAAGACGGCCACGGCAGCCAACCACGCGCAGGTTAACAGCAGTTTGAGCCTAGGCGAACCGGGTGCATCGCAACCCCCTCGGACGCACCACACCACCGCGCACCACCGCGGTGATCAGGAAATGCGCCCCGCTAACTCGGGTGATGTTCCAGGTGTTCGGGGCAGTACGCGCCTGATGCGATGGCAGCGAACTTGGCCGCGCTGTCCATGGTCAGCCCGGGATTGTAGTCCCGCAGGTCCGCGACCAGCTGTAGACCTGTTACGCCGTTAGCACACAGCCCACACATCGCCTTGGCGGCCGTTATGGCGTGGCCTGGGTCAGCGTAGGTGATGCCGGCCTGGTCCAACGCGGCAAGGAAGGCGGCATCGTCGCCTGTTGGATCGGCTTTCCCGGGTGCGGCTAGGCCGATCATGGTGGCGGCGCTCAGCAGGAGCGCTACTAGCATTCTCATAGGTCTGCATTGTCCCATCGTGCGTTGTAATTGCATCGCGTCCTGCGGCAGATCTGCTGCGAGGGCCCGACATACTTTTCGAGTCAAAATTCGGCCATCAGTACAGCAAAGCCCTTACCTACCAATGACATTGACCGCGGTCGAAGGTGACCCGCCGGACGCGGATGTCAAGACGTGACGAATCTCACGGCCACATGGCAATGGTCTAAGCCTGGATTTCCAATGCGCTTTGCTTCAGCCGGTAATCACCTCCAGTATCAGTGTGGATTTCGAATCACGTTCAGTGTGAACCCAACTGAGTATCGGGCAAGGCAACCTTGGGTTTGTCGCCGTTCGACACGTGTACCGCGTGGATGCCGGGCTGTTTCGACAATCGATCCAGCAGGCCATCAAGATCGGCCTTATCGACATTCCAGTGTCGCACTGCGTCCGGTTGCTTTTGTAGCTGCGCGATGACAGCCTCCAGCTTGACCGGCTCAGCGCTGGGCGTTCCCCCATTGGCGCGGGCCCGGGCGCCACTGCCCGTGTAGATGGCGGGGGCGGCGGCACCGAGGGCACCTCCGGTCATGCTCCCCAGAGCCATCTGACCGAGCAGGTTTGCTGGGATCTGTGTCGCGGGGGCCGCAGCCAGGCTGGTGGCCGGCAATGTGTTGGCAACTAGCCTGACCGCCGGGGTAGCTGAGGCCCAACTGGGCGGTACCGACAGGTCTCCCACCAGGTTCGCCTGACCCAGACCCGCCGATGCGGCGTGGGCCAGGCCCGCGCTAAGCCCTGACCGCAGGCCAAGTCCGGCACCCAACGACGATTTGGGGATCTCGGGCGCCGGCGGGGGTTGCCAGAACACCTTGAACTCCGTCATTCCCAGGTTGGGCGCGCTCATGGCGTCGTTGGCCCACGTGCTGAACTTGGTGACGTTGGCTGCGGTGACAAACACGTTCTGATAGGTCGTTGCGCCCGTCGGCCCGAAGATGGCGTTAATGAGTTGGCCCATGAGTTGGGTGTATTGGGTGCTGAGTGTGGCCAGGCCCTGCAGCAGGGTCGGGATGATGTCGAACGGAAACTGCGCCGCTGCACTCGAAAGCGCGGTTGTCACCGCATTGGTGCCGCTCGCTAGGGCGGTCGCTTGCCCCGTTGCGGCCGCCTGGCCGGCAAGTCCGGACGGGTTGGTGGTCTGCGGCGGTGCAGTGAACGGGGTCAGCCGCGAGGCGGTCGCCGAGGAGCTAGCATAGCCGAACATCGCCATGGTGTCCTGGGCCCACATTTCGCCGTATTCGGCTTCGGTGGCTGCGATCGCGGCGGTGTTTTGTCCGAAAATGTTGGTCGCCACCAGCGATATGAGCTGGCTGCGGTTGGCCGCAATCTGCGGCGGTGGCACCACCGCCGCGAACGCGGTTTCGTAGGCGACCACCGCGGCTCTGGCCTGGTCAGCGGCCGCCTTGGCCTGTGCCGAGGTACCCGACATCCAGGTCACATATGGTGCGGCCGCAGCGGCCATACCGGCCGACGACGGACCCAACCATGACTCACTCGCCATGCCCTCGACGATCGAGGCGTAGGAGGCCGCCATGGACTGCAATTCGGCCGCCAACCCATCCCAGGCCACTGCCGCAGCCAACATCGGACCGGCGCCCGGACCTAGGTACATCTCCCCGGAGGTGATCTCCGGTGGCTGCAATCCGAAATCCATTGCCACACCTTTCCTCAACCGGCCGCTAACTGGCTGGCCGCCAGCCACCGGCCACAGTGGCGATGACACCGTCCTTCTCTCCTCTCCGGTGGGGGCTAACACCCAGTTCAAGTGCCATCTCGAAAGTCCTGTCAGTCCGCGGGTATGACGATGATGGTGGTCGTGCTGGCGACGTCTTCGGTGACGGAACCGCCTGCGACGCGAGCAGCTCCGGCACCAGAGCGCACCGCGGTTCCTGCCAGCGCGCGTCCGGCCAGACTCGACAGGGCCATCTCGCCGAACAAGGCACCTGGTGCCTCGGCGGCCAGGGCGGGGGCGGCGCCGGTGCCCGGCAATACCGATGCGACCGCCCTCATCACCGGTGCGGCCTCGGCCCAGCCCTGCGGGACCGAGAGCGACCCGACGTAGATCGCACGGGCGATGCCCCCTGTGGCCCCACCACCGAGAGGCGTGATATCTCCGATATACCCGCCCCGTAGCGGCGCCAATGGCGACAACGCGCCGGCGGCGGCTTTCGGGCCCAGTAGGGCGGCCACACCTGGGGCGTTTTGGGCTAGGCCGAGGATCTGGCCGAACGTCAGCCACCAGCCGCCAGGTATAGCGCCCAGCCCGATGATGCTGTACGGCCCAGTGAGGTTCGCCAAGATAGTGGTGATGCTTTGCAGGACGGTGTCCCAACCAGCGCTGGCCGACGTCGCGGTCGCTGTTGTCGCCAGGCTTTGCAAGGTGCTGGGTAGCAGGCTGATCAACTGGGACAGCTGCGCTGTGATGTCAGAGCTGGCCGCGGCGCCGGCGGCCTGGGCGACGACGGCTGATTGAGCGGCCGTTGCCGACGGATTGGTCGTTTGCGGCGGCTCGCTGAACGGCGCCAACTGCGACGCAGTGGCCGACGAGCCGGCATAGCCATACATCGCGGCCGCATCTTGCGCCCACATCTCCGCGTAGTGGGCCTCGGTGGCCGCGATCGCCGGTGTGTTCTGCCCGAAGATGTTCGTGGCGACCAGCGACATTAACAAAGCGCGGTTGGCCTCGATTACCGGTGGCGGCACCGTTGCCGCAAATGCCGTCTCATAAACGCCCGCAGCGATCTTGGCCTGGGCCCCTGCCTGTTCGGCCTGGCCGGCGGTGACGCTAATCCACGCCACATATGGAGCGACCGCGGCGGCCATCGTGATCGAGGAGGGACCCATCCACGGTGCTACGGTGAGGCCCTCAATCGTTGAGCCATAGGACGCCGCCGCGGAGTACAACTCGGCGGCTAGCGCATCCCAGGCCGCTGCGGCGGCCAGCAACGGTCCGGATCCCGGACCCGCGTACATTCGCCCCGAATTAATCTCCGGTGGTAGCGCCCCGAAATCCAACATCCCTGACCTCCGGTCCCCTCGATGGCCGCCATGCTAATCACGCTCGCGTAGTTCTGCCCACCAACTGGTCAAGCTCTTATGAACTTCACCAGATATCCCAATGTCTACGTCCTGCCGATCCCATCTATTTGCGCTGCTGCACGGGTGCTTCGCCCGAGAAATTTCCGCTTATTGAGCCTGGCCCGCCTGCGCTGGTGAACGCGCTAAACGGAAATGATTTCGCGCGACCAACTCCGGTATTCGCAGAGAAAAGCACTGTCGGCTATTCGGCTGCGCCATCGTGACCCTGGCGCTTTCCAGGGAACCCACCCCCTACGGGATCACCCGGCGGCGGGCGGTCGTGCGACGAAGTTGGGGCGGAAGCCATACTGGGGCACGGCACGCCCGAAGCCTTGACCGCCCATGGTGCCGAAAGGCATTCCGGGCATGCCGGCCGCCACTGCTGGGGGCGGTGCCACCATCGGTGTGCCTCCCAACGCGGAGCCCAAGGGGCTGGCTAGTGGTGCGGCCGCCGTCCAGCTCGGCGGCACCGACAAGGTTCCGACGGTGGCCGCGTTGCCCAGGCCGGCCGCGACAGTGCCGCCTAGCCCGCCCGCTGAGCCAAGCGGCGCCACCAGCGCGCCACCGAGCCCGCCACTGGTGGCCTCTCCCAACACATCCCCGGCCGCATCCGCAGCTGCCACGCCGCCGAGTAGACCCAAAAAGGGCGCAATCGTGTTACTCGGCAAGAACAGTCCGGACGAAGCTATCGTGTTCCAGAAATTGGAGTTGGGGTCCAGTAACGCCCAGAGTTTGTCGAGCCAGGAAGATCCAGACCCGACAATGCCCAGCAATCCGGACGGCCCCGACGCGAACGTGGCTGCAGTCGATGACGAAAGTCCTTGCAGTACAGACGGTATGGCGGCGATCAGCTGCGACAGCGTCGTTTGCTGAGCACCAGCCGAGGCGCCGGTGGCGTGGGCAATCGCAGCCGACTGGGCCGCCAGGCCGGACGCGTTGGTAGTCTGCACCGGCTCGGTGAACGGGGTCAGCTGGGTAGCGGCTGCCGAGGCGCCGGCGTAGCCGTACATGGCCATCGCGTCCTGGGACCACATTTCGGCGTACTGGGCCTCGGTGGCCGCGATCGCGGGGGCGTTTTGGCCTAGCACATTGGTGGCGATCAGCGCCATGAGCTGGGCGCGGTTGGCCTCGATGACCGGCGGGGGCACCGTTGCTGCGAACGCGGCTTCGTACGCTGCAGCGGCAGCCTCCGCCTGTGCCCCGGCCTGCTCGGCCCGGACGGCGGTGACGCTCATCCAGGCCACGTAGGGGGCGGCCGCGGCTGTCATCGATGCCGACGCCGGACCGTGCCATTCTTCACCGGTCAGCGTCGAAAGCACCGAGCTGTATGACAGTGCGCTGGCGCGCAGTTCTGCGGACAAGCCGTGCCAGGCTGACGCTGCGGCCAGCATCGGGGCCGAGCCCGCGCCGGAATACATACGCGCCGAGTTGATTTCGGGCGGTAGCGTGGCGAAGTCAAGTGCGGCAGTCATCGTTGATCTCCTCGTTAGCTCACAGCAATGATGTTGGCGGCTTCGGTAGCCGCGTAAGAATCCGCGCTGGCGCCCAACATCGCGACGAACGCCTCATTCATGGCGATCGCCTGGGCGCCGACCGCTTGGTACATGGCGGCATGGAAGTTGAATTGTGTTGCAGTCAAAGCTGATACTTCGTCAGCGGCCGCCGGGGCCAATTCGGCAGTTGCCGGTGCCGCGACCGCATTCCGCGCGGCTATCACCGATCCAACATGGCGCAACTGACCGGCCGCGATGGCCAGCGCATCTGGACAGACAAGAACAAACGCCATGGGTCTTCTCCTGACAGACGACCGAACCCGGAGGCCTATGACCGCTTCTGTCGTGGCTACTTCCCGTGAACGTCACTCACACAAGGCCGCGAAGCAACGAGCTTGCGAAATAACGGATTTCGAACCGGAAGGCCGATTCAGAGTGCGAAAACGGCGCCGGGGTCGGATCGGAACGAAACGGTCGTCGATCTCGGATACGGACTATCGCCGGGACTCATTTCGCTCTCACCTCCTCACGGCCGGGGCACACGGGGATGCCGATGCACAGCACAAAGGGATGACAGCCCAGCAGACCACCGAACTCGGCACCCCTCTCGTCAGAGCTTTGGCACCACACGGCGTATCCGGCCGGTCCAGCCGGAAGCCACTTGGGCTCAACCCTTAAGCCGGGAAGAGCTGTCCTGACCCTGGGCGTCTTTCGACGTTCGAGGTCAGTGGCCTATATCCGCGCAGACGCCTCACCTAGCGAGGTGCTTGCAAGGGTAATCGTGACACTCGTAGCGACGCGCGTCAACCCAACGGCTTGACTCATCCGATGCCCCGGAGGCTATCAAGATCGGCTGTTAGCCAGCGAGCAGACAACGCCGGTCAGCAGACGACCTTCAGGTCCAGCGCAACCCGAACACCCTGAGACGGGAAGTTAGCGCAGCCGTAACGTATTGGAATGACGCGGTAACCGGTTGCACCGCAAGAGAAGCGCAATTCCGGGAGAATCGTTGTCTATGAGAGTTGTGTCAACGCTACTCAGCATTCCGTTGATGATCGGCTTGGCGGTTCCGGCCCACGCGGGGCCCAGCGGTGACGACGCGGTCTTTCTTGCCTCGCTAGAGCGGGCAGGCATTACCTACAGCCACCCGGATCAAGCCATAGCATCGGGCAAGGCCGTATGCGCGTTAGTCGAAAGCGGCGAATCGGGTCTTCAGGTCGTCAACGAGCTGCGGACCCGCAATCCCGGGTTTTCGATGGACGGTTGTTGCAAGTTCGCTGCGATCTCCGCGCATGTCTATTGCCCCCACCAGATCACTAAAACCAGCGTCAGCGCGAAATAGTTTGGGCTAGAGAGTAATCAGTGGATTGACCCCGCTTGGGGTGACACGGGGTTCACATCGTTGCCAGTGAATCTGGTGAATGCACCCCATAGCGGGTCCGCAAAACTGTAACGTTGGCGTCGGTTCCAAAATTCCTTTGGCGGTCGTATGGATTCCCCATGCGACGACAACGGCCAGGAGGTGTGGACGTCGCAGATGATCGTGGCGCCGGCGTTTGTCGATGCAGCGGCAAAGGACCTAGCAACTATTGGTTCGGCGATTAGCCGGGCCAACGCCGAAGCGTTGGTCCCGATAACGGCGTTACTGCCTGCGGGCGCTGACGACGTGTCGGCTGCGATTGCGGCGCTGTTCGCAACGCACGGGCAGGCATACCAGGAGCTCAGTGCCCACGCGGTCGCATTCCATGAGCAGTTCGTCCAGCTCATGAGCGCGGGGGCGGCCCAGTACGCCAGCGCCGAGGCAGCCAACTCGTCACCATTGCAAATCGTGGGCCAAACCGCCCTCGATGCCATCAATTCACCCGTGCAGACGCTGACCGGGCGTCCGCTTATCGGCAACGGTGCCAACGGGGTCGCAGGAACCGGGCAAAACGGTGGCGATGGCGGATGGCTATACGGCAACGGTGGCAACGGCGGGTCCGGCGGGACGGGCCAAAATGGCGGCAACGGCGGGTCGGCTGGGCTATGGGGTAGCGGCGGCAATGGCGGCCAGGGCGGGGCGGGTGCCAACGGCGCAGCCGGTCAACCCGGGAAAGCGGGCGGGTCCGGCGGCAACGGCGGCGCCGGTGGATGGATCTATGGTCACGGTGGACATGGTGGGGCCGGCGGAAACGGGGGCAACGCCACAGCGCCCGGGGGTGCGTCGGCAGGCTTCGATGGGGGCGCCGGCGGAAACGGGGGTTCGGGTGGTCGCGGTGGACTGTTGTTCGGCAACGGCGGCAACGGCTCGGTCGGTGGCATGGGAGGACAAGGCACTAATGACACAGCCGGAGATTCGGCCGGCAGCGGCGGATTAGGAGGCAACGGGGGCAACGGCGCCCAGGGCGGGTGGCTGATCGGCAACGGGGGGCAAGGTGGGGACAGCGGCGCCGGCGGCGGCACCGACTCCACTCAAACGGGCGTCATGAACGGCGCTTCCGGCGGTTCGGCCGGGATAGCCGGTAACGGCGGTGACGCGGGCCTAGTCGGCAACGGCGGGGCCGGTGGCAACGGCGGGAATGGAGCGGCCGGGTCTGCGCTGGGTACTACCATCTTCGGCGGGAGCGGCGGGGTCGGTGGCTCAGGCGGCGACGGCGGCAACGGCGGGTGGTTGTTCGGCAGCGGCGCGTCCGGCGGCAACGGGGGTCAGGGCGGTGACGCAGGCACCAACGGATTTGCGGGCTTTGGCGGCTCTGCTGGCGGTGGCGGCTGGGTAGGTGCCGTTAACTTCGGACCGATTAGTGTCCAGGGTTTTGGGTTGTTTGGTCACGGCGGTGACGGTGGCAACGGTGGTGACGTTGGGGCCGGCAGCCTCAGCATTCAATTTGGTGCATCAGGGGGTGACGGCGGCCAAGGTGGGGTGCTATACGGCAATGGCGGCAACGGTGGTAACGCCGGCAGCGGCGGAGGTACCGGCTTCGAAGGCAGCGCCGGCCAGGGTGGCGCCGCCATTCTGATCGGCAACGGCGGGGCCGGAGGGAATGGGGCGACCGGTGGGACCGGAGTAGGCAACATTATTCAGGAAGCCGGAGGTGACGGCAGCGACGGTGGCGCGGGCGGCAGCGGAGGCCTACTGTTCGGTAGCGGCGGGGCCGGCGGCATCGGCGGGGCCGGCGGCGTCGGCGGGTCGGGCAACGACGGCGGCAACGGCGGCGATGGTGGCCAAGGCGGGGCAAGCGGCCTGGGGATCGGCAACGGCGGACCCGGGGGAAGTGGCGGTACCGGTGGGGCCGGCGGAACCGGCGGCAGTGCGGGCACTGGCGGTGCCGGCGGTGACGGTGGTAACGCCGCCCTGCTGATCGGTACCGGTGGCGACGGCGGAGATGGTGTCCCACCCGCACCCGGGGGCCAAGGCGGCAAGGGCGGATTGATCGGTTTGCCTGGGCAGAACGGGCAGCCGTAGCCGCCGGTCTGGGGACGAAACTAATTCTCCTGCTGTGGGATTCGGGTTCCGATCTCAAGGGCATCAACCAACTCAAGCAATGGTGCGGTCTGGCGACTCGTGTCTGCCTCGGGGCCTATCAATTGGAAGACACGCCCTAACCCTGCCCTAGCCCGATTCTGATATCGTCGGTGCAATTTCAGCCTTGTTGCCGCCGGCCATGTGCACGGCGTGGATGCCCGGTTTCTTCTTCAATTCCGCGAGTAGATCATCGAGCCCGTCCTCGTCGGTGTGCCAGTGCTGCACCGATTCGGGCTTCTCCATCATGTGCGCGACCACCCGCCGCAGCTTGTCCGGTGAGTCGCTGTCCTTGAGAGATTTCTTGACCGCGGTGACTCGGCCTCCGCCGAGGAAACCACCAGTGGCGCGTGCAGCGGCGCCGCCAAGGGCCCCTCCGGCCACACTCGCCAGGGCCATCTGGCTGAGCAGACTGCCCTCGCTAATTGCGGCCGCCGGGACAGCCTGAAGTCCGGTGCTCGAGAACACAGCGGCAACCGTCCGGATCGCCGGGGTGGCCGCTGCCCAGCTCGGCGGCACCGACATCCCCCCGACCGAGCCGGCCTGGCTCGCACCCGCCGATATCGCTGGCGCGGTCGAGCCCAGACCACTCGAGATCGCAGACCGCAGGCCAAGCCCGGCCCCTAGAGCAGATTTCGGGATCAAATCGGGATTGAAGGGCGTCACCGGATTGAAGAACTTCTGGAACTGCACCATGCCGAAGATGGTCGATATTACGGTGTCGTTAGCCGGCAGGACCATTTTTGACTCAGCGAAGCCAAGCCCGAGCATGCTGTTATACACCGAAGATGCGTACGGCACCCCGGTGACCGCGTTCATCAGGCTGGCCACCGTCTTGTTGTAGTTCGTCCCGGCCGTTGCCAGGAATTCCAGCACCTCGGACACCAGTGAGCGCGCGTTGCCGGCCGACGCGCCGACAGCCTGGGCAACCGCAACGCCTTGGGTGGCCAGTCCGGCCGCGTTGGTGGTCGGCGGCGGTGCAGCAAATGGCGTCACCTGGGTCGCCACCGACGACGAGCCGGCATAGCCATACATCGCGGCTGCGTCTTGCGCCCACATTTCCGCATAGCGGGCTTCGGCGGCCGCGATCGCACCGGTGTTCTGACCGAAAATGTTGGTCGCCGCCAACACCGCCAGCTCGGCGCGGTTGGCCGCGACGACCGGCGGCGGCACCGTGGCTGCAAACGCTGCCTCGTAGGCCGCCGCTGCCGCGCTGGCCTGGGCGGCCGCTTCCCGAGCGAGCGCCGCCGTGGCCGACATCCACGCCACATACGGTGCGGCCGCAGCCGCCATGGTCCCCGACGACTGTCCCGACCACACGCCGGTCAGAACCGAGATCACCGAGCCATAGTCGGCCGCCGTGGACTGTAATTCGGTGGCCAGCCCGTCCCAGGCCGCTGCCGCGGCCAGCATCGGACCCGACCCGGGACCGGCATACATGCGCCCGGAATTGATCTCCGGTGGTAACACCCCGAAATCCATTACCGCATCCCTCCTTAACGGGCCGTAACCCCATTGGCAGCCCCGGTGGCCACATACCGAACCGGCGCTGGTCGCAAAAGTGTCGACAACCTTCTCTCCCGTGACATGGCGCTAGTCGTCCATGGCCGGTATCACGAAGATGTTGGCTTCGGTGGCCAGGTCCTCGACGGCAGCGGCAGCGGCACCGACGGCGGGTGCTGCGGCGCTGCCGATGGGGTGGCCGGTAGAACCGGCGGCAGCGCGGCCAGCCAAGCCCGACAGCGCCATGCCACCGAGCAACGCACCCGCGCCGTCGGTGGCCGCAATCGGCGCGGCGGCCAGGCGCGTCGCCTGCAACGCCGCCGCCGGCGATGGGATCTCCGGGGCGGCCACCGTCCAGCCCTGAGGCACCGATAGCTTTCCGACCAAGCCTGCCCGGCCAATACCCGCGGAAACCGATCCACCACCCAAGCCCTCCGAACCCAAAATTGGTGTATGCAAAGCAAATTCGGCCAGCGGAGCCAACGCTCCGGTGATTGGTTTCCCCCCGATCTTGCCAAGCAAGGCGCTTACCCCCTGCCCGTTTTGGGTTACCAAGACGCTCTGAATGCCTAACAGGTATGGCACCCCGGAGGGAGGCAATACCCCGGGAAAGGTGTACGGGCCGGTGACCGCCCCGCCCAGGAAGGTGGACAGGTTCCCCAGGTCGGTAACCCACTGCGGCGTCGCCGATGCCGACTGTGATGCGGTCGGCAATGCCAGGCCTTGCAGGGCGCGGGGAACCGCGGAGAGCAGCTGCGGGAATGCCGATTGCAGGTTGCCGCCGGCCGCGGTGGCGGCGGTTTGTGCGACGGCGGAGGACTGGGCCCCCAACTGACCATGGTTAGTGGTTTGCGGCGGCTCAGTGAACGCTGTCATTCGCGAGGCGGTCGCTGACGAGCCGGCGTACCCGTACATCGCGGCGGCATCCTGCGCCCACATTTCCATGTATTGGGCCTCAGTCATCATGATCGCCGGCGTGTTCTGCCCGAAGATGTTCGTCGCGATCAACACCATCAGTTGGGCACGATTAGCGGCGATCACCGGCGGAGGCACGGTGGCAGCGAACGCAGCTTCATAGGCAGCTATCGCCAACCTGGCTTGCGCGCCCGCCAGCTCGGCATGCACTGCGGTGGCGCTCATCCATGCCACATAGGGTGCGGCTGCAGATGCCATGGACGTCGACGAAGGACCGCTCCATGCCCCGGTCAAAGCCGATAGCTCCGAGGCGTAGCCAGCCGCTGTTGCGTGCAGCTCAACAGCCAGCCCGTCCCAGGCTGTCGCGGCGGCCAGCATGGGCCCCGGCCCCGGCCCCGTATACATCCTGCCTGAGTTGATCTCCGGCGGTAACAACCCGAAATCCATTTCGCTTAATCCCTAATCGCGTGGCTCGCCGGAATCGCACTCGCGGCCCCCTGGCAGCGCAGGAACCGCAGCGGCCCGTAGTGACAAATCACCCGTGTTCACCTCTCGCCGCTGAGTTGTCAGGGACGGCGGCGAGTCGGTTTTTGGCGGCCGCTGGACCCAAACCCGTTCCAAATATCTGGCGATCATGGTTGGCGAGTATTGCTCGTGTCACGTTCCGGCGAGGTAATCGCAACGTAAAGAATGATCACCATCACCTCGCTGTTGGCTTGGGCCGCGCGTGAGATCTATTCGCCAACATTGGCATTGCTATGGCCAGCCGCATCGGTATCGGCGCTTTGTGATCAGCTAGCGGCACGCCAGCGGCGCCGACTGCCGATTTGGCGGCATGTATTCACGCTCGATGGAAGCACGCGAGCCAGTAGCAGCCCGAGAACCATGCCCTCTGGGTGGCCGCCCGATGACCGCGCAGGTAGTTGTCTCGACCATTGGCGCTCATGCATAGGTGGTCGCGCGGGCCGCCCCACACGCGAGCGGAACATACCTCAGCACAACGCTTTAAAGTTCACGCAAAACACGATCAGGGGACAATGGCCGAGATGTCATTGGCAATCGTTCGGCCCGCGCTGATGATGATCAAGAGCTGAAGACCGCCTGCGGCCGTGAACAGTGCCACGTCGGCCGCGAGTGGGTATCCGACCGCGTTGACGAGTCCCATCGGGTCGCCCTTGAGCGCTTGCTGGATGCCCTCCAAAAAAAGGTGGATGTTGTACGACGGCACGATCGTCAACGCCGCATTGGCGATGTCGGCGGTTGGGAGCACCGTCGCGTAGCTCGTCGCGGCCACCTTCGAAATCGTGTTGGCGAGGTTGCGGTTAGCCACCTGCAGGTCGTCTATCAGGCTGTCGATCGAGAGCGGGGGGACCGGCGTACCCGAGCCCGGTGCGGTGCTTGGCATCGTCGACCCGTCTGCCGGCAACGGCAGTTCGAGGTGGCTGACGTCGTAGGCGAAATCGCCGATTCCCTGCTGGGTCCCGGCGACGAGAGCGTCGGCGATGACGACCGGGCTGACCTCTGGGAACAACCCGAACGGAGTCGCAACATTGGGCGGCGAGGTCGAATAACCATAGGCCGGGTCGCCGTAGCCCAGGTTAACAATCACCTTCAAGTTTGGTTGAACCAGGTTCGCCAGTGGGTTCCCCACGATCGGCACCGATCGCAGTGGCTCTAGCAGCGGCAGGTTCTCCGTGCGAATGATGTAGTACTGGGTCATCGTGGGACCGACCGTATTGGTCAGCGGAACCGCTGCGTCAATTTGTTCCGGCGTCAGGATGAAGTAGTTGGAGTGCACGTAGTAGGTGCCGGCAATGGCGTTGAGGGTCGACACAAAGTTGAGCGGGTACCGCGGAAAGTCGGCGACGCCGTCGTATTCGATGGTGTAGATCTTGGTCGGGTACAGATTGTGCGGAGTGGCCCCGGTGGCCGTCACGCCCAAGCTTGGAAAGGAGATCCCCGGGAACCTGGTGGCAACCCCGCCATTGGGGTTGTTGGGATTGCCGATCAGCGTGAAGGAAAGCTCGTCTGGAGACGGCGGGTCGGCCGAAGCCGCAAGATTGGCCATCACTAGTGACGAGATCGTGGCGCTCTGCGAGTAGCCGAAGACGGTGACGTTGTTGCCGGCGGCAATTTGCTGCCGAATCGCACTTTCGAGAATGACGGCACCCTGCGCCACCGAGGAATCGAAAGTGAGGTTCTTGATCACGACCACCGGGTAGAGCCCTTGGGGCGTGAAGAGCGCCTGCGCGATAACACCCGGGACGCTGCCACTCATGTACAGCGCGTTCGCGAGCTCGACATATCTGGCCGACGGTATTGGCGTGCCGCTGCCTCCCATGACCAGGCCAACGGTTTGTGCCGCAGCCGCATTGGCGGCGATCGCGCTGTTGACCGCGCGGACGACTCCCATCGGTGCCTCGGCCGAGCTCGGCAGACGGGCATCAAGACTGGCGGCGCCGGGGATGCTCTGTAGCCGTTGCAGCCACGATGCCAACTGTGTGGCCACCGCCGAAGCCCCAACGTAATAACCCGCCATGGCCGCTGCATCCTGGGCCCACATACACTCATACAAGGATTCGAGCGCGGCGATCGCAGGCGCGTTCTGCCCAAACAAGTTCGACGCTACCAGCGACGCCACCTGGGCGCGATTTGCCGCAACCATCGCCGGATGCACCGTCGCGGCCAGCGCCTCCTCGAACACCGATACCGCGGCCCGAGCCAGACCGGCCGCGCCCTCGGCGTGGGCAGCCGACGTGCTCAGCCACCCGATGTACGACGCGGCTGCGTCCACCATCGCCGCCGACGCCGATCCCTGCCACCACCCAACCACCAATCCCGACGTAACCGACCCGAATGACATTGCAGCACAATGCAGCTCGGAGGCTAGATCATCCCAGGCGGCCGCTGCCGCTAACATCGGCGCCGACCCCGCACCGGCGAACACCCTCGCCGAATTGACCTCGGGGGGCAGCACCGCGAAATTCGGCAGCATCGCGACGGTCCTTCCTCAGCCGAGACGGCACACTTTCATCCGATGCGCTAACAAACAACCGCGCAGTCGGATGAAAGTGCGTACAGATCCCGAACGGGGCGGTCAGACGCCGCTGTGCATCGGCGCGACGATCACAGTGCCACCCACCGGAGCCGGTGCCCCCTGAGGGTTGCGGCCAAGCGGGGGACCCTCTGCCAGACATGCTGAGCCCGTCAGCGCGATCATCGCAAACAGGGCCGCCAGTGCCACCAGTACCCGAGCGGCGAGACGACCGTTCTTACTCTTGACGCTCATCGATCATTCCTCTCATGTTTCGATATATTGGCCTGACCGTACGCCGATTAAATGCTAGCTCCATTGCGGCCTCCGTGAAATATTTCTGGGAAATTTGGTAGATATCCTTGAAGCCTCATTGACACCCAACCAATGCCGGGCACGGCGCCGCCGTCGCCCGCCGTGCGTCACACGAAGGGGGCGTGGCCCTTCTCAATCACTATGGCGCATAGGAATTTTAGTAGCAAACCTGTAGTCGAGGCGCAAGCGATGCTGTCTGGATACCGGACACCCACAAACGAAAGACACGCATTTCCATGCCCGGGAGTCCGCTCGATTGCCTAATGACTTGGCAACGCGCCACCGATACTTGTGCCAAACGTGGGATTTTTGACCGACGTCAAATATATTTACATTTGGAATTTAAGGTGTGGCACCACCGTTAATTGTAAACAATTTGGACACAGCACGGATTGAGACGGCACGTACCCCGCCCTGAGCGGCTGAACACCACACCCTCCCCCGCGTGCACGGACACCATCTGGACCAGTCTCCGCCCCGCCCCGCCTCATTCGCCAACCACAGACCACTCACCCACCGCCGACTGTTCAGGTCAAAGTAGCCAGTGACACCGACGAAAAGAGTGCCTACTTCGTCTTCTTCTCCGCGACCGCAGCGCGCAGCCCTTCGGCCAGGTCCTCGCGAGTCAACTCCTTGAATCGGCGCAGCTGATCCTCGCTGAATTCGGTGAGATCGCTGGCCAGTACGGCGTCGAGATCCTCATCGTCCAAACGGAAACTACGGTGGTCGCGGGCCTTCTCCACCACGTTGCGCACAAAGCCGGCATTGCCCAACAGATCGATCCCGCGGATCAGGTCGCCGTCCTCGGAGTAGCTCTGCTCCATGTAGAACTTGGTATACGACGGCAACAACACTTGAGACTCTTCCTCAGTGATCACGTCTTCGTTCTCCCGACCCATCAGCTGGGTCAGTGCGATCAGCTCCTGCGGGGTGTAGCTGAAGAACTCGATCACCGTCGAAAAGCGCCGGCGCAGACCCTGATTCACCTCGAGCATTTTCTCCATCGCTTTGGCGTAACCCGCACCAAACACCACCAGCTCGTCACGGTGATTTTCCATGTACAACAGCAGCGTGTTGATGATCGCGTTACCGTACGGGTCGCCCTGGGAGTAGCCCTTCTCATGCAGAGTGTGCATCTCGTCAAAGAAGACCGCACCGCCCAACGCCCCTTCGAGCATCTCCTCGGTGTTCTTCTCGGCGTCGGCCATGTACCGGCCCAACAGCTTGGTGCGGCTGGTCTCCACCACCAGCGGCTTGCGCAGCACTGTCAACCCGCACAGCTGCTTGGTGAAAGCCCTTGCGACCGAAGTCTTCCCGGTACCGGGCGGCCCGAGCAACAAGGTGTGGCGCGACGTAACCGGGACCGGAAGCCCCATCTTGGCACGCGCTAAATTCACCTTCGTCGTCGACTTGATGAGCTTGATCTCCTTCTTGGCCTGCTCCATGCCAAGCATCGCGTTGAGCTCGGCATCCCCTTCGGCCAAGTACTTCGCGGCCATCTCGGCATGGCGGGCGGCCTCGGTCTGAGCGCGGGTTGGCGCACTGTCCGGATCCCACGGATCTGTGCGCGCCTCAATCGTTTCCGGGTCGGTGAGGATCAGCCGAAAGTTGGGGTTATCCAGCGCCTCGCGGGCCGGGGTGAACTTCGCATCGCGCGAATACACGCGGCGCAGGAGTTCGACAGCTTCCTCCTCACGGCCGACGTGCCGCAGGCACATGCCTTGGGTGTACAAGGCGATGTTAGCCGCGCCCGGCACCCGGTCACCTTCGATTGCTTCCTGAGCGCGCCGAAAGGCCTCTTCGAACACCCCGAGCGACGCCAGCGCCGTGGTGGCCATCGCCGCCCCCGCGGCCTTTAGCTCGGGGTGACGCCACTGCGTTGCCTCGGGGAACTGCGCAAGAACGTCAGGCCAGCGTTTGGTGCGGAAGTACAGCACGCCCCGCACGTAACTCACCAGCTCGGCGTCGAACGGATGGCGAGGATCGGTGGCGTCGAGCAGCTCTGCCGCCTCCTGGTAACGCTTGGCCTCGGCGAGGACCGCCGCGTAAGCGCAGGCCAGCGAATCTACGCTGGTAATCGCCAGTCGCAGGAATAGCCCGTCGGACACCTCGGGGCGGAACTGCAGATCCGTCACGCCGAGGCGGCGGGTTTCCCAGCCGAAAGTCCGCACCGCAGCCCATGCGCCGGCGAGCACTTCGATGCTCTGGTCGCCGGCCAGCAGCCGAGCCAGCCAGGCATCACACATCTTGGGATCCAGCCTGGTCGCCGTGGTGAACATTTGGGCGGCCACCTGCGGGTTATGGCTGGGCTGCAGTCCATTGACGGAGATCCCCGATGCCAGCAGACCGGCGACCATGGCGTTGCGGGCATCTTCGGCGGCGGCCTGCGGGCGTGTCATTGCCCCACAAACGAGCTTGTCGCGTGCTCGAGTTCCTGGCCCACCGGCAGCACGAGCTCGTCGTGGTCACGCAGGTTCCGACTGGGGATGACCAGGAGTGGACGGTGCGTCGGGGCCGGCAGGCTGGCACGCACCGCGGCCAACTGGCGACCGGTGAGCCGGTTGAGTCCGGCCGCTACCTCCTTGGGCAGGCGCGTGTCGCTGTGATAACGCACCCATGCCGATAGCGCGGGCGACCCGACCCGAGTGGTCAGACGCACCGTGACCACGGTCGTCCCGACTTCGGGGCTATCTGGCAGACACAGCTCATCCAAGGTCTCCGACGTGATGTCTGACGGCGTAACCCAAAAACTGGTCGCATAACCATTGAAATGCTTGAGGTGACGCCAACCGGGGCGACTCCATGTCGGTTCCAAGTCAGCCAACACGGCGCTGTCGACCTCGGTCAGCTCATCGGCCGTCACCGGCCGGGCCGCACAACTTTGCCCATCCAGATCCTGGACCAACCGCTCGGTGGCTGCCACCAGCGTCGACGCCAACGAGTCACGACACGCCACCGCAGCCACATTTCGCTGCGGATTCATCCGTAACACCAACCAGGTGCGGCGCCGATCGGCGACAGTGCGATCACCGGCTCGTTCTTCGGATTTCCAGCCCTGCGGCTCCCACTCCTGCAGCGAGGCCGAAGCTTTAGCAGCATCAACCCCGCCCCGCACCAGCACCGACACGATGTCGATGCCATCGAGGTGAATGTCGAACTGGCGCAAACCATCGGCGACCGCGACCACCGGCAACATGGGTACCGGCGATTTCCGGTGCCAATGCCGACCCGACGGGCCGCTCTCACCGCAGGTGACCTCGATCACCGAGACCAGCCGGCCGTTATACTCACGCACCCCTACCGTGTCACGCCCAAAACGGCGCTGGTGGTCGATTGCCGGAGTGCACCCCGCACCCAGTGTCGTGCCCGGATCCGCCGACCAATCCCGCACCCACGTCGCCAAACCCGAAATCACCGTGATGCCGTGGTAACTGACCACCGACAGTAACGTCACTACGGCCGCCACGCCGACGCCGACCCACCACGCCACATGATGATCGGCCTGCCAGGAATCCGGGCAATGACTGGCCACCGCCAAGATCAGGACATCCACCAGAAACACCGCGGTCACCCGCGGCCACGACAACGCCAACCCGAAGCTGCGCTGAGCCTTCATTGCTGCTTCCGTGATCGCCGCATCAAGGTCGCGGTACCGAACACCGCACCGCCTATCAATAGTGCCCCGGCCAATCCCCCGGCGGCCACCCATATCGGCACCATATCGCGGGGGGCGGGCGGCTGCGGCACCACCAACGGCGCTGACAGCTGCTTGGGCGGCTCGGCCGGGCCTTTGGGCACATCCCAAGTCAGTGCTGCCACTGGGTCGACCACACCGTAGCCGACCTGGTTGTCGACGCCGCGAGCGGGTGGCCGGGCGGTATGAATCAGCCGATTGATGATTTGGTACGCCGACAATTCGGGGAACTTAGCACGTACCAGCGCAGCCACCCCGGACACGATCGCGGCGGAAAAACTGGTGCCAGCCGGAACCAGCAACGAATTATCCGGGCCGTCAATCGCATTGATCAGGCCGTCGTCACGGGGCGAGAGTCCGACGACGTCGGTTCCCGGCGCCGAAATGGAGACCCAGGGTCCCGCGATACTCATTTTGCTGAGCGGTTGACCGTTGGCGTCAACCGCTCCGACCGTCAGGACGTAGTCGTGGAACCACGAGGGTGTCACCACCGTGGTGACCGCGTTCCAAGCGCGTGGATCGTCGGGCTGCAAGGGATCAAAAATCGGGTTCTGCTTACAGTCCTTCTTGCTGCCGTCGCCCGCTGCAGCCACGATGACCGCGTCCTTGTCGACCGCGGCGTAGTGCACCGCGGCACCCAGTGCACGCTGGTCGATGACATTACGAGCACTCATGCACATCACATCGGAGATATTGATCACCGAAGCACCCATGTTGGCAGCATGCACGATCGCGCGCGCCATTGTCTCGACGTTGTCGATCTTTTGCGCCGTCTGCGGGTCTTCGTCCCCAGTGTAAGGGTCCTTAAGGCCGAAGGCCTGGCTTGACTGGCGGATGGAGATTATCTCGACACCGGGGGCGATCCCACTGAACGCGTCCGGCGGTGGTCCCAGCGCTGGCGATGGCGCACTCGGGTGCGGATTACGCGGGTTGTCGATCGGGGCTATCTTGCGGCCCCCGGAGTAGCTGGGTACTGTCACCGTGCCGCCACCGCGGTCCACGGCCGGCGGCTGTGGACCAGGAGCCGGCGGCGGCTCCGGTCCTGGCACCGGTGCGCCCGGCGGAACTCCTTCCTCGGGAGGTGGAGCCGGAATCACGGTCACGGTCTGCGGCGGTACCGGTGAAAGGGTCACCGTCTGTGGCGGCGGCGGCGTTTCGGTCGTGGGAATGGTGACCGGCCTGCGCGGTACCGACGGCAGCGGTACCGCCCCGTTCGCCGGAACCGCCGCGATCATCGACGCCACCAGGGTGCCGTGGGCGTCGCAGTCCGACAGACCGTCGCCACCGGCCATCACGTAGTCGCCGCCAGGGATCAGACGCGGCAACCGGGGATGTGGAGTCACACCCGTGTCGATGACAGCGACCTTCACACCGTCGCCGCGGCCGAACTGCCAAGCCTCGTTCAGGTTCAGCATCTCCATATATTTTGGCTGCAGCTGAAAGTCGGTGCCGGGCAAGACCCCGACCTCGGTGCAGTAGGCGTTCTGCTTCATGGGCGCCAGCGGTCCGGGCGGCCCGTCGGGTGGCAGCGCGCCCGGATCGATCGTCGGAGGCGAAATTGCATACGCTGGCGGAAGGCCGGTCAGCGCGCCCGAAGCTAGCAAGACTGCGGCAATGGTCGCGGTACCCGCGCGACCACACCACGACCTGCTGCTACCGGTACCGAATCGCTGCATAGACGTTCATCAACCACAACGCCAGCGGGAAGATCGGCATCAGGCAGAGGTATTCAATCCATTCCACAAACTTGCGGAATAGCGGACTGTAGATGGTGTGGGGCACATGTGCAGCAGCTGCCATGCCCGCCGCCGGCAGCAGCACCAGGATCGCGGCGACAATGGACACAGCCAACGGCGAGGACAATTCCAGCGCGTACCGCACACACACCGCAGCAGCGATGATCACCGCAGTTCCGGCCAGGGTAATCGACTGCCAACGGTCGACGTAGGAGCGGCCCCGCAACAGCAGGAAGCCCGAGGTAAATCCGGCCAGTATCAGCGGCAGCCAACGTTGCCCGGTGTGCGGGTCGCACAACGATGTCATGCACACCACCACCATCACGCCAAGTCCCGTTAGCAGGCCGCTCAAGAACGACCGAGCGCGCTCAGCTTGCAGCAGCACATCACGCACCGATGACGGCCCTTCCAAGACCGGTGCGCTGCCACCGGACACCACCACGGTGGTCGGTAGGTCGGGCCGAGCCTCGAAGACCCACCGGCTGGTGGCGGACGGGAACACCGGCAGTCGGATGCCGGCCAGCCGCCGAGACAGTGCCGGCGCCGCGTGGTAGGCCACTACGCAAATCAACAACAAGGACGACAACAGCGTCACCGCGCTTGTGGCCGCGACCATCCGCGCCAAGGCTGCAAGCATTGTCAGCGCACCGATGATGACGATTGTGGTGTAAATCCCCAGGCGGCGACCGGTGAACCGCAGGGCCAGGGCCGCAGCGACGGTCAGCACTCCGAAGCCCAACACGGCCTGCGGGGAGCCCACCGGGCCGGGCGGGGCCGCTGCCGCCGCCACCGTCACGGGCATGATCGCGCTCATCAGCATGATGTCGGCGACGCGTCGATCCGCGTCCGTCTTGGCACGCATCAACAGCAACATGGCGACCGCCAGCACCAGCACACCAATCACCGCGGTGTAGATGGTGGTCAACCAGGTGTTGTGATGCCAGCGCCACCAGCCGAGCACCCCGGTGGCAAGAACAACCCCGGTCGCCACCATCGACGCCCCGACCTGCACAGCAACGATCGGGTCGATCCTGGCGAACCGCTTGCTGAGATCCGAGGCGACTGCGGTGGAGATATGTTCGATGACTTGGGAGCGACGTTCGGTGTCTGCGATGAACCGAATCCACAGCCGGTCGCCGTCATAGACGTCTTGTTCGGTCAGCGACTGGGTAGCACGCAACGGCGCGCCGTCCACCAGACACAGCGCCCATCGGCCGCGTCCAGTGGCTTCCAGTGGAGCCTCACCGAGCTCTCTGAGCCGACTATTAACCACTTTCAGCAGCGGGTCGGTCATCACCGAAACTGGGGCGTTGGCATCCAGCAGGACGCCGATCTGGACGCCTTCGCCGGCCATGACGCCCACGACGACAGCCTGGGGCGATGCCACACCCTCAATGTCAGCCTGAGGTGCGTCAGCTACTGCGGTCATCGTCCTGTACCCCCTGCCATGGCAAACGTGTTACACCGTGGCTTCAGTGGCGCGGGGAGCTCCGTCGGTGTAGGCACCGAGGCGCGGTAGCCCACCGGGAGCTGCGGCTCGACTAACTCCGATTTCATTTGCCTTGCCTCGCGACCAAATCGTTGTGGTTGACCTTGCCTTGCAGTATTGCAGTCGATTCTAGAGCAATTTGCCCTGTACGTATCTGGGTTGTATCTGATGCTCAAATTTGTTGTTGTACTTCGGGTTTCACGCCCTGGCGTCATACTCTGCTGTGTGTTTTCCACTCGCCGTAGGGCAGTGTATCCAAAACGGTCTTCACTCCTACTTGCACCAACTGCGGGGTAGCCGGGCAGATAGCCAGCCACGCCTCGCCGGAACCTGCCGTTCGCGCCTGCTGATACAGCGCGATGCGTCCACCGGAGCCGTCTTTCAGCGACAACACCGAGGCGCTGGGGCCCTTGGCGTCGTCTCGGTACTGTCGCGCATACACTGCGACCTCGGCCGCGGGATCCGACAACGCCTGCCCCAGCGCGGCCACCGTCGCGGCACTGATGCCCATTCGGCGCAGATCTCCGCCGGAGAAGACGTTAAACCCCGATTCCTGCCACGACTTCGTTGCCTCTAGCATCTCCTCCATTGGCACGTTGACCGCGTTGATCGCGGCTGGGTCGGCGTGGTGAATCGACTCCAGACCGTCCATTACCAGTGCGGCGATCGAGGCGCTATCCGAGACCGTCACGTCATCGACGGTGATGTCATTGCCAACCCGTACCGCCGACACCCAGTGCTGGCCTCGCCGGGCCAACACCACCCGGAACTCATTGTCAGGGATGTCACGCGAACCCGGCGGCTGGTTCTCGTCGTCTATGACCCCGTACAGCAACTTGCCGCGTGACAGCAGGGCGACGACTTCAAGATCAGGTGCGGCAAGCACCTTCATCCGGGCAGCGACCTGTTCGTTGACCGCGTCGTTGACGACAATGCCCTGCTCGCGCATGACCGCCATCCCCGGGTGCTCGTTTAGCCAGTCATTGGAATCGGTGGAGACGTACGGCCGGCAACGTAACTCAGGCGCAACGTGGCGGATATCCAGTAGCGCCTGAAGCATCCAGAAGCCGTCGACGTTGACGGTGATGTCGGTGCGGGTACTCTGTTGATCCATCGCTACCTCAGCGGTCGAGTGCTAGTTAACTGCAGGACACAGCAGCACACCGGCTGGTTGGTGTGCTGCCGCGACTGAAGTTCAGTTTTAGGCCCAGCTGGAGCCGACGGCGCTGTCGGTTTGCGCCATGTTGTTGCCGGCAGCCTGCACCTTCTGCCCGTGGGCGTTGGCCTGCTCGTAGATCACCTGGAAGTTACGGCCCAACTGGGTAATGAACTCCTGGCAAGCCACCGAACCGGCGCCGCCCCAAAAGTCACCCGCGGCCAACACATCACGAACGATGGCCTGATGCTCCGCCTCAAGCGACGCCGCCTGAGCGCGGATCATGGCGCCATGAGCGTCGACGTCCCCGAACTGGTAATTAATCGTCATATTGGTGTTCTCCTAATGTGAGAAAGCGTACGCAGCTGTGGCTTTCGGCGCTAGCTGCTCAGGATCTGCTGGGAGGCCTGCTCTTGCTGTTCGTAGTTGTTGGCGTCGCGAACCAGCCCGTCACGCACCCCGTGCAGCATGTTCACGATGTTGCGAAACGCCTGATTCATCTAGGTCATGGTGTCTAGCGAGGTCGCCTCGGCCATGCCACTCCAGCCCGCACCGGAAATGTTTTGCGCGGACGCCCACATCCGGCGAGCCTCGTCCTCCACCGTCTGGGCGTGCACCTCAAAACGGCCCGCCATGTCCCGCATCGCATGCGGATCCGTCATAAAACGTGAGGCCATGTTGCCTGTCTCCTTAGTACTGAATGCCTAGATCGTCTGCTGTTATGGACGCCGATAGCTGAATCGGCTGGGCGCTGGCGCAACCCCTGACCCGAGAACTCCGGATGTTCCCCCTCTCCTTCAGCAGGTTCGTGCGAGCCCGTTCAGCCGGCAGCGGCTGCGTTGGCCGCCTCGGTGGCCGCGTATGAGCCAGAACTGGCCACCAGCGTGTTCACGAACATTTCGTGAATGGCCGCGGCCTGGGCGCTGACCGTTTGGTACATCTGCGCGTGCGCAGCAAACTGAGCCGCGGTCAGCGCTGATACTTCATCGGCGGCTGCGGGCACTACTCCGGTGGTTGGAGCAGCCGCGGCCGCGTTCTGGGCGTTCATTGTCGTGCCAATACCCTGTAGGTTCGCCGCCGCAGCTGCCAGGGCTTCCGGCTGTGTGGTCACGAACGACATGCTGTCTTCCTCTCCCAATTAATCCCAGCAACGGCTCTCTGCAAGAGAGTAGATCACTGCAACGCAACAAGTTGATTTCGATGCCACCCGTTCGCAAGTGTTCACCAGTTGGCACCGCAAATTCACCTGTGGTAACGCCACAGTAACAGCGTTTGACCGGGTTTGCGGCCCACTCGAGATACTCGGCGTCGAGCGGGCGCCCAGAGCATCGAATTCAGCCGGAAGAGTCGCGCTGACCAGCGTATTTATCGGCCCACCGACCGGGCTGGGGATGAAATCTTGCCGCAGATAAAGCCCCGTCGGGACGGTCAATTTGGCATCAACGCCCGCCGTGCGCATTGATAGTGCCGTGTGCGGCGTTTACCGACCGGCGCGGTCGATCGCTATCTGCAGCATTTCCGGCGGCCGCGCAGACCGGATCGAAAGCTATCCCGCCGACGGAGACCGGGTAATCACGCTGTGGCGGAACCCGTATCGGTGAGCGAAGGCGCCCGTACGCCGCCCCGCTCTCGCCAGCGGTATGCCTCGAAGCAGGCCTCCCTGACCGCAGCTGGACGCTTCGCCGATGACGGACATCGGCGTGCCCGCCTCAGGCTTCTCCGCGAAGGCCGGAGCCGCGACGGCCCAACTTGGCGGCACCGACAACCTCCCGACCGGCTCCGCCCGCGCCAAACTCGCCGACACCGCCGGGCCTGCACCCAGGCCGGCGAATTGTGGCGTTGGGTACCAGGCTCCGCCGGAGCCAGCCGTTGTGCCCCCTGGGCCGAAGGTCAGCTGCTGTGCGATCGAGGTAAGAAACCGCGCCATGCCCGTCGCCAAGTACGACTGACCGAGCAAACGAACGATCGTCGTCCTTTCCGTGGGGGTAATCGAGCCCAGCAACCGCACGAGCCACCAATCATTGGGATTCGGCCAGCTGACCGACGCAACCGCCTGTGCGACCACCCCAGCGGAGTTGGTGGTCTTCGGCGGCGCCGCGAACGGAATCAACCGCGACGCGCTCGCCGACGCAGCCGCATAGCCATACATAGCAACGGCGTCTTGCGCCCACATTTCGGCGTACTGCGCCTCAGCGACCGCGATCGCCGCCGAGTTCTGACCGAAAAAATTGGTCGCAATCAGCGTCATCACCAAAACCCGATTCGCCGTAATCACCGGCGGCGGCACCGTCATCACAAAAGCGGCCTCATAAGCCGCCGCGGCCGCCGCGGCCTGCATCCCCGCCTGCTCGGCCCGCGCCGCGGCTTGGCTCAGCCAGGCCACATACGGCGTGGCCGCCGCCACCATCGACAACGACGCCGCACCCACCCACGGCGCACCGGTCAGCTCGGCTATCACCGACGCATAACCGGTCGCAGCCAACCCCAACTCCACGGCCACCCCGTCCCAGGCCGCGGCCGCAGCCAGCATCGGCCCCGACCCCGGACCGCAATACATACGGCCCGAATTGATCTCCGGCGGTAACGCCCCGAAGTCCATTCCGAACCCTTTCTCCGGTTGCGGAGTCGCAAACGACATCTGAGGTGCCTTTCAATGGCTCGACGGGGATTGAGCCGCTGGGAAACGCGAGCTAGCTGCTCGGTTGTGAGGCTAAATCGCCGTGCTGCTCCGCCGCTGACCCCGACGCTGCGGGACGTTGGGCGGCCAGCTACATCCCGGGAGCCACAACCGCCAAGTACCCTGTGCTTCAGCGCACACGACCAGTCTCGCCGCGCCATCACCACCTGCATGGATACCGCGATCAACACCACCGGAACTTGCTGACGGCGCGGTGCCGTTGAGTCGCGGGACCGTTAGGAAATCCGGTGCTGAACCCGGCTTCGGGAAAAAATCCCACCGCAAATAACCCACCGAGATCTCGGCGCCGACCAATTGCCACCCGCAGCGGACCACACCAGCCGAGGCCGGCGCGTTAATACGTTGCGGCAGCGACTATCCGGCGAAGGGTGGGCGAGCCATGACGGTGGGACGGAATCCGTAGCGTGGACCCGCGCCGGCCCCGCCCGCACCAGCTAGCGGCAGGCCGCCCAACAGGCTTCCGGGCGCCGCCTCCGGGGCGGCACTGACCGTACTCACCGGTAGCGGAGCAGCCCCCGGAGTCACCGACCCGGGCAACGGTCCACTCCACACCGGCGGCACCGACAGCTTGCCAACCGAAGCCGCATTGCCCAGACCCGCCGCCACCGGCCCGCCACCGAGCATCCCGCCCAGTCCAGGCAAGCCCTTGGCGGCATCCCCAGCAGCCGCGACCGCAGCCGGTGCCGCCGAGCCGATCAATCCCAGGGTCTTGGCCGACTGAATGAAGTTGTTGCCCATGCCGATGCTGAAGTACGGCAGGCCCTCGGTGTTATAGAAGAAGCTCGCGTAGGGCTGCAGGTCGGTCAGCAGTGCCGAAATTGAGGTGGGGAAATTGGGCGTGCCGAACAAGATCTGCCACAGCCACGACAGCGGACCGTTAGACGACTGCAACAGAGGTGAGGTGAGGCTTTGCAGCGCGTTGGGTAGCCCGGTGATCATCTCCGTCAGCGTCGACTGGGCGGTACCGGCGGCGGTGGCCACGGCCGCGGCCTGCGTACCCTGAGCGGTCGGGTTGGCAATCTGCGGCGGCGTGCTAAACGGCGTGACCGCCGAGGCGCTCGCCGAACTGCCCGCGTAGGCATACATCGCCGCGGAGTCTTGGGCCCACATCTCGCCGTACTGAGCTTCGGCGGCCGCGATCGCCGAGGTGTTCTGACCAAAGACATTCGTCGAGATCAGCTGCATCAACGAAGCCCGGTTGGCCGCGATCAACGGCGGAGGCACCGTCGCGGCAAACGCCGCCTCAAAAGCGGCCGCGGCGGCCCTGGCCTGTGTGGCCGCCTGCTCGGCTTGCGCCGCAGCGGCACTCATCCACGCCACATACGGCGCAACTGCCTCGGCCATCGCCGCTGACGCCGGACCTAGCCACCCCTCACTGCTGAGCTGAGTGATCACCGTCTCATAACCGGTGGCCGCCGAACTCAGCTCCGCGGCCAACCCGTTCCAGGCCGACGCCGCAGCGACCATTGGTGCCGAGCCAGGACCGGCATACATCCGCACCGAATTGACCTCCGGCGGCAACGCCCCAAAATCCATCGCAGTGACTCCTCTAGCCGGCCGCGGCCGCGTTGGCGGCCTCGGTAGCAGCATACGACCCTGAGCTCATCTGTAGAGTGTTGACGAACATCTCGTGAATCGCCGCGGCCTGGGCGCTGACGGCCTGATAGATCTGGGCGTGTGCCGCGAACTGAGCCGCCGTCAGCGCCGACACTTCATCGGCGGCCGCCGGGACCACCCCCGTCGTGGGAGTCGCCGCAGCCGCATTCTGGGCGTTCAATGCGGAGCCGATTCCCTGCAGACTGCCGGCCGCCGCCGCCAGTGCTTCTGGTTGGGTAGTCACAAACGACATGCGATCTCCTGCTTAGTTGTCTTCGGGTGCTCACGCCTTTGGGAGCATTGTCATTTCTGCCGAGCTGAGGTCATGGCGTTATCCGGCCGATGGCGGGCGGGCAACCACACTGTGACGGAACCCATATCGGTGGGCAAAGGCGCCGCTACGCCGAGTGATCCGCGACCCTAGCGGCAGTCCGCGGAGCAGGCCATGCGGTCCGTGTGACGAACCGACGGTAGGGTTGGCGCTCACCGCGTGGGCGACCGGGCTTTCGGTCAGTGCAGTCGTTTTGACCCAGCTCGGCGGAACCGACAGAGCCCCAATCTTGTTGGCCCGCGCCAAACTCGCCGACACCGCCCGGCTTGCACCCAGGCCGGCGAATTGCGGCGTTGGGTACCAGGCTCCGCCGGAGCCAGCCGTTGTGCCCCCTGGGCCGAAGGTCAGCTGCTGTGCGATCGAGGCGAAGAACTGCGCCATGCCCGTCGCGAAGTACGACTGACCGAGCAAACGAACGATCGTCGTCCTTTCCGTGGGGGTAATCGAGCCCAGCAACCGCACGAGCCACCAATCATTGGGATTCGACCAGCTGACCGATGCAGCCGACGAAAGTCGTTGCAGCAGTCCAGGCATCGCCGCGACCGCAGCCACCTGTGCGACCACCCCAGCGGAGTTGGTGGTCTTCGGCGGCGCCGCGAACGGAATCAACCGCGACGCGCTCGCCGACGCAGCCGCATAGCCATACATAGCAACGGCGTCTTGCGCCCACATTTCGGCGTACTGCGCCTCAGCGACCGCGATCGCCGCCGAGTTCTGACCGAAAAAATTGGTCGCAATCAGCGTCATCACCAAAACCCGATTCGCCGTAATCACCGGCGGCGGCACCGTCATCACAAAAGCGGCCTCATAAGCCGCCGCGGCCGCCGCGGCCTGCATCCCCGCCTGCTCGGCCCGCGCCGCGGCTTGGCTCAGCCAGGCCACATACGGCGTGGCCGCCGCCACCATCGACAACGACGCCGCACCCACCCACGGCGCACCGGTCAGCTCGGCTATCACCGACGCATAACCGGTCGCAGCCAACCCCAACTCCACGGCCACCCCGTCCCAGGCCGCGGCCGCAGCCAGCATCGGCCCCGACCCCGGACCGCAATACATACGGCCCGAATTGATCTCCGGCGGTAACGCCCCGAAGTCCAACCAGTCCTCCCTCTCCACACACGATCGCGTTGGCGATCCGGATGAGCCCTGATGAGCATTGCCACCAAACGTGGCCAACGAGACGCGCGCTCGGCATCGAAAAGGCGCCGAATATAGCACCGCTAGTCGATAACGGCGTCGCTGCGCAACTGTTGCATAGAAAACACATTAGATTGCAATACCGGCCTCCAGCGCCGATGACGCCAAATATTCATTCCTCGTAAACGATCGTTTGGCCAGCGTTAATTTTGTGGTATGACCCGGAATCGTCAGTCCGCGTCGTCCTCCTCGAGGATGAGCGCCATTTCGGGGCAAGCGGCCACACCGTCTCTGGTCAGCTGCATGTCCTCGGGCCGCACCTCGTGCTCTGCCAGGATCGAGTTGCCCGAGTCGTCGATCGGGAACAGGTCCGGATCGACGGCATAGCACTGCGCATGACCCACGCATCTCGATGGATCGAGACGGACTTTCACGGGATTTCCTCCCTTTACCGCCCAAAGCACACGCCAGCTTGGACCGGACAGTTCGCTTCGAAGATTAGCCGCTGAGCCCCCAGATGCGCTCGACACCACAATGGTGGGTGCACGCCCACGTGCGATATTGGCTAGGTCGGCACCGCTTGGCTACGTCTGCGACCTGCGACAAGAACGGAGACACGAAAGACTTGAGCGCATGACCACCCCCGGCGAGGACCACGCCGGCTCGTTTTATCTACCGCGGCTCGAATATTCGACGTTACCGATGGCCGTTGACCGGGGTGTCGGCTGGAAGACCCTCCGCGACGCGGGGCCCGTGGTGTTCATGAACGGCTGGTACTACCTGACGCGCCGCGAAGATGTGCTCGCGGCGCTGCGGAATCCGAAGGTTTTCTCGTCGCGGAAAGCGCTGCAACCTCCGGGAAATCCGCTGCCGGTGGTTCCGCTCGCGTTCGACCCGCCCGAGCACACCCGATACCGCAGGATCCTGCAGCCATACTTCAGCCCGGCCGCTTTGAGCAAGGCGCTACCGTCGCTGCGCCGTCACACTGTCGCTATGATCGACGCCATCGCAGGCCGGGGCGAGTGCGAGGCGATGGCCGATCTCGCGAATCTGTTTCCGTTTCAGTTGTTTCTCGTCCTGTACGGCCTGCCGCTCGAAGACCGTGACCGTCTGATCGGCTGGAAAGACGCCGTCATCGCCATGTCGGATCGACCTCACCCGACCGAAGCCGATGTCGCTGCGGCGCGCGAGCTGCTCGAGTATCTCACGGCCATGGTCGCCGAACGCCGGCGAAACCCAGGGCCGGACGTCTTGTCGCAAGTGCAGATCGGCGAGGACCCGTTGAGCGAGATCGAGGTTTTGGGTTTGAGCCACCTCCTGATACTGGCGGGACTGGACACCGTGACGGCAGCGGTAGGCTTTTCGCTGCTCGAGCTCGCCCGCAGACCACAGCTGCGCGCCATGCTGCGCGACAATCCCAAGCAGATCAGGGTTTTCATCGAAGAGATCGTCCGGCTGGAGCCATCGGCGCCGGTGGCGCCGCGAGTTACCACCGAGCCCGTCACCGTCGGCGGCATGACACTGCCTGCGGGGTCACCAGTGCGGTTATGCATGGCCGCAGTCAACCGCGACGGCAGCGACGCGATGTCCACCGACGAGTTGGTGATGGATGGAAAGGTGCACCGGCACTGGGGATTTGGCGGCGGTCCACACCGTTGCCTGGGTTCGCATCTAGCCCGTTTAGAGCTCACCCTGCTGGTGGGCGAGTGGCTGAATCAAATTCCCGACTTCGAGCTCGCGCCGGACTACGCGCCCGAAATACGGTTCCCGTCCAAGTCCTTCGCGCTTAAGAACTTGCCGCTACGCTGGAGCTGATCGGTTTGGCCGAACTACCGACGCACCTCGGTGGCTGCCACTTGGACGAACACACCGGTGTCTTCTGCCATCAACAGGCCTCGACCGCGGGGCAGCGGGCCGCCCTTCATCTTGCCGCGAATGAAGCCCTCGTCGGGATCGGCGTCCATCACCAGCAGTGGCGCATTGGCCTGATGCAGGGCCCGCAACATCGGGTCGCTGCCGGCTGACGACCAACCACCGAAGGTGCGCGTGACGATCACATGCAAGCCGACATCGGCGGCCCTGTTCACAAACGGAACAGCCTTGTGCAACGGTGAATCGAAGCCCGGCGGCAGCTGCTGGATGTCGTCGACGATCAGGAAGATTTCTGGGCCGCTCCACCACGACCGCGACAACAACTCTTCGGCGGACAGGCCCGGTGGCGGCTCACGACCGGCCAACGCCGCCGCAAGTTCACCCATCATCGCCACCACCCCGTCGAGGTTGTAGGCGAACCGCTCCACATAGTCCGAACCGAGCGCGGTCAGCAGCTGACGGCGCGGGTCGACCAGCCATACCTGCGCAGAGGGCCGCCCGGGGGCGGGAGGCGGTGCGCTACTGGCGCCCGGCGCGTAGAGCCGCCCGATTTCGGACATGATGGTGGCCAGCGTGGTGGTGCGGCCACATTCGCGTCGACCAGTCACCATCAGGTGCGAATTCTCGGCGAAATTCAGATAAACCGGCGCCAGATCCAATTCCGATATCGCCCAGGCGATTCCGCCAGCGCCAACGCCTTGGCGGGTGTCCCGCGAGGCCAGCTCCCGCACCTGTTCCACGCCGAACCGCGCCGGCAACCGGCGCACCGGTGGAGCCTGGGCGCTGGTGAGCCGGCTCACCGCCGCGACCACGCTGTCGCACTCGAAGACATTGTCGGGTGTGCTGCCCAACGCCGGTCGAGCCACCAGGGTGTGCAGGCCGGCCTGCGGGTCGCTGTCCAGGCGGACGTAGTTGACCGCAACCATGCCGCGCCCCGGCTTGACCGGAACGTCCTTGGCGAATCGAGAACGCACCAGCTTGGCGTCCTCAACCGCCGCCAAGCGCAGCTCGATACGGGATCCGAAGCCGCTGCGCACCGGCGGCCGCAGCTCCGATTCGCGGTCGGCAGTGACCACCACGTGCACCCCGAACGAGGGGCCCTGGTTGATGATCACGTTCACCTGCTCGATCAGCACCTCGTTTTCTTCGGCCAGGGCCCGGTAGTTATCGATCACCAGGTAGACGTCACCGAAGCCGTCGTCGGGTACCGGCCCGGCCTCTCCGCCGAACTTGCGGCGCCGGAACATCTCCATCGACGCGATTCCGCATTCCAGGAAGCTGCGTTTGCGCTCGCGCACCAGCGCCAGCAACTCGGCCACCGTCCGGCGCACACCGTAGGGATCGGTGGGACCGGCAACCTCGCCCACGTGGGGGATGCGGGAGACCGTGGTCAACGCGGTGCTGCTGTAGGCCAGGCAGTAGAACTGAACCTGCTGCGGGGTGTGAGTCAGTGCCGCTGAGCAGATGAGTGTCTGCAGCGCAGTGGTCTTGCCCGAACCGCCGGCGCCCAGGATTAGCACGTTGGCACCGGGCCCGGAGGTGTCAACCGTCCACGGTGGCTGGTCATGCTTATAGGGGCGATCGATTATCCCGATCGGGAACACGAGATTGCACGCCGAACCGTACTCCTTGTGCCACGGGCGGCCGAGGAACCGGTTGACCAAGTCGTCGATGGCGACGGGTTGGGTTAGTGGCGGTTGCCAGAGCCGGTACGGCTCGAACTTGATCTTGCGCAGCTGATCAATGATCACCGTCCCAACCTTCGGGGTGCGCACCCCCTCTTCGTCCTCGTCCTCGCCGCCTTCAATGTCGTCCGACTCGAGCACCTCACCGTTGGGCTGGGCAACTACCGGCTCGATATCGGGACCCCCCACGCTAACTTCCAGCGGTGTGAACGAGTTGGTAAACAATTGCGGGCGAATGTAGTCGATGCTGTGTACTAAGGCAGGCGCTTCCTCGCCGTCGATGCTGACGCCGGGTTGGAAGTAGTCCCGCCACAGGAATTCCGCCTGGAATCGGATGATGTCCTCGAGGCTCTTGCGGAAGTAGCCCAGACCGGCCTGTGCGGGCAGATTCACCGCGTTGGGCACCCCGGCCGCCTGCGCCGCTCCCGCGGTACGCGCTTTCAGCACCAAGCGGTAACCCATGTTCTCCATGAGCTTTTCGGCTCGGCTCTCGATGGTCTGAGACGCCATCATCAGGTGAATCCAGTAGGCGCGGCCCTGCCGGCCGATCGAGTCGAGGACGTCGACCGCCGTCGGCATGATGCGGAACCATTCGTAGAACTCGTCGATGACCACCACGAGCATCGGCAGCGGCGCCATGTCCTGACCGCGCGCACGCATCCTGGCTCGCACCGAGTTGTACTCTTTGGCGTCGTCGACACCGGCGCTGTCGCATATTGCTTTGCGGCGGGCGATCTCGCCCCACAGCGCATCCAGAAAGCGCTCCATGAGCGCCTGGTCTTCTTCGAGGTCGGTGATGATCCGCGACACGTGTGGCACTCCCGCGAACGGCTTGACCGCCGAGCCACCTTTGAGGTCTGCCAAAACGAACTGCAACTCCTCCGGCGGATGGCTGAGCATCAGCGATTCGATCACGGTTCGCACCAACGTCGACTTACCGGAACCGGTCGTCCCGGACATGACCCCGTGCGGGCCGTCGCCGCCTTCGTCGAGCGATTTCATATCCAAGAACAGCAGCTCGCCGTTGTCGGAGCGATTACCGAACGGCGCCCGCAATCGCGACCGTCCCATGGTGTCGGTCCGGCTAGCCCACAGCGAGTCGAAGTCGATGTTGCCAGGATCGTCAATCCCGTAGTAGGACAAGATGTCTCGGGCACCAATGTGGGCAACCCGCTGGCCGATCTCTTCATAGGCCTCAGCCAGCCGCCACTGCGCCAGCTTCTGCGCGAACTCTTCTGCCTCGGCGATGCTGACTTGGTCGGTGAGAGCGAAGAACCAAGCCTTGTCGTCGATCACCATCCAGGTGTCGCGGTCGCGGGGCAGCGCCTCGATCACGCCGGTCTTGTCGAACTGCAGCTTCCGCTCCGGGATGTCAGTCCACATCGAAGAGCCGGTCAGGTCGAAGAACGTCACCCCGTCGACACCCTCGGCGCTGATCACGTACTCCCATTGCGGATCGTCGACGTCGGCGATGATCACGGTGTGCGGGGTCGGGGTCTGCGCCGACGAACTCGCGTGTCGAGGCGTGAAAGAACCACGGCCCGCGAATAATTCGGCTTGCTCTGCGGCAAACTCACGAACCGAGGTGTAGACCATCCGCGCGTTACCCGCCGCGTCGTGCCGCCGCGAGTCACCGAAATGCGGTAGCCACTTCACCCAGTCCCATTGGTCTAGATCGGAACTGACAACGATCATCTGGACATGGTCAGGCCCGTGGGAGAACGCCAGCTGGCAGATGATCGCCCGCATCAAACCCAGAACCTGCTCGCGTTCCCCGACCAGCGCATACCAGGGTTCGACCAGCAGCGAAACCATTTTCGGCAGGTTGTACACGACGCTTTGGTAGCGCCCGAATTCCTGCAGCGCCTTACCTGTCACCGGCTCCAGCTCGATGTCGGTCGGCATATTCTGCGGCTCACCCCAGGTCACTTCGGGACGCGTCATTCCCACGCCGACGCGGACAACCCCGAAGTTCAGGTCCTTACCGTCGGGCTTGCGCTCCCACATCCGGGGTGACCCCACGGCGGCCGCCAACGTATTGGGCGCCGGGTGGAACCACCGATAGTTGGCGTCCATGCTGTCGGCCGACTCTTGGGCCGTCTCGCGCAGCATGTCCAGCATCAACATGAACTGAGCGCGCATCGCGTCCAATTTCGGCCGGCTCATTTGCTGTTGGCCGCCGCCCATGCCGCGGAACATCATCATCATGATCCCGACCATCATGAAGAGCGGGAAGATCGAGCCGATGCCGCCGAACACGTGTGATCCGCTGGCGAAAACCATGGCGACCATGCCGCCCAGCAGGCCCACCACCACGACGCCAACCACAATCAGCCACCAGGGCTTGCCCTCCGGCGGCGGAATGCTCAGCGGTGTCGATAGGACAATATTCTCGGGCTTGATGACCGGAGGCTTTTCCGGTGTCGGGCGGGCAAAACCACGCTTCATTTCGGTACCACCAACTCTGCAGGGGTCATGTCCATTGGGAGCGTGTCGTGCTCCACCAACGCGTCCGCTCGTGACAGCGTGGGGCCCTGTGGCAGCAGCCGCAGCGCCACCCACGGCGCCAGGCTCGGCGTCAGGGTCAACCCCAACGCGTCACGCGCTTCTTTGCTGTCCTCCACCCCGAACCGCGCGCCCGCATCGGTCACCCACCATAGCGATTCGGACGTTTGGGCCCCCGGGTTGTTGCCGGTGACGGCCACGAAGTTCGCATGGTCGGGGCCGAAGTAGACCTGATCGGCTTGGCGGCCACTCGTGTCGGCCTTCACCAACGACACCACCTTGTTCATCTCGGTCGCCGCGACCGGAATGGTAGGCCCGGACACGACCCGCACACGGGCCCGGTTTTCACCGGCCGTCCGCTCCCACCACCAACAGGTCGACGGATGCTCGCGAATGTCCACCACTTCCAGGGGATTGTCCGGATACGCAGAGAGATCCAACCGATTCACCACCGGCATCTTGGCCAGCGTTGAGGGTTCCACGGTCAACGGCTTGGTGTTGCCCGCACTACCAGCGTTCTGCAGGATCTGGGCCACCAACGGCGGGAGCGTTTGCACTCCATCGCCCAGGACCAACGAATACTGTTGTGGTCCACTGATTTGCGGTGTGACGATTACCGTCCCGATCGGTCCGGGAGCGCCCGGGAACGTCGCAGGACCACCCGCATTCGGCACTTCCGGCACCAACAGTTCGGGCCCGACCGGCAAAGCGTCGAACAATGCCCGGCTCATCGGACGCGCCTGGCTAACCTGCTCCGGCGTCAACCCCAGCGGCAACAACACCGCTCGATTCGTCGGCTCGATTCGTGACCGGCGCCCCTCCCGGATGACCCACGCATCTCCGCCGTAGCGCAGCACTACCGCGTCCGATCCACTCAAAATCTGCCGGTGACCGGTAAGGTCCGGGGTCCCGTCGATGACCGTCACCGTCACGCCTTGCAGCGACCCGATGCTTGACGAGGTCGCTACCGTGTCGCAGACCAGCCAAGACGACGCGGGTGGACTCTTTGGCGAGAACGATGACGGCGCACCCGGGATACCCACCAGCGGACCGCGCGGCATGGTGGCAATCTGGCTTGACCGAACCAGGTGCGGGTTGTCCGGCCGCCCGGTGATCAGCCGTGCCGATGCCAAATTCAGCGCCGGGTACAACCTGTCACCGACACGGACATAGAGCGCACCGGAATCGCGGTCTGCGATGATCGGCGACTCATTCAACTGGCCGGACGGGCTGATGAACGACCACAACAGCGCCCCCAGACAGATCACCAACGCCGCCGACACCGACGCCACCACCGCCAACGTCTGCCGCCGACCCGGCTCAATCTCCATACGCACACGCCAGCGTGTCAACGCCATTGCGGTTCGACGCGCCAGGAACTGATAACCGGTTACCTGGGTCCGCGTGGACAACCCAAGGCCATACCCCGACCCCCGCTGCCCGCGGCTCTCTTCAGCCACGCTAGATCACCTTCCGGTCTGCTCAGAACACCTGGACATTGACCTGGGTATTTGCCACTGCGCGGATCCCCCAAGGATTCGTCGTGTCTTCACTGGGCATGGTAGCGGCGAATGACCGAGTCCGCCTGTGGAACTGTCCGCTCCGCAGTCTACCTCGTTGACCTGCAACGTAGTGGTGTTCGGTAGCCAACCGTGCTGTGCTGACGGAAGGCTCAGATTCCTGCGCTCGCCCGCACACGGGTGCCGGACGCAAGATGGGCGACATGACCGAGCTCGCGCCTTCGCTGGTCGAACTTGCCCGACGATTCGGCATTGCCACCGAGTACACGGACTGGACTGGCCGGCAGGTGCTGGTCTCCGAGGCTACATTGGTGGCTGCTCTTGCCGCCCTCGGCGTTCCCGCCCAGACCGAACAGCAACGCAATGACGCCCTGGCCGCGCAGCTGCGATCCTACTGGGCGCGTCCATTGCCGGCGACCATCGTCATGCGCGCCGGAGAGCAGACGCAGTTCAGGGTGCATGTGACCGATGGCGCTCCGGCCGACGTGTGGTTGCAGCTCGAGGACGGCACGACACGTGCCGAGGTGGTGCAGGTCGACAATTTCACCCCGCCATTCGATCTTGACGGACGCTGGATCGGCGAGGCCAGCTTCGTGTTGCCCGCCGACCTGCCCCTCGGCTACCACCGGGTGAATCTGCGTTCGGGCGACTCGCAGGCCAGCGCCGCTGTTGTCGTGACGCCGGATTGGTTGGGGCTGCCGGACAAGCTGGCAGGCCGTCGTGCCTGGGGCCTGGCCGTCCAGCTCTACAGCGTGCGGTCCCGGCAGTCATGGGGCATCGGGGATCTCACCGATTTGGCGAATCTCGCGCTGTGGTCGGCGTCTGCGCACGGTGCCGGCTATGTGCTGGTCAATCCCCTGCATGCGGCTACGCTTCCCGGGCCCGCTGGGCGCTCGAAGCCAATCGAACCATCGCCCTACCTGCCGACATCGCGACGCTTCGTCAACCCTCTCTACCTTCGGGTGGAGGCCATTCCGGAACTCGTCGATCTGCCCAAGCGTGGCCGGGTGCAACGGTTGCGCACCAACGTGCAACAGCACGCCGACCAGCTCGACACCATTGACCGCGACAGCGCCTGGGCGGCCAAACGCGCAGCACTCAAGCTCGTGCACCGGGTGCCGCGGTCGGCGGGTCGCGAGCTGGCCTACGCCGCCTTCCGTACCCGCGAGGGCCGCGCCCTCGACGACTTCGCCACCTGGTGCGCGCTGGCCGAGACGTACGGCGATGATTGGCATCGATGGCCGAAATCGCTGCGGCATCCCGATGCCTCAGGTGTCGCCGATTTCGTCGACAAACACGCCGATGCCGTCGATTTCCACCGCTGGCTGCAGTGGCAGCTGGACGAGCAGCTCGCCAGTGCGCAGTCGCAGGCGCTCCGGGCCGGCATGTCGCTGGGCATCATGGCAGACCTCGCCGTTGGCGTGCACCCCAACGGGGCCGACGCCTGGGCTCTGCAGGACGTGCTGGCCCAAGGTGTGACCGCAGGTGCGCCGCCGGATGAGTTCAACCAACTCGGCCAGGACTGGTCGCAGCCACCGTGGCGGCCGGACCGGCTCGCTGAGCAGGAGTACCGACCGTTTCGCGCGCTGATCCAGGCCGCGTTGCGGCACGCCGGTGCGGTACGCATCGACCACATCATCGGGCTGTTCCGGTTGTGGTGGATCCCCGACGGCGCACCGCCCACCCAAGGCACCTATGTGCGCTACGACCACGACGCGATGATCGGCATCGTCGCCCTGGAAGCCCACCGGGCCGGGGCGGTTGTCGTCGGTGAGGATCTCGGCACCGTCGAGCCGTGGGTACGCGACTATCTACTATTGCGGGGCCTGCTGGGCACCTCAATTCTCTGGTTTGAGCAGGATCGAGATTGCGGGCCGGCTGGAACACCATTGCCGGCCGAACGCTGGCGGGAGTACTGCTTGTCGTCGGTGACCACCCATGATCTGCCGCCGACCGCCGGCTACCTGGCCGGCGACCAGGTACGGCTGCGCGAGTCCCTTGGGTTGTTAACCAACCCCGTGGAGGCGGAACTCGAATCCGCCCGGGCCGACCGGGCAGCCTGGATGGCCGAGCTGCGCCGGGTCGGACTGCTGGCGGACGGTGCCGAGCCCGACTCGGAGGAGGCCGTCCTGGCTCTCTACCGCTACCTGGGCCGAACGCCCTCGCGGCTGTTGGCAGTGGCGTTGACCGATGCGGTCGGCGACCGCCGGACGCAAAACCAGCCTGGCACCACCGACGAGTACCCGAACTGGCGGGTGCCGCTCACCGGCCCCGACGGTCAGCCGATGCTGCTCGAGGACATCTTCACCGATCGCAGGGCAGCCACCTTGGCCGAGGCGGTGCGCGCTGCGACGACCTCACCGATGAGCTGTTGGTGAGCTTTCGGTGGCCGGCAGCCAGACTGCATCCAGAGCTGGCTACGGGCCGCTCCAGGTAGAGTCCAATTGTTCGGCCACATTGATGACTTGAGCGGCTTGGGATTTGGGCGAGTCGATCTCGGCAGAGACGTACTGGGCGATAAATCGCCGAATCTCACCGTCAACGCCTGCGAGGATGCGCAACACCTCACCGCGGATCGACTTCGACGACACGTTGACCGTGATATCAGAGGGCCGCGGTTTGGCGACGTCGACAATCAGTAGCAGCGGCTCGGCGGCGCGTGCGGTGGCGCGCAGCGCGATGTCGCCGGCGACCATAAACCGCTGCTTGTCGAGGCGCAGGTCAAGAAGGAGATCGATCGACAGCGGGATATGGATGACAAACGTGATCAGGTCACCCAGCTTTCGCGTCACCCGGGGCTCTCGGATCTTGACGTTCGCGCTAACCTTGGCGATCCCGCCGGGGCCCTGGGAGATCGGTTCCATTGCGAACTCGCTGCCCGCGATGTCGGCAAACGCGGCGGCGACGCGGTCCGGGGTAACTGCTACCTCGAAGAATCTGCGGCCGAACTCTTCGTAGGTAACGTAGTCGTGATTTTGCATAGGTGTATACCGTCTCACGTCACCTGCCATAATGGCCGCTGATCCGCTCGCGCCGCGGTAATTTTGACATTGAACTCGCTGAGGATTCGGCTGGGCAGCCGCGACGTGATCTGCGTCATCTCTCGCGCAGTTGTGAACAACACCACAAGGGGCCGCTTCGATTCGGTGTGTCGGGCGGGGGCCTGCCAGGCTTGACCAGCAGGAGGTGTTTTCAGTCTCATGTGCGCCCACGAATATGCTGAGCAGCGCTCGGCCGTGTCCGGAATCGAGGGGCTGCTTACCTGGCTCGGCGGCGGACACTGGCGCGAACTCGGCGAGCGTCACGAGCGGTCCACGCACGCCGTGGCCGGCGTGATTGTGGCCGTGGGCGCCGCGCTGGCCGGACTCCTCGCGAGCCTCGCGGTGAGCGAGGCGGCCCAGGGGCCGATCTCGTCCCCCATCGGGGCTGCCTCGCTCGCCCTGGTGCTCGGCCTGCTGGTCGGCGCGGTGACCCGCGGTACGGCCAGTGGCCCAGCTCGCGGTCGGGCCGGCGTTACGGGACGCGCGTCCGTCGCGGTCGCCGTCGGTTTCGTCGTCGGCGAACTCGCTGCGCTGGTCATGTTTTCCGGTGCCATCGACCGCCGTCTCGATGAACAAGCTATGCACAGCGCCGACGCGACGCCGGCGGCCGTGCAAGCGTCGGCCTCCCTGCAACAGGCCCGCAATGCGCGCACTGCGCTGGACAGCGCGGTCGAGCGGGCGCGCGGACGACTGGACGATGCGCTGGTCGTCGCACGCTGCGAATACCACCCAACTCCGGCCTGCCCGCAGACCCGGATCACCGGCGTTCCCGGCCGAGGGCCCGAAACACGAACGGCGAACCAGCTTCTCGCCGACGCGCAGCGTGAGCTGGACAACGCGCTGGCGGCTCGTGATCACCAAGCACCTGCCTTGGACGCCAAAATGGCACACGACGAGCAGGCTCTTGCCGAGGTGCGCCAGGCCGTGGTCGCGGATGCGGGTCGTGGTTTGGGCTCGCGCTGGGTCGCCATGAACGATCTGACATTGGCCAGCGCCGGCGCCTTGACGGCGCGAATGCTGGCGATCGCTTTCTTCGCGCTGCTGTACCTGTTGCCGCTGATTCTCCGGCTATGGCGCGGTGACACAACGCACGATCGCCACGCGGCCGCGCGAGCGGAACGGGAGCGCGCCGAGTTGGAGGCGGACACCGCGATCGCGATCAAGCGGGCGGAGGTTCGCCGGGCCGCCGAAATCATGTGGGCCGAGCACCAACTCACCCAGACCCGCCTCGCCATCGAGGCCCAGGCCGAAATCGACCGCGAACAGCAACGCCGCCGAGTCGTCGAAGCGCTCGAAGGTCCAGTGCGCGCTTCGTCGGAGCGAACCTTGCAGCCAGTGGAGGACGAGGTGTATCTGCCCATCGCCGCCGAAACCGAAGCTGCCAGCCGGACGGTCGCCCAATTGCCTGCTGGGGCAGCCCATCACCGCCCCGGTATCGCGAAAAACCTGCCGGCACAGGTCCAACCGGAGGGTGCGGTTGAACCACGCGAGAAGCGTGCAACCCCAGTGATCCGGTCGATCCCAGACGCCACCAAGGCTGCGGCTCGGTGGATTCGCCCACTGGTGCCGCCGTTTGTCGCACGAATGCTCGACAACACCACTGCGCCGTTGCGCACCGCGCGTCAGGTGTTCGAAGAGGTCGAGGAGATCGCGTTTTCGTTCAAGCGCACCCACAAGGTGACGGTCAATGCCGAAGGTTCCGACCCCAACGACCAGCCCCCGCTGGAATCCCACTCCCCGGCTGCCCCTGCCGAAAGCAACCCGATCGCATCGTCGGACTCTGCGCGCCGTAGCCGGCTGGCTACCAACGATGATCACCCGCCGTTAGCGCAGGTGCCTCCGCGAGACCTGGCGAGCCTATCAGTTGGGTCGACCGGGGAGCTGACCCAACGGGAGGGTCCGCATGAACTGCGTTCCCCCGACGGTCCGCGCCAGCTGCCACCGCCCAGATAGCACAACATAGATCTACCGGTCGCCACGTATTATCCTGCCGTCGGGATGGAGTCAGTCTAAGTGGGTGCGGTATTGACCGACCTTCGGCTAGTTGCACATTGGGGAAGGACAGGGGTGGAATCGGAACCCGGGAGTTCGATCGCAGCGGCGGCGACATGAGGGTCAGTCTGTTCCTGTCGGACGCGGCGCAGGCTGATGCCCAGTCCGGGAAGGTCCATGCGCTCGGGCTGGGCTGGCGGCAATGCCAAACACCGACCCCCCCATTCGCTTTGGTACTGTTCCTTGACATCGACTGGGATGAGACCAATAAGCAGCACCAGCTGAAATGCCAGTTGCTCACCGCCGACGGCGATCCGGTGGTCGTGCCGGGACCACACGGGCCGCAGCGGATCCTCTTTGAAGCCGCCGCCGAGGCGGGCCGCGCTCCTGGCGCAATCCACGGCACCTCGGTTCGCATGCCGCTCACCCTCAACATTCCTGCGGGAATTCCCTTGGAACCAGGAATCTACGAGTGGCGCGTGGAGGTCGAAGGTTACGAGCGGGCCACGGCGGTCGAAGCATTTATCGTGGCCGGCGGGGGCCACCCGCCGGCGTCATGCGGGTAGGGTTGATCGCAGAAATCCTGACCGCGACAACCACTTTCACTATTCTCACGCATCCGATCGCCGCGGTTGGCACCTGCTGTTGCTGATATCCGTTGTGCTGCAATAGGAGTCGTCGAGCGCCTATTGTACAGCTAGCTCTAGCCGCTCGATGCGGCGCACCAGGATACTGGGCAACCACCCGCCGACATCGGCTGCCTCAATTACCGAGGTGCGATCGAGCAGCAGACGCAAGACGATTCGAGCCTCCAAGCGTGCCAGTGCAGCGCCGACACAGAAGTGGGCCCCTTTTCCGAAACTGATGTGGCCTTTGCCTCCTGCACGGTCAAGACGGAACTCGCCGGGTGCCTCGAACTGGGCTGGATCGCGGTTGGCCGCGCCCCACAACAGCAGCAGGTGCGAATCCGCGGGCAGTTCCGTGCCGTCCAAGGTGGTGGCGTTTCGCACGTGGCGGTAGTGGCCGCGAAATGGCGGCTCGTAACGCAGCGTCTCTTCGATAAACGCTCCCAGCAGCTCGGGGTTCGCGCGCACCTGTTGCTGGATATCGGGACGTGTCGCCAGTATCCATACCGCGCTGCCCAGCAGCGCCGCCGTGGACTCGCCGCCGGCGGCGAACAAGGTGACCATCATGACCTGGGCGGTGAGAGTGTCCAGCTCCCCCGATGCGCAGGCGGTGGCAAGCTCACCGAGCAGATTGTCCCGCGGATCGGCCGCGGCACGGTCAAACTGCTCGAAGATGTAACCGCTGAGCTCCATCAACGCCACACCCGCGGCGACGAGCTGATCGTTTTCGACCAACCCTTCGAGTAGCTGAGTGGCCGCGTATCCCCACTTCACCAGCTGGGCGATGTCGGGGTCGGGCAGGCCGATGAGCTCAGCTACGACCATCATCGGTAGGCGATTGGCCATGGCGCCCATCCATTCGATGCACCCATCCTGCATGCCGTCGACCCACAGCCGGTCGGCAGCCTGTACGGTGAACTGCTCCATAACGCGGATCCGCTTGGCCGCCAAGTGACGCAGCACGAGCTTGCGGTGCACGGCGTGGGCAGGATCGTCGGCGGTGGCCAACACGTGTGTGGGTCCGCCGAGTGGGTCCATCTCGAACGGTTTAGCGGTGCCCTCGGCCGTATAGGTCATCGTGGCGGTCAAATTCGAGGAGAAGTCCTCCGGACGACCGATGGCCTCATTGACAGCGTCCCAACCGCACACGGCATAGAAGTCCGAGTTAGCGATCCGGTGGACCGAGCCTGCGGCGCGCATGCGCTCATACAGCGGGTAGGGGTCCTGCACGGATTCGGCACCAAAGAACGTGTTGGCATCCTTGGCAATTGTCATTAGTTCAGCGTGATCGGCGGATACCGCCTGGTCAACGCGTCGCTGCAAGTCGAGAACTGCGCCCGGGGAGCCTTTCGGCGAACGTCTCACCGCGGGAGGCGGACCTGCAACTACGATGAGAATAAGTAAGGCTTGTGTCTCACTATGAGAAGAATCGCTCTTCGCCTCTCGATGGAAATGCGCCTGACCAGTGCCGGGTAACGATTGGATCGTGGGCGGCAACCGCCGCACGATCGCTGCCGAACGGATCTACGCCGCCGCAACCGACCTCATTACGCGCTACGGGCTCAACGCACTCGACATCGACAAATTAGCCCGCGAGGTCCACTGCTCCCGAGCGACCATCTACCGCCGTGCCGGCGGCAAGGCCCAGATCCGGGATGTCGTTCTGACCCGGGCCGCGGCCCGGATCGCCGACGGCGTGCGCTCGGATGTCGAAACTCTGCGGGGGCGGGAGCGAGTCGTCGCGGCGATCCTGTTATCGCTTCAGCGAATCCGATCCGACCCGCTGGGCAAGCTCATGTTCGGCTCGATCCACGGTGGCGCCGGTGAATTGGCCTGGCTCACCGAGTCACCGTTGCTTGCGGACTTTGCTACCGAGCTCACCGGCATAGCCGGCGGTGATCCGCAAGGCGCGAAATGGGTGGTACGCGTGGTGCTCTCACTGATGTATTGGCCAGCTGAGAACGACGAAGCCGAACGCCGGCTGGTCGAAAAATACGTGGCGCCAGCGTTTGCCGAGCAAAGCTGAAACCTCACTCGTCACCGAAGCTTTCCCACAGGTCCGCCAAGAACCCCGCCAGGTGGTTCATCTCCTGCGCGCAGTACACCAGCAGATTACGCGCGGTCGATTCCGAGACGCCGATTAGCTTCGACGCGATGGGACGCACCGCCTTGGACGCGACCTCGGGTGCCTTGCGCACCGCGATGTGCGGTCCGCCCATCCAAAACCGTGACCGCATCTCGGACCCGCCCGGCGTCGATCGGACCTGATGGACGAACCAGCCCGCATCCACCGGGGCGTCAGCAGAGCCCAACCGCGCACAGATCGACACCGTATCGTCGCTGTCGTCGGGCAGACCCATGGCCGCCGGCTCGACGAATTGTATTGCGGCACCCAGTTTCGTCGAGCCGATGTACTCGCTGATCATCGACCAGCGGCCGACGTAACGCTGCGCGCCCCGACGGCCGGCCCCGCTGTCCTGGTCGCCGTCCTTCCACCGCGCCGATAGATGGGCCCGCGGGTGCCACAGCTTGTAGCGGCGGGTGTCGCTGCCGTGCCAGCCGAACCACCATGCCCACATCGCGGGAGTGACCCCGGGCATGTCGGTGCGCACGGATACCTGCATGCTGCCGTCGCCGAGAATCCCGTAGCCGTTCTCGGTCTGCTGATAGCCCTCATCAACGATGCTCGCGGCGTCGTCGAAGGCGAGCAACGCCATCCCGGCCTGGGGGCCATGCTGCAACGCCACCACGACATGCTGTGGCAGCGGGGCCATCTCGGGTTTGAAGAACTTGCCGAACGGCGTGTCCGCGTCGTCGTTGCGGTAGCCCAGGTACAGATCGCTGGCCATCAGATTCTTCCCATCCAACTGTTGAACAAACCGTCGGGGTCGTATTCGGCGCGCACCCGGTCGAGCTTGGCCATGGCCGCGTCGCTGGCGAAGCGCGCCGGACGCGCACCGAGGTTCTCGTCGGCGAGCTGGATGCCGACCGCCAGATGCGACATCGCGGCCATGTGGGACCGCGCCCAGTCGGCGTACTTCGCCTCGTCGGCCGGATCCTTCCAGGAGCCGTAGAGCGCCAAGTAGATGTCGGCTTCGATGCTATAGGCCATGTCTTGACGGGGAGGGCATGGACCCCAGTTCAGCCAGAGGAAGTGCGCCGGATGCGGGGGCAGCGTGTCCAGGATTGAGCGGATACCCGGCAGCAGGTCCTCAGCGGACGCCGACGTCCACATATTGTCCACCGCGTAGTGATGGTCTGACAGGTAGTGGGTCATCGCGACGTCATACCAGGCAGGCAAATCGGTTGGCATATAAGGGACTTTGACCAGTGCCTGCTCGACAACCGGGCAGGTGCCGAACAGGGCGAGGGCCTGTTCGGCCTCTTCGGGCGAGTCAGCGAAAGCGGGCGAGGCAAGGGAGATGACGGGGACGTCGATGCCCATGCTCGGTTCACCGCGGGAGGCAAGGGCTTGCAGCTCGACCCGAGGGTCGACTTCGGCGCTGACCGCGCGGGCCCAGGTAAAGACCTCGTCGGCAAGGTCGAATGGGTAGACATAGACGCTGGTGCCACAGGTGGCCGGCCTCGGATACAGCTTCAGGTAAAACGAGGTGACGACGCCAAAAAAGCCCGGACCGGCGCCGCGGGCGGCCCAGTACAGATCGGCGTGATTGTCTGCGTCGCAATGGATCTGCGCGCCGTCGGCGGTGATGACGTCCAGGCCAATCACGCTCTCGCACGCCGGGCCGTAGATCCGGCTGTTCCAGCCGTATCCGCCCTGCAGCAGATAACCTCCGAGACAGACTCCCCTGCAGTGGCCACCCGGGAAGAACAGGCCCTGCGCCTCCAGTTCGGCCATGAGCACGCTGCCGCCCTTCCCTGGACCGACGACCGCGCGGCCCTTATCGGCGTCGATGGAGGCGTGGTCTATCCGGCTCACGTCGAGCAGCACAGCGCCATCGCGCAGATGGCTGGCGGCAAAACTGTGCCCACCGGACACGACGCTCACCTTATGGCCATTGACCGTGGCGTAGCGGATGGCGCTGACAATGTCGTCAGCACTGACAGCCTGAACGATCACCTCGGGGTAGCGATCCGGTACGCGCCGATGCCACACGGTGCCGCGGCGAGCCGCCTCGTACCCGTCACTGCCCCGGAAGAAGTGCCGCCCGGCCGGTAGCGCCCTCATAGCAAAACTCCTGGTCCGTATTTCGAATCATTGTGATCCGTATTTCGGTTCACTATATTGCAGTTGTGCCGCCTACGGAAGGAAAGTCGACAACGAATCGCGACGAAGGCATCCAGGTGCTCCGTCGCGCCGTCGCCGCGCTGGACGAAATAGCTGCCGAACCGGGACACCTGCGCCTAGTCGATCTCTGCGAGCGGCTGGGGCTGGCCAAATCGACGACTCGACGCTTGCTGGTCGGCCTGGTCGAGGTGGGGCTGGTTAGTGTCGATTCGCACGGCCGCTTCGCACTGGGCGAGCGTTTGCTGGGATTCGGAAGTGTCACCGGAGCCCACATAGCCGCGGCGTTCCGGCCGACCGTCGAGCGAGTTGCCCGCGCGACCGACGGCGAAACGGTCGACCTGTCGGTACTGCGCGGCCAGCGAATGTGGTTTGTCGACCAGATCGAATCGTCTTACCGGCTGCGTGCGGTCTCAGCCGTCGGGCTCCGCTTCCCGTTGAACGGAACCGCGAATGGAAAAGCGGCGCTGGCTGCTCTCGACGACGCCGACGCCGAGGCCGCGCTCTGCCGTCTGGATCCCATGGTGGCCGAAGGTCTACGGCGCGAGATCGTCGAGATCCGGCGCACCGGTATCGCTTTCGACCGCAACGAGCACACCCCAGGGATATCCGCGGCTGCGATCGCACGACGCGCCCTGGGCGACAACGTGATCGCGATCTCGGTGCCGGCGCCCACCGCACGATTTCTGGAAAAAGAGCAGCGCATAATCGCCGCGTTGCGCGCCGCCGCGGACTCGCCGGACTGGACTCGCTGATTGGGCTCCTGGATTCGAAGCCGATCCGTTTAGCTGGCGGCGGTGCTTCCCCACACCACCGCCAAGCTGGCATTACGCCGCCGCATGCGCAAAAAGCTGACCCCACTCCCGCCGAGCCGCCGACTGGGCATCGACGAAGCTCCGGCATGGCGTGCTTCCCTCGACCGCCAAATGCACTAGTGCCCAAGCTATTTCGAAGACCGGCAATCTGTGCCGTTGAGCGGCGTTGTGCAACTCGTCGAACGCGGTCTCTGCGGGGCACCGCCGAAGAGCGATGAGGATACCCCGGGCGGTGTCGAGAACGCGGCCAGAGTTCGAGCCGCTCGAGATTGCAGCGGGCCCTCGATTCGCCGTCATGGGTTGGCTACCTCCTGTTGAACCCAACCGATATCCGCCAACTCAGGCGGACGAATCCGTGAACGCGCACGCTTGGTTCGCGACGGTGGCTCCCAACGCGCATGCTGCCATGATTTGTGCATCGTGCCCGTTACGCCATACCACCGCTGATATCGGTACGCGGTTGTGACCGTGTCGATATCGGCCGAACACCACGAGGGTTCGTTGATTCGTTGTCAGGGACCGAGAACGCGCCGGGTGTAGTCGTTGAGAAACACCCGGTCCGGATCGAGGCGATCGCGAACCGCGGCGAACCGATCCCACTGCGGATAGCGCTCACGAAGCGTGGCGGCGGTCTGATAGTGACGTTTACCCCAGTGTGGCCGACCGGCGTAGTCGTCCATGATCTCCTCGACGGCGCGGAAGTAGCTTTCGAACTCCATACCGGCGTATTGATGAACCGCGATGTAGCAAGTGTCGCGCCCATATGCGGTCGACAGGAAGGAATCGTCGGGGGCGGAGAATCGCACCTCAATCGGAAACATGATCGGCAAGCTGCGACGGCGCACAAGGTCGATGACACGCTGGAGCGCCTCGCGCCCGTTTTCACGCGGGATCGCGTACTCCATCTCGGTGAACCTGACCTTGCGTTGGGTCGCAAAGACCTTGTAGGCGCGGTCTTGCACGGTGGAGGACGACATCATGTTCGTCATCAGGCGGTTCAGTCGCGGCGCCACACTAGGAAAACGACGGCCGGTCTGGCAGATCAGGCTCAATCCCCCGTTCTCGAAGTTCTCGCCGACCATGCGCTGCCACCCGGGCGTGGGTTTGGGCTGCTCGTCACTGCGATGCATGGTGCGCGTCAACGCCTTATCTGCGTAAGGGAATACGAAAAACTCGAAATGGTCATTACCGTCCACGAACTCGTCGAGGCGCTCCAGCGTCTGCGCCAGCGAGCGTCGCTGATCATGGCGATGCAACGTGAATAGCGGAACCGTCTGCAGGGTGACCTGTGAGATCACTCCTAGCGCGCCGAGGGAAACCCGTGCCGCCAGGTAATCGTCACCTTCGGACAGACTGAGCACTTCCCCGCCCGCGGTGACCAGCCGCAGCGAAACGATCCGCGCCGACAGATTCTGGAAACGCACCCCGGTTCCGTGCGTCGCGGTCGCGGTCGCGCCGGTGATGGATTGGGGATCCACGTCACCCTGGTTCTCCAGGCCGAGCCGTCGTTGCGCCAATTGGGGTCCCAGCGCACGTAGCTTTGCGCCCCCCTCGACCGTCACCAGGCCAGTCGGCTGGTCCACGTCGAGGACCCGCTGCAGGCCGGTCATGTCGATCATGACCCCGTCCGTGCAGGCGATGTCGGTAAACGAATGCCCGCTGCCAACCGCGCGTACCCGCTCGCCTCTTTTCGCCGCCTGCGCGATCACGTCGGCCAGCTCAGCCTCCGAGGTCGGCCGTACGATCGCCGACGGCGCGCAGACTTGCTCACCAGGCCAATTACTCCATATCGGGCTCATCGGGCCAGCTCCCTGATCACGGATTCGGCGACGGTGACGGCGTGGGACACCGTCTCATAGCAGAGATTCTCAGGTGTATCGGACATCAGGTGGTAATTGGCCACCGACTTGTGCCGGTTGATCGACACAAAGCACGCGGTCGGGTAGCCGGCGCGGCTCATCAACACCGCGTCGGTACTGTTGCGCGACCGGATGCCGCGCCGCAGCGGCGCGTCGGCGCGCTCGGCCGCCCGGATGACCAGATCCCGGAATGGCCGATAGAAGTAGTCCTCCATGACCGTCGGGCCCTCGCCCTCGAGCATGATGAGCTCGGGTGAGCCGATGGTGTCGAAGTTCAGGAAGTATGTGCGGTCGCGGTCCAGCTCGGGTTTGTGTCGCGCCAGGAACCCGTAGATCCCGCCCTGCAACGTTTCCTCGGCCCCCAGGGACACGAGCAACACTCGCACGCCCTTCACCGGCCGCTCGCGCAGCCGCTCGGCCAGCGCGACCAGCAGCGCAACCGCGGAGAGATTGTCGTTGGCACCGGGGACGACCGGACTGCGCGCGATGTCGGCGAACAAAGCGGCGGCCAGGGCGCTACCCACCGTTCCGGCGATCATCATCGGCCGGCTGCCGCGCAGGGCGCCGACACCGGCGAGTGCGGGCGCGAGGATCGGCCCCCACCAGTTCGGCAGCTGCGTGTCGATGCGCTCCACAATCCCGGGAAACAGCTCGACCATTACCTCCTCAATATGAGCCTCGAAAAACTTGCCGCTGTGCGCGGCGTCGTGGTGAGCGCACACAACAACTGTTAGCTGACCAGCAGGATCACCGGCCTCGGCTACCGCGTTCCATGTCGTCCGGGGCGTCTCCGTTCGTTTGCGCACAATGCGCGGCCCGTTGGCGCAATCGTCGGCGATTGCCAGCCCCGCACCCACCCCGGCCAGCGCGGCGGGGATGCGCAAACGTCTGCTGAGCAGGCCCGCGACGCCGGCCGCCACCCCGATCACCGACAGCTTGAGGTGCAGCCTCGGGTAGCCGTCGAGGTACTGCTCCTCCTCGATGCGCGCGTCCTGCGCGCCCGCCGTGCGCAGGCGCTCGACGATCCACTCGGCCGCCTTGTGCTCACCCGGCTCGCCCGCGGCACGCTCAATGGGTGCGAGCGTCTCGACTACCTCGCGCATGGCCGCCAACTCGGTCGGCAGGGCGGTGATCGGTGTCATGGCAGCTCCTCTTCGCGCGCCTTGAATTGGGCCACCGGGCCGCCCCGCATCTGCCGGGTGAGCCGGGTGGGCCTCGTCCATTTCAGCATTAGAGGAAGGTGCGCCCTTCACCCCGGTAGGTGGGGACGGTGTCGACTACTTCAGCGCCACGGACCAGATGCAGATGGTCGAACCGCTCACACAGCTCACCGGCCTTGGTGTGGCGGAAGTAGACCTTGTCGCCAAGCTTCAGCCGTCGGGCTGCATCACCGGATAGCGGTGTCTGAACTTCGCCCGTTCCCTCCAGCGCATTGAGCTTCAGCCCGACCGGCAGGTAGGGAGTCGGCATGCGGTCCTTCGCCCCGACCCCGCTGGCTAAATAGCCACCCCCGAGCGCGGTCACGGTCTTTGCACCGGGACGACGGCATACCGGCAGCGCGAACATCGCCGCGGGCTGCAGCGTGAACGTCGAATACGAGTCGAACAGTGTCGGCGCGTAAAAACCCGAGCCGGCGGTCGCTTCGGTAATCAACGGCTCCTGCGCAACCAGCTGCAAGTCGCCGGTGCCACCGGCGTTGACGATCTTGATGTCGGCGACCTCGCGCACCAGCTCGACGGCCCGGGCACGACGCTCGCGCAGCTCTTCGAACGACATGCGCTGCATCCGACGGATGATCGCGTTGTGGACCCGCTTGCCGGCGACGTTGTCACCGAGGCCCGCAATGTGGGCCTCGTAGCACATCAACGCCGCCAACGTTAGCGCCGGCCGCCGCGCGATCTCCACCGCGAGTGCGCGAGCCTGCTCCGGGGTGTGCAGCGGCGAGCGCTTGGAACCAATTTTTATCCGCCCGCCGGCGCGCCAATAGCCGGCATCGAAATCCAGACACAGCCGTACCGGCTTGTCGGTCGTGCGCTCGATCAGGTCAAGGTGCTCCACGCTGTCCACCATCACGATCGGCGCCCCGTCCGGGTCCTTGGCCGTCAGCTCGCCAAGCGCACGCAATGCCGCCCGGTCGGTCGGCGGGTAGGCCAACAACAGGTTCGAGAAACCTTGGCCGGCAAGCCACAGCGTCTCGGTAAGCGTGAACGTCAATAGCCCGTCGAATCGCTCACTGGCATCAAGGATTTCGCGTTGCAGTGGTCGGCAACGCAGCGACTTCGACGCCACCCGGATCGGCTTGTCGCCGGCGCGCGCAAGCAGTTGATCGGCATTGCCCCACATCGCGTCGAGATCTACGAACGCAAACGGTGCATCGTAGTCAGCGAACGCCTCCTCGTAACGCTGCAGTCGGCCCTGCGCATCCAGCCTCATCGGCCCGTCCGAACGTTGCTCACGAGCAGCCACCTCATGCACGCCGCCACCCTACTGAACCTAGCCAACTCTTACAGCCGCTTTTCCCGGCCCCACCCACGGATCGGGAACCAATCTCGTAGATGTGTGCGGTCTGCTGTCGACCTGGCCAATTGATGTGCAGATTGCCCATAGGGGGTTGGCCTGGGTTGGGGCGCTCACGGCCCGGGCATCCCATTTTGGCCGAATAGCAACCCGCCCGAGCCACCGGCACCGCCAGCAGCCCCACCGGTACCTGCCCCACCGTTGCCGCCGTTGCCGACCAGCAGCGCGTTTCCGCCATTGCCACCGGCGCCGATGCCACCGGGGGCACCGCTCCCGCCAGCCCCGCCGTTGCCAAACAGAACCGCGCCGAAGCCGCCGGCTCCGCCGGCACCGATGCCGCCGGCGCCGCCGGCCCCGCCCGCCCCGCCGTTGCCGAACAGCAGTGCCGCGTTGCCACCCGCACCGCCGTTGCCGACGCTGCCCGCCCCGCCGGCGCCACCGCTCCCGCCGGTGCCACCGTTGCCCCACACCAACCCGCCGTCGCCGCCGTTTCCACCGGCGGCGTAGAGCGTCCCGCCGACGCTGGTGGCACCGCCATTACCGCCCATGCCACCCACACCCAACAGCAGCCCGGCGCGACCGCCATTGCCGCCTGTGCCACCCACCGGGGCGACGTCGGGCGGCACCACGGTCGTGGTGCCAGCGCCTATACCACCGCCGCTACCACCCATGCCACCCGTGCCAAACAGCTGGGCGATGCCCCCCGCACCGCCGAAACCGCCGGAGCCGGCAAAGCCCACCGTCGCGCCAGTACCACCGTCACCACCCGGTCCGCCATTGCCGCCGGCCCCCCCGGTGCCGTACAACAGACCCCCGGGACTGCCGGCGCCACCCAGACCACCGACGCCGCCGTTACCACCCACCACAGCGCCGGGAGATCCGGTGCCGCCGGCCCCGCCGTTACCGATCAAGCCAACAGCGCCGCCATCACCGCCGGCCCCGCCGTGGCCGCCGAAGCTCTCGGTGTCGCCGGTGCCGGCTCCGCCGGCAGCGCCTGCCCCGCCGGCTCCCGCGTTGCCAAACAACAAGCCGCTCTGCCCGCCGTTGCCGCCCTGACCGCCGAAGCCGCCCACCCCCTGGACGGTGCCATCGGTCGGCCCGCCCAAGCCACCGGCACCGCCGACGCCGCCGGAGCCGAAGGCAAGCGCGCTCGCCCCGCCGGAGCCACCAGGCCCGCCGACACCGCCGGCCGGGAGGATGCCCATCGAGGGGCCGGTGCTCGGTGCCACCCCGCCCATCCCGCCGTTCCCACCGGCGCCGCCGAAACCGTAGAACAACCCGGCGCCGCCGCCGTTCCCGCCGGCGCCACCGGTGGTGCCCACCCCGCCCACGAGCGGAGCCGGACCGCCGTTCCCACCGGCCCCGCCGGCACCGCCATTGCCCCACAGCAAACCGCCGCTTCCCCCGGCGCCCCCGTTGAAGCCGTTGCGGCCGGCAGTGGTGGCGTTCCCGCCGGCTCCGCCGGATCCGCCATTGCCCCACAGCCCAGCATTCCCGCCATTGCCACCGGCCTGGTTGACCCCGCCGGACCCACCGTTGCCGCCGTTGCCGTACAGAATCCCGCCGTCGCCGCCGTTCTGGCCCGTACCCGGCAGCCCGTTGGCGCCGTTGCCGATCAGCGGACGCCCCAACAGCGCCTGGGTGGGCGCATTGATCAGGTTGAGCAGATCTTGCTGAACCGATTGCGCGGTTGCCGCCTCAGCGACGGCGTAGGAGTTACCGCCGGCGGCGAGGGCCCGGACAAACTGTTCATGAAACATCGCCGCCTGGGCACTCAACGCTTGATATGCCCGAGCATGCGCTCCGAACAACGCGGCTATGGCCGCCGATACCTCGTCGCCGCCGGCTGCGACCAGTGCCGTGGTCGGTGCCGCCGCGGCCGCGTTGGCTGCACTAATCGACGAACCGATGTTCGCCAAATCTGTTGCCGCCGCTGCGACCAACTCCGGCACCACGACGAGATAGGACATCAGGGACCTCCCGCCTCATGGAAACCCGGCGGGCGCCCGGTCACCATTGAACCCTCGGCAAAGGCTATCGCCATCGCGCCAACACGCCCCGCATTTCCGCGTGACCTACCATGCGTTTCGCCAGTCCGCCTCGGAACGTTTCAGCCCGGGTCAGCGCGGTCCGCTCGGTGGCCGCGACGACTAGGACGGCGTTGTGTCAGCGAATTCGCAAAATGCCGCGTAGGCACGAGCACCGTGGATGGTGGCCGGTCCACCGTGCATCAAGATGGTGACCCCGATGGCCTCAGCGGCTTCTTGCGCTGTAGCGCCGGCCCGTACCGCGGCTTGGGCGTGTGATGCGACGCAGCCATCGCACCCCTGCACAACCGCGATCGCCAGCGCCACAAGCTCCTTGACCTTGCGGCTGAGAGCGCCGTCGGTAAGCGCGGCGTCGCCCAGGGCTACAAATCGCTGGTACACCTGGGGAATCTGGTGACGTAGAGCGCGGTGTTGGGGCAGCAGGTCGTCGAGGACCTGGTGATGACGTGGCTGGTCCGACATGGCGTCCAATATACCCCTATGGGTATACACGGACGGCGGCCTTGGTTATTGATGGCTTCGGGCCCATTCAAGCGAGCGCCAGGAACAGCTTTTCTAGCTCAGCTGCACTCAGCGGTGCCGCGCCGCTGGCCGTGGCCCCGGACACGCATTCCTTCAACCCTGCCGCAACGATCTTGAATCCGGCGCGGTCGAGTGCGCGCGATACCGCGGCGAGCTGGGTGACCACGTCCCGGCAGTCGCGGCCCTGCTCGATCATCGAAATCACCCCGGCAAGCTGTCCCTGAGCACGGCGTAACCTGTTGAGAACCGCGGCGATGCTGTCTTGATCACCAATCACATGCACCCTCTATCTCGTTGAAGTGGCACCGCCATAGTACCCAGGGGGGTATTGGATGGCTGCACGAAAACAATGCACGATTGGATCTCCTACCGCCGGCCATGCCAGGGCGCATCCGACTGGCCGGAAAACACAGTCATAGTCTCAAGTTCGCCTACGCACGGCGCACCGCGACAACTACTCGGTCTACGGGATTAACAAGATGCACCAGGCCATGAAACGCAAGGGTTGGCACCTCGGCAGAGAACAAACCCGCCCGTTGATGCGCAAGGCCGGGCTGTGCGGCGTGCAACGGCCGTGTTCACCACCGTCACCGACGTAGCCGACCACGGCCGGCTGATCTGGTAAACCGGCAATTCAAGGCAGTAAGCCCAACCGGTTGTGGGTCGCCGACATCACGTTCGTGCGGACCTGGCAGGGGTTCTGCTACACCGCGTTCGTCACCGACGTGTGCACCCGAAAGATCGTCGTTTGGGCCGTCTCGGCGACGATGCGCACCGAAGATCTGCCCGTACAAGTATTCAATCATGCTGTTTGGCAATCAAATTCAGATCTTTCTGAGTTGGTGCATCATTCCGACCCCGGATCGCAGTAACTATCGCTGACCTATACCGACCGACTGGCTGAGCTCGGGATCGCCCCTTCGGTCGGGTCTCGTGGCGACTGTTATGACAACGCCCTCGCGGTCAACGTCGCCTCCAAGTCCGAGTTGATCAACCGCGGCAGACCCTGGCGGTGCATCGACGACGTCAAACTGGCAACCGCCGAATGGCTGGCTGGTACAACCAGGAATGCCTGCACGAAGCCCTAGGCTACCGGAGTCCAGGCCGAGTACGAGGCCGCCCTCACCGGCACCTCACACCCCGCGAGCCAGCCAACCCCGGCCCTCGCACCGACTAGGAACAAAGCCTGGGATAGTTCAGGTGGCCATCGTGGGCATCGTGAGGACCGTTTCGGGGGGCGAGTGCGGTGCGGATCGTGTGGTTTTGGTGTTGTTGGATCGCGCTGGATCGAGCGCCGTAGTTGGGGCCGTGGTGGGGCCGGGTTAACTGCATTGACGGTTGTGGTTGTTGAGTGGTCGGCGGCTGAGCAGGCGGTGTTGGATCGTGGGGTGCCCGTACCGGCGGAGCCGAGCATCTCTTTGCGGGGTGATGACGGCACGGCCCCGGGCGTGGATTCGGGTTGGCCGGAGTTGTCAGACCCTGCTGCGATGATGAACTCATGTCCTCGACCGCGACGTCTGGCGCAGCGGTAGTCAGTCCTGCCGAGCGTGTGGAGGTGTTGTTTGAGGAGTTGGCGGAGTTGGCCGGTCAGCGCAATGCGATTGATGGGCGCATTGTGGAGATCGTGGCTGAGCTGGATCGCGACGGGTTGTGGGGTGTGACGGGGGCGCGGTCGGTGGCGGGGTTGGTGGCCTGGAAGATGGGCTGCTCGTCAGGCAACGCCCACACGATCGCCACGGTGGCGCGGCGGTTGCCGGAGTTTCCGCGCTGCGCCCGGGGTATGCGGGAGGGGCGGTTGTCGTTGGATCAGGTTGGGGTGATCGCGGGGCGGGCGGGTGAGGGTTCGGATGCGCATTATGCGCAGTTGGCCGGCGTTGCCACGGTGAATCAGCTGCGGACCGCGCTCAAGTTGGAACCGCGACCCGAACCCGAACCGGATTTTCGGCCGGAACCGCGGCCCTCGATCACCAGGAGCGCCGATGAGCAGTTCAGTTGTTGGCGAATCAAGCTTCCGCACGTGGAGGCGGCGAAGTTCGATGCGGCGTTGCAGTCTCATCTGGATGCGTTGATCGCCGAGTACAAGCGTGATCACGACAACAGCGACGGTGTGTCGGATCAGCGGCCCCCGTTGCCGGGCAATGTTGAGGCGTTTCTGCGTCTGGTTGAGGCCGGCTGGGACGCCGAGGTGGCTCGTCGGCCACATGGGCAGCACACCACCGTGGTGATGCATCTAGACGTGCAGGAGCGTGCCGCTGGCCTGCACCTGGGTCCGCTGCTCAGCGAGTCCGAACGCCGATATCTGCTCTGTGATGCCACCTTTGAGGCCTGGTTTGAACGTGACGGGCAGGTCATTGGCTGCGGTCGAACGACTCGTCAGATCAATCGTCGGTTGCGTCGTGCGCTTGAGCATCGCGACCGCACGTGTGTGGTTCCCGGTTGTGGGGCCACCCGGGGTTTGCACGCCCACCACATCCGACATTGGCAGGACGGTGGGGCCACCGAGCTGGCCAACCTGGTGCTGGTGTGCCCGTATCACCACCGGGCACACCATCGGGGCCTGAACCGCCCCGGTGAGTCCGGAGACTCTCTGATCTGAGACCTCAGCCGGCGGCTGGTCTCTGGCGTTGAGCGTAGTAGGCAGCCTCGAGTTCGACCGGCGGGACGTCGCCGCAGTACTGGTAGAGGCGGCGATGGTTGAACCAGTCGACCCAGCGCGCGGTGGCCAACTCGACATCCTCGATGGACCGCCAGGGCTTGCCGGGTTTGATCAGCTCGGTCTTGTATAGGCCGTTGATCGTCTCGGCTAGTGCATTGTCATAGGAGCTTCCGACCGCTCCGACCGACGGTTGGATGCCTGCCTCGGCGAGCCGCTCGCTGAACCGGATCGATGTGTACTGAGATCCCCTATCCGTATGGTGGATAACGTCTTTCAGGTCGAGTACGCCTTCTTGTTGGCGGGTCCAGATGGCTTGCTCGATCGCGTCGAGGACCATGGAGGTGGCCATCGTGGAAGCGACCCGCCAGCCCAGGATCCTGCGAGCGTAGGCGTCGGTGACAAAGGCCACGTAGGCGAACCCTGCCCAGGTCGACACATAGGTGAGGTCTGCTACCCACAGCCGGTTAGGTGCTGGTGGTCCGAAGCGGCGCTGGACGAGATCGGCGGGACGGGCTGTGGCCGGATCAGCGATCGTGGTCCTGCGGGCTTTGCCGCGGGTGGTCCCGGACAGGCCGAGTTTGGTCATCAGCCGTTCGACGGTGCATCTGGCCACCTCGATGCCCTCACGGTTCAGGGTTAGCCACACTTTGCGGGCACCGTAAACACCGTAGTTGGCGGCGTGGACGCGGCTGATGTGCTCCTTGAGTTCGCCATCGCGCAGCTCGCGGCGGCTGGGCTCCCGGTTGATGTGGTCGTAGTAGGTCGATGGGGCGATCGGCACACCCAGCTCGGTCAGCTGTGTGCAGATCGACTCGACACCCCACCGCAAACCATCGGGGCCCTCGCGGTGGCCCTGATGATCGGCGATGAACCGGGTAATTAGCGTGCTGGCCGGTCGAGCTCGGCCGCGAAGAAAGCCGACGCGGTCTTTAAAATCGCGTTCGCCCTTCGCAATTCGGCGTTGTCCCGCCGCAAGCGCTTCAGCTCAGCGGATTCTTCGGTCGTGGTCCCGGGCCGTGCGCCGGCATCGACCTGCGCCTGGCGCACCCACTTACGCACCGTCTCCGCGCAGCCAACACCAAGTAGACGGGCGACCTCACTGATCGCTGCCCACTCCGAATCGTGCTGACCGCGGATCTCTGCGACCATCCGCACCGCCCGCTCACGCAGCTCCGGCGGGTACCTCCTCGATGAACCACCTGACATGACCCCATCCTTTCCAAGAACTGGAGTCTCCGGACATGCCGGGGCGGTTCAGGTTGCCGACCTTTGTCCTGTTGATCCTGTTGGCGGCGGTGACTGCCGTCTACGCACTACGCGGCGCGTTACGCGCTGCCACCTCACTCATGCGCGGCCGGCGCGGTGCCGACCGGTAGCGTCGACTCCCCGGCGCGACTGCCAGACAACAGCGTTGCCGGCGCCAAGACGCCGCCGATGCCCTGGGGACGCTGATGGCAGACGCTGCATGGTTTGCGCGTCGTACGCTGACACACACCACAGGAAGGACGCACAACGATGCAATCAAGCTCGCTCGATCCAGTAGCCAGCGAACGGCTGTCGCACGCTGAGAAGTCATTCACGTCCGACTTGTCGATCAACGAGTTCGCATTGCTGCATGGGGCCGGGTTTGAGCCCATCGAGCTGGTCATGGGTGTCTCGGTCTATCACGTCGGCTTCCAATTCAGCGGCATGAGGCAGCAACAGGAACTGGGTGTCCTCACCGAGGCGACATACCGGGCGCGCTGGAATGCGATGGCGCGCATGCAGGCCGAAGCCGATGCCCTCAAAGCGGACGGGATCGTCGGTGTCCGGCTCAACTGGCGCCACCATGGGGAGGGCGGGGAACACCTTGAGTTCATGGCGGTCGGTACCGCAGTGCGATACACCGCCAAGCCCGGAGCATTTCGGCGTCCCAACGGCCAAGCATTCTCCAGTCATCTATCCGGCCAGGACATGGTGACGCTGCTGCGATCCGGGTTTGCGCCGGTGGCGTTCGTGATGGGCAATTGCGTATTCCACATCGCCGTGCAGGGATTCATGCAAACGCTTCGCCAGATCGGCCGCAACATGGAGATGCCACAGTGGACGCAAGGCAACTACCAAGCGCGTGAGCTGGCAATGTCACGCATGCAGAGCGAGGCCGAGCGAGACGGCGCAACCGGCGTGGTGGGCGTGCACTTCGCCATCTCGAACTACGCGTGGGGAGTGCACACGGTGGAGTTCTACACCGCGGGAACCGCCGTGCGCCGCACCGGCAGCGGGGAAACGATCACACCGTCATTCGTCCTGCCGATGGACAGCTGATGTCTGATTTCGATACCGAGCGAGTGAGCCGCGCCGTCGCGGCCGCGCTCGTCGGTCCCGGCGGTGTCGCGTTGGTGGTCAAAGTGTTCGCCGGACTTCCGGGAGTGATTCATACCCCCGCACGACGTGGCTTTTTTCGGTCTAATCCCGAGCGAATCCAGATCGGTGACTGGCGTTACGAGGTCGCCCACGACGGCCGGCTGCTCGCTGCCCACATGGTGAACGGCATCGTCATCGCCGAGGACGCCCTCATCGCCGAGGCCGTGGGTCCGCACCTTGCTCGCGCGCTTGGGCAGATCGTCAGCCGATACGGCGCCACAGTGATCCCGAACATCAACGCAGCCATCGAAGTTCTGGGCACCGGCACCGACTACCGGTTCTGAACGTACGACTCAGGAGTCCTGGTGGTTGCTGCCTTCCGGCTGGTCATCACTGCACTCCAGCAGCTCTTTGAGCGCCTCGGGAAACCCGTCTGCCACGCCCCACAGGTCCGGCAGCAGGTCGGGGCAGGAGACAATGCCGACACCCAGTTCCCCGTTGAGGGACATGACGGTGATGTTGAGGCCCGCGTTGCCAAGGAGGGGGCCGAGGGGAAACATCGAGTCCATTCGGCAACCCAGAAAGTACAACTGGGCCTGGGGTCCGGGCACATTCGACAGGATCAGATTGTAGGCGGGGCTATGCGTTATCGAAATGTGCGGCAAGATCCGCATGGCCGCTCCGAACATCGTCGAGCCGCCGAACTGAATCCAGTCGTGCAGCAGGGTGGGGCCGATGGCCGCGGCGTGGTCTTTAGCGACGGTGTTTCCGGCGGCGATGGTGCGGATGCGCTGGGCGGGGTCGCTGATCTGGCTCGGTACCCGACAGAACATCCAGGTGGCCTGGTTGCGCCCGGGTCGGTCCGACTTGTCGTGTACCGAAACCGGCACGGTGGCCACCAACGGGGCCTCGGGCAGCACGCCGTGCTCGAGTAGGAAGCGCCGTAGCGCTCCGGCACACAACGCCACCACCACATCGTTGATGGTCACCCCAAACCGGTCCTTGACACGCTTGACGTCGCGCATGTCGAGCTGTGTATACGCGATGTTGCGCAGCCGACCGAGGGGGCCGTTGAACGGAGTCGGTGGGGCCGAAAACGGGGCGGCCATGGTACGGCCCTCACGGGCACGCAGCAATGTGCGCACCAATGTGAGCACTGTCGCCGGTACCACCGTCGCCAGCCGCACTGGCCGCGACGCGAACCCCTCCAGCCCACTCGCAGCTATCTGCAGCACATTGCCGCCACCGGTGCCCCGGACAGGTTGCGGTGCCGGCGCATCGGGCTGCAGGCTGCACAGGTGGGACAGCAGGTTCGCACCGGCGACACCGTCGACCACGGCGTGGTGGACCTTGAGCATCACCGCCACGGTGTCGCTACGGGCACCGCCTTCGATGACCCACATCTCCCACAGCGGGCGGTCACGGTCCAGCGGCAACCCGGCGATGTACCCACAGATCTCGGCCAGCTCGCGACGCCCTCCGGGCGCGGGCATAGCGACCCGGCGCAGGTGGTGCCGGATCTGAAAATTGTCGTCGTCCACCCACACGGGGTGATCCAGGTTAAGCTCGGTATCGGCGAGCTTCATCCGAAATTCGGGCGCCGCCTTGACATACTTCTCCAACGCGGCATGAAACCGGCCGTACGTGTAGCCGCCCGGCATCGTCGAGGTGTCCAACTCCAAGACGCAGCACACGTTCAGCGGCTGCGACGGTGTCTCCATATAGAGGAAGAAAGCATCGAGTCCGCTTAGTCGCTCCATAGCCGCCCACCCGGGACTGATCGGTTCAGAAATCCCCAACCCCGCCAAAAAGTTTAGGCACGCATTGCACGCGAATCTAGCCCCGGCGCAGCCCCTCGGCATCACATGTCGGTGACCGTGCCATTGCGGGGGCCTTCGCAACGGGTGACAGCGGCGCGAAAGTCTGGGGTGCCCAGACGCCGGTGGCACCGGCAGGCTGCTATTCGAGGAGAACGGGCTGAACCGCGTGGCGTCCCGAAGTGGTGCTAACGCGGCTTGAGGACGAGAACCAGGCCATCAGACCTAAGTGGTCTTGGCCGGGAGTTCGATGACGAATTCGTCAATACCGATTTGGCGGCTCACACCGACCAAGCCTGATACGGCCGTCGCGGCGATGCCTGCCCAGCGGCGACAGATCAAGGCGCGCAGGAAACGTTGTCGCCGGTGGCCGACCAACCCCACAGGGACCCGTGTGACAGCTGTGACGGTTGCCGACGTGCCCAAGCTACCAATGTGAAGCACGCAGCGTGTGACCACCGAGTGATTGTCAGGTCATTTGACAGCGGGTATGAGTCGGGCTGGAACACCGGTTGGGTCGCCTGCCCGCCCATACGCTGATTGGCACCGATTCACCCGGCGCCGAGGCTTCCTGGGTCGTCGGCATTACCTGGTGGTCAGCGGTCGTGGGAGGTTTTCAGATGTCGTTTGTGATCGCGGTGCCGGAGACTATCGCGGCGGCGGCGACGGATCTAGCCGATCTCGGCTCGACGATCGCTGGGGCCAACGCGGCTGCGGCGGCCAACACGACGAGCCTGCTGGCCGCCGGTGCCGATGAGATCTCGGCGGCAATCGCTGCGTTGTTCGGCGCGCACGGCCGGGCCTATCAGGCGGCGAGCGCCGAGGCGGCGGCGTTTCATGGTCGGTTCGTGCAGGCGCTGACCACCGGGGGGGGCGCCTATGCGGCCGCCGAGGCCGCCGCCGTGACGCCGCTGCTCAACTCGATCAACGCGCCCGTCCTGGCCGCTACCGGCCGTCCGCTGATCGGTAACGGGGCTAACGGTGCTCCCGGCACCGGGGCCAACGGAGGGGATGCCGGCTGGTTGATCGGCAACGGTGGCGCCGGCGGATCCGGTGCAAAGGGCGCCAACGGCGGGGCTGGTGGCCCTGGTGGGGCCGCCGGGCTGTTCGGCAACGGCGGGGCCGGCGGTGCCGGCGGAACCGCCACCGCCAACAACGGGATCGGCGGGGCCGGTGGCGCTGGCGGGTCCGCCATGCTGTTTGGGGCCGGCGGCGCCGGCGGCGCCGGCGGGGCTGCGACGTCTCTTGTCGGTGGCATCGGCGGTACCGGCGGAACCGGCGGCAACGCCGGTATGCTCGCCGGCGCCGCCGGGGCCGGCGGTGCCGGCGGGTTCAGCTTCAGCACTGCCGGTGGGGCTGGCGGCGCCGGCGGGGCCGGTGGGCTGTTCACCACCGGCGGTGTCGGCGGCGCCGGTGGGCAGGGTCACACGGGCGGGGCGGGCGGCGCCGGCGGGGCCGGCGGGTTGTTTGGTGCCGGCGGCATGGGCGGGGCGGGCGGATTCGGGGATCACGGAACGCTCGGCACCGGCGGGGCCGGCGGGGACGGTGGGGGCGGCGGTTTGTTCGGCGCCGGCGGGGACGGCGGGGCAGGCGGGTCAGGACTGACCACCGGCGGCGCTGCCGGTAACGGTGGTAACGCCGGGACGCTTTCCCTGGGTGCCGCCGGTGGCGCCGGCGGCACCGGTGGGGCTGGCGGCACTGTCTTCGGTGGTGGTAAGGGCGGCGCCGGCGGAGCCGGCGGTAACGCCGGCATGCTCTTCGGCTCCGGCGGGGGTGGCGGCACCGGCGGGTTCGGCTTCGCCGCCGGCGGGCAGGGTGGGGTCGGCGGCAGCGCCGGCATGCTCAGCGGCTCCGGCGGCTCCGGCGGTGCTGGCGGCTCTGGGGGCCCCGCGGGCACCGCCGCAGGTGGGGCGGGTGGGGCGGGTGGGGCGCCCGGGTTGATCGGCAACGGCGGCAACGGCGGCAACGGCGGCGAGAGTGGCGGCACCGGTGGTGTCGGCGGGGCCGGTGGAAATGCCGTGCTGATCGGCAACGGCGGCGAGGGCGGCATCGGCGCGCTCGCCGGCAAGTCCGGCTTCGGCGGCTTCGGCGGGTTGCTGCTGGGCGCCGACGGATATAACGCTCCCGAGAGCACCTCGCCATGGCACAACCTGCAGCAGGACATTCTCAGTTTCATCAACGAACCCACCGAGGCATTGACCGGACGCCCGCTGATCGGTAACGGCGACAGTGGGACGCCGGGAACCGGGGACGATGGCGGTGCCGGCGGCTGGTTGTTCGGCAACGGCGGCAACGGCGGGGCCGGTGCGGCCGGCACCAACGGCAGCGCGGGCGGCGCCGGTGGGGCAGGCGGGATCCTGTTTGGCACCGGTGGCGCCGGCGGGGCCGGCGGCGTCGGAACGGCGGGTGCCGGCGGGGCCGGTGGCGCCGGCGGATCCGCCTTCTTGATCGGTTCCGGCGGTACCGGTGGTGTCGGCGGGGCCGCCACCACCACCGGCGGCGTCGGCGGGGCCGGCGGGAACGCCGGCTTGCTCATCGGCGCGGCTGGGCTCGGCGGGTGTGGCGGCGGCGCTTTCACCGCAGGCGTTACCACTGGCGGCGCCGGCGGGACTGGCGGCGCTGCCGGGTTGTTCGCCAACGGGGGGGCCGGCGGCGCCGGCGGGACCGGCAGCACCGCCGGGGGCGCCGGCGGGGCCGGCGGGGCCGGCGGGCTGTACGCCCACGGGGGAACCGGCGGACCAGGTGGGAACGGCGGCTCCACGGGGGCCGGAGGGACAGGCGGTGCCGGCGGGCCCGGTGGGCTGTACGGTGCCGGCGGCTCTGGCGGGGCCGGCGGTCATGGGGGCATGGCCGGCGGGGGTGGCGGTGTAGGCGGCAATGCTGGCTCGCTCACCCTCAATGCGTCGGGCGGTGCCGGCGGCAGCGGCGGCTCCAGCCTGTCAGGCAAGGCCGGTGCTGGCGGCGCCGGCGGCAGCGCGGGATTGTTCTACGGCTCCGGCGGGGCCGGCGGCAACGGGGGCTACAGCCTCAATGGCACTGGCGGTGATGGCGGCACCGGTGGGGCCGGCCAAATCACCGGCCTTCGCAGCGGCTTCGGCGGCGCCGGCGGCGCCGGCGGCGCCAGCGATACCGGCGCCGGCGGGAACGGCGGCGCCGGCGGCAAGGCCGGGCTGTACGGCAACGGCGGTGACGGTGGCGCCGGCGGGGATGGCGCCACCAGCGGCAAGGGTGGAGCCGGCGGCAACGCCGTGGTGATCGGCAACGGCGGCAACGGCGGCAATGCCGGAAAAGCCGGGGGCACGGCGGGTGCCGGCGGCGCCGGTGGGCTGGTACTCGGCCGGGATGGGCAGCACGGCTTGACGTAGCGCGGCGGAACACCGACGACACCAGAGCGAACCCCCGCCGCGCATCCGCAGCCCAAATCCCAGAGCATCAGGTTGTACAGGAAGTCGCGGACGTCGCCCCGTTTCGGTCGACAACGGGCCTTCAGCTCACCACCCGCACTCCAAGTCACAGCTCACCATGGGACACAATCCACGTCGCGGCGTTGTTGCGGATCGAGCAGTTCTCGGTCCCGCCGGTCACGACGTCCGATCGGTGTCGGGCTGAGTGGCGAGTGGCTGACACTGCCTTAACCGAGCCGACCGGCGGCAAACACTGCGGCCTGCTCGACCATGCCGTCGTCGGCGTACCCGTTATGCGCCGCCCAATTGCCTCCGCTAGAACAGACGGGGTCGCCCGGGGCGCACAGCTGGATGGTCTTTTCTGCATATAGCGGACCGATGACGATCGGCGGCGCGCCGATCGAGTGCATGAACGCAACCGAGGGCATTCCGAAGAGTGTGACGGCGGCCACGTGGTCGGCGACTTCGGGCGGCATCGGCCTGGGCGCGTCCAACGGCGCCCCATCCGGAATCGCCGCCGCGGTAACAAAGCCCATCACGGCCGCACCTTGGGAAAATCCGCCGAGCACCAGCTTGCTTTGGGGACAGTTCGCCGCCGTCTGTTCGACATGGGTGCCCGCGTCGTAAATACCGGCCATCGCTGTCGGGAAATCCGTGGTCGCCGGGTAGTCGACCCCATAAACGCCCATAGACTTCTCGCCAATCTTGGAACGCAGCGCATCGATGAAGTCCTCTCTGAACCGCCCCGGCATGTCCGGAGACTCCAGTTCTTGGAAAGGATGGGGTCATGTCAGGTGGTTCATCGAGGAGGTACCCGCCGGAGCTGCGTGAGCGGGCGGTGCGGATGGTCGCAGAGATCCGCGGTCAGCACGATTCGGAGTGGGCAGCGATCAGTGAGGTCGCCCGTCTACTTGGTGTTGGCTGCGCGGAGACGGTGCGTAAGTGGGTGCGCCAGGCGCAGGTCGATGCCGGCGCACGGCCCGGGACCACGACCGAAGAATCCGCTGAGCTGAAGCGCTTGCGGCGGGACAACGCCGAATTGCGAAGGGCGAACGCGATTTTAAAGACCGCGTCGGCTTTCTTCGCGGCCGAGCTCGACCGGCCAGCACGCTAATTACCCGGTTCATCGCCGATCATCAGGGCCACCGCGAGGGCCCCGATGGTTTGCGGTGGGGTGTCGAGTCGATCTGCACACAGCTGACCGAGCTGGGTGTGCCGATCGCCCCATCGACCTACTACGACCACATCAACCGGGAGCCCAGCCGCCGCGAGCTGCGCGATGGCGAACTCAAGGAGCACATCAGCCGCGTCCACGCCGCCAACTACGGTGTTTACGGTGCCCGCAAAGTGTGGCTAACCCTGAACCGTGAGGGCATCGAGGTGGCCAGATGCACCGTCGAACGGCTGATGACCAAACTCGGCCTGTCCGGGACCACCCGCGGCAAAGCCCGCAGGACCACGATCGCTGATCCGGCCACAGCCCGTCCCGCCGATCTCGTCCAGCGCCGCTTCGGACCACCAGCACCTAACCGGCTGTGGGTAGCAGACCTCACCTATGTGTCGACCTGGGCAGGGTTCGCCTACGTGGCCTTTGTCACCGACGCCTACGCTCGCAGGATCCTGGGCTGGCGGGTCGCTTCCACGATGGCCACCTCCATGGTCCTCGACGCGATCGAGCAAGCCATCTGGACCCGCCAACAAGAAGGCGTACTCGACCTGAAAGACGTTATCCACCATACGGATAGGGGATCTCAGTACACATCGATCCGGTTCAGCGAGCGGCTCGCCGAGGCAGGCATCCAACCGTCGGTCGGAGCGGTCGGAAGCTCCTATGACAATGCACTAGCCGAGACGATCAACGGCCTATACAAGACCGAGCTGATCAAACCCGGCAAGCCCTGGCGGTCCATCGAGGATGTCGAGTTGGCCACCGCGCGCTGGGTCGACTGGTTCAACCATCGCCGCCTCTACCAGTACTGCGGCGACGTCCCGCCGGTCGAACTCGAGGCTGCCTACTACGCTCAACGCCAGAGACCAGCCGCCGGCTGAGGTCTCAGATCAGAGAGTCTCCGGACTCACCGGGGCGGTTCACTTAGCGATGCCGGCGTCAGCTGGAAGGTGTATCGCAACAAGACACTCGGGCCCATCTCCTCGGTTCTTACTTACGGCTCGCTTGTGACGTCTTTCAAACAGTCAGCCGATCCCAGGTCAGATCTTGTCCGCTTTGGCGTGGCACCAAGCTATCCCGCGAGCTTCGCGGCCGACGTCTTAGCCAATAGACTGCCGCGGGTCTCCTGGGTGATTCCCAATGTTCTCGAATCCGAACATCCTGCGGTTCCAGCCGCGGCCGGGGCTTTCGCAATCGTCAACATCTTAAGAATATTGCTTGCCAATCCTGCGGTGTGGGAAAAGACGGCGCTGATCGTCAGCTACGACGAAAACGGCGGCTTTTTCGACCACGTTGTTCCTGCTACCGCGCCGGCCGGGACTCCCGGCGAATATGTCACGGTGCCTGACATCGATCAGGTGCCGGGCTCCGGCGGAATACGCGGGCCGATCGGTTTGGGCTTTCGCGTTCCCTGCTTCGTCATTTCGCCGTACAGCCGTGGCCCGCAGATGGTTCACGACACGTTTGACCACACCTCACAGCTGAGATTGCTCGAAACTCGGTTCGGGGTGCCAGTTCCCAACCTCACGGCTTGGCGGCGCAGTGTGACCGGCGACATGACGTCAACGTTCAACTTCGCTGTCCCGCCCAACTCATCATGGCCCAACCTGGATTATCCCGGGCTGCACGCGCTATCAACGGTGCCGCAGTGCGTGCCCAACGCGGCGCTGGGCACGATAAACCGTGGAATCCCGTATCGGGTTCCTGATCCACAGATCATGCCCACGCAGGAAACCACGCCTACCCGTGGTATTCCGAGCGGTCCGTGCTAAGGCTCGAGGAACTCAAATCCGGTCAGGTACACGGTATTCCGTGCGGACCCGATCCAGGGACCGGGTAGCGATTGCCAGAGCCACACCTTGTTGACCTGTCCGGGCGACAGTGGACGCAAATTGATCGGATCGTCGATGTTCGGCACCGGTGGTCGTGGTATCCGCGGCCCCGATGGGCCTTGAATGTACCGGTACCAAGTCCGAGTGCAGCAGCGCAGGTCGGAGATGAACAGATGGGTTGCGACACGGTCACGGAGGCATACCTATCAGTGGATCACTGATCACAAGAGTCCCAGAGATCACTATCGTCACATCAGCGAACTGCGGACGTCAATTGCAACGTCCAGCCCGGGAAGGTGTGACATGTCGCCGATTCCTCGAATCGTGTCGGTATCGCTGGCGTGGGCGGCCGCTATTGGACTCATGGTTCCAATAGGCCTGGCGCCACCAGCGATGGCGGCGCCGTGCAGCGGAGACGCCGCGAACGCTCCGCCGCCACCGAGCGCCATTGTGACCGACCCCGGGGCCACGGCGCTCGGCCCGGTACGACCTGGACACGGTCCGATACCGACCGGACGCAAGCCTCGCGGTGCCAACGACCGTGCACCGCTACCCAAGCTGGGTCCACTGATATCCGCATTGCTCAACCCGGGTGCTAGAAATGCCGCGCCGCTACAACAGCAAGCGCTAGTCCCCAGGGCCAATCCTGGGCCCAATCCGGCACCCAATCCGCCAGCCACGGGCCCACAACCCCCGAATGCCACTCAGCTAACTCCGAACCCAGCCCCAGCACCCGACCCTGCTCCGGCGGCGGCGCCGGATCCTGGTGCCACGCTCGCCGGGGCTACCACATCCCTCGCCGAGTGGGTGACCGGACCGGACAGCCCCAACAAGACCCTGGAACGCTTCGGCATCTCCGGGACCGACCTCGGAATTCCTTGGGATAACGGCGATCCCGCCAACCGTCAGGTGCTCATGATCTTCGGCGACACATTCGGCTACTGCGCTGTCGATGGCCATCAATGGCGATACAACACGCTGTTCCGCAGCCAAGACCGCGACCTGGGCAACGGAGTTCATGTGACATCCGGTGACGCTTCCAACAGATATTCCGGCTCACCGGTACGCCAACCGGGCTTCTCCAAACAGCTCATCAACAGCATCAAATGGGCGCGCGACGAGACGGGGATCATTCCGACCGCGGGCATCGCCGTCGGCAAAACCCAATACGTCAACTTCATGTCCATCAGGAATTGGGGCCGTGATGGGGAATGGACGACGAACTACTCGGGCATCGCGGTGTCCAAGGACAATGGTCAGACCTGGGGGGTCTTCCCGGGCACCATCCGCGCGTCCGGACCGGACAGCGGCGGAAAAGCCAGGTTCGTTCCGGGAAATGAGAACTTCCAGATGGGGGCGTACCTCAAGTCCAACGACGGTTACCTCTACTCGTTCGGGACCCCGCCCGGGCGAGGCGGTTCGGCATATCTGGCACGAGTTCCGCAGCGCTTTGTGCCCGACCTCACCAAGTACCAGTACTGGAACGGCGACTCGAACTCCTGGGTTCCAAACAAGCCGGACGCGGCAACACCCGTTATTCCGGGCCCGGTGGGCGAAATGTCCGTCCAATACAACACCTACCTCAAGCAATACCTGGCGCTCTACACCAACGGTATGAACGACGTGGTGGCAAGGACCGCGCCGGCTCCGCAAGGACCGTGGAGCGCAGAGCAAATGCTGGTGTCGTCATGGCAGATGCCCGGCGGCATCTACGCGCCGATGATGCATCCCTGGTCGACGGGCAAAGACGTCTACTTTAACCTGTCTTTGTGGTCGGCATACAACGTGATGTTGATGCACACCGTGCTGCCATAGCCCCTGCGTTCGGACGCCGCTTGCGGTCCGCATGACCCGAGAGCGCCTTTTGTAAATCAAATTTACGAAACCTATGAGTCGTGGCCATTTGTGCGCGATATTTATGTGGCCACGACGGTTCAGCGTCTAGCTTGTGGGCCAAGAGCCACTCACCGGCCACGGTTTACCGCTGATCACGCGGGGCACGCAGGGAAGGCTGGACGATGAATTTTTCTGTACTGCCGCCGGAGATCAATTCAGCGCTGATATTCGCCGGGGCAGGGCCGGAACCGATGGCGGCGGCCGCGACGGCCTGGGACGGGTTGGCCATGGAATTGGCCTCGGCCGCAGCCTCTTTCGGCTCAGTGACATCCGGACTCGTGGGCGGGGCGTGGCAGGGCGCGTCGTCGTCGGCGATGGCGGCAGCGGCAGCCCCCTATGCGGCGTGGCTTGCCGCGGCGGCGGTCCAGGCCGAGCAGACGGCCGCTCAGGCTGCGGCGATGATAGCCGAGTTTGAAGCGGTCAAGACGGCGGTGGTGCAGCCGATGCTGGTGGCGGCCAACCGTGCCGACCTGGTGTCGCTGGTGATGTCGAACCTGTTTGGACAGAACGCTCCGGCGATCGCTGCCATTGAAGCCACGTACGAGCAAATGTGGGCTGCCGATGTGTCGGCGATGTCTGCCTACCATGCCGGGGCATCGGCGATCGCCTCGGCGCTGTCCCCGTTCAGTAAACCGCTGCAGAACCTGGCTGGCTTGCCGGCTTGGTTGGCCAGCGGCGCGCCTGCGGCCGCCATGACCGCAGCCGCAGGCATACCGGCGCTTGCGGGCGGACCCACCGCCATCAACCTGGGCATAGCCAACGTCGGCGGTGGCAACGTCGGCAACGCCAACAACGGCCTTGCCAACATCGGCAACGCCAACCTTGGCAACTACAATTTCGGGTCCGGAAATTTCGGTAACTCCAATATCGGCTCAGCAAGCCTGGGTAATAACAACATCGGCTTCGGGAACCTCGGCAGCAACAATGTCGGCGTGGGAAACCTTGGCAATCTCAACACCGGGTTTGCCAACACCGGCTTGGGCAACTTCGGCTTTGGCAACACTGGCAACAACAACATCGGCATCGGTCTTACCGGCAACAACCAGATCGGAATCGGCGGGCTCAACTCGGGCACCGGGAATTTCGGATTGTTCAACTCGGGCAGCGGAAACGTCGGCTTCTTCAACTCCGGCAATGGAAACTTTGGCATCGGAAACTCGGGTAATTTCAACACCGGTGGCTGGAATTCTGGACACGGGAACACGGGCTTCTTCAATGCGGGCTCGTTTAACACCGGTATGTTGGACGTCGGCAACGCGAACACAGGCAGCCTGAACACCGGCAGTTATAACATGGGCGACTTCAATCCGGGGTCGTCCAACACCGGCACGTTCAACACGGGAAATGCTAACACGGGTTTCCTCAACGCCGGAAATATCAACACTGGTGTCTTCAATATTGGCCACATGAATAATGGGCTGTTCAACACGGGTGACATGAACAATGGCGTCTTCTACCGGGGCGTGGGGCAGGGCAGCCTGCAGTTCAGTATTACGACACCTGATCTGACTCTGCCGCCGCTGCAAATACCGGGGATATCGGTTCCCGCCTTCAGTCTGCCGGCAATAACGCTGCCGTCGCTGAACATCCCGGCCGCCACCACACCGGCCAACATCACCGTCGGCGCCTTCAGCCTGCCCGGGTTGACGTTGCCGTCGTTGAACATCCCGGCCGCCACCACACCAGCCAACATCACCGTGGGTGCCTTCAGCCTGCCCGGGTTGACGTTGCCGTCGTTGAACATCCCGGCCGCCACCACACCAGCCAACATCACCGTCGGCGCCTTCAGCCTGCCCGGGTTGACGTTGCCGTCGTTGAACATCCCGGCCGCCACCACACCAGCCAACATCACCGTCGGCGCCTTCAGCCTGCCCGGGTTGACGTTGCCGTCGTTGAACATCCCGGCCGCCACCACACCAGCCAACATCACCGTCGGCGCCTTCAGCCTGCCCGGGTTGACGTTGCCGTCGTTGAACATCCCGGCCGCCACCACACCCGCCAACATCACCGTAAGCGGCTTTCAGTTGCCTCCGCTGAGTATTCCTTCCGTAGCCATTCCGCCGGTGACGGTCCCGCCCATTACGGTGGGTGCTTTTAATTTGCCGCCATTGCAGATTCCGGAAGTAACTATTCCGCAGCTGACGATACCCGCGGGTATCACAATCGGTGGCTTTAGTCTACCTGCGATACATACTCAACCGATAACGGTCGGCCAGATTGGCGTGGGCCAATTTGGCCTGCCCTCCATAGGCTGGGATGTTTTCCTAAGCACACCTAGGATAACAGTACCGGCTTTTGGAATACCCTTTACCCTACAATTCCAGACCAATGTGCCTGCGCTTCAGCCGCCCGGCGGCGGGCTTAGTACTTTCACCAATGGCGCCCTCATCTTCGGTGAGTTTGACTTACCACAATTGGTGGTTCACCCATACACATTGACCGGCCCTATTGTCATCGGTTCATTCTTTCTGCCCGCCTTCAACATACCCGGGATCGATGTCCCCGCTATCAACGTCGATGGCTTCACCCTGCCGCAGATCACCACCCCAGCTATCACCACCCCGGAGTTCGCGATCCCTCCGATCGGCGTGGGCGGCTTCACTCTGCCGCAGATCACCACCCAGGAAATCATCACCCCGGAGCTAACCATCAACTCGATCGGCGTCGGCGGGTTCACCCTGCCGCAAATCACCACCCCACCCATCACCACCCCACCGCTGACCATCGACCCCATCAACCTCACCGGCTTCACCCTCCCCCAAATCACCACCCCACCCATCACCACCCCACCGCTGACCATCGACCCCATCAACCTCACCGGCTTCACCCTCCCCCAAATCACCACCCCACCCATCACCACCCCACCGCTCACCATCGAGCCGATCGGCGTGGGGGGCTTCACCACGCCCCCGCTCACCGTTCCCGGCATCCACCTGCCCAGCACCACGATCGGGGCCTTCGCGATCCCCGGGGGGCCGGGCTACTTCAACTCGAGCACCGCGCCTTCGTCGGGCTTCTTCAATTCCGGTGCGGGCGGCAACTCGGGCTTCGGCAACAACGGCTCGGGCCTCTCGGGTTGGTTCAACACCAACCCGGCCGGGCTGTTGGGCGGCTCGGGCTATCAGAACTTCGGCGGGCTATCCTCGGGCTTTTCCAACCTTGGCAGCGGCGTCTCAGGCTTCGCCAACAGGGGCATCCTGCCGTTCTCGGTAGCCAGCGTCGTTTCCGGCTTTGCCAATATCGGCACCAACCTGGCGGGTTTCTTCCAAGGCACCACGTCCTAACCCTGGCGGGTAAGCGACCGACGCCATTGGCCTGTCAGGCGGCGGACCCGCTCGCGGCGACCATATTCAGCTCGGGTTGCGCGATGGGAGCCCGGCGGCCCGATAGATCGCGTGGATCGCGCTCATGTTCTCGACCGCGTCCTTGGGCGTCGTCTTGACCGCTTGCCCGCGCAGCACTGCGGCAGCGAAAGCGTCGAGCTGATACGCATGCGAGGGGCGGCAATCGGTGGAAGAGTTGGGGCACAACCGGATTGAGCACGCGCAACTCGCCACGGTCGCCGACCACTCGAGCGCTCACATTCAACAGATCCGACGACCGCATTGAACAGCGGATCCCGCCGGTGTGCCCGCCTGGAAATTTCAGTTCGGCCGTCATGGCCCGATCGACCGCTGGATCGCGTAATTTGGCTTGCGCCGAAACCACTTCCGGCGTGGCCCCACCGAACGTGTGGGCCATGTGGACGGCATAGCAGCCAGCGTCCATGGTCGCGCCACCCGCGACACATCACGTGCTGCCACCACGACGCTCCCGCTGACCGGCTTGATGAGCGCCAACGGCGCTATCCGGGCTATACCCAAGACGCCGATTCGCGGCGGCGCGCATGTCGGCTCAAGGGCCTTTGCGGTTGCCGGGCCCGCGACGTGCGAAGGCCGGAGCATGCTCAGGCCGGACTCCAACTCCCACAAAGTAGGCGGGCACCGCCGAGAGCCATGGCAGCCGTTCGACCAGGCCAAGCAGGGCCGCCGGCGGCGTGGGGTCCCGGCCCTGCAGCAGCGGGCCGAGCAGCCTTCGGTGCAACACCCGCTGCACCGCTTGGGTCACCGCGGTGGGAAATGCGCGACGACGCCGTACCGCTGCCAGGTGGCGGCTGCTGACTCGATGCTCACGCAGCGGTTCGGCCAAGATGGTCGCTGCCGCGACCGCATCTTGGACCGCTAGGTTGATGCCGACTCCCGCCACCGGTGACATCGCGTGCGCCGCGTCGCCGATGCACAGCAGCCCATCAATGTGCCAACGACGCAACCGATTCACCTTGACGTTGAGGTGCTTGACCTCGTCCATGGACGCTAGCGCCGCCACCGATGCCGTCGCTTCGGGCAGCAGTTCGCTGACGTCCCGACGGAATTCCTCGATACCTCGCTCGCGCAACTGAGCGTCGGTTCCCTTGGGCCCGAGGTAGGCGATCTGGAAATAACCTTCGCGTGGGATCACGCCGAGCCCCTTGCCCGGGGAGAATCGCGGCAGGAACGAGAACTCGGCGTCACCTTCACGTGGCAGCTTGAACCACCACACGTCAAAGTTCACCGGGAATTCACGCGCCTTCAGTCCAGCCTCGTGCCGGGCGATCGACCATCGGCCGTCGCACGCCACGGTCAATTCCGCCCGCAATTCACCCGGGCCCTCGGCTCCTTGATAGCGCACCCCCGTAACTTTGCCGCCCTCCCGCAGCAACCCGGTCACCTCGGTTTTCATCCGCAGCGTAAAGCTCGGTTCCGCTTGGGCGGCCTCCGCCAGCAGGTTCAGCAGGTCCCATTGCGGCACCATTGCGACATAGGGGTAGGGCTGATGCAGTCGCTCGAAGTCGATGTAGGTCACCGCGCGACCATTCGAATGCAATGTGGCCGTGCGGACCTCGCTGTAGGGCAAAGCCGCAAAGCGTTCCCACAGCCCAAGCTCGTCGAGTAGCCGCATCGTCGTCGGATGCACCGTGTCGCCACGAAAGTCGCGCAGGAAGTCTCCGTGCTTCTCCAACAGGGTGACCTGCACACCTGCCCGCGCCAACAGCAGGCCCAGAACCATCCCGGCCGGGCCGCCGCCGATGATCGCGCACGTGGTTGTCTCGCCCATTAGCGCCCTAGCATAAGGGGTGACCTGAGGGGCGCCGGACGCGGGAGAATCTAGACGTTCGATCGTGAGGCAATCCACTGCCGGCGTGGTGATCTTGTTGTCATGTCGCGACCTCCTGGCCATTGATGGCATCGTGGCGATCATGCTGGATGACAGCGTCGCGGCCAAAGCCCGCGACTCGACATGGGAGCGAATTCATGACCGACACGATTCAATCGCTCTTGCGCCAGCACGTATCCGATCCAACGATTGCCGTGAAATACGGTGGTCTGCAATGGACTTGGAGTCAGTACCTGGCGGAGTCGGCGGCCCGCGCGGCGGCCCTCATCACAATCGCCGATCCGCAACGTCCGACGCATATCGGCTCTCTGCTGGGGAATACGCCCGAGATGCTGGCCCAGCTGGCTGCGGCCGGGTTGGGCGGCTATGTGCTGTGTGGCCTGAACACAACGCGACGTGGCGATGCACTGGCCGCTGACGTCAGGCGAGCCGATTGCCAGATCGTGGTGACCGATGCCGACCACCGAGCGCTGTTGGACGGTTTAGACCTCGCGGGCGCGCGGATCCTTGATACCTCGACACCGCGGTGGGCTGAATTGGTGGCTGGTGACGGCGCCTTTGTCCCCTATCGAGAAGTCGACACGATGGATCCGTTCATGATGATCTTCACGTCCGGCACCAGCGGAAATCCCAAAGCGGTACCGGTGTCACACCTAATGGCCACGTTCGCCGGGCGTAGCCTCACCGAGCGCTTCGGGCTCACCGAACAGGACACCTGCTATGTATCCATGCCGCTGTTTCACTCCAACGCGGTGGTCGCGGGATGGGCGCCAGCGGTGGTCTCCGGTGCCGCGATCGCGCCGGCGACGTTTTCGGCGACCGGCTTCCTCGACGACGTCCGCCGATACCACGCCACTTATATGAACTACGTCGGCAAGCCGCTCGCCTATATCCTTGCCACCCCCGAACGCGACGACGATGCCGACAATCCGCTGCGGGTGGCTTTCGGCAACGAGGCCAATGACAAAGACATCGAGGAATTCTCACGCCGCTTCGGAGTCCAGGTCGAGGACGGCTTTGGCTCGACCGAGAACGCGGTCATCGTGATCCGCGAACCCGGCACGCCACCGGGCTCGATCGGCCGGGGAGCCCACGGGGTCGCGGTGTACAACGGCGAAACCGTCACCGAGTGCGCCGTCGCGCGGTTCGACGCTCACGGAGCACTCACCAACGCCGATGAAGCCATAGGTGAGTTGGTCAACACGACGGGGTCGGGCTTCTTCACCGGCTACTACAATGACCCCGAAGCCAACGCCGAGCGCATGCGCCACGGCATGTACTGGTCTGGAGACCTCGCATACCGGGACTCTGAAGGCTGGATCTACCTTGCTGGCCGCACCGCCGACTGGATGCGGGTAGACGGCGAGAACCTGACAGCGGCACCAATCGAGCGAATTCTATTACGATACAAGGCTATTAACCGTGTCGCGGTGTATGCCGTCCCGGACGAATACGTCGGCGATCAGGTGATGGCGGCGTTGGTCTTGCGAGCAGGTGACACCTTCGACCCTGACGCGTTCGAAGCATTTCTGGACGCCCAGCCTGACCTATCCACTAAAGCCCGGCCACGATACATCCGCATCGCGGCCGACCTTCCCAGCACCGCCACACACAAGGTGCTCAAGCGCCAGTTGATCGACGAGGGAACCGCGGTCGGCAAAGCGGACACCCTGTGGGTGCGCGAACCACGAGGCAGCGCTTACCACCACGCGTCCGGACCGGCAAAAGCGATATGAAGTACGGAAAGGTCCGCTCCCCCATTACTCGGCCGGCGTTCTCGGGACGCCCGCAACAGCGGTGAGCGCCAGCCCGTCCGCTAGTGTTGCGTGCGGTCAATGAGATTCGACAGCATGACGGGACCCTAAAGCTAGGGAAGGGTGTTGGAATGTTCACCATTGTCGGGGTAATCGTCGCGCTAATCGGTGCGTTCGTGCAGAGCCGGCGTCACCGGCACCGCCCAGCCGCGGACATCCATATGCTGTGGTGGATGGTGCTGATCGTGGGCGTGGTATCGATCATCGGCGCGGGATACCACGTCTTCGACGGCGAGCGGACCGCCGAGTTGATCGGCTATACGCGCGGCGACGGCGGGTTCCAATGGGAGAACGCAATGGGCGACCTGGCAATCGGGGTGGTCGGCCTGATGGCGTACCGCTTCCGCGGGCACTTCTGGCTGGCGACAATCGTGGTGCTCACCATCCAGTACGTCGGAGACGCGGCCGGCCACATCTACTACTGGGTGGTGGAGAACAACACCAACCCATACAACATCGGCGTCCCGCTGTGGACCGACATCCTGCTACCCATCGTCATGTGGGCGCTCTATGCGTGGTCGTGGCACAGCAACGGCGACGCGGTGCCGAAAGGTCAGCCTTAGTCATCGAGCTCGCCGGCGATCCCCCGCTCGATGCCGGCCCGCGTACGGTCCGGCAACACGATGAGTCCGTCGAGTTCGGTGCGCGCCAAACGATATGCGCGCTCGCGTTCCTGGGCCGTCGCGCCGGCGTCGGATGCCACCCGCAGCAGGCTTTGCGCTCTTGCCAGCCGCTGCTGTTCCTCGCGGGAAAAGCCGGTTCTGCGTCTGCGCATCGCCTCGGCCTCCGCGGTGTCGAACGCGGTCACATAGTCCCGAACCGCATCGAGATAGTGGCCCGCGGCGTCCGGGTCGTCGAGAAGATCTTCCGCCCGCAACGGCTTGTGAAAGTCGGCTTGTAGCTTGGCCTTGTGAAATGCCGTCGTGAGCGGGTCCCGCATGTCGGTCATGACCGGGAAGTCGAGCAGCTTGGCGGCGTCGAGCTCGTATTCCAACCAGCGTGCATCCGTTCGCTCGTGCGCCTCGACCGCGCGAGTGATCGCCCGCCACCGCGCTGCGTCGTTTTCGACAGTGGTTGGGCGTGGCATCGCGGGGCTATCCGACGCAAGATCGCCAGACGCCTCCCCTAGCCGCCGCGTGAAGGACGACAGCGCTTTGATGCCGACATATAGCACTCCGATGAGCGGCAGCATCACAACGAGCAACTCGGCTAGCCGAATCAGTAGCCCCACCAGGCCAGGATGCCACCATGGACGGCCCCAGGGTCGGCCGGAGCAGACACCACCCGGCAACCGGCTTCACCGCTTGTCAATCTGACCGGCCGCGACCTGGTCGGCGACGCCGAGGAGGGCGATCTCGGGCGCGTTCGCCGTCAAGCGCGCCGTCCCCGCAGCGCGCGGCCAACCGGCTCCGCGGTGATGCTGTCGAGCTTGCCGGAGGCTGGCAGCACGGCGTTGGCGACCCACACGTCGATCTCACCCGCCCGGCGCCGCGCTCGAGCTGGTCACCGGGCTCGAGTTCCCCCTGCGTGCGTTAGCTCAGAATCAGTCGCACGTCACGGTCGGCGGGTGCGGTCGCGTCGCGCGCCCAAGGCCACCTGTTGAGCCGGTGAGTGAGACAGCCATTCCCGTTAATTCCACCTGGGTTGGGCAGTGAACTGCCGCCTAGCACGCCTTGAGGCGAATCTTCCAGCGCACAAAGCCGACGTAGATAACGCTGAGCGCTACCAGCATGGCCATGTCGAACCACCACGCGCTGGCGGTGTGATGCCAATGCGAATCCTTCGGGGTCAGCGGACCGGGCACCAATTTGATCAGGTCGACCGTAGCGGCCGACGCCGCGAAACCCCATCTCGCCGGTGTGACCCAGGACATCTGGTCAAGGGGAACACGTCCGGTGACCGGAATCATGCCTCCGGAGAACACCAGCTGCGACATGACCGCCACGACCAGCAGGGGCATGATCTGTTCGTTGGACTTGGCGATCGCCGACAGCGCCAATCCGAGCATCGCCGAGGCGACACAGGTCACCGCGACATCAACGAACAGCTCCAGATCTGGCTTGCTCAACGCTACGGCACCCTGAGTCGGACCGCCCTTGCCGACCAGGACGATCACCGTCACAATCGCCGACTGAACCACCGCGAGCACGGTGTAGACACAGACCTTCGCGATCAGGTAGGCGGTAGTGGACAGGCCGACTGCCTGTTCGCGCCGGAAGATGGCTCGCTCACCGATGAGGTCACGAATGGTCAGCGCGGTCCCCATGAAGACCGCACCGACATTCAGCAACACTAGGATCTGGCCGGGCTCGTTGGGCGCGTCACCCATCGGGTTGGGAAACCCGAAGCCCACGTCGCCCGGTACCGACATGGACAGCGCACCCATGATGAACGGCAACAGCGCCAGAAAGACGAAGTAACCTCGGTCGGAAACGATCAATCGCAACTGTCGCCGCGCGATCGTGGAGAACTGCCGAAACAAGCTGGTATGGGCCGGATCGCCCAGTTCGGCGGGTTGCTCGACCGGTGGCGGTGGTGGGGTCGGACCCGTCCGCGCCAGGTAGCGGGCTTTGGCCGCGTCTGGGTCGTCGGCGACGGTGCTGAAGATGTCGGCCCAGTTCGTGGTCCCCATGACCGGACCAATCTGAGTCGGTGGCCCACAGAACGCGGTCTTGCCGCCGGGGGCCAACAGCAGAACCTGGTCACAGACGTCCAGGTAGGTCAGTGAGTGGGTAACCACGAGCACCACCCGACCGGCGTCGGCCAACTGCCGCAGCATGGTCATGACCTGCCGGTCCAGCGCAGGATCTAGGCCGGATGTCGGCTCGTCGAGGATCAGCAGTGACGGCCCGGTCAACAGCTCAAGCGCCACCGACGCCCGCTTGCGTTGACCACCCGACAGCTTGTCGACCCTGGTGTCGATGTGCTTGGACATCTCGAGTTCTTCGAGCACCCGGGCAACTACCTGGGTGCGGTCATCTTTGGTGGTGTCCGGCGGCAGCCGTAGTTCGGCGGCATACATCAGCGCGTGTTTCACGGTCAGCTGACCGTGCACCACGTCGTCCTGTGGCACCATGCCGATCCTGCTGCGCAGCGAGGCATATTCGGCGTGAACGTTGTGGCCCTCGAACGTCACCGTGCCATCCGTCGGGTGCGTATACCCAGCCACCAACCGGGCAAGTGTCGACTTGCCAGCGCCCGACGGACCGATGACGGCGGTGAGCATACCGGGGCGCGCCGTCAACGAGATGCCGTCCAGCAGTGTCTTGTCGCCATCGATGGTCCAGGTCACCCCGCGCACGTCGAGGCCGCCGACGCGGGTCTCCAGCAGGTTCTCTTCACGGCGCGCCAGGGTGCCGTCGGCGAAGACGAGGTCGATGTTGCCGATGGTCACGACGTCGCCGTCGTGCAGCAGCGCCGCGTCGACCCGGGCGCCGTTGACGAAGGTGCCATTGATGCTGCGGTTGTCCCGAATCTCCGTGCCGCCAGGCGTCGGGACCAGGGTGGCGTGGTGACGTGAGGCCAACACCTCGGGAATGACGATGTCGTTGTCGTTCGCCCGGCCGATCCTGACGGCACCGGGCGGCAACTCCCCCGTCAACCTGCCTGGCCGCAGGATCTTCATCATCGATGTCGCGAGGTTTCCCGCCTCAGTTCCGCCGCGGGCACCCGCCGGCGGCGGTGCGGCCGTGGGTGGCCGGTAAATCTGCGGCGCCCGTTGCGGTCCGCTGGGTGGCCACAACTGTTGCCCACCGGTGGGGTATCGCGGCTGTGGTCCCGATGGCGGAGCGGCGGGTATCCGGGTGGTGGCCGGTGGAAGCTGTTGTAGCTGGCCGGAGCCGAGCGTGCCGGTCTGCGGCGGGCCGTCGGTGGGCCACGCTCCCGCGGACAGGTTGGGCAGGCGTATCGACGTCGTCTGGGGTGGTCGCCCGGCCGAACCCCGGTGGCGGCCCACTTCGAAGTCCAGCGCCGGACCGTCGGGGTTTCCGATATGGACTCGCTGGGCATCGTAGATGTCCACGACTGGCACCCGACGGTTATTGAGGTAGAGCCCATTGAGGCTGCCATTGTCAATGGCGACCCAGCGACCCTGGTCGAATCGCAGCAGCAGGTGTGCCCGGGAGATCAGGGGGTGTGCGACGCGGACATCCGCGCGCAGGTCACGCCCGACGACGACATCGTGTCCTGCGGCGAACGTGCGCTCCGATCCCTCATACCGCACGGTCAACACGGGCGGGGCGGCTGGTTGGCTCATCGGCACCAACTGTATCGGGACCGCAGCCGACGCCGGGGCGGGTGCACCCGGTCAGGCAAGCCGACCATCACGGCCAGCCGTTGCTTCTGCGAATCTCCTCGCGACATTCCCGTCGGGTCTGGCCGGTCTGCTGCATGCACACTCGAATCGGCGATTCCTGCTCGATGGGCAGCGGCGCCTCCGTCGGGTCAGCAGTGGCGGTCACAGTCGGACTGGCCACGGTGTCCTCGGTCAGCGACCAGATGGTGGTGTTGGTGCCTTGCAGCGTCGAGCAGTAGGCCGTCGCCCCGGTCTTGGTGGTGCCGGTGCTGCCGAGCGGGAAGCAGAGGGCGCCGATGGCGACAACCGCAGCGGTCGGCGATGCAGTCGCGGTGTCGGCGGCGCCAGTCGTGGTCGGGGTCGTGGGGGCCGGGCGCGTTGTGCTCGCGGGGGCTACCGAAGTGGTCGTGCCGGCCGATGTGGTGGTCCGCGTCCGCGCAGGCTGCGCTGCACGCTCGTCGTCAGCACGCTGGAACTCCCGCACGGCGACCGCGACGGCCATCACCAGCAGCATCGCCAGCACCGCGGGGACGATGACGGCGGTCCGCAGCAGCGAGCGTTTCGCGGGCGCGGCCACGGCGACCGGTTGCGACACCCGCGTGTCGTCAGGATCACCCGCGCCGCCCAGACGATGGCCGAGTGCGCGCGCGAAGTCGACACACCGCTGGTAACGGTCCTTGGGTTGCTTGGCCAGCGCTTTGGCGAAGACCGGGTCCAGCGGTGTCAGCTCGGGAACCCGATCGCCGATCGCCGGGGGTGACGCGCTGAGATGCTGGCTGATCACCACGGCGGGGTTGGCGTGCTGAAAGGGCGGGGAGCCGGTCAGCAAGTGAAACGCCGTCGCGGCTAGTGCGTATTGGTCGGCCCGTCCATCGAGCTCGTTGCCCATAAGCTGTTCCGGAGCCGCGTATGACACGGTGCCCACAGTCATGTTTGTGGCGGTCAATCCGCTTGGATCATCGACCCAGCCGGCGATCCCGAAGTCGGCCAACATGATTCGACGATCAGGTGAATCAGGATTGGCGATCAGGATGTTGGCGGGTTTGACGTCGCGGTGCAACAGCCGACGTTCGTGGGCATAGTCGAGCGCTTCGGCCACCGCAGTGATGATCTCGGTGACCTCGGGGCCGGGCATCCCGTTCGGATAACGATCCCTGAGAAGGGATACGGTGTCGGTGCCGTCGACGAAGTCCATGTCGATCCAGAGCTGGCCGTCGAACTCGCCGCGGTCGTGGACGGCGACGATGTGTGGATGCCACAGCGACGCCGCGGCATCGGCTTCGCGGTTGAACCGTGCCCGGTATTCGCCGTCGGCTGACACATCGGCCCGCAGTACCTTGAGCGCGTCCTGGCGGGGCAGTCTGGGATGCCGGGCCAGGTACACCTCGCCCATCCCGCCGGATCCCAACTGCCGGACGATGGTGAAGCCGGCGAACGTCGAACCTTCCGCGAGCGGCATGGCGGCATCGTAGCCCGCCAGGAGGGCAGGGCTTGCGACACTCGACGAGAATCGTGGAACTCCGCACGCGACAAGTGACTCTCCGGTAGTTTGCCAGCGTTGGGGCCGCGAACCGACCCTCGCAAGCAAGCGTAAGGAGGTCTGGCATGACCCGCAGCTACCGGCCAGCTCCACCGATCGAGCGGGTGGTTTTGCTCAACGACCGCGGCGACGCGACAGGTGTGGCCGACAAGGCCACCGTGCACACCGGCGACACCCCTTTGCACCTCGCGTTCTCCAGCTATGTGTTCGATCTGCACGATCAGCTGTTGATCACGCGGCGGGCCGCCACCAAGAGGACGTGGCCGGCGGTATGGACCAACAGTTGCTGCGGGCACCCCCTGCCTGGCGAATCGCTACCCGGCGCCATACGCCGGCGGCTCGCTGCCGAACTCGGACTGACCCCAGATCGGGTCGATCTGATCCTGCCGGGGTTCCGCTACCGGGCCGCTATGGCCGATGGCACCGTGGAAAACGAGATCTGCCCCGTCTACCGAGTCCAGGTTGACCAACAGCCCCGGCCGAACTCGGACGAGGTCGACGCGATCCGCTGGTTGTCCTGGGAACAATTCGTGCGCGATGTTACCGCCGGCGTAATCGCCCCGGTATCCCCTTGGTGCCGCTCACAACTGGGCTACCTGACCAAACTTGGACCATGTCCGGCACAGTGGCCCGTGGCCGACGACTGCCGGCTACCGAAAGCCGCACATGGTAATTAACCGCTCGATCGCCAGCATCGACAGCATCGCCGTCGCGGGATCGGCCGCGACCACGGGCGCCGTCGCAGTCGCCGGCTCGGTGGCGACCGCGGGCAGCGTCGCAGTCGCCGGCTCGGTCGCGACCGCGGGCAGCGTCGCGATAGCCGGGGCGGCAGCCACGGCGGGCAGCGTCGGGATAATCGGCAGTCTGCTGACCGTATTGTGCGTGGCTGTCCGGCAGTGTGTGGCATGCCTAGCATGCATCACCTGCACCCGGTGCGTGGCCTGTATCGGCTGCGTGCGCTGCACCGACTGTGTGGGGTGTTTGTGGTGCGTGAATTGTTCGGGACTGCGGAATGTGGTCGGCGCCCGAAATCTTCGGGTTGGCAACCTGGGCCGGGTTTCGAATTAACGGCCACGTTCTGAGTCACCGGCCCTACAGTGGATCGGTGAACGACCCACCCGGTCTGCAACTCAACCGCAGGATATTTGTGGGCGCCTGTCGTTGGCATAGTAGCTGCCGCCCTCGGGACCATCGCCGAATCTGACCGCACCGTCCGCGACGCAAGCCACACCGCGGTGGTACCTGCCGACATCAACGGCGAGCATCGTGAATTCACCGTCACAACCGCGCACCGCTGCGGACATGCTGCGAGAGCAAGCGGAATTGTCCGGGACGAGGCCACACCACCCGCGCTACCCGATCAGCCTCGCGAGCCAGCTCGGATCCTGATAGTTCACGACCATGCTGCCGTCCCACACGAACGGCGTACCGCTGGCATTGAAGCCGGCCAGCGTCTCGCTGGCGTTTGTGGCCTTCGTTTGGGCGGTGCCCAGATCAGCTCCTGACTTGATACAGCTGATCGCCGTGGGCTCGGCGCCGACTGTTTGAGCAAGATGTGCCAGTTCGGCATCGGTGCGATCCGATGCGGCGTTCTCTTGCGGCTGAAAGTCGCTGCCGAATAGGGCGGAGTAGAAGCTGGCGTAGAGTTTCGGGTCGTTTTGCCCCGCTACACAGTACGAGGCGGCCACCGCTCGCGTCGAATAGTTCTTGCTGTGCGACTGGTCGTCGAGGAAGTTGAGCAGGTGGTAGCGCACCGCCAGCTGCTTGTCGGCCACCGCGGTATCGATATCGCTCGCATACGACCTGATGAAACTGCCGCAGGGTGGACAGATGGGTTCGTTGAAAATGTCGATCGTTGTCGGCGCCACCGAGCTACCCACAAAGACACCGTCGTTGAGAACGCGGAGCTCGACCGCATCTGCGGGCGGCGGTGGCGGCGGTGCCGACGTGCGGGGTCCAGATGACCGCCACGGATGGGCAAGCGCGATACCCAGGCCGCCCGCCAGCGCCACCACGACGGCGACGGCAACACCAACCCACAACCAGGGCTGGCGGGCTGACCGGGGCAGCGGAGACGACGGTGGCCCCCATGGCGGCGCCCCGCCAGCCCATGGCGTCGGCTGCGGCCACCGGGTACCCGGTGACACCGGGTGAGTCGATGGCACCGGCAGCTTGGCCACCTGGCTGCGCCGCAAGATGTCGGTGGCACGATCCTGATCCGCGGTGGCCAGGGCTGCGTGCGCCGCCGCTGACAGATCACCGCAGGTGACATAGCGGTCCTCCGGATTTTTGGCCATGCCACGGGCGATCACCGCATCGAAGGCGACCGGAATACCCGGCCGTACCGTGCTGGGCCGCGGGATCGCCTGGTTGATGTGCGCGCCCATCACGCTGAGCTGGTCTCCCTGATACGGCGGTGATCCGGTCAAGCACTCATACAACACGCAGGTCAACGCATAAATGTCGGCGCGGTAAGTTGCGTGCGACTCGCTGAACCGCTCTGGCGCCATGTAGTAGAGGGTGCCCACCGTGTTGCCGAGCTGGGTCAGCTTTTCGTCGGTGGTGGCGCTGGCGATCCCGAAATCGACAAGATAGGCGAAGTCATCCGCGCTAACCAGAATGTTCTCCGGTTTGACGTCGCGATGCGTTGCCCCGGCAGCGTGCGCGGCGTCGAGCGCCGAGCCGATCTGGCGCACGATCGCGACCGCTCGCGGTGGGGCCAGCGGCCCCTGGCGTCTCAGCATCGCGGCCAGATCCACGCCGTTGATCAGGCGCATGTCCACGTAGAGCTGCCCGTCGATCTCACCGAAGTCGTGAATCGGCACGACGTGCGGTTCCTGCAGGCGCCCCGCGGTGCGGGCCTCGCGCTGCATACGCGTGCGGAAGACCGGATCGCTGGAGAGCGTCTCCGACATCAGCTTTAGTGCCACGATCCGCTCGCGCACCGTGTCTTCGGCCTCATAGACGTCGCCCATGCCGCCGCGACCCACCAACCGCCGCAACCGATACGGCCCGAACTGCGTACCCTCCCGCGATTCCGCGGTGCCATCCATCGCCCGACTCCTCACCCCGCCAACCGCGGTGGTGTGACAGGCATAAGGCTAATGGTTTCAGCAACCGCGAGGTGCGGCGACTTCCGGCGAAACCTAATCGGTCTCGACCCGGATGTCGGTCAGCAGGATCGATACCAGAGTTGGGAAGGGCAGTGAGCGATTCCCCGGGCCGATCGGGTGGACCCACCGGCAAGTCGGGAATACAAACCCGTCGACATCCACGGGGTCGGCGCAATAATGAGCTGCCCGTGCCCAGTGGCCAACGACCTCCGGGACGTAGTCGTGGCGGCGCAAGAGACCGCTGGCATCGACGTAAAAGGTCTGGCGAGGCGAGTGGGTGTCGATATCCGGCGGGAAGCTCACAATCAGGCGCCGCCAGGTCTCGCCCTCCTGCTGCCAGGGCGCTCCCTCCTCGACCGCCACGCCTTCGCGCGTCAACAGGTACGGCGTGGTGAGGTAGTTCCACATCGCGTAACCGGCGAAATAGACCGAGTCCAGCGGGTCCCACCGGATGTTCCGGCGCAGGCCCGAGCGTCCGAAGAACGCCGCTCGCGGGTGCGCGCGCGAGCTGATGACCGCGCCATCGTGGCTTTCGATCCGCACCTGCCCGCTCTCGAAGACTCCGCGGTACCCGTCACGCGGGAACGGATCCAAGACCGTCCGGGCCTGTTGGACATGCACCGTGATGCGGTAGTCCGCGAAGCGGTTGCCCGGCACCCGGGTTCGAAGCAACAGCCCTCCCGTGCGTACCCGCCCATGAACCGTTTCCGCGGCGCGCCATCGCTGCAGCCCGCCGTGGGCGTCCAACACCCCATCCAGCAGGGCGCTCATCGCCGGCTCAGCCGGCGAGAACCGCGCGAATATCGATACATGCGAAATCGTCACCCTTATAGAGGAGAGGCTGGCCGCTGACCTTGGGTTCACGTCCCCCCGGTTCCCCGAAGCGTGTTTCGATCACGGTCGCCATCTCCGGATATGACGCCGTCGACATCAGCCAAACGTGGTCTGCTGCCACGGCTATCTCGAACCGTTGCGCCTCGGGTTCATCGTTGAGCATCGCGACCAGCGCAGAGGTATCGATCACCATCAGGCGGGCAACCCGCGCTCGTCGTAGCCGAGAATCGTGTCCGCGGCTCGGGTGTCGAGCACCGGTAAGGCCGCGCAGCGCCGGCCAATGGCGGCCAACTCCTCGCGTAGCGAAATGGATCTGGTGCGCCCGGTCCGGCGGGCCAGTTGCTCCCGCACTGCAACTACGACCGCTTGTGTCAAAGTCTCGCCCATTCGAGCCGCCAATTCCATGGTCAGGATTCTATAAAGATTGGGCGGGTTCTAGACCGACTCTAGCTAAGCGGCCAGCCGTCGGACAATGATTCCCACGATGACATCGGCCGGCTGGGCACCAGGGGTGGTGCAGTTCCGCGAATACCAACGGCGTTGGCTGCGCGGCGATGTCCTCGCCGGCCTGACCGTGGCCGCCTATCTGATCCCGCAAGCGATGGCGTATGCGACCGTGGCGGGCCTACCGCCGGCAGCCGGGCTGTGGGCGTCGATCGCGCCGCTTGCCATTTACGCACTGCTCGGATCGTCCCGGCAGCTTTCAATCGGCCCGGAATCCGCCACCGCCTTGATGACGGCGGCCGTGCTCGCTCCGATGGCCGCCGGGGATCTTCGACGCTATGCCGTTCTGGCGGCAACCCTCGGATTGCTAGTCGGCCTTATCTGCCTACTCGCTGGCACGGCGCGACTAGGTTTCCTCGCCAGCCTGCGATCGCGGCCGGTGCTCGTCGGATACATGGCCGGCATCGCGCTTGTCATGATCTCCAGCCAACTCGGCACTATCACCGGCACCTCGGTCGAAGGCAACGAATTCTTCAGCGAAGTACACTCTTTCGCGACTAGCGTCACGCGAGTTCACTGGCCGACTTTTGTGTTAGCCATGTCTGTCCTAGCGCTGCTAACTATGCTCACGCGGTGGGCGCCGCGCGCCCCCGGACCGATCATCGCGGTTCTTGCGGCCACGATGCTAGTGGCCGTTATGTCCTTGGATGCCAAAGGTATTGCGATTGTGGGTCGGATACCTTCCGGTCTGCCGACGCCGGGTGTGCCGCCCGTTTCGGTGGAAGACTTGCGGGCACTGATCATTCCGGCTGCCGGGATCGCGATTGTTACCTTCACCGACGGTGTGTTGACCGCACGCGCCTTCGCCGCTCGTCGAGGTCAGGAAGTCAATGCCAACGCCGAGCTGCGCGCGGTCGGGGCCTGCAACATCGCCGCCGGGCTGACACACGGTTTTCCGGTGAGTTCCAGCAGCAGCCGTACCGCCCTCGCCGACGTCGTCGGTGGCCGCACCCAGCTGTACTCGCTGATCGCGTTGGGGCTTGTTGTCATCGTGATGGTTTTCGCGAGTGGGCTGCTGGCCATGTTTCCGATCGCCGCTCTGGGCGCTTTGGTGGTATATGCCGCGCTACGCTTGATCGACTTGTCAGAATTCCGGCGACTGGCGCGGTTTCGGCGCAGCGAACTCATGCTGGCACTAGCCACCACAGCAGCCGTGTTAGGCCTAGGAGTGTTCTATGGAGTCCTCGCCGCGGTTGCCCTGTCCATCCTCGAACTGCTTCGTCGGGTCGCACATCCGCATGACAGCGTTCTCGGGTTCGTGCCGGGCATTGCCGGCATGCACGACATCGATGACTATCCGCAGGCCAAGCGCGTGCCCGGGCTGGTGGTGTATCGCTATGACGCGCCGTTGTGCTTCGCCAATGCCGAAGACTTCCGCAGGCGAGCACTGACCGTGGTCGATCAGGATCCGGGGCAAGTCGAGTGGTTCGTACTCAACGCCGAATCCAATGTGGAGGTCGACCTGACTGCGCTGGATGCGCTCGACCAACTCCGCACCGAGCTGCTGCGTCGGGGAATAGTGTTCGCCATGGCCCGGGTCAAACAAGACTTGCGTGAATCACTCAGGGCCGCCAGTCTTCTCGATAAGATTGGCGAAGACCATATCTTTATGACATTGCCTACCGCAGTGCAGGCGTTCCGTCGGCGCTAACGCGCCGGCACCCTCAATACAACAATCGCGCCGGCTGATGGGTAACAGCTTCGATGTCGTGGGTCGACACCTTCAACATTCGCTTCCCCAAGTCGGACAAGGCTCGGGCGACCGAGAGTTCATCGCCGATCTCGGGGACGTTGCGGTCGGCCGGATTGAGCCTTGCCAGGCCAACACCCACCAATTCCTTTTCCCGCCAACGCAGCCGTGCCTTCGCCCGAGTCAATCCTTCGTGTTCGTCGATCGATATGTCGACGGTCCAGTGCTGCAGCACGTGATCCGACTGGTCGCCGCACATGATGTTGCTCCCCTTTCCAGTGGCGACCAGGCTCAGCTCGCTGGTCATAATGCATCCTTGCGATTGGGGTGTAACCTCCACAGACAAATCCGACCACCGCGCCGGAGCCCTCCGATAGGGCCTGAAGTCCCGGCCACTGGGGTCATTCGTCCGCCAGGGGCGAAAGGTCTGCCACATTGGGGACTTCCGGCCCTAACTGAGCCGGCGCCATCGAAGCCAGGGTTAGCGCATGGCTGTCCGGGCGGGGCGCGGAGTTCGCCGGAGTCCGAGACCCCGGATCGTGTCGATGAGAGGGCAAGCGGCCAATCTCGTGCTGGCCACCTGGATCTCGGTGGTCAACTTCTGGGCGTGGAACCTGATCGGCCCGCTGTCGACCAGCTACGCGCGTGACATGTCACTGTCCAGCGCCGAGGCGTCGCTGCTCGTCGCCACCCCGATCCTGGTGGGTGCCCTTGGCCGCATCGTCACCGGGCCGCTCACCGACCGCTTCGGCGGGCGCGCCATGCTCATCGCGGTGACGCTGGCGTCGATCCTCCCGGTGCTCGCGGTCGGGGTCGCGGCAACCATGGGCTCCTACGCGTTGCTGGTGTTTTTCGGGCTCTTCCTGGGCGTTGCCGGCACGATCTTCGCCGTCGGCATCCCGTTCGCCAACAACTGGTACCAGCCGGCGCGGCGCGGTTTCTCCACCGGCGTGTTCGGTATGGGCATGGTCGGCACCGCGCTCTCGGCGTTCTTCACCCCGCGGTTTGTACGGTGGTTCGGCCTGTTCACCACCCACGCCATCGTCGCGGCCGCGCTCGCGTCGACCGCCGTGGTGGCCATGGTCGTGCTTCGTGATGCACCCTACTTTCGGCCCAACGCCGACCCGGTGCTGCCCAGGCTCAAGGCCGCGGCACGGTTGCCGGTGACCTGGGAGATGTCGTTTCTGTACGCGATCGTGTTCGGCGGGTTCGTGGCGTTCAGCAACTACCTGCCCACCTACATCACCACGATCTACGGGTTCTCCACGGTCGACGCGGGCGCTCGCACCGCCGGGTTCGCCCTGGCGGCGGTGCTGGCCCGGCCGGTGGGCGGGTGGCTCTCCGACCGGATCGCACCGAGGCACGTGGTGCTGGCCTCGCTCGCCGGGACCGCGCTGCTGGCGTTCGCCGCGGCGTTGCAGCCGCCGCCGGAGGTGTGGTCGGCGGCCACCTTCATCACCCTGGCGGTCTGCCTCGGCGTGGGCACCGGCGGCGTGTTCGCGTGGGTGGCCCGCCGCGCCCCGGCCGCATCGGTCGGCTCGGTCACCGGAATCGTCGCCGCGGCAGGCGGATTGGGCGGTTACTTCCCGCCGCTGGTGATGGGCGCGACCTACGACCCGGTCGACAACGACTACACGGTCGGGTTGCTGCTGCTGGTGGCGACCGCGCTGGTCGCGTGTACCTACACCGCGCTGCACGCGCGGGAGCCGGTGAGTGAGGAGGCGTCCAGGTGACGGTGACACCACGGACCGGCAGCCGCATCGAGGAGCTGCTTGCACGCAGCGGCCGGTTCTTCATCCCGGGTGAGATCTCGGCGGATCTGCGTACCGTGACCCGCCGCGGCGGCCGCGACGGCGACGTGTTCTATCGAGACCGGTGGAGCCACGACAAGGTGGTCCGCTCCACACACGGGGTGAATTGCACCGGGTCGTGTTCTTGGAAGATCTACGTCAAAGACGACATCATCACCTGGGAGACGCAGGAGACCGACTATCCGTCGGTGGGCCCGGACCGGCCCGAGTATGAGCCCCGCGGCTGCCCGCGCGGCGCGGCGTTTTCCTGGTACACGTATTCGCCGACGCGGGTGCGCCATCCGTACGCCCGCGGCGTGCTTGTCGAGATGTATCGGGAGGCGAAGGCACGTTTGGGTGATCCGGTGGCGGCCTGGGCCGACATCCAGGCCGACCCGCGGCGGCGCCGCCGCTACCAGCGCGCCCGCGGCAAGGGCGGGCTGGTCCGGGTCAGCTGGGCCGAGGCCACCGAGATGATCGCCGCCGCCCACGTGCACACCATCTCCACATACGGCCCGGACCGGGTTGCCGGCTTCTCCCCCATCCCGGCGATGTCCATGGTGAGCCACGCCGCGGGGTCGCGGTTCGTGGAGCTAATCGGCGGGGTGATGACGTCGTTCTACGACTGGTACGCCGACCTGCCGGTGGCCTCCCCGCAGGTGTTCGGCGACCAGACCGACGTGCCGGAGTCCGGAGATTGGTGGGACGTGGTGTGGCAATGCGCCTCGGTGCTGCTGACCTACCCGAACTCACGGCAACTCGGCACCGCAGAGGAATTGCTGGCCCACATCGACGGTCCGGCCGCGGATCTGTTGGGGCGCACGGTCTCTGAGCTGCGCCGTGCCGATCCGCTGACCGCGGCGACCCGCTACGTCGACACCTTCGACCTGCGAGGCCGCGCCACCCTGTACCTGACCTACTGGACCGCCGGCGACACCCGCAACCGCGGCCGGGAGATGCTGGCCTTCGCCCAGACCTACCGCAGCACCGACGTCGCACCACCGCGCGGCGAGACCCCGGACTTCCTGCCGGTGGTGCTCGAATTCGCCGCGACCGTCGACCCCGAGGCGGGGCGACGGTTGCTGAGCGGGTACCGGGTGCCCATCGCCGCGCTGTGCAATGCCCTGACCGAGGCCGCATTGCCATACGCACACACGGTGGCCGCGGTATGCCGGACGGGTGACATGATGGGCGAACTCTTCTGGACCGTCGTGCCGTATGTGACGATGACGATCGTCGCGGTCGGCTCCTGGTGGCGCTACCGCTATGACAAATTCGGCTGGACCACCCGCTCGTCCCAGCTGTACGAGTCGCGGCTGCTGCGGATCGCCAGCCCGATGTTTCATTTCGGCATCCTGGTGGTCATCGTCGGCCACGGTATCGGGCTCGTGATCCCGCAGTCGTGGACTCAGGCCGCCGGTTTGAGCGAGGGCGCATATCACGTGCAGGCCGTCGTGCTGGGGTCGATCGCCGGCATCACCACCTTGGCCGGCGTTACCCTGCTGATCTACCGGCGGCGCACCCGCGGGCCGGTGTTCATGGCTACCACCGTCAACGACAAGGTGATGTACCTCGTGCTGGTGGCGGCGATCGTCGCGGGACTGGGTGCGACGGCGTTGGGCTCCGGCGTTGTCGGCGAGGCGTACAACTACCGCGAGACGGTGTCGGTGTGGTTCCGCTCGGTGTGGGTACTGCAACCGCGCGGGGACCTGATGGCCGAGGCTCCGCTGTATTACCAGATCCATGTGCTGATCGGGTTGGCGTTGTTCGCGTTGTGGCCGTTCACCCGGCTGGTACACGCGTTCAGCGCCCCGATCGGCTATCTGTTCCGCCCGTACATCATCTACCGCAGCCGCGAGGAGCTGGTGCTAACGCGGCCGCGGCGGCGCGGGTGGTGACGGGAGTGCGTCTTCGGCGAGCGGACAGGACTGCCCATCGAGATCGACGTTAGCGACACGTCTACTCGTCGAACAAGTCCGCGCTGGCGTCGATTTCGATGCGAGACACGACTTTCGGCCCTGTCGTCACCCGCCTGTGCGGGTGGACGTATGCCCTTTCCGTCGTCCTGCTGTGGGTGACCTGCACCGCCTATGCTGTCTTGATCGCGGTGAGCACGACACGAATCGTCATCTTCCGCAAAGAATTCGCCGACGACCTAGCTGATCCGCGCCGGGGATTTGGGATGTTCACCTTTGTCGCTGCGTCCGACGTGCTCGGCACGCGATTAGTTGGTCAGTAGGCGTGTTTCTGTACGTCGCTGTCGGCAGCCTGGTCGTCGCCCGCCTGCTGCTCTACCCGCTGCGGCCCGCGGATCTCACCCCGCCCTATTGGGTGGCGATGGGCGCCACGGCTATCACCGTGCTGGCCGGCGCCCACATCGTCGAAATGGCTGATGCACCAATGGCTATCGTCACCAGCGGACTCGTTGCGGGAGCGTCGGTGGTGTTCTGGGCCTTCGGACCGTGGCTGATCCCACCGCTGGTCGCCGCCAGCATATGGAAACATGTCGTCCACCGTGTCCCGCTGCGCTACGAGGCAACGTTGTGGAGCGTCGTGTTCCCGCTCGGCATGTACGGCGTGGGCGCATACCGTCTCGGCCTGGCCGCCCATCTGCCCATCGTCGAAAGCATCGGCGAATTCGAAGGTTGGGTCGCGTTGGCGGTGTGGACGATCACCTTCGTTGCCATGCTGCACCACCTAGCCGCCACCATCGGCCGCAGCGGCCGGTCATCGCACGCCATCGGGGCCGCTGATGACACCCATGCCATCATCTGCCGCCCGCCGCGGTCGTTCGACCACCAAGTTCGAGCGTTTCGTCGAAACCAGCCGATGTAGCTGAGATACCGCCCGACAATGCCATCAGCACCATGACCGCCTGGCCACCAATCGCCCGTAACAAGCGGGACGTCCGCGACGACGCGTGCGCTAGCGCCGTGGCGGTGACAACGACCAGATATGGTCCGAGCACGCGGGCGAACCTCGTGTTCTGGCCTCGGCCAGTTGTGTAGAGCTCATCGCTGTCATCGAGCGATATCCGACCACTGATCCAAGTCGGGGGCTCTGGGGACCGAAGTCCCCGGGCTCGGAGCTATCGGACCTCACGATCACCATGACCAACGTCGGTGACCAGGGGGTTGACGCGGTCTTCGGGGTGATCTACCCACCTCAGGTCGCGCTGGTCAGTTTCGGCAAGCCGGCACAACGAGTTTGCGCCGTCGACGGCGCGATCCACGTCATGACGACCGTGCTGGCTACGCTGCCCGCTGACCACGGCTGCAGCGATGACCATCGCGGCGCGCTGTTCTTCCTGTCGATCAACGAGCTGACGCGGTGCGCCGCAGTAACAGGATGAGGATCTGCCCGAAGGCGGTAGCCCCGTCTTGGGACGGTAGGTCAAACCGGGTGTACATACCCGCTCAATCGCCCAGCACTTCGGGCAGATCACCGGGTTTCCCCGGTATCACCAATACTGCCACCAAACACAGCAGGCGGGAAGGGGCGAAAGTCCCTTATCCGACAATAAAACTTCGCTTGTTCGACGCCCGGTTCACCCGATATGCACGGCGCCCAGCCATTCGTGACCGACGTCCCCAGCCCCAAGGCCGAACGACCCTAGGAGCCACGAGCAATTCACAGCGATGATCGCCACAACCCGCGATCGTGAAGGAGCCACCATGATCACGTTTAGGCTGCGCTTGCCGTGCCGGACGATACTGCGGGTGTTCAGCCGCAATCCGCTGGTGCGTGGGACGGATCGACTCGAGGCGGTCGTCATGCTGCTGGCCGTCACGGTCTCGCTGCTGACTATCCCGTTCGCCGCCGCGGCCGGCACCGCAGTCCAGGATTCCCGCAGCCACGTCTATGCCCACCAGGCCCAGACCCGCCATCCCGCAACCGCGACCGTGATCGATCACGAGGGGGTGATCGACAGCAACACGACCGCCACGTCAGCGCCGCCGCGCACGAAGATCACCGTGCCTGCCCGATGGGTCGTGAACGGAATAGAACGCAGCGGTGAGGTCAACGCGAAGCCGGGAACCAAATCCGGTGACCGCGTCGGCATTTGGGTCGACAGTGCCGGTCAGCTGGTCGATGAACCAGCTCCGCCGGCCCGTGCCATTGCGGATGCGGCCCTGGCCGCCTTGGGACTCTGGTTGAGCGTCGCCGCGGTTGCGGGCGCCCTGCTGGCGCTCACTCGGGCGATTCTGATCCGCGTTCGCAACGCCAGTTGGCAACACGACATCGACAGCCTGTTCTGCACGCAGCGGTGACAACCGTCCGGTAGCGGCAACCAGGGCTCCGCCAAGCTGGACCGCGACCGTACTCTGGACGGCATGGCCGTTGAATCCAGCATGCTCGCCCTCGGCACCCCCGCGCCGTCGTTCACACTGCCCCAGCCGGCGACCGGCGCCACGGTCAGCCTCGACGAGCTCACGGGTCCCGCCCTCGTCGTCACCTTCATCTGTAACCACTGCCCGTACGTGCAACACGTCGCCGCCGGATTGGCCACGCTCGGCCGGGACCTCGCCGATCAAGGCGTCCCGATGGTCGGTATCTCCAGTAACGACGTCGTCACCTACCCGCAGGACGGGCCCGATCAGATGGTCGCCGAGGCCCGCCGCCACGGCTGGACGTTCCCGTATCTCTACGACGAAACCCAAGACGTCGCCCGCGCCTTCTCCGCGGCCTGCACACCCGACACGTTCGTCTTCGACGGCCAGCGCCGACTTGTCTACCGTGGTCAGCTCGACGACTCCCGCCCGGGCAATGGCCGACCGGTGACGGCCGCCGACGTCCGGGCCGCGGTCGACGCCCTGCTCGCCGGGCGGCCAGTCAACCCCGACCAACGACCGTCGATCGGGTGCGGCATCAAGTGGCGCTAGGCCGCGCCGTCACCTGCGGCCGGGAAGCTTCATCACGGTGCGCACGATGGGTAACAGTGACTTCTGCCAGACTGTGGCCGGGATGCCGAAGGGCGGATCGAGATTGAACACGCGGGCGGTCGCGATCGTCTGTGATTCGGTGTACTTGAGCAAGCCCTCCGGACCGTGCCGGCGGCCGACCCCCGAGAGGCCCATCCCGCCCATCGGCGCGCTGAGGCTGCCCCAGGCGAACGCGTACCCCTCGTCGACGTTCACCGTCCCCGACCGCAGCCGGGCGGCGATCCTCTGGCCCTCCGCGGTGGAGCCGGCCCAGACGCTGGCGTTGAGCCCGTAGTCGGTGTCGTTGGCCTTTTCGACGGCTTCGTCCACGTCGGCGACCGGGTAGATCGAGACCACCGGCCCGAACGTCTCGTTGGCCGCGCATTCCATTTCGGGTGCGACGTTGGTCAGCACGGTCGGCTCGTAGAACAGCGGCCCGATGTCGGGTCGAGCCTTGCCGCCCGCAATCACCTTGGCGCCCTTGGCCGTCGCGTCATCCACGTGACCGGACACGGTTTTCAGCTGTGCTTCGGAGATCAAACTACCCATGTCGACCGAGAAGTCGTATGCGGTGCCGAGCTTCATGTTCCGCACCGCATCGCCGAACTTCCGGGTGAACTCCTCGGCGATGTCCTTTTCGACGTAGATCCGCTCAATGGAGATGCACAGCTGGCCGGCGTTCGAGAAGCAGGCACGGGTGGCCGCCTTGGCGACCTTGTCGAGGTTGGCACCCCGCGCCACGATCATGGGGTTCTTGCCGCCAAGTTCGGCCGAGAAACCGATAAGCCGGCGGCCGGCGTGCTCGGCGAGGCGGCTGCCGGTCGCCGATGAACCGGTGAACATCAGGTAGTCGCAGTTGTCGGTGATGGCGGTGCCCACCACCGAGCCCGGACCGGGCACGATCGCATACAGCGCTCGCGGCAGACCCGCCCGATACAGCAGCTCGGCACACGCGAGCGCACAATACGGCGTCTGGCTGTCCGGCTTGAGCACCACCGCGTTACCGGCCACCAGCGCGGGCACCGAGTCCGACACCGTAAGCGTCATGGGGTAGTTCCACGGCGAGATCACCCCCACCACGCCCTTCGGTTGATAGCACACCGTGGTCTTGCCTATCCCGGGCAGCAGCGGCTGTGCCTTACGGGGCTTCAGCAGGTCCACACAGACTCGTGCGTAATAATTCGCGTTCGCGATCAGATCGACAATTTCCTCTTGCGCCGCCCATCGGGCCTTGCCCGCCTCGGCTTGCAGGAGGTCCATGAGGAACTCGCGGTTCTCGATGACCAGGTCGCGATAGCGGCGGATGACTGCAGCTCGCTCGATGACGGGACGCTTCGCCCAGTCGGTCTGCGCCGCGCGAGCTTCGGCGAATGCCGCTTCGACGTCCGCGGCCGTGCCGACCGGAATCGTAGTCAACGGCTTGCCGGTGAAGACCTCGTCGATCGTCCTGGTCGGACGTGCGGCGACGTCCTTGATCGCGGCCAGGTTACGCAAGCGATCGAAAACCTCGGCCGAGGGTGCAGGCATATCGTCACCTCTTTCGAAGAAATGCGGGTGTCTAGGGCACAGAGTATCGGCCTGCGATTGGTGACCAAAGGCATTCTCGACGAATGCCGGGTTCTTCTTGTTCAGGTGGCATCAATACGGGTTGTGGGGCCAAGCCGTGCACGCCGCAGCGCCTACGCCCTGGCTGAACGGGATCCTCCAGCCAGGGGATTGCCGAATCTCTCGCGACGCCCCAAGCGGCGCAACCAAATTCGCTTCCGGCAGTCCCTTGGGATCCCGGCACGTTACCACGAAGAACCGGCCTCGCGATGTTCATGTTAGTCCAGCTATATTGACACTCATGTGGACGCGACCGCGGAAGGCCAAAGCCATGCTTTCCGCGTTGGTTGACGAAGCGGATCCCCCCACGAAGCTGTTCAGATCGGCCGCCACCGGCCGGGTCGCCGCGGTCCTTGTGTCCGCCGATCATCTTGAGTTCCGCGACGCCGACCGGCACGCGGTGCGGGACGCGCCATGGGCGCGCGGTCGTCACCGAATACGTGCGTGCGCTAGATCGACTGCCGCACGAAATCGCCACTGCAGTGGTTGAAACTGTCAACTGCGCAGACCCTGGTGCAGCGTTCGACGAACTCGATGCAAAAATCAACGCGGGCATGAAGGCCTATGCGATTCCGGGCGTCGCGGTTGCTGTCTGGGCCGGCGGGCAAGAATACGTCAAAGGCTACGGGGTCACCAATGTCGACCATCCGATGCCTGTTGACGGCGACACTGTCTTCAGAATCGGTTCCACCACAAAGACTTTCACAGGTACGGTGATGATGCGGCTGGTCGAGCGAGGCAAGGTGGACCTGGATTCACCTGTGCGCCGCTACATCCCCGACTTCGCGGTAGCCGACGAATCAGCCAGCGCTACGGTTACCGTTCGCCAACTGCTCAACCATACCGCAGGCTGGGATGGTCGCAATGGGCAGGACTTTGGGCGCGGCGATGACGCGGTGGCGCTCTATGTCAAGGCGATGACACGCCTACCGCAGCTCACCCCTCCGGGAACCGCGTTCGCGTACAACAATTCAGGTCTTGTGGTTGCGGGCCGCATCATCGAGCTTGTCGCCGGAACAACCTACGAATCTACGGTTCAGAGGCTGTTGCTTGACCCGCTGCAGCTTGCTCACACGCGCTACTTTTCCGACCAAATAATCGGTCTGAATGTGGCCGCATCGCATAGCGTGGTCGACGGCAAACCGATTGCCGTTACTGACTTTTGGACATTCCCGCGCAGCTGCAACCCCACCGGTGGGTTGATGTCCACAGCGCGAGATCAGCTGCGTTACGCACAGTTCCACCTCGGCGACGGCAGGGCGCCTAACGGTGAGCAGATTCTGAGCCGACAATCGCTGAAGGCAATGCGCTCTAACCCTGGGGCGGGCGGAACACTTTGGGTGGAACTGACCGGGATGGGCGTGACCTGGATGCTGCGGCCCTCCGCGGAGAATGTGACCATCGTTGAGCACGGCGGCACCTGGAAGGGGCAGCGCTCTGGGTTCGTCATGGTGCCCGATCGAAACTTCGCCATGACCGTGCTCACTAACTCTGATGGCGGATTTCATATGATCAACGACCTTTTCGCATCCGACTGGGCATTGCAGAGATTCGCCGGGCTCAGCAATCTTCCGGCCACGCCGCAACGCCTTGGTGCCGTCGACCTGGCGCCCTACGAGGGCCGGTACATCGCCAAGCAAGTCGCCCAAAATGGCGACCTCGAGACAACGGTCATCGACTTCCGGGCCAGGGACGGCCAGCTTGCTGGAAGCATGAGCACCGACGATGCCAACCCGGATGGCCAAAACAGCGCCAATCTGGGCCTCGCCTTCTATCGGCCCGACTATGGGCTCGACCTTGGACCCGACAACAAGCCCACCGGCAGTCGCTCCAACTTCGTGCGCGGGCCGGACGGCAACATCGCCTGGTTCTGTAGCCAGCACGGCCGTCTGTTCCGACGCCAATAGCACAGCACCAGCCGGCTTGGTTTGCGGCGCGAGGAGGAACCGGGCAATCAGACGACGCCCGGTGACGATGCGCGCCGTTTGCGGCGCGAGGAGGAACCGGGCAATCAGACTAGGGTGGGCTGGTGGCCCGCACCGACGACGACAACTGGGATCTGACGTCTAGCGTCGGCGTCACCGCGACCATTGTCGCGGTCGGGCGTGCGCTGGCCACCAAGGATCCGCGCGGTTTGATCAACGATCCGTTCGCCGAACCCCTGGTCCGTGCGGTGGGGCTGGATTTGTTCACCAAGATGATGGACGGTGAACTCGACATGTCGACGATCGCGGACGTTTCACCGGCCGTGGCGCAGGCAATGGTGTACGGAAACGCGGTCCGCACCAAATACTTTGACGACTATCTCCTTAACGCCACCGCTGGGGGGATTCGGCAAGTCGCTATCCTCGCGTCCGGGTTGGACTCCCGGGCCTACCGGCTGCCGTGGCCGACCAGGACGGTGGTATACGAGATCGACCAACCAAAAGTGATGGAGTTCAAGACGACAACCTTAGCCGACCTGGGCGCCGAACCCTCCGCCATCCGGCGCGCCGTGCCCATCGACTTGCGCGCAGACTGGCCGACGGCATTACAAGCCGCCGGGTTTGACTCGGCAGCACCGACGGCGTGGCTGGCCGAGGGGTTACTGATATATCTTAAGCCGCAAACTCAAGACAGGCTGTTCGACAACATCACCGCACTCAGCGCGCCCGGGAGCATGGTAGCCACCGAATTTGTTACCGGTATAGCGGATTTCAGCGCCGAACGAGCGCGGACCATATCCAACCCGTTCCGCTGTCATGGCGTGGACGTCGACTTGGCTTCGTTGGTCTACACCGGCCCACGCAACCACGTCCTCGACTACCTCGCCGCCAAGGGCTGGCAACCCGAAGGCGTGTCGCTGGCAGAACTGTTCCGGCGCAGCGGTCTCGATGTGCGCGCTGCAGACGACGACACCATCTTCATCAGCGGCTGCCTGACCGACCACTCTTCCATTTCACCGCCGACGGCAGCGGGTTGGCGATGAGCGTGAACGGCTTGCCCGGTGCGCACAACGCGGGTCTGCAACCAATCGATAGCAAAGGTTGCCACACGCGTCGCACACGACACACTAAAGTGCTGTTCGTGAGCAAAGGCGTGTTGGCCAACGGCCGGGGCCGCTGGTTGGCAATCGCGGCCTCGCTCGTCGTCTCTGCCGCCATCCTCTATGCCCAAGGCGCAGAGCATACGTGCTGCCGCGAGACCCCGGCGGCAATCCCGACAGGCCCCGACTCTGCGCCGGCCAACGCACCGCGCATCGCCAGTCCCACGGAAGCGGACTTGTTGGCGGCAAGCGCGCCTGTCGCTGCCCAGCAATTCCAGTTCGCGCTACCTGCTGGCGTTGCGTCGGAAGAGGGGTTGCAGGTCAAGACGATCTGGGTAGCCCGTGCCGTCTCTGTGCTATTTCCTCAGATCACCAACATCTTTGGCTATAGGCAGGATCCCTTGAAGTGGCATCCCAACGGGTTAGCGATCGACGTGATGATCCCGAACCATCACAGCGACGAGGGTATCCAGCTCGGCAACCAAGTCGCCGGACTTGCCTTGGCGAATGCGAAACGATGGGGAGTGCTCCATGTGATCTGGCGGCAGGGCTACTACCCAGGCATCGGCGCGCCGAGCTGGACGGCGGACTACGGCTCAGAAACCCTCAACCACTACGACCACGTCCATATCGCCACCGACGGCGGCGGATACCCAACCGGGCGGGAAACCTACTACGTCGGATCCATGAGCCCTACGCCGCCAGAATGATCGAACGCGACAACCAAACGCAGCTCACCGCGGTTTCCGTCCGGTAAGGGCGACGAGCCGCTGAGTGGGCGTGGCTTCCCCCGCTAGGTCGACGTCGTGTGCGAACAGGCCCCGCGGACGCAGGACGGGAACCAGTTCGGCCGCCACCTGTTGGGCCGCTTCGGCCAGGTGCTCCGGGAGTTCGCCGGCCTGGCCCGTGGCCACCGCTAGGTCCCAACCGTGGACGACGGTGGAGAAGGTGATGATCGCAAGAGCCTGCCCCGCCGGCATCACGCCGATGAAGGTCGACAGCTCCGCGTTCAGATCGCGCACGGTCGACCAGGCCGCCTGCGACCGCCGGGTGATCCGCTGCGTCGCACCGAGGGGGTCGTCCCCGACGATGTCGGCACCGCTGAACACCTGCGCCATGTCCGGTCCGGGTGCTCCGTCGACGGCCGCCGCGAAGGCGTCGATCGAGGCCAGCGCGTGGCTGAGCAGCGCCCGCACGTCCCAGCGGTCGCACGGCGTCGGCGAGGAGTAGCTGTCGGCTTCTATCGACGAAACCAGCGCGACCAGGCGTTGTTCGGCTTCGACGAGGTTTGAATAGAGGTCCATGATCGTCCTTCCTACGGTCAACTTGGGCCCCCTCATGCCGAGGGGCGGATGTTGTGGTTATTGCGGAACACGTTGTCCGGGTCGAGTCGGTTCTTGAGGGTCACCAAACGACTGAACTCCGTTGTGCTGTAAAGTGTTTCGACGTGCATCGGTGCGTCGTCGGCGGTGAAGTTCACATACGCGGTGCCCAGCCCGTACGGGGCCAGCGCCTCGATCGCGTCGCGGGTCCATTGGCGGTGAAGGTCGTCCTCGCGGGCCTCGGTCCAATGGGTGGCGTAGTTGACCATGAATCGCGCGTGCCGGCTCGGGAAGCAGGAACGCTCACCGCCGCGAGCGGCGGCGCCGCCGAGCTGGAAGATTCCGATGAGGCTGTCCGGCGAGGACAGCTGCGCCGTCTGCTCAACTAGCAAGTCGATGGCCTCGTCGTTCAGCTCGGCCAAGTGGTCGGATTTCCAGTAGTAGCGGTGACCGGCCGGGTTGGAGGCGTCCAGCACCGCCTGGTGGGCCAGGAACGGGGTCGGCCACACGGTGTCGGCGACGGGTCTGGCGAGGGACTTGACCGGTCGCAGCGCTTCGATCCCGGTCTGGATGCTCCCGGTGTGGACGGCGCCGATCATGACCACCGGCTTGCCGCGCTGGTCAACGGGAATCCACGGTGCCGGCGGGGCGTGGCGCAAGACCACGATCGTGGTCACCTCCTCGGGTGCCGCAGCGGCGAACTGCCGGTAGCCGCGAAGCACCGCGGGCCCGTCATCCAGCCGGTAGACGACGAAGCCGGCCACGGCGACCGGACCGAACGGATGGGTGGCGAATTCGAATTCAGTGACAATGCCGAAATTGCCGCCCCCGCCCCGCAGGCCCCACATCAGCTCCGGGTCGCGCTCGTCGTCGACGCTTAGGTAGTCGCCGGCGGCGGTGACTAGCCGCACCGCGACCAGGTTGTCGCAGCTCAGTCCGAAACGTCGAGTCGTCCAACCCACCCCGCCGCCCAACGTCAGCCCGCCGACACCGGTGGTGGTGACGATCCCGGCGGGGGCCACCCGGGCGAACGGGACCGTGGCGTGGTCCAAATCGGCGAGCGTGGCACCACCCTGCACCCGTACCCGCCCAGTCGCTGGATCCAGCGAGACGGCCCGCATCGCCGAGAGGTCGATCACCACGCCGCCGTCGCACAGCGCGGTGCCGGCCACGTTGTGCCCGCCGCCACGTACCGCGGTCACCATCCCGGCGTCCACCGCGCGCCGCAGCACCGTTCGGACATCGCACGCGTCGTGGCACGTGGCGATCAAGGCCGGTTCGCGGGCCACCTGCCCGTTCCAGATGGCCCGCACCCTGGGGTAGTCCGGATCACCGGGGACACAAAGCGTTCCCCTGAAATCGTCGAGGGAACCCAGCGTCTTGGTCAGCGTCGCGGTCATCGCCTCTCACCTCCAGCACCAAGCGTTACGCCTCCCACAGGGGGTGCGGGAAGTTCGAATTCCGAACCACGCAGCCAGGGATGGCGACTAGCCTGGTGTCGTGCAGCCGTACGGCCAGTACTGCCCGGTAGCGCGGGCGGCGGAGCTGCTGGGGGACCGCTGGACGCTGCTAATCGTGCGGGAGCTGCTCTTCGGCCCGCTGCGGTTCACCGAAATCGAGCGGGGCCTGCCCGGCATCTCCCGCTCGGTGCTGGCCCAGCGGCTACGCCGACTTCAGCACGACCGCATCATCGAAGCGGTCCCCGAACACACGGGCGGGGGCTATCGGTTCACGGTGGCCGGCGAGGAGCTACGCCCCGTGCTGCAGACCCTGGGGGACTGGGTCTCCCGTTGGTTGATGGCCGACCCCACTCCCGCCGAATGCGACCCCGAACTACTCACGTTGTGGATCTCCCGGCGCGTCAACACCGAGGCCCTTCCCGGCCGGCGGGTGGTGGTGGAGTTCCGCTACCACGGCGAGCGGCCACTGTGGGCCTGGCTCGTGTTGGAACCTGGGGACATCTCGGTGTGCCTGCACGATCCATGCCTACCTGTCGACCTCACGGTGCGCGGCCATCCTCGAGATCTGTATCGGGTCTACAGCGGCCGCAGCACACTGGCCGCCGAGATCTCCGCCGAGCGCATCGAACTGGACGGCCTGCCGGCGATGCGGCGCGCGTTCCCATCCTGGATGGCTTGGAGTCCCTTCGCCCCAGCCATGCGGCAAGCCGTGGTGTCCGTAGACCAGATGCCGGAGGCTCATGGTGGGTAATGAAGAGAACGAACTCCAGGACCTGCGGAACCTGCGGCGACCATGCTTCAGCCGAGCGGAAGCGCCCATCGGCGTCTACAACGGCGAGCAAGCCATCATCGTCTACGATCTGAGACCGGTGCCGCATTGGCCAAAGTATTGGATCCAAGCACTAGCCAAACACTTCCAGCGCCAACTCAAACCATCACCAAAGATCGACATTTCGCTGCTCGACGACCGTATTCGGTTCTCGGTTTTCGTATCGACCGACGTGTCCGCAAAGGATCTATGCAAACTGGACGATGCCGTCTACAACGCCGTGAGAAACGCCGGTCGTGCCATCGAAAATGAGCAGGCGGCGCTTGACCACAAGCTCGCCGAGGTACGCAAGCGTCGTATGGATACCTGGGACGAGTCATATTTCCGCTAATAAGCCCATCGCCCTGGAACTCGGTTACGTGGGCACAAGCCGTTACCCCGGACTGGCCTCCTGGGCTGGCGGGGAAGGCCGCTGCGGGTCGTTGGTCGAACTCGATCTGATTCCTGACAATTCGTGTGCCACCGCATCGAATGCGCGCAGGGTGTCTAACATGTGCGGCTCATGGGAGTGCGGCTGGGTGGACAGCTTGGCGGCGACCACCTCCGCGGCGCGGTTGACGTAGATCAGCTGGCCGCACATGCCCACGCACAACGCGACATTGCTGCCCGGGTAGGGAAACCACACTTGGTTGCGGTACATCCCGCCGGGCATCGGGTTGTCGTCGGGGCTGGCGGCGAACGCCTGACGCGAGTCGGGGCCGCCGTCGAAGGTGTCGGCGATCCAGGCCGCGGGCACCACTTGCTGGCCGGCCAACGAGACACCGTCGCGCAGGTACAGCGACCCGAACCGGATCATGTCGGTCAGACAGGCGCTGATGCCGCCGTCGAATATTCCGGTGCCCGCCGCGCCGGCTACGTCTAGGGCGATGGTGGCATCGCACTGGGCCCCGATGCGGCTCCACAGTAGTTCCGACATCAGTTCGGGCATCGGCTGTCCGGCCGCGGCCTCGCAGATCCAGCCGAGGACGTCGGTTTCACACGAGCGATATTCGAACGGGCCGCCGTGCGCCGACTTCCGCCGCAAGGTCAGCAGGTAGTCGCGCAGCGTGGCGGGCAGGTCCGGACCGCGCTTGGGCGCCCACCCGATCACCTGCTCGCGCACGTGAATCTCGGCGGCCGGGTCGTCGTAGTTCTCCGAGAAGGCGACACCCGATCGCATGTCCAGCAGGTGGCGCACCGTCGCACCGGCGTAGCCGCAGTCCGCCAAGGCGGGCACGTACGCCGTGACCGGCGCGTCAAGCTCGATCGCCCCGGCCCCGTGCAGCGCGCCGACCACAGCCGCCACCAGCGACTTGCTCACCGAGAACAGCAGGTGGCGGGTCCGGGGTCCCAGGCCGTCGAGGTACTGCTCGGCCACCAGCGCACCGCGATGCGCGACCGCCCACCCGTCGGTAGCGGTGGCGGCCATCACCGCGCCCACGGTGGTGGCGATCCCGTCCGTGCTGGTCAAGCCGATGTCGGCGATCGGCGCATTGTCCGCGGGCAACGTCACGACCGGCTCGGTGCCGCGCGCGATGACCGTGGTCGGCATGAAGTCTTCGACGTGCTGGAATGCCCAATGCGAATACGGCGACGACAGCCAGTTGTCCAGTGCGAGACCGGCCGGGACGCCGCCGCTCACGCCCGTGCGACGAGCCGCGAGACGATCGGGGCGGCGGGCGTCAGCGGCGTCGAGGCGAACTGCGCCTTGAGGCCGTCGATCCAGCGCCGGCCGCGCTCGGTGAGCTGGTAGTCGTCGGTCTGCAGGTGCCCGCGGGTGACCAACACACCGAGTTGGGCGCCCTCGCAGCGTAGGTCGCCCGGTGCGGCGACCCGCATGTAGAAGGCCTCGGACTCGTCGAGCATCGTGGCCCAGTCGTTGCCCTGGCGGGCAAAGGAGACGCGCCCGTCGTGGTTCAGGCGCCACATCCCGGTGCGTGGGGTCGCGGTGAAGAGCTCGAGGTCCGGCGAGGTCTCCGACATGATCAGCTGACCCCAGACCTCGTCCTCGCCGTAGCCCCGCTCCCAGCGCGAGTTGATCGCCTCGATGTCCAGCTCGTAGTCCACGTCCATGTACTCGAGCAGGTGGAAGAGGAACAGTGGCATGTCGGCGTAGGCCTCGGTGGTCAGGTTCGTCATCGGGCTTGCACCGGAGAGGCGCGGGTTCACCTCGCCGAGGTAGAGCTCGTCGGCGTCCAGGTCGTGCAACAGGTCCACCTCGAAGTAGCCGCGGTAGCCCTCGCGGCTCAAGACGTCGCCCAGCTTTGCCACCATCTCTCGCGCGGCGCGGGTCTGTGCGGGTGGTAGCGCCCCACGCCAAACATCGTTGCCGCACCAGGCGCCCCGGTACGGAGTCAGCTCCGGGTAACCGACCAGGCTCGTCATCGCCGGGCCGATCACGGTGCCGTGGCGGGTCACGGTGGCCTCGATGCACACCTCGACATTGCGGATGCGCTTCATGACCTTGATTTCCGGCTGCCCCACTATGCCACCGGCGCACTGGTCCCAGTCGCGCAATCCGCGCACAAAGAACGTTGCGCTGCCGGCGTTGCCATAGGCGGCCTCGACGACGAGGTCGTCTCCCAGCCCTGCGCCGTGCGCGAGCGCCGACAATTCGTCGTAGGAGCTCACCCGCCCGATCACGTGCGGCACGCTGGGTACGCCCGCCTCGTCGGCCAGGCGCGTCATGACGATCTTGGATTCCAGGCGATGACGCAGCTCCGCCGGGGGGTGCATGACCTCGAGCCCCGCCTGGCGCGCAAGCGCCTGGGTCTCTTCGTCCAGCATCACAAAACAGGCCTTGCCACCGGGACCCCTGTTCTTGATGAACTCGAGTGTCTCGGGATCACGCAGCAGGTGGTTGCACACATCCCCCATGCCGTCGAAATCCCTGCGGTCGCGCCGCCGGGGCACGAACACGCGCGAATGTTCGCCCTCGAAAGAGTCGTAGTAGGTCAGGTAGAAGAAGTTTCGGATCCAGCGATAGATGCCCAGCAGGTTGAACGGCGTCGGCGAGATGAAGTACAGCGGCACGGTGTTGTTGTGAAAGAACGCGCGTACGTCCGAAAGGCCGTTCAGCACGCGGCGCGGCTGGGGCTCAGGCTCGCGGGCGGGCACGATCACGCCAGCCGCGGTGACGTCGACGCCGGTGCCCGGCGCAGGGACGGAGGCGCGGGCGGGGGCGTTGCGGTCAGCGCGACGGCGGTGAGCTCACATGGTTGCATGGCAAAAGTCTGCACCCGCCCATGGCCGCGTGCACGGCGTGGGTTGACGCCTACACGCCCCAGCCGGTCACACCGGCAACCGGACATGTGTTTCACATGTCCGATATGCTTACAACATGTCCGCCATGGTTCAGATCCGCAACGTTCCCGACGAGCTTCTCCACGAGCTGAAGGCCCGCGCAGCGGCGCAACGGATGAGCCTGAGCGATTTCCTCCTAGCACGGCTTGCCGAGATCGCGGAAGAACCGGCCCTCGACGACGTTCTCGACCGTCTAGCGGCACTGCCGCGCCGGGATCTCGGCGCGAGCGCAGCCGAGCTTGTTGACGAGGCTCGATCTGAGTGATCGTGTTGGACGCCTCGGCGGCCGTCGAGCTCATGCTCACGACGCCGGCGGGTGCGGCGGTCGCCCGGCGCTTGCGGGGCGAAACCGTGCACGCCCCTGCACATTTCGATGTCGAGGTGATCGGGGCGATACGTCAAGCGGTCGTGCGTCAGCTGATCAGCGATCATGAAGGACTCGTCGTGGTTGTCAACTTCCTTAGCCTGCCCGTTCGGCGTTGGCCGTTAAAGCCATTCACCCAGCGTGCCTACCAACTTCGGTCCACTCATACCGTGGCCGATGGAGCCTACGTCGCCCTCGCCGAGGGCCTCGGCGTACCGCTTATCACTTGCGACGGGCGACTTGCCCAATCCCATGGCCATAATGCGGAGATCGAGCTTGTCGCCTGATCTACCGCGGAACCTGTCAACATTTCTGAGACACGATTTTCGGGGATTCATTGAGTCGGCTGGTCCTCCTTTGGTGGTGGGTTGATCGCGCTGAAGGCCGGTAGCGCGGGTGGCTCGGGTGGTTTGCGAACGAACCGCTCGAGGTGGTCTCGGTAGGCGGTGTCCAGCACGGTGGCGCGGTCATACCAGCGACGAAGCGGCGCGAGCCGCAGTGGAAGGTCTCAGCGGTGCTCTGGGGATTTGACCGGGTTGCTGTACCGGTTGCTGTACATACCCCTTGGCGGTACTGCCTCAGCGGCAGCCGAGGACCGCCAGCAGGGCGGTCTACCTGCGGAAACGTAAGTCGGGCTGACAGGATTTGAACCTGCGACCACTTGACCCCCAGTCAAGTGCGCTACCAAACTGCGCCACAGCCCGGTGCCACCGGCGACACCACCGGCGGCAGGTCGAAAGCCTACCGCAGCCGGCCTGCAAACCCGGCCACGCCCTACGCCTTGTCGACGAACTACCGTCCGCCGTAGGCCAGGTATCCCAACGCCAAAGCCGCGGCCCGCTCCACGTAGGACACCAGGTCCCAGGCCCCAACGAGCTTGTCGCACAACGCTTCTGTCATTTGCGATCCTCAGTGCCGTTGAACCACGCGTCTACCTTCGAAACCCAGGCCAGCAGAGCACCGGCCAACTCGGCTTCACGGCCGTAGAACCGCTGCGCGGGCACCGGCACACTCACCGCCACCAACTCAACCGACACCCCCCGTAGCACCGCGCCCACCGCGCAGATGCCTTCGGTCTGCTCCTCACGGTCGTAGGCGACACCGTCCACCCGGATGCGATTGAGCTCGTCCCGCAACGCCGCGCGGTCGGTGATGGTGTTCGCCGTCAGCGGCGCCAGTCGACTCGGCAGCGCGCGGGCTTGCCGCTCAGGCGGCAACGCGGCCAGCAGCGCCTTGCCGTTGGCGCAGCAGTACAGCGGAAACGACTCCCCCACCGCGCTCACGGCCCGCAGCCGCTGCGGCGGCACGACCTGGTCCACGACGTCCGCCCGATCCCCGTCCAGGATCGACAAGTCCACCGTCTCGTCCAGCTCGCGCGACAACTCCGTCAAGAACGGGTGCATCTCCGTGACGACACCCAGCCGTACCGTGGTGGCCATCCGCGTGATCTCCGGGCCCAGCCGATAGGGTCCCCGGGCCCCGCGCGAGGCCACCAGCCCCTCGTCCTCCAGCGCGTTGAGGATCCGGCTCACGGTCGAGCGGGCCATGCCCACCCGCTCGCCGATCTCGGCCTGGCTGAGACCGCCGGGGTGCGCCTGCAGCACCCGCAGCAGTTCGGCCGCCCGCGCGATCACCTGGATGCCACCACTGCGGGTGTCCTGCTCTTCGGCGGACACAAGCGAGCTCCTCTCAGGACGTGCCGGGCAGCTGCAGCGCCGCCTCGGCTTCTTCGACCGAGGCGATCGGCAGGTCCAAGGCTTCGGCGAGACGTATCGTGCGCGATACCAGCGCCAGATTGCTCGGCGCCAGCTCGCCCTTGCGCAGGTACAAGGTGTCCTCCAAGCCGACTCGGGCGTTGCCGCCCAGCGCCAGGCCCATGGCGGTCAGTTCCATGTTGGCCTTACCGATCGCGATGACTTGCCAGATCGCCCCGGGGGGCAGCCGGCGCACCATCGTGAGCAGATTATCGGCGGTGGCGGCCATTCCGCCCCGAACCCCGAGCACGATGCTGAACTGCAAGGGTTCGGCCAGCAGGTCTTCCGCCCACAGTCGCAGGCACGCCTCCAAATGCCCGGTGTCATAGATTTCCAGTTCCGGTTTGATGTCCAGTTCCCGCATGCGTGCCGCCAACCGACGAACCGCTTGCGGCGGGTTGCGGAATTCGCCCGCGCCGAAGCTCATCGAGCACGGATTCAGCGTGGCCATCCGCGGGCGCAACTCGACCAGTTGCTCGCGCTGCTCGAAGGGCACCGTCAAGCCGACCCCGGTGGACAGCTGGATCAGGATCGGACACCGCTCGCCGATGAGGTCCATGGCCCGGCGCGCGATGTTCGGATCCGCTGTGGGCCTTTCGTTTTCGTCGCGCAGGTGGATGTGGGCCACCGCGGCACCGGCATGGTAGGCCTGCTCGACGGCTGTCGCGATTTCCTCGGGGCTCGTCGGCAACGCCGGGTTGTCGGCCTTGGTGGCGATGGGGCCGGTGGGTGCGACGGTGATGACGATGCTCATTCGCACCGCTCCTCAGCATCGCTTCGCTCTGCATCGTCGCCGGTGCAGCTCATCACGCCACCTCGGCAACCGGGTGCGCGACGGTCACCAGCAGCAGCGCCTGACGATCCGTGCGGTTGTGTATCGATCGCAGTTCGCCTTTGGCGAGGTGCACGCTGTCGAGCCAGCCCAACACGGTTTCGGCGCCGTCGACGGTGACCACCAGCTCGCCGTCGAGCACGACGTAGACGGTCTCCTCCCGGGTCGGCGCCGGCTCGGCCGTCCCGCCGGGCCGATAGACCGACAGCCCCACCCAGAATCGCTCGGTGCGCCCCGCCTCGCGGCCCTGCAACCGCATGGTGGACACCTCGTGATGCGCCGGCGCCACATACCTGGGGGCCTGCGACGCTCGTGTCAGTTTCATCAGACCGCCTTTCCGGTCTCGATGCGATAGCTCCCGGTGGGGTCGACGATCGCCACCAGCCGCACGATGCAGCCGTCGCCACCCACCCAGCGCCACGGGAACGCCGCGAAAGTGACGCGCTTGCCGGTGACCTTGTCCAGGTCACCGCCGACGTTTTCAAAGCCGTAGATGCCCTGCGACAGGATCGCCCGATGGCACGGTTCCCAGTCCGGGAAGTCGTCGAGCACCTTGCGGCCGGTCTGCGCCTCGTATTCGCGTACCGCCCACGGCAATAGGCCGCCCTGTGCCTCCGCGGGACTGTGCGGGGCGATGGCCGTGGCCAGCGGATGGTCCAGGGCCTGGGTGTCGGTGCCGACCGCCTTGACGCCTTTGGCCGCAAACCACTCGCCCGCTTTCTTGTCGAAGCCCGGGGAATAGGCGTAGTACTCGGCGCTGTCGGCGTATTTGTGGTGCCAGCCGGTGTTGACGACGACGATGTCACCGGGCCGGATGTCGGGGGTAGCGTTTTGCAGATCCTCGGCGGTGACCATCCCCCATTTGCCCTTCGGGATCGAGACGACGACGCCGGTGCCGAAGAAGGCGCTCAGCGGGATCTCGTCCAGAAACGGTGTTCCTTCCACCACGTGCGCCGGCGCGTCGATGTGGGTGCCGGAATGCATGACGGTGGTGATCTTTTGGGTCAGCACACGACTCTTGGCCATGCCGTGGAGTCGTTCGATCTGCACGTCCTCGAAGTACGGCCAGGCCGGCGCGCCGTGTCCCCAGGGGTGGGACAGGTCGTAGAACTCCAACGTCGATTCGGCGGCACCGAGGGGCCAGGCGAACGTCATGGCTATGTCCCCCTTCCTTTTTCGTTGGCTTGGAGTTGCGCGGCGATGTGCTGGGCAAGTCGGGCGGTGGTGGCCTCGCGGGCTCCTGCGGGCCAGTCCAGAAAGCCGTGACCGGTACGCGCCCCGAGTTGCCCGGCGGCGACCAGTTCCCGCAGCAGCGGGCTGGGGTGCGGGTCGTGGTTGAGGCTCGGGATCACCGCGTCGTGGATGGCCAGGGTGAGGTCCAACCCGATGTAGTCGGCGTTTTCCAGCGGCCCCAAGGTGGCCAGTCGCAGCCCAATGGTGTTGCGTACCACGAGATCTACCGTCTTCGGGTCGCAGACACCCTCGGCGACCAGCGCGATCGCCTCGCGCCACAGCGCGTGCTGCAGCCGGTTGCCGATGAAACCCGGCACGTCGCGCCCGACCCGCACCGGCAGCTTGCCGACTTGGGTCAGCAGCGCCACGACGCGATCCGCCGTATCTGGGGCGGTGCGCGCGCTGGGCACCACCTCGACCACCGGGATAAGATCCGGCGGGTTCCAAAAGTGTGTCCCGATCACTCGGCTGCCGTCCTCGACCCGTTCGGTGACAGCGCCGATCGGCAGCACCGAGGTGTTGGTGGCCAGCACCGCGTCGGGCGCGAGTGTCGCCAGCCGTTCGAAGAGTTCCTGCTTGACGGCCAGGTTTTCGACGACGGCCTCAATCACCAGGTCGGCGTCTGGTATCGCCGCGGCTAGGTCGGCTGCCGCGGCCACCGAGCCACGGCCAGCACCGGCTACCCGGGCGGCCTCCACCGCTGCGGCGTGGAGAATCTCAGCGTTGGTGTCGGTGATGGCGACATCCAGGCCCGCCGAGGCCAGCACGCCGGCGATGCGCCGGCCCATCAGCCCGGCACCCACGACGGCGGCACGGGAGAACCCGTGCGAGGTCAGCATGCGGTGTACCCGCCGTCCAGATACATCACCTGGCCGGTGTAGAAGCTCGAGGCGTCGCTGAGCAGATAGATCAGGGCGCCGACGAAGTCTTCCGGTTCGGCGAAGCGGCGCAACGGGATCCGGGCGAGCATCGCCTCCCGGGTGGCCCGGCCCTTCGGATCGTCGGTGAACATCCACTCGGTCACCGCGGACCGAAACACCGTCGGCGCCAGCGCGTTCACCCGAATGCCGTGACCGCCCCATTCGGCCGCCAATGTCTTGGCCAACAGATCGGTGCCCGCCTTCGACGGGCAGTACGCGCTGTAACCGGCGGCATTGCCCAACCCGCCGCGAACGGACGACACCAGCACCACGCTGCCGCCCTGACCCTGCTCGAGCAGCACCCGTCCGGCCGCCCGACACACCAGCCAGGCACCCCGCACGTTCGCGTCCATCACAGCGTCGAAGTCCTCGACGGCCATCTCGGTAATGGGCGCCACATGGTTGCTGCCCGAGGCCACCAACACTCCGTCCAAACGGCCATATCGGCCCAGTGCCGCCTCGACCATCTGCTGGGCATCGGCCAGGCTGTCCGGCCGGCAGGTCACGACGGCGGCGTCGTCGATGCCGGCGCCGTTGACCAGCTCGGCCAGACCGGCCGAGTTGCCGCCGGCCAGTGTCAGCCGCGCTCCCGCGTCGGCCAGCGCCCGGGCGGCAACTCGGCCCAACGAACCGGTCGCGCCGGTGATCAGGATCGACTTGTCCTGCACGCTGAAGCGCGCCAGACCCAGGTTCGGCACCTGCTGAGCCAGCGCCATTTCCTCCACCTACTCCCGCAATACGGTACTTATCACCCGTTATACGAGAAAGCGTAAGCGCCGAGCGCTCGGGTGTCAACACCTAAATCCCGTAATGCAGCTGAACATAGCCGCATTATGGGACAGCAGAACCGGCCTCGCTGTCCATCCCCGGTTACCCGGGTCACACGTTCGAGGTGCGCTCAGCGGCGCTTGCCGGCCCGCTTCTCTCGCACCCGCACGTTGACCCGGATCGGGCTGCCGTCAAACCCGAACGTCTCACGCAGCCGCCGCTCCAAGAACCGCCGATAGCCGGCCTCCAAAAAACCCGTGGTGAACAACACGAACGTCGGTGGCCGCGCGGTGGCCTGGGTCGCGAACAAGATGCGTGGCTGCTTGCCGCCGCGCACCGGCGGCGGTGTGGCCGCCGTCACCTCTGTGAGCCAGGTGTTCAGCGGGCCGGTCGCGATCCTGGTGTCCCATGACGCCAGCGCATCCTCCATGGCCGGCACCAGCTTGTGCACCGCCCGGCCCGTCTTGGCGGAGATGTTGACCCGTTGCGCCCAGCGCACCTGCACCAGCTCTCGGTCGATCTCGCGCTGAAGCAGCTCGCGCCGGTCCTCGTCGACCAGGTCCCACTTGTTGTAGGCCAGGACTAGCGCCCGTCCGGCCTCGATGACCATCGATATCACTCGCAAGTCCTGTTCGGTGAGCGGCTGCGACGCGTCGATCAGGACGATGGCCACTTCGGCGGAGTCGATGGCGGCGTGCGTGCGCACCGAGGCGTAGAACTCATGCCCACTGGCCTGGCCGACCTTGCGCCGCAATCCCGCGGTGTCGACGAACCGCCAGACGTCACCGCCCAACTCGATCAGCGAATCCACCGGGTCGACGGTGGTGCCCGCCGCCTCATGGACCACCGATCGCTGATCACCCGCGAGTTTGTTCAGCAGGGAGCTCTTGCCGACGTTCGGCTTACCGACCAGCGCCACCCGGCGAGGACCGCCGCTCGCCGACGCGGACTCCCCCACCTCGGGCAGCGCGGCGAGCACCCCGTCGAGCAGGTCGGCCACCCCCCGACCGTGCATCGCGCTGATCGCATGCGGCTCACCCAGGCCCAGCGACCACAACGCCGCGGCGTCGGATTCGCCTTTTTCGCTGTCGACCTTGTTGGCGGCCAAGAACACCGGCTTGCCGGATCGCAACAGGATACGGGCCGCGGCCTCGTCGGCGGCGGTGGCACCGACACCGGCGTCGACCACCAGGATCACCGCATCCGCGGTGCGCATGGCCACCGAGGCCTGCTCGGCCACCAACCGCTGCAGGCCCTTGGCATTGGGCTCCCATCCGCCGGTGTCCTGTACGACGAACCGGCGTCCGGTCCACAGCGCGTCGTAGCAGACCCGGTCACGCGTCACGCCGGGAATATCCTGCACCACCGCCTCGCGGCGGCCCAGGATCCGGTTGACCAGGGTGGACTTGCCGACATTGGGCCGGCCGACTACCGCCACCACAGGCGCCGCTCCGGACTCCGCGATCTCCGAATCGTCTAGTTGCCAATCGCTTTCGTCCACCCACGTGCCGTCCTGGGTCACCGCACTGCCTCACTTCGCCGCGTGACCAGCTCCAACAGATGGGCGACCACCTCGGCCTCGGTCATATCGCTGGTGTCCACGATGACGGCATCACCGGCGGCTTGCAGCGGTGACACCGCCCGGGTGGAATCGAGGTGGTCGCGCCGGCGCACATCGGCCAATACCCCGTCATAGTCGTCGGCCAAACCCGCCGCGACGTTTTGGGCGTTGCGCCGCCGGGCCCGCGTTTCGGCCGAGGCGGTCAAGAAGATTTTCACCGGCGCATCCGGAAACACCACGGTTCCGATGTCGCGGCCCTCCACGACGATGCTGCCCGGGCCCTCAGCCATTGTTCGCTGCAGCTCGACCAGCCGGGTGCGTACGGCCGGCACCGACGACACCGCGGAGACCGCACGGGTGACCGCGTCACCGCGTATCTCAACCGAAACGTCTTCTCCGGCAAGGTAACAGCTGTCTCCGTCGGGATCGTAGCCTAACGACATCTGCACCGTCGACGCAATCGTCTCGACGGCAGCGATATCGGACGGATCAGCACCGGCACGCAGCACCGCCAACGTCACGATCCGATACATTGCCCCGGTGTCCAGAAAGCGTGCGCCCAGCTCGCGCGCTAATCGCCTTGACACCGAGGATTTTCCGGTGCCGGCCGGCCCGTCGATCGCGACTACCGCTGCGCTTAGGCGACTCACAGGCCCACCGCTTGGTACAGTTGCCCGATCTCGTTCGACCGCAAGGCCCGAACGCTGCCCGGGCGTTGCTTTCCCAGTGACACCGCGCCGATATCGGTACGCACCAATGCCTCCACCGGGAAGCCGGCGGCCGCCAGCAGTCGGCGCACAATGCGATTGCGTCCCTCATGCAGCGTTACCCGCACCAACGTCTTGCCGGGGATCGCATCCACTACCGCGAAATCGTCGACGAACGCCGGTCCGTCGTCCAATTCGATTCCCGCTCGCAGCGTTCGGCCCAGCCCACGCGGCACCGACCCCGTCACCGTCGCCAGATACGTCTTGGGCACCTCATGGGAGGGATGCATCAACCGGTGCGCCAACTCGCCGTCATTGGTCAGCAGCATCAGTCCCTCGGTGTCCGCGTCTAGGCGTCCGACATGAAAAAGCTTCTTGGTGCCCCGGACCTTTCGTTCGATCAAGTCGCCGATGCACGGGCGGCCGCGATCGTCGGACATGGTCGAGTGCATGCCGCGCGGCTTATTCAGCGCCAAGTACACCAGCGAGTCGTCGAGCACCACCCTGGCCCCGTCGACACGGACCACCGCGACCTGAGGGTCGACCCGAGTACCCAACTCGGTCACCACGTGCCCGTCCACTTCGACGCGGCCGTCGACGATCATCTTCTCGGCGGCTCGCCTCGACGCGATTCCAGCCTGAGACAACACTTTCTGCAGGCGGATGCCCCGGGGCTCCCGGGACTCTTCCGGCTCGGCCATCAATCACGGTCCACGTCGAACGACAGCGTCTGCTCGGACGCCAGCTCACCGGTGAGTTTGATGAAACGTGGCTCACTGTCCAGGGATTCGCTCAGGTCGTCAATTGTGTCGACGTCGGGAAGCAGCGGTGCGATATCGGGCAGCTCCGACAGCGACGTCAATCCCAAGCGCTCCAGGAAGAGCTCGGTGGTGGCGAACGTCACCGCGCCGGTATCGGCGTCGGTACCAACCTCGGTGATCAGGCCGCGGGCCAACAGCGTACGCATCACGGCGTCCACGTTGACCCCGCGCACCGCACTAACCCGCGCTCGTGTGACCGGCTGGCGGTAGGCCACCACGGCCAGGGTCTCCAGCGCGGCCCGGGTGAGCTTGGTTCGCGCGCCGTCCAGCAACAGCTTCTCGACATAGGGCGCGAATCGGGCGCGGGTGTACATCCGCCAACCCTCGCTCGTGTGGCGCAGGTCGATGCCGCTGTCACGCCCGGTGAGCTCGTCGGCCATCAACTGTAGCTTTGCCGCAACCCGGTAGACCGGCTGTTCGGTGGCCGCGGCCAACGCGTCGGCTGTCACTGGGGTGTCGATCACCAACAGCAGCGCCTCTAGCACACGCTTAAGCTCGTCGGCATCCAGCTCCGCGGGCTCAGCGATATCCGGGATGCCATAGCTCGGATCGTGTTCGGGCATATGTTCGGTCACAAGCGCCGCTCCTTCTCATCGCTGCGCTCTGCATCGTCACCGGTCCACGAAACCTGGAGCGCGCCAAGCGGCTCTGACTGCTCGAATGCTACCGCCCGGGTCCGATACAGTTCGAGCAGCGCCAGGAAGCGCCCCACGATCTCGATGGGCGCCGTGCAGTCGGCGACCAGCTCCGAAAATGACGCCCACTGGCCGCTGCCCCGCGCTTTCAGCATCGCCAGCAAGTGTTCGGCCTGCTCGGGAACCGAGACCATCAACTCGTGCAGGTGCTCGGTGGCCACCGTCGGGGCTGGCCGCGGGGTTAATGCGATCGCAGCGATTTCGGCGAACCGGTGAGCGTCAACGCCGAGCATTACCTCGGGAAGCAGACCGACGAACCCGTCCTCCAACGACACCGCCCGTGGATAGCTGCGCAGCGCGGTGGCCTCCAGTTCGGCGAACATCTCTGCGACGTGCTTAAACGCCCGGTATTGCAGCAGCCGGGCAAACAGCAGGTCGCGTACCTCCAGAAGCGCGAGGTCTTCCTCGTCGTCGACCTGTCCGGCTGGCAGGAGCCGGGCTGCTTTGAGATCGAGCAAGGTTGCGGCGATCACCAGGAACGCTGTGGTCTCCTCTAGTTCCAGCCGAGCGCCGATCGCTTTGGTGTAGGCGATGAAGTCGTCGGTGACCTGGTGCAACGCCACTTCGGTGACGTCGAGTTGGTGCGCAAAGATCAGCTGCAGCAGCAGGTCGAACGGGCCCTCGAAGTTGGTCAGCCGGACCCGAAAACCAGCCGAGTAGCCGTTCTCGGGTGCCGTCCCACCGTTCGCCAGGCTGTTCTGAAGGCCGTTCACATGCCAAATCGGTCGATCAACTCGCGAGCCAGCGCACGGTAGGCCAGGGCACCCGCCGACTTCGGCGCCCAGGTGGTAATGGGTTCGCCTGCGACGCTGGTCTCCGGGAAACGAACCGTGCGGGTGATCACGGTGTCAAACACTAAGTCACCGAACCGTTCCACGACACGGGCCATGACCTCTCGCGAGTTGACGGTCCGCGGATCGTAGCGGGTGATCAGGATTCCGCTGATATCCAGCTTCGGATTAAGCCGGTCGCGCACCTTATCGACGGTGTCGGTGAGCAATGCCAGGCCGCGCAGCGAGAAGAACTCGCACTCGGTCGGAATTATCACGCCGTCCGTGCAGGCCAGCCCGTTGACGGTGAGCAGGCCCAGCGACGGCTGGCAGTCGATCAGCACATAGTCGTAGCGGTCCAGCACCGGGTACAGCGCCCGGGCCAACGTCTGCTCGCGACCCACCTCGTTGACCAGTTGGATCTCCGCCGCGGACAGATCGATATTGCTGGGGACCAGATCCATGTTTTTCACCCGGGAGTGGATCAGCACGTCGTCGATCGACACCCGGGGCTCCACCAGCACGTTGTGGATGGTCTTGTCCAGCTCGTAGTGCGGCACGCCCAGGCCCGCGGACAGCGCTCCTTGCGGATCCATATCCACCAGCAGCACCCGCCGGCCATACTCACCGAGCGCGGCACCCAGGTTAATCGTCGACGTCGTCTTCCCGACGCCACCCTTCTGGTTGCACATCGCGATGACCTTGGCCGGGCCGTGCGAGCTGCGCGGCGCGGGGTCAGGGATTGCCCGTGGTGGCCGTCCGGTGAGGCCGATCCCGTTGCCGGTGTCGGGGTGGTCGGTCATACCCGGTCGTGGCTCGTGGTGACGGGCGTCAGGGGGGACATCGCAGGAAAGTCTAACGGCTACCGACGCCTGGCCCGGGAGACCCGCAGGCAAATCAACCAGCCAATGCGTCAGGCGGATTCGAGGACGGTTCTCAGCTTGTCACGTTGCTCGTTGTCGGCGAGTGCGGTGAGTTGGCTTTCGAGGCGTGGGGGGATCCGCTTGATGCTTACCGCGACGCCGTCCTTCTCGGAGTGGTCGATGAAATACAGCAGGGCCCGGGCACCAGAGGTGTCGAGGTAGGTGACGTGCTGGAGGTCCAGCGACACGTCCTCACGACCGTCGCGCAGGGAGCCAAATACACCGTCGACGGACAGGAACGACAACGGACCGTCGATGCGATAGGTGCCGGTGTCGTCCTGGGTGACCTTGGCTTTGCGTTGCCGGGATCGGAGCCTATGGACCAGCAGCGAGAGGGCGATTCCGACCATCACCGCGATGGTGAGGTCGACGACGACGGTGATGATCATCGTCGTGAACATGACGATGACGTCGCCCCTGGGTGACACATGCGCTTTGCGCATGGCGTGCCAGTCGAACATGCCGACGGCAACCAATATCAGTATCCCCGACAGCACGGCGAGCGGGATGTACTGCACCACGGCACCAAGCCCGGCAACGAAAACGAACAAAACGACACTGTGAGTGGCCGCCGACAGGGCGGTCTGACCACCATTTCTGACGTTCACCACCGATCGGACGGTCGCGCCGGCACCGGACAGCCCGCCGAAGAGCCCGGCGGCGATATTTCCAATCCCCTGGCCGATCAGTTCTTTGTTGCTCCGGTGCCGGGTGCCCCTGATGTTGTCCATGACCAGCGACGTCAGCAGTGAATCGAGGGATCCCAACAGCGCGATGGCCACCGCCGACAGCAGCACCTGCAGCATCGTCGAATTGGCGACTTGCGGGAAGTCGAAAGACGGCATGGCCTGTGGGATCTCGCCGATGTAGTCGACCGTCCTGTTGATCGAGACCGGCCCAGCGCGCAGGTCGCGCAGCCATGGCGCCGCGAGCGGCAGCACCGAGCTGACCAGAACCAGGACGAGCAGGCTCGGTGGAATCGCTTTGATAAACCGGCCGCTAGCCAGCAGCAGGACGACCGTTACCAACACGAGCAGGGAGCTGCTGCGCACCTGATCCAGCTGGGTCATGATGATGAGGATCGCGATTCCCCCCATGAATCCAGAGATCACGGGGTGGGGCACGTAGCGGATGAGTGAACCGAGCCGGCACGCCCCGAACAGGATCTGAAAGACGCCGGCGAGGATAAACGCGAAGAAGGCACCCTCGAGTCCGTGTTCGGCGATGGTTGCGGTAGCGACGACGGTGATGGGGCCGGTGGGGCCCGTCACCTGTCCGGGTGTCCCACCGAACACGGCCGCGAAGAATCCGGCGAAGATGGCGCCGTAGAGCCCGATGAGCGCACCTTGGGACGTTCCGGTGGCGGTAATGCCGAACGCGATCGCCAGCGGCAGCGCAACGATCGCGACGGCCACTCCCGATAAGAGCTCTCTAGCGATTCGTTGTAACACCAGGCGAGCACCTTACTAGCCGAGCGAATCCGAACCCAACCCGCAGCGGGCCAGGTTGCCGACCAGACTTACCGGCACTCCCTGCGGCAACCATGCCGCAAGAGGATGAATAAGGCAACCCCTGCCGCTCAGGCCACCGTCGCCTGGACGATGATCGGCTACACGCTCGCGATAGCCGCTGTGAGCCCATGGCAAGTTGGCCCACCGATCGGTTTGGTACCAAACGCTCTACATGGGCTCGCTCGCAGCGTTCAAGCTTGGCTGGCTGCTATCCGCGATGGCACCAAACGTCGTTCTGCTCACCGCATTTCGGGTGCCGCAGGGCCTCACCATGTTGACCGTGTTCGCCACCGGCCAGGCTGGGCAGCACCGCTGCCGAACCTTTCACGTAACGCCCTGAGCGCCACAGCGATCCGGCAATCGAGAAAAACGCCGCGCACTAGCTTGTAGCTCAGAATCTCCGGACCGAGTAGAGCCATGGCGATCGGTCCGTGCGGTGGGCTTGCCGGATATGCCGGTGTGCTCCTTCCGGGCTTTCAGCGTCCACATGCGCGAGCTGCGGCAGGTCGGCGTTATCGGTAGTGCCCAGGCATTGAGAATTGCGTCACATCCGGGTGGCGGGCAGCCGTCGTCTGCAACGAGGCCGACGGTAGGCGATGGGTGAGGCCATGGAGGGCAAATGTCCCCATGGTGTATCGATTACGTACCCTCTTACTTCGTCGGGGTCGCATCGGCATTCGCCTTGCCCGCCTGTGCATTCACCACGATCGACCCGGTTGCTGACATGTATCGGGACGGTGTGTCGCCCGAGCCAGGACGCCAGACGTTGCCAACAGTAACGATTATACCCCTATGGGGTATTAACACGCGCGTCACACGGCCGAAACCTTTTTCGCAGAAGATCTCTTATGGAGATTAACGTGCTAGGTCACTGTTGCCCTAGTCATAGCTATCGTATCGACGACGGTGTCGAGCCAGCCCACCCATAACGAGGCGGTTTTCGATGACCCTCGATGTCCCGGTCAACCAGGGGCATGTCCCCCCGGGCAGCGTCGCCTGCTGCCTTGTTGGGGTCACCGCCGTTGCTGACGGCATCGCCGGGCATTCCCTGTCCAACTTTGGGGCGTTACCTCCCGAGATCAATTCGGGTCGTATGTATAGCGGTCCGGGATCCGGGCCACTGATGGCTGCCGCGGCGGCCTGGGACGGGCTGGCCGCAGAGTTGTCGTCGGCAGCGACTGGCTACGGTGCGGCGATCTCGGAGCTGACAAACATGCGGTGGTGGTCGGGGCCGGCATCGGATTCGATGGTGGCCGCCGTCCTGCCCTTTGTCGGCTGGCTGAGTACCACCGCGACGCTAGCCGAACAGGCCGCGATGCAGGCTAGGGCGGCCGCAGCGGCCTTTGAAGCCGCCTTCGCCATGACGGTGCCCCCGCCGGCGATCGCGGCCAACCGGACCTTGTTGATGACGCTCGTCGATACCAACTGGTTCGGGCAAAACACGCCGGCGATCGCCACCACCGAGTCCCAATACGCCGAGATGTGGGCCCAAGACGCCGCCGCGATGTACGGCTATGCCAGCGCCGCGGCACCCGCCACGGTTTTGACTCCGTTCGCACCACCGCCGCAAACCACCAACGCGACCGGCCTCGTCGGCCACGCAACAGCGGTGGCCGCGCTGCGGGGGCAGCACAGCTGGGCCGCGGCGATTCCATGGAGCGACATACAGAAATACTGGATGATGTTCCTGGGCGCCCTCGCCACTGCCGAAGGGTTCATTTACGACAGCGGTGGGTTAACGCTGAATGCTCTGCAGTTCGTCGGCGGGATGTTGTGGAGCACCGCATTGGCAGAAGCCGGTGCGGCCGAGGCAGCGGCCGGCGCGGGTGGAGCCGCTGGATGGTCGGCGTGGTCGCAGCTGGGAGCTGGACCGGTGGCGGCGAGCGCGACTCTGGCCGCCAAGATCGGACCGATGTCGGTGCCGCCGGGCTGGTCCGCACCGCCCGCCACGCCCCAGGCGCAAACCGTCGCGCGATCGATTCCCGGTATTCGCAGCGCCGCCGAGGCGGCTGAAACATCGGTCCTACTCCGGGGGGCACCGACTCCGGGCAGGAGTCGCGCCGCCCATATGGGACGCCGATATGGAAGACGACTCACCGTGATGGCTGACCGGCCGAACGTCGGATAGCCCACCGAAAACCCGTGACGAGGTAAGGAGTTCATAGCGATGGATTTTGGGGCGTTGCCACCGGAGGTGAACTCCGGGCGCATGTATTGCGGCCCGGGCTCGGCACCGATGGTTGCCGCAGCGTCCGCGTGGAACGGGCTGGCCGCCGAGCTCAGTGTGGCCGCCGTCGGCTACGAGCGGGTGATCACGACGCTGCAAACCGAAGAATGGCTGGGTCCGGCGTCGACGTTGATGGTCGAAGCGGTCGCCCCGTATGTGGCGTGGATGCGAGCCACCGCCATCCAAGCTGAGCAGGCAGCCAGTCAGGCGCGTGCGGCGGCGGCCGCTTACGAAACCGCGTTTGCCGCCATTGTGCCCCCGCCGCTGATCGCGGCCAATCGCGCGCGGCTCACGTCGCTGGTCACGCATAACGTGTTCGGTCAAAACACCGCATCAATCGCGGCCACCGAAGCTCAATACGCTGAAATGTGGGCCCAAGACGCCATGGCCATGTACGGTTACGCGGGCTCCTCGGCGACCGCGACCAAAGTGACGCCGTTTGCCCCGCCGCCGAACACCACCAGCCCATCCGCCGCGGCGACGCAGTTGTCCGCAGTCGCCAAAGCCGCCGGCACCTCAGCCGGCGCGGCGCAGAGCGCAATAGCGGAGCTGATCGCCCACTTGCCCAACACGCTGCTGGGCCTCACCTCGCCCCTGTCGTCCGCGTTGACCGCCGCCGCGACCCCGGGGTGGCTGGAATGGTTCATCAACTGGTATCTGCCGATATCACAGCTGTTTTACAACACCGTGGGTTTGCCATATTTCGCCATTGGTATTGGCAACAGCCTTATTACATCGTGGCGGGCGCTGGGATGGATCGGTCCCGAGGCCGCCGAAGCTGCCGCCGCGGCGCCGGCGGCCGTCGGCGCCGCGGTTGGCGGTACCGGACCCGTATCCGCGGGTCTAGGCAACGCGGCCACCATCGGCAAGTTATCGCTGCCGCCCAACTGGGCAGGGGCCAGTCCGAGCCTAGCCCCGACCGTGGGTTCGGCCTCCGCACCCCTGGTCAGCGATATCGTCGAGCAACCGGAGGCCGGTGCGGCGGGAAACCTGTTGGGCGGCATGCCGCTAGCCGGTTCGGGCACCGGTACGGGGGGTGCGGGTCCCCGCTACGGGTTCCGGGTTACGGTGATGTCCCGGCCGCCGTTTGCCGGATAACGCGAGGCCTTCCCTACCCCAGAACTCGAGGACGCCATATATGCCGGACGATATCGCGGCTGCCGACCCGACAGACACCCAGCCGCACCTGCGTCGGGACCTTGCCAACCGCCATATTCAGTTGATCGCGATTGGAGGCGCGATCGGCACCGGCCTATTCATGGGATCTGGGCGAACGATCTCGCTCGCCGGTCCGGCGGTCATGGTGGTCTACGGGATCATTGGGTTTTTTGTGTTTTTTGTGTTGCGCGCGATGGGCGAGCTGCTGCTGTCGAACCTGAACTACAAGTCGTTCGTTGACTTCGCCGCCGACCTCCGGGGCCCGGCGGCGGGCTTTTTCGTGGGGTGGTCGTACTGGTTCGCATGGGTGGTCACCGGGATCGCAGACCTCGTCGCGATCACCGGCTATGCCAGGTTTTGGTGGCCCGGCTTGCCAATCTGGGTCCCGGCCCTGGTCACGGTCGCCCTGATTCTCGCTGTCAATTTGTTCAGCGTCCGCCACTTCGGGGAGCTGGAGTTTTGGTTCGCATTGATCAAGGTCGCTGCCATCGTGTGCCTCATCGCCGTCGGCGCGATCCTGGTGGCAACCAACTTCGTCTCCCCTCATGGTGTGCACGCGACCATCGAGAACCTGTGGAACGACAACGGGTTCTTCCCAACGGGTTTCCTGGGCGTGGTCAGTGGCTTTCAGATCGCGTTTTTCGCATACATCGGTGTGGAGCTCGTTGGCACCGCCGCGGCTGAGACAGCGGACCCGCGCCGCACCCTTCCCCGCGCGATCAATGCCGTGCCGTTGCGGGTCGCGGTGTTCTACATCGGTGCCCTGCTGGCGATCCTGGCCGTCGTGCCGTGGCGGCAGTTCGCCAGTGGCGAGTCCCCGTTTGTGACGATGTTCTCCCTAGCCGGACTTGCCGCTGCGGCGTCGGTCGTCAACTTCGTCGTGGTCACCGCAGCGGCCTCGTCAGCGAACTCCGGCTTCTTCTCCACCGGGCGAATGCTTTTCGGCCTCGCCGACGAAGGCCACGCTCCGGCCGCTTTCCACCAACTCAATCGCGGCGGCGTGCCCGCACCCGCCCTGCTGCTGACGGCTCCGCTACTGCTGACCTCCATCCCGCTGCTCTATGCCGGTCGGTCGGTGATTGGGGCGTTCACACTCGTCACGACGGTCTCATCCCTGCTGTTCATGTTTGTGTGGGCAATGATCATCATCAGCTACCTCGTCTACCGTCGCCGACACCCACAGCGTCACACCGACTCGGTGTACAAGATGCCCGGTGGCGTGGTGATGTGCTGGGCCGTGCTGGTGTTTTTCGCGTTCGTGATCTGGACACTTACCACCGAAACCGAAACCGCAACCGCGTTGGCGTGGTTCCCGCTATGGTTCGTGCTGCTCGCCGTGGGTTGGCTCGTCACCCAGCGCCGGCAGAGCCGCCGCAGCTTTGGTTTTCACTGCCAGGTCGTCGGGGTTCGTCAGCAGCTCGGCCGCGGTATGGCCAGGCTTGCAATGAAAATCCACGCGCGGCCCAAACTCCGAAGTGCGGTCGTCGTCGAGCCAGTGTCAGCAGGTGAACCAGGTGCCCGCAGGTCCGCGAAATCTGTGCGTAAGCTAGCGAGCGATGATTCGCAAAGCGCGCATTGCCCCGTTGCGGTGGTCGGTCTGGCGGATGGCGGCCGGGATCCGCAATATCACCACGACGGGCCAGATCGGTGATGGACGCGAAGCGGCGGCCGTCGACTATGTCCTCGCCCACGCCGGGGCCGGCAACATCGACGACGTGCTGGCCACCATCGACAAGTTCGCCTATGAGAAGTCGATGCTCATCAACGTCGGTGACGAGAAAGGGACGCTGCTCGACGCGGCGGTTCGGCGCGCCGACCCGGCATTGGCGCTGGAGTTGGGCACCTACCTCGGCTACGGCGCGCTGCGGATCGCCCGGGCCGCTCCGGAGGCCAGGGTGTACTCCGTCGAACTCGCCGAAGCCAACGCCAGCAACGCCCGGCGAATATGGGCGCATGCCGGCGTCGATGACAGGGTGGTGTGCGTGGTCGGCACCATCGGCGACGGTGGGCGCACCCTGGACGCGCTAACCGAGCACGGATTCGCAACTGGCACACTCGATTTTGTGTTCCTCGACCATGACAAGAAGGCTTACCTGCCCGATCTGCAGAGCATCCTAGACCGGGGCTGGTTGCACCCGGGCTCGATCGTGGTTGCCGACAATGTCAGGGTGCCCGGCGCGCCGAAGTACCGTGCATATATGCGCCGGCAACAAGGCATGTCATGGAACACCATTGAGCACAAGACGCACCTCGAATACCAGACCCTGGTGCCCGACTTGGTATTGGAGTCCGAATACCTGGGTTAGTCGACGGTTAGTCGTCGATTGGTCATCGCGTGCGGTTGCGGTGTGGCTGCGGATGGCTGTCAGACCGAGTCGATACGGTGCGGCCATGCATTCCCTGATGTATCCGTCGATCGACCTCGATGACGCCCCAATGTGATCCAGCAGTTCAACGAGCGCAACGCGCCGGTTTTCCTCATCAGCCTCAAGCCCGCGGCTTCGGGCTGGACCTCAAACCTATTCGCCAGCGTCGTCGACGACGGCAACGCCTTCGGCTCCGTACCCACCGTCGACGACATCCGCGGACTACTCGCTTGAGCGGGCCGGAACGTGTCAAGGCCGGGGCTACCTGCACGCCGTCGACTACGCGAAACAGCGCGTCAGAGCTGCCCACCGTGACCACCCATCGCACGTGATGTCTTCATCGCCTCATGTTGCTGGATGTCTCCGAGCCGACCATTATGCTCGCCGAATAGGCGTGGCCTCGCGGCTGGCGATGCTCCTGAATTCAACTGCACCACATTGGATTAACCCACAATCAGCATGGCATCGGCCGGCTAACCGTGATAGTATTCGAACATGTATTCGAGTAGCCGGGAGGAGGCCGTCGCCGCGTTCGACAACCTCGACACCGCCCTTAACCGGGTCCTGAAGGTCTCCCCTGACGACCTGACCATCCCGGAATGCCTGGCAATGCTGCAGCGCTGCGAAAAGATCCGTCGGCGCCTACCCGCCGCCGAACACCCCTTCATCAACAAACTCGCCGACCAAACCGACCAAACCGAACTGGGCGGCAAACTACCCTTCGCCCTGGCCGAACGGCTACACATCAGCCGCGGCGAAGCATCCCGACGCATCCATGAAGCCGCCGACCTGGGCCCACGCCGCACGCTAACCGGCCAACCCCTGCCCCCGTTGCTGACCGCCACCGCCGCCGCCCAACGCGCCGGCCACCTCGGCCCCGCCCACGTGCAGGTCATCCGCTGCTTCCTGCACCAGCTACCCCACCATGTGGACCTACCCACCCGGGAGAAAGCCGAAGCCGAGCTGGCCACCCTAGGCGGCCGGTTTCGCCCCGACCAACTACACAAACTAGCCACCAAACTCGCCGACTGTTTGAACCCCGACGGCAACTACAACGACACCGACCGCGCCCGCCGCCGCAGCATCATCCTGGGCAACCAAGGCCCCGACGGCATGTCGGCGATCAGCGGCTACCTGACCCCCGAAGCCCGCGCCACCGTCGACGCCGTGTTGGCCAAGCTGGCCGCCCCCGGCATGGCCAACCCCGCCGATGACACCCCCTGCCTGGCCGGCACCCCGTCACAGGCCGCGATCGAGGCCGACACCCGCAGCGCCGGCCAACGCCACCACGACGGCCTGCTGGCCGCGCTGCGGGCCCTGCTGTGCTCGGGGGAGCTGGGCCAACACAACGGGCTACCCGCGGCCATCATCGTGTCCACCAGCCTGACCGAACTGCAATCACGCGCCGGCCACGCGCTGACCGGCGGCGGCACCCTGCTGCCCATGAGCGACGTGATCCGGCTGGCCAGCCACGCCAACCACTACCTACGTATCTTCGACCACGGCCGCGAGCTGGCCCTCTATCACACCAAGCGGCTAGCCTCACCCGGACAGCGAATCGTCCTCTACGCCAAGGACCGCGGCTGCTCGTTCCCCAACTGCGACGTACCGGGCTATCTCACCGAGGTGCATCATGTGACGGACTTCGCCCAATGCCAAGAAACCGACATCAACGAACTCACCCAGGGCTGCGGCCCCCACCACCAACTGGCCACCACCGGGGGCTGGATCACCCGCAAACGCAAAGACGGCACCACCGAATGGCTTCCCCCAGCCCACCTCGACCATGGACAACCCCGCACCAACAGTTACTTTCACCCCGAAAAACTCCTGCACGACAGCGACGAAGACGATCCATGAGCGAGAGGCGCAACCTCTGTGTCGCGGGCGAGCCAAGTGACCAGCAACCGCTACCGCTAGTGACGGTCATCGCTTAGCGTGCCCGCGGGTGAGCTCCCGCCCACACCTCGCGCAGTGCATGGACGGTGACCAGGGTATAGATCTGCGTCGTGGTCACCGAGGCGTGCCCCAGCAATTCCTGCACCACCCGGACATCGGCGCCACCCTCCAGCAGATGCGTGGCGAACGAATGCCTCAACATATGCGGCGAAACACCGGCGGTGATGCCGGCACGCTCGGCCGCGTCCTGCAGAACCTGCCACGCGCTTTGCCGTGACAACCGGCCGCCGCGCGCGTTGAGAAAGATCGCCGCCGTTCCGCGGCCCCGCCGCGCTAAGTCGGGCCGTCCCCGCACCAGATAGGCGTCCAGCGCGTGCACTGCCGGGCGTCCCACCGGAACCAGCCGCTGCTTACCACCCTTGCCGCGCAACAACACCGATCTGGCGTGGGTGTCGATGTCGTCGAGGTCAAGGCCGACGGCCTCGGAGATCCGCGCCCCGGTCGAGTACAGCAGTTCCAGCACCGCACGGTTTCGCAGCGTCAGCGGGCCGTCGGACGGTTTATCGCCGCCCGCACCTTCGAGCAGCGATAGCACCTCGTCGATTGTCAGGCTCTTAGGCAATCGCCGGCTCGGCGTCGGTGGCCGGACGGCGCGCGCCACGTCCAGTTCGGCCAGCCCTTCTGCGGCAGCGAAGCGATGCAGCCCGCGCACCGCGATCAGCGCCCGTGCCGCCGACACCGCGGACAACGCCGCCGTGCCGGAATCAGGATCCCCGCGCCGCAATGCCACCAGGAACTCGCTGACGTCGTGCTCGCCGACCTTGGCCAGATCGGTAATCCCTCGTTCTTCCAGGTGCTTGGAGTAGCGGCGCAGATCACGTCGGTAGGAGCTCAATGTGTTTGCCGCGACACCTCGTTCGATCGTCAGATGGTCGAGGTAGCCCTGCAATTGCAGTGCCAGCGTCTTCATCGCTCGGCTCTCCGCGCGGCGAACGCCGTTGGCCTGTCGATCCATTCGGTATCGAGTGGGCGTGGCTGGGCGAACCCGGTCGTCACCGCGTGCACGGCCAAAACACCGGCAATGGCAATGGAATTGACGATTTCGCCACGCAGCACCCGGCGAGCCGCTTCGGCAATGGGATACCACCCCATCGTCATGTCGGCTTCTTCGTGATGGGCTTCGGGCCGGCCCACCTCGCGCAGTCCGGTGGCCAGATAGACCCGCACCGATTCGTCGCTGAAGCCCGGCGCGGTGTCCAGATCGACCAGCACCTGCCAGGTGCTGGCTTGCAGCCCGACCTCCTCCCGCAGCTCCCGGGCGGCCGTGAGATGAGGTGGCTCCCCAGCGACGTCGAGCAACCCCGCGGGCAGTTCCCAAAGCCGCCGACCATAGGTGTGGCGGTACTGATAAACCATCGGGATGTTGCCGTTGTCGTCCATCGCCACAATGGCTACGGCACCGAAGTGCTCGACGACCTCACGCGTCACAATACCCCCACCAGGCATCCGCACCTGGTCCCGACGTAATGCGAAAATGGCTCCCGTATGCAAGGTTTCCGACGATATCGTCTCGAAATCATGCTCAGCCACGAGACGCAGGTTCCGGTAGCGGCTGGCCCACGCCGTCCCGATGGGAGCTACCGTTGGGTGTGTGCTCGGGGATCTCGGGGATCTCGACAGGCAGCAACTCACCCGCCTTGTAATCGATGGCTGCCCCGACGAATGCGACAAACAGTGGGTGCGGCCGGGTGGGTCGGCTCTTCAACTCGGGGTGGGCCTGGGTGCCGACAACGAACGGATGCCGATCCGGCGGATACTCGACGAACTCTACCAAGTGTCCGTCAGGTGACGTCCCGGAAAACCTCAGGCCGCTTTCGGCGATCTTGTCTCGGTACGCGTTGTTGACCTCGTACCGGTGGCGATGCCGCTCGGACACCTGGGTAGTTTGGTATGCCTGGGCAACAACCGAATCCGGCTCCAACACGGCGGGGTAGGACCCGAGACGCATGGTACCGCCCAGATCCGCCTCGCCGGCCACGATTTCTTCTTGATCGGGCATCGTGGCGATAACGGGATCTGGTGTGTCGGGATCAAATTCGGCCGAATTGGCGTTGGTGAGACCGACCGATCGCGCGGCCTCGATCACAATGCACTGCAAACCGAGGCACAGCCCCAACACCGGCAACCCGCGCGCCCGCGCGTATGCAATGGCACCGATCTTGCCCTCGATGCCCCTGATGCCGAATCCGCCCGGAATGAGCACCCCATGCACATCGCCGAGCGCCGCCGCGGCACCACTGGTCGTTTCACAACCGTCGGATGCCACCCAACAGATCTCGACCTTGGCCCGGTGCTTGAATCCGCCGGCACGCAATGCCTCGGCAACCGAGAGGTAAGCGTCGGATAATTCGACGTACTTGCCCACCAAAGCAATTCGCACTGTCTCATGTGGTTCGTGAACCCGGCGCAGCAGGTCGTCCCATTCGGTCCAATCGACGTCGCGGAACGGCAGATTGAGTCGGCGCACCACGAACGCATCGAGCTCCTCGCGGTGCAATACCTTGGGTATGTCGTAGATGGAGGGCGCGTCCGGGGTGGAGATAACGCCGTCGATATCGACGTCACACATCAACGCAATCTTGTTTTTCAGCGCTTCGGGAACGTCGCGGTCGCAGCGCAGGATCAACGCGTCCGGGGTAATCCCAATGCTGCGCAGTGCGGCCACCGAGTGCTGTGTTGGCTTGGTTTTGAGCTCACCCGACGGCGCCAGGTAGGGCACCAGCGACACGTGCAGAAAAAACACGTCCTCCCGGCCGAGATAGTGCCGGACTTGCCGCGCTGCCTCCAGGAAGGGCTGTGACTCGATATCGCCGACAGTGCCCCCGATTTCGGTGATGACCACGTCCGGGCGGTTACCGTCGGCGTCCGGTTGGGCCATCGCCAGGATGCGCCGTTTTATCTCGTCGGTGATATGGGGGATCACCTGCACGGTGTCGCCCAGGTATTCGCCGCGGCGCTCCTTCGCGATCACCGTTGAATACACCTGCCCGGTAGTCACATTCGCTGAGCCGGGCAAATTGCGATCGAGGAACCGTTCGTAGTGGCCGACGTCGAGATCGGTTTCGGCACCGTCCTCGGTCACGAAGACCTCGCCGTGCTGGAACGGGTTCATGGTACCCGGGTCGACGTTGAGGTACGGGTCGAGCTTTTGCATCGTGACGTGTAACCCACGAGCCGTCAACAATTGTCCTAGGCTGCTGGCGGTCAGTCCCTTGCCGAGCGAGGAAGCAACGCCGCCGCTGACGAAGAGGTGCTTGGTAGCGGTTTGCGGGTGCTTTCGCACTGAGCGACCTCCGTGAAGACGGGCAGGGCTGTTCTTGACGCTGCCAAGATTTCTCTGGCCTTGCTGGGCCTGCCGACCCACGGAAACCCACCCTAACATCCACGGCGCCTCACCGCGGGGAACACGCCCTAACGCGGGCCTACTGGGAAACCGTGACTGACATCGCCCCGTGACCGGTGCCGTAGTGCCCCACGTGGCCTCCGTTGATCAGGTCATGCAGGGCAAGGATCACGGTGATTCGTCCGGGCTCGGCGTCGATGTCGTCAACGGTGCTGATTTCGGCCGCCATGTCGGCATCGGCGCGGGTCACGGCGACGGCGGCGGGTCGGTTCGCCGAACCGTCCCGGCCGGCAAGCAGCGTGCCAGACCCGCGCGGCGCCAGCGCCGCGGCGAACCGAGCCACGCTGACCCCCTGGTTGCCGGCGTCTGTAGAGAGCGCTCCGCCGGTGACCACCACCGTGGCGTTTGCCGTCCCAATGCGGTCGCGGGGCTGATAGGTGATGAAGCCGGTTTCGCGCAGTGCCGCCAGCACAGTGTCCCGCTGCGCCTGCTCGACAGTCGGCGCCGCCGGGTCGGCGTTGCTCAGCAAGGCGATGCCGAGCAGGTCGCCGGCTTGGGAACCTTGGTCAACGAGTTTGGTGCTCAACTGGCTACCGGCCGGCAGAATGGACGAGTTCACCACTGAGCGCAGTTTCTCGGCGGAGTTGGCTTCGACGAACTCCTGGGTCAATGAGACCGTTGCGGTGACCGCACCGCCGGCCTGTCCCACGATCTTCGACACCGCAGCGATATCGTCGTCGTGGGCATCCGGGGTGCGGAAGATGACCACCGACTTGCCGACTAGCGCGTCGTGCACTATTCGGCTGCCTACTTGGATATCGAAATTGTCTGCCGCGCTGAGCTTTTCGCGAAGTGCATCCCGCTGATCGGTGAGTCGGTCGATCTGCGTGTAGAGGTCCCGCTTCTCGCTACGCAAGCTGGACAGCAAAGTATCGGAGAAAAAGCCGGAACCCAACACTACGCCCATGGCCAGCGCCAGGAAGACCGCAGCCAGTGAGACCGCATGTTGACGCAACGAGATCATGAACCCACCGTCCAAGAAAACCTAGGAGACCAAGTGCTGCACCCAAAGTGAGAATCGGTTCCAGTAGTCGATGATCCAATGCAGGACCACGCCGTCGGTGCGGGATACCCACAGTGCCACGATGATGGCGATCAGCATGGTCAGTGCCAGCAATGCGATGGCGCCGCCCGAGATGTGGTTGCGGTAGAGCGTGGCCACCGCCTTGGCGTCCACCAACTTCTCCCCTACCCGGAGTCTGGTGAGGAAGGTCGAAGGGTTGCTTTGCACACGCGTGCGGTCGAAGAACGTCTCGATGTTGGCAGCGTGGCCGGCGGTGACGAGTAGCGCCGCGCCATGATGGTCGGCCAGCAACAAGGCCAGATCCGTCGCCGAGCCCGCGGCCGGGAATGTCATGGCGCCGACACCGAGATCCTGGATTCGCTCCAGGCCCGGCGCGTGTCCATCGGCGTCGGCGGGCAACACCACCTGGGCACCGCACTTGAGCACCTCGGTGCTGATTTGGTCAGGGTCGCCGACGATGAGCTGCGGGCGATACCCCGCCTTGCGCAACACGTCCGCGCCGGTGCCCACACCAACCAGCACCGGTTGGTACTCCTTGATGAACGGCTTGAGGGACTTCAGGTCATCGGGTCCGCTGGGTTCGTCGGCGACGATCACCACGTGCCGACGCCGCAGATCGACGTCGACATCGGGAATCCCGATGCCGTCGATCAATAGCGGGCTTTCACTGCGGATGAACTCAATTGTGTTGCCGGCGAACGCCTCCAAGTGGGCGACCAACCCGCTCTTGGCCTCCCGCATCAGGTCGGCGATGTCATGATCCGTACGCTCGGTACCGCGGATCAGCCGGCGGTCGCCGGCGTACACCCCGCCTTCATACAAGCGAACCTTGGCACCGTCTTTGACCTTTTTGAAAATCTCCGGTCCGGTCTCGTCGATCAGCGTGACACCGTTGGTGACCAACACCTCTGGACCGAGGTTCGGATAGCGGCCCGAGACAGACGACGATGCGTTTACCACGGCGGCGATCTCCGCTTCCACCAGTGCATCGGCGGTGATGCGGTCCAGATCCAGGACGTCGAGAACCACAATGTCGCCGGGACAGACCCTACGCAGCAATCGGTCGATATTCCGGTCGACCCGGGCGATGCCGATCAGGCCCGGCCGGGAGGTGTTACGGGACAGAAGCGCTGACATCCTCATGGGGGGATTCTGGCGGTGAAGCTGGGCAGGTGCGTGGAGGCGCGCCGTAACATTAGCCTCACAAGTTATATGACATCACTTCAGTCACAGCCTTGCTAGGTGAGCTCGTCGTTCTGCGCGGTCTCGAGTAACTCCCGCGCGTGCGCGCGACCACTGTCGGAATCACCAAGCCCGGCCAGCATCCGTGCCAGCTCGGCCACCCGATCCTCGCTGGTCAGGCGCCGCACACCGCTGGCACCGTCGCGCCCGGTGCGCTGCACCATCAAGTGCACATCGGCATAGGCGGCGACCTGCGGCAGATGGGTGACCACGATGACCTGGTGGGTGCGAGCCAACCGCGCCAGCCGCCGCCCGATCTGTACCGCAGCCCAGCCGCCGACGCCGGCGTCGATCTCGTCGAACACCATCGTGGTGCCAGCCGCTTGTTTTCGCGAAGTAGCCAGCACCACCTCCAGGGACAACATCACCCGGGACAGTTCGCCGCCGGATGCGCTCTTGGCCAGCGGCAGCACTGTCATCCCCCGGTGTGCGACGAAACCGAACTCGACCGCATCGACGCCATCGGCACCGGCCCGGGCCAATTCGCCCGACGCCAGGGCCAAGGCGACGGGATCGCCGTGGTCGGCCAGCTCTGTGGTCACACCGATGGTGAATTCGGCATCGGCCATCGCCAGGGCGGACAGCTCCGCGCTGACCTCCTTGGCCAGCCGCTTGGCCGCCTTCCGCCGGATCGTGCTGAGATCAACTGCGGCTTGGCCTAATTCGTGGGCGAGCTCACCGGTACGGCGTTCCAGCGCTGCCAGCCCTTCTTCGGAGACGTCGAGTTGAGCCAGCCTTGCCCTCGCCTCATCCGCCCACCGGAGCACGCCATCGATGTCGGCGGCGTACTTGCGGGTTAACGTTCGCAGCTGGGCTTGGCGCGCCAGCTTGGCGTCCAGCGCGCTGGCGTCGGCGGGCAGCTCGTCCAGGTAGGCGCCGAGCTCGGCGACCGCATCGACGACCACCGTCAACGCCTCACCGACCTGTTCGGCCAACCCCCGCAACGCGGCATCATCGCTCGATTGCAGTGCCGCACGTGCCCGCCCGAGGCTGTCGACGGCGCCGCGGTCGAATGCGTCCGCGTCTGGTGTCCCGCACAACGTCGCGCGTGCAGTAGTCGCGGCCTCCCGCAGGGTGTCCAGTTCGGAAAGCCGGGCGATGTCGGCGACCAACGCCACGTCCTCCCCCGGCTGCGGGTCGACGGTGTCGATCTCGTTGAGCGCGAATTTCAGCCGATCGGCCTCTTGCGCTAGTTCCCGGGCCCGGTTGCGACGGTCGACGAGGTCGCGTCGGGCCGTTAGCCAGGCATCCCGCAGCTTGCGGTAACGCTGGACGGCTTCGCCAGCGGCCGCAAAGCGGTCCAGTGCACCACGTTGTTCGTCCGGGCGCATCAACCGCAGCTGGTCGTTCTGCCCGTGCAGAGTAAGCAGCTCGTTCGTGAAACCGCTCAACGATTTGGCGGGTACACCGCGGCCGCCGAGGTAGGCGCGCGACGGTCCATCGCGACTGATCGAGCGCAACGCGATCACGCTGCCGTCCTCGTCGCGCTCGGCCCCCGACGAGTCGAGAACCGCCTGCAGCCCCGCGACGGTCGCGTCGTCGAGATCGGTTGTAGTAAAACGCCCTTCGACAACGGCACGGTCAGCACCGGACCGAACGCGAGTTGCATCGGCCCGGGCACCACCAAGTAGGTGCAGCCCGGTCACCACCATGGTCTTGCCGGTGCCGGTCTCCCCGGTCAGCACGGTAAAGCCGCGATCGAACTCAGCGGTGGCAACGCTGATGGCGCCCAGCGACTCGATCCGTAATTCAGTCAACACCTTCGGCGCGCCGCTACTTTCCGCGCCAACCGGTCACCGGCAACCGGAACTTGCGCACCAGCCGGTCGGTGAATGGCGCACTGTCCAGCCGTGCCCATTTGACGGACGTGACACAGCGGGTGACCTCGAGTCTGCTGCCGGCCGGTATCAGCATTTCGCGGCGACCGTCGCAGAACACCAAGGCGTCATGCCCGTCGGCCTCTATTTCGATGGCGATGGTGGCTTCGGGGCTGGTGACCATCGGCCGGCCAAACAGCGCGTGAGCGTTGTTGGGGACCACCAGGATCGCTTCGAGGTCGGGCCACAGCACCGGGCCTCCCGCCGAGAATGCATAGGCGGTTGATCCGGTCGGCGTGGACACCAACACCCCGTCGCAGCCAAACGCCGACACCGGCCGACCGTCAATTTCCACGACCACCCCAAGCACGCCGAGCCTCGGGCCCTTTTCCAGACTGACTTCGTTGAGCGCCCAACCCCGGTTGACGATGCGCCCGCCCTGGCGCACCACGACATCCAGAGTCAAGCGGTCTTCCACCCGGTAATCCTGTGCGACAACATGCTCGAGCACCGCGTCGATTGCCTCCGCCTCGGCCTCGGCCAAAAAGCCGATGCGGCCCAGATTGACGCCCAACACCGGAATGCTGGCGTTGCGGGCCAGCTCGGCTGCCCGCAAAAAGGTGCCATCGCCGCCCAAAACCAGCACCAGTTCGCAGCCGTCGGCTGCGTGCTGGTCCGCGTCAACCACCTCGATCTCGACGCCCATGGCCCGCATGTCGTCGGGAGCCAGATGCAACGACCCTCGGTCGACTGCTTCGGCCGAGAGCACGCGAAGCGCAATTTTATTGTCGCCCAATACTTTTTCTACGCGCCGTGCGGTCTCGGTGGCTTCGTCGCGCCCGGTGTGGACGACCAGCAGAACACTGCGATGAGCGGTCACTACGGGCCCTCGCTAATCGCACGGTGCACCGCATCCTCCAATCCCTTGGCCGACAATGCCCGGTCGGTCTGCGTGCGCAACCACAGGAAGTACTCGACATTGCCCGATGGGCCCGGCAGCGGGCTGGCCTTGACGCCGACGCTGTGCCAGCCCAGCTCCTGTGCCCGCCGCGCGACCGCGAGCACCGACCGCGCACGCAACTGCGGGTCATGGACCACCCCACCGGGGCCGACCTGACCTTTCCCCACCTCAAACTGCGGCTTCACCAGTGGAACGATATCGGCGTCGCGCGAAGCGCATCCAACCAGCGCGGGCAACACGGTAGCCAACGAGATGAACGACAGGTCGGCCACTACCAGGTCGACGCGACCGCCGATCGCCTCCGGTGTGAGGCCACGTGCGTTGGTCCGCTCGAGGACCACCACCCGAGGATCGTTGCGCAGCGACCACGCCAGCTGGCCGTATCCGACATCGGCGGCCACCACGTGGGCGGCACCACGGTCCAGCAGTACTTCGGTGAACCCACCGGTCGATGCGCCCGCGTCCAGACAGCGCCGGCCCGCCACCGCGATCGCGAACGCCTCCAGCGCACCGACTAGTTTGTGCGCTCCGCGCGATACCCAGGCGCGTTCACTGTCGGTCACCACGGTCAGCGCGGTGGTGTCGGACACGGCGGTGGCCGGCTTGACCGCCGGCAGCCCGTCGATGCGCACCTTGCCGGCGCCGATCAACTCCGCGGCCTGTTGACGTGATCGCGCCAGGCCCCGCCGGACTAGCTCGGCGTCAACGCGGGCACGTCGTGCCACGCCGCACTCAACCCTTCTCCGCCGACTCCAGGGCGGCCAACAACACCTCGTGCGCCTCGGAAAGACGACGTGCGATGCCTTCGAGTTCGGCCAGAGACGGTCCGTTCTCGGCGTCGGCGGGGTCGGGCAGCGAAGCAAGTAGGGCGTCGATTTCGGCACGGATCTGGTCAGGATCGATGGTCATTGCGTTCCTACGCTAGTCACCGGATGATCGCTGCGCATCAACGACCAGCGTTGCAAGGCCGCACGGGCCCGCTCGTCGCCGGCCTCGATGCGCAGTGGCCGCTGGTGAAGATCGGCGGCCCGCGCCTCCCATACCGCGCTGGCCACAGCCCGAACGATGGATAGCCCGTCGTCGATAAATTCCAGATCGTCGACGTCGCCGTTCGCGCAGACCGTTACCGCACCACCACCGACGTCGATCTGCCAGCCCGGCTGCGGTGCCACCGCCAGCAGCTTGCTGTCCTGGTGTAACGAGCGCAGGTCGTGGCCAATGTAGGTGGGCCGGCGCACGGGTTCGGCGTACACCGCATCCCAGGCGCTGTTGACCCCGGTGAGCACCATCAGGCTGGGCAACCCCGCGGCGTTGGCACCCTCGATGTCGGTGTCCAGCCGGTCACCGACCACCAGTGCCGCCCGGAAGTCGCCCCGGGCCACCGCCTCGGTCATCAAGGCGGGCGCGGGCTTGCCCGCCACTCGGGGGTCCATGCCGGTGGCCGTGCGCAGCGCAGCCACCATGGACCCGTTGCCGGGCAGCAGGCCCCGTTCGGTGGGCAAGGTGGGGTCGACGTTGGCCGCCACCCACAGGGCGCCCGCCCGGATGGCCAGCGCGGCTTCGGCAAGGTCGGACCATCCGGTGGTCATTGAAAGGCCCTGTACGACGGCGTCGGGTCGATCCTCAAAGCGTCGTACCGGACGCAATCCGACCGCGGCGACTTCGTTGGCCAACGCCTCGGTGCCGACGATGAGCACCCGCGCACCCGGCGCCAGCTGGCCGGCCAGCAGGTGGGCAGCGCTCTGAGCGCTGGTGACGACGTCCTCACCGGTTGCGGTGAAGCCGAGCTCGCACAAGTGCGCCGCCACCTCGTCGGCGCTACGCGACGCGTTGTTGGTGACAAACAGCTTGCGGCTGCGCACCTGACTCAACGACTGCACCGCGCCGCCGGTGGGCTGACGGCCACAAAACACCGTCCCGTCCAGGTCAATCAGCAGACAGTCATGTTCCTGCGCAATGCTTTTCATTTCTGTTCTCGTGCGCCTAGCTCGTCTACCCGATCTTCGGCGTCGGTGACGCCGTCGATGTCCGCCGCCGCGGACCGTAGGAACCATTGCAGGGCCTCGTCGCCACGGCCCAACGCCAGCAGTATTTCAGCGTAGGCGTAGAACAGGCGCGCCGCGGTCGAACCCGTACGGCCCGGGTCGAGCTGCGGCGTGGACAACACCGTCAACGCCTGCTCCAGTTGCCCGAGATCGGCGCGCGCGCCGGCGGCGACGATGCGCAACTCGTCGGCGGCGTCACCGCTGAGCTCGACCGCCTCGGACCCGCGCGCCAATTCGATGGCCCGCTGCGGCCGGCCCAGACCGCGTTCGCAATCCGCGATCAGCGCAAGCAGGGGGGACTTGCTCCCCATTCTTCGGGCTGCCCGCAATTCGGCCAACGCCTGCGCCCAATCGCCGCAGCGGTAGGCGGCGATTCCGACAGCTTCGCGCACAGCGGCGATCCTGCTGGCCCGAACCCGCGCCGCCCGCGCGTGGCGCAGAGCGGCTTCTGGGTCGTCGTCGATCAACTCGCCGGCAGCTACTAGGTGACATGCCACCGCGTCGGCCGTGGCACGGTCCAAGGTGCTCAGTTCGCGCCGGATCTCGGGCGCCAGTTGCCTGGCGTGGATACCCGGCGGAATCGCGGGCCCATCCCGGAACGCAGGTCGGTTGTCGGCGGCAGCCGAGCGCGGTCGTCGCCCGCCCCTGCGCCCTTGCCTGTCGTCGACCACTCGGTAGAGGTTACGGGGGTTGCTGCGCCCCGTAACTATCAGGCCTGTAACCGGTTAGGCATCAGCGGCGCAATCACCGCCGGGCAATACGTCCCAATCGCGACAATGGTGAACGTACTCGCCATATCACGCGACATGCCATTGATCTCAGCCATTCTGGACGTGATCGATTCGAACGTCCCGCCCGGCGCAACCACCATCGGACAAACCGATCTGCCTAGCGCCACCGTGGTCGCCGGTTGGTCATAGGCAATGCCGGCGTTGGTCAACGCTGTCAGGAATGCGTTACCCATCATGTCGGCCTGGATCGGCGCCGCGCAGCTCGCGGCACCACCAAACACCCCGGCCAGCAACGCGAGCAACGTCGTCGCCTGCCGGCCCGTTCGCCAGGTCCGTGTCCCGTCGTGTGTGTGTGCCGTCATCTCCCGCTTCTCGTTGTTGTCGCACTTGCGTCATTTAAGGCACCTCGACAACAGTGGCCAACAAGAGTCACGTTCACAGCACAGTGGGATAAAGGTTTGCACACTAACGCGTTTCGTGTGGAATGTGTGCGCGTTAACCGGGTAGGGGGGCACCGCGGGCCGATCGTCCCCCGATTGGTGGACTTCACGATCCACCGGATGCGGGATTCGGCATTTCCCCCGGCCACCGACTAGTCGTGGGATACCAGCGGAGTCCAAACCCGCCAAAGATAAGTCAGGAAGTGGAAATCGACTACAACGCAACGCCGCTCGCCTGTCACATGAAAGGATGATGACCCGTTGTCACACGCACAGCTGTTTAGTGAGAGCGAGACCACGTACTCGATCCCGTTGTTCCACGCCGGCGACACCGCCGAGTGAGGTCAACGCACTAGACTTCGACGGGGGTCTCATCACCTCCCAATCCCCCCAAGTCTGAGATCCCCGTCGAACCCCAGGCTTCAGCGGGGGGCTTATCGATGCATCCCCACCCCATCCCTCGAGATAAGATCCCCCGCTGGCCCTCCCCTACCGCCCAGCGATATTCCATGGGCCGCTCACGTCGCATATCACCTTGGGACCCGAGGACGTCGAGGACGTGGTGGCTCGGCTCAGCCAATCCGTTCCACCCCGGCGATACTCCGCTTTCCACGACGTAGCACTAACCAGCGGCCGTGCAAGAAGTCCGAACTTTGCGGCACCCATTCCTCGTTATCAACCCGAATGTTGTTGACCGACACCCCACCCTCGTGGATCGTGCGCCGCGCCGCGCCCTTGCTGGCCGACAGGCCGCTGGCCACCAATAAGTCGACGATTCCGTCGGGACTGCCCGGTTTGAGTTCGGCGACCGTGGTTTCCCGCAACGCAGCAGCCAGTGTCGCCTCGTCCAGACGGGCCAACTCGCCCCGACCGAAGAGTGCCCGGCTGGCATGCTCGACGGCTGCGGTCGCCGCCTCGCCATGCACCAAGACGGTGAGCTCGCTGGCGAGCCGGCGCTGGGCGGCCCGTTGTTGCGGGCGTTGCGCTGTCGCCTGTTCCAGCTCGGCCAACTCGTCGGCCGACAAGAAGGTGAACCACCGTAGGTAGCGGATCACATCCGCGTCCGCGGTGTTCACGAAGTACTGGTACCAGGCATAGGGGCTGGTCATTTGGGGATCCAACCACAGGCTCCCGCCGCCGGTTGATTTGCCGAACTTGGTGCCGTCGGCAGCGGTCACCAAGGGGACGGTAAGCGCATGCACGGTGGCACCGAGCTTCTGGCGCACCAACCGGACGCCGGCAATGATGTTGCCCCACTGATCTGCACCACCGATCTGCAGCGTGCAGCCGTGGCGCCGGTGCAATTCGACGTAGTCGTTGGCCTGCAGCAACAGGTAGCTGAATTCGGTGTAAGAGATCCCCTCCCCCGCCAGACGCCGCCGGATGGTGTCGCGGGCCAGCATCACGTTGACCGAGAAGTGCTTGCCGATATCACGTAGAAACTCGATAGCCGATAGTGAGCCGGTCCATTCCAGGTTGTTCTCGACGATCGCGCCCATTGGTGAGTCGTCGAAGTCGACGAAGCGCTCCAGCTGCCCACGGATCCGTTCGGTCCATTCGGCGACGGTGTCGGCCTCGTTGAGACTGCGCTCGCCGACGTCACGTGGATCACCGATCATGCCGGTGGCCCCGCCGGCCAGCACGATGGGGCGATGACCGGCGCGCTGAAAGCGCCGCAACGTCAGCAGCGGCACCAAATGTCCGGCATGCAGGCTAGGCGCGGTGGGATCGAAGCCGGCGTACACCGTCATCGGCCCGCGCTGTGCTTCGGCGGCCAACGTGTCGAGGTCGGTCGACTGCGCGATCAACCCGCGCCAGCTGAGCTCATCGAGGATCATGCCAGACATCCCGCAAGACTCTAGTCGCTGGCTCCCCGGGCCGGTGCCCGCGAGCTTCGCCGGTAGGCCGACACCTCCGGTCGACCCGTGAGCCACAATCGCCACGGCCGGTCAGCGGCTTGACTGACCCCAACGCGCGGCCCCGACCTGGCACGGTGCGTGTCGTTGAGCCTCAGCCGCACCGGACTGGACGGATCAAACAAGTCAATCCCGTTGTCGGCCATGGTGATTCCGAGGGCAGCGCAGAGGTTTCCCGGGCCGCGCGCCAGTGCGACAGCGCGCACCGTCTGCCCGCGCCGAGACGTGGCGAGCTCGGCGCCGTCCTCGATGGCGGCGGCCCTAAGTAGCACAGCGGCAGCCGTGCCATCGGGCCCGCACGCGACGTTGGCACAGACATGGATCCCATGGCTGCGGTAGGTGTAAAGCCGCCCCGGGGGCCCGAACATGACGTCGTTGCGGCCATTGCGGCCGCGGTAAGAGTGCGCCGCGGCGTCCGGCCAGGGACCGTCGGGCACCCCGCCATACGCCTCGACCTCGACCACCATCGCACGCACACCCCGTCCGGCAATAGTTGCGCCGAGCAGCCGATGCGCGGCCGCGACCGGGTCGATCGCCAGTTCCTCAGCGTTCATCAGAGACGATTGTGCACCGGCCCTTGACAAACCCGCACGACTGGCGGATATTCATCACATGATGATTTCATCAAGTGATGAATTACTTCGCGACGGTGCCGACCCCGCGGTCATCATCGACCAGCTGCGCGTCATCCGTGGTAAACGCCTTGCCCTGCAGGATGTTTCGGTCCGGGTCGCCTGCGGCACGATCACCGGCCTGCTCGGTCCGTCCGGGTCGGGCAAGACAACACTGATTCGCTGCATCGTTGGCTCCCAAATCATTGCCTCGGGTTCGGTGAGCGTGCTGGGCCAACCGGCTGGGTCAGCCGAACTACGCCATCGGGTTGGATACATGCCTCAGGACCCGACCATTTACAACGACCTGCGGGTGATCGACAACATCCGCTACTTCGCCGAACTCTGCGGCGTCGACAGGCAAGCCGCCGATGAGGTGATCGAAGCGGTGGACCTGCGCGATCACCGCACCGCCCGTTGTGCCAACCTGTCCGGCGGCCAGCGGGCCCGGGTCTCGCTGGCGTGTGCGCTGGTCGGCCGGCCTGATCTGCTAGTGCTCGACGAGCCGACCATCGGCCTGGATCCGGTATTGCGCGTCGAATTATGGGATCGGTTCACGGCGCTGGCGCGGCGTGGCACCACGCTGTTGGTGTCCAGCCACGTAATGGACGAGGCCGACCGCTGCGGCGATCTGTTGCTTCTGCGCCAGGGGCAGCTGCTGGCCCACACAACGCCGCACCGTCTACGAAAGGAAACCGGATGCACATCACTGGAGGAAGCGTTTCTGTCCATCGTCCGACGCACCACCACCGTGCCCGCGGCCGGCTAACGCTGCAGAACTACACGGCCACTACGGCGCGGATTCTCCGGCAGCTTGCCGCTGATCACCGCAGTGTCGCGATGATCTTGCTGGTACCCATCCTGATCATCACGCTGATGTATTTCATGTTCGAGAACGTCCCGCATCGCCCCGGTACCCCATCCGGGTTCAACACCGCTTGCCTGGTGCTACTGGGCCTGTTCCCACTCTTTGTGATGTTTGTGATCACGGCGATCACCATGCAACGCGAAAGGGCTTCGGGAACGCTGGAGCGCATCCTGACCACCCCGCTACGCCGGCTTGATCTGCTCGCCGGCTACGGGACCGCGTTCTCGATCGCCGCGGCGGCGCAGGCCACGCTGGCCTGCATTGTGGCGTTCTGGTTCCTTGGCTTTGACACGGCGGGCAGCCCGGTGTGGGTGTTCGCGATCGCGATCGTCAACGCCGTCTTGGGTGTCGGGCTCGGTCTATTGTGTAGTGCCTTCGCCCGCACCGAATTTCAGGCCGTACAGTTCATCCCGCTGGTGATGGTGCCGCAGCTGCTGCTCGCCGGCATCATCGTCCCGCGGGCACTGATGCCGACGTGGCTGGAGTGGATCAGTAACGTGATGCCGGCCAGCTACGCGCTCGAGGCGCTACAACAGGTGGGTGCGCATCCGGAGCTGACCGGTATCGCGGTGCGCGACGTCGTCGTCGTGCTGAGTTTCGCGGTCGCGTCGCTGTGTCTGGCGGCGGTGACACTGCGGCGACGGACGTCATAGCGTGGCGGCGCCGGACAACAGCCGCAGACGGCCCGGGCGACCCGCCGGCAGCTCTGACACTAGGGAGCGAATCCTGTCCAGTGCCCGAGAACTCTTTGCGCACAACGGCATTGACAGAACATCGATCCGAGCCGTGGCCGCCAAGGCCGGTGTTGATGCCGCACTAGTGCATCACTACTTCGGCACCAAACAGCAGCTTTTCGCCGCCGCGATCCACATTCCGATCGACCCGATGGTCATCATCGGTCCGATTCGCGAGGCGCCTGTCGAGGAACTCGGTTACAAGCTGCCGTCCTTGTTGCTGCCGATTTGGGATTCCGAACTGGGTGCCGGGTTGATCGCGACGCTGAGATCCTTGATCTCAGGCTCCGACGTGGGCCTGGCGCGCTCCTTCCTTGAGGAAGTGGTCACCGTGGAGCTTGGGTCCCGCGTCGACAACCCGCCGGGAACCGGCAAGATCCGTACCCAGTTCGTCGCGTCGCAACTGATGGGTGTGGTCATGGCGCGCTACATCGTCAGAATCGAACCGTTTGCTTCGTTGCCGGCCGAACAGATCGTGCAAACCATCGCGCCCAACCTGCAGCGCTACCTCACTGGGGAGCTGCCGGACGACCTCGCGCCATGAGGCGGGCGTGCTCGTCCTCGTCGACCTCGCGGGCCTCGTCGACCAGCAGAACCGGGATACCGTCCTCGATGCGGTAGGCGCGCCGCAGCCGCGGGTTATAGAGCACCTGGATGTCGCCGTCCTCGACCAAGACGAGCGGACCTCGATCCGCCGGGCACACCAGGATGGCGAGCAGCGCCTCGTCAAGCATTGCCGCGCCGATGCTGGCCGGTCAACTCGGTGCGGACCGCCGGCGTCAACCGCCGGTACTCGTTGCCGCCGGAGTTGAAATACCATGCCTGACGGCCCGCCTTGGGAATCCCGTTGGCCCGCAACGCGCTGACCGTTGGCCGGTAAGTACCGCTGAGCGTTAGCTGCGGCACCACGTGCACGATGTCAGGTCCCAGCCCCACCGGCATGCTCGCCACGGCTTCGGTCAAGTCGGCGGCTGTGATGGTCGCTCCAGGCAGCAACGTCACCGCCGACACCGCGACGTGGCGACCGCGCACCAATACACCGTAGGTCACCGCGAGGTCGACACCGGTGATGAGGCCCAACGCGTTGGTGACCGGCTCGGTGTAAACCATCCCGCGCGCAGTGCGCACCACCGAGCCGCGTCCACCCGCCAGCCAGTAGTCCCCATCGTCGTCACGCCAGAATAGGTAGTCGGTAGATATCCAGGTGTCGGCGGGAGCGAAGACACCGCGTTTGACCGACGCGGTCGGATCGATCGGCCCTCTGGATTGTGCGAGCAGCACCCCGACCTGGTTGACACCGGCGACCTGCACGAAGCCGCGGTCGTTCTCCAGGATCAGGTCATGTTCGGCGTCGTAGGCCCCAAGTTCGACACGTCCGGCGCCAGGCAACGGACGGCCCTTGCTGCCGATCTTGGCGCCAGCCACGTTGGCCAGCACCGCCTGTCCGTCGGTGGTGGCGAAAAACTCGACGACGTGCGCCGGTGCGAACGCTTCGACGACCCGCTCCCACAATCCGGTCGGCATGCCCGAGCCGATGAACAACCGCACCGGATGGTTGCCGTGCAACACGAACGCCGGATCGTCGACCACGTCACGCAGCATGGCCCATGTGTAGGAGACGACGGTGACGCCGTACTGGCGTACCTCGGCCACGAACCGGTCCGGGCGCAAGCCGCGGGACAATGCGATACGGGTTCCGCCCACGACCGCGCCGCCCAGGCTGACCAACAGTGCGGACTCATGGTGCAGCGGCGTCAAACAGTACACCGTGTCTCTGCGGCCGAGGGCCGCCGTCGAGGCGGTCCCGAAGGCCGACACCGCCCAGCGGTAGTTGGTGATCTGCTTGGCCACCAGGTCGCCGTCGGCCGAACTGAACGCGATGAACGCCAGATCCCGCGCCAATCCGGGATTCGGTCGATACCACGCCGGCAACTCGACGGCGTCCGGGTCGATTTTTTCCATGTCGATGACTTGGCCCTGTTCAAGTGCGTCGGCCGGCAGATCCAGATCACGCGATTCACCACCACCCAACACCAGCACCTGTCCGGGCAACTGGCGCGCAGCATCCAGATTGGTAGGGTCGGTCAGGATCTCGGTCACTCTCCCGAGCCGGACCGACGCGGACAGGTCGGTGTCTGGCCGCATCACCACGGCAACCGCTCCCAGCCGAGACAGCGCGGCGATGGCGACCAGCGCGCTGGGCCGAGTCTCCATCAGCACGCCGACACGGTCACCCTGCCGCACCCCGACCGCGATGAGGCCACGAACGACATTGTTGATCCGCCGGTTTACCGCCTCATAGGTGTGCACGCGCCCGTCGAACAACAGGAATTCACCCTTCGGGGCATCGTGTGCCTGTTCGTCGATGATGCGGCCCAGCGAGATCCGGGTGTGGTCGTTGAGCTGACCCAACCGGGCTAGTCGCGGCAGCGTCCGCACCGTCTCCACCGCCAGCGTGCGCACCGATCTGTTGGCCGCAACGACCGCGTCGGCCGCGCCGCGAGCCAGCGCCAACGCAGCCTCCGAGACCTCCCCGATGCCGTGCGCGACCCGGGAGCTGAAAGCCACACCGCTATCGGTGTGTTCGGCCGGCTGATCGGCCATCAGGTGGATGTTTTCCGGTTTGGTGCCGTCGCCGGAGATCCAGCGCACCCAGTCGGCCACGGTCGGCCAGCTCTGTTGTGCCGCTCGGGATCCCACGACGAGACCGAAATGCCCTGCCCGGATGAGACATTCGTAGACCTCGGAGTTGGGCGCGGCCCGCCGGATGCCGCGTACCGACGCCGGCTGGCCGATGTCGTCGACCTCACCGACGAACGCCAGTATCGGGCAAGTGATATCGGTAAGCGTCACCATCTGGCCGCTGATGGCGAAACCACCCGTCATCATTCGGTTGTGCGCGATGAACTGCTTGAGCAGTTCCGAGATCGCCGGGCCCGACCAGGCGATCCATCCTTCGGATTCCAGGAACCGGCGCTGTTGTTCCCGCGGCAGCAGTGCCTCGCGGTCGTGCAACTGACGCACGAAGTCCACCCGGGCCTTCGCGGTTTTGAGTGGGTCCATCATCTGAAAACCCATGCGCGCCATCCAGCTTGGGATATCCAAGCGATTGAAGACGTGATCGGCCATGAAATCGGCGACCGCAGCGCCCATGTTCGCCGGGATGCCCATGGGCAACGCGGCCAGGGTGTCCACCGGCGAGCCGAACGCGACCACGCTGGCGATGTCCTTCGAACGCCGGTATGCCGCGGCCTGATAGCAGAACATGCCACCCTGCGAATACCCGACGAAGTGCACATCGTGGCCAGTGGCGTCCTTGACGGTATCGACCGCCTCGCTGAGGGCGACGATGTGGTCGGCCAGGTTACGGCGCATTCCGCCCTCGACCTCGTCGGGTGAGCCGAAGTCGATGACCCAGGGATCTAGCCCGCTGGCGTGCAGGATCCCCACCGCGCCGTCTTCACGGGTGACGTCCCACATGTCCGCCGACATCATCATCGGGTGCACCATCAGCACCGGCGGACCCACCGGTGGCTGTCCCGGGCGGTTGTCCGGCGGAAAATACCGCCGCAGCTTGTACATCGGTACGCTCTCAACGATTTGGGACGGCGACGGAACACTGCCGGTTTCCAGGCCCCCGAGTCGCAGGACTTCCAGACCGTTCTGCGCCGTGGCCACCAGGCGCTCGATTGGTCGCGTGACCATCGAAAAATTGAGATCCACCACCGCTCCTGAGGGCTCCCTGACTAGCTTAAATTGTCGGGCTCCTCCTCGGACCACACCGGCCCGCATCGTCACCCGACTAGCTTAAATTGTCGGGCTCCTCCTCGGACCACACCGGCCCGCATCGTCACCCGACTGGCCTTGACAGCGTGCACATCATGGCACATCCACACCGTGCTGTTTCGGTCTGTGCGCAGTCGGCGTCGCCAGGACACCGGCACCTGACCCAGCCGTGACGGAACTGTCACAGATGAGTCGCGCTCAGGCACGCGATCGCTAAATGGCCCGTAGCTCAGCGACCGCGCCGTTTATGGACTGCAGTGGCTCCGTCTCGCTATGTCGAGCCGATTCCAGGAGCGCTGGAATATTCTCGAGCTGTGCGTGAATACGCGCTAGTTGTTCGAGGATGCCGACTCGCCGCTGGCTGATCTCTTCCAACGTTCGCCGAGCCTCGCTGAGGCCGTGCTCAATCTGCTCGTCGGCAACATGCAGCCGTCGATCGGCCTCGATTTTGGCTTCGCCAAGCCGCTTCTCACACTCCTGCTGTGTGGCCTGCAGCTGATCGTCGATCTGAAATTGGGCATCGGTGCGAAGCCTGATGATTTCGGCATCAAGTTCCTGCTCGGCTTTCTCACGGCGTCTGGCATCGATGACACGCATCCGCTCCACCTCGGCGGTTGCCTGCGCCACAAGCTGTTCAGCCTCTTCACGAGCGCGGCGCATCACGTCGGCATGCTCGGACTCCAGCGCTCTTTGCCGGGCGTTCATATCCGCCAGCATTTCTCGCTTCTGCGTTCGGACCGCTTCCGCCTCATCCCTAGCCGCAGAAACTAATGTTGCGGCCTCGGCCCGTGCCTCCGACTGCATCTGGAAGACCTCGTCGACAGCGAGTCGAAGCATTTTCGCCATCCGATCGGTCACCGCCTGTGCTGACGGCGAGGTGTCCTTCAGGGCAGCGTTTTCGTCCTTCAGACTGGCTATTTCTGCCTTGAGCGTTTCAATCTCACAGTGCTGCGCCTGCTGACGCAGCACGAGTTCGGCGATGTAATGATTGACTGCGACCGGGTCGTAGCCAGAGCGGGTACGTTGAAAACGCGGAGCGGATCCGTTATGGGCGGTGGTCACGCGATACCTCTCAGACACGCCCCGCCGTGGGCGAAACAGTTTGGTGCAGTTTGGGCGTTGAGGCAACACTGCCGCCGACGCGTGCAAGAACTTGACTGTGTTCCTTACCGGAATCCCTTACGACCCGCATCACGGTTCGTTGTTTTCAAGTGCAAGCAGAACTATAGTGCAGTAGGGCAATACTTGTCATCAGCAATTAATCCTGGGTTCGCGGCCGGCAGACTGGGCACTACGCACACGGGAACAACGCGGCCTCTTCGGCGGCTCGTGTCCACTGTTCGGCGAATAGCCGGCTTACCATGTCCAGCGCCGGGGTCAAGGGTTCGACGGTACGGGTGACCAGGGCGCGCTCGTCGGTGGCGGCCACTGGGTGCCAGTACACGCCGTCGGCGGTGACGGTCACCTCGGGAACCAGCGATTCGCGGGTGAGCGCCACCCCTTGCGACGCGGCGCCCTCCAGCGCGATCGGCCGGACCAGCTGATCCCCGGGTGCGATGCCAAGCCCGTCGAGGAAGTCGTGAAACGCCGTCAGCTCGCCAGGTGCGGGGCTGGCAACCGTCGCGGCCACCCGCACCCGGAAGCCAAGTGAGAGCGCCAACCGGATACCAGCTACTGCCTTGACCCACGTCCCCGCGCCGCGGTGCGCATCGTGCAGCTCCGGGGTGGCCGAGTCCAGGCTGATCTGCAAGGCGAGCCCTCTAGGTAGGGATTCCAGCGCGCGCCGACCCCGCCCTTTGAACACCATGCCGTTGGTGAGGACGGTGGTGGGCAACTGCTTCACACAGGTCGCGATGATCGTGTCGATGTCGGGCAGCAGGAACGGCTCACCGCCGGTGAGGAACAGTTCGCGCACTCCCCAGCGCGCCGCTTCACCGACGATTCGGCCGATCCGCTCCGCCCCCAGTTCGCGATGCGGGGTGCTTGGTGACGACGAGACGCAGCAGTAGTCGCAGCACAGGTTGCAGTGGAAGTTGGTGTACAGCCACAACCGGACCCCGGGTAGCCGGTCGGGGCCCAACACGCTTGCCGGGTCAGGCGGATGGCCGCGGCGCACCACCAGGGTGCCGACGCCGGTCTGGTCCACGTCGGCGCGCACCAGGGTGTTTCCGGTGTTCGCGCACCATCGCTCCGCGAGATCACGATCTCGGTCGCCATAGACGGCGACCTCGGCGGTAGCTCCCTGTGCGAGACCTACCACCCGGCGCATCAGCTCTATGATCACCATCGCGGGTCGATGCCCTGCTCCTGCACGGCCTCGAACAGCGGCTTGTAGCCGTCCAGGTGCGGAGGCACCCAACGTCGTAAACCCTCGAGTTCGAGGATCTTTCGATGCTCGGAGTCATCCCAGCTCATCGCCAGCAACCGGTCGAGCCACGGCTGGTATCTTTCGGCGGGCAGCGTATCCAGCGCGGTGAACATGCAGTGGCAGTAGCCGTCGGTGCGCCACACCTCGGTCAACGACTCCCCCATCAGCTCCGCGGCGCCCATCGCGGCCCACGTGGAGCTGCCGATCGCCGCCACGTCGGCCTCACCGGCGAGCACCGCATCCACCGCGTCGAGTTCGCTGCGACCGGTGTCGCCGTGCTTGCCGATGTCGGTGTCGAAGCGGATCACCTGCAGGTCAGACTCGGCGATGCCCGCCCGGCGCAGATAATAGAGCGGCAAGATGGCCGCGTGCGCAGAGTCGGCGGACCCGAGCGCAAGGCGCTTTCCGGCAATGTCTTTAGCGCCGTGCAGATCGCTGCCGGCATGTGCAACGAACACGGTGGTGTAGTCGACGTCGGTATCGCGCTGGGCCAATGGCGTGCACCGCCCGCCGGTTTGCAGCACGGTCCGCACGTAGGCCAGGTTGGTGTTCCAGGCGATGTCGATGTGGCCGGCGATCAGCGAATCGACCAGCCGCGCGTAGTTGGAGTAGAGCACGAAATCCATTTGGGTGTCCGGGCTTTCGGAGTCTTGGAAGTAGCCGCGGATGCCTTCCCAAATCGGGACCACGTTGGGTGTGTATGCGACTGCTCCCACGACGAGCGGTTCGGTTGACATATCGCCTCCTAGAACAGCGGCAGCCCGGTGACGGCCCTGCCGTAGAAGTCGTAGAGCGCGTCGGCGGTTGGCGCCATCACCGACCCCGCCCGGGCGTCGCGGAAGGCGCGTTCGATGGGCAGATGCTTGGAGAACGCGGCCCCGCCGCACACCCGCATGGCCGATTCGGTGATGGTCAGCGCGGCGTCGTTGACCGAGGCCTTCACACCCAGCACGTGGGTCAAGGTGGTGTCGTCGGGCGAGCTGACACTGTTGGCGGCGACCTCAAGGTACGCCTTTTGCGCGGCCAGCGTGGTGCCCATCCGAGCGATCTGGGCGCGGATCGTGGGCAGCTCGGCCAGGCTGCCACCGAGGTGTTCCAACCGGGCGGTCCCGACGTGCTTGACCGCGGCACCGGTGGCTGCGGTCGCCAAACCCAGTGAGACAGCCGCATTTCCGAGATTGAACCAGGGCAGTACCGTTTGCATCATGATGCCGAATCCGCCGCCGGCCTCCCCGAGACGATACGAATCCGGGATGCGAATGTCGACGGCCATTGGCGCGGAGGCATTCCCCCGCAGACCCATCCCGGTGAAGGTGCCCGCTACCCGCAGGCCCGGTGTGTCCGCCGGAACCGCGTAGAGGTCGACGTCGCCCGCGGCACCGTCGGCCGAACCGACGGACACCACATAGACGTCGGCGAACCCCGCCGAGGTCACCCAGCTCTTGTCGGCCCGCACCGCGATGCCGTCACCGTCGGCGCTCGCCGTGGACACGGGCGCCCAGAAGTGCGAACGAGAACCCGGTTCACTGAATGCCAAGGTGCCAAGTTGTTTTCCGGAAGCCATGTCCGCCAACAGATCCGGCAGACCCGGCGGAGGCGACGCGGCTACCGTGACAGCGGCCGCCATGTGCATCAAATAGATCATCGCCGTTGATCCACATGCAGCCGACAGCTGGGCGACCACCTCGGTGAATTCCACTGGTCCGGAACCCATTCCGCCGATCTCGCGGGGCAGCACCAGACCCAGCAGGCCGGTCTTGCGGAGGGCGTCGACCGCCTCGGCCGGGAAAGCACAGTCGGTGTCGACCCGCTCGGCGTGTTCTGCAGCGACGGAAACGACTTCCTGCACAACGCCCGGTGTGGCCATCACGCCCCTTCCACCCGTCCGATCCGGAATTCGGTTGCCAGACTCACCACCGCCGCGCACACGAAAACCGCTGCGGTGGTGTTCGTCCCGCCGAGCCACACCGCGGTCCGGCCGACTTGCAGGTAGATGGCGGCCGCGGCGGCCACCGCGACCACCGCCGCGACCAACGCGACGGTGCGCCAGCCGCGTTTGGCGGCCGCCAACATTGCCAGCGCGATCGCGATCAGCGCCAGTGCGCCGCGCAGGTTGTATTCCCCGAGGGAGAACTCCAACGCCCGTATCCCGACATAGGCGGGTCGATCATCGCCCAGGCCACGCCATACCGCGACAAGTCCGATCAGCCCAAGCACGATTCCCCAACCGGCCAGCAGCCGCTGCGCCGCCGTCCGAGCGGCCGACCCCGTGGCGGCGGCGCGCACCGCGTCGACGGCGGCGTACCGGGTCGAGCAGGTGAACAGCAAGACGACGTGGATGCCCAGCAGCATCGCGTACGCCCACGGCCACTCCCCGGGTGACTCGGCCACCGACAGCCCGATCGCGACCGACTGCCCGATCCCGATCAACGCGGCCAGCCGCACGGCCGTCCCGGTCAGCAGCAGCACCGCCAGCGCGGACTCCGCGAACAACACCCCCCAACCGAATGCCGTGAAGTACGGCAGCACGGCATGCTCGATCACCCAGCTGAACGGTGTGAACACCGGGTGTTCAACCGCCAGATGCGTGAAGTGATACAGGTCCCGCCGGCCGCGCTCACCGAAGTCCGGCGGCACCTTCCAGACCACGTTGTAGAGCCAGATCAACCCAGCCAACAGCCGCAGACCGGTCAACACGATCAGCCCGCCGGTGGCCGGCGGCGACTGAGGTGACAACAACAGTTCCGTGCCGCGACGCACCCGAGCCATCGTCATGAGGGCAGTATCACACGCGGCGCAAGCCCCAACTCGTCGCGAAGGCCAGGCATTTCTGCGTGGGCCAACGCCAAGCCGACCGGCGTGGCGTCGATCAACGGCTGGTTAACGCCGTGACGCGCCGCGTCAGTTCGTCCTGCGACATCCGACCCCTGACGACGTCGACGTTGCCGTGCGGGTCAACGAACGCGTACGCAGGCTGCTGGGTGACACCGAAATTCGCCCAGACCGACCCGTCGGTATCAGCCAGCTGGGTAAACGTTTTCACCGGGTATTTGTTGACGAACTCCTGCATTGCGGGTACTTGATCCAGGCCGGCCACCCCGACGAACGTCACTTCCGGGTGTGACGCGGCGACCTGGCCGACTACCGGCGCTTCGCCTTGGCACGTCGGACACCAGGGCGCCCAGAACCACAGCACCGCGGGCTTACCCAGCAGGCTTTCCCCGTGAAAGTCGTGCCCATCAAGGGTTTTGGCGCTGAACTGCAGCTGGGCGGGAACGGTTTGGCCCGCCGGCACCTGGGTGGCAGCGGCCGCGTCCCCGGTAGGTGCCACTGCGGGCTGGGATTTCGGCTGCGAACCACATGCAGTGACGATAATTGCGACTACGGTAAGTGCGCCAATCAGACGGGAATGAGTCACTGAGTGCCCTTACCTCCAAGCGAGCGGTTGATGTCGATGAGCTGATCCACCGACCATTGGTCGTCGGCATGACGCCCATAGTGCACAGCGGCGACAGTTCCATCGGCATCCAGGAGAAAGTCGGCGGGCAATCCCAGATGCGTTGTGCCGTCACCGAATCCGACGCCCGCCCGTTCCGGATCGTTGCGATGCAACATCGCCGCCGACCCCCGAACGGCAGCCCACAATGCCCGCGGATGAGTGATGGCGCCCAGACTTTTCTCTACGCCGAACTCGCGGTACTGCACTCGGTCGGGGTCGGCGATCACGGCGAACGGTAGCAAGGACTGGTATCCGCGCAGCGCGTCGGCCGCCGAATGAAAAAACACCACCTCGGTGATTCCACTGTCCGCAACCTCTTGGTGCCGGTTGGCGAAGCTGCGCAGGTGCAGGTGGCAGATCGGACAGGCCGCGAACCGCCGAAACTGCAGGTGTGTCCTTCCGGTCGCAGCCGGGACGTCCACCGGTTGATCGTTGATGTCCTGCAGACGGCGAGTCGGCACGGTCGCACCGCGGGCCAATCGAGTAGGCACCCCAATACCATACCGATGGCAAAACTCCGCCAAGAATCGGTTTGTCAGCGTGCTGACAGAGTGCCTGGGGCGCAGAACGGGCTTGCGTGTTCTCTTCGATCGACTAATTTCCCATTCAGGGCAAGCCAACCCGCACGCAATCCACGCGCGCTGACAATTGGCAGCACGATGACGGCATCGCCTGCTCTCAAGGAGGGGCCATGGCAGATCGGTCGGTGCGCCCGCTGCGGCATCTCGTTCATGCGGTGACTGGGGGCCAACCGCCTTCCGAGGCCCAGGTCCGACAGGCAGCCTGGATTGCGCGGTGCGTCGGTCGCGGAGGCTCGGCGCCACTGCACCGTGACGATGTGTCGGCATTGGCCGAAACGTTACAAGTCAAGGAGTTTGCCCCCGGGGCAGTGGTATTCCACGCCGATCAAACCGCGGACGGGGTGTGGATTGTGCGACACGGATTAATTGAGCTCGCGGTCGGCTCCAGGCGGCGCCGCGCCGTGGTGAACATCCTTCATCCCGGCGATGTCGATGGCGACATCCCGCTGCTACTGGAGATGCCGATGGTCTACACGGGGCGCGCCTTGACCCAAGCGACCTGCCTGTTCCTGGACCGGCAGGCGTTCGAGCGGCTGCTAGCTACCCACCCGGCCATCGCACGGCGGTGGCTGTCGAGTGTGGCGCAACGGGTGTCGACTGCGCAGATTCGGTTAATGGGCATGCTTGGCCGCCCGCTGCCCGCGCAGGTTGCGCAGCTCCTGCTCGACGAGGCAATCGATGCCCGTATCGAACTTGCCCAACGCACCCTCGCCGCAATGCTTGGAGCGCAGCGCCCATCGATCAACAAGATTCTCAAGGAGTTCGAGCGCGACCGATTGATCACCGTCGGGTATGCGGTCATCGAGATCACCGACCAACACGGATTACGCGCCCGGGCTCAATGACACAGCGCCGGTCCCACGGGCCACAACGACAGCATGTCGGCGCCGAATTCGTGCACTAGTACACCCATAAGCGCGCCGAGCACCAGGTGCGCGAGGCACACGGTGGTCAGGAATGCACCGGTGCTGACCGCGGAGGACATTCCGCCCACCCCGAGGGCGCGGCGCAGGGCCCGGTCGCGAACCCGCGGCCGCGGGTGAGGCCGTAGCCGGCACCGAGTAGCGGTGCGACGCCCCGGCGGCGAAACCGCAGCAGCGTGTCGGAATGACATGATCAAACAATCAATTGAATATACGAACATCTGAATCGAGGAATGGAGCGGCGGCATGTCCGGTGCAAAGAAGCTGATCTTCGAGCAGTTCGCCCTGGTCGGGCAAGCGCTGTCCAGCGGCCATCGATTGGAGCTGTTGGATCTGCTGGTGCAGGGTGAACGCAGTGTGGACGCGCTGGCTCGTGCGTCGGGGTTGACGTTTGCCAATGCCTCCCAGCACTTGTTGCAACTTCGGCGCGCCGGCCTGGTGACCAGCCGCCGGGACGGCAAACGGGTGATTTACGCACTGTCGGATCCGCAGGTGTGGGACGTAGTGCGCGCGGTGCGCGCTGTGGCCGAACGCAATCTGGCCTCGGTCGGCTCCCTGGTGCGGCAGTACTACACCGACAGAGACAGCCTGGAACCGATCAGCCGAGACGAGTTGCAAGCTCGGGTGGCCGCCGGGTCGGTGCTGGTCCTCGACGTGCGGCCGGCCATGGAATACGCCGCCGGGCATCTGCCCGGGGCAGTGAGCATTCCCCTCGACGAACTGGCCGAGCGGCTTGATGAACTCCCGTCCGGCATCGACATCGTCGCCTGCTGCCGAGGACCTTACTGCGTGTATGCCTATGACGCGCTAGAACTGTTGCGCCCCAACGGATTTTCTGCCCGCCGACTCGACGGCGGGTTCTCCGAATGGCTGGCAGCCGATCTGCCGGTTGTTCGAACATAAACCAGTCTCAGCGGAAGGAGCTAACCGATGACGATCACCGACCCCGCGGTATCCGCACACGCGGATGCGACGATCGGGCTGTTCGAAATCACCGATCACATCACGATCGATTCCACCCAAGGTGCCCACACCGTCGAGATGTGGTGCCCGGTCATCGGTGACGGCGCGTTTCAACGCGTTCTGGACGTCGAGGTGACCAGCGAGGATCCCTATGACCTCACGCGTGAGCCGGAGTTCGGGAACCTGATGTTGTACAGCCGGCTGCGCTTGGCGACGGCGGCGAGTTGGTCTATCCGCTATGTTGTGGAACGCCGGGCGATCGGGCATGCTCCGGATCCGGCACGGGCCCGCCCGTTGGCCACGGCGCAATTGTTCAGCCGCGCCTTGATCCCCGAAGCACATGTCGATGTCGATGAGCGCACCCGTACGTTGGCCCAAGACGTCGTCGGCCCCGAGACCAACCCGCTCGAACAGGCCCGTCGCATCTACGACTACGTCACCGGCGCCATGGACTACGACGCGACGAAGCAGTCTTTCCTGGGCAGCACCGAGCATGCCCTGACCTGCTCGGTGGGCAACTGCAACGACATCCACGCATTGTTCGTCTCGCTGTGCCGATCGGTCGACATCCCCGCACGATTTGTGCTCGGTCAGGCCTTGGAGCTACCGCAGCCCGGTGCGCAGGATTGCGAGGTGTGCGGCTACCACTGCTGGGCGGAATTCTTCGTCGCTGGGCTGGGTTGGCTACCGGCGGACGCCTCCTGTGCGACGAAGTACGGCACCCACGGCCTGTTCGCGAACCTGCAGGCCAACCACATCGCGTGGTCGATCGGCCGCGACATCCTGCTCGCCCCACCACAGCGGGCGGGCCGGAGCCTGTTCTTCGCCGGCCCCTACGCCGAGATTGACGGCGAAACACATCCGGCGCAACGCCAAATCCGTTTTACTGCAATGACATAACCGATCGTGTTAGTGACACGCCGGACTACAAAGACCGGGTTGGGGTCATTTCATGATGCAATTGTTCGACAGGCCCACGGAAGGAGCCGCAGGTGGCGACAATCGCGGCAAGCCCCACGCACAATGCCCTGGGCAAGGCCGCGCGCCGGCTGTTGCCCCTGCTGTTCGTGTTGTATGTGATCAACTTCGTTGATCGGGCCAACATCTCGGTCGCAGCCCTGGCGATGAACGCCGACCTGCGCCTGAGCGCCACCGCATACGGCACCGCCGCCGGCGTCTTCTTCCTCGGCTACGTCCTGTTCCAGGTTCCCGCCAACGCGGCGTTGGCGCGCTTCGGTGCCGGTCGAACGCTCACGGCGGTCGTCCTGGCTTGGGGTGTGTGCTCGGCGGCCACGGCCTTGGTCACCAGCGCGCACACCTTGTATCTGGCGCGCTTCGCCCTCGGCGTCGCCGAGGGCGGCTTCTTCCCCGGCGTCATCGCGTATCTGACGGTGTGGTTTCCGTGCGCGCAGCGAGCCCGCGCCGTAGCCACCTTTCTGCTGGCCATTCCGGTCGCCAACACGGTCGGCCTGCCGCTGTCTGGGCTGATCGTCGGCCACGTTCACATGGCCGGGCTACCCGGCTGGCGGGCAATGTTTGTGATCGAGGCATTGCCTGCACTGCTGCTGGCGCCGCTTCTTCGGCGCCTGTTGCCGGATAACCCGCAACGGGCAAGCTGGCTCACCCCCGAGGAACGTGCAGAGCTGTCGGCCCGGCTGACCGAGGACACCCCTGCCCCGACCGGTCGGTCGAGTGGAGCCGGTTGGGATCTTGTCCTTTTCGCTGTCGTCTACGGGGGCCTGTATTTCGCGCTGTATGCGTTGCAGTTCTTTCTGCCCCAACTAGTTGCGTCGCTGGCACACGGCACCGCCACGCTGACCGCTGCCACGTTGGCGGCCCTGCCGTACGGTGTCGCCGCGCTGGCCATGTTGGCCTGGAGCCACCGCAGCATCGACCGCTCGGGCGCCCAAGCGGGCCATATCACACTGCCAACAACGGCCGCGGGCAGCGCCGCGCTCGGTGCGGCATTGAGTCCGATGTCACCGATAGTGACGCTGAGTTGGCTGACCATCGCCGTCGCCGGAATCCTTGCCGCGATGCCCGCTTTCTGGAGCCGTTGCACCGCCGCGCTGGCCGGTCCCCGGGTCGCCGTGGCCATCGCGACGGTCAATGCCGTGGCCAGTCTGGCGAGCTTCGCCGGTCCCTACGCCACCGGCCACCTCAAAGACGCCACCGGCACTTACCATCTCGCGTTGCTGACCGTCGCCGCCGTACTTGCTGCCGCGGCGGCTTGTAGCTTGCTACTGCGGCACGCTGGCCGGACAGTATGCGCCAACGACTCCGAAATCATGCTGCACCCGTCGCCGGCGACCCCGTTCGTCTAATACTGCAACTATACGAACGTACCGAACCACGTCGTCACAGCGGACAAGACACCGTAAGTACCAACCGCTATTGCCAGCACTGCCATCAGCCGCCACCGTAACCGGCGGATTGCGTTGACGCTACATCGGTTTCGATGTCGTAGCGCCCACCACACCAGAATGGCAAGCACCGCGAGCCCGCTCACGCGGAACCACCACGCGTAGTTGTCATAGAGGTCGTTCGCCCACGCGAAAGCCGTTGCCGCACTAATAATCCCAACCAACGCCAGGATGGTCGGCCCGACACAGCACAGCATGCCGACCAGCCCACTGATGATGCCGATACGCCATATCGGCAGCTGGTCAGGCGTCGCGCGCCGATCTAGGCCCGCCGCGTGGTCCGCGGGTCCGACCGTTGGCATCACGCCGCTATTTGCCGAGCCACGCCACAACCCGGCGCGCCAAGCCATGCCGACTCTCGGATTCACCTTCGACCGTCACACCGTGCCAGAACGCAACATGGTTTTTGATCCGGCGAGCCAGTGGACTGGGCCGGCGGTAGTACCAGGCAGCGTCCGGGTTAACCGGACCATAGGGGCCGTCCACGACGACGTTGTAGTAATGGGCCAGACCCTTCCATGGGCATATCGACGTGGTCGGGCTTTCGATTAGATGCTCGCGGTGCAGCGACTCGGGCGGAAAGTAGTGGTTGCCTTCCACCCGTACGGTTCGCGGCGCCTCAGCGAGCACTGTTCCATTCCACACAGCACGAATCATGGACTCGGCCTCCTTGGGTCCTGCCAAACGTGTCACTGTCGATAATGCACTCGCGGAGCCGGCGTGCGCCGGCAAACTGTCATCGTGGCGACACGATCAGTCAGATCACCGGCGTATTGCTTCACGCTGCCATTCGCCCACCAGGCACTGATGCCGATTAATGTGGTAGCAACGGCCGGCTCCAATCGGTACGCCGACGACCATGGCCACTGCATGGCATCAAGATGTATTGTGCCCAAGCATATTCCAGTGACTTGGTGGCCCAAGACTGATTCAGTCAGTCCGCAGTTGGGCTGGCTGGAGAAAGCTACCGACGACGCCCCTGCCGAGCCGCCACGAGCAGCTTGCCGGCTGGCCCCGGCACGTCCATTCGAGTATCCCGGTCGCCGTGACATTGACCCCGTTCAACCGGGTGCAAACCCACGAAATGTTCAAACACCTCAATCACACCCAGCCCAATCGACGCCTACAACGACCTCCACCCCACCCGGCAAGCCCCGCCGCCAATCAACTGCACTGCGGCTGGGCCGCCACGCTAGAGCTCGACCGCGCGGCTCCTCAGCGGCCCATCCCAGCCCGCATCGTCGCCACGCTAGAGCTCGACCGCGCGGCTCCTCAGCGGCCCATCCCAGCCCGCATCGTCGCCACGCTAGAGCTCGACCGCGCGGCTCCTCAGCGGCCCATCCCAGCCCGCATCGTCGCCACGCTAGAGCTCGACCGCGCGGCTCCTCAGCGGCCCATCCCAGCCCGCATCGTCGCCACGCTAGGGTCGGCCCCATGGCGCACCTACTCGGAGCCGAGGCCGTGCACCTGGCCTATCCGACTCAGGTGGTGTTCGAGGCAGTCACGCTCGGGGTCAACGACGGGGCGCGCATCGGCATCGTCGGGCGAAACGGCGACGGCAAATCCAGTCTGCTGGGCCTGCTCACCGGTCAACTGCGGCCGGACTCCGGTCGGGTCACCCGGCGTAGCGGATTGCGGGTGAACGCGCTCAGCCAAACAGACACCCTCGACCCCAACCGCACCGTCGGCTGGACGCTCATCGGTGACCAACCCGAACACCAATGGGCGGGCAACCCGCGTATCCGGGACGTGGTCGCCGGCCTGGTATCCGACATCGCCTGGGACACCCCGGTCAGCACCCTCAGCGGTGGCCAGCGCCGACGGGTGCAACTGGCCAGCCTGCTGGTCGGCGAATGGGACGTGATCGCTCTCGACGAGCCCACCAACCACCTCGACATCCAAGGCATCACCTGGCTCGCCGACCACCTACGGCGGCGCTGGGCCCGCAATACCGGCGGCCTACTCGTGGTCACCCACGACCGCTGGTTCCTCGACGAGGTCGCCACCACAACATGGGAAGTGCACGACGGAATCGTCGAACCTTTCGAAGGCGGCTACGCGGCGTACGTGCTGCAGCGCGTCGAGCGGGACCGGCTGACCGCCGCGGCCGAAGCCAAGCGGCAGAACCTGCTGCGCAAGGAGCTGGCTTGGTTGCGCCGCGGCGCACCGGCGCGGACCTGCAAGCCCAAGTTCCGGATCGAGGCCGCCAACCAACTGATCGCAGACGTGCCGCCACCGCGCAACACCGTGGAGCTGGCCAAGCTGGCGGCCGCTCGGCTCGGAAAGGACGTCGTCGACCTGCTCGGCGTGTCGGTCTCGTACCAGCCTTCTGGGGGCCGCCCGGTGTTGCGCGATATCGAATGGCGGATCGGCCCGGGTGAACGTATCGGCATCGTCGGGGCTAACGGCGCCGGCAAGTCGACCCTGCTGGGCTTGATCGCCGGCACCGTCCAGCCCGGTGTCGGACGTGTCAAGCCGTCCGGCTGGCAGTGCTCGATCAGCACGGGGACGATCTGGCACCGTTTGCCGACGACCGGATCGCCGATGTGCTAGGCAGGCTGCGTGGCGGCTATCAGGTCGAAGGCCGCGAGGTTACCCCGACCCAGCTGCTAGAGCGTCTCGGGTTCCGCCGGGACCAGCTGTCCGCGCGAGTCGACGACCTCTCCGGTGGTCAGCGTCGGCGGTTGCAGCTCATGCTGACGCTGTTGTCCGAGCCGAACGTGCTGCTCCTCGACGAGCCCACCAACGACGTGGACACCGAGATGCTGACGGCGACCGAAGACCTGCTTGACTCGTGGGCGGGTACGTTGATCGTCGTCTCACACGACCGGTATCTGCTCGAGCGGGTCACTGACCAGCAGTACGCGATTCTCGATGACCGGTTGCGGCACCTGCCCGGCGGCATCGACGAATACCTGCAGCTGGCTGCCCGCGTTAGCGCCCCAGCACCGGCCGAGCGGCCAGCGCCGCCGGCGATGTCGGGCGCACAGCGACGTGCCACCGAAAAAGAGTTGGCCGCAGTCGACCGTCAACTCGCCCGCCTGGCCGACCGGGTGGCCGCCAAACATACCGAACTGGCCGAGCATGACCAGTCCGACCACGTCGGCATCACCCGGCTGACCCAGCAACTACGTGTCCTGCAAGACCACGTCGCGGCGATGGAGAATCGCTGGCTGGAGCTTTCGGAGATGCTCGAATGAGGACGTATCGGACGGTGCGCTACCCGCTTGGCGAAGCGCTGCTGGCGCTGTATCGATGGCGCGGTCCGCTGATCAACGCCGGAGTCGGTGGGCATGGCTACACCTATCTCCTGGGAGCAGAGGCCAACAGATTCGTGTTCGCCAATGCCGACGCGTTCAGCTGGAGCCAAACGTTTGAGAGCCTGGTTCCCGTCGACGGGCCGACCGCGCTGATCGTCAGCGACGGCGCGGACCACCGGCGCCGCCGCAGTGTGGTGGCACCGGGGCTGCGGCACCATCACGTCCAGCGCTATGTGGCAACGATGGTGTCCAATATCGACACGGTGATCGACGGTTGGCAGCCCGGACAGCGGCTGGACATCTACCAAGAGTTGCGCTCGGCGGTCCGGCGCAGTACCGCCGAGAGTCTGTTCGGCCAGCGCCTCGCCGTACATTCCGATTTTCTCGGTGAGCAACTGCAGCCCCTGCTGGACCTAACCCGACGGCCGCCTCAGGTGATGCGGCTGCAGCAGCGGGTCAACTCGCCCGGGTGGCGACGGGCCATGGCAGCCCGCAAACGCATCGACGACCTCATCGACGCTCAGATCGCCGACGCGCGCACGGCACCCAGACCCGACGACCACATGTTGACGACGTTGATTAGTGGCTGCTCTGAAGAGGGTACTACGTTAAGCGACAACGAGATTCGCGATTCGATCGTTTCGCTGATCACCGCGGGGTACGAGACCACCAGCGGCGCGCTGGCCTGGGCGATCTACGCACTGCTGACCGTGCCCGGCACCTGGGAGAGTGCGGCCAGCGAGGTCGCGCGCGTGCTGGGTGGCAGAGTCCCCGCCGCCGATGACCTGAGCGCGCTCACCTACCTCAACGGAGTTGTTCACGAGACGCTGCGCCTGTACTCGCCCGGCGTGATCTCGGCCCGCAGGGTGCTGCGTGACCTCTGGTTCGACGGGCATCGCATCCGGGCGGGACGCCTGTTGATCTTCAGCGCCTACGTCACCCACCGGCTCCCAGAAATCTGGCCCGAGCCAACCGAATTCCGTCCGCTGCGCTGGGATCCCAACGCAGCGGACTACCGCAAACCCGCGCCACATGAATTCATCCCGTTCAGCGGCGGGCTGCACCGATGCATCGGAGCCGTCATGGCCACCACCGAGATGACCGTGATTCTCGCTCGGCTGGTCGCCAGGGCCATGCTGCAGTTGCCCGCTCAGCGGACTCACCGCATTCGGGCGGCCAACTTTGCCGCGCTGCGCCCCTGGCCGGGATTGACCGTTGAAATCAGGAAGTCAGCGCCAGCGCAGTAAGACGAGTTCCGTGCAGAAACCAGGACCCATCGCCAGCATCAGCCCGGCGCTTCCGCTGGGTGGCCGCTTTTCGATGGTGTCGCGCAAAATATGCAGTATCGAGGCCGACGAAAGGTTGCCGATCTCGCCCAGCGAGCGCCAGGTCAGCTCGAGCGCCTCGGGAGGCAGCGCGAGGCTCGTGGCGACGGCGTCGATGACCTTGGGACCACCGGGATGGCTCACCCAGGCGCCGATGTCGTCTTTGGTCAGCCGATGGGCATCAAGAAACGTGGTGACGTCATTGGCTAGGTACCGTTCGATCAGGTTCGTCAGGTCCGGGGAAAGCCGCAGCCGCAGGCCATGGGAACCGACATCCCAACCCATGATGTGCAGCGAGTCGGGGTACAGGCTGCTGCGCGAGTCCAAGATGTCCGGTCCGCCAGCGCGAACCTGCTCGGCGCGCCGGTCGCCGACGGCGACCACCGCGGCTGCTCCGTCGCCGAACAGTGCGGTCCCGACCAGACTCGACACGGTTGGTTTGACCGCGGGATACGTCAGCGAGCAAAGCTCAACCGAGACCAGAACCGCGACGTCGTCGGGCGCGCCACGCAGGTAGTCGCGCAGGCGGGCCACGCCCGCCGCCCCTGCCACGCAGCCCAGACCGAACAACGGCATCCGCCGCACGTCGGGGCGCAGACCAAGCCGCCCGGCGATCCGGGCATCCAAAGACGGCACCGCGACGCCGGTGACGGTTGCGGTGGCGATCATGTCGATGTCGCTGGGGCGCAGGTTGGCATCATCGAGCGCGCCCAGCAAGGCCTCGACGCCAAGGTCGACAGCCTTCTCGATAAAGATCTCGTTGGCGTCGCCGAAGTCGGTCAGCGACGGGTATTGCTGCAGCGGCAGCACCAGGTGTCGACCGTTGACCTTGGCGGCGGCATGCAAACGCCGAATGATCTCCTCGTGTTCCTTAAGGCCGGGAAACTCGACAAACGAATCAGTGATCTCACTTTGGCTATAGCGATGCGGCGGCAACGCACCGAACACACCCGCGATGACGCTCATGCCCCTGCCCACTTAAGTTACTTGCCACCCTCGAAGCCCAAAGTTTAAGCCACATTACGCGATCTCGCAAAAACATCGCTATTCAACGCCTGTCGTATTTGCACCTATGCCGATAGCATAATTTGAGCCTGCCAGGACGGATTTCGTCATCGAATATCGTTCTCGTCCTCATCGAGCGCCAGCCCGATAAGAGCTTCGGGGCTTAACGAGTCGATAACCTCGTCGCTGACGGTCCGACCAGCCAAGGACTCCTCGGGCTGGCCGGCCAGCAGCAGCAATTTGTCCAGCAAGCCGGTGCGTCGAAGCTGGTGGATAGGAATGTTTTTCAGCAGCTGCCAAATACTCTCGTCGTCGGATGATTCGTGTTGGCCGCCTAAGAGCTGGCCAAGGCATTCGGCGAGGGCACTCGCAGTGGGATAGTCGAAGATCAAAGTGCGCGGCAGCGACAAGCCGGGCAAACCGATAGCCATCTGGAGACGATTGCGTAGTTCGACCCCGCTCATTGAATCAAATCCCAAGTCTTGGAAAGCACATTCGGGGTCGATGTCATGGCTGCTCTTGCGACCCAAAACGATTGCTGCATGGAAGCACACCAACTCTACCAGCTGGCGCTGCAGTTCCGGTGGGGCTAGGCTTTGCAATCGCGCAATTGCGCCGGCGTCTTTGCCCGTCTGGTCCACCGACAACTCGCCATTGTCACCTAACCAAAACCGCTGCCGGGCAAATCCATACGTCGGCAACTCCACCCGCCGGCCGCCCAAACCCGCAAAGACCGAAGACCAATCAACCGCCACCCCTTCGGCGAACAGTCGCCCCACCCCGGCCAGCACCGACTCCACCTCAGGCCGATCCCTGGCTAGCAGCGCCACCGACGCCTCCAACCCGGCACCGGGACCCACTTCCACAAACACCCTGGCCCCGAGGGATTCAGCCAATCCCACACCGTCGAAGAACCGCACCGGCTTGCGCACATGTTCAACCCAATACGCCGGCGACCCATACCCAGCACCGGCCAGCTGACCTGTCACATTCGAGACCAACCCAATCCGCGGCGCCCGCACGCAGACATCAGCCAGCACCTTCGAGAACTCCTCGACCATGGGGTCCATCAACACCGAATGAAACGCATGCGACACTGCCAACCGCCGCACCCGCCGACCCAACCCCACCAATCGATCCACTACCACACCCACGGCAGCCTGCTCACCCGAAATCACCACCGATTCCGGCGCGTTCACCGCAGCGATGCACACGCCCTCGGTGAGCAACGGTGCCACTTCGTCTTCGCTGGCCGCTACGGCCACCATGACCCCACCAGCGGGCAACGCCTGCATCAACCGGCCGCGCGCCGCCACCACCCGCGCGGCATCCACCAGCGACAACGCCCCGGCCACATACGCCGCAGCAATCTCACCCACCGAATGACCCATCACAAGATCGGGCAGCACACCCCAGTCTTGCAACAACGCGGCCAATGCCACCTGGACGACAAACAACGCCGGCTGAGCAAACTCTGTGCTTTCCAATAGCCCGGCATCGGCGCCCCACATCACCTGCCGCACAGACAGCCGCAGCTGCCCATCCAACACCGCAACGACCTCGTCAAAAGCCCGGGCAAACACCGAGTACCGGCCGTACAACTGCCGGCCCATCCCCAGCCACTGCGACCCCTGTCCGGGAAACACAAACACCGTCTTGCCCACCGACCGCGCACGACCCACCACCACACCCGCGCCCGGCTCACCGGCGGCCAACCCCGCCAACCCCGCCATCAGACGCCCCCGATCAGCGCCCACCACCACCGCGCGATGGTCGAACACCGACCGGGTACTCACCAACGACCACCCCACATCGAGCGCGGTCAGGCCGTCGTCGGCAGTCAGGTGCGCCAACAACCGCCCCGCCTGGTTGGTTAGCGCCTGCGGCGACCGCGCAGCCAACACCCACGGCACCGCCACCGGAGCGTTACTACCCGCTGCGGCAACAGATTCCACTATCTCTGGCGACTGCGTCGGACCCTGTTCCAGGATCACATGCGCGTTCGTCCCACCCATGCCAAACGACGACACCCCAGCCCGTCGCGGCTCATCCGCCACCGGCCACGGCGTCAACGCGGTGTCGACCCGAAGCCCAAGGCTATCCAAATCAATTGCGGCACCGACGTAGTTGAGGCTGGGTGGAATCACGGCATTTTCAATCGCTAACACCGCCTTGAGTAATCCGGCGATTCCAGCGGCTCCCCCGGTATGACCAATATTGGTCTTGACCGACCCCACACTCACCGGGCGACGTTGCCGCGCCGCGAAGATCTCACCCAGCGCCCGCGCCTCGATCGGGTCGCCGATCTTGGTGCCGGTCCCGTGTGCCTCGACGTAGTGAACCTGATGGCAATCCACCCCCGCGCCGGACATCGCCCGCCTGATGACGTCCACCTGGCCGGCGACCGACGGCACGGTCAGCCCGGTAGCGCTGTGCCCGGCGTTGCCGACCGCGCTGCCGCGGATGATCGCGTGGATTCGATCTCCGTCGTCCAGGGCAGCTTGCACCGGCTTCAGCAGAACGAGGCCACCGCCGTCGCCTGGTACGTAGCCGTCGGCACGTTCATCGAATGCGTAGGTATGGCCGGACGGCGATACCGCGCCGAATTCTTGTTCCAGCATGGCTGTTTCGCGTGCCAAGTTGAGGTGAACACCACCGGCAATCGCCAGCGGCGCTTCGCCTGTTCGCACGCTTTCGCATGCCAGATGCACCGCTACCAGGGATGACGACTGACCGGAGTCGATCGTCACGCTTGGTCCACGCAGCCCGAAAGCAAACGACACGCGGTTTGCGATGATTGCCCGACTAGTGCCAGCGAACGCGTGATGGTCAACACGGTCCGCCGCGAGCGTCAGTACTGCGTAGTCGTCGTTCATCGCTCCGAGGTAGACCGCGATCGGTTGTCCGCGCAGCGTTTCCGGCACCACGAAAGCGTCTTCGAGCAGTTCCCAGGTGAGTTCGAGCGCCAGTCGTTGCCTGGGGTCCATCGCGCTCGCCTCGCGGGGGGATAGGTTGAAAAAGTCGGCGTCGAAATCGGCGACGTTGTCAATGGATCCAGCAGCCTCTCGCCCGTCGCGCAACAGGTCCCAGAGGTCGCCGGGGCTGACGACGGTGGGAAACCTGCATGCCAGCCCGATGATTGCGATGCCTGTCGGTTGCACGTGCGCTAAGGTCCAAGTTCGTCGTCGAGGATGGCAAAAAGCTGGCTTTCAGTGGCGGTGGTGATGTCCTCGTCGTCATGGGTGGTAGACGGGCCGGAGCTGGCCGGTGGAGCGGTGCAATCGGTCAAAATCGCTTGCAATCGCTTGATCAGGCGCGTTTTGTCGTCGGGGTTCCAGTTGGGTTGGTCGAGCAATGCTTGTAGTTCGCGGGTGACCTCGTTGAAACGAGTCGACGGGTTGGGTTGGTCGACCGTGACGGCAGGGGCGTTCGCCAGCTGGATGTCGAGGTGTTCGGCCAACTCGGCGGCCGTGGGGTAGTCAAAGATCAAGGTCGGTGGCAAGGTCAACCCGGTCGCAGTCTTGAGCCGGTTGCGCAGCTCCACCGCTGTCAGCGAATCAAACCCGAGATCCTGGAATGCCTTGTGCGCGTCGATCTCAGTGCCGGAATGCCCCAACACGATCGCGGCGTTGCTACATACTAACTCGGTGAGTTCGCGGTGCCGCTGCTCGGGAGTCAGCCCGTGCAGCCGCGACGCCAATCCCGACCCCGACACCTCATCGGCGCCGTCGATGATCCGTCGGATCGGACCGGCAACCAACTGGCTAAATAGTGCCGGCAGCTCGGCACCGGCCAGCGCGGCACGATCCAGCCGAGCAGCCACCACCACGGGCCGATCCGCCAGCAACGCGGCATCCAGGAATCCCATCGCCTGGTTGGTAGGCAACGGCGCCAGTCCAACCCGACTCATCCGGACCCGATCCCGCTCGCCTAAATGCTCGGTCATCGCCGAAGCCTGCTCCCACAATCCCCACGCCACCGACAACGCGGCCAGTCCACGTGATCGCCGATAGGCCGCCAACCCGTCCAAAAACGCGTTCGCTGCAGCATAATTGGCCTGGCCCGGCGCACCCACAATCCCGGCCATCGACGAAAACAACACAAACGCTGACACATCCAGGTGCCGGGTGAGCTCATGCAAATTCCAGGCCCCATCGACCTTGGCCCGCAATACCTTATCCACCCGCTCCGGCGTCAATCCGGTGATTACCGCATCGTCAAGAACCCCAGCCGCATGAAACACTGCAGTCAGATCTGGTTGGCTTGCCACCAAACCCGCCACCGCATCACGATCGGCCACATCGCAAGACACCACCTGCACTCGGGCGCCGGCCGAGCCGAGCTCGTCCACCAATGCTGCGACGCTCTCCGTGTGCTCACCAGCACGACTGGCCAACACCACCTGCCGCACCCCGTATCGACTCACCAGATGACGCGCCACCGCAGAACCTGCCATCCCAGTGCCACCGGTGATCAGCACCGTGCCCGCGGCCCACGCGTCCGGCATGGTCAGCACCACTTTGCCGACATGGCGCGCCTGGCTCAAGAACCGATACGCCTCCCGAGCGTGCCGCACATCCCATGACTTGACTGGAAGCCGATGCAGCGCTTCAGTTTTGAACAACTCGACTAACTCGGCCAGCATCTGCGCAATCCGCTGCGGTCCGGCCTCCATCAAGTCGAAAGCCCGGTAGGCCACCCCAGGATGGTCCTGGGCAACGACCTGGGCGTCCCGAACTCGGTTTTGCCCATCTCGATGAAGCGACCGCCTCGCGGCAGTAACCGCAACGATGCGTCGGTGAACTCACCGGCCAGCGAGTTGAGCACCACATCCACGCCGCGACCCTCGGTGGTCAGCCAAAACGTCTCCTCGAATGCCAGTGTGCGTGAATCGGCAACATGCGTGTTGTCACATCCCATTGTGTGCAACGTGTCCCACTTGCCGCGACTGGCAGTAGCGAAAACCTCCAATCCCCACAGCCGAGCCAGTTGCACTGCCGCCATACCCACCCCGCCCGCAGCGGCGTGTACCAGCACCGACTCGCCCGGCTGCACCTGCGCCAGCACGCGTAACGCGTAGTAGGCCGTCAGAAACACCACCGGCACACCCGCAGCATCGGTCAGCGGCCACCGGTTCGGCAGCTTGACCACCAGCCGCGCATCGACCACCGCTTCCGACCCCGCCACCCCCAACAGACCCATCACCGGATCACCAACTGCTAAACCGGTCACGCCTGGACCGACTTCGGTGACCACCCCTGCCCCTTCGGCCCCCAACTCCGCGGCACCGGGATATATTCCCAACGCCACCAACACATCCCGGAAATTGACACCCAAAGCCCGCACCTCTATTCGAACCTGTCCAGGTGCCAATTCCTTTGCAGGGCATGATGCCAACGTCAAATCCTCAAGGGCGCCCGCGCCGCCGGCGACCAACCGCCAGCCCGAGTTGGTATCGGGCAACTGCAGGATCGGCTGTGGTCGAAGCTGTGCCAGCCGGGCGGCATAGGCTGTGCCGTTCCGGATCATCAATTGCTCTTCACCACAGCCAATGACATCTCCAACATCCATCGAGCCGTCCGAATCGACCAACATCACCCGACCCGGATGTTCGGCTTGAGCCGACCGCACCAACCCCCACACCGCGGCGCCGGCCAAGTTCGTGGCATCCTGGCCGACCGACCCTTGGGTCAGCACCACCAGTCGGCCGGCCCGCTCCTGGGCCAGCCAGGACTGCAATGCCACCAACACCCGATGCGTAGCCGAATACACCGGACCCACACCGTCCTGGAAAGACTCCAACTCCCAGACCACGAGGTCGGCGCTGATGTCGTTGTGCGCCAATTCCACTGGCAACCACGCCACTTCCAACAACCCGCGACCTGCGGCATCGGCAGCGGCGACGGCCGCCGACAACAGCTGAGACGACACCGAACGCATGACCAATGCCTGTACCGACAACACCGGTAACCCCGCCTGATCGGCCAACTCCACCGACACCGTGCCATCACCGGCCGGCGCGATCCGCGCCCGAACCCGGGACGCACCCGCGGCATGCAGGGAGACCCCTTGCCAGGAGAAGGGCAGCATGGTAGCTGCCTGCTCGCCCACCATGCCCATTGCATGCAAGGCCGCATCCAGCACCAGTGGGTGAATTCCGAACCCACTCAACGTCACATCGACATCGTCGGGGACGGCAACATCGGCGAAGAGCTCCGATTCCCGCCGCCACATGGCCGTCAGACCCTGAAACGCCCGGCCATATTCATAGCCCAGTTCGGCGAATCGCTGATAGGCGCCATCGACATCAACCGGGGCAGCACCCAGCGGCGGCCACACCGACAAATCCGCTGCCGGGGCAACCGCCTTTGCCCCCAATACGCCCCGGGCATGCAACACCCACCCGGAATCCGACTCAGCGTTGCGTGAATATATCGACACTGGCCGCTGACCCATCTCACCGACACCCACCACCACCTGTAGCTGCACCCCGCCCACCGTCGGCAAAACCAACGGAGTCACCACCGTCAGCTCCTCGACCACCCCACAATCCACCTGGTCGGCGGCTCGCAGCGCCAGTTCCACGAAAGCCGCACCGGCGAGCAACACCACTCCAGCGATCACGTGATCGGCCAACCACCGCTGCTCCCCCACCGATAGCCGGCCGGTCAGTACCACCACGTCCGAATCCGGTTGCTCCACAACCGCACCCAACAAACCATGCCGGGCTGCCAGCAGACCAACACCGCTGATGTCTGCCGAACCCGCCGACGTAGGCGGCAACCAATACCGCTGCCGCTGAAACGCATAGGTCGGCAATTCGATCCGTCGACCCGGACTGCCAAACACCGCCGGCCAATCCATTTGGGCACCCGCAGTGAACAATGTCGCCACGGCGCCGAGCACCGACGACACTTCGGGGTGCTCTCTACGCATCATCGCCACCGATAGCGCCTCGCCTAAAGGCAGCGACTGCTCGACCAATGCTGTCAGGCCACCGCCGGGACCCACCTCAACAAACCTTGTGGCCCCAACCGCATTCAGCAACTGGACGCCCTCGGCAAATCGCACGGGGCGCCGCGCATGCTCCACCCAGTACTGTCCATCGCCGTAGCCTGCGCCGGCCATCTGCCCGGTCACATTGGACACCAACGGAATCCGCGGTTTCGACACCGAAATACCGGCAGCGATCCGCGTGAACTCGGCAAGCATCGGTTCCATCAGCAACGAATGAAACGCATGTGATACCGCTAGCCGATGCACCCGGCGGCCCCTGCGGGCAAAGTGATCGGCAATATCGCTGACCGCTGCCTCGCACCCTGAAACCACCACCGAGTGCGGCGCGTTGACCGCCGCGAGATTCGCCCCGTCGACCAGCACTGGCAGCACTTCTTCTTCGCTGGCGGCCACCACCACCATCACCCCACCGGCGGGCAACTCCGCCATCAACCTGCCGCGGGCAGCCACCAAACCCGCCGCATCGGTCAACGACAACACCCCGGCCAAATGTGCTGCCGCGATCTCGCCCACCGAATGTCCGATCAGGAAATCCGGGCTGATACCCCAGTGCTGCAACAACGTTGCCAACGCCACTTCGATTGCGAATAACGCCGGCTGGGCGAACTCGGTGCTAGTCAACAGCGCCTCGTCACCTTCCCAGAGCACGTTTCGCAGCGGCAGCCGCAGGTGCCGATCCAGCTCTTCGGCCACCGCGTCAAAAGCCAGGGCGAACAGGGGTAATTCGGCATATAACTGCGCTCCCATGCCTACCCATTGGGCCCCTTGCCCGGGAAACACGAACACCGTCTTCCCCACCGACCGCGCTCGACCCACTGCCACGCCCGCACCCGACTCACCAGCGGCCAACGCCGCCAACCCCGCCAGCAGGGCCCCGCGATCAGCACCCACGACCACCGCCCGATGCTCGAACATCGCCCGCGTCTTGACCAACGACCACCCCACATCGATCGGATCCAAATCCGGGTTGGCCGCGACGAAAGCCAGCAGCCGCTGCGCCTGACCGGCCAACGCCTGCTCCGACCGGGCCGACAGCACCCACGGCACGGCGGACGCCGCTGTTGGGGATGCAACTTCTGGCACAACACTTTCAACTACCGGTGCCTGCTCAAGAATCACATGCGCATTGGTGCCGCTGATCCCGAACGACGACACCCCGGCCCGCCGCGGCCGGCCGTGAACCGACCACGCCCGCGGTTGAGTCAACAACGACACCGCCCCCACCGACCAATCCACATGCGGCGTAGGAACATCCACATGCAATGTCTTGGGCATCACCCCATGCCGCATCGCCTGCACCATCTTGATCACCCCGGCCACCCCCGCCGCCGCCGATGTATGACCGATGTTCGATTTGATCGACCCCAACCACAGGGGCTCAACGCGGTCCTGACCGTAGGTCGCCAAAAGCGCCTGCGCCTCAATCGGATCCCCCAGCATGGTCCCGGTCCCGTGCCCCTCGACCACATCCACCTCAACCGCGCGCAGTCGCGCACTGGCCAACGCCGCCCGAATCACCCGCTGCTGGGATGGCCCATTGGGTGCCGTCAAACCGTTGGAGGCGCCGTCCTGATTGACCGCCGATCCGCGCACCAGGGCCAGCACCGGATGCCCCAACCGCCGTGCATCCACCAGCCGCTCCACCACCAGCACCCCGGCGCCTTCTGACCACGCGGTCCCGTCGGCGGCACCGGCGTATACCTTGCACCGACCGTCGCGCGCCAGCGCCCGCTGCCGGCTGAACTCGACGAATGCGGCGGGGGTGGCCATCACCGTCACCCCACCGGCCAGCGCCAAATCGCATTCCCCCGACCGCAGCGACTGCACCGCCAAATGCAGCGCCACCAACGACGACGAGCACGCCGTGTCCACCGACACCGCCGGACCCTCCAACCCCAGCACATACGCCACCCGCCCGGAGGCCACACTCAGCGTCGAACCCGTTAACCCATAGCCTTCCAGCTCGCCGGATAGCTGGCCCCCATAGCCGGCATGGATAACACCGGCGAACACACCCGTTGCCGAACCCCGCAACTTGGTCGGGTCAATTCCCGTACGCTCCAACGCTTCCCACGACACTTCCAATAGCAGGCGCTGTTGCGGGTCCATCGCCAGCGCCTCGCTAGGACCGATTCCAAAGAATCCGGCGTCGAAGTCACCCGCATGCTCCAGAAACGTCCCGCGGCGGGTATACATCTTCCCGCATGCATCCGGGTCAGGATCAAACAACCCGTCCACATCCCACCCGCGATCCGCCGGAAAATCCGATACCGCATCACGGCCCTGGGCCACCAGCTCCCACAACGTCTCCGGCGAATCCACCCCACCTGGATAACGGCATCCCATTCCGACCACCGCAACCGGCTCGGACAACTTGGCTTCCAAGTCGGACAGGCGTCTGCGGGTGCGCCGCAGATCTGCCGTGAGACGCTTCAGGTAGTCAACATGCGTGGTGGTTCCCGACATTGGTGTTCCTTGCGGGGGGTTAGGAGCCGAGTTCCTCGTCGAGGATGGCGAAAAGCTGGCTTTCGGTCGCGGCGGCGATGTCGTCGTCTTCAGTGGTCAGGCTGGTCAACATGGTTTGCAGGCGGGTGCGCAGGTGCGCTTTGACGTTGGCGCTCAAGTCGGGTTGGTCAAGCAGCACAACTAGCTCGCGGGTGATGTCGTCAACACGGTCTGACAGGCTTTGTTGATCGCTACCGCTGGCGGTGACTAGCCGGCTGTCGAGGTGTTCGGCCAGCGTGGCCGGCGTGGGGTAGTCGAAGATCAGCGTGGGCGACAACGTGAGCCCGGTGGCGGTCTTGAGTCGGTTGCGCAGCTCCACGGCGGTCAAGGAATCGAACCCGAGATCTTGGAATGCTTTGTGAGCGTTGATATCGACACTGCTGGAACGACCCAACACCGCCGCGGCATTGCTGATCACCAAATCGGTGAGTTCGCGCTGCCGCCGCTCGGGCGTGAGCGCATGCAGCCGGCTGACTAAGCCCGACATCGACACCGCCGTATCGGCGGCGTCGATCCTCCGCCGGGTCGGACCGGCAGCCAACTGGCTGAATAATGCCGGTAGCGCAGCACCAGCGCCGGCCAGCGCGGCACGATCCAGCCGGGCCGCCACTACCACCGCGCGATCGGCCTGCAGCGCAGTGTCCAGGAACCCTAGCGCCTGCTCGGTGGTTAGCGGAGCGAGCCCGGCCTGCGTCATCCTGGCGCGATCCCGCTCGCCGAGGTGCCGGGTCATCGCCGAGGCCTGCTCCCACAGTCCCCACGCCACCGACAATCCGGCCAGCCCACGCGAGCGCCGATAGGCCACCAACCCGTCCAAAAACGCATTCGCCGCAGCATAATTCCCCTGAGCCGGTGTGCCCACAATCCCGGCCATCGACGAAAACACCACAAACGCCGACAAATCCATGTCCTCGGTTAGCTCGTGCAGATTCCAGGCCCCATCGACCTTGGCCCGCAACACCGTATCCACCCGATCCGGTGTCAAGCCCGTGATCACGGCATCGTCCAACACCCCAGCGGCATGAAACACCCCTTTAAGCGGATAGCGCGGATCCAGACCCGCCAACAATGCCGCCAGCGCATCACGATCAGCCACATCACAGGAGACCACCGCCACCTGGGCCCCGCCCTCGCGCAACAGGGCCGCGACTTCTGCCGCCCTGTCGGCCTGCTCACCGCTTCGGCTGACCAGAACCAGATTGGCCACCCCATGTCGCCGGACCAAATGGGTAGCCACCGCCGAACCGGCCATGCCGGTCCCCCCAGTGACCACCACGGTGCCCCCCGCCAACCCGGACTGCCCACCCGGACCATCGGGGATGGTCAACACGACCTTGCCGATATGACGGGCCTGACTGACAAACCGGTAGGCCGCCGGGGCGCATCGCGCATCAAAAGTCTTGACCGGCAACCGCGCCAACACTCCGGCCGCTAGCAACCCCACTACCTCGGAAAGCATCGCCGCAATGCGGTCTGGGCCGGCTTCGACCAAATCGAACGCCCGATACCGCACCCCCCGATGCCGCTCGGCCACCGTCTGCCCGTCGCGAATATCGGTTTTACCCAGCTCGATAAAGCGGCCACCGCTGGGCAGTAGCCGCAGCGAGGCATCGGTGAACTCACCGGCGAGCGAGTTCAGCACTACGTCCACACCGCTGCCCTCGGTGGCCCGCAGAAACGCCTCCTCGAACTCCAACGATCGCGAGTCGGAGATATGGATATCGTCAAAACCCATCGCCCGCAATGTATCCCACTTGGCGCGACTCGCCGTGACGAAAACCTCTGCACCCCAATACCGCGCCAACGACACCGCTGCCATACCAACCCCGCCGGTGCCGGCATGCACCAACACCTTCTGCCCCGCCGCGACCTCCGCCAACACCGACAGCCCGTAAAACGCCGTCAGAAACGCCACCGGCACGGCCGCTGCCTCCACCAACGACCAGCCCGCCGGCACCATGGTTACCAACCGCGCATCCACCACCGCCTCCGAACCCACCAGCCCCAATAACCCCATCACCCGGTCACCAACGGCCAAACCGGTTACCCCCGGGCCGACTTCAACGACCACCCCTGCCCCGTCGACACCCAGTTCCCCGCCGCCGGGATACATCCCCAACGCCACCAACACATCCCGGAAATTGACCCCCACCGCACCCACGGCCACCCGCACCTGCCCCGTCGCCAGCTCCACCGGAGCAACGGGCGCCACCACCACATCCGCCAAAGTCCCCCCACCACCGGCAACCAACCGCCAGCCCCCAGCCGACGCCGAAGGCAAAGTCAACCCGGCCGCTACCGGGGCCAACCGTGCCGCATATACCCGGCCTCGACGAACCACCAGCTGCGGCTCACCCGAGCGTGCGCCGAAACCAACCGCATCCTCGACAGCGACCGACCCATCGGTATCCACCAACACCACCCGGCCCGGATGTTCAGCCTGGGCAGAGCGCACCAACCCCCACACCGCAGCACCCGCCAAATCGGTGACATCGTCATCAACCGGACCCACCGCCCCACGCGTCACCACCACACCCAGACCGGTCGCATCGCTAGCCAACCACGACTGCAACACCTCCAACACCTCGTGCACACCCCGGTACACCGCTGCCAGCACATCCCCGCCGGCCTGCGCGCCGGCGTGAGGCGGCAGCTCCCACACCACGGCGTCGTCGCCAATGTCGCCGCCCTCCAACGGCACCGGTGTCCAGATCATCTCCAGCAATCCCCGGTCGCCGGCGGTCGACCTCGACAACGCGGCCGCTGAGACCGGACGAACCATCAACTGCCGCACCGACAACACCGGCAACCCCTGCGGATCGGCCAACTCCACCGACACCGCCCCCCGGCCCACCGGCGCCAGTCGCACACGGACCCGCGCAGCCCCGCTTGCGTGCAAACACACCCCCTGCCACGAGAACGGCAACATCGTCTGCTGCTCACCCTCGACAATTCCCCACGCATGCAACGCCGCATCCAACACCGCCGGATGAATCCCAAACCCCCGTATCGGCACACCCTCAGGGAGAGTGACGTCGGCGAACACCTCGGCCCCCCGCCGCCACAAGGCCTGCAAACCCCGAAACGCCGGCCCATACCCATACCCCCGCGCCGCCAACACCTGATACCCGTCGGCGACGTCCATCGCCCGTGCCCCAACCGGCGGCCACACCGACAGCTCCGCGGCCGGCTGCACCGAGCCAACCCCCAACACGCCCTGCGCGTGCAACGTCCATCCCGGACTCGAATCCGCCTGGCCGGCAGCCGAATACACCCACACATTCCGAGTACCCGACTGCTCGACGCCGCCCACCACCACCTGGACCCGCACCCCATCTGCCGGCAGCACCAACGGTGCCTGCAACGTCAACTCCTGCAGCACCGAACAACCCACCTCGTCACCGGCCCGCAAGGCCAACTCAACAAACCCCGTGCCCGGGAACAGCACCACCGGGCCCACCGCATGATCGGCCAGCCACGGCGCAGCGACCACCGATATCCGGCCCGTCAACACCACCCCACCCGAGTCGGGCCGTTGCACCACTGCAGCCAACAATCCATGCTCGGCGCCCACCAAGCCGACACCACCCAGATCGCCGCCAACAGCACCTAGGCCGTCTAGCCAGAACCGCTGGCGCGCAAACGCGTACGTCGGCAACTCCACCCGGCGGCCTCCCAGGTCGGCAAACGCGGCACGCCAGTCAACACCCACGCCCGCAACGTGGGCCTGCCCCGCCGACAGCCAAAACCGGCCCACCCCGCCGTCATCGCGACCCAGCGTCGGAATGACAATCGGTTCACCCGTAGCGCCGCGATCACAGTCGACCAACGTCTCTTCGATGCCGGCGATCAGGACCGGATGGGGGCTGGATTCGACGAACACCCGGTATCCGCCGTCGAAGGCGTTGCGGACGGCGCGTTCGAACTGCACCGGCTGGCGGATGCTTCGGTACCAGTACTCGGCGTTCACACCGGCGGTATCCATGAGTTCGCCGGTGACAGTGGAGAAGAACGCCACCGTGGAAGTACGGGGTTCGATACCTCGCAGCGCCGCGATGAGCTCCTCCCGGATCGCGTCCACCTGCGCCGAGTGTGACGCGTAGTCGACGTCGATCCTGCGGGCACGAATGCCTTCGGCCTCACATCGCTGCATCAGCTCCGTCACGGCATCCGTCTCGCCGGCCAGCACGACCGACGAGACACCATTGACTGCAGCGATATTCAGTCGGTCTCCCCATTGGGACGCCAACTTCTCGGCCTGCGGCTGGCCACAGGCCAACGAGACCATGCCGCCGGCACCGCCCAACCGCACCAGCAACCGGCTGCGCAGTGCCACCACCGCAGCCGCGTCCCGAAGCGACAGGGCGCCCGCCACATATGCCGCCGCGATCTCCCCCTGCGAATGCCCGATGACCGCGTCGGGAACCACACCCACCGACCGCCACAATTCGGCCAGCGACACCATCACCGCCCACAACGCCGGCTGCACCACATCCACCCGATCCAGCCCCGGTGCGCCGGGTGCCCCGCGCAGCACGTCGAGCAGCGACCACTCCACGTGCTCACGCAGCGCCCGTTCGCAGCGATGGATATGTTCGGCGAACACCGGTGCGGTAGCACATAACTGGGCTCCCATGCCCAGCCACTGCGCGCCCTGGCCCGGGAACACGAATGCCGTCTTGCCCACCGTCTGGGCGCGGCCCGCCACCACGTCGGCGCCGGGCACGCCGGCCGCCAGACCCGTCAGCCCTTCCATCAGCTGAGTGCGGTCGGCGCCCACGACCACGGCCCGATGATCAAACAGCGACCGGGTGTTGACCAGCGACCACCCCACATCGAGCGGGCGCACGTTCTCATCGGCGCCCACCCAGGCCAACAGCCGTCGCGCCTGGTTGGTCAACGCTTGCGCCGACCTCGCCGACAGCACCCACGGCACCGCCACCGGGTCGTTGCCATGGGCCGCGCCAACCGGTTCCACTGCCGGTGCCTCTTCCAGAATCACATGTGCGTTGGTGCCGCTGATCCCGAACGACGACACACCGGCCCGCCGCGGCCGGCCCGGCACGTGCCACGGCCGCGGCTCGGTCAACAACGACACCGCCCCCGCCGACCAATCCACATGCGGCGTCGGCACATCCACGTGCAACGTCTTGGGCAGCACGCCGTGGCGCATCGCCTGCACCATCTTGATCACCCCGGCGACCCCCGCAGCCGCCGACGTATGACCGATGTTCGATTTGATCGACCCCAGCCACAACGGCCGATCGGCCGGCCGCTGTCCATACGTCGCCAAAATCGCCTGCGCCTCAATGGGATCCCCCAACGTGGTGCCCGTCCCGTGCCCCTCGACCACATCCACGTCGGCGACACCTAACCGCGCACTGGCCAGCGCCGCAGTGATCACCCGTTGCTGCGCCGGCCCATTCGGCGTGGCCAGCCCGTTGGAGGCGCCGTCCTGATTGACCGCCGATCCGCGCACCAGCGCCAGCACCGGATGCCCCAACCGGCGCGCGTCAGCCAACCGCGCCAGCACGAGCACCCCGGCGCCCTCGGCAAACGCGGTCCCATCGGCGGCACCCGCATAGGCCTTACAACGACCATCGGCGGACAGCGCCCGCTGCCTGCTGAACTCGATGAACATCGCCGGGGTGGCCATCACGGTGACCCCACCGACCAGCGCCAGGTCGCATTCGCCGAGGCGCAGTGACTGCACCGCCAAATGCAGTGCCACCAACGACGACGAACACGCGGTATCCACCGACACCGCCGGGCCCTGCAGGCCCAACACATACGCCACCCGCCCGGAGGCCACGCTCAGCGTCGAGCCACGCAGCCCGTAGCGCTCCAGGTCACCCGGCACCCGGCCTTGGCCCCCATACGAGCCGTGGAACACCCCGGCGAACACGCCCGTCTGCGAACCCCGCAACGTGATTGGGTCGATGCCCGCCCGCTCCAACGCTTCCCACGACACTTCCAACAGCAACCGCTGCTGGGGATCCATCGCAAGCGCCTCGCTGGGTGCGATCCCGAAAAACTCGGCGTCAAAACCGGCGACATCCGTCAAGAACCCGCCGCACCGGGTATACGACTTGCCTACCGCGTCGGGATCGGGGTCAAACAACCCCGCCACATCCCAGCCGCGATCCGCCGGGAACTCCGAAACCGCGTCACGGCCGTGTGCCACCAGCTCCCACAGCGTCTCCGGCGAATCCACCCCACCCGGATAGCGGCATCCCATCCCCACCACCGCCACCGGCTCGGTGGTCCGGGCAAGAAGATCCCGGTTCTCTCGCTTCAGTCGCTCGTTTTGCTTGAGCGATCTGCGCAGGGCCTTGACGAGGTCTTCGGGAGTGCTGTTCATGGCACGAGGTCCGCCGAGCGTAACGTCACTGCGAGATTGCGATCCGAATAGCGCAGTGGCGTTACGCTCGCGGAATCCAGCATCAGTGCCAGCGCAGCAACACGAGTTCGGAACAGAAGCCTGGGCCCATGGCGATCATCAACCCGGGACTTCCGCTGGGGGGCGGTTTGGCGATGGTGTCACGCAGCACATGCAGCACCGACGCTGACGACAGATTCCCGATTTCGCCCAACGAGCGCCACGTCAGCTCGAGAGCCTGCGGCGACAGGTCGAGGGTCTCGGTGATGGCGTTGATGATCTTGGGTCCCCCGGGATGGGTGACCCAGGCGCCGACGTCGGTGGTGCTCAGGCCGTGCGAAGCCAGGAAGGTGGTGACGTCATTGCCCAGATACTGCTCGACCACGGCCGCCAAGTCCCGTGATAGGACGAGCTCGAACCCGGCCGAGCCGACGTCGTATCCCATGGTGCGCAGCGAGTCGGGGTACAGATGGCTGCGCGAATCCAGGATGTCCGGCCCGTCGGCGCCGATGTCCTGGGCGCGCTTCACACCTGCGGCCACCACCGCCGCGGCGCCGTCAGCAAACAACGCACTGCCGACAAGGCCCGGCAGCGTCGGCTTGTATCCCGGATACGTGAGTGAACACAGCTCGACCGAGACCAACGCGGCAACGCCGTCCGGGGCCCCGCGCAGGTAGTCGTGCAGCCGGGCGACCCCGGCCGCCCCGGCCACGCAGCCCAGCCCGAACAGCGGCACCCTCCGGACATCGGCGCGCAGCCCCAGCCGCCCGGCGATCCGGGCATCCAGCGACGGCACCGCCAGTCCGGTGACCGTGGCGGTGATCAACACGTCGAGATCCTCGGGTCGCAGACCGGACTCGTCGAGTGCCCCCGCCAGGGCTTGCACGCCCAAGTCCACGGCTTTTTCGATGAAAATCTTGTTCGCCTCGCCGAAGTCGGTCAGCTTCGGGTATTTCTCCAGCGGCAAGACCAGGTGGCGGCTGTTGACTTTGGCGCTGGCGTGCAGCTGGCGAACGATGTCTTCGTAGCCCTCGAAATCCGGGATGCTGACAAACGAGTCGGTGAGCTCGCGTTGTGAATAGCGATACGGCGGCAACGCGCCGAACACACCTGCGATGACGCTCACTGGTCCCACCCCTTTGACACGCACATCGAGGCCGAATGGTTCAACCGGGTCGCCTAGAGCCCGAAGTTTAGCCCGCCTGGAACTGGCCGGCAAAGTTTCGAGGCCCCCTCAGCGCACCAGCTGGCGGCGCAGCCGCTCGGCGGCTTCACCAATGGCGTTCAGTTGCTCGGCAACCCGGCCCGGCGCGGTGCCACCCCGGCAATCGCGGGCCGACACCGAGCCTTCGATGGTCAGCACCTCGCGGACTTGCGGGGTCAGCTCGGGGCTGATGGCGGCCAGCTCGTCGTCGGTGAGTTCCTGCAGCCCCACGCCGCGCTGTTCGGCCGCACGCACCGCCGCACCCGCGGCCTCATGCGCGGACCTAAACGGAACACCTTGCCGCACAAGCCATTCGGCGAGATCGGTGGCCAACGTATAGCCGGCCGGGGCCAGCTCCGCCATCCGCTGGACATTGAAGGTCAGGCTGGCCACCAGCCCGGCCATCGCCGGCAGCAGCAGCTCCAGCTGGGCCACCGAATCGAACACCGGCTCCTTGTCTTCCTGCAGGTCGCGGTTGTAGGCCAGGGGCTGGGCTTTCAGGGTGGCCAGCAGCCCGGCCAGGTTTCCGATCAGCCGCCCGGACTTGCCGCGGGCCAGCTCGGCGATGTCCGGATTCTTCTTCTGCGGCATGATCGAGCTACCGGTGGACCACGAGTCATGCAACGTGACGTAGCCGAATTCCGTCGAGCTCCAGACGATGATGTCCTCAGCCAGCCGGGACAGGTCGACGGCGATCATGGCGAACACGAACGCCGCCTCGGCGGCGAAGTCGCGGGCGGCGGTCGCGTCGACGGAGTTGTCCGCGGCAGCCGAGAAACCGAGGTCCGCGGCGATCGCGTCGGGATCCAGGCCCAGCGACGAGCCGGCCAAGGCGCCCGAGCCGTACGGGGACACCGCCGCGCGTTTGTCGAAGTCGACGATGCGGTCCAGGTCGCGCAGCAGGGGGTGGGCGTGCGCGAGCAGATGGTGTGCCAGCAGGATCGGCTGGGCGGACTGCAGGTGGGTTTTGCCGGGCATGATGGCGCTCGGGTGTGCGGCGGCCTGCTCTGCCAGCGCACCGACCACGTCGAGCACACCGGTGGCGACCCGGCGCACCGCGTCGCGCAGCCACATCCGAAACAGCGCGGCCACCTGGTCGTTGCGCGAGCGCCCGGCCCGCAGTCGGCCGCCCAGGTCCGGTCCGACCCGGTCGATCAGGCCCCGCTCCAGCGCGGCATGCACGTCCTCGTCGGTGACCAGCGGGCCGAAGCTGCCGTCGGCGACGTCTTGGGCGAGGCTGTCCAGGCCGGCGAGCAGCCCGTCGCGTTGCTCCTCGGTGAGCAGCCCGGCCCGAAACAGCACCATGGTGTGCGCCCGCGACGCGGTGAGGTCGTAGGGGGCCAGCACCCAGTCGAAGTGGGTGGACTTGCTCAGCGCGGCCAGCGCGTCGGACGGGCCGCCGGCGAACCGCCCGCCCCACAGCGACCCCTCGTTGGTGCTCACTTTTCTGTGGCGAGCAGACGCAGAATCGCACGCCGACGGGCGTGGCGGTGCGATTCTGCGTCTGCTCGCGGGAGAACCGTCACCGCAGATCCCGGCGGGCGGCGAGCTTGGAGGACAGCCCGTGCACGTAGACGAAGCCGCGGGCGGCGGACTGGTCGAAGCTGTCGCCCTCGTCGTAGGTGGCCAGGTTGAAGTCGTACAACGATTCCGCGCTGCGCCGGCCGTTGACCGCGATGTGGCCGCCGTGTAGCACCAGCCGCACCTCGCCGGACACGTGCTCCTGGGTCTTGGCGACGAAAGCCTCCAGCGCGGCCTTCAGCGGCGAGTACCACAGCCCGTCGTAGACCAGTTCGGCCCAGCGCTGGTCGGTCTGGCGTTTGAACCGGCCCAGCTCACGCTCCAGGGTGACGTGTTCGAGTTCGGTGTGCGCGGTGATCAGCACCATCGCGCCGGGCGCCTCGTAGATCTCGCGGCTCTTGATGCCCACCAGCCGATCCTCCACGACGTCGAGGCGCCCGACACCTTGCGCTCCGGCGCGGCGGTTGAGCTCCTCGATCGCCGCCAGCATCGACACCGGCTTGCCGTCGACGGACACCGGCACGCCGCGTTCGAAGCCGACGATCACCTCGTCGGGGACCCCCCAGTTGATCGTGGGGTCTTCGGTGTAGGCGTAGATGTCCTTGGTTGGGGCATTCCACAGGTGCTCTAAGAAGCCGGTCTCCACCGCGCGGCCCCAGACGTTCTGGTCGATGGAGAACGGCGAACGTTTGGTGACGTTGATCGGGATCGCGTTCTCCTCGGCGAACGCGATCGCCTTCTCCCGCGTCCACGCGTAGTCGCGCACCGGCGCCAACACCTCTAAATCCGGTGCCAGCGAGGCGAACCCGACTTCGAACCGGACCTGGTCGTTGCCCTTGCCGGTGCAGCCGTGCGCGACGATGCCGCCGCCGTGCTCGCGCGCCGCGGCGACCAGGTGTTTGACGATCAGCGGCCGGCTGATCGCCGACACCAGCGGGTAGCGGTCCATGTACAGCGCGTTGTTCAGCACGGTGGGCAGGCAGTAGCCTTCGGCGAACTCGTCGCGGGCGTCGACGACGACAGCCTCCACCGCGCCGCAGTCCAGCGCCCGCTGCCGTATGACGTCCATGTGCTCGCCGCCCTGCCCGAGGTCGATCGCCACCGCCACCACCTCACGGCCGGTCTCCTTGCCTATCCAGCTGATCGCCACCGAGGTGTCCAGACCGCCGGAATAGGCCAGGATGACGCGCTCTGACATGACTCTCCTTACCGAAGGTTCTCGAACATGCCGGCCAGTTGCGCGCCGGTCGTCGGCTCGCGGGCCACCACCAGGATGGTGTCATCACCGGCGATGGTGCCGACGACCTGGGGCAGGGCCGCGCGGTCGATGGCGCTGGCCAGGTAGTGCGCCGCGCCCGGCGGGGTGCGCAACACCGCGAGGTTGCCGCTGTCGTCGGTCGACACCAGCAGCTCACCGAGCAGCCGCGCCATCCGGTCGGTACCGCCCGAGACGCCGCGCACCGGGCTGCCGTCCTCGGGCACCACGTAGATGCCGGTGCCGCCGTCCGCGCCGCGCAGTTTCACCGCGCCGAGCTCTTCCAGATCGCGTGACAGTGTGGCTTGGGTGACCTCGATGCCCTCGGCGGCCAGCAGCGCCGCCAGTTCGTTTTGGCTGCGCACCTGCGCCGACGACAGGATCGCCACGATGCGCGCCTGGCGGCCGGCGCGGTTTGCGGCGACCTCGGGCCCCGCAACGGGCGCGGCCTTGGCGCGGCTCATGAGCGCTCCAGCAGCCACACCAGCAGCGCCTTCTGCGCGTGCAGCCGGTTTTCGGCCTCGTCCCACACCGCGCTGGCCGGCCCGTCCATCACCGCGTCGGTGATCTCGTCGCCGCGATGGGCCGGCAGGCAATGCAACACGATGGCATCCGAGTCGGCCAGCGCCAGAAGTCGCGAGTTGAGCTGAAACGGCCGAAACGGCTTCACTCGGTCCAACCCGTCGTTTTCCTGGCCCATCGACGTCCAGGTGTCGGTGACCAGAACGTCGGCGCCGGCGGCGGCCGCGTGGGCGTCGGCGGTCACAGTCACCGAGGCGCCGGTATCCTGGGCGCGGCGCTCGGCCGCGGCCCGCACCGACGGGTCGGGCAGGAAGCCCTCGGGAGCCGCGACGGTGACGTGGATACCCGCGGTGACCCCGCCGAGCAGCAGCGAGTGGGCCATGTTGTTGGCGCCGTCGCCGAAGTAGGACAACCTCAGGCCGCGCAGCGCCCCCTTGCGTTCGGCGATGGTCTGCAGGTCGGCCAACACCTGACACGGATGGAACTCATCGGAGAGCGCGTTGATCACGGGCACCGTCGCGACCGACGCCATGGCGTCCAGCCGCTCTTGGCCGAAGGTTCGCCAGACGATGGCATCGACGTAGCGGGACAACACCTTTGCGGTGTCCTGCAGGGTTTCGTCGCGGCCCAGCTGGGTGCTGCCGCTGTCGACGACGACGGCATGCCCGCCCAGCTGCGCGATGCCCAGCTCGAAGGAGAACCGGGTGCGGGTGGAGTTCTTGTCGAAGATGACCGCCACCCCGCGCGGCCCTTGCAGGGGACGACGGCTAACCGGGTCTTTCTTCAGCTCGGCCGCGAGCTCGAGCACCTCGGCCTGTTCGGCCGGGGACAGATCGTCGTCGCGCAGGAAATGCCTGATCACGGGGCCCCCACGGCGCGGTCCAGGATTGCCGGCAAGGCGGCGACAAAGCCGTCGAGCTGTGCTTCGGCGATGATCAGCGGCGGCGCCAACCGGATGACGTCGGGTGCGGCCGCGTTGACCAGGTAACCGGCGTCGCGGGCGGTGGCCTCGGCGTCCTTGGCGTGCGGGGCGGTCAGCGCGATGCCCAACAGCAGTCCGCGTCCGCGCACGTGGTCGATGAGCGGGTGGCCGAGCGCTTCGATGCCGTGCCGCAACGATTTGCCCAAGACTTCGGCGCGGCGGACCAGGCCGTCGCTCGCCAGCACCCGTAGCACCGCCAGCGCCGCCGCGGCGCAGACCGGGTTGCCGCCGAAGGTGCTGCCGTGCAGGCCTGGGGTCAGTAGTTCGGCGGCCGGCCCGACGGCCAGGCAGGCACCGATCGGCAGCCCGCCGCCCAGACCCTTGGCCAGGGTCACCACGTCCGGGGTGATGCCGTCGTGCTGGTGGGCGAAGAACGCTCCGGTGCGGCCCATCCCGGTTTGCACCTCGTCGAGCACCAGCAGCGCGCCGCGCCGCGCCGTGATGTCGCGGGCGGCGGCAAGGTAGCCCGCGGGCGGGACGACGACCCCGCTCTCCCCCATGATCGGTTCCAGGAACACCGCGGCGGTGTGGTCATCGACGGCGGCGGCCAACGCGTCGACGTCGCCGTAGCCGACGTGCGTGACGTCGCCGGGCAGCGGCGCGAACGGCGTTTGCTTGGCCGGTTGTCCGGTGAGCGCCAGCGAGCCCATGGTGCGGCCGTGGAAGGCGTCGTGGGCGGCGACCAGTTTCGTGCGTCCGGTGAGCCGAGACAGCTTGAACGCCGCCTCGTTGGCCTCGGCGCCGGAGTTGCAGAAGAACACTCGCGTCCGCTGGTCGGCCCCCAGCAGCGCGACCAGCTCCTCGGCCAGCGCGATGCCCGGTTCGGTGGCATACAGGTTGGAGGTGTGCCCCAGCGTCGACATCTGCCGGGTGACGGCCTCGATGACCGCGGGGTGGCGATGGCCCAGCACGTTGACCGCGATGCCGCCGAGCAGGTCGATATAGGTTCTGCCGTCCACGTCGGTGACCACGGCGCCGTCACCGCTGGCCAGCGCTATCGGGGGGGTGCCGTAGTTGTTCATCATCACGGCTTGCCACCGCTGCCGCATGGTCGCCGTCGTGGTCGAAGCGCCGGTCATCCGCGCACCACCTTGGTGCCGGTGCCCGCGTCGGTGAACAACTCCACCAACACGCAGTGTGTGACCCGCCCATCGATGATGTGCGCGCTGGGCACCCCGCCGATGACCGCCCGCAGGCACGCTTCGACCTTGGGGACCATGCCCGATTCCAGCGTCGGCAGCAGTTGCGCCAGTGTGCCGGTGTCGATCTCGCTGACCAGCGAGTCGCGATCCGGCCAGCGGGTGTACAGGCCGTCGATATCGGTGAGCATCAACAGCTTTTCGGCGCCCAGGGCTTCGGCGACCGCCGCGGCGGCGGTGTCGGCGTTGATGTTGTGCACCACGCCGTCGGCATCCGGGGCCAGCGTGGACACCACCGGGATCCGGCCCGCCGCAACCAGATCCAGCATTGCCGCGGTGTTCACCTGGTCGACGTCGCCGACCAGGCCGATGTCGGTGGCCACGCCGTCGACGGTGACGCTGCGCCGCACGGCGGTGAACAGCTGCGCGTCCTCGCCGGTGATCCCGACGGCATACGGTCCGTGCGCGTTGATCAGGTTGACCAGTTCCCGGCCCACCTGACCGAACAGCACCATCCGGGCCACGTCGAGCACTTCGGGTGTGGTGACCCGGAATCCGCCCTTGAAGTCGCCCTCGATGCCGAGCCGCCGCAGCATGGCGGTGATCTGCGGCCCCCCGCCGTGCACCACGACGGGATGGATGCCGCAGTTGCGCAGAAACGCCATGTCGGCGGCGAACGCGCGCCGCAGCGTGTCGTCGGTCATCGCGTTGCCGCCGTATTTGACGACGACGACCTTGCCGTGCAACTGCTTGAGCCAGGGCAGGGCCTCGGCCAGCACCTGCGCTTTGATGTGGGTGGGCAGTGCTTCGATGCGGCTCATGAGCTGTAGGCCGAGTTCTCTTCGACGTAGGCATGCGACAGATCAGTGGTTCGGATCCTCGCCTGCCCGTCGCCGACGCCGAGGTCGACGGTGATATCGATGTCCGCGTCCGACAGGTCCACCTCGCGCGCACCGGGAGCGCCGACACCGTGCACACACACCGCGGCACCGTTGAACGACACGCTGATTCGATCCGGGTCGAGGGTGATCGGTGCCATCCCGACGGCGGCGAGCACCCGTCCCCAGTTCGGGTCGGACCCGAACAGCGCGGTCTTGACCAGGCTGTCGCGGGCGATCTGGCGGGCGGCGACCAGCGCGTCGTCTTCGGTGGCGGCCCCGGTCACGGTCACGGTGACGCGTTTGGTGACGCCTTCGGCGTCGGCCTGCAGCTGGGCGCACAAATCGTCGCAGACCCGTAGCACGGCCTCGTCGAGATCGGCCTGGGCAGGGGGGATTTCACTGGCCCCGGACGACAGCAGCAGCACGGTGTCGTTGGTGGAGCAGCTGCCGTCGATGTCGAGCCGGTCGAACGTGGCCGCGGCGGCGCGGCGCAGCGCCCGCTCGAGTGCGGCCGGCTCGGCGGCCGCGTCGGTGGTGAGCACGCACAGCATGGTGGCCAACGACGGCGCCAGCATGCCCGCGCCTTTGGCCATGCCGCCGACCGTCCAGTTGTCGTGATGGTGCAGCGCAACCTGTTTGGGCACGTTGTCGGTGGTCATGATGGCGTGGGCGGCTTCATCGCCGCCGACCAGCCCGCCATGCATCTCGTGCACCACGTGGGCGACGCCGGCGAGCAGCTTGTCCATCGGCAGCCGGTCGCCGATCAGCCCGGTGGAGCAGACGGCGACCTCGATGGCCCCGGTCTCGGTTCCCCAGTCCGACAACGCCGCGGCCACCGCCTCCGCGGTGGCGTGGGTGTCGGCGAAGCCGGCCGGCCCGGTGCAGGCATTGGCGCCGCCGGAGTTGAGGATCACCGCGCGCAGCCGCCCGGTGGTCAGCACTTGCTGGGTCCACAGCACCGGCGCCGCCTTGACCTGGTTGCGGGTGAACACCCCGGCGGCGGCGTAGTCGGGTCCCTCGTTGAACACCAGCGCCAGATCCAGCGCACCGGAGGCCTTGATCCCGGCGGCGACGCCGGCGGCCCGAAAGCCGGCCGGGGCGGTGACGCCCTGAGCGCGCAGCAGCCGGGTGGTGCCGGCCAGGTCGGTCACGGCGCCACCCCCACAACCGAAAGGCCGTCGGTCTCCGGCCAGCCCAGCGCCAGGTTCATCGATTGCACCGCGGCGCCGGCGGTGCCCTTGACCAGGTTGTCGATCGCGGCGATCGCCACGAACGTCTGCGCGTCCTCGTCCACCGCGACGGCGATGTGCGCTGCGTTGCTGCCGATCACCGCGCCGGTGCGCGGCAGCTGCCCCTCCGGCATCAGATAAATGAAAGGCTCTGCATGGTAGGCCTTTTCGTAGGCTGCCCGCAGCTGCGACAGGGGTGATCGGGTGCGTGCCGTGCAGGTGGCCAGGATGCCACGGGAGGCCGGGATCAGCACCGGGGTAAACGAGACCGAGACGTCGCGGTCGGTGACCGCGCGTAGCCCTTGAGCGATCTCGGGGGTGTGCCGGTGGACGCCGGCGATGTTGTAGGCGCGCGCCGACCCGATGACCTCCGCGCCCAGCAAGTCGGTGGTGGCCGCACGACCCGCCCCCGAGGTACCGCTCACGGCGACCACGGTCACCGCGGGCTCGATAAGGTCTGCGGCCAGCGCGGGAAAAAGCGCCAGCAGTGCCGCGGTCGGATAGCAGCCGGGCACCGCGATGCGGCGGGTGCCGCGCAATTGGTCCCGCGCGCCCGGCAGCTCGGGCAACCCATACGGCCAGCTACCGGCGTGCGACGACCCGTAGAACCGCTCCCAGACGGCGGCGTCGGTGAGCCGAAAGTCCGCCCCGCAGTCGATGATCAGTGTCTCGGGGCTCAGTTGCTGCGCCAACACCGCCGAATGCCCGTGCGGCAAGGCCAAGAAGACGGCGTCATGGCCACCGAGCACGGCAGCTTCGGTGGGTTCGACTACTCGATGGGCCAGCGGCGTCAGGTGCGGATGGTGTTCGCCGAGCGTGCTGCCGGCGCTGGTCGCCGCGGTCAGCGCACCGATCCTCAGCCGGCCGTCGGCGTACGCCGGATGCCCGAGCAGCAGGCGGAGAATCTCACCACCGGCATATCCGCTGGCACCGGCAACCGCCACCTTCGTCGCATTGGCCACCTGCCGATTTTGCATCGTTATGCAACAGTTTGCAAACTCATTCCGCGGTGACTGCGCCGGGACTTGACACACCGCCGGGCGGCGCCGATGGGACTCGAAGTTGCGTCCGCGAAAACGTGCGTTTTCCCTCACATGACATAAGACCCAACTAGGCTGAATTTCCCGTGACACATGTCCACTAGCTGCGCCGAGTCGAAGGGGGACCGCCATGTCGTTCTTACTCGTGGAGCCGGACTTGGTCACAGCAGCGGCCGCCAATTTAGCTGGTATTCGCTCGGCACTGAGCGAAGCCGCTGCCGCCGCATCGACCCCCACGACCGCGCTGGCATCGGCCGGCGCCGATGAGGTGTCGGCGGCTGTCTCGCGACTATTCGGCGCCTACGGTCAGCAATTTCAAGCGCTCAACGCCCGGGCGGCGACGTTTCACGCCGAGTTCGTGAGCTTGTTGAACGGCGGCGCGGCGGCCTATACCGGCGCCGAGGCCGCCAGCGTGTCGTCGATGCAGGCCCTGCTCGACGCGGTGAATGCGCCCACGCAGACGCTGCTGGGGCGCCCACTGATCGGCAACGGCGCCGATGGAGTGGCGGGGACCGGGTCAAATGCCGGCGGCAACGGCGGGCCCGGTGGAATTTTGTACGGCAACGGCGGCAACGGCGGGGCCGGCGGTAACGGCGGGGCCGCCGGATTGATCGGCAACGGCGGCGCCGGCGGCGCCGGCGGTGCTGGAGGTGCAGGCGGCGCTGGCGGGGCCGGCGGCACCGGCGGACTGTTGTATGGCAACGGCGGTGCCGGCGGCAACGGGGGCAGTGCCGCTGCGGCCGGTGGGGCCGGCGGCAACGCCCTGCTGTTCGGCAACGGCGGGAACGGCGGAAGTGGGGCTTCCGGCGGAGCCGCCGGCCACGCCGGGACGATATTTGGTAACGGCGGCAATGCTGGGGCCGGATCGGGGCTAGCCGGCGCGGACGGCGGGTTGTTCGGCAATGGCGGGGACGGTGGTTCCAGCACCTCGAAGGCTGGCGGTGCAGGTGGAAATGCACTGTTCGGCAACGGCGGGGACGGCGGATCGAGCACCGTCGCCGCCGGGGGTGCGGGCGGGAATACCCTGGTCGGCAATGGCGGTGCCGGCGGCGCTGGCGGCACCAGCGGTCTCACCGGTAGCGGCGTGGCCGGCGGGGCCGGCGGCAGCGTCGGCCTGTGGGGCTCCGGCGGTGCCGGCGGCGACGGCGGCGCCGCCACGTCATTGTTGGGCGTCGGCATGAACGCCGGCGCTGGCGGGGCCGGCGGCAACGCCGGCCTGCTGTACGGCAACGGCGGTGCCGGTGGGGCCGGCGGCAATGGTGGGGATACGACGGTGCCATTGTTCGACTCCGGCGTCGGCGGTGCCGGGGGTGCTGGCGGCAACGCCAGCTTGTTCGGTAACGGTGGGACCGGTGGCGTCGGCGGCAAGGGGGGGACGAGCAGCGATCTGGCCAGCGCTACCAGCGGAGCCGGCGGGGCCGGCGGGGCCGGCGGCGTCGGCGGGCTGCTCTACGGCAACGGCGGGAACGGGGGGGCCGGTGGCATCGGCGGGGCTGCTATCAACATACTCGCCAACGCCGGTGCCGGCGGCGCCGGTGGTGCCGCGGGCAGTAGCTTCATCGGCAATGGCGGCAACGGTGGGGCCGGTGGCGCCGGTGGGGCTGCAGCGCTATTTAGCTCCGGTGTCGGCGGTGCCGGCGGCAGCGGCGGCACCGCGTTGCTTCTCGGCAGCGGTGGGGCCGGTGGGAACGGCGGCACTGGTGGGGCTAACTCTGGCTCCCTCTTCGCAAGTCCCGGCGGTACCGGCGGTGCCGGCGGTCACGGCGGTGCCGGCGGGCTGATATGGGGCAACGGTGGGGCCGGTGGGAACGGCGGCAACGGTGGCACCACCGCCGATGGCGCCCTTGAGGGTGGCACCGGCGGTATCGGCGGCACCGGAGGCAGCGCCATCGCGTTCGGTAATGGCGGGCAGGGCGGCGCCGGTGGTACCGGTGGGGATCACAGTGGCGGCAACGGTATCGGCGGTAAGGGCGGTGCCAGCGGAAACGGCGGCAACGCCGGCCAAGTGTTCGGCGACGGCGGGACCGGCGGAACCGGCGGCGCGGGCGGCGCCGGTTCCGGTACCAAGGCCGGCGGCACCGGTAGCGACGGCGGTCACGGCGGCAACGCCACCTTGATCGGCAACGGTGGTGACGGTGGCGCCGGTGGCGCCGGCGGCGCCGGCAGCCCGGCCGGTGCCCCGGGTAATGGCGGCACCGGTGGCACCGGCGGGGTGTTGTTCGGCCAAAGTGGCAGCTCCGGTCCACCGGGCGCGGCAGCGCTGGCCTTCCCTAGCCTGAGCAGCAGTGTTCCCATCCTCGGGCCATACGAAGACCTCATCGCCAACACGGTCGCCAACCTGGCGAGCATCGGCAATACCTGGCTTGCCGACCCGGCGCCGTTCCTGCAGCAGTACCTCGCCAACCAGTTCGGCTACGGCCAGCTGACCCTAACCGCGCTGACAGATGCCACCAGGGACTTCGCTATTGGGCTGGCTGGCATACCGCCGAGCCTGCAATCGGCCTTGCAAGCCCTCGCGGCAGGCGACGTCAGCGGCGCGGTGACCGACGTGTTAGGGGCGGTGGTGAAGGTCTTCGTCAGCGGTGTTGACGCGAGTGACTTGTCGAACATCCTGCTGCTCGGGCCGGTGGGAGACCTGTTCCCCATCCTGAGCATCCCCGGCGCCATGTCACAAAACTTCACCAATGTGGTGATGACGGTCACGGACACAACCATCGCCTTTTCGATCGATACCACGAACTTGACCGGGGTGATGACGTTTGGATTGCCGCTGGCGATGACCCTTAATGCGGTGGGTTCGCCGATCACGACGGCAATCGCATTCGCCGAGAGCACGACAGCGTTCGTCAGCGCCGTGCAGGCCGGAAACCTGCAGGCGGCAGCGGCGGCCCTGGTCGGTGCTCCCGCCAACGTCGCCAACGGCTTCCTCAATGGCGAGGCCAGGCTGCCGCTGGCCCTGCCAACATCGGCGACAGGGGGGATTCCGGTGACGGTCGAGGTTCCCGTCGGCGGCATTCTTGCGCCTCTGCAGCCGTTTCAGGCCACGGCGGTAATACCGGTCATCGGGCCGGTTACCGTTACGCTCGAAGGTACGCCCGCCGGCGGCATCGTTCCCGCGTTGGTGAACTACGCTCCCACACAGCTAGCGCAGGCAATTGCCCCTTAGGGCGGCGCCGCTACCCGGACAGGGCGGCGAGGTATAAACGCGGCGCGCTGAAATGCCGTCGTCAAATTTTCGTTGAACGCGTGCTGAGTCGGTTCAGCCACGCAGCACGGCACCCACCCGTTCGGCTGCGCTTTGCACAGCGGCATCGCGGGCGGCGCTGGCGTCGTCTTCGGTTAAGGTGCGATCCGGCGCACGAAACCGCAGCGCGAAGGTCAGCGACTTGCGGTGCTCACCAATCTGCGGGCCGGTGAACACGTCAAACAACGCAATATCCTCCAGCAGGTCGCCTGCCCCCGCGCGCACGGCGTCGGCCACCGCCTGAGCGGGGATGTCCGCGGCCACCACCAGGCTGACGTCTTGGAACACGGCCGGATACGGCGACACCCTGGGTGCCGGCAGCGGCGCGCTGCACGGAATCGCATCTAGGTTCAGTTCCACCGCGCAGGTGCCTTTCGGCAGACCCGAGCGCTCGATCACGGCGGGATGCAGCTGCCCGGCGTGACCAACCGAGCTTTCCCCGACGAACACCTGCGCGCACCGGCCCGGATGCCACGGCAGATATTGGGCCGGCCGCAGGGTCACGTCCACGCGGCTGGCGCGCGCGATGATTCGCACCGCCTCGAACGCATCAGCCGCCTCTACCGGGCGGCCCGGGCCCCAGGGGCCTCGAGGCTCGCGCAGTCCGGCCAGCACCGCCGCGACGTGCTGGGGTTGCCGGGGCAGCGAGGCATCCAGCATGGCGATCTCATCATCGGTCGGCCGCCGGTCAACCGGGATCAACCCGACACCGCGCGTCTGCTCGGTCGGCTGGACCACCTGGGCGATGGCGAACAGCGCGACGTCGACCAGCCCTCGGGACACGTTGCGCACCAAGGCTTCCAGCAGGGCCGGCAGCAGCGTGGTCGCCAGTTGCGGACGATCGGCCTCCAGCGGGTTGAGCACCCGCGTGGTCATGCGCCGTGAGTCATCGGCTTCCAGCCCCCACAAATCGAACACACCGGCCGGCAGAAATGGAGTCGGCAGAATCTCGACATAGCCCGACAGCGCCAGCGACCTGCCGATCGTGCGACGGCGCTGCTGCCCAGCGGTGAGTCCACGACCCGCGGGCGCCGGTGGCAGCACCGACGGGATAACTTCCAGCCCCTCAAGCCGCAGCACCTCCTCGACAAGGTCTGCGGGTTGCCGCAGATCAGGTCGCCAACTCGGCGGGGTCACGGTCAAGGTGTCGCCGTCGTGGGTCACCACCGCGCCGATCTGGGCCAAGCGCCTGGCAGTAGTGCCCTGCGGATAGGCCACCCCGGCGATGCGGTCCGGCACATCGACTCCCATCCGGATCGGCGGCGGTGACCAGTCATCACACGGCGGGTCACCCCGCCAGTCGGTAAGGGTGGGAGAAACCTCCCCCCCGGCGATGTCGGCGAGCAGCCTTGCGCACCGGTCCAAAGCGGCCACGGAGATGGCCGGGTCCACCGTCCGCTCGTAACGACGGGCGGCCTCGCTAGGCAGGTGCAGCCGCCGCTGGGTACGCGATACCGCAGCCGGGTCCCATATCGCGGCCTCCAACAGGACATCGGTGGAGTCGGCCCGCACTTCGGTGCTGGCCGCCCCCATCACGCCGCCGATCGCCGCTGTCGCAGCATCGTCGACGATCAGGACATCGGCGGTATCGAGCTTGCGCTCGATACCGTCGAGGGTCACGGCGGTCTCGCCGGACCGGGCGAACCGCACTCCGAGGGTTCCGCTGATCCGGTTGCGGTCGTGGGCGTGCATGGGGTGGCCAAGTTCGAGCATCACGTAATTGGTCACGTCGACCGCCGGACAGGTCGCGCGGATACCGCAGAGCAGCAGTCGGCGCTGCAACCACCAGGGCGATACCGCGGCGGGGTCGATCCCGATGACCGGGCGTAGCGCGAACCGGCGCACCCCCGTCTCGGGCTGAACCGTCAGCGGCCAGGCTGGCCCCTCGATGGGTAGCGGCGGCACCCGCGAGTTGCTGGCGGGGTCGACGAAGTCCAGGTCGTAGGCGCACGCGAGCTCGCGGGCCAAGCCGCGCACCGACATGCAGTAACCGCGGTCTGGGGTGATGGCCAGATGGAAGACCACGTCGTCGAGCCCCAGCACGCCCGCGCCGTCAGCTCCGGGCTCGGCGGCTCCGGGGGGCAACACCAGGATCCCGGAATGGTCTGCGCCCAAATTGAGTTCGGCTGCCGAGCAGATCATTCCGTCGGAGTTGCGACCGTAGGCCTTGCGGGCGCTAATGGTGAATCCACCGGGCAGCGTGGCACCGGGCAGCGCTACCACCACCAGATCACCAACCGCGAAATTGGTTGCACCACAAATAATCTCGCGATACTGCCGATCGCCGATATCTACCGCGCAGGCCCGGATCGGCTTCTTGTAGCCGGTGAGCTCCTCGATATCGGCCACCCGCCCCACGGTCACCGGGCCGTCCACCGGACCAAGGGGGATGACCTCTTCGACCTCGTGGCCGATGCGCAACAGCGTCTGCTCGAGTTCGCCTGGGGTAACGTCCCAGCCCGAAGCGCCGACCGCAACCACCTCGCGCAGCCAGCTGTAGGGTAGCCGCATCAGGCACCCACCCCGAACGGCAACGAGAATCGGACGTCGCCTTCGACCATGTCGCGCATGTCAGGAATGCCGTTGCGAAACTGCAGGGTGCGTTCCAACCCCATCCCGAACGCGAAACCGGAGTAGAGATCGGGATCAATGCCGGTGGCCCGCAACACGTTCGGATGCACCATTCCGCACCCGCCCCACTCCACCCAGGCGGCGCCGCCAATCTTGTTGGCAAACCACACATCGACCTCGGCGGACGGTTCGGTGAAGGGGAAGAAGTGTGGCCGGATCCGGGTCCGCGCAGACGGCCCGAACTCGGCGCGCGCAAAAGCGTCCAGCGTTCCACGTAGGTGAGCCATCGACAGACCGCGGTCCACCGCTAGGCCTTCCACCTGATGGAAGATGGGCGTGTGGGTGGCGTCGAGTTCGTCGGTGCGAAAGGTACGACCGATCGAGATGATGTAGACCGGCAGCTCACGCGCTAGCAGGGTGCGAATCTGCACCGGTGAGGTATGGGTGCGCAGCAGCTGCCGCGAATCCTCCGGCGCGATGTAGAAGGTATCTTGTTCGCCGCGCGCAGGGTGGTCGGCAGGGAAGTTGAGGGCGTCGAAGTTGAACTGCTCGGTCTCCACCTCGGGCCCCTCGGCCAGTTCCCATCCCATCGCGATGAACGTGTCGGCGACGTGTTCGGCCAACATGATGATCGGGTGCCGGGCGCCGGCCGGCACCCGAGTCGAGGGCAATGTGACATCGATACCTTCGGCCACCAGCACGGCCGCGTCGCGCTCGGCACGCAGCGTCGCCAGCCGTTCGTCGTAGCTGCGCTGAGCGGCATTGCGGGCGGCGTTGACGCGCTTACCGGCCTCGGCTCGCTGTTCTTTGGGCAGCACGGCCAGCGCCTGCCGCGCCAGCGCCAACGGCGAGCGGTCGCCGAGATGCTCCGTCTTGACGCGCGCCAGGACGTCCAGGGTGTCCGCTAGGGCGATGGCCTGCTGGGCGGCGTCGACCGCCGTGGTCAATGCCTCCGGCGACAACATCGACACAATCGACTCGAGGGGGGGATCACCCACGCGGCGCCACTCTCCTTGCTGACGAGGCTATTCGGACCGCCCGCATCGTCGCGGAGCGGAAACTGGACTGATGGACGTACCCGACTTGCCCGCTAACGGCGTGACGCAAGTGCAAATCATAGGTGATTCGGTCGGCCCGGCTCGGCACGCGTTGTGCGGGACTCAGCGACTTAGCGCCGGCTGCGGAATCGCCAGCGCGCCGGGTGGCAGCGATGTGGCGCGCGCTCTGGTCCAACGCGCAAACCCGGCGGCACCCAGGGCCCCGAGTAGACCCAAGGCCGACCCACTCACCAAGCTCCACCAGCTATGGGCTAGCAGCACCAAGCAGAACCCCGACGCCACCGCCAGCAAGGCACACCGCCCGAGTGTCCAGCGCGCGGGCCGGGTGAAGCAGGCAGTCACTAACATGCCCAACAGCAACGCAACCGTGTGGCCGGCATCGGTGAAACCACCGCCGATGGTCGCAGTCGCCAAGCCCAGCGATACCCACCAACCAATCCATGCCGGCCGCCACCGCCCAGGGATTGCCGCGGTCAGCGCCCCGAGCGCCGCGAGGGCACCGTAGCTCATCCCGACATCGCTGACCCGGCTAATGGACCATGGCAACCAGCCGATCTCGATCGCCCCGGCAAGCACGGCCGCCACCAACAGTGTCGCCCCAATATGACCGACGACGAACGCCACGGTCAGCCGCAAGCTGCGCAGCTGCAGCTCCGCGACCGCGAGCAGACACGCCAAGCAGGGTAACCAGAAATAAAGCGGGCCCTCGTCGATGACGAAGGCGCTGTTCCACAGCGTTCCCAGGTGTCCATGGGCCAGGTTGTGCAGGTTCGTACTGGCATGCCGAATCACCTGGGCGTGCACCTGCGGACCATGCATCAGGATGGTGGTGCTGACCGATGCAAGAGCCGCCACGTAGCCCACGGTGAACCGGATCCGGGCCAGCAGGCAGGCGACGCGGTAGATCATCGCGTTCTACTGTGCATCGGGACTCATCTCATCGAAGTTATCGGCAGCTGTCGACTCGCTAACAGTCTTGATGCGATAGATCGCCAAGTCGGGCGGAATGCCGGTGGGCTTGCTGGCAAACACGGGTTTACGCACCCGCCGGGCCACGACGCCCAGCGCGTCCAACTCACTTTGCGGGATCAGGTCCAGGGTCGGTTGCGAGATCATGATGCCCCCTTTGGTGGCACGTTCCATAACCCGGGCGGCGATGTTGACGTCGACGCCGAGCCAGTCGGCGGCCAGCCGCTGCGGCCGGCCGGTGTGGATACCGATCCGCATTCGCGGTGTATAGCCTTGCACTTCAAGCGACTTCACAGCATCTTGGGCGACGAGCACGGCTCGCAGCGCGACGGTCGGATTGCGGAACACCGCCATGATCCCGTCGCCCAGCCGTTTGACGATGTGCCCGCCGGCGTCCAGGAGGGGGGATTCGACAGCCCGGGCCACCTGCCGCAGCAGCGTGAGGGTGGCATCGTCACCAGCGTGCAACGACCACGTGGAAAAGCCGACCAGGTCGGTGAACACCAACGTCACCTCCGGGTTTGCCGGCCGGCGGGAAACGGCCTCGGTCAACGCCTGCCACACCTGCAGCACACTCAGGCCGACCTCGCGCGAGGCCGCATCGCGATCCCGCAGCAGCCGATCGGCAGCTCGAGCCGCGGCACGTGGACCACCCTCACCCGCGGTGGACAACGGGTCGCCGAATTCCGGATCGCCAGGCAACAGGCGGCGCGCCCGGTGGATGAATGACACCAGGCCAGGGCTGCGGTTCACGGTGCGCAGCCAGCGTAGTGCGGACCGTTGTCGAGGTACTGGCGACGCCATGGCGGTTGCCGTCTCGTCGGGCGCGCCGGACTCCGAATCCTGCGGCCCGACCTCCACGTGGCAAGGGTAGGTGGTGCGGGCTGAGCCCGCCAATGACGACCTCGGTGTTTGTGGCACAAGTCGCATCAAACACGCTGATCACGCGGTTTGCGGCGGCTGTCCGCAGACGGTTAGAAACCGTTGAGTAGGGCGGGAAGAAGGCCGCCAAACTGCGTACCACTCAATTGAATGGCAGTCGGCATACCAGATGTGGGCGTCAACGTGACCGTCACGGGCTGCAGCGGAGCCAAGAGCCCCCCGACCGGAACGCTGATACCCACCGACTCGTAGCCCAGATTCGATGGCCCCGGTATCGACTGCGATATCGCTGTTTGGCCAAACAGGAAGCCGGTCACCGCGTTGCCGGGAGCTTGCAGAAGCGCGCCCGCGGCCCCTAGCAGGTTCCCGCTTTGCACCGCGCCGGAAAATGCTGTGCCGCTGTTTTGCAGCGCGGTCATGGTGGTGAGAGCTGGACCTACCGCACCAAGACCGTACACGAACGGAGCGGGCGCGGTGAGTGATCCCGAGTCGAAAACAACCTGTTGGGTAAGCGGATCAAACGACCCGTTGAGCGTCATCGTTACTGGACCGAATGGGGTGGGCAGACTGGCCGGATAGCTGAATGGCACGGCCAGCAGCGGATCGCTACCAGCGAGGAGCAACGGGCCGAAGCCGAAGGAGACCGCGGCGGCGCTGGAGCCGACCGTCTCGGGCCCGATCAACGGGTGCCCCAACAGCGCCTGGGCGGGCGCATTCACGGCGTTCACCACGGTCTGCTGGACGTTGGCGGCTTCGGCGCTGGCGTAGGCGGCCGCACCGCCCCGCAACGCGCCCACGAACTGGTTATGAAAACCCGCGATCTGAGCACTGATGCCTTGAAAATCCCGGGCATATGCCCCCAACATCGCCGCGACGACCGCCGACACCCGATCCGCGGCCGGGGCCGCCAGCCCAACCGTGGCTGGCGCCGCCGCCGCAGCGGCCTCATTCAGTGCCGAGCCAACGCTTTCCAAATTCCCGGCGGCCGCCGTTACCATGTCCGGCGCCACGGTGAGAAACGACATAGCCCGACTCCTTGTACACGTTGTACTGGCCGCAGCAATCCTTACGTGGTCATTGAGAAATAAAGTCTACAGCTAAGCAATCCTGATCTAGTTAAAAACTTTCTGGCGTTCTAAGCAACATTTTTCATTGGACTCCCTGCCCCCGCACGCACCGCGGGCCAAGCTATGCAGCTGCAGTCCTCGTCCACGCTCGTTGCCACCCGGAGGAGGCACTGGGTGACACGGCGCGATATCGGCGGACCAAATCGTGGACAACGCGCGTTGTCAATGCCTATCGTGGGCGCAGACTAACCTGGCACGGAGGCAGTCATGACTGTCGCATCGAGGACATCCGCCGACCCGCTCGGGCCCGATTCGCTGACCTGGAAATATTTCGGAGACCTGCGCACCGGGATGATGGGTGTGTGGATCGGCGCGATCCAAAATATGTATCCCGAGCTAGGTGCCGGTGTCGAGGAGCATTCAATCCTGCTCCGCGAACCCTTGCAGCGGGTAGCCCGCTCGGTGTACCCGATCATGGGTGTGGTCTATGACGGTGACCGAGCGGCCCAGACCGGCCAGCAGATCAAGGGCTACCACCGAACCATCAAGGGAGTCGACGCTGAGGGGCGTCGCTATCACGCGCTGAATCCAGATACGTTCTACTGGGCGCATGCGACGTTTTTCATGCTTGTCATCAAGGTCGCCGAATACTTCTGCGGAGGCTTGACCGAGGCCGAAAAACACCAGCTCTTCGAGGAGCACGTGCGCTGGTACCGGATGTATGGGATGAGCATGCGACCGGTGCCCAAGTCGTGGGAAGACTTTCAGGACTATTGGGACCGGGTGTGCCGCGACAAGCTCGAGATCAATCAGGCGACCGTGGACATCCTCCAGATGCGGATTCCCAAACCGAGGTTTGTACTCATGCCAACGCCGATCTGGGATCAGCTGTTCAAGCCGCTAATAGCCGGTCAGCGCTGGATCGCGGCCGGCCTGTTCGACCCGGCCGTGCGGGAGAAGGCGGGAATGCACTGGACACCGGGTGACGAGGTGTTGCTGCGAGTGTTCGGCAAGGTGGTAGAACTGGCGTTTTTGGCGGTGCCCGACGAAATCCGGTTGCACCCGCGCGCGCTGGCCGCCTACCGGCGAGCGGCAGGCCGTACTCGCCATGACGCGCCCCTGGTGCAAGCGCCCGGCTTCATGGCGCCACCACGGGATCGGCAGGGGCTGCCGATGCACTACTTCCCACCCCGTTCCCATCGCTTTACCCGGTCGGCTCTCGATCCCGCCAAGGCCCTGATGGAACGCGCCGGGGCGCTGGTCCATTCCACACTTTCGCTGGCCGGCGTGCGGCCGGCGCGGGGCCCCAGCCGCGCTGCGTAGGGCCGGACAATCAGCGGCGGCCCAACGCCCGAGCGCTCTCATACAGACAGATCGCGGCCGCGGCCGCGACGTTGAGGCTCTCCGCCCCTCCCGACATCAGGATGTGTACGCGGTGGTCCGCCAAGGCCGCGATCTCGGCCGACAACCCGTGTGCTTCGGGCCCGAACAGCCATGCCGTCGGCTCGGCAAGCAGCCGATCGGCATCGTCGAGAGCCATCTCGCCGTCCACTGCGGTGGCCAGCACCTGCAGTCCGGCCGCTCGCAGGTCGGCGATGGCGGCACCGACATCGGGCGCGACGACGACCGGGATCGCGAAGATGCTACCGGTGGACGCGCGCAGACACTTGCCGTTGTATGGGTCGACGCTGCGCCCGGCGAGGATCACCGCCGCGGCACCCATGGCGTCGGCGATGCGGATTACCGTGCCCGCGTTGCCCGGCTCGCGGATCTCGACGGTCACCGCGATCAGCTGAGGTGAGCCGGCCAATACATCCTCAAGTCGGGTCGCCGGCAGATCGCACACCGCCACCAACCCGGCCGGCGTGACCGTATCAGAGAGCGCCTTCGCGGCCCGCTCAGTCACCAGATGAACCGAAGCCTCGTGCGCGGCCAACAAGAGCTCGTGCCGCCGCGCCGCAACTTCGGTGACGAATACCTCCCGTACCAGCCCGCGCGCCAACGCCGCCGCTACCAGGTTGGGGCCTTCGGCGAGAAAACGTCCCGCCCGGCGCCGGCCTACGTGACGATGCAGTTTGACCGCCGTGGCCACCCTGGCCGAGCGTTCGGTGAGCACCGGCGTAGCCCTGCCTCAGGCCGGAATCCGGATCAGGCGGCCTCCCCGGAGGGGGCGTTGACGTCTTCGGGCAGTGCCGCCCGGGCGACGTCGACCAGCGCGGTGAACGCCGCCGGGTCGCTGATCGCAATGTCGGCGAGGTTTTTCCGGTCCACCTCGACGCCGGCGGCCTTCAGCCCCTGGATAAGCCGGTTGTAGGTGATGTCGTTGAGGCGCGCAGCCGCGTTGATCCGTGCGATCCACAACTTGCGGAACTCGCCCTTACGCGCCCGGCGGTCACGGTAGGCGTAGTTCAGTGAATGCAGCTGCTGCTCTTTGGCTTTGCGGTAAAGCCGCGATCGCTGGCCGCGATAGCCTCGCGATGCCTTCAGGATGCTGCGCCGCTTCTTGTGGGCGTTGACCGCCCGCTTTACGCGTGCCATGGATCTTCCTACTCTCGTTCGGACGTGATTGGTCAGGTGCCGGAGCCGGCCGGCGGTACGGTCAGCCGTTCAGCAACGACGTGACCCGTTTGGTGTCGTTGGCTGCCACCACGGTGCGGCCGTCCAGGCGCCTGGTGCGGGTGCTCGGCTTGTGCTCGAGCAGGTGCCGACGGTTGGCCTTCTGCCGGACGATCTTGCCGGTACCGGTGCGCCGGAACCGCTTCGAGGCCCCGCTGTGGGTCTTGGCCTTGGGCATGTTTCCTCAATTTCTAGAATTTCTAGGTTCTGCGTGTCTTGCTGGCGAGCTAGTTCGGTGCGGCTTTGCTGTCACCGGCCGTGGGCTTGGGCGGCGGCCCGCCGGCCGGTTCACCCGGGTGGCGGGCCCTAGCGCGGGTCTTCGCACCGCGGTGCGGTGCCAGCACCATCGTCATGTTGCGTCCGTCCTGCTTGGCGGACGTCTCGATGAATCCGTAATCGGCGACGTCCGCACCCAGCCGCTGCAGCAATCGATAGCCCAACTCCGGCCGCGACTGCTCACGTCCACGGAACATAATGGTGACCTTGACCTTCGATCCCGCCTCCAAGAAGCGGACGACGTGACCCTTTTTGGTCTCGTAATCGTGATCGTCAATCTTTGGTCGCAGCTTTTGTTCTTTGACGACGGTCTGCTGTTGGTTTCTGCGGGATTCGCGCGCCTTCTGCGCGGCCTCGTACTTGTACTTGCCGTAGTCCATGATCTTGCAGACCGGCGGTCTGGCATTGGGAGCAACTTCGACAAGGTCGAGATCTGCGTCCGCGGCGACGCGAAGTGCGTCTTCGATACGCACAATGCCTACCTGCTCCCCCCCTGGGCCGATCAATCGGACTTCAGGTACGCGGATGCGCTCGTTGACGCGGGTTTCAGTGCTGATGGGGCCTCCCTCGTTGGCTGCTGTTCCAGGCGCGACCAGCTTGTTGGACCCGGCCGGAATCAGGTGGGGAACACACCCAAACCATCAGCAAAAAAAGCCCTGCACAAGCAGGGCCCAATGCCGACCGATCGCGGCCAAAGCCGCCCACGCTGCACGCAGAACAGGCATCCGAGATGCCTGTGACCGGACCGCTGAACCTTGAGAAGGTGTGAAACGATCTCGTGGCTAGCGGTGGGAGTGGGACTCCACTTAACTGTCCCTGGCCTTCGCCGGGATGGTCGCGGCGTCCAGTCTAACAGCCATGACACGTCATCTAAGACAACGGCCGACATCAGCCGGTGCCCTCAGCACACCGATGCGGGGCTACAAAGGGCTGCAACGCCGGGCATTTCCCGGCTTTTGGGAATATCCTCGCGGTCTGTGACACTCACCAAACCTCGCTCGGCCACCAGGGGAAACTCCCGGTATCACTGGGTTCCCGCGGCAGCCGGCTGGACCGTCGGCGTGATCGCGACCCTGTCACTACTGGCCAGTGTGTCGCCGTTGATTCGGTGGATCATCAAGGTTCCGCGCGAATTCATCAACGATTATCTGTTCAACTTCCCCGACACCAACTTCGCGTGGTCCTTCGTGCTGGCATTGCTGGCCGCCGCGTTAACGGCACGCAAACGCATTGCCTGGTTGGTCTTGCTGGCAAATATGGTCCTGGCCGCCGTGGTCAACGCCGCCGAGATCGCAGCGGGCGGCAACACCGCCGCCGAGAGCTTCGGGGAGAATCTCGGATTCGCCGTGCATGTTGTGGCAATCGTCGTTCTGGTGCTGGGCTATCGGGAGTTCTGGGCCAAGGTCCGCAGGGGCGCGCTGTTTCGGGCGGCTGCGGTGTGGCTTGCCGGCGCGGTGGTCGGAATCGTGGCGTCTTGGGGTCTGGTCGAACTGTTTCCGGGATCACTAGCGCCGGACGAGCGGTTGGGTTACGCGGCCAACCGGGTGGTCGGATTCGCCCTCGCCGATCCCGATCTGTTCACCGGCAGACCGCACGTCTTCCTCAACGCGATCTTCGGGTTGTTCGGCGCGTTCGCGTTGATCGGGGCTGCGATCGTCTTGTTCCTATCTCAGCGCGCTGACAATGCGCTGACCGGAGAGGACGAATCCGCTATCCGCGGGTTATTGGATTTGTATGGGAAGGACGACTCACTGGGCTACTTCGCCACCCGTCGCGACAAGTCGGTGGTATTCGCATCCAGCGGCCGCGCCTGTATCACCTACCGTGTCGAGGTCGGTGTCTGCCTAGCCAGCGGCGACCCGGTAGGCGACCACAGAGCATGGCCGCAGGCCGTCGACGCGTGGCTGCGGCTGTGCCAGACCTACGGCTGGGCACCCGGCGTGATGGGCGCCAGTTCACAAGGGGCTCAGACATATCGCGAAGCGGGCCTAACCGCGCTCGAGCTGGGCGATGAGGCCATCCTGCGGCCAGCCGATTTCAAGTTGTCCGGCCCGGAGATGCGCGGGGTGCGCCAGGCCGTGACGCGGGCCCGGCGGGCGGGGTTGACGGTGCGCATCCGGCGGCATCGCGACATTGCCGAAGACGAGATGGCGCAGACCATCACACGGGCGGATTCCTGGCGCGACACCGAGACCGAGCGCGGCTTCTCGATGGCGCTGGGCCGCCTCGGCGACCCCGCGGACTCCGACTGCCTGCTGGTGGAGGCGATTGATCCGCACAACCAGGTGCTGGCAATGCTGTCGCTGGTGCCGTGGGGAACCACCGGTGTCTCCCTGGATTTGATGCGTCGTTCTCCACAATCCCCGAACGGCACTATCGAACTTATGGTCAGCGAACTCGCCTTGCACGCTGAAAGCCTTGGTATCACTCGTATTTCGTTGAACTTCGCGGTGTTTCGCGCGGCCTTCGAGCAGGGCGCCCAACTCGGCGCCGGCCCGGTTGCCCGGTTGTGGCGGGGGCTGCTGGTCTTCTTCTCACGGTGGTGGCAGCTCGAGACGCTCTACCGCTCCAACATGAAGTACCAACCCGAATGGGTACCGCGCTACGCCTGCTACGAAGACGCCCGAGTGATTCCCCGAGTGGGCGTCGCCTCGGTGATCGCAGAGGGGTTCCTCGTGCTGCCGTTCAGCCGGCGCAACCGAGTACACACGGGGCATCATCCGGCAGTGCCCGAGCGGTTGGCGGCCACCGGCCTATTGCATCACGACGGCTCGGCACCGGACGTGAGCGGGCTGCGGCAAGTAGGCCTCACCAATGGCGACGGGGTCGAGCGGCGGCTACCCGAGCAGGTGCGAGTTCGGTTCGACAAGCTAGAGAAGCTGCGGAGCAGCGGCATTGACGCCTTTCCCGTGGGCCGGCCGCCCAGTCACACGGTGGCACAGGCGCTGGCCGCAGACCACCAGGCTAGCGTGTCGGTGTCCGGACGCATCATGCGAATACGTAACTACGGTGGTGTGTTGTTCGCCCAGCTGCGCGACTGGTCGGGCGAAATGCAAGTGCTGCTGGATAATTCACGCCTGGACCAGGGCTGCGCGGCCGACTTCAACGCGGCGACCGATCTGGGTGATCTGGTGGAGATGACCGGACACATGGGCGCCAGCAAGACCGGAACTCCATCGTTGATCGTCAGCGGCTGGCGCCTGATCGGTAAGTGTTTGCGACCGTTGCCGAATAAGTGGAAGGGGCTACTGGATCCCGAAGCCCGAGTCCGGACCCGTTACCTCGACCTGGCGGTCAACGCTGAGTCCCGTGCGCTGATCACCGCTCGCAGCAGCGTGCTGCGCGCTGTGCGCGAGACGCTGTTCGCAAAGGGATTCGTCGAGGTCGAAACGCCGATCCTACAGCAGCTGCACGGCGGCGCCACCGCCCGACCGTTCGTCACGCACATCAACACGTATTCCATGGATCTGTTCCTGCGCATCGCACCAGAGCTCTACCTCAAGCGCCTGTGCGTCGGCGGCGTGGAACGGGTATTCGAGCTCGGCCGTGCCTTTCGCAACGAGGGCGTCGACTTCAGCCACAACCCGGAGTTCACCCTACTGGAGGCCTATCAAGCACACGCCGACTACCTTGAGTGGATTGACGGCTGCCGCGAACTCATCCAGAACGCCGCCCAGGCCGCCAACGGGGCGCCCATCGCCATGCGGCCCCGGACGGACAAGGGTTCCGACGGCACCCGCCACCACCTCGAACCGGTCGACATCTCCGGGATATGGCCGGTGCGGACGGTGCATGATGCGATCTCGGAAGCACTCGGTGAACGCATCGACGCCGATACCGGCTTGACCACTCTCCGCAAGCTGTGCGACGCCGCCGGTGTCCCCTATCGGACCCAATGGGATGCCGGCGCGGTCGTGCTCGAGCTATACGAGCACCTGGTGGAGTGCCGCACCGAGCAACCGACGTTCTACATCGACTTTCCGACATCGGTGTCACCGTTGACCCGACCGCATCGCAGCAAGCGCGGTGTCGCCGAGCGTTGGGACCTGGTGGCGTGGGGTATCGAGCTGGGCACCGCCTACAGCGAGCTGACCGACCCGGTGGAGCAACGGCGCCGCCTGCAGGAGCAGTCCCTGCTGGCCGCCGGCGGAGACCCCGAGGCGATGGAACTCGACGAAGACTTCCTGCAAGCGATGGAGTACGCCATGCCGCCCACCGGCGGCTTGGGCATGGGCATTGACCGGGTGGTCATGCTGATCACTGGGCGCAGCATTCGCGAAACACTGCCCTTTCCGTTGGCAAAACCGCATTAGCCGGAGCCGGTGGGCGTCCGTCGGATCACAGGAAACCCCCAACAAATCACCGCCCGAAATGGCTCAGAATGAACTGGTGACCGCGTCGACGCCGCCAGCCGCGACGCAGCCGTTAGCAGTAGGCCACACATCGCTGATGCACGGTTGGGTGCCGCTCGCTGTCCAGGTCGTGACCGCGGTCGTGCTGGTGCTGGCGGCAGGGTGGCGATCACGTCACTGGCAACGGCGGTGGCTGCCGACGGCCGCCGCTATCGGGGCCACCCTGGCATGGGGGACGCGCTGGTATGTCACCGGCAACGGCCTGGCCAACGAACGGCCGCCGAGCACGCTGTGGATCTGGGTCGCGTTGACCGGCGCGGCGGCGACGGTGTTGATCCTGGGCTGGCGCAGCGCGCGGTGGTGGCGCCGCGGCGCGTCGCTGCTGGCCGTGCCCCTCTGTCTGCTCAGCGCGACCTTGACGCTCAACCTGTGGGTTGGCTACTTCCCGACCGTGCAGACCGCGTGGAACCAGCTCACCTCCGGCCCGTTGCCCGACCAGGCCGATCAGGCCGCTGTTGCCGCACTGGCGCACAGTGGGGTGCGGCCGTCGCACGGCACGTTGTTGCCAGTGGTGATCCCTTCCGACGCATCACACTTCAAGCATCGCGGCGAACTGGTGTACCTGCCGCCGGCCTGGTTCGACCGAGAGCATCGTTCCGAGAACCCTCCGCCGCCGCAGCTGCCGACGGTGATGATGATCGGCGGTCAATTCAACACACCCGCCGATTGGGCGCGAGCCGGTAACGCGGTGAAGACGCTCGACGACTTTGCGGCCGCCCACAGCGGCAATGCTCCCGTCGTGGTATTCGTGGATTCCGGCGGCGCGTTCAACAACGACACCGAATGCGTCAATGGACGGCGTGGCAACGCGGCCGACCACTTGACTAAAGATGTTGTGCCCTACATGGTCTCGAAATTCGGCGTCAGTCCCGAACAGACCAGCTGGGGCATCGTGGGTTGGTCGATGGGTGGGACCTGCGCGGTGGATCTGACCGTCATGCACCCGACACTGTTTAGCGCGTTTGTCGACATCGCCGGTGATTTCTACCCGAACGCTGGCAACAAGACGCAAACCATCGTCAGGTTGTTCGGCGGCAACGAAGACGCCTGGTCGGCGTTTGACCCGACGACGGTGATCACCCGGCATGGCAGCTACACCGGACTGTCGGGTTGGTTCGCGATCTCTTCGCCGGGTCCACCCTCGCCCGACAACGCTGTCGCCGATACCACCACGATGCGGCTGGCCGGTCGCGATGCCGCCGCCAACCCAGGCAACCAGGCCGCTGCCGCCAATGCACTGTGCGCCCTCGGCCGCGCCAACGGCATCTACTGCGCCGTGGTTCCACAACCGGGCAAGCACGACTGGCCTTTCGCCGACCGGGTTTTCGCTGCGGCGCTGCCATGGCTGGCCGGCCAACTGGCCACTCCGGGAGTGCCTAAGATCCCGTTGCCGGGTACGACACAGCAGATCGCCGGTACCGGCAGATAGGAGCATTGCCAGAGCATGCCCGACGAACCGACACCACCGGAAGCCACGACGCCGAATTCCGAGTCCGATCCGCGGTACGACAGCGCTGGGGTACCGACCTTCGAATCCGTCCGCGAGAAGATCGAAACCCGATACGGAACGGCCCTGGGGGCAACCGAACTCGACGCCGAGAGCCCGCAAGGCCGCCGGCTCGAAGATCAGTACGCGCAGCGGCAGCGCGCGGCAGCCGAACGGCTAGCTCAGATCCGTGAGTCGATGCACACCGATGAGTGAGACCGCACCCAGTTCGCCGCCGTGAGCACAGACTTGACGCGCGGCGATAGTCCAGCTCAGGCGCTGACGTTGCGCCGTCTGTTCGACCGCGATGTGGCGGCCGAGGCACCGCCGCCGACGACCTCAGCGAGAAACTTCCCGGTGTAGCTCGCCGGCACCGCGGCAACGTCCTCCGGAGTGCCTTGGGCGACAACGGTTCCGCCGCCGGCACCGCCCTCCGGGCCCAGGTCGATGATCCAATCCGATGTCTTGATCACGTCCAGGTTATGTTCGATGACGATCACCGTATTGCCCTTGTCGACCAGGCCGTTGATCACGTTGAGCAGCTTGCGTATGTCGTCGAAGTGCAGTCCCGTCGTCGGCTCGTCGAGGATGTAGACGGTGCGCCCGGTGGAGCGCTTCTGCAGCTCCGAGGCCAGCTTGACCCGCTGGGCCTCACCGCCGGACAGCGTGGGCGCGGGCTGGCCGAGCCGCACGTAGCCCAGGCCCACGTCGACCAGGGTGCGTAGATAGCGATGGACGCCGGCGATCGGCTCGAAGAACTCCGCCGCTTCCTCGATGGACATGTCCAGCACTTCCGAGACGGTCTTGCCCTTGTAGTGCACCTCGAGGGTTTCGCGGTTGTACCGGGCCCCCTGGCAGACCTCGCACGGCACGTACACGTCGGGCAGGAAGTTCATCTCGATCTTGATGGTGCCGTCGCCGGTGCAGGCCTCGCAGCGACCGCCCTTGACGTTGAACGAGAATCGTCCGGGTTGATAGCCGCGGACCTTGGCCTCGGTGGTGGCGGCGAACAGGGTGCGGATCTTGTCGAACACACCGGTGTAGGTGGCCGGGTTGGATCGCGGTGTGCGCCCGATCGGCGATTGGTCCACCCGCACCAGCTTGTCCAGATAGTCCAGCCCGGTGACCCGGGTGTGCCGGCCGGGGACCTGCCGGGCGCCGTTGAGGCGGTTGGCCAGCACCGCGGCCAGGATGTCGTTGACCAACGTCGACTTGCCCGAACCCGAGACACCGGTCACCGAGGTCAGCACACCCAGCGGGAAAGACACATCGATCCCGCGCAAGTTGTGCTCGCGGGCGCCGACGACGGTGAGTTGACGACGGGGGTCGACGGAACGCCGAATCGCCGGTATCTCAATGCTTTCCCGGCCGGACAGGTAGGCGCCGGTGATCGAATCCTTGTTGCGTAGCAGTTCATCGTAGGGCCCGCTGTGCACGATGCGGCCACCGTGCTCACCGGCCCCCGGGCCGATGTCGACGATCCAGTCCGCATGCTCGATGGTGTCCTCGTCGTGCTCGACGACGATCAAAGTGTTCCCCAAATCCCGTAACCGGGTGAGGGTTTCGATAAGACGACGGTTGTCGCGCTGGTGCAGCCCGATGGACGGCTCGTCGAGCACGTAGAGCACACCCACCAGGCCGGAGCCGATCTGGGTGGCCAGCCGGATACGTTGTGCCTCACCGCCGGACAGCGTGGCCGCCGCCCGGGACAGCGACAGGTACTCCAGCCCGACGTCGAGCAGAAACCCGAGCCGCGACCGGATCTCCTTGAGCACCTGCCCGGCGATCGCTTGCTCGCGCGGACCCAGCGTGAGCGCGTTCAGGAAGTCCGCGCAGTCGGCGATCGACAGCTCACACACCTCGGCGATGGACTTGGCGCCGTGCTCCCCCTTGGACTCCCCAGCCAGCGTCACCGCCAGAATCTCGGGCTTGAGCCGGGTGCCCGCACACACCGGGCAGGGCACGTCCCGCATGAAACCCTCGTAGCGCTCCTTCATCTGCTCGGACTCGGTTTGGGACATCTTGCGTTGCAGGAACGCCAGCACACCCTCGAAATCGGCGTAATACGACCGGGTGCGTCCGTAGCGGTTGCGGTAGCGCACGTGCACCTGCTCGTCGGCGCCTTCCAGAATCGCCTTGCGGGCCTTGGCCGGCAGCTTGCGCCAGGGCGTGTCGACGTCGAACCCGAGCGCCTCGCCAAGGCCGGCCATCATCCGGGTGAAGTACTCCGCGGTGTGGCCGTTCGACCACGGCGCCACCGCACCCTGCGCCAGGGTGCGATCCGGATCGGGCACCACCAGCTCCGGGTCGACCTCCTTGCGGATGCCCAGACCACTGCATTCGGGGCAGGCGCCGTAGGGCGAGTTGAACGAGAACGACCGCGGCTCCAGGTCGTCGACGGCCAGCGCGTGCCCGTTGGGGCAGGCCAGCTTCTCGGAGAACCGCTGCTCGCGATGCGGTGCACCCAGTTCATGATCGACGAATTCGAGCACCACGATCCCGTCGGCCAAATTCAGCGCGGTTTCCACCGAATCGGTGAGCCGCCGCTTGGCGGCGGCCTTGACGGTGAGACGGTCCACCACCACCTCGATGTCGTGCTTTTCCTGCTTTTTCAGCTTCGGCGGATCGGTCAGCGGATGCACCACACCGTCGACCCGCACCCGGCTGTAGCCCTGGGCGTTGAGCTTATCGAACAGATCGGCGAACTCGCCCTTGCGGGTACGCACCACCGGGGCCAGCACCAGAAACCGAGTGCCCTCCGGCATGGCCAGCACCTGATCGACGATTTGTTGCGGGGTTTGGCGCGCGACTCGCTCCCCGCAGGTCGGGCAGTGCGGCGTGCCCGCGCGCGCATACAACAGCCGCAGGTAGTCGTACACCTCGGTGATGGTCCCGACCGTCGATCGTGGGTTGCGGTTGGTCGACTTCTGGTCGATGGACACCGCCGGAGACAGCCCCTCGATGAAGTCGACGTCCGGCTTGTCCATCTGCCCGAGAAATTGGCGGGCGTAGGCCGACAGCGACTCCACGTAACGCCGCTGCCCCTCGGCGAAGATGGTGTCGAACGCGAGCGAGGACTTGCCCGATCCGGATAACCCGGTGAAGACGATCAGCGCGTCGCGGGGCAGGTCGAGGTCGACGCTGCGCAGATTGTGTTCGCGCGCACCCTTGACGATCAGGCGGTCAGCCACGCTGTCCCTTTCACTGAAACTCATCTCGCCGGCCAAAGGCCGTATCCCATGCTATGTGCCCGTACCGACAACCATCAGGGGACCGGTAACGTCGTAACGTCGGCGCATATGACCCGCGCCAACGACGATGATGCCGGCGCAGCCGGCATAGGAGCAGTGGCGCATATGACAACAGTCGACGACAACTACACCGGACACGTCGAACGCGGCAAGGCGGCGCGTCGCTTCCTGCCCGGCGCCACGATCCTCAAGGCATCGGTGGGCCCGATGGACAACAACGCCTACCTGGTGACGTGTTCAGCGACCGGAGAAACCCTGCTGATCGACGCCGCCAATGACGCGGAGGTCCTCATCGACCTGGTCCGGCGGTACGCGCCGAAGCTGGCCCTGATCGTTACCAGTCACCAGCACTTCGACCACTGGCAGGCGCTGCAAGCGGTGGCCGCGGCCACCGGGGCGCCGACCGCGGCCCATCCGATCGACGCCGACCCGCTGCCGGTCAAACCGGACCGGTTGCTCACCCACGGCGACAGCGTGCGCATCGGCGAGCTGACATTCGACGTCATCCACTTGCGCGGACACACACCCGGATCGATCGCGCTGGCCCTCGGCGGGCCGGTGACCGGAGGCGTCACACAGCTCTTCACCGGCGACTGCTTGTTCCCCGGCGGTGTCGGCAAAACCTGGCAACCTGCCGACTTCACCCAACTGCTCGACGACGTCACCACCCGGGTTTTCGACGTGTACGCCGACTCCACCGTCATCTACCCCGGCCACGGTGACGACACGGAGCTGGGTGCCGAACGCCCCAGCCTCAGCGAATGGCGTGCGCGCGGCTGGTAACGGCCGCTAGGTGGTGTGCACGATCAGCACGTCGACCTTGGCCCGGCGTGACACATTGGCCGGTACCGATCCGAGCAGCCGACCCGCGATCGTGCTCAGACCGACATTGCCGACGACCAGCAGGTCCGCCTTCTCCTCATCGGCCAGGTTCACCAACGCGTCGACCGGGGCGCCGACGATCGGCCGTTCCTCGACGTTTTTCGCACCGGCGTTGTGCGCTCGTTCCTTGGCGTCGTGCAAGATCTCGTAGATCGGGGCGGTGCCCGTCACCTTGTAGCTTTCGTCCTTCAGAATGTCGGCGGCGCGAGCGTCCTCGTGCTGAGGTAGGTATGCCGAGGCGATGATCAACTTGGCGTCTGCGCCGGCGATCTGGGCAGCGCGATCTACCGCTCGCATCGACGAGTCCGAACCGTCGGTTCCTACCACCACGGTCTTATAGGCGCTCATTTACCCTCCCAGGTGTCGGTTGCTACGCCAACCCCAGACAGTATCGCGTTGCCGGATATAGATAGGTCAGATTAATCACACCGCAACGGCGTGGCGCAACCCTCATTTGCCCGATCGCGGTGAACCAGCCGACAATGGTGGCGATGACACGACGATTCAATACGCACGCTGATCGCGGAAAATGTTGCTGTGCAAGGCTTTTTGGGAAATGCATGCGAGTCGTCCCGGCGCACCGCCGCACGCCGGGCTGCCCAGTCGCCGAACCGCCGGTGACCAGGATCATCGCGCGGACCCTAAGGTGACCCGCATCATGTCCGCCTCCACTCTGGAGCAGCCCGCGGCAGCACACGTCGACGAGTTGGTGGCGCGGATGCGCGGCCGGCTGCTCGACCCGCTGGCGATTGCAGTGCTGGCCGCGGTCATCAGCGGCGCCTGGGCAAGCAGGCCATCGTTGTGGTTCGACGAGGGGGCAACGATCTCGGCTTCAGCCAGCCGGACATTGCCAGAGCTATGGAGTCTGCTGGGCCATATCGACGCCGTGCACGGCCTGTACTACCTGTTGATGCATGGCTGGTTCGCCATATTTCCGCCCACCGAATTATGGTCGCGGCTTCCCAGCTGCCTGGCCATTGGAGCGGCCGCCGCCGGCGTGGTGGTTTTTGCCAAACAGTTTTCGGGACGCACCACGGCGGTGTGTGCGGGAGCCGTGTTCGCGATTCTGCCCAGGGTGACGTGGGCCGGAATCGAAGCACGCTCCTCCGCGCTGTCGGTAGCAGCCGCCGTCTGGCTGACCGTATTACTCGTGGCCGCGGTGCGGTGCAACACCCAGCGGCGGTGGCTGCTCTACGCGCTGGTTTTGATGCTGTCGATCTTGGTCAGTATCAACCTGGCCCTGTTGGTACCGGCCTATGCGACGATGGTGCCGCTGCTGGCGTCCGGGAAATCACGCAAATCTCCCGTGATCTGGTGGACGGTCGTCACGGCAGCCGCGCTCGGGGCCATGACACCGTTCATACTGTTCGCCCACGGCCAGGTTTGGCAGGTCGGGTGGATCGCAGGGTTGAACAGAAACATCATTCTCGACGTCATACACCGCCAGTATTTCGATCACAGTGTTCCGTTCGCCATCCTCGCGGGCCTCATCGTCGCTGCCGGCATCGCGGCGCATCTGGCCGGAGCTCGTGGACCCGGTGGCGATACCCACCGGCTCGTGCTCGTCAGCGCAGCCTGGATCGTCGTGCCCACCGCCGTCGTCCTCATCTACTCGGCGACCGTCGAACCGATCTACTACCCGCGCTACCTGATCCTCACCGCCCCCGCCGCGGCCGTCATCCTGGCGGTTTGCGTCGTCACCATCGCCCGCAAGCCGTGGCTCATCGCCGGGGTCGTGTTTCTCCTTGCCGCCGCAGCGTTTCCGAACTACTTCTTCACACAGCGGGGGCCGTACGCGAAAGAGGGCTGGGATTACAGCCAGGTGGCAGATGTCATCAGCGCCCATGCCAAGCCCGGGGATTGCCTGCTGGTGGACAACACCGCGGGTTGGCGACCCGGGCCCATCCGCGCCCTGCTGGCCACCCGGCCGGCGGCGTTCCGGTCGCTGATTGACGTCGAGCGCGGCACCTACGGCCCCAAGGTCGGCACTTTGTGGGATGGCCATGTCGCTGTGTGGCTTACGACGGCCAAGATCGACAAGTGCCCCACGCTGTGGACGATAGCCAATCGTGACAAGTCGTTGCCCGATCATCAGGTCGGCGAAATGTTGTCACCGGGAACAGGCTTCGGGCGCACGCCCGTATACCGGTTCCCGAGCTACCTCGGCTTCCGCATCGTCGAGCGCTGGCAGTTCCACTACTCGCAGGTGGTCAAGTCAACGCGGTAAGCGCCGGTCGCGGTGCGTGGCCTGGTAGGAGGCGATGACACCAGCGGCGGCCAGCACCGTAAATGCCATGTATAGCCCACGAGCCGCCGCCACTTCGCCGCCCTTGGCAGTGTTGACCACCACACCGGCCAGCCCGGCGCCGAAAGCACCGGAGATCAGCTGTACGACATTGATCGCCGCGGCCGCCGCGCTGCTCTCGGCCGGGTCGGCGACAGAATCCATAGCGCGCACCGTTAGATGCGGCCAGGCGATCCCGATGCCGGTCCCGATGATCAGCAGCGCCAGCGCCCACAGCGCGATGATCCCCACCGGCGCATCGGCGCGCTGGGTGACGGCGCCTAGCGCCAACCCCGACGCCATCACCAGCGGTGCGGCTGCCACGACATGCCCGATAACTCGTGCACTGTTCAACGAGGCGCTGGCGACCTCACCGACCGTCCAGCCCACCGCCAGCGCGGCACCCAAGAACCCGGCTGCCACCGGGGTCAGGTGTCCCAGTCGCTGACCGAACAGCGGCACGTAGGTATCGACCATTGCCGCAATCATCTGCACCGACATGGTCAGGTAAATCCATTTCAACGGTCCGGAGCCAAATACGCTGGGCGGCAACACCGCTGCGTGTATCCGCCAGTCGACTACCACAAACACCGCAACCAGCAGCGCGGCGGCGGCTAGCAGCCCGGCCGTCTGGACGAGGTAGTTCGGAAGCGCGGCGACGCTGATCGCCAGTGCGGCGGCCCCCATCAGCAATAGCGACCACACCGGCACCTTGTGTGTGCTGCCCACCGGCGTCTCGCCGCCCGGGCCGACCCCCCCGGCACCGAGCGCGACCGGCACCAACATGGCCATCAACGCGGTCAGCAACGTCATCACGCCGAACGCCCATCGCCACAGCCCGAGCTGCGCGAAAAGGCCTCCGGTCGCCGGTCCGATCAGCGTCGCGACCCCCCACATCGCCGACACCAGTGCTGAGCCACGGGTCCACAGCGACTTGGGCAAGGTCGAGTTGATCAGCGCGTAGCCTAGGCCGGCCAGCAGCCCACCGGCTATTCCTTGCAAGGTACGCCCGGCCACCAGAATCTGCATGCTCGGCGCCGCCGCACATACCAGGCTGGCCAGACCGAAGACGGCCAACCCCATCAGATACGACGAGCGCGCCCCGACGCGCAGCAACATCGTATTGACGGTGGTCGCCGCCACCACCGACCCGACCAGATACAGGGTTGTCACCCAGGCGTACAGCCGGCTACCCCCGATGTCGGCGATTGTGCTCGGCAGCAGGCTGATTGTCAGAAACTCGTTGGTGGCGTAAAGCGCGACGCCACCGGCCAGCACTATGGAGGTGCCCAGATACCTGCTCAGTAGCTCACGCCAGCTGCCGGTCTCGCTCGCTGTTTCGGTCACTTCAGGCCGGCCGCGTCCATCCCCCGCAGCTCCCGCTTGAGGTCGGCGATCTCGTCGCGGAACCGGGCCGCCAGCTCGAACTGCAGGTCGCGCGCGGCCGCCATCATCTGTGCGGTGAGGTCTTTGATTAGGTCGGCCAGCTCAGCGCGCGGCATGGCGGAGGTGTCGCGGCCCTCGAACACGCCGGCGCTGACCGCCCGGCCGGGCTCACCCTGAGCCCGCCGGCCGCGGGATGCGTTGCGCCCGGATCCGCCGACCTCGACGACGGCGGTGTCGTCGGCCTCCCGATAGACCTGATCGAGGATGTCGGCGATCTTTTTGCGCAGCGGCTGTGGGTCGATTCCGTTGGCCTCGTTGTAGGCGATCTGCTTGGCCCGCCGGCGTTCGGTCTCGTCGATGGCTTCCCTCATCGAGTCGGTGATTTTGTCGGCGTACATGTGCACCTCGCCGGACACGTTGCGAGCGGCGCGTCCGATGGTCTGGATCAGGCTGCGGCTTGACCGCAGGAATCCTTCTTTGTCGGCGTCGAGGATCGCCACCAGCGACACCTCGGGCAGGTCTAGGCCCTCGCGGAGCAGGTTGATGCCGACCAGCACGTCGTAGTCACCCAGACGCAGCTGGCGCAACAACTCGACCCGGCGCAACGTGTCGACCTCCGAATGCAGGTAGCGCACCCGAATGCCCATCTCCAGCAGGTAGTCGGTGAGGTCTTCGGCCATCTTCTTGGTCAGCGTCGTCACCAGCACCCGCTGGTCGGCGTCTGCCCGTGTGCGGATCTCGCCGATCAGGTCGTCGATCTGCCCTTTGGTCGGCTTGACTACCACTTTCGGGTCCACCAGACCGGTCGGCCGGATCACCTGCTCGACGAACTCGCCGCCGGTCTGGCTGAGCTCGTAGGGCCCCGGGGTGGCAGACAGATACACCGTCTGCCCGATCCGGTCAGCGAACTCCTCCCAGGTCAGCGGACGGTTGTCGCACGCCGACGGCAGCCGGAAACCGTACTCCACCAGGTTGCGCTTGCGGGAGATGTCGCCCTCGTACATGCCGCCGATCTGCGGCACGGTGACATGTGACTCGTCGATAACGAGCAGGAAATCCTCGGGGAAATAGTCGAGCAGGGTCGCGGGCGGCGTGCCGGGCCCCCTACCGTCGATGTGGCGGGAGTAGTTCTCGATGCCCGAGCAGAACCCGACCTGCCGCATCATTTCGATGTCGTAGTTGGTGCGCATCCGCAGCCGCTGCGCCTCCAGCAGCTTGCCCTGGCTCTCAAGCTCGGCGAGTCGCTCGGCGAGTTCTTCCTCGATGGCCGAGACGGCATGCGCCATCCGCTCCGGACCGGCGACGTAATGGGTAGCGGGAAAGATCCGCAGCGAGTCGACCTGGCGGATAACCTCGCCGGTCAGCGGGTGCAGATAGTACAGCGCCTCGATCTCGTCGCCGAAGAACTCGATGCGAACCGCCAGCTCTTCGTAGGAGGGGATGATCTCGACGGTGTCGCCGCGCACCCGAAACGAGCCGCGAGTAAAGGACATGTCGTTTCGGGTGTATTGCACGTCGACCAGCAGCCGCAGCAGCCCATCGCGCGGCACTTCCTCGCCCACCTTCAGCTCGACGGAGCGGTCCAGGTAGGACTGCGGTGTGCCCAGGCCGTAGATGCAGGACACCGAAGCCACCACCACCACGTCACGACGCGACAGCAGCGCCGAGGTCGCGGAGTGCCGCAGCCGCTCCACGTCGTCGTTGATGGAGCTATCCTTTTCGATATAAGTGTCGGTCTGCGCGATATACGCCTCCGGCTGGTAGTAGTCGTAGTACGAGACGAAGTACTCGACGGCGTTGTGCGGCAACATCTCTCGCAGTTCGTTCGCCAGCTGGGCGGCCAACGTCTTGTTGGGCGCCATCACCAGGGTGGGCCGCTGCAGGCGTTCGATCAGCCACGCGGTGGTCGCCGACTTCCCGGTGCCGGTGGCGCCGAGCAACACCACGTCACGCTCCCCCGCGTTGATCCGCCGCTCCAGCTCGTCGATTGCGGCCGGCTGGTCGCCGGCCGGAGCATGCGGACTGACCACCTCGAAGTGACCGCCGGCGCGCACAATCTCCTCGACCGCGCGATACTCCGAATGCGCGACCACCGGATGCTCGGTAGCGAAAGCCACGCCAACCAGCCTAGAGCCACCCGCGGACACACCGTGCGGCGAGCGTGCGCAGAATGCCACCAGTACCGGCGTGTCGATGTACCGGCACGCCTCGTGCGACCAGATAGGGTGAGCCATTCACCCACCCAAGCACGAGACGTTCGACCTGATCGCCCACACCAATACCGATCCGAAGGGCATAGTGCGGGCGGTCGATGAGTACACGGTGCATCCGTGGGGGCTCTACCTGGCCCGGCCCACCCCGGGCCGTGCCCAATTCCACTACCTCGAGTCGTGGCTGTTGCCGTCGTTGGGCCTACGCGCCACTGTCTTTCACTTCAATCCCAGCCACAAACGCGATCACGACTACTATCTGGACGTCGGCGAATACACACCGGGCCCTTCCGTATGGCGTTCCGAAGACCACTACCTCGACATCGAAGTCCGCACCGGCGGCGGGGCCGAGCTCGCCGACGTCGACGAACTACTCGACGCCGTCCGCCACGGCCTGTTGACCCCGACGGTCGCCGAGCAGGCGGTGCGGCACGCAGTCGACGCCGTCGAGGGCCTGGCCCGCAACGGCTATGACCTCACCCGCTGGCTGGCCACCAAGGGGATGGAGCTGACCTGGCGCAGCGGCTCATGAAGCGCGCGTGCCGGCTCGGGTAGCAGAAGCGCCCACCGCCCCGGGCGCCGGCGCCCCCGAGCTGGAAGCCTCAGATGAGGCTGGCCGGGGATGACAGCTGCGCGGCCTGCTCGATCGATGGCGTCATCGCCCAGTGCGGCAGGCCCTCGTTCAGGGACGCCAGTGCACCGCATCCGCCCACTCCCATGCCCGCTGGTAGGCATCCAGGAACCACGGCTCCTTGGCGGTGACGTAGCGCGCGAGCTCACCGTCGGCGCGCCTGTCGGCGTCACACTTGACCGTCAAATAGTCTTCTCTCGCGCCGGGATTGGCCGCCAGCCAGTCGACGAACAGCAGGGCGAACTGTTGGTTGGGCCAGCCGTGCACCCGCAGGTGCACGTTGGTCGGCCGACCGGGATCCGCCGAGGCGTGCACGCGCTTGTGCCACAGAGCGGCACTGTCGGTGTGGTCGTAGCGGCCGACGGTGCTGCGAGCGTCGGTCTTTTCGGTGTCCTGGGTGATGTGCTCGAGGCGTGGGTAGCCGGCGGCCAGCAAGGGCTCGGCCAGCTCGTCGGCCACGTCAAGTGATTCGACGGTGACCTGGATGTCGATGACATCCTTGGCTAGAAAATCGGGGAAGCCCGACACGGCGGTTGACCCAATGTGGTCAACTCGCAAGGCCTTATGCCCGCACGCGATCTTTAGCCGGTTGACGATGCGCCGCGCCTGATCCGGCCAGCTTGGATCCGCCGGCACCAACCTAGCCGGCGCGCGCGCAATCTGACGTTGGGCCAGGTTGTGCGCGAAGGGCTGGACGCGCGTGTTCCAGACGTCGCGGGCCCGCCGCACCAAATCCTCTGGGCTGCCCGAGTTGTCCAGCCAGACGTCGGCGACGGCACGACGCTGCTGGTCGCTGGCCTGCGCAGCGATCCTAGCCCGGGCGTCGGCTTCGGCCATGCCGCGTTGCTCGACCAGCCGTCGCACCCGTAGCTCGACGTCGGCGTGCACCACCACCACCAGCGGAAACAATGGCGCCATCCCGGATTCCACCAGCAGTGGAATATCTTCGACCACAACCGCGTCCCCCGAAACCGCCGCGATGATCTCGGATCGGCGCCGGGCGACCAGCGGGTGCACGATTCCGTTGAGCACACCGCGCGACTCGTCATCTCGAAACGCCTTGGCCGCCAACGCCTGCCGGTCCAGCGCTCCGTCTGCAAGCAGGATGTCGCGACCGAACGCGTCGACCAGCGAGGCCAGCCCCTCGGTGCCCGGCTGGACCACTTCACGCGCCAACACATCGCCGTCGACAACGATTCCGCCGCATTGCGAGAACGTCGTGGACAGCAACGACTTCCCGGCGCCAATGCCGCCGGTCAGCCCGATGCGCAGCATTACGTGAACGCGATCAGCTGCAAGATCAAGCGCTGCCGGCGAGTTTTTCCCGCAGGGCCGCCAGCTGGGCGTCGCTGGCCAGTGATCCACCCGCGGTCTTTTCCGACGGTGCGCTACTGGCCGACGACTGATCGTCCGCGCCGCGTCCAGCCGCCTCGGCGGCGGCGAACTTCTCCATCTGCGCGGTGTGCATCTTGTGCCGGCGCTCGGCCTCGGCGTACCGAGCTTCCCATTCGGCGCGCTGCTTTTCGAATCCCTCAAGCCATTCGTTGGTTTCGGCATCGAAGCCCTCGGGGAAGATGTAGTTGCCCTGCTCGTCGTAACTGTCGGCCATGCCGTACTTCGCCGGGTCGAACTCCTCGGTGTAGTCCTCATTGGCTTGCTTGAGCGACAACGAGATCCGACGGCGCTCCAGGTCGATGTCGATGACCTTGACCATCGCGTCGTCGCCGACGGCAACCACCTGATCGGGCACCTCGACGTGACGCTCGGCCAGCTCGGAGATGTGCACCAGGCCCTCGATACCCTCCTCGACGCGGACGAATGCACCGAACGGAACCAACTTGGTGACCTTGCCCGGCACGATCTGCCCGATCGCGTGAGTGCGGGCGAAGTGCCGCCACGGGTCTTCCTGAGTCGCCTTGAGTGACAACGAAACCCGCTCACGGTCCATGTCGACGTCGAGCACCTCGACGGTGACCTCGTCACCAACCTGGACCACCTCGGACGGGTGGTCGATGTGCTTCCACGATAGCTCGGAGACATGCACCAGACCGTCCACACCGCCGAGATCGACGAACGCGCCGAAGTTGACGATCGAGGACACGACACCCTTTCGGATGGTGCCTTTTTGCAAGTTATTCAGGAACTCGCTGCGCACCTCGGACTGGGTCTGCTCCAGCCAGGCGCGACGGGACAGCACCACGTTGTTGCGGTTCTTGTCCAGCTCGATGATCTTGGCCTCGATCTCCTTGCCGATGTAGGGCTGCAGGTCGCGCACCCGGCGCATCTCCACCAGCGAGGCGGGCAGGAAACCGCGCAGCCCGATGTCGAGGATCAGGCCACCCTTGACGACCTCGATGACCGTGCCCTTGACGGCCTCGTCCTTCTCCTTGAGCGCCTCGATGGTGCCCCAGGCACGCTCGTACTGCGCGCGTTTCTTGGAGAGGATGAGCCGGCCCTCTTTGTCCTCCTTGGTGAGCACCAGGGCTTCGACCTCGTCACCGACGGAAACGACCTCGTTGGGGTCGACGTCGTGCTTGATGGACAGTTCGCGGGCGGGGATCACGCCTTCGGTCTTGTAGCCGATGTCGAGGAGCACCTCGTCCCGGTCCACTTTGACGATGGTGCCTTCGACGATGTCGCCATCGTTGAAGTACTTGATCGTTTTGTCTATTGCGGCGAGAAAGTCCTCGCTAGAGCCTATGTCGTTGACGGCTACTTGCGGCGAGGTGACGGTGGGACTCGGCATATTGTTGGGTTGCTCCGGACAGGGTTGGGTCGTAGGGACAGATTGGTACCTGACGAGGCTACTCGACGGGTACACGCTGGACAAACTCGGTCCCGATTGCGCCGAGCGTGAACTCAGGGCGGAAAAATCGCCGAATTCCCGCCCCAGATGCACGCTCGGCACTCAGTGCGCCGCCGCGTCCCAGCTGCGGCCGTAGCCCACCGACACCTCCAGCGGGACGTCGAGCGGGTAAGCGCCGCCCATCTTGTCGCGCACCAGGGCCTCGACCCGCTCGCGTTCACCGGGGGCGATTTCGAACAGCAGCTCGTCGTGGACCTGCAGCAGCATGCGCGACGCCAGCTGTGCCTCGTTGAGCGCCTTGTCGACCTGGATCATGGCCACCTTGATGATGTCGGCCGCGCTGCCCTGGATCGGCGCGTTCAGCGCCGCCCGCTCGGCGGCCTCCCGCACTTGACGGTTGCTGCTGTCCAGCTCGGGCAGGTAGCGGCGACGGCCCAGCACCGTCGAGGTGTAGCCGTCCTTGCGGGCCCGCTCGACTACGGCGCGCAGGTAGTCGCGCACCCCGCCGAATCGGGCGAAATACGCGTCCATCTGCTCGTTGGCTTCCTCGGTGGAGATTTTCAACTGCTGCGACAGGCCGTAGGCGCTCAACCCGTAAGCCAGCCCGTAGGACATCGCCTTGACCCGGCGCCGCAGCTCGCCGGTGACCTCGTCGATGGGCACGCCGAACGCCCGGGACGCGACGAACGAATGCAGGTCCTCCCCGGTGTTGAACGCCTCGATGAGGCCCTCGTCCCCGGACAGGTGCGCCATGATCCGCATCTCGATCTGGCTGTAGTCGGCCGTCATCAACTCGGCGTAGCCGTCCCCGACCACGAACGCGTCCCGGATCCGCCGGCCCGCGTCGGTGCGGATCGGGATGTTCTGCAGGTTGGGTTCGGTCGAGGAGAGCCGGCCGGTCGCGGCGATCGTCTGGTTGAACGTGGTGTGGATGCGGCCGTCGGCGGCCACCGCTTGGAGCAACCCGTCGACGGTGACCTTGAGCCGGGTGACGTCGCGGTGGGCGAGCAGATGTTGCAGAAACGGATGCCCGGTCTTGTCGAACAACGACTGCAGCGCGTCGGCATCCGTGGTGTAGCCGGTCTTGGTGCGTTTGGTCTTCGGCATGCCCAGTTCGTCGAACAGCACGACCTGCAGCTGCTTGGGTGAGCCCAGGTTGATTTGCTTGCCGATCACGCCGTAGGCGGCCTCGGCGGCGTCGCGGATCTGGTCGCCAAACTGGCTTTGCAGCTCGGTCAACATGGGCAGGTCGACGGCGATACCGGCACTTTCCATCTTCGCCAGCACCCGCTGGACCGGCAGCTCCATCTCCCCCAGCAGCGCGGTGGAGTCGATACGCGCTAACTCGGCGTCCAGCGCGTCGGCCAGGTCGATGACTGCCCGCGCCCGCAGGATCGTCGTTTGAATGGTCTCGGCGTCCGTATCGTCGTCATCGAGCAGTGAAAGTTGTTGCTGCTGCGGTGTTTCCGCACGCAGCTCGCGACGCAGATAGCGCAGCGAGAGGTCGTCGAGGGTGAAGCTGCGCTGCCCCGGCCGCACCAGGTAGGCCGCCAGTGCGGTGTCGGAGGTGACGCCCTCCAAGGTCCAACCACGACCCGCCAGGTCATGAACGGCCGCCTTTGCCTCATGCAAGGCTTTGGGTTTAGCTGGATCCGCTAGCCAGGCCGCCAACGCGGCGTCGTCGTCGGGCGTCAGCGTCGCGGTATCGAGGTAAGCGCCTTCGCCGTCGGCGGCGGCGACGGCCATAGCGGTAGCGTCCCCACCGTGCGGCAGATGGGTACCCACCACCGTCAGGCCCGCTCGGCGCCCGTCGCCGGCGTGCTCGGCCAACCATTGCCTAACCGTGCCGGGCGCCAACGCGCCGCCGCGCACGTCGAACCCCTCGTCGACCTCGGGTCCCCCGGCCGCGGCCAACGTGTCGAACAACCGGTCGCGCAACACCCGAAACTCCAGGTCGTCGAAGAGCCGGTGAATGTGGTCGCGATCCCAGGGCTGCAGCCGCAGCGTGTCCGGGGTCTGGGCCAGCGGCACGTCGCGAACCAGGTCGGTGAGCTCACGGTTGCGCACCACGCTGGCCAGGTTCGCCCGCAGCGCATCGCCCACCTTGCCGCGCACGGCGTCAACGTTGTCCACCAGTGACCGCAGCGAGCCGTACTCGGCGATCCATTTGGCGGCGGTCTTCTCCCCCACCCCGGGTATGCCGGGCAGGTTATCGCTGGGGTCGCCGCGCAGCGCGGCGAAGTCCGGGTACTGCCTAGGGGTGAGCCCGTACTTTTCGACGACGGCCTCCGGTGTGAAGCGCGTAAGTTCGCTGACGCCCTTGCGGGGGTAGAGCACCGTCACATCGTCACTGACCAGTTGCAGTGCGTCACGATCCCCGGTGACCACCAGCACCCGGTAGCCCTCGTTCTCGGCCTGGGTGGCCAGCGTGGCGATGAGGTCGTCGGCCTCGAACCCCGGCTCGGAGAGCACGGTGATGCCGAGTGCGCCCAGCACTTCTTTGGTGATGTCGATCTGGCCAGCGAACTCGTCGGGGGTCGACGATCGGTTGGCCTTGTACTCCGGGTAGCGTTGCAAGCGGAAGGTCTGCCGGGACACGTCGAAAGCCGCCGCGATGTGCGTCGGGGCTTCATCGCGCAGCAGGTTGATCAGCATGGCGGTGAAGCCGTAGACGGCGTTGGTGGTCAGCCCGCCGCGGGTCTTGAAGTTCTCCGCGGGCAGTGCGTAGAACGCCCGAAACGCCAGCGAATTGCCATCCAGCAACATCAGCGTCGGCTTGGCTCGATCCTCGCTGGGGGCACTGGCAGTAGTCACCACGGCTCACACTTTATGCACCGACGCTGACGTGGAATGCGGGCGCAGGTGCCAGCAGAACTGCAACACGTTTCAGTTTTACGCCCGGGCTCGGTAGGCTGGACCGGTGCCAGAGGTCACCCGTGAAGAACCGGCAATCGATGGATGGTTCACCACCGATAAGGCCGGCAACCCGCATCTGCTCGGCGGCAAGTGTCCCCAGTGCGGCACGTACGTCTTCCCACCCCGGGCGGACAATTGTCCGAATCCGGCTTGCGGCAGCGACACACTAGAGTCGGTCGGACTGTCGACCCGCGGAAAGCTTTGGAGCTACACCGAAAACCGGTACGCCCCGCCACCGCCGTACCCGGCACCCGACCCCTTTGAGCCGTTCGCCGTGGCCGCGGTGGAACTGGCCGACGAGGGACTGATCGTGCTGGGCAAAGTGGTCGATGGCACGCTGGCCGCCGATCTGAAGGTCGGCATGGAGATGGAGCTGACGACCATGCCGCTGTTCGCCGACGACGACGGTGTGCAGCGCATCGTCTACGCGTGGCGGATCCCATCGCGCGCCGGCGACGATGCAGAGCGCAGCGATGCTGAGGAGCGGCGCCGATGAGGATGAGCGCGCCGGAACCCGTTTACATCCTGGGTGCCGGTATGCACCCGTGGGGGAAATGGGGTAATGACTTCACCGAGTATGGCGTGGTCGCCGCCCGCGCCGCGTTGCGGGACGCCGGCGTGGACTGGCGGCACGTGCAGCTGGTCGCCGGAGCGGACACCATCCGCAACGGGTATCCGGGCTTCGTCGCCGGTGCCACGTTCGCCCAGAAGCTCGGCTGGACCGGTGTGCCGGTCAGCTCCAGCTACGCCGCGTGTGCCAGCGGTTCCCAAGCGCTGCAGAGTGCTCGCGCGCAGATCTTGGCCGGTTTCTGTGACGTGGCGCTGGTGATCGGCGCCGACACCACACCGAAGGGCTTTTTCGCGCCCGTGGGCGGCGAGCGCAAGGGCGACCCCGACTGGCAGCGCTTCCATCTGATCGGGGCGACGAACACGGTGTACTTCGCGCTGCTGGCGCGCCGGCGCATGGACCTGTACGGCGCCACAGTCGAGGACTTCGCTCAAGTGAAGGTCAAGAACTCCCGGCACGGCCTAGACAACCCGAACGCCCGCTACCGCAAAGAGAACTCGATCGACGACGTGCTGGCTAGCCCGGTGGTCTCGGATCCGCTTCGGCTGCTTGACATCTGCGCCACCTCCGACGGTGCGGCCGCACTCATCGTGGCCAGCAAGTCTTTCACCGAGAAGCACCTTGGCTCGGTGGCGGGCGTGCCGTCGGTGCGCGCGATCAGCACCGTTACCCCGAAATACCCGCAACATTTGCCCGAATTGCCGGATATCGCAACGGATTCCACCGCCGCGGTGCCGGCTCCGGAGCGGGTGTTCAAGGATCAGATCCTCGACGCTGCCTACGCGGAGGCCGGTATTGGTCCAGAAGACTTAAGCCTGGCCGAGGTCTACGACCTGTCCACCGCGTTGGAACTCGACTGGTACGAACACCTGGGGCTCTGCCCCAAGGGTGAGGCCGAGGCGCTGCTGCGCAGCGGCGCGACCACCCTCGGCGGCAGGGTCCCGGTCAACCCGTCGGGCGGGCTGGCGTGTTTCGGTGAGGCGATTCCCGCCCAGGCGATCGCGCAGGTCTGCGAGCTGACCTGGCAGCTGCGCGGTCAGGCCACCGGCCGGCAGGTGGCGGACGCCAAGGTCGGCGTCACCGCCAACCAGGGCCTGTTCGGGCACGGCTCGTCGGTGATCGTCGCGCGCTAGGTTCCGCGAGCAGACGCAAAATCGCCCATTTCGGGTACGAAATGGGCGATTTTGCGTCTGCTCGCCCTCAGGTGTCTTTGGGTGTTCCGAGGGTTTCCAGCACGACTTCGGCCACCCGCTTCATGGTGGTGCGCCGATCCATGGCGGCACGTTGAATCCACTTGAAAGCGTCCGGCTCGGTCATCCCATGTTTGGTCTGCAGCAGGCCTTTTGCTCGTTCCACCAGCTTGCGGGTTTCCAACCGTTCAGATAGCGTCGCCACCTCGCCTTCCAACGCGGTGATCTCCCTGAACCGGCTGACCGCCAATTCAATCGCTGGAATCAGGTCGCTGATGCTGAAAGGCTTTACCAGGTATGCCATCGCCCCGGCATCACGCGCACGTTCGACCAGATCACGCTGGCTGAACGCGGTCAGCACCACGATCGGGGCAATACGTTTGCTGGCGATTTCGGATGCGGCGTCGATCCCGTCCCGGCGCGGCATCTTCACGTCCATGATCACCAGGTCGGGCTTGTGCAGCTCGGCCAGCTCGACGGCTTCCTGGCCGTCGCCGGCCTCGCCGACAATTTCATATCCCTCCTCTCGCAACATCTCGGCCAGGTCCATGCGGATGAGCGCTTCATCTTCCGCGATCAAGACCCGACGTGGGACAGCGGCATCGGCGTCGGTGGTGGGGCCGGTCATGACGGACATTGTGTCGTGAGCGGGCGCGATCGGGAACCTCGGGGGGCGGTGAGTCGGGACGTGGCTCCTCTAGAGTAGGAGACCGGATCAAGCCCTCGTATCCCAACTGGCAGAGGAAACGGACTCAAAACCCGTCCAGTGTGGGTTCGAATCCCACCGAGGGCACCAAGCGAACGCACCCGGAAAGCGCCGACAGAGTCGGTAAACGCTAACTCACCGATTAGGCTTTAGTTCGTGGCGGCAAGAAAATGCGGCGCCCCACCGATAGCAGCGGATGGCTCGACACGACGCCCAGACTGTGTCACGGCCGTGCGCACTCAGGCCCGCGCTCCCACGCAGCACTACGCCGAAAGCGTCGCGCGGCGGCAGCGCGTGCTTACCATCACCGCCTGGCTCGCTGTCGTGGTAACCGGGAGCTTCGCGCTAATGCAACTAGCGACCGGGGCCGGGGGCTGGTACATCGCCCTGATCAACGTCTTCACCGCGGTTACTTTCGCGATCGTGCCCCTGCTACATCGCTTCGGGGGATTGGTGGCACCGCTTACGTTCATCGGCACCGCCTATGTGGCGATCTTCGCCATCGGCTGGGATGTGGGCACCGACGCGGGTGCCCAGTTCTTCTTCTTGGTAGCCGCCGCGTTGGTGGTGTTGCTGGTCGGCATCGAACACACCGCGTTAGCGGTGGGCCTAGCGGCGGTCGCCGCCGGTCTGGTGATTGCCCTGGAGTTCCTGGTCCCGCCCGATACTGGGCTTCAGCCGCCCTGGGCCATGTCGGTAAGTTTCGTCCTCACGACCGTCTCCGCCTGCGGGGTAGCGGTCGCAACGGTGTGGTTCGCGCTGCGTGATACTGCGCGCGCGGAGGCGGTCATGGAGGCGGAGCACGACCGCTCCGAAGCACTGCTGGCCAACATGTTGCCGGCCAGCATCGCCGAGCGGCTTAAAGAACCCGAGCGAAACATCATCGCCGATAAATACGACGAGGCCTCGGTGCTGTTCGCCGACATCGTCGGGTTCACCGAACGCGCCAGTAGCACCGCGCCGGCGGACCTGGTCCGGTTCCTGGACCGCCTCTACAGCGCTTTCGACGAGCTGGTCGACCAGCACGGGCTGGAGAAAATCAAGGTCAGCGGGGACTCCTACATGGTTGTCAGCGGCGTTCCGCGGCCCCGGCCTGACCATACGCAAGCACTGGCGGACTTTGCGCTCGACATGACCAATGTCGCAGCGCAATTGAAGGATCCACGCGGCAACCCGGTGCCGCTGCGGGTGGGCCTGGCCACCGGCCCGGTGGTGGCGGGTGTGGTGGGTTCTCGACGGTTCTTCTACGACGTGTGGGGCGACGCGGTCAATGTCGCGTCGCGGATGGAATCCACCGATTCGGTGGGGCAAATTCAGGTGCCAGACGAGGTTTACGAGCGTCTCAAGGACGACTTCGTGTTGCGCGAGCGCGGCCACATAAACGTCAAGGGGAAAGGCGTAATGCGCACGTGGTACCTCATCGGCCGCAAGGTAGCCGCAGATCCCGGCGAGGTGCGCGGGGCCGAACCCCGCACGGCAGGGGTCTGACCGCCAAGCGCTATCCCGGGGCCGCTACATGTGTCACACTGCGCCCATGGAACCAAGCCCTGTCGTGAGCCCTCTCCCAAGGTTGTTGCCGCATCTCTGGAAGTCCACTCTGGCATCGGGAATTCTGTCGCTGATCCTGGGCGTCCTGGTGCTGGCCTGGCCAGGAATATCCATTCTCGTTGCTGCCATGGCGTTCGGTGTCTACCTCCTGATTACCGGTGTCGCTCAGGTTGCGTTCGCGTTCAGCCTGCATGTTTCGGCGGGCGGCCGGATCCTGTTGTTCATCAGCGGTGCCGCCTCACTCATCCTGGCTGTGCTGGCCTTTCGCCATTTCGGTGACGCGGTTCTGTTGCTGGCCATCTGGATCGGCATCGGGTTCATCTTCCGCGGCGTCGCCACCACGGTTTCGGCGATTAGTGATCCGATGCTGCCGGGACGGGGATGGTCCATCTTCGTCGGCGTGATCAGCCTCATCGCCGGCATTGTGGTGATGGCATCGCCGTTCGAGTCCATCTGGATACTGGCGTTGGTCGTCGGCATCTGGCTCGTGGTGATCGGCACATGCGAGATCGCGTCGTCGTTCGCCATCCGCAAGGCTTCGCAGACGCTCGGCTGACCGCAGAATCGCGGTGCACCCACGATTGCCAGTAGCGCGGGCCCACTCGTGCCTACTACACTTCGTCGTAGCCAAATCAGTCGGCCCCGTAGTATCTCCGGAGATGACAGATGAATGTCGTCGACATTTCGCGGTGGCAGTTCGGTATCACCACCGTCTATCACTTCATTTTCGTACCGCTGACCATCGGCCTGGCCCCGCTGATCGCGGTCATGCAAACGCTGTGGGTCGTCACCGATAACCCCGCCTGGTATCGCCTCACCAAATTCTTCGGCAAATTGTTCCTGATCAACTTTGCCATCGGCGTGGCGACCGGAATCGTGCAGGAATTTCAGTTCGGCATGAACTGGAGCGAGTACTCCCGATTCGTCGGCGATGTCTTCGGCGCCCCGCTGGCCATGGAGGGCCTGGCGGCCTTCTTCTTCGAATCCACCTTCATCGGGTTGTGGATCTTCGGCTGGAACAGGCTGCCCCGGCTGGTGCATCTGGCCTGCATCTGGATCGTCGCAATCGCGGTCAACGTGTCCGCGTTCTTCATCATCGCGGCAAACTCCTTCATGCAGCATCCGGTCGGCGCGCACTACAACCCGACCACCGGGCGTGCCGAGTTGAGCAGCATCGTCGTGCTGCTGACCAACAACACCGCACAGGCGGCGTTTACCCACACTGTCAGCGGTGCGCTGCTGACCGCCGGGACCTTCGTCGCCGCGGTGAGCGCCTGGTGGCTGGTCCGTTCGAGCACCACGCACGCCGACTCAGATACCCAAGCCATGTATCGTCCCGCGACCATCCTGGGGTGTTGGGTTGCGTTGGCCGCCACGGCCGGGTTGTTGTTCACCGGCGACCACCAAGGCAAGCTGATGTTCCAGCAGCAGCCGATGAAGATGGCGTCGGCCGAATCGTTGTGCGATACCCAGACAGATCCAAACTTCTCTGTCCTGACGGTCGGCCGGCAAAACAACTGCGACAGCCTCACCCGTGTCATCGAAGTGCCCTATGTGTTGCCGTTCCTCGCCGAGGGCCGGATCAGCGGTGTGACGTTGCAGGGTATCCGCGATCTGCAGCAGGAATACCAGCAGCGCTTCGGACCAAACGACTACCGGCCCAACCTCTTCGTCACCTACTGGTCATTTCGCATGATGATCGGGTTGATGGCGATCCCGGTGCTGTTCGCACTGATTGCGCTCTGGCTCACCCGTGGCGGCCAGATCCCCAATCAACGCTGGTTCTCCTGGCTGGCGCTGCTAACCATGCCCGCCCCGTTCCTGGCCAACAGCGCCGGATGGGTGTTCACCGAGATGGGGCGCCAGCCCTGGGTCGTCGTCCCTAACCCGACCGGTGATCAGCTGGTTCGACTCACCGTCAAAGCAGGCGTCTCGGATCACTCCGCCACCGTGGTCGCCACGTCTTTGCTGATGTTCACCTTGGTCTACGCGGTACTTGCGGTCATCTGGTGCTGGCTGCTCAAGCGTTACATCGTCGAAGGCCCCCTGGAACACGACGCGGAACCGGCTGCGCACGGGGCACCCCGCGACGACGAGGTAGCACCATTGTCGTTTGCTTACTGAGGCCAACTGACCCCGGAAAGGAGCAGCCGGTGGTACTCCAAGAATTGTGGTTCGGTGTCATCGCAGCGCTGTTCCTCGGTTTCTTCATCCTAGAAGGGTTCGACTTCGGCGTGGGCATGCTGATGGCGCCGTTCGCTCATGTCGGTATGGGCGATCCGGAGACCCACCGGCGCACGGCACTCAACACCATCGGACCGGTCTGGGACGGCAACGAAGTCTGGCTGATCACCGCCGGCGCGGCCATATTCGCCGCGTTTCCCGGCTGGTACGCGACCGTGTTCTCCGCGCTGTATCTGCCGCTGCTGGCGATCCTGTTCGGTATGATCCTGCGCGCCGTCGCCATCGAATGGCGCGGCAAGATCGACGACCCGAAATGGCGGACCGGGGCAGACTTCGGGATCGCGGCGGGATCCTGGCTGCCTGCCCTGTTGTGGGGTGTGGCGTTCGCCATTCTGGTCCGCGGACTCCCGGTAGACGCGAACGGTCATGTTGCCCTGTCGATTCCCGACGTGCTCAACGCCTACACCCTGCTGGGCGGTCTGGCGACCGCCGGACTGTTCTCGCTCTACGGCGCGGTGTTCATCGCTTTGAAAACCTCCGGGCCGATCCGCGACGATGCCTACCGATTCGCCGTATGGCTTTCGCTTCCTGTGGCGGGACTGGTTGCGGGCTTTGGACTTTGGACGCAACTGGCATACGGCAAAGACTGGACGTGGCTGGTGCTGGCAGTTGCGGGGTGCGCGCAGGCGGCGGCGACGGTCTTAGTGTGGCGGCGGGTGTCCGACGGCTGGGCGTTCATGTGCACGTTGATAGTCGTGGCGGCTGTGGTGGTGCTGCTGTTCGGCGCGCTGTACCCGAACCTGGTGCCCTCAACCCTGAACCCGCAGTGGAGCCTAACGATCCATAACGCGTCGTCGACCCCGTACACCCTCAAGATCATGACGTGGGTGACCGCGTTCTTCGCTCCACTGACGGTGGCGTACCAGACATGGACGTATTGGGTTTTCCGGCAACGGATCTCAGCTGAACGGATACCTCCACCCACCGGTCTGGCGAGGCGCGCGCCCTGAGCACCAAGGCCCGGGGAACCCGGGCGCCCCTGGATCCGCGGCTGTGGCAGGCATCGGCGGCGCTGCGCCGCTATCTACTCAGCACGGTGGCCTGCGGGGTCGGGATCTCCGGCTGCGCCATCGGCTCGGCGATCGTGTTGGCAAGCATCGTCGCCGGCGTCATCGACCCCGCCAACCCTGGGATGGCTGGCCTGCGTCGTTGGCTAGGGCCACTGTCAATCCTGTTGGTGCTGTGGGGGTTGCGTGCGTCGATTCAGTGGCTACAAGCGCGCCTGGCCCAGCGCGGCGCCAGCGCAGTGATCGCCGACCTGTCCGGTCAGGTGCTGACCGCGGTAACCGCCCGCCGACCCAGCCAACTGGCTGCGCAGCGAGACGCCGCCGCGGTGCTGATTACCCGGGGCCTGGACGGCTTGCGGCCCTACTTCACCGGCTATTTGCCCACGTTGCTGCTGGCCGCGATCCTGACCCCGGCCACCGTCGCCGTGATCGGGCTCTATGACTTGAAGTCAATGGCCATTGTGGTGATCACACTGCCCCTGATACCGATCTTCATGGTGCTGATCGGGCTGGCTACCACTAACCCCTCGGCGGCCGCGCTGGCGGCCATGACCGCCGTCCAGGCCCGGTTGTTAGACCTGATTGCCGGCATCCCCACCCTGCGGGCGCTGGGCCGTGCTTCCGGCCCGGAACAACGCATCGCGGAACTGTCTGCTGACCACCGGCGGTCGGCGATGGCGACGCTGCGGATCGCGTTCTTGTCGGCCCTGGTGCTCGAATTGCTGGCCACGCTGGGCGTGGCCCTGGTCGCGGTGGGCATCGGGCTACGGCTGGTCTTCGGGGAGATGAGCCTGACGGCCGGTTTGACGGTGCTGCTATTGGCGCCGGAGGTGTACTGGCCGCTGCGTCGCGTTGGGGTCCAGTTTCATGCCGCAGCTGACGGCAGAACCGCGGCCGACAAGGCATTCGCCCTCCTCGGCGAGTCACCCTCACCAACACCCGGCCGACGAACGGTCACCGCGCGCGGCGGGGTGATTCGCCTGGAGAGACTCAGTGTCAGAGGCCGCGACGGCCGCGCACCGTATGATCTCACCGCAGACATCGAACCCGGTCGGGTGACGGTGCTGACCGGCCGAAACGGCGCCGGCAAGAGCACTACGCTGCAAGCGATCGCCGGGCTCACCGCACCGTCGTCAGGACGAATCACGGTCGCCGGAGTCGACGTCACCAACCTGGCACCGGCTGCCTGGTGGCGGCAACTGTCGTGGCTGCCGCAGCGGCCGGTGCTGGTCCCAGGAACCGTCCGCCACAACCTGGTTCTGCTGGGCCCTGTGGATGATCTCGAGCGTGCCTGCGCAGCAGCCGGATTCGACGCTGTACTAGACGAGTTGCCCCGCGGGCTGGATACCGTGCTGGGGCGCGGTGGTGTCGGGTTATCCCTGGGGCAGCGGCAACGGCTGGGCCTGGCCCGCGCGCTCGGATCACCGGCTGCGGTGCTGCTGCTCGACGAGCCCACCGCGCACCTGGACGCCCGCACCGAACAACACGTGTTGGGCGCCATTGTCGAGCGTGCCCGCGCGGGTGCGACGGTGCTGGTCGTCGCCCATCGCCAGCAGGTCGCCGCGGCCGGTGACCGGGTCGTCGAAGTGAACTCGGATGGTTTCCGACGATGAACCGACCGAGTGCTGTGAGTCGCCGCCAGCGGGACCTGCTGGCCGCGTCTGGGCTGTTGGGTCCCCGGTTGCCCCGGATCTTGGCGGCCGTCGCGCTGGGCGTGCTGTCGCTGGGCAGCGCGCTGGCCCTGGCCGGGGTGTCGGCCTGGCTGATCACTCGGGCCTGGCAGATGCCGCCCGTCCTGGACCTGTCGGTGGCGGTCGTGGCGGTGCGGGCGTTCGCGATTTCGCGCGGCGTGCTGCACTACTGCGAGCGACTGGCCACCCACGACACCGCGTTGCGGGCCGCCGGCCGGGCCCGCACCCTTATCTATCACCGGCTGGCCCACGGACCGGCGGCGGCCGCCGTCGGGCTGCACAGCGGGGACCTGGCAGCACGCGTCGGCGCGGACGTCGACGAACTGGCCAACATGCTGGTGCGTGCTCTGGTGCCGATAGCCGTCGCAGCGGTGCTGGCAGTAGCCGCGACCGCGGTCGTCGCGGCCGTTTCGGTGCCAGCCGCCGTGGTACTGGCGGTCTGCCTTTTGGTTGCCGGCGTTGTTGCGCCCTGGCTTGCCGGCAGAACCGCCGCAGCGCAGGAAGCGATCGCCCGCCAACATCGGGGCATGCGCGACACGTCGGCGATGATCGCCCTTGAGCATGCCCCCGAGCTTCGTGTCGCCGGTGCCCTACGCAACGTCATCGCCGACTCACAACGGCGCCAACATGCCTGGGCCGATGCGCTCGACGCCGCCGCACGAACGGGGGCGATCGCCGAGGCCATGCCGACCGCGGCGATCGGGGCCAGCCTGCTGGGCGCCGTGGTGGCCGGGATCGGCATGGCCCCCACGGTCGCGCCCACAACACTGGCCATCCTGATGTTGTTGCCGCTGTCCGCATTCGAGGCGACCGTTGCACTACCCGCCGCCGCCGTCCAGTTGACACGGTCGCGCATCGCGGCGGCTCGTCTGCTCGACCTGACTGGGTCAAACCGGGTCCGCGAGACCGAATCCACGGTGTCGGCGCGACTGCCGGTAGGTACCGGGGTGCTAGCGGCCGACGTGTGTTGCGGTCACCAAGAGGCGCAGTCGATCCGGGTGACGATTGACCTACCGCCGGGTGCCCGGCTGGCCGTCACCGGCGCGAGCGGCGCCGGCAAGACGACGCTGTTGATGACGCTGGCCGGCTTGCTGCCGCCGGTGCACGGCCGGGTGTTGCTGGACGGAACTAACCTGAGCGACTTCGATGAGGATGAATTACGCAGCGCTGTCAGCTTTTTCGCTGAAGATGCGCATATCTTTGCTACCACCGTTCGGGACAACTTGCTGACCGCCCGAGGAGACTGCCCCGATGACGAACTGATCGAGGCCCTGGATCGGGTCGGCCTGTGCGGCTGGCTCGCCGGCCTGCCCGAGGGGTTGTCGACGGTGTTGATCGGTGGCGCGCAAGCGGTCTCGGCGGGTCAGCGCAGAAGGTTGCTGCTCGCCCGGGCGGTGCTTTCCCCGGCTCGGATCGTGTTGCTCGACGAACCTGTCGAACACCTCGACGCCGCCAACGCCGACCTTCTGCGCGATCTGCTGGCCCCGAACTCCGGGATCATGAGCGCTATGCGGACCGTGGTGGTAGCCACCCACCACCTGCCCAACGACATTCAATGCGCCGAGCTGTCCATAGCGACGGATCAGAGATGTCGCCGCCGCGGGACGAACTCCAGCGACAACAACACCAACGCCAGCGCAAAGACCTGAGTCATCGATATCAGCACGTAACGCCGCTCATCCAGCGCGTGGAACTTGCGCAGGTATCGGTATAACGACTCGAGAGCGATCAACGGATCGAGGATATGGATCAACGCACGGCAGACACGCTGCAGGCGGCCGAGCTGGTTGGCGCCGAAAAGGTCGGGGAACGCGGCGAATGCCAGTGACAACCGTTGTACCCCAGCATCTTTGGCGGCCGCAATCATGTCAGCGCTGAGCCGCTCATCGATCCCGTTCGGGGCCCCGCGGCGCCGCCACGGTACATCCAGAGACATGTCGCTGCCGCCGCCGGCGGTCGCGTACCGGTGGAAACCCTGCACCCGACCCGATGCGTCTCGCGCGATGATCAGTTGTATTCCGGGGTATCGACCCTCCAGCACGCCGTCCAGGTTCATGCAAAAGCCGCGATCGGTGCGGGCGCCGCTAGGTGACGCCGCCAGCACCTCGGCCAGCTCCGCCTGCCGCTGGTCGTCGAGTTGCTGTTCAGCGACGATCTCGGTCGTGACGCCGAAATTGTGGGTGCGTTTCACCGCCTGACGCAGGTTGCGAAACCTACGCCCGGTCATCTCAAAGTTAGACACGTCGATGACGACATCCCGGCCAATCGGTATGGGCCGCAACGATTGTCCGACCACCATGGGGTCGCTCCACAGGCCGAGCCGTCGTTCGCTGCAGCCCACGACCACGATTCGCCAGCCGTGCATGTGACACATGGCCGCGAAGTCGGCGACCAGCTGGGGGAATTGCGCCTCGTCGCCGATCGGGTCGCCGCTGACCACCGCATAGCCGATACGGGTCCGATACGCCAGAGCCGCGGTGCCGGCCGCGCTGAAGTGATGGCTCTTGCCCGCCTGCATGGCAAACGGAGCAAGCGAGTCCGCGCGGGTGGCATTGATCAACGCCCACACGCGGGGCAGATCTTCGGGTCGCGGATGCGCCGACGTCGGCCACATCAGTGCCCATCCCGAACCGGCTATCAGAATCTCACCGAGCAGATCTGCGACCAACACGTGGGCAGCCAGTCCGGCGAGCAAAAATAGGCCGGCCGCGGTCGCATGCATGGCCGTGACCGGGCGGCCCAGGAAGATGCCGCGAGCAATGAATGCCACCGCAGCCAGGACCGTCAGCGACCAGCCCAACCGGCCGGCGACCGCCCACTGGGCGTGCCGGTAGTCGCCGGCGAGCAGCGCGATCAGCCAGCAGGCCGCGCACACCAGCGCCAGCGCGCCGACACAGCGGGCCGTGCGGGAATCGACGTGCACGACTACACGCTGGCGACCACGGAGCCTCGGTACCACATCGGCCGACGGCAGCTTCACAGTCACCTCCGGGTTCGCTCGCTGGCAATTCAGCGGCTCGCCGGCCGCTGCCACCATCGGTCATCTGGCTACCAGGAACGTTACGCCTGATCACAGCCGTGCTGACCCGGAATCCTACGAGCGTCCTGCCGCACTGTCAGGGGTGGCGGGAAAATACTTCAACACACCTTCCTGCACCACAGTTGCGATGAGCTTCCCCGAGCGATCAAAAAAGTGCCCCGAACCCAACCCACGTGAATCGGCGGCCACCGGTGACGACGTCGAGTAGAGCACCCAATCATCGAAGTTGACCTGCCGGTGAAACCACACCGAGTGGTTGGCAGAGGCCGCAAAGATGCGATCGAAGCCCCAGGACAGACCATGGGTGGTAATGACCGAGTCCAGCACGGTGGTGTCCGAGGAGTACAACAGTGTCGCCGTGTGCAGCACCGGGTCGTCGGGCATCTCCCCTAGTGCCTTGACCCAGACCCGGTTGTAGGCAAGCCGATCGCCCTTGTCCCGCATTATCCAGGCCGGGTCGTTGGCGTAGCGCCATTCGATCGGTTGCAGCGCGTTGACAAAATGCGGGACGGTCTCCTCGTAACCGCGCAACAGCTCACCGATCGGCGGCCGGGTATGAGGCTCGGCCACCTGCGGCGGATCCAGCGCATGCTCGTGCCCGCGACCACCGGCCATGTAAGACACCATCGCCGAGGACAGCAACGTGCCGTCCTGTACCGCATCGACGCGCCGGTTGGCGAAGCGCCGCTCATCGCGCAGTCGTATCACCTGGAACTCGATGTCCTTGGCCGTGTCACCGCCGTTGATGAAGTGCACCGAGAATGCGCTGGGCGGTAGGTGGTGGCGGGTTAGCGTTCGGCTGCTCGCGACGAATGACTGCGCCATGAGCTGGCCACCAAATGTCCGGAGCGGGTTTTTGCTGGGGTGGGATCCGGTGAACAGGTCGCTTGCGACGGCGTTGAGGTCCAATACCGCCAGTAGTTCATCGAAGTCGGACATGGGTTTACCGTCCGGCACGACCCGGCTAGACGTCATCTTCCCCGATCCGGTGCACGTGGATCAGGTTGGTCGAACCCACTGTGCCTGGCGGCGCACCCGCGACGATGACCACCAAGTCACCACGCTTGTAGCGGGCGAGTTCGAGCAGCGATTTGTCGACCTGGCGGATCATGCCATCGGTGGACTGCATCTTCGGCACGATGAACGTCTCGGTGCCCCAGGTCATCGCCAGTTGGCTGCGCACCTCGGGCCACGCGGTGAAGGCCAGCAGCGGCAGCGGGGTATGCAGGCGGGCCAGTCGCCGCACGGTATCACCGGACTGAGTGAAGGCCACCAAGGCCTTGGCGTCGAGTCGTTCGCCGATGTCACGGGCCGCATACGAGATGACCCCACGCTTGGTCCGGGGAATGTGTGTCAACGGCGGTGCGGCCGTGGAGTTCTCCTCGACCGCGCAGATGATGCGCGACATTGTCCGGACCGCAGCAAGGGGGTACTTCCCTACCGAGGTTTCCCCGGACAGCATCAGCGCGTCGGCGCCATCGAGCACCGCGTTGGCGACGTCGGAGGCCTCAGCTCGGGTCGGCCGCGAGTTCTCGATCATCGAGTCGAGCATCTGGGTCGCCACAATGACCGGCTTGGCGTTCTCCCGGGCCATCTGGATGGCTCGCTTCTGTACCAGCGGGACCTCTTCGAGCGGCAGCTCAACACCTAGGTCGCCCCGAGCGACCATGACGGCGTCGAACGCCAGCACGATCGCTTCGAGATTGTCGATGGCTTCCGGCTTCTCCAGCTTGGCGATCACCGGCACCCGTCGCCCGATCCGATCCATCACCTCGTGGACCAGTTCGACATCGGCCGGGGAGCGGACGAAGGAAAGCGCCACCATGTCGACGCCGAGGTTCAGCGCGAACGTGAGATCCTCGATGTCCTTCTCCGACAGGGCCGGCGCGGTCACGTTCATTCCGGGCAACGAGATGCCCTTGTTGTCGCTGACCGGGCCGCCTTCGACGACGGTGCAGACCACGTCGTCGCCCTCGACGGCGTCGACCACCAATGCGACTTTGCCGTCGTCGACCAGCACCCGGTCACCGGCCACCGCGTCCTGGGCTAGCCGCTTGTAGGTGGTGGACACCCGATCGTGGCTGCCCTCGCAGGCGCCCACGGTGATCCGGACGGTTTCGCCTTCGGCCCAGTGGGTGGCCCCGGAGGCGAAGCGTCCCAACCTGATCTTCGGGCCCTGCAGGTCGGCGAGCACGCCGACCGCGCGCCCGGTGGCGTCGGAGGCTACCCGGACCCGCTCATAGGCGACCTTGTGATCGTCGTAGTCGCCGTGGCTGAAGTTCATTCGGGCGACGTCCATTCCGGCCTCGACCAGCGCTCTGACCAGGTCGTCCCGCTGGGTGGCCGGCCCGAGAGTGCAGACGATTTTCCCGCGTCTCGTCACGACGACTCAGCATAGTCGCGACGGCGGTAGGGCCGGCACCGCCGGGTCGGCACACCGGTCAACACCACCGCGGGCAGCCCAGCCAACCAGACCGCGGGTAGGCGCGGCTATCCGCTGATCGTCGGCACTAACGGGAAGCCTGGCAGGTTGCGCAGCACCGTCCACGCGATCACCGCGACCGCCACAGCAATCATCACCGGTATCGGGAGCGCCAAGTCGCCGTGGCGGCGGCGCAGCAGGACCCAACTGGCCAGCACTGGGACGCCGACAAGCAGAAAGACATTGTCGTTGATGCTGGCCGCCAGCTCACCGTGTAGCAGATCGTGGATCATCCGCAGACCCCCGCACGCGGGGCAGTTCCAGCCCGTAAGCAACTTGAATAGGCACGGTGGATATAGCGAATTCGAGTTGTGCGGGTCGACAAGTCCGATGTAGCCAAGCGCGCCGGCCAATAGCACGACCGAACCGGCCGCGGCGTAGCGACGTTGACGCCCGCTAGCTTCCATCGCGCAAGGGACGACCCCAAGGGTCGCCGACTTTGTCGGTCAATATCAGCAGGGCGTCAATGACGCCCCAGATGACGGCGCCCAAACCGCACGTCACCCAGCCCACCAGCAGCTGCGCGATGCCCAGGCCGGTATGGCCCAGGTAGATTCGCCCGATCCCGGCGATGCCGAACAGTCCAAGCAACTGCAACAGGCCGGCAACAGTCTTCGATTTGTCGGAAAATGGTTGGCCGGTGACCGGATGGCGACCATATGGCGCGAACGGGTCAAAGTAAGAGCCAGGCCCCGGATATTGCGGATAAGGCGGTGGATATCCGGGTGGTGCGGATTGCCAGCCCGGCTCGAAGGCACCGTGCTGCAGGGGATCGGTCACGCCTTTCAGCATGCCAGATCGAGCCGGGCGCACGACCCGTGCCGGCCGTAGGCCCATGCGTTCCCAACATCGGCGCGGCAGAGCAGGAGTGTTCGTTGTGCCCGGCTGCGAGCGACCGTGTGCGCCTCAGCATGTCGTTGTGAGGCGGGCAACCGGTGCACCTCCGCTCAGAGATTCATTTCCTGAGTTGGCTCAAATTGGTGCGCACCGAGGGTCGGGCACATCGCACGGCCACAACTCTCACATGTGTCACTGCACCGGGCGACACCCGATGTGCCCGGCTCTCAGCGACAGCTGCCTGACCGGCGGTTTTGTTCCCGAGTTGGTCGCGGCTGTGCGGGATTGGAGGCGGGCGTTGACCTGCAGAAACCGAGTTGTCGCGCTTAGCTGGGCACAGCGACCATCGCCGACGGCGAAGGCCAGTGTTGCGGACGTGACGAAAGAGCGGTACGGACAGATATTCATGTGGCGGTCGGGCATCGGAGGCAGCGCCCCGGCGTCGCGTGCGCGTCCGGGTTGCGAAAAAATATGGAACCTGCCGGGCTTGCTAGCCTACTGGGCTTAGTGGTCTGGCTCGTAAGCGCGTCGGGGTTCGGCTGATTACCGTTCCAGCCGGTGGCCATTTTGTGACCGGGAACTTCGTCGGCGCATCGTTCCGGCTGCGGCAACGGCCGCCCGATCGGCGGTCTATTGAGTCCAGCACCGGCGACCAGGCAGTGCCGTCGTGGGTCGTCATTGTCGACGCCGTCGAAGCCGCCACCAACGGCGGCGTCTCGAGCTGAAATCGTCTTGCCGTCGAATGCCGTCCGGCTCAGCAGGGTCGTCCCCAGGTCCGGCGACCGCCAATTCATCCGGCTTGGCCGGATCGGGGATGGGCGCCGCCTTCTCGGGCACCTCGGGCTCGGTTTCGTCGTGTGCCTCCGAAGCCAACGCTGCCGGCTCCTCGGGCGCGGCCGATGCAGCTTCGGCGTCGACCTGGTGCGCGGCTGGCGCCTGGCCCGCGAGGTCGCCCGGTTGTTCCCGCTCGATATCGGCTTCGGAGGTCTCCTCGACAGCGGGGGTTGACTCACCATCCCGGTCTGCTACTTGGACAACGGATTCCGCGGCCACTTCATCGGTGACCTCGGCGACTTCGGCTTTCACCGCTTCCGCCACATCGTCGGGTTGGTTCGGTTCCCCCGGGCCAACCGGCCCCACAGCGCTCGCAGCGGAGGCCACAGCAGCGGCGGCGAGTTCAGCCGGTTCACGTTCCAGCGCCTCATCAACAACATACTCGCTGCCACGCAGGGCCCCAGGAGCCTCGCGCCCCTTCGGCGCCAAGATGATGTACACCACGGCCCCGATAAACACGAAGGTGGACGTGAACGAATTGATCCGGATGCCGGCAATAAGCGTGGCGGGATCGTCACGCAGCAGCTCAACACAGAATCGCCCGGCGCAGTAGAAAGCGACATAGAACCCAAACAGTCGCCCGTGGCCGATGATGAACCGGCGGTCAATGTAGATCAATGCGACGAATACCAAAACATTCCAGATCAATTCGTAGAGGAACGTTGGCTGCACGACGAACGCCACCTGACCCGTCGAGACGCCGTCCAGCGAATTCGGGACGTCGAATCCGGAGGGGTCCCGGCGGTAGAAGATCTCCAAACCCCACGGCATAGTGGTTTCCCGGCCGTAGAGCTCTTGATTGAAGTAGTTTCCGAGCCGACCGATAGCCTGCGCCAACACGACACCAGGCGCCACCGCATCAAGCAAGACGGGCAGCGGGATTCCACAACGCCGGCAGCCAATCCACGCGCCCATGACACCAAGGGTTACCGCACCCCAGATGCCCAGGCCCCCATCCCAGATTCGCAGTGCCGCGGCCAGCCCGGCACCACCGTCACCGAAATATGTCCGCCAGTCGGTAGCCAGGTGATAGAGCCTGCCGCCAATCAGGCCGAAAGGCACGGCCCACAAGGCGATGTCGTAGGTCATGCCGCGCTCGCCGCCGCGGGCTGTCAACCGGCGATCCCCGATCAGCAGTGCGACAATGATGCCGGTGATAACGCAAACTGCGTAGGCGCGGACGGGTAGCGGGCCCAGGTACCAAACCCCGCGCGGTGGGCTGGGGATATAGCTGGGCAACATCCGCATCATGCGGACATCCCTAGTCGTACCCCGGCAGCGAGCTCTCCGGTCAGTGCCCGCAATCTAGGCAACCCCTCGGTTAGCGCCGTCACCAATGCGGAACCAACGATGACACCGTCGGCGTATTGGGCGATCTGCGCGGCTTGAGCGCGCGACCGCACACCCAGACCGACGCCCACCGGTATGTCAGACACCGCCTTCACCCGGCCCACCAGTTCGGGTGCCGCCTGCGACACCGCATCCCGCGCCCCGGTCACCCCCATCGTCGACGCCGCGTAGACGAACCCGCGTGAAGCCTCGACGGTGGCCGCCAACCGCTCCGGTGTCGAGGACGGCGCGACCAAGAAAATGCGATCCAACCGATGCTCTTCGGATGCCGCCAGCCACTGTTGCGCCTCGTCGGGAATGAGGTCAGGAGTGATCAGGCCGAGTCCTCCGGCCGCCGCCAGATCCCGCGCGAATGCATCAACCCCATAGCGCAGCACCGGATTCCAGTAGGTCATCACTACCGCACGCCCGCCGGCGATACTGATGGCCTCGACCGCGGCTAACGTATCCCGGACTCGCACCCCGCCACGGAGCGCCGCCTCGGTTGCCCTGGCGATGGTGGGGCCGTCCATGCCCGGGTCCGAATACGGAACCCCGACTTCGATAATGTCGCAACCGGATTCAACTAGCGCTGTCATCGCGGCCACCGACGCTGGCACGTCCGGGTACCCGGTCGGCAAGTAACCAATCAATGCCGCGCGGTTGTTTGCACGGCAGGAATCGAAAACCGGCCCGAGCCTACTTGCTTCGCTCTGTTCCACCGCCACCATCAGTCGTTGCCCAGCAAGCCAAACCATTTCGCGGCCGTCTCGACATCTTTGTCGCCACGTCCCGACAGGTTCACCACAATCACCGCGCCCCTTCCCAACTCAACACCTAGCTTGAGGGCGCCGGCCACCGCGTGCGCGGATTCAATAGCCGGGATGATGCCTTCCATGCGACACAGCAGGCCAAACGCGTCCATCGCCTCGGAGTCGGTGATCGGCCGATAATCGACACGCCCGGCCTCCTTGAGCCACGCATGTTCCGGGCCCACCCCCGGATAATCCAGACCCGCGGAAATTGAATGGGATTCAATGGTCTGACCGTCCTCGTCTTGCAGCAAGTACGAGAACGATCCGTGAAATGCCCCGGGCGAACCAGCGGTGAATGTCGCGGCATGCCGGCCGGTCTCAACGCCGTCGCCGGCTGCCTCGAATCCGACCAGCCGTACGCCTGGGTCATCGAGAAACGCATGAAAAATACCAATGGCATTGGACCCGCCACCAACGCACGCGACGACGGCGTCAGGCAGCCGACCGGCCTGACCCTGGATCTGCACACGTGCCTCCATGCCGATGATTCGCTGGAAATCGCGCACCATGGTTGGAAACGGATGCGGTCCGGCCGCAGTACCAAAGCAGTAGTAGGTGTTGTCGGCGTTGGCAACCCAATCCCGGAACGCCTCATTGATGGCGTCTTTGAGCGTTTTCGAGCCCGTCTGAACCGCGACGACTTCGGCACCCAGCAATCGCATCCGGGCCACGTTTAGCGCCTGACGGGCGGTGTCGATGCCCCCCATGTAGATGACACAGTCCAGGCCGAGCAATGCGCATGCGGTGGCCGTGGCGACCCCGTGCTGGCCGGCACCGGTCTCGGCGATCACCCGGGTCTTGCCCATCCTGCGCGCCAGCAGTGCCTGCCCGAGCACGTTGTTGATCTTGTGAGAACCAGTATGGTTCAGGTCTTCTCGCTTCAGAAAGATTCGCGCCGACCCAGCGTGCTGGCTCAACCGGGTCGCCTCGTAAAGCGGCGAAGGCCGGCCCGCATAGTTCGCCTGCAGCCTGTCTAGGTCGTCCAGAAAGTCCTGGCTGACGCGCTCCTTTTGGTAGGCGGCGGTGACCTCTTCGATCACCGCCATCAGCGCCTCGGGAACGTAGCGGCCACCCCAACCACTGGGGCCGCCGAAATGGCCGCCGGAATCAGGATCGTGACTGGTCGGTTCGGCGATGGCAGCACTCATGCGCGGAAGATCCGGGGTGGATAGATCTGTCATCACCGAGGCTCAAGATGCAAGCGGCTCATCGACGGCTAGCGAGCCGGTTTCGGACAGGACGGATGGGTGCCCGCGGTAACCAGATCGGCAACCGCGGCACGTGGGTCGCCGCTGGTGACCAGACCTTCGCCTACCAACACCGCGTCAGCGCCCGCGCCGGCGTACGCCAGCAGGTCAGCGGTGCCACGCACGCCGGATTCAGCAATCCTGATCACACTGCTCGGCAAACCAGGAGCTATTCGCGCGAAGCAATCCCGGTCCACGTCCAGCGTCATGAGGTCGCGGGCGTTAACGCCAATCACCTTGGCCCCGGCCTTCAGCGCTCGGTCGGCTTCCTGCTCGGTATGGACCTCGACGAGTGCTGTCATACCCAACGATTCGGTGCGGTCCAACATCGACACCAACACCGACTGCTCCAATGCGGCGACGATGAGCAACAACATGTCGGCGCCGTGCGCACGCGCCTCATGAATCTGGTACGGCTGCACCACAAAGTCCTTGCGCAGCACCGGAATCGAAACCGAGGCCCGCACCGCGTCGAGGTCGTCGAGCGATCCCTGAAAACGCCGCTGCTCAGTCACCACGCTGACGATCCGGGCACCGCCATCCTGGTAGGCCTGGGCCAGCTTTGCCGGGTCGGCGATGGTCGCCAATGCGCCTGCCGAAGGACTAGCGCGCTTGACCTCAGCGATGACGCCGATGCCGGGCTCGCGTAGGGCGGCCATCACGTCGAGCGGCGGCGGCGCCGCAGCGGCGGCAGCCTTGATCTCCGACAGGCTCACCGAGGCTTCACGCGCGGCAACGTCGGCCCGGACTCCCTCGAGGATGGAGTCGAGCACGGTTGCCGGACTCATGCCTGCCGTTCCCTTCCCACTGTCACCCACACGCGCTCGTCAATTTCGACGACGTCCATGAAGGGTAGCGACCGTCAGCGCGCGGTCCGTCACCGCCCCTCGGTGTCAGACTCCTGCTCCCGATCGGTCGGGTCACGGCCCTCGTCAAGAGCTTCCCAAATCATTCGCTCCGACATCCGCGGCCCCATATCCGGCCCGTCGTCTTGCGGAGCCGCCCGGCCGGCCGCATTCGAGTGCTGGCGCCGGGCAATCGACCGGCGGGCGCGGGGCGCCGCATATCTCGCCATGTCCTCGCCAGCCGACCCGCGAATCGCCGCCGAACTCATCAAGAAGACGGCAGCGAGCAAAGCACACACTGCCGCCAACACCGCCGCCACCGCGCCCCAATAGTGCCGGGCGCTTCCGACCAGCGTCACCACTGGGACATGGGCAAGATCGGCTCCGCGGGCCGCGACATCCGGGACCACCCACAGACTGATGCCGAGGTAGCCGACCGCGAAGCTGGCCGCGGCCAGCAACACTGCCAGCGCCCGCAGCGGCCAGCCGCGCACCGCGAGCGCCGCCACCGCCGCGGCCAGCATCAGCAGCGCTAACGGCAGCAAAGCGGTCGACCACGACGCACCGGTCAGCGTCACCTCCTTCGGCGGCCCCAGCTCGTCGAATGACCCGATGACCACCCAGGGCAGCCGTGCGGCCATCCACAGCGCCCCGGCGGCAACCACCAACAGCAACTGGGCGATGCCGATCATCGGCCTGGCCCGGCGGTTGGGCCGAACACTGCCGGCATTAGCAGCCACTGCGGTTCGCGCCCGGAGCGGCCAGCGTCTCGGCGGCAGCGATCGCGTTGAGCACAGCCCGAGCCTTGTTCCTCGCCTCGTTGTATTCGTAGGATCCGTTGGAGTCGGCCACCACACCACCGCCTGCCTGGACATAAGCCGTGCCGTTACGCATCAGCGCGGTGCGGATGGCGATGGCGAAGTCAGCGTTGCCGGCGAAGTCAAGGTAACCGACGACACCGCCGTAAAGGCCGCGGCGTGTCTTCTCCACCTCTTCGATCAGCTCCATCGCCCGCACCTTCGGCGCGCCCGACAGCGTGCCGGCCGGAAAGCAGGCGGTCACCGCGTCCAGCGCGGTGCGCCCTTCGCCGAGCTTCCCGGTCACCGTGGACACCAGGTGCATCACGTGGCTGTACCGCTCGATGTGGCTGTAATCCTCGACCCGAACAGTGCCCGGCGTGCAGACCCGACCCAGGTCGTTTCGGCCGAGGTCGACCAGCATCAGATGCTCGGCACGTTCTTTGTCGTCCGCCAGCAGCTCTTTTTCCAGAAGCACGTCCTCGTCGTCTGTCCTTCCGCGCCACCGGGTTCCGGCGATCGGATGCGTCGTCGCCCAGCCTTCGTGGACCGTTACCAGCGCCTCCGGACTGGATCCAACAATCGAAAAGTCCACTGCACCATCACTATTCGGCACCTGCAGTAGATACATGTAGGGACTTGGGTTGGTTACCCGCAGAATTCGGTACACGTCGATGGGATCGACATCGGTGTCCATCTCGAAGCGCTGCGAGGGCACCACCTGGAACGCTTCACCGGCTGCAATCTGATCCACCAAGTATTCGACGATCGCACCATATTCTTCGACGGTGCGTTGCGCACGGTGGCGCGGCTCGGGTCGGCTGAAGGTGGCCACGGTTGACGGTAGTGGTTGGCCGAGCGCTGCGGTCATCACGTCCAGCCGAGCGACCGCGTCGTCGTAGGCCCAGTCGACCCGCTCGTCGGTGCCGTTCCAGTTCACGGCGTTGGCGATCAACGTGATGGTGCCCTCGTGGTGATCGACCGCCGCCACATCGGTGGCCAGCAACAGCAGCATGTCCGGCAGGCAGAGGTCATCGACGGCCCGTTCCGGCAATCGTTCCAGCCGTCGCACCATGTCATAGGCGAAGAAACCGACCATGCCACCCGACAGCGGCGGAAGACCCGGCTCGGACTGACGATCCGCCGTAGCCAGCAGCTCCAAGGTCACCTGCAGCGCCCGCAGCGGGTCTCCGCCAGTGGGAGCGTCCTTGGGCACGGCACCCAGCCATACCGCTTGCCCCTCACGCACGGTCAACGCCGTTGGCGCCCCCGCACCGATAAACGACCATCGCGACCACGACCGGCCGTTCTCGGCCGACTCCAGCAGGAACGTACCCGGGCGATTGGCGGCGAGCTTGCGGTAGGCCGACAGCGGCGTCTCGCTGTCGGCCAAGACCTTGCGAGTCACCGGAACCACCCGGTGCTCGGCCGCCAGGAGGCGGAAATCCTCACGCGAGGTGGTGGCTGCGAGGTCGGCGTGCACCGAACCATCTTCCCAGATACGCCGATCGGCCCGGGCGTAGCCCGACGACGATGCACGCCGCGCAAACGGCGCGCATGGGGGCACCCCCAGCCGCGAAGCGGCGCGCAAGGAGTCGGGCAATCGGTTGTAGCCTGACGACTATGAAAACCGGTGACACGGTAGCCGACTTCGAACTGCCCGATCAGACCGGGACTCCTCGCAGGCTTAGCGTCCTGCTATCCGACGGACCCGTGGTCCTGTTCTTCTATCCGGCGGCGATGACGCCTGGCTGCACCAAAGAAGCCTGCCACTTCCGCGACTTGGCCAAAGAATTCGCCGAGGTCAGGGCCAGCCGGGTCGGCATCAGCACCGATCCCGTTCGAAAGCAGGCCAAATTCGCCGAGGTGCGGCGTTTCGACTACCCGCTGCTTTCGGACGCCCAAGGCACGGTCGCCGCCCAATTCGGGGTCAAGCGCGGTCTGTTGGGCAAGTTGATGCCGGTCAAACGCACGACCTTTGTCATCGACACCGACCGTAAGGTGCTCGACGTGATCTCCAGCGAATTCAGCATGGACGCCCACGCCGACAAAGCGTTAGCGACGCTGCGGGCAATCAGATCTGGATAGCGGCGGCGAAAACCATCGCTTGCGCACGGATTCATCACGGGACGACGGCAAGAAACAGGTAAGCAGCCAGCAACACCAGATGCACCTCGCCCTGCAGACGGGTGGCCCGACCGGGAACCACGGTCAGCACGCTGACCACAACCGTGAGCACCAGCAGCACCAACTGAATGGCACCGAGGCCAAGTTGCAGCGGGCCACTGAGCCACAGGGAAGCAAGGGCGATGGTCGGGATGGTGAGTCCAATACTCGCCATCGCGGAACCGTACGCCAGATTGAGGCTGGTCTGCAGGCGGCCTTGCCGGGCCGCGCGGGCCGCCGCAAGTGTCTCCGGCAACAGCACCAGTGTGGCGATGACCACGCCGACGAAGGATTGCGGAAACCCGGCCGCCGAGACGACCTCCTCGATGACCGGCGATTCCACCTTGGCCAGACCCACCACCGCAACCAAAGCGACGAGCAGCAATCCAAGGCTCAGCAGCGCCGCGCGGGTGCTCGGTGGATCGGCGTGGCTGTCATCCTCGACCGCGCCCTTTTGCGCCACCGGTAGGAAGAAGTCTCGATGCCGGACAGTCTGGGTGAACAGGAACAACACGTAGAGTCCCAGCGACGCGGCGCCGGCGAAGATGAGCTGGCCGGGCGATAGCTCGGGGCCCGACTGACTGGTGGTGAACGTGGGCAGCACCAGGCTCAGCGTCGCCAGTGTGGTGACCGTGGCCAGCGCGGCGCCGCTGCCGTGGGGGTTGAACAACGTCACGCCATAGCGCAGCGAACCCAGCAGCAGGGACAACCCGGCGATCCCGTTGGTGGTGATCATCACCGCGGCGAACACGGTGTCGCGGGCGAGCGTCGCCGCATCGTCCCCGCCGGACACCATGAGCGCAACGATCAGCGCCACCTCGATGGTCGTCACCGCGACCGCGAGCACCAGCGAACCGAATGGCTCACCCACCCGGGCCGCCACCACCTCGGCATGGTTGACCGCGGCCAGGACAGCACCGGCTAACAGCACCGCCGCTAGCAAGCCCACCACCGGGCCGATCTGCTTTCCCCAGGTCAATACCAGCGCGACAAAGGCCAGCGAAGGCAGCACAACGGTCCAGGGCACTCGTTTCAGCATCGACCGCCATTCTCATCGACGCCATCGCCCGGACGGGCAACCCCCCTTGACATCTGCATGGATCCCAAGGTGGTATGTCCGCGCTCGCTCGGCGGCGTGTCGATGGGCACTCTTGCCTCGCGGGCGACCACTGCAATCTGTTGCGCCGCGAGCCGCTAGCCCCAGTCTTTCCGCGGCGGGTTAGTCGTCGGGTTCTAACAACACCGCGGCATCGAAGCAACTGTGATCGCCGGTATGGCAGGCACCGCCGACCTGGTCAACCGTCAACAATACGGCGTCGCCGTCACAATCCAGGCGCACCGAGTGAACGTGCTGGGTGTGGCCGGACGTCGCGCCCTTGACCCATTGTTCGGCACGGGATCGCGAATAGTAAGTGGCCTCACGGGTTTGCAGGGTACGGGCCAAGGCCTCGTCGTTCATCCAGGCAACCATCAGCACGTCACCGCTGCCCCGCTCCTGGACGACGGCGGTAACCAGTCCGTCGGCATTACGCTTCAACCGCGCCGCGATCTTTGGGTCGAGTGTCATCGCACGGTGATTCCTTCCGCGGCCAGGGCCGCCTTCACCTGACCGATCGTCAGCTCCCGGAAGTGAAAGACGCTGGCCGCCAACACTGCATCGGCCCCCGCGGCAACCGCTGGCGCGAAGTGCTCCACAGCACCGGCGCCCCCGCTGGCGATTACCGGCACCGTGACCGCGGCACGGACCGCACGCAGCAAAGCCAGGTCGAATCCGGCTTTGGTGCCGTCGGCGTCCATCGAGTTGAGCAGGATCTCCCCCACACCGAGGTCGGCGCCACGGGCCGCCCACTGCACGGCGTCCATACCGGTGCCACGACGACCGCCGTGAGTGGTGACCTCCCAACCCGACGGTGTCGGGGCTGATCCCACCGGAACTGTGCGCGCGTCGACGGACAACACGATGCACTGCGAGCCGAACTGCCTCGCCATGTCCGCCAGCAAGTCCGGGCAAGCGATGGCGGCCGTGTTGACGGCGACTTTGTCAGCCCCAGCCCGTAGCAGCGAATCGACGTCGGCGACGGTGCGTACCCCACCGCCCACCGTCAGCGGGATGAACACCTGCTCGGCGGTGCGGCGCACCACCTCCAGCATGGTGGCTCTTCCGGACGACGACGCGGTCACGTCGAGAAAGGTCAACTCGTCCGCGCCCTCCGCGTCATAGACGGCGGCGAGTTCCACGGGATCACCGGCGTCGCGGAGGTTCTCGAAGTTGACTCCCTTGACCACCCGCCCATCGTCGACATCCAGACACGGGATCACGCGTACCGCGAGGCCCCCAGCCCCCGGAAGGTCACGGTCGGCATACATCTCAGTAGTCCTCTGGTTCCCCTATGCTGCCAAGAATCTCGAGGATCTGGGCATGCACGCGCGGTGGCCCGGCCAAGGCAGAACGCGATGCAGGGGTCCACGGTTGCCCAGCCAGGTCGGTGACCACGCCACCGGCGGCTCGTACCAACGCCACCCCAGCGGCATGGTCCCAAACGTGACCTCCGAAACTTATTGCACCACCGAGTATCCCGTCAGCGACGAAGACGAGATCGATGCCGGTGGATCCGTGCATGCGCAGCCGCGATGACACTCGGCTGAGCTTTTCCAGCACCGCCAGTCGATATCGCCCCGGGAACTGGCCCCGTGAGTCGGCGCTGAATGTGCCGACGCCGACGAGCACGTTGGCCAGTTCGGCGTCAGCCAGCGGCGGCTGCGGTACACCGTTCTTGATCAGCGGACCACCCGCCACGGCGGTATAGCGTGGGTCGGTGAATGGCATCCAGGTCAAGCCGGCCACCGGAACTCCGTCGTGCAGCAGGCCCAACAGGATCGCAGCCAACGGCGATCCGGCGGCGTAGTTGATTGTGCCGTCGATGGGGTCCAGTACCCACACCCACCGCGAGTCGACTGCCGGGCCGCCGAACTCCTCGCCGTGCACCTCGATGCCGGTGGCCGCCACCAGCGCTGCGACAACCTGCCGCTCGATCGCTAGATCGACTTCGGTGGCGAAGTCGTTACCCTTCTTGCGGACCGCTGAATCGGCGCGATGACCGACGAGAAAGAGCGCCGTTGCGGCATCCAGGATCGCCGACGCCTGTTCAACCAGCGGGGCAACCAACGAATCCAAGTGCATCGCCGATCTAGTCCCGAACCGCGGCCAACGCTTGCGGCAAGGTGAACCGACGGGCGTAGAGGGCCTTGCCGACGATGGCCCCCTCGACGCCGCGGTGCGTGAGAGTCGCAATGGCGCGCAGGTCATCGAGGCTGGACACACCTCCGGACGCGATCACCGGGGCGTCGGTGCGGTCGGCAACACCGGCCAGCAGGTCCAGATTGGGGCCGCCCAGGGTGCCGTCCTTGGTGATATCGGTCACGACGAACCGCGAACATCCTTCACTGTCTAGGCGTTCTAGCACGTCCCACAGGTCGCCGCCGTCGGTTTCCCAGCCGCGTCCGCGCAACCGATGCTCGCCGTCGATGATCTGGACGTCCAAGCCGACGGCGACCTGGTCGCCGTGCTCGCCAATCACCCGGGCACACCACTGCGGGTTTTCCAGGGCAGCAGTGCCCACATTGACCCGAGCGCATCCGGTGGCCAGCGCCGCGGCCAGCGACTCGTCGTCTCGAATACCGCCGGATAGCTCAACCTGTACGTCGAGCTTGCCGACAACCTCGGCAAGCAGTTCGTGGTTGGAACCGCGGCCGAACGCAGCATCCAGGTCCACCAAATGGATCCACTCGGCGCCATCGCGTTGCCAGCCCAACGCGGCATCCACCGCTGAGCCGTACTCGGTTTGGCTGCCGGCCTTCCCTTGAACGAGGCGCACGGCACGACCCTCGACCACGTCGACGGCGGGCAAAAGTATCAGCGGCATCACCAGTATCCTTTAAAGTCCATCAACCCAGCTGCTCAGTACGGCTGCACCGGCATCGCCACTCTTCTCCGGATGAAACTGGGTGGCGGCCAATGCGCCGTCCTCCACCGCAGCGAGGAACGGCGCCCGATATGTGGCCCAGGTCAGCAGCGCGTCGGGTGAGCCTTCCCATCGCTGCGCGGCATAGGAATGCACGAAATAAAACCGGGCGTCGACGTCCAACCCTTTGAACAGCGCGCTGCCCGCAGCGGAATCCACGACATTCCAGCCCATGTGCGGAATCACCGGGGCCTCAAGTCGAATGACCGCCCCCGGCCAGTGCCCGCAGCCTGGCGTCTGCACACCGAATTCGACCCCGCAAGCAAACAGAATCTGCATACCGACACAGACCCCCAGCACCGGGCGGCCGGCGGCCACCCGCTCGGCGATGATTCGCTCTCCGCTGATCTTGCGCAGGCCCGCCATGCACGCCGCGAAAGCACCGACGCCCGGCACCACCAGTCCGTCAGCGGTCATTGCGGCGTCGGTATCGGCGGTTACTTCGACCTCGGCGCCTACTCGTTGCAGCGCACGTTGGGCCGACCGCAGGTTTCCTGAGCCGTAGTCAAGGACTACAACCGATTTTGCTGTCACAGAGCACCTTTGGTGGACGGCACGCCTGACACCCGAGGATCTGGCTCGACCGCTTGACGCAACGCGCGCGCGACGGCCTTGTATTGAGCTTCGGTGATATGGTGCGGGTCGCGCCCGTACAACACGCGGACGTGCAGCGCGATGCGGGCGTTGGCCGCCAACGATTCGAACACGTGCCGGTTGATGACGGTGTGGTAGGGCACTGAACTGCCGGCAATAGTGGTGTGCTGCAGGTGATCCGGCTCTCCGGTATGCACGCAATAGGGGCGGCCGGATAAGTCGACGGCGGCGTGGGCCAGTGTTTCGTCCATCGGGATGAAGGCATCGCCAAACCGGCGGATGCCCCTCTTGTCACCTAGGGCCTGCCCGAGCGCGGTGCCCAGCGCGATTGCCGTGTCCTCGATGGTGTGATGGGCTTCGATTTCGACATCACCTGTGGCGCGCACGGTGAGGTCGAAGCTGGCGTGACTGCCCAGCGCGGTCAACATGTGGTCGTAGAACGGAACACCGGTGTCGACGGCCACCTGCCCGGTACCGTCAAGGTCGAGCTCGATGACGATATCGGATTCGCGGGTACGCCGTTCGATACGCGCCCGCCGGCTAGCTTTGGCTGTCTGGGTGGTTGTCATGGCGCTCCTACAGGACTGCGGGTGACGGGGACCAGGTCGGTGGCGATCCGGGCGCTTGCCCGCAGGAACGCATCGTTCTCCTCAGCCAGCCCGGTGGTGGCCCGCAGATAGCCGGGAATCCCAACGTCGCGGATCAAAATGCCGGCCTCCAGATAGCGCCGCCAGGCGGCCGGCGCATCGGCAAACTCGCCGAACAACACGAAGTTGGCATCGCTTGGGATGACTCGAAAACCCATGTCGTTCAATGAGGTTGTTACGCGTTCGCGTTCGGCGATCAGTGCGGCGACACTGCTCAAGGTGTCGTCGGAGTGCCGCAGCGCGGCCCGGGCCGCGGCTTGAGTGACCGACGACAGGTGATACGGCAACCGCACCAGCAGCATTGCGTCGATCACCGCGGGCGTAGCGATCAGGTATCCGAGCCTGCCGCCGGCGAAAGCGAATGCCTTGCTCATGGTGCGCGTGACGACGAGCTTGCTCGGATACTCCTCGACCAGCGACACCGCGCTGGGCTGCGAGGAGAACTCGCCGTAGGCCTCGTCGACGATCGCAATTCCGGGCGCAACGTCCAGCAGCTTACACAGGTCAGGTAACGAAACACTTTGTCCGGACGGGTTGTTAGGGCTAGCAATGAACACCACATCGGGTTTGCGATCGACCACAGCCGCGACGGCGACGTCCACGTCGAGACCGAAGTCATTGGCGCGGGACGCCTCGATCCATTCCGTGTGGGTGCCGTCGGAGATGATCGGGTGCATCGAATAGGACGGTACGAAACCGATCGCGCTACGCCCCGGACCGCCAAACGCCTGTAACAGTTGCTGCAGAATCTCATTGGAACCGTTGGCAGCCCATATGTTTTCGACACCAAGCTGGATTCCGGTCTGCGCGGTGAGATAGCCGGCCAAGTCAGCACGCAGAGCCACGGCGTCGCGGTCGGGGTAGCGGTGCAAGTCGATGGCCGCTTCCCGCACCGATCGCACCACGTCGTCAACCAGCGCCCGGGTAGGCGGGTGCGGGTTCTCGTTGGTGTTCAGCCGTACCGGAACAGCTAATTGCGGTGCACCGTATGGTGCTTTACCACGCAAGTCGGCGCGCAGCGGCAAGTCGTCCAATGTAACCGGGTGTCCGGACCTGGTCATCGCTCGAACCTCCGCCGTACCGCCTCACCGTGCGCCGGCAAGTCCTCGGCCGTGGCGAGCGTGATCACGTGTCCGGAAACGTCTTTGAGGGCCGCCTCCGTGTATTCCACGACGTGGATGCCGCGCAGGAACGTCTGCACCGACAGGCCGCTGGAATGCCGGGCGCAGCCCGCGGTCGGCAGTACATGGTTGGATCCCGCGCAGTAGTCGCCGAGGCTCACCGGGGACCACGGGCCGACGAAAATGGCTCCCGCCGAGCGGATCCGGCTGGCAACCTGCGGGGCATCGGCGGTCTGAATCTCCAAATGCTCAGCGGCGTAAGCGTTCACCACCAAGACGGCGGCGTCCACGTCGTCGACCAGGACGATCGCCGATTGGCGTCCGGTCAGCGCGGCCGTCACCCGTTCGCGGTGCACCGTAGTCTGCAGCTGGCCAGCCAGTTCGGCGTCGGTGGCATCGGCCAGGTCCTCACTCGGAGTGACCAGCACGCTGGCAGCCAACTCGTCGTGTTCGGCCTGGCTAATCAGGTCGGCGGCCACATGCACCGGGTCGGCGGTGTGATCGGCGAGGATAGCGATCTCGGTTGGCCCCGCTTCGGCGTCGATGCCCACCCGCGAACGGCACAGTCGCTTGGCGGCCGTGACATAGATGTTGCCAGGCCCGGTGATCATGTCGACCGGTGTCAGTGCTGCGCCGTCGGTGTCGGTGCCGCCGTAAGCCAGCAACGCCACCGCCTGAGCGCCGCCGACCGCCCAGACCTCATCGACGCCCAGCAGCCGGGCCGCGGCCAGAATGGTCGGATGCGGCATTCCATCCCACTGCGCCTGCGGCGGGCTGGCTACCACCAACGAGTCGACGCCCGCGGCTTGGGCGGGCACCACGTTCATCACCACGCTGGATGGGTACACCGCATTGCCCCCCGGCACGTACAGGCCTACCCGCTCGACCGGAACCCACCGCTCGGTGACCGTCGCGCCCGGGCCCAGTGTGGTTGTGACGTCGGTGCGACGCTGCCCGGAGTGCACGGCGCGGGTCCGCTCGACCATCACCTGCAACGCTTCGCAGACGTCGCAGTCCAGTCCGGCCAGCGCCGCGTCCAGCGCTGCGTCTGGCACCCGGATGGCATGGGGCCGCACACCGTCGAACGATGCGCCGAAGTCCAGCGCGGCCTCGGCCCCGCGCTCGGCGACGGCCGCCACAATGGGCCGTACCGTCGGCAGCACGGCTTCCACATCGGCGCCGCCGCGTGGCAGAGCGGCCCGCAGCTCGGCAGCTGTCAACTCGGCTCCCCGCAAGTCGATACGGGTAAGCACGGGCGGCGGCGCGGTCACGTAGACCATTCTCCCAGAGCAGCTCAAGTCGATATCTGACCGGTACAGTGCAGTAGAAAGGACCGGCAAAGAGGAGCCGCCATGTCCGCAAAGGATCACCCGAATAACGCCCCGGGCGTTCCGATGGTGTTCCCGCTCTGGCTCGAGCGTCTGCAGGTCAAGTACATCAACCGGGCGCTCAAACCGATAGCGCGCTACCTACCCGGAACGGCCACGATCGAGCACCGCGGTCGCAAGTCTGGAAAGCCATACCAAACGATTGTGACCGCCTACCGCAAGGACGGTGTGCTGGCGATCGCGCTCGCGCACGGTAAGACGGATTGGGTCAAGAACGTGTTGGCCGCGGGCGAAGCCGACGTGCACTTCGCCCGCGGCGTTGTTCACGTCATCAACCCCCGGATTGTGCCCGCCGGCTCCGACGGTCAGGGGCTGCCGCGGATGGCGCGCTTGCAGCTGCGCCGGATCGGGGTCTTCGTCGGCGATATCGCCTGAGCCTAAGGCCCCGGCCGACGTCAGGACGGTTTGCGGGCCTCGATGAGCGCGCGGGTGGAGTAGGTGACGAAGGGCCCTTCGGCCTGGATGCGCTCATGCAGTGCACGCAGCCGATCGTGGTAGCCCTCGACGGTGAAGTCCGGCAGAAACCAGATCACCTTGCGCAGAAAGTAGATGACGGCACCGACGTCGAAGAATTCCACCCGCAACCGCTCCATCTGCAGGTCGACGATCTCGAGGCCGGCGTCGGTGATGCAGGTGCGCACAACCTGCGCGTACTGATCGGCCCCGTTGTGTTCTCGCGGCCCGAGGAAATGCTCGCGCAGGTCCCACAGCGTGGCCGGTCCGACGTGTTGGGCGAAGTAACTGCCGCCAGCCCGGAGAACCCGGGCAATCTCGGTCCACCATCGGGTGCTGGGGTGGCGGCTGGTCACCAGGTCAAACGCCGCATCGGCAAAGGGCAGTGGCGGTTTATCGCCGGTGATGACGACGACCGCGCCCAGCGGATGCAGCCGCCTAGTGGCCATAGCCGCGTTGGGTGGCCACGCTTCGGTAGCGACCATGGTGGGCGGGAAGTTGCCCGCGCCGGCTAGCACCTCTCCGCCGCCTGTCTCAAGATCTAAGGCAGCCGTCGCGTTCGCCAGCCGCTGACTGAGTTGTCGTTGATAGCCCCATGACGGGCGTTCTTCGGTCGCGCGGCCGTCCAACCAGGAAAAACCCCAGCCGCCGACGGATGCTGATGCGGCTTCGGCCACGAGATCTTCGAACGTTCGCGCCACGGCGCCTACCCTATCCGGCGCCGCCTAATGGGCGCCGGGGCCGCCCGGCTACATATCCAAGCCGATGTCGAGCACGCGCACTGAGTGTGTGAGCGCCCCGACCGCCAGGTAGTCCACCCCGGTTTCGGCGTAGGTCGCCGCCGTCTGCAGGCTGAGCCCACCGGATGACTCCAGCATGACGGTGGGCGCGCGCGAGTCCCGACGCTGCACCGCGGTCTGCGTCTGCCACACCGCAAAATTGTCCAGCAGGATCAGCTCGGGTTTTTCCGGCAGCACGGCATCGAGCTGCTCAAGCGAGTCCACTTCCACCTCGCACGGCAGATCGGGTGCAGCATTTCGCACCGCACGTAGCGCGTCTACCACGGATCCGGCGGCGGCAACGTGGTTGTCCTTGATTAGCGCGGCATCACCCAACCCCAGCCGATGGTTGACGCCGCCACCGGTACGCACCGCGTATTTTTGCAGCGCGCGCAGGCCGGGCAGCGTCTTACGGGTATCGCGGATTTTCGCTTTGGTCCCGCGCACAGCATCGACCCACGCGGCCGTCGCGGTGGCGATTCCCGACAGGTGACCGACCAGGTTCAACATGGTGCGCTCGGCGGTCAACAATCCGCGCGTTTGGGCTTCCAGCGTCATAAGTGCCTCTCCCGGCGGCACCCGGGCGCCGTCCTCGACGCGGTCGAGCACCCGATAACCGTTGGTGCCCAGGACTTCGTTCAGCGTCAGCAGCGCGACATCCAATCCGGCAACCACACCGGCCTCCCGGGTCACCAGCGATGCGGTGGTCGTCGCACTGGCAGGCACCGTCGCCAATGTGGTGACATCCGGGCCGTACCGGAGGTCCTCGTCGAGCCCACGCGCGATTGCTGCTCGAGCCGCAGCCAGCTCCCAGTCGGATAACCCCATCAGCACACCGCCACTAGCGCCTGGACACACACCGCATTTGCGTCGTCGGCTCCCCGGACCACGATGCTGCGTGCCTGCTCCGGCACGGTGCACGGGTACTCCGCGCGATGATGGCAGCCACGGCTTTCGGTGCGGGCCAAGGCGGCGGCGGTCACGCTCTGCGCGACCAGCGTGAGCGCCACGTCCTCGAAATCGCGGCGACAAGCCACGTCGCGAACCTGTGCTCCGGATAGGCTGTCGCACAGCCGGTGCAGCCCGGCGGCGGCGCGGTACATCGACGCGTCCCGGCTCATCGCCCGTTGCAGGTCGCCGCGGTCCAGTGCGGTGTAGCTGATCGGTTCGGGCCAGGTCGCTGACGAGGTCGCACGCGAACGCCCGGCCGCCGCGGCGTGGGCGGCGGCGGCCTTTCCGGCGCGGCCGCCCACCACCAAACCCTCTAGCAAGCTGTTGGAGGCCAGGCGGTTGGCGCCGTGCAACCCGGTGCGGGCCACCTCGCCAGCGGCGTACAACCCGAGCAGCTCGGTCTGGCCGTACACATCGGTCACTATGCCGCCGCAGCTGTAGTGCGCACCGGGAACAACCGGGATCGGTTGCCGGACGGGGTCAATGCCGGCAGCCCGGCAGGATGCCGTGACTGTCGGGAACCGGGACGCGAAGCCCTCGATGCCGCGGGCGTCGAGGTAGACGCACGGATCGCCGGTGGCCTTCAGCCGCGCGTCGATGGCGGCGGCGACGACGTCGCGCGGCGCCAAATCACCCATCGGATGCACGCCTGCCGTTATCGAATTGCCTTGCCTGTCCACCAAGATCGCACCCTCGCCGCGGATGGCCTCGGTGATCAGCGGCCGCCGACCCCCGGCGCGTCCGGCAAAAAGCATCGTGGGGTGGAACTGGATGAACTCGAGATCGCTGACCGCGACGCCCGCCCACAATCCCAGGGCGATGCCGTCGCCGGTGGAGCCCGCCGGATTGGTGGTCGCGCTGTACAGGTGCCCGAGCCCGCCGGTGGCCAGGATCACCGACGGAGCGCTGATAATGCCGCATCCGTCCGGTCTGACCACTAATAGCCCGGTCACCGCGGTACCGTCGTGCAGCACTCGCAACGCCACGTGGCCGGTGCGGATATCGAGCATCCCGGCGGCATCCTGGAGCGCCCGCTGAACCTCGGCGCCGGTCGCGTCGCCACCCGCGTGCACGATGCGTCGCCGCGAGTGCCCGCCTTCGCGCGTCAACGCCCAACGGCCCGGGACCGATTCATCCAACCGTGCCCCAGCTCCGACCAAATCGGTAACCGCTCGGTAGCCGTCGGCGACGATCGAGTACACCGCATCGGGATCGCATAGGCCCGCGCCTGCGGCCAAGGTGTCCGCGACGTGAGCGTCGACCGAGTCGTCGTTGTCCGGCAGCACCACCGCGATACCGCCTTGCGCGTAGTGTGTCGCGGTCACGTGCGTCTGGGCAGCCTTGCTGAGCACCACGACGCTGCGCCCGGCGCGATCGGCGGCCAATGCCGCCGCCAGCCCGGCAACGCCCGTGCCGATCACGACAACATCGGCCGCATCCCGCCAAGCGGGACCGGCCATCATTCGCCACCGCCGGGATGGCCGATTTCGATCATCCGCTGCACGCTGCGACGCCCACTGGCGGCGATTCCCGGATCGACATGGACTTCGTCGGCACCCTCTACCAGGCAGCGCAACAGGGCCGCGGGGGTGATCATCTTCATGTACTTGCATGAGGCGCGGTCGTTGACCGCGCGAAAGTCGACTTCCGGTGCCGCCCGGCGAAGCTGGTGCAACATGCCGACCTCGGTGGCGACCAGCACCTGGCGGGCGCGCGTCGTGTGCGCCGCTTCGAGCATGCCGCCGGTGGACAAGATCTTTACCCGCTCGGCTGGGAATGCTCCTTCGCCGGCGAGGTATAGCGCCGAGGTTGCGCAACCACACTCCGGATGCACGAACAGTTCGGCATCGGGATGTGCGCGGGCCTGGTCAGCGAGCTCGTCGCCGTTGATCCCGGCGTGTACGTGGCATTCGCCGGCCCACACATGCAGGTTCTTGCGGCCGGTCACCCGGCGCACGTGTGCACCGAGGAATTGGTCCGGACAGAACAACACCTCGCGGTCGGGATCGATGGATGCGACCACGTCGACGGCGTTTGACGAGGTGCAGCAGATGTCGGTGAGCGCCTTGACGGCCGCCGTGGTGTTGACGTAGGAAACGACGACGGCGCCGGGATGCTCGTCCTTCCAGGCGCGCAGCTCGTCGGGGGTGATCGAATCGGCCAGCGAACAGCCGGCCCGCTGATCCGGGATCAGCACGGTTTTGTGCGGGCTGAGAATTTTGGCGGTCTCGGCCATGAAGTGCACTCCGCAGAACACGATGGTGTCCTCCGGTGCCTCGGCGGCCACCCGCGATAGCGCCAGCGAATCCCCGACGTGGTCGGCAACGTCCTGGATCGCGGGCAGCTGGTAGTTGTGCGCCAGGACGGTGGCCCCGCGCAAATGCGCCAGACGGCGAATCTCGGCGGCCCACCGTTCGTCACCGTCAACCCCGCCGTAGCCGAGCGGTGTGTTGGTGATGTCGGCAGTCAGTTCATCCACGAGCGTGTCCGTGCGATTCAGCACAGTCATTGCCGCCCCTTCCGCGCTCCAACAGGTTTTCGACTTATAATCGAAAACATGGCCCATGGTAGCACCGCCCACGAAGTGCTGGCCGTCGTCTTTCAAGTGCGCGGAGTTGGCATGAGCCGCGGTGCGGCAAAACCCCAGCTCAATGTGCTGCTGTGGCAACGTGCGAAGGAGCCGCAGCGCGGCGCGTGGTCGCTGCCGGGCGGACGGCTACGCAACGACGAAGACATGACCAGCTCGGTTCGGCGCCAACTGGCCGAGAAAGTCGACCTGCGAGAGTTGGCCCATCTAGAACAGCTCGCGGTGTTTTCCGACCCACACCGGCTGCCAGGCATCCGGATGATCGCGTCGACCTACCTGGGGGTGGTGCCCTCCCCCGCCACCCCCGAGCTGCCAGCAGACACCCGCTGGCACCCGGTGAGTTCCTTGCCGCCAATGGCGTTCGATCACGGTCCGATGGTGACCCATGCCCGCACCCGGCTGATTGCCAAGATGTCCTATACAAACATCGGATTCGCTTTGGCCCCAAAAGAATTCGCGCTCTCAACGCTGCGCGACATCTACGGCGCCGCACTGGGCTACCAGGTCGACGCAACCAACCTGCAGCGGGTACTGGCCCGTCGCAGAGTCATCACCCAAACCGGAACCATCGCGCAGTCCGGCCGCAGCGGTGGCCGCCCGGCGGCGTTGTACCGGTTTACCGACTCGCAGCTAAGAGTCACTGACGAGTTCGCCGCACTGCGGCCTCCCGGCCAGCTTTGAATCTGGTCGCACCAGCGATGGGGGAACTCGGCGTACCCAACCTGTGATAGGCGCCACGCCGCGCTGGCCTCGGAGTCGGCCCTTGGATCCTGTAACTTGTATGAGACTTTAAGAGCCGGATAAGAGCCGCTGGCGCCATTCGAGTGCCGACGCTGACCTTGAGTGCCGGCGCTGAACTGCGACAGGCAAACCGCGCTGCTACCCCGTCAGGGACCGATCACGCGCGAGGATGCCGGATGGCCATGAAGGGAGCCTAATGGTAGAGCCCGGCAATTTGGCAGGCGCGACCGGCGCCGAATGGATCGGCCGGCCACCGCACGAGGAATTGCAGCGCAAAGTGCGCCCGCTGCTGCCATCCGACGATCCGTTCTACTTCCCACCTGCCGGCTACCAGCATGCCGTGCCCGGAACGGTGTTGCGCTCGCGCGATGTCGAACTGGCGTTTATGGGCTTGATTCCGCAGCCCGTCACCGCTACCCAGCTGCTGTACCGGACCACGAACATGTACGGCAACCCCGAGGCGACGGTGACCACGGTGATCGTCCCAGCGGAGCTTGCCCCGGGTCAGACCTGCCCCTTGCTGTCGTACCAGTGTGCGATCGATGCCATGTCGTCGCGCTGTTTTCCGTCATATGCCCTGCGACGACGGGCCAAGGCCCTGGGGTCACTGACCCAAATGGAGCTGTTGATGATCAGCGCCGCACTTGCCGAAGGATGGGCGGTATCAGTACCCGACCATGAAGGGCCGAAAGGGCTGTGGGGGTCGCCGTATGAACCCGGTTACCGAGTCCTCGACGGAATCCGGGCTGCCTTGAATTCCGAGCGTGTCGGGTTGTCCCCGGCAACGCCGATCGGGCTGTGGGGCTACTCCGGCGGCGGGCTGGCCAGCGCGTGGGCCGCCGAAGCATGCGGCGAGTACGCACCGGACCTAGACATCGTCGGCGCCGTGCTGGGATCACCCGTCGGTGACCTTGGTCACACGTTCCGCCGGCTCAATGGCACTCTTCTTGCCGGTCTGCCCGCGTTGGTGGTGGCCGCGCTGCAACACAGCTACCCCGGCCTGGCCCGGGTGATCAAGGAGCACGCCAACGACGAAGGACGTCAGCTGCTGGAGCAACTGACGGAGATGACAACGGTAGACGCAGTGATCCGGATGGCCGGCAGGGACATGGGTGACTTCCTCGACGAACCCCTTGAGGACATTCTGTCGACGCCGGAAATTTCCCATGTCTTCGGCGACACCAAGCTGGGTAGCGCGGTGCCCACCCCGCCGGTATTGATCGTGCAGGCCGTGCATGACTACCTCATCGACGTCTCTGACATCGACGCGCTCGCTGACAGCTATACAGCCGGCGGCGCCAACGTCACCTACCACCGCGACCTGTTCAGCGAACATGTGTCCCTGCACCCGCTGTCGGCCCCAATGACGCTTCGCTGGCTCACCGACCGGTTCGCCGGCAAGCCACTGACCGACCACCGCGTCCGGACCACGTGGCCGACCATCTTCAACCCGATGACCTACGCCGGCATGGCGAGACTGGCCGTGATCGCGGCCAAGGTGATCACCGGCAGGAAGTTGAGCCGCCGTCCGCTCTGACCTGGCCAATGCGCTCTGCGCATACCGGCGCGAACTCGGACCTGGCACACAACCTCGTCACGCCAGACTTAAACCAGTTCGACGATCTGCCGCTTGAATCCAAGCGCTGACACCCGACCGGAGACACGGTCCGCTCCGGATGCCGGCGGGCGGCTGCGACTCTCCTAGGACACCGGGGCCTGAGGGGTTTCCAGGGCTTCAGTACGAGCGTTCGACGACGGATCGACAGCCGGATAGCCGCCCAGGTCGTCCCGCGCCGTCCCGGCCGCAAGCAGGGCATATACCAGCGACGCGATGCCAGCCGGCCACATGAGAGTGAGGGCGATCTGCAGCGGCCGGCGGGCGAAAAACACCGGCGGGGCCTGGGTGACGTACGTCAGGGCGTGGTCGCCGCGGGAAAGTGGCACGGTGTCAAAGTCCAACGCACCGTAGCGCAACCGAACCACCAGCGCGCCAACTCCCGCCGCGATCGCCGCAGCGGTCGTCAGCCCAATCGACAGCCCAGCAACCATCTGCGGTCCGCGGTGCTCTCGCCACTGCCACATCAATGCCGATGCCACGACAGCCAGCACACTCAAGAGCCCCAGCAGCATAAATGGCGCGATGAAGAAGTTCTGGGATTCGCTGCCCAGATACTCGTGCACCCGCTCACCCGCGCGTGTGATGGCCACGACGGCATGGATTGGCGGGGCGATCCACGCCCACAGGCCACCGACCAACACACCGGTCGCCGACAGACCCAGCATCACAAACAGGACCGCCCGTGTCCGCGACGTCCGCGGTGCACCGGAAGGCTCGGACGGTCCGCCAAAACCGGGTGGCTCGGTCACCGCTGTGTCGCCAAGTCGGCCGAGTCCACCTGCCCGTGGCGAGAACAGCGCGCCCACCAGCCGTCGGGCCGGACCTGGACGACCATCCGGCGACCGCACTGCGCACAGAACCGGGGGGGCTCCAGACCCATCCGAGCCGCTGTCGGCGTGGCCGTATCCGCCAGTTCCCCGGTGTACACGTTGTACACGCCGGCAGCGACCGGAGCGCGTTGTTTTCCAGCCACGATTTCCACCATTTACAGGCTGGCGTTGAGTGCCTTCAGCGGCATCTGTAGCTCGTCGAGCAGTTCCAGGTCGGCTTCCGCGGGCCGGCCGAGGGTGGTCAGGTAGTTGCCGACGATCACGGCGTTGATGCCGCCCAGGATGCCTCGCTTGGCGCCGAGGTCACCCAGGGTGATCTCGCGGCCACCGGCGAACCGCAGCATGGTGCGCGGTAACGCCAACCGGAAGGCGGCCACCGCCTTGAGCGCGTCACCGACCGGCATTACCTCCAGGTCGGCGAACGGGGTACCGGGCCGCGGGTTGAGGAAGTTCAGCGGGACCTCGTCGGGGCCCAGCTCGGCAAGCTCGGCGGCGAATTCCGCGCGCTGCTGCAGCGTCTCCCCCATGCCGAGGATGCCGCCGCAGCAAACCTCCATGCCCGCGTCACGCACCATCGATAGCGTCTGCCAGCGCTCTTCCCAGGTGTGGGTGGTGACGACGTTGGCGAAGAACGAGCGCGCCGTTTCGAGGTTGTGGTTGTAGCGATGCACCCCCCTCGCCGCCAGTTGGTCCACTTGCTCGGCGGTCAGCATCCCTAGGGAGCAGGCGATGTTGATCTCGACTTCGTTGCGAATCGCCTCGATGCCGGCCGCGACCTGGGCCATCAATCGCTCGTCGGGTCCGCGCACCGCGGCCACGATGCAGAACTCGGTGGCGCCGGACTTGGCGGTCTGTTTGGCCGCCTCGACCAGGCTGGGTATGTCCAGCCAGGCGCTGCGCACCGGGGAGGCGAACAGCCCCGATTGCGAGCAGAAATGGCAATCCTCCGGGCAGCCACCGGTTTTCAGGCTGATGATGCCTTCGACCTCGACCTCGGGTCCGCACCAGCGCATCCGCACCTCGTGGGCCAGCGCCAACAGCTCCTCGAGCCGGTCGTCGGGTAGCTGCAGCACCGCCAGCACCTGGTCCTGGTTCAGGCCCTCACCGCGCTGCAGCACCTGTTGGCGGGCAACCACCAGAATGTCCGAGTTGTTCCCGCCATCCTGGCCGGCGTCGTTCGTCGGTCGCGTTGCCGCTTGCGTCACCAGGTACTCCCCTGCATCCTTCGTCATCTCCGCACGCGCGGAACCCATCCGCCGCCTGCTCGGCGGCCTGAATGAAACGGTGTTCAGGCTACGGTAGCGGTGCGCACGGGGACAAACGCGACGTGGGCGGAGGTCACGGATCGTTGGCAGCGGCCCAGCTATCAGCACTCGCACTCGACCCGCCAGGCATCCCACACAGCGGCCCAGACGCCGAATCGTCGATCCCGCAACCTCAAGCCGCTCACTAAACTGCGGTTCACCGGCGGGGGTTATGCCCGGTTGGTCAGATTGCCGGTTGGCGGGATCGAATCCTGGTAGGCATCCCCGCCGACCTGGTGGGCGGCCAAGCTCGCGAGGGCTCTCGAGTCACTGAATTCACTTAGCTAACACCAGTTCTAGCAGCTGTCGGCGCGACTTCTTGTCAGTGCCCGACGTTATGATTCGAACATGTTAGCGAATAGCCGGGAGGAGCTTGTCGAGGTCTTTGATGCGCTGGATGCCGAGCTGGACCGCTTGGACGAGGTGTCTTTTGAGGTGTTGACCACCCCGGAACGGCTGCGGTCTCTGGAACGTCTGGAATGCTTGGTGCGCCGGCTACCGGCGGTGGGTCACGCGTTGATCAACCAACTTGACGCCCAAGCCAGCGAGGAAGAACTGGGCGGCACGCTGTGCTGCGCGCTGGCCAACCGGTTACGCATCACCAAGCCCGACGCCGCCCGGCGCATCGCCGACGCCGCCGATCTCGGACCTCGTCGAGCACTCACCGGTGAACCGCTAGCCCCACAGTTGACCGCCACCGCCACCGCCCAACGCCAGGGCCTGATCGGCGAGGCGCACGTCAAAGTGATTCGCGCCCTTTTTCGCCCACCTGCCCGCCGCGGTGGATGTGTCCACCCGCCAGGCCGCCGAAGCCGACCTGGCCGGCAAAGCCGCTCAATATCGTCCCGACGAGCTGGCCCGCTACGCCCAGCGGGTCATGGACTGGCTACACCCCGACGGCGACCTCACCGACACCGAACGCGCCCGCAAACGCGGCATCACCCTGAGCAACCAGCAATACGACGGCATGTCACGGCTAAGTGGCTACCTGACCCCCCAAGCGCGGGCCACCTTTGAAGCCGTGCTAGCCAAACTGGCCGCCCCCGGCGCGACCAACCCCGACGACCACACCCCGGTCATCGACACCACCCCCGATGCGGCCGCCATCGACCGCGACACCCGCAGCCAAGCCCAACGCAACCACGACGGGCTGCTGGCCGGGCTGCGCGCGCTGATCGCCTCCGGGAAACTGGGCCAACACAACGGTCTTCCCGTCTCGATCGTGGTCACCACCACCCTGACCGACCTGCAAACCGGCGCCGGCAAGGGCTTCACCGGCGGCGGCACCCTGCTACCCATGGCCGATGTGATCCGCATGACCAGCCACGCCCACCACTACTCCCCCGCAAGCGGGAGGTACCCCCAGGCGATCTTCGACCACGGCACACCCCTGGCGCTGTATCACACCAAACGCCTAGCCTCCCCGGCCCAGCGGATCATGCTGTTCGCCAACGACCGCGGCTGCACCAAACCCGGCTGTGACGCACCGGCCTACCACAGCCAAGCCCACCACGTCACCGCCTGGACCAGCACCGGACGCACCGACATCACCGAGCTGACCCTGGCCTGCGGCCCCGACAACCGACTCGCCGAAAAAGGCTGGACCACCCACAACAACACCCACGGCCACACCGAATGGCTACCACCACCCCACCTCGACCACGGCCAACCGTGGACCTGTGAGATACACTACACCTGTGCGTGCTGCTGTCTACCTCCGAATCTCAGAAGACCGCTCCGGCGAACAGCTCGGCGTGGCCCGCCAACGCGAGGACTGCCTAAAGCTGTGCGGGCAGCGAAAATGGGTGCCCGTCGAGTACCTCGACAACGACGTCAGCGCATCAACCGGCAAGCGCCGCCCCGCCTACGAGCAGATGTTGGCCGACATCACCGCCGGCAAGATCGCCGCCGTGGTGGCCTGGGACCTGGACCGGCTCCATCGCCGTCCCATCGAGCTGGAAGCCTTCATGTCATTAGCCGACGAGAAGCGGCTGGCCCTGGCCACCGTCGCCGGCGACGTTGACCTGGCGACACCCCAGGGCCGGCTAGTCGCCCGCCTGAAGGGGTCGGTGGCCGCTCACGAAACCGAGCACAAGAAGGCACGACAGCGCCGCGCCGCCCGCCAGAAAGCTGAACGCGGCCACCCCAACTGGTCGAAAGCCTTCGGCTACCTGCCCGGCCCCAACGGTCCCGAACCCGACCCCCGGACAGCGCCGCTGGTCAAACAGGCCTACGCCGACATCCTCGCCGGGGCGTCCCTGGGCGACGTGTGCCGCCAGTGGAACGACGCCGGGGCGTTCACCATCACCGGCCGCCCGTGGACGACTACAACGCTGTCGAAATTCTTGCGCAAACCCCGCAACGCCGGACTACGCGCATATAAGGGTGCCCGCTACGGCCCGGTGGACCGCGACGCGATTGTCGGCAAGGCCCAGTGGTCGCCGCTGGTGGACGAGGCGACGTTCTGGGCCGCCCAGGCCGTGCTGGACGCCCCCGGCCGCGCCCCCGGCCGCAAAAGCGTGCGCCGCCACCTGCTGACCGGGCTGGCAGGCTGCGGCAAATGCGGCAACCACCTGGCCGGCAGCTACCGCACCGACGGCCAGGTCGTCTACGTGTGCAAGGCGTGCCACGGGGTGGCCATCCTGGCCGACAACATCGAACCGATCCTGTATCACATCGTGGCCGAGCGGCTGGCCATGCCCGACGCCGTTGACTTGTTGCGCCGGGAGATTCACGACGCCGCCGAAGCCGAAACCATCCGCCTGGAACTGGAAACCCTCTACGGGGAGCTGGACAGGCTCGCCGTCGAACGCGCCGAAGGGCTACTGACCGCGCGCCAGGTGAAGATCAGCACCGACATCGTCAACGCCAAGATAACGAAACTTCAGGCCCGCCAACAGGATCAGGAACGGCTCCGAGTGTTCGACGGGATACCGTTGGGAACACCGCAAGTCGCCGGGATGATAGCCGAGCTGTCGCCGGACCGGTTCCGCGCCGTCCTCGACGTCCTCGCTGAAGTCGTTGTCCAGCCGGTCGGCAAGAGCGGCAGGATATTCAATCCCGAACGGGTGCAGGTGAATTGGCGATGAGCCGGCACCACAACATCGTGATCGTCTGTGACCACGGCCGCAAAGGCGATGGCCGCATCGAACACGAGCGCTGCGATCTTGTCGCGCCGATCATTTGGGTCGACGAGACCCAGGGCTGGTTACCGCAGGCGCCAGCGGTGGCAACATTACTCGACGACGACAACCAGCCGCGAGCCGTTATTGGCTTGCCGCCCAACGAGTCTCGCCTACGACCTGAAATGCGCCGCGACGGGTGGGTGCGGCTGCACTGGGAATTCGCCTGCCTGAGGTACGGCGCCGCCGGCGTGCGCACGTGCGAGCAGCGGCCCGTGCGGGTTCGCAACGGCGACCTGCAAACACTGTGCGAGAACGTTCCGCGGCTACTGACCGGACTGGCCGGCAACCCCGACTACGCACCGGGTTTTGCGGTGCAGTCGGACGCGGTGGTCGTCGCCATGTGGCTGTGGCGCACGCTCTGCGAAAGCGACACGCCGAACAAACTACGCGCCACCCCAACGCGTGGTAGCTGCTAGACTCCGACGTAGCCGGCTTCGACTCCGGGGTTTTGGTGTCCCCAAGGAGTCGCACGTGTCGACCATCTACCATCATCGCGGCCGCGTAGCCGCACTGTCTCGTTCCCGCGCATCCGACGATCCCGAGTTCATCGCCGCGAAAACCGATCTCGTTGCCGCGAACATCGCGGACTACCTCATCCGCACCCTCGCCGCAGCGCCGCCCCTGACTGACGAGCAGCGCACCCGGCTGGCCGAGCTGCTGCGCCCCGTGCGGCGGTCAGGCGGTGCCCGATGACCGCCGGCGCCGGCGGGTCGCCGCCGACGCGACGATGCCCGGCCACGGAGGACCGGGCACCCGCGACAGTCGCCACACCGTCTAGCGCCGATCCTACCGCGTCACGCGCCGTGTCGTGGTGGTCGGTGCACGAGCATGTCGCGCCGGTCCTGGATGCTGCCGGGTCGTGGCCGATGGCCGGCACACCGGCCTGGCGTCAGCTCGACGACGCCGATCCTCGCAAATGGGCCGCGATCTGCGACGCAGCCCGGCACTGGGCTCTGAGGGTAGAGACGTGCCAGGAGGCGATGGCGCAGGCGTCACGTGACGTATCTGCGGCCGCCGACTGGCCCGGCATCGCCCGCGAGATCGTCCGACGGCGCGGCGTGTACATCCCGCGGGCGGGGGTGGCGTGATGGCCGACATCCCCTACGGCACCGACTATCCCGACGCCCCCTGGATCGACCGGGACGGGCACGTGCTCATCGACGACGGTGGCAAACCGACGCAAGTTCATCGCGGCCAAGCCCGAATCGCCTACCGGCTAGCCGAACGTTACCAGGACAAGCTGCTGCACGTGGCCGGGATCGGCTGGCACTCCTGGGACGGCAGACGCTGGGCAGCCGACGACCGCGGCGAAGCCAAACGTGCAGTGCTGGCAGAGCTGCGCCAAGCGCTCTCAGACAGCCTCAACGACAAGGAATTACGCGCCGACGTCCGAAAATGCGAATCGGCGTCCGGCGTGGCCGGCGTGCTCGACCTGGCCGCCGCACTGGTACCATTCGCCGCGACGGTAGCCGACCTCGACAGCGACCCGCACTTGCTCAACGTCGCGAATGGGACGCTGGACCTGCACACGCTCAAATTGCGGCCCCACGCGCCCGCTGACCGCATCACAAAGATATGCCGCGGTGCCTACCAGTCCGACACCGAATCGCCTCTCTGGCAAGCGTTCTTGACCCGCGTTCTGCCCGATGAAGGTGTGCGCGGGTTCGTGCAACGCCTGGCCGGCGTCGGCCTACTAGGCACCGTCCGCGAACATGTCCTGGCGATTCTTATCGGTGTAGGTGCCAACGGAAAATCTGTGTTCGACAAGGCGATTCGCTATGCCCTTGGCGATTATGCCTGCACCGCTGAGCCTGACCTTTTCATGCACCGGGAAAACGCTCACCCAACAGGCGAAATGGACCTCCGCGGCGTGCGATGGGTAGCGGTATCCGAGAGCGAAAAAGATCGCCGGCTGGCCGAATCAACGATAAAACGGCTGACTGGCGGCGACACCATCCGCGCCCGAAAGATGCGGCAAGACTTCGTGGAATTCACGCCGTCACATACCCCACTGCTCATCACCAACCACCTACCGAGAGTGCCCGGCGATGATACGGCCATCTGGCGGCGAATTCGAGTGGTGCCGTTTGAAGTAGTGATTCCTGCCGACGAGCAGGACCGGGAACTGGACGCACGGTTGCAGTTGGAGGCCGACAGCATCCTGTCCTGGGCGGTGGCCGGATGGAGCGACTATCAGCGAATCGGACTATCCCAGCCGGACGCGGTGCTCGCGGCAACGTCGAATTACCGCGAGGACTCCGACACGATAAAGAGGTTCATCGACGACGAATGCGTCACCAGCTCGCCGGTGCTGAAAGCCACTACTACGCATCTGTTCGAGGCGTGGCAAAGGTGGCGGGTGCAAGAAGGCGTACCCGAAATCTCGCGCAAAGCGTTCGGCCAGTCGCTCGACACCCACGGATACCCGGTCACTGACAAGGCCCGTGATGGTCGTTGGCGGGCCGGAATAGCGGTGAGAGGGGCCGATGATTTCGATGATTAGCACACCTAACGTGACGCATGTGACGCATTTCCAGGTTCGCCTACGCGCGCGCACGTATGGCGGTTATACCGCGCAAACGTCACATGCGTCACGGCCTGCCGTGCCGTTCTGCCCAGGATGCGGTACCTACCTGGCCGTTCACGGCCGCCACCGGGCGGACTGTACCGCCAAACCAGCAAACACCGGCGGTGCCGCATGACCGCTGTCGCGATCACCCCGGCATCCGGCGGTCGGCACAGCGTCCGATTCGCCTACGACTCTGCGATCGTGTCGTTGATCAAGTCCACGATCCCCGCCTATGCCCGCTCCTGGTCCGCGCACACCCGCTGCTGGTTCATCGACGCTGACTGGACCCCACTGCTGGCCGCCGAGCTGCGCTACCACGGCCACACCGTCACCGGACCCGCCGACCCGGCGCAACAGCAGTGCACCGACTGGGCCAAAGCGTTGTTCCGGGCGGTCGGACCCCAGCGGACACCCGCCGTGTACAGGGCTTTATCCAAAGTGCTGCACCCCGACGCCCCAACCGGATGCCCGATACTGCAACAGCAGCTCAATGCCGCCAGAACCGCACTTACCAACCCTGCTTGAAAGGACACAAGCCATGGCTGAAACCCCCGACCACGCCGAACTGCGGCGACGAATCGCCGACATGGCTTTCAACGCCGATGTCGGTATGGCGACCTGCAAACGCTGTGGTGACGCCGTGCCGTACATCATCCTGCCGAACCTGCAGACCGGCGAACCCGTCATGGGTGTCGCCGACAACAAATGGAAGCGCGCGAACTGTCCCGTCGACGTCGGTAAGCCGTGCCCGTTCCTAATCGCCGAGGGTGTCGCCGACAGCACCGACGACACCATAGAGGTCGACCAGTGACCCCGATCAACCGGCCCCTGACCAACGACGAACGACAACTGATGCACGAGCTGGCAGTCCAGGTTGTCTGCTCGCAGACGGGTTGCTCACCCGATGCGGCGGTCGAAGCACTCGAATCCTTCGCGAAAGACGGAACACTTATCCTCCGCGGCGACACCGAGAACGCCTACCTCGAAGCCGGAGGCAATGTTCTTGTCCATGCCGATCGTGACTGGCTTGCCTTCCACGCGTCGTATCCCGGCAACGACCCGCTGCGAGACGCCCGACCTATCGAGCAGGACGACGACCAGGGGGCGGGGTCGCCATCGTGACCAGGCCCAGCCCGGACACCGCCACGGTGCCGGCGCGCATGCACGCTCATTACCTAGACTAAAAATTGATGGGAGGACCGATGCCAAGACCACCGAAACCGGCCCGGCTCAAACTGGTTGAGGGCCGCTCCCCCGGCCGCGATTCCGGCGGCCGGAAAGTCCCCGAGTCGCCGAAGTTTATCCGTCAGGCACCGGATGCCCCGGACTGGCTCGACGCCGAGGCGCTGGCCGAATGGCGGCGCGTCGCACCGACTTTGGAGCGGCTTGACCTGCTCAAACCTGAGGATCGGGCGCTCCTGTCCGCGTACTGCGAGACCTGGTCCGTCTACGTCGCGGCGGTTCAGCGGGTCCGCGCCGAAGGCCTCACAATTACCTCACCGAAATCCGGTGTCGTGCACCGGAACCCGGCGGTGACGGTTGCGGAGACGGCGCGCATGCATCTGCTGCGCTTGGCCTCCGAGTTTGGCCTGACCCCGGCCGCCGAGCAGCGACTGGCGGTGGCGCCGGGCGACGACGGCGACGGGCTCAACCCGTTTGCCCCGGACCGGTGATGACCTTTTGTGTGTGATACAATCGAGTTTGGCATCTCGGCATCCGCTGACGCCGGGCAGTCGCCGCGGGGCGGCTGGAACCCGGATAGCGGCCGCCATGCGCCACAAGCGATTCCGCGCGTTTCTTGCGTCTGCTAGGTGGTGGCCGAATTTTGAGTAGCATCCTTTTCCGCATGGCCGAGCTGCGGTCTGGCGAAGGCCGAACCGTGCACGGCACCATCGTGCCCTACAACGAGGCGACCACCGTCCGCGACTTCGACGGCGAGTTCCAGGAAATGTTCGCTCCTGGCGCTTTTCGGCGCTCCATCGCCGAGCGCGGCCACAAATTGAAGCTGCTGGTCTCTCACGACGCTCGAACCCGCTACCCGGTGGGCCGGGCCGTTGAGTTGCGGGAGGAGCCTCACGGCTTGTTCGGGGCGTTCGAGATTGCGGACACCCCGGACGGCGACGAGGCTTTGGCGAACGTAAAAGCTGGTGTCGTCGACTCGTTTTCGGTGGGTTTCCGACCGATCCGGGACCGTCGCGAAGGGGATGTGCTGGTGCGCGTCGAAGCGGCGCTGTTAGAGGTTTCCCTAACCGGCGTTCCGGCCTATTCGGGGGCACAAATCGCCGGGGTGCGCGCGGAATCGCTTACAGTCGTTTCCCGTTCGACAGCCGAAGCCTGGCTGTCCCTACTCGATTGGTGAACAATCTATGACCGAATTCGACGACATCAAAAACCTCTCTTTACCTGAAACCCGTGACGCGGCGAAGCAGCTCCTCGACAGTGTCGCCGGCGACCTGACCGGTGAGGCGGCGCAGCGTTTTCAGGCGCTGACGCGCCACGCCGAGGAACTGCGGGCGGAGCAGCGCCGCCGCGGCCGCGAAGCCGAGGAGGCGCTGCGCCGCTACCGGGCCGGTGAGCTGAGGGTGGTGCCCGGCGCTCCCACCGGCGGCGACGACGGCGACGCGCCGCCGGGCAACTCGTTGCGGGACACCGCGTTTCGCACACTGGATTCTTGTGTGCGAGACGGCCTGATGTCGTCGCGGGCGGCGGAGACCGCGGAAACCTTGTGCCGCACCGGGCCGCCGCAGTCCACCTCGTGGGCGCAGCGCTGGCTGGCGGCCACCGGCAGCCGCGACTATTTGGGCGCGTTCGTCAAGCGGGTTTCCAATCCTGTTGCGGGGCACACGGTTTGGACCGACCGGGAAGCGGCCGCGTGGCGTGAGGCTGCCGCGGTGGCCGCCGAGCAGCGAGCGATGGGCCTGGTGGACACCCAAGGCGGGTTTCTGATCCCGGCGGCGCTGGACCCGGCGATCCTGCTGTCGGGTGATGGGTCGACGAACCCGATTCGGCAGGTGGCGAGGGTGGTGCAAACGACCTCCGAGATTTGGCGGGGCGTGACTTCCGAAGGCGCCGAAGCTCGTTGGTACTCCGAAGCCCAGGAGGTGTCCGACGATTCGCCAGCGTTGGCCCAGCCGGCGGTGCCGAACTACCGTGGAAGCTGCTGGATTCCGTTCTCCATCGAGCTGGAGGGTGACGCGGCGAGCTTCGTTGGCGAGATCGGCAAGATTCTCGCGGACAGCGTTGAGCAACTGCAGGCCGCGGCGTTCGTCAACGGCTCCGGCAACGGCGAGCCCACCGGGTTCGTCAGCGCGCTAACCGGCACCTCCGATCAGGTGGTCGTCGGCGCGGGGTCAGAAGCGATTGTGGCGGCGGATGTTTACGCGTTGCAGTCGGCGCTGCCGCCAAGGTTCCAGGCCAGCGCCGCGTTCGCGGCGAACTTGTCCACCATCAACACGTTGCGGCAGGCGGAAACTTCGAATGGCGCGCTGAAATTCCCATCGCTGCACGACAGTCCGCCGATGCTAGCCGGGAAGTCTGTCCTGGAAGTCTCCCACATGGACACCGTTGATTCGGCGGTGACAGCGACGAATCATCCACTGGTGCTTGGCGACTGGAAGCAATTCCTCATCGGCGACAGAGTTGGGTCCATGGTGGAGTTGGTGCCTCACCTGTTCGGGCCGAATCGCCGGCCGACCGGGCAGCGCGGATTCTTCGCCTGGTTCAGGGTCGGATCAGATGTGCTGGTGCGCAACGCGTTTCGAGTTCTGAAGGTGGAGACTACCGCGTAGGTAGGATAGGGCCAGGCGTGGGCGGCCTCTGCTTAGGGGTGCCGGGCCGCCCACGCGCCAACTCGCTGCGGGTTGCGTTGTCGATTCGTTTGAGCCGCCGGTAGGTGCCGGCGGAGATGCCGAGGGCTGCGCCGATAGCAGTGTCTGTTTTCGTCGAACGACGCTCCGATTCTGGCTTGGGGCCCATGGGCCCCAAGCCAGAATATCGAGCCTGGCGGCCATGGTCGCCGCCTTCCTGTTGCCGCTGCTTGGCTTTCGGCCGTTCCAGCTCGGCGATCCGGCGGCCAGCGGCGCCATTTGTTTCTCCGCGAACAGGCGGATTTCTTTGTCGTCGCTGCGGGTTGCGTTGTCGATTCGTTTGAGCCGCTTGTAGGTGCCGGCGGAGATGCCGAGGGCTGCGCCTACCTCCTTGTCAGTGTGGCGCTGAGACGGCTTTGGTTCCATGGGACCAAAGCCGGCATTGGTGATCGATGCACCGAGGCGACCACCCTCGCGTTGGCGCTCCTTGGCTTTCGGGCGTTCCAGCTCGGCGATCCGGCGACCAGCGGCGCCATTTGTTTCTCCGCGAACCGGCGGATTTCTTTGTCGTCGCTGTGGGTTGCGTTGTCGATTCGTTTGAGCCGCCGGTAGGTGCCGGCGGAGATGCCGAGGGCTGCGCCGATAGCAGTGTCTGTTTTCGTCGAATGACGCTCTGATTCTGGTTTGTAGCCCATGGGCCCCAAACCAGAATATCGAGCCTGGCGGCCATGATCCTGCCCCTCGCGCTGCCGCTGCTTGGCTTTCGGCCGCTCCAGCTCCGCGATCCGGCGGCCAGCGGCGCCATTTGTTTCTCCGAGATAGCTTCCGGCCCATGGGCCGGAAGCTATCCATGCCCCGCCCGTGGGACCGCCCAGCGTCCTGTTGCCGCGGTGTTCACCGTCAGCGCTCGTCTTCCGCTGGGCTTCCGCCGCCAAGCCCGATCATCCGGCTCCACGGCGGGGTGTCGTCGCCGTCGGGCTCGTCGTCGCCGGCGAGTCCGAGTTGCCGGTTGATGGCGGCTTGTTCCGGCCCGGAGCGGCCGGCCAGGATCGCCGGGCCGCACTCGTCGCCGCCGGCGGCGTCGGCGTGCTCGACGCTGATCCGCAGGAACGCTTCGAGCTCGCCGGTGTGCTCGTGCCGATTCAACGCGGCCTGCAGCCGAACGAGCGCTTCCCTCACCTCCAAGGGCGCGTCCGGGAACCACGCCCGGATCGTCTCGGCCACCTGGTCGCGGTCGCAGACGGCGCGGTCACCCGTTTCCAGGTCGGTTACCGTCACCAAGTGGTTGAAACGTGCTGGTGTGGTGGTCATGGTTGATCTCCTGGCGTGGAATGTTCTTCAGCAGTCCACGGCCAACCCCGCACCAACACCTTCCACCACCACGAGAAGCTGCTACGCCACAACGACGAGGACAACCACGACGATCCGTGAGAATCGCCGCCCGCGAAGATCTTTGGACATCCCCACATCGACGTGCGTCCTCGCCACCTGGCCAGCACCCGCCCGAACCCGCGAGCTGGCCATTAAGACGAAGTTGCGATCAAACCCCTTCGCCATCAAGCTTTTTGGGCCCGCCTCACCCCAGCAGGTACTCGGCACGCGTGTTGCCGTCCCAGCGGCGCAAGCCGGCGAACCGACCGTCAATCCGCGACGGCCGTCCCGCAATGCGCAGCGCCCGCCCCAATTGGTGACCACCGACCCGTCGGGCCAGGGTGACATGGGCGGTCCACTGACCGGGCAGGCTGTTGGCCATCGGCGCGGGCGCCAGGTGCGGGCCGCAGAGCCGGTGCACCTCGGCATGCAGGGCCAAAAGCTCGCTGGTCGGCACCACCAGCCGGGTGAACACGACATTGGCCCGCCCGAACAGCACCGGCGCGCCGATCACGCAGTCCAGCGGCAGCCGACGGGCAACCGCACCCAGCGGCTCATCGACCTCCGGGGCGATCCGTTCGGCCACCGCCAGCGACACGTGCGGACGGCTGGCCGGCGCCTGGCTGGGTATGCCGGCGGCGGCCAACCCCGCCCAGATGCGCCGGATCGCCGCCTCGGTATCGCTGTCGAAGACCAGCTCGATCGAATGCACCATCAGCCGACCAGCCCGGCAACCCAGTTGCGGTCGAACGCCGCCGCGCTCATCGCCGCGAAGTCCCCGGCATCCAGCGACGCGGCCCCGGCGGGCAGAGCGGCCCGCACCATAGCAATGCGCGCCAGCGCGGACCGATTCGAGGCTGCCACCAACCCGGGCGGGTCCGGCCAGCTGCCGATCACCAGCCCTGCACATGAAACCTGTTGTGCAGCAAGCGCTTCCAACGTCAACTTGGTGTGGTTGAGGGTGCCCAGGTCCGCGGTGACCACCACCAAAGCCGCGGCGGCCACGTCGACGGCGACATCGCGCAGCGTGACGCCCGGCTCGGCGAGTTCGACCAGCAGCCCGCCCGCCCCCTCGACGAGGGTCAACCGCCCGGGACGGTCCAGGTCTGCGATCAGCCGCACGATCTGATCGCGGGCGGGCAACGCCATCCCGGCGTGTTCGGCGGCGGCGGCCGGGGCCATCGGCTGCGGATATCGCGCCAAGCCGGCCAGCTGGGTCACCCCGGCCAACCGGCCGACCTCGGCGAGGTCGTCGTCACCGCGGGCGGTGCCGGTCTGAACGGGCTTGCACACCGCCACGTCGATGCCGGCCTGACGTGCGGCCGACGCCAGCGCCGCGCAGACGACCGTCTTGCCGACCCCCGTGCCGGTCCCGGTGACGACCAGGATCGTCAACGGCGCGCCACGGCGAGAACATCCGTCAGCACCCGCCGGGCCAGCTCGAGCTCGCCGGCGTTCAGCGATGCGCGCGCGGTCAGCCGCAGCCGCGACGTACCCGCGGGCACCGTCGGCGGCCGGAAGCAGCCCACCTTGACCCCGGCGTCCAGGCAGGCCGCCGCGGCGGCCACTGCCGACTCCGGCTCGCCCAGGATCACCGACACCATCGCCGAGTCCGGCACCGCAGCCACACCGCACATCCGCGCAAGTTCACCAGCGTGGTTGAGCACCGCCTGCGGTCGCCACGGCTCGGCCTGCAAGACGCGCAGCGCGGCCCGTGCGGCACCCACCGCCGCCGGCGCCAGACCGGTGTCGAAGATGAACGGCCGGGCAGCATCGATCAGATGGGCCCGCACCGGCGTCGGCCCGAGCACCACACCACCCTGGCTGCCCAGCGCCTTGGACAGCGTGGTGGTCATCACCACGTCGGGCGCACCCGCTAGACCTAACTCGTAGAGCAGCCCGCGTCCGCCGCCACGCACACCCAGGCCGTGCGCCTCGTCCACCAGAAGCAGCGCACCATGACGCCGGCAGACCTCAAGCAACTCCCGAACCGGCGCCAGCGAGCCGTCGGCGCTGAACACCGAGTCGGTGACGACGACGGCGCGCTGCTCGTCGCGCGATCGCAGCGCGGCGTCCACGGCGTCGACGTCGCGGTGCGGCGTCACCACAACCCGCGCCCGCGACAGCCGACAGGCATCCACCAACGACGCATGCGAACGGGCGTCGGACACCAGCAGGGAACCCGGGCCGGACAGGCCGACCACGGCGCCCAGGTTGGCCGTGTAGCCAGAGGAGAACAGCAATCCCGCGGCAGCGCCGACGAACTCGGCGAGCTCGGCCTCGAATTGCTGGTGCAGCTTGGTGTCGCCGGTAACCAGGCGCGACCCGGTGGCGCCGGCGCCCCAGATCCGCAGCGCCTGGACGCCGCCGTCGATGACGGCGGGATGTCGGGACAGACCGAGATAGTCGTTGGAGGCCAAGTCCAGCTCGGTGGCGACCGCGGGACGCGGCCGCAGGCAGCGCCGCAGTCCGGCCTCGTGGCGCTGCCGCTGCACCGCGTCCAACCAGGCCAACGGTGAATCGTCGATCCGTGCCTGCGTGGCGGCTTTCATGGCAGTGAGCCTACGAGCCGTGCGACCTCGACCATCGCCGAGGTGATCTGCGTGATCTCGGCCGGTGTGCAGATATAGGGCGGCATGGCGTAGACCAGGTTGCGAAACGGGCGCAGCCACACGCCTCGATCCAGCGCCGCGGGAGTCGCGACGGCCAGGTCGACCGGTCGGTCGCATTCGATGACGCCGATCGCGCCGCACACCCGCACATCGGTGACGGCGGGCAGCGCCCGGGCGGTATCCAGGCCGGCGGTCAGCCCGGCGGCCAGTTCGGTGATGCGCGTGCGCCAGTCCTGGCCGAGCAGCAGCTCCACACTGGCCACCGAGACCGCACAGGCCAGCGGATTGGCCATGAAGGTGGGGCCGTGCATCAGCGCCCCGGCCGCACCGGCGCTGATGGTGTGCGCGACGTCGGCGGTGCACAAGGTGGCGGCCAAGCTGAGGTAGCCGCCGGTGAGCGCCTTGCCGACACACATGATGTCCGGGCTCACCCCGGCGTGGTCGGCGGCGAACAACGCGCCGGTGCGGCCGAAGCCGGTGGCGATCTCATCGAAGATCAGCAGCACCTCGTAACGGCGGCAGATGTCCCGCAGGTCGTGCAGATAGCGCGGGTCGTGAAAACGCATACCGCCCGCACCCTGCACGACCGGCTCCACGACCACCGCGGCCAGCTCGCCGGCGTGCTGCGCCAGCTGCGCCTCGAACGCCGCGCTGTAGGCGGGATCGTAGTCCCGTGGCACTTGTGGCGCGAACACTTGGGCGGCCAGGACGTCGGTCCACAGCGAGTGCATGCCGCCGTGCGGGTCGCAGATGCTCATAGCCAGGAAGGTGTCGCCGTGATAGCCGCCGCGCCAGGTCATGAGCCGTCGCTTGCCGGGCAGGCCGCGGCCGCGCCAGTACTGCAGCGCCATCTTGGCCGCGACTTCCACCGACACCGAGCCGGAGTCGCTGAAGAACACCGTGTCGAGACCCGCCGGGGTGATGTCGACCAGCAGCTTCGCCAGCCGGGCCGCCGGCTCGTGAGTCAGCCCCCCGAACATGACGTGGTTCATCACCCGCAACTGGGTGGTTAACGCCTGGTCCAGAGCGGGGTGGCCGTGCCCGTGGATCGCGGTCCACCAGGAGCTCATCGCGTCGAGCACCTCGATCGGCTGGCCGTCGCGAATCAGCGTCAACCACGCTCCGTGGGCGGCGACGGCCACCACCGGCGACACGGCTTCCCTGCCGATGGAGCTGTAAGGGTGCCACAGATGGGCGCCATCGACCGCGATGATCTGCTCGGGCGTCAACCCGCCAGTCGCCGCAGCCATGGAGATCGAGGGTAATGCAGCCACGCCACGGCCCATCCCAGTAACGGTCGCCAAAACCTCTGCCATCGGGGAGCATGCATGCATGGCACCGCCGAATCAGCCTGAAGACACTCAGCCCGATGCTGGCACCGAATCCCGGTCGGCTCTAGACGAGCCCGACGAGCGGACACCCCCACGGGTACTCACGCTGCGGATAGCGCCCTGGGACGTGGTATGTACCGTAGCGATATTGGCAGTATTTCTGGTCATGGTCACGATGACTAGCTGGCCATCACGGCTCTTCGCCTTCACCGACAACGTGTGCCCGCCGGATGCTTGCCCGCTGGTACCGTTCGGCGTCAACTATTACATCTACCCGGTGATGTGGGGAGGGATCGGTGCGGCCATCGCCACAGCCGTCATCGGCCCCTTCGTTTCCATGTTGAAGGGCTGGTACATGTCCTTCTGGCCGATCATCTCGATCGCCGTCATCACCGTCACCTCCATCGCGGGCTACGCGATAGCGGGATTCAGCGAACGCTATTGGCATTAATCGCGCGTGACTGAAATCACAACTGCCGATCAAAGATTGAGCGCGGCAGTCACCGTCCGGTCACGTTACGGCAAAAAGACTTCTGGTGGATCTGGCCAGCTATGGACGCGGCCGGCATCTGTTGTCAAAGTGTCTGTAGTGATTGGTGTGAATAAAGTGACTTCCGGCTGGAATGGCAGACGGTGAAGTCACGTGCTGAGGCACACACCACCCGAGAGTGCCAAGGAGGTTACAACCCCATGAAACGCAGCATGAAAAGCGGCTCCTTCGCGATCGGTCTGGCAATGATGCTCGCCCCGATGGTGGCCGCGCCCGGTCTTGCGGCCGCAGACCCGGCCACGCGGCCGGTGGATTATCAACAGATCACCGACGTCGTGATCGCGCGCGGGCTGTCGCAGCGCGGCGTGCCGTTCTCCTGGGCCGGCGGCGGCATCAGCGGCCCCACGCGCGGCACCGGTACCGGCATCAACACCGTCGGGTTCGACGCCTCCGGTTTGATCCAGTACGCCTATGCCGGTGCCGGGCTAAAGCTGCCGCGTTCTTCCGGCCAGATGTACAAGGTTGGGCAAAAGGTCCTGCCGCAGCAAGCGCGCAAGGGCGACCTGATCTTCTACGGCCCCGAAGGCACGCAAAGCGTCGCGTTATACCTCGGGAAGGGCCAGATGCTGGAGGTGGGCGACGTCGTCCAGGTTTCGCCGGTGCGCACCAACGGCATGACGCCTTACCTGGTCCGGGTTCTCGGGACCCAGCCGACGCCCGTCCAACAGGCGCCGGTCCAGCCAGCGCCGGTCCAGCAAGCGCCCGTCCAGCAAGCGCCCGTCCAACAGGCGCCCGTCCAACAGGCGCCGGTCCAACAGGCGCCGGTCCAGCAAGCGCCCGTCCAGCAAGCGCCCGTCCAGCCGCCTCCCTTCGGCACCGCGCGCTCACGCTAACGGTCCCGCTTGCTTTCTCGCCTCCCAAACCCGCCTCCTGCTTCCCGCTGCTCAGCGCGCGAAGCAGGAGGCTGGTTTGGGTAAATTAACTGTCAACCATGTTGACCCTGTCGCCGCCTCGCCCACCGGCCTTGACCCCGGAGCCGGCCTTGCCCCCGGTTACCATGGGGACCCGTACGACCGGCTTTTACCGGCACGACCTGGACGGATTGCGCGGTGTCGCGATCGCCCTGGTGGCAGTGTTCCACGTTTGGTTCGGCCGGGTTTCCGGCGGAGTAGACGTGTTCCTGGCGCTGTCCGGCTTCTTCTTTGGCGGGAAAATACTTCGCGCCGCCCTCAACCCGGATCTGTCACTCTCGCCTATAGCCGAAGTGATCCGACTCATCCGCCGGCTGCTCCCGGCACTGGTTGTGGTCCTCGCCGGCTGCGCGCTGCTCACCATCGCAATACAACCGCAGACGCGGTGGGAAGCGTTTGCCAACCAGAGCCTGGCCAGCTTGGGGTATTACCAGAATTGGGAGCTGGCTAGCACGGTCTCCAACTATCTGCGAGCCGGTGAAGCGGTGAGCCCCTTGCAGCACATCTGGTCTATGTCGGTGCAGGGTCAGTTCTATCTCGCTTTCCTGCTGCTTGTTGCCGGGTGCGCCTACTTGCTGCGCAGACTGTTTCGGGGCCCGCGGGCCCCGTACCTGCGGACGATGTTTGTGGTGTTATTGAGCACGTTGACGTTGGCCTCATTCATCTATGCCATCGTTGCGCATCACGCCTACCAGGCGACCGCTTACTACAACACCTTCGCGCGGGCCTGGGAGTTGTTGGCGGGAGCACTGGTCGGCGCTGTGGTGCCCCATGTGCGCTGGCCGATGTGGCTGCGCACCGCGGTGGCCACCGCCGCGCTGGCGGCGATACTGTCGTGCGGCGCCCTGATCGACGGTGTCAAGGAATTTCCAGGGCCGTGGGCGCTGGTACCCGTCGGAGCCACGATGCTGATGATCCTTGCCGGAGCCAACCGGCAGGGCCATCCCGGTACCCGCGACCGGCTGCCACTGCCCAATCGCCTGCTAGCCACCGCTCCGTTGGTGGCGCTGGGCGCGATGGCCTATTCCTGGTATCTGTGGCATTGGCCGCTGCTCATCTTCTGGCTCTCCTACACCGGGCACCGGCACGCCAACTTTGTCGAAGGCGCGGCAGTCCTGCTGGTATCCGGGTTGCTGGCATACCTGACCACCCGGCTTGTCGAAGACCCATTACGCTATCGGGCACCCGCCGGCGTGAGATCGCCGGCGGCGGTCCCGCCGATTCCCTGGCGGCTGCGGCTGCGTCGGCCAACGATCGTGCTGGGATCTGTGGTGGCACTGCTTGGCGTCGCTCTTACCGCGACCTCGTTCACGTGGCGTGAGCACGTCATCGTCCAGCGCGCCGCCGGCAAAGAGTTGAGCGGGTTGAGCTCCCGCGACTATCCCGGGGCGCGGGCCCTGATCGACCACGTCCGGGTGCCCAAGCTGCGGATGCGCCCAACCGTCCTGGAAGTCCGTCACGACCTGCCGACCTCGACCAAGGACGGCTGCATCAGCGACTTCGTCAACCCGGCGATCATCAACTGCACCTACGGCGATGTGGACGCACCCCGGACCATCGCACTGGCCGGGGGTTCACACGCCGAACACTGGCTGACCGCACTGGATCTGCTGGGTCGCATGCACCACTTCAAGGTGGTGACGTACCTCAAAATGGGTTGCCCGTTGTCCACCGAGGAAGTCCCGCTGATCATGGGCAATAACGCTCCCTATCCGCAGTGTCACCAGTGGGTGCAAGCGGCGATGGCCAAGTTGGTCGCTGACCACCCCGACTACGTTTTCACAACCTCGACTCGACCGTGGAACATCAAACCCGGCGATGTGATGCCAGCAACCTATGTCGGGATCTGGCAAACGTTCGCCGACAACAACATTCCCGTTCTCGCGATGCGGGATACCCCTTGGCTGGTCAAGGACGGCCAACCGTTCATCCCTGCGGACTGCCTGGCCAAAGGCGGCAATCCGCAGTCGTGTGGGATCGCGCGGTCCAAGGTGCTGGTCGATCGGAATCCAACCCTCGACTTCGTTGCGCGGTTCCCGCTGCTTAAGCCACTCGATATGTCCGACGCGATATGCCGGACCGACACCTGCCGCGCGGTCGAGGGAAATGTTCTGGTGTACCGCGACAGTCATCACCTGACCCCCACCTACATGCGGACGATGACCAGCGAGCTCGGTCGGCAAATCGCGGCGAACACCGACTGGTGGTGACGCCTACACCCGCCGGAGAACCTGGATAAGGTCGTGTGATGTCGTCGAACAACGCCGGGGAGTCCGACGGGACCGGGCCCGCTCTACCCACGGTGTGGCCGGGCAACGCCTATCCGCTTGGAGCCACCTACGACGGCGCCGGGACCAACTTTTCGTTGTTCTCCGAGATCGCCGAGAAGGTCGAGCTATGTCTGATCGACGAGGACGGCGTCGAGTCGCGGATCCCGCTTGACGAGGTGGACGGGTACGTCTGGCATGCCTATCTGCCGAACATCACCCCCGGCCAGCGCTACGGGTTTCGTGTGCACGGGCCGTTCGACCCGGCGGCCGGCCATCGGTGTGACCCCAGCAAGCTGCTGCTCGACCCGTATGGGAAGTCGTTCCACGGCGATTTCACCTTCGGGCAGGCGCTGTATTCCTATGACGTCAACGCCGTCGACCCGGACAGCACTCCCCCGATGGTCGACTCGCTGGGCCACACTATGACCAGCGTCGTGATCAATCCGTTCTTCGACTGGGCATACGACCGGTCGCCGCGCACCCCGTACCACGAGACCGTAATCTACGAAGCGCATGTCAAAGGCATGACACAGACCCATCCCAGTATCCCGCCCGAACTCCGGGGCACCTACGCCGGCCTGGCCCACCCGGTGATCATCGACCACCTCAACGAGCTCAACGTCACCGCCGTTGAGTTGATGCCGGTGCACCAGTTCCTACACGACTCCCGGCTGCTGGACCTCGGCTTGCGAAACTACTGGGGTTACAACACCTTCGGATTCTTCGCCCCGCACCATCAATACGCGTCGACCCGGCAAGCCGGCAGCGCGGTAGCCGAGTTCAAAACCATGGTGCGCAGCCTGCACGAAGCCGGCATCGAGGTCATCCTCGACGTCGTCTACAACCACACCGCTGAAGGCAACCACTTGGGTCCGACGATCAACTTTCGCGGAATCGACAACACCGCCTACTACCGACTGATGGACCACGACTTGAGGTTCTACAAGGACTTCACCGGTACCGGCAACAGCCTCAATGCCCGCCACCCACACACCCTGCAGCTGATCATGGATTCGCTGCGCTACTGGGTGATCGAAATGCACGTCGACGGGTTCCGGTTCGACCTGGCGTCCACGCTGGCCCGCGAGCTGCACGACGTCGACCGGCTGTCGGCATTCTTCGATCTGGTGCAACAAGATCCGGTGGTCAGTCAGGTCAAGCTGATCGCCGAGCCATGGGATGTCGGCGAAGGTGGCTACCAGGTTGGCAACTTCCCAGGACTGTGGACGGAATGGAACGGCAAGTACCGCGACACCGTGCGCGACTACTGGCGAGGCGAGCCGGCCACCCTAGGCGAATTCGCCTCCCGGCTGACCGGGTCGTCGGACCTCTACGAAGCAACCGGCCGCCGGCCCAGTGCCAGTATCAATTTCGTCACCGCCCACGACGGGTTCACACTCAACGACCTGGTCTCGTACAACGACAAGCACAACGAGGCCAATGGCGAGAACAACCGCGACGGGGAAAGCTACAACCGATCGTGGAACTGCGGTGTCGAGGGCCCCACCGATGACCCCGACATCTTGGCGCTGCGTGCCCGCCAGATGCGCAACATGTGGGCCACGCTTATGGTCAGCCAGGGCACGCCGATGATCGCCCACGGCGACGAGATTGGGCGCACCCAATACGGCAACAACAACGTCTACTGCCAGGACTCCGAATTATCTTGGATGGATTGGTCATTGGTGGACAAGAATGCCGATCTGCTAGCTTTCGCACGCAAGGCGACGACCTTGCGCAAGAACCACAAGGTGTTTCGCCGACGCCGGTTCTTTGAGGGTGAACCGATCCGCAGTGGCGACGAAGTCCGCGATATCGCCTGGTTGACACCGAGCGGTCGGGAGATGACGCACGAGGATTGGGGCAGAGGCTTCGACAGGTGTGTTGCGGTGTTTCTCAACGGTGAAGCCATTACCGCACCGGACGCCCGTGGTGAGCGAGTAGTCGACGATTCATTCCTGTTGTGCTTCAACGCCCATGACCACGACGTGGAGTTCGTGATGCCGCATGACGGCTATGCGCAGCAGTGGACCGGAGAGCTGGATACCAACGATCCCGTCGGTGACATCGACCTGACGGTAACCGCCACTGACACGTTTTCGGTACCTGCGCGCTCGCTGCTGGTCCTGCGTAAGACGTTGTGAAATATGGCATTTCCGGTTATTTCCACTTACCGGGTGCAGATGCGCGGTCGGTCGAACGGATTCGGGTTCACCTTCGCCGATGCCGAGAACCTGCTGGACTACCTCGACGACCTCGGGGTATCGCATCTGTACCTGTCCCCCATTTTGACGGCGGTCGGCGGGTCGACCCACGGCTATGACGTCACCGATCCGACGACGGTGTCACCCGAGCTTGGTGGCTCTGACGGCCTAGCGCGGTTATCCGCGGCGGCGCGGTCGCGGGGCATGGGCCTGATCGTCGACATCGTGCCCAGCCATGTCGGCGTCGGCAAGCCCGAGCAGAACGCGTGGTGGTGGGATGTCTTGAAGTTCGGCCGGTCCTCGGCGTATGCCGAGTTCTTCGACATCGACTGGGAGCTAGGTGATGGCCGGATCATCCTGCCGCTATTGGGCTCCGACAGCGACGTTGCCAACCTCAGAGTCGACGGCGACCTGCTGCGGCTGGGCGACCTGGCGCTGCCCGTCGCCCCCGGCAGCGGGGACGGCACCGGCCCCGCTGTGCACGACCGCCAGCACTATCGGCTGGTCGGATGGCGGCACGGGCTGTGCGGCTACCGCCGTTTCTTCTCGATCACCTCGTTGGCCGGCCTGCGCCAGGAAGACCGCGCTGTGTTCGACGCCAGCCACGCAGAGGTCGCTCGCTGGTTCACCGAAGGACTCGTCGACGGCGTGCGCGTCGACCACCTCGACGGACTATCCGATCCCAGCGGATACTTGGCCCAGCTGCGCGAACTGCTCGGCCCGAACGCCTGGATCGTGGTCGAAAAAATCCTGGCGGTCGACGAGGCGTTAGAGCCCACGCTGCCAGTGGACGGCTCCACCGGCTATGACGTGCTGCGCGAAATAGGTGGCGTCCTCGTTGACCCCCAAGGAGAGTCACCACTGACAGCGCTGGTCGAATCGGCCGGTGTGGACTATCAGGAGATGCCGGCGATGTTGGCCGACCTCAAGGTGCACGCGGCCGTCCATACGTTGGCCAGTGAGCTTCGCCGATTGCGGCGATGCATCGCGGCGGCGGCCGGCGCCGATCATCCGCTGTTGCCCGCGGCGGTGGCTGCACTGCTGCGCCACATCGGACGCTATCGCTGTGATTACCCCGGCCAAGCCGCCGTCCTACCCTGCGCGTTGGCTGAAACCCATTCGACAACACCACAATTGGCACCTGGACTGCAGCTGATTGCCGCAGCTGTGGCCCGCGGTGGCGAACCAGCCGTACGCCTGCAACAACTGTGCGGCGCGGTGAGCGCCAAGGCCGTCGAAGACTGTATGTTCTACCGTGATGCCCGGCTGGTGTCACTCAATGAAGTGGGCGGAGAACCGCGCCGGTTTGGTGTGGGCGCCGCGGAGTTTCATCACCGGGCCGCCACCCGTGCTCGGTTGTGGCCACGGTCCATGACGACACTGTCCACCCACGACACCAAACGCGGCGAGGACGTGCGTGCCCGCATCGGCGTGCTGTCCCAAGTGCCGTGGCTGTGGGCCAAGTTCATCGGCCACGCCCAAGCCATTGCGCCCGCCCCTGATGCCGTGACTGGACAGTTTCTGTGGCAGAACGTCTTCGGAGTGTGGCCAGTGAGTGGAGAGGTCAGCGCCGCGCTGCGCGGCCGGCTGCACACTTACGCCGAGAAGGCGATCCGGGAGGCGGCATGGCACACCTCGTGGCACAACCCGAACCGGGCGTTCGAGGACGACGTGCACGGCTGGCTTGATCTGGTGCTCGACGGACCGCTGGCGTCCGAGCTGACCGGACTTGTGGCCCACCTCAACTCGCATGCCGAAAGCGACGCGCTGGCCGCTAAGCTGCTCGCGTTGACCGTGCCTGGCGTACCCGACGTCTACCAGGGCAGCGAACTGTGGGACGACAGCCTGGTCGACCCGGACAACCGCCGTCCCGTCGACTACGGCACCCGGCGTGTCGCTCTGAAAGCCTTGCAGCACCCTAAGATTCGGGTGTTGGCCGCGGCGCTTCGACTGCGGCGCACCCATCCGGAGAGCTTCCTGGGCGGCGCATACCATCCGGTGTTCGCCGCCGGGCCGGCCGCCGACCACGTCGTTGCGTTCCGCCGCGGTGACGACATCCTGGTCGCGGTGACCCGCTGGACGGTGCGCCTGCAGCAAACCGGCTGGGACCACACCGTACTGCCCCTACCCGACGGGTCGTGGACAGATGCCCTCACCGGATTCACGGCCAGTGGGCACACGCCGGCCGTCGAGCTGTTCGCGGATCTGCCTGTGGTGCTGCTGGTGCGCGACAATGCCTGAATTCCGAGTATGGGCACCCAAACCCGCGCTGGTCCGGCTCGACGTGAACGGTGCGGTACATGCGATGACCCGCTCAGCCGACGGCTGGTGGCACACGACGGTGGCGGCGCCGGCGGACGCCCGCTACGGATACCTACTCGACGACGACCCCACCGTGCTACCCGACCCGCGATCGGCCCGCCAACCCGACGGGGTGCACGCACGCTCCCAGCGGTGGGAGCCGCCCGGCCAGTTTGGTGCTGCCCGGACCGACACTGGCTGGCCGGGGCGGTCGGTCGAGGGCGCGGTGATCTACGAGTTGCACATCGGCACGTTCACCACGGCTGGCACGTTCGACGCCGCCATCGAAAAGCTGGATTACCTGGTCGATCTCGGAATCGACTTCGTCGAGCTGATGCCGGTCAATTCCTTTGCCGGAACCCGCGGTTGGGGATATGACGGTGTGCTGTGGTACAGCGTGCACGAACCCTACGGCGGCCCCGACGGTCTGGTCCGGTTCATCGACGCATGCCATGCCCGTCGTTTGGGCGTGTTGATCGACGCGGTGTTCAACCATCTCGGCCCATCGGGCAACTACCTGCCGCGATTCGGCCCGTACCTGTCGTCGGCCAGCAACCCGTGGGGGGACGGCATCAATATCGCCGGCGCCGACTCCGACGAGGTTCGCCACTATATCATCGACTGCGCGCTGCGATGGATGCGCGACTTCCACGCCGACGGCTTGCGGTTGGACGCCGTGCATGCACTGGTGGACACCACCGCCGTGCATGTCCTCGAGGAGCTTGCCAACGCGACCCGCTGGCTGTCAGGCCAGTTGGGCCGTCCGTTGTCGCTGATCGCCGAAACCGACCGAAACGACCCGCGGCTGATCACCCGGCCCAGCCATGGCGGCTACGGGATCACCGCCCAATGGAATGACGACATCCATCACGCCATCCATACCGCGGTATCCGGTGAGCGGCAAGGCTACTATGCGGATTTCGGCTCGCTGGCCACTCTCGCGTACACGCTGCGCAACGGCTACTTCCACGCCGGCACGTATTCGTCGTTCCGGCGTCGTCGGCACGGGCGTGCATTGGACACTTCTGCGATCCCGGCCACCAGGCTGCTCGCCTACACCTGCACCCACGACCAAGTCGGCAACCGCGCTCTCGGCGACCGCCCATCGCAATACCTGACCGGTGGCCAGCTCGCGATCAAGGCGGCGTTGACCCTTGGATCTCCCTATACCGCAATGCTTTTCATGGGCGAAGAGTGGGGGGCCTCCAGCCCGTTTCAGTTCTTTTGCTCACATCCCGAACCGGAACTGGCCCATAGCACCGTGGCAGGACGCAAGGAGGAGTTCGCCGAACATGGCTGGGCCGCGGACGACATTCCGGACCCGCAGGACCCGCAGACATTCCAGCGCTGCAAGCTGAACTGGGCCGAAGCCGGCTCCGGCGAACACGCCAGGTTGCACCGGTTTTATCGCGATCTGATCGCTTTGCGGCACAACGAGGCCGACCTTGCGGACCCCTGGCTGGACCACCTTATGGTCGACTACGACGAGCAGCAACGCTGGGTTGTGATGCGCCGCGGCCAGCTGATGATCGCCTGCAACCTTGGTGCCGAGCCAACCTGCGTGCCGGTCAGCGGTGAGCTGGTGCTGGCCTGGGAGTCGCCGATTATCGGCGATAATTCCACCGAGCTAGCAGCGTATTCGCTTGCGATACTGCGGGCTGCGGAGCCGGCCTGATGCTGGGGCGGCATGCTCACCGAAACGATGCGGCCTGCAGGTTGGTAATCCGGGCAATCACATCAAAGTCGGCGTCACGGTGGACGATACGCGCACCGTGGCGGATCGCGAGCGCCGCTATGAGGCAGTCGTTGATGCTTCGAACCGTTTCGCCGGCGCGCCGGGCGGCGCGATAGATACCCGCGGCAGCACGAAAGTCAATCGCGTCATCAACGTTCAACGACGGCAAGCCATTCACGAGCCGCTCTAGCGTCGTGTGGGTGTTGTCGTCGAGCGCGCCACTCAAGATTTCCATCGCAATGGGCTCACACATAGCGATTCGCGCTGCTTCTTCGGACAGCAGCCGGCGTACTTCGACAGCGGCGATTGATCCGGTGGCACGGAAGTACTCCACCCAGGCCGATGTGTCGATGAGGATCATCGAGATCAGTCTGGGCGATCGCTTCGCAAGTCATCCAGGTCGCCTTCCCAGCCGACGCCTTCCAGCCCGAGCAGAAACTCACGGCTCAACGGCGACCCGACCAACCGTCGTAGGGCAAGGTCGACCGCCGCCCTCTTGGTGGTCAGACCGAACCTGCGCATGACCTCGGCGGCAAGTTCGTCATCGATGTCGATGTTGGTGCGCGACATACACCAACGATACACATGCGAGGTTTGTCGGCACGGTCGCGCCGACGCCTCGCTACAGCAGATAGCGGTAAGCCGGCGACCCCGGTTCCAACGCCTCGACGTGAATGTCGGTCGCCCGCATCCGGGCCAGCAGACCGTCTAGATCCGCGGCCGATCCCAGCTCGATACCCACCAGCGCCTCACCGGTCTCCCGGTTGTTGCGCTTGACGTACTCGAACAAGGTGATGTCGTCGTTGGGTCCGAGCACGTCGTCGAGAAACCGGCGCAGCGCACCGGGCTCCTGCGGGAAGTCGACCAGGAAATAGTGCTTGAGGCCCAGGTGGACCAGCGAGCGCTCCAACACCTCCCCGTAACGGGACACGTCGTTGTTGCCGCCCGAAATCAGGCACACCACGGTGGACCCGGGCTCGATGTCGGCTTCCAACAGACCGGCGACCGACAGGGCACCGGCCGGTTCGGCGATGATGCCCTCGTTCTGATACAGATCGAGCATCGCCGTGCACACCGCACCCTCGTCGACGGTGGTGAGCGAAACCATGTCGCCGGCGGCGGCTAGCGCGGCATAGGTCAGCGTGCCCGCCCGGTTCACCGCGGCGCCGTCGACGAACTGGTCGACATGGTCCAGCGTCACCGGCTCGCCCGCCGCGAGCGCGGCCATCATGGCGGCCGCACCAGCCGGCTCGACGCCCAGCACCGCGGTGTTGGTCGTCCGCTCGGCCAGGTAGGTGGTGATCCCCGCGATGCAGCCGCCGCCACCCACCGGGACCACCACCAGGTCCGGCTCGTCCTCGAGCTGGCCAAGCACTTCGACGGCTATCGTGCCCTGGCCGGCGATGGTGCGCAGGTCGTCAAACGGCGGTACCAGCGTGGCCCCGGTGCGTTCCACGTCCTCAAGGGCCGCCGCCGCAGCCAGATCATAGGTCGACCCACCCACGATCAGGTCGATGAACTCCCCGCCGTGGTAGCGGATCCGGTCACGCTTCTGCTTGGGGGTTTTGGCAGGTACGTAGACCCGGCCGTGCACACCCAGACAGCGACACGCATACGCGAAGCCCTGCGCGTGGTTGCCCGCAGAAGAACACACCACGCCCGCGGCCAGTTCCTCATCGGACAACTGCACCAACAGGTTGTACGCTCCGCGTAGCTTATAAGAGCGCACCGTCTGCAAGTCTTCGCGCTTGAGGTAGACCGTGGCGCCAGTGATCGCCGACAACCGATCGCTAGGTTGCAACGGGGTGGGCGTGACTACCGGTGCGATCCGCTTGGCGGCACGGTCGATGTCTGCCCCAGATAGTGAAAACAGCGGCGAGCTGCTCGGGCTCTGGCTCAGTTCGGCGGACACCGGTCAATGGTGCCACGCCGCCCTATCCCAATGGCTAGCCGCCCGCGCGCACCGGGGTCAGCACGAACACCGGAATCTGGCGGTCCGTCTTGGTCTGGTAGCTGGCATAGTCCGGCCAGACCGCCACGGCGCGCTGCCACCAGATGGCCTTCTCGTCACCGAACACCTCGCGGGCGTCGTAGTCGCCGGTCACGGTGCCGTCCTGCAGCTCGACCCGTGGGTTCTTCACGACGTTGTGGTACCAGACCGGATTTTTCGGCGCCCCACCCAGCGAGGCGACGATCGCGTACTGGCCGTCGTGCTCGACGCGCATCAGCGGGGTCTTACGGAGTTTGCCGGTCTTCGCCCCGACGGTGGTGAGCAGGATGACCGGCTTTCCCTGCAGCTGTGTGCCCTCGGTTCCGCCGGACTTCATATACGTGTCGGCTTGCTCGCGCGACCAGTCGAGCGGGCTCGGCGCATATTCCCCTGAAAGCGGCATCCCACCACCTTAACGGTGGGTAGCCACCTGAGTTCTCGGGTCATCGTTGCCCTCGCGCAGCAGCAATTCACGAACCACGGGCCGCGGGCCGTACGGCCGAAGCATCCTGCTGGCAGGGCGCGGGCGCACTCGTTGCGGCCACCAGAACCAGCGCCCGAGCAGCACCGCGATGGACGGGGTCATGAACGCGCGCACCACCAGCGTGTCGAACAGCAGCCCAAGACCAATGGTGGTCCCGATCTGACCGAGGACCCGCAAATCACTGAACACGAACGAAGACATAGTGGCGGCGAACACCAGGCCGGCAGCGGTCACCACCCCGCCGGTGCCGGCCATCGCACGGATGATGCCGGTGTTCAAACCTGCACCGATCTCCTCCTTGAATCGGGAAATCAGCAGCAAGTTATAGTCCGATCCCACGGCCAGGAGCAGGATGACGGCCAGCGCGAGCACGATCCAGTACAACTGGATACCGAGAAGATGCTGCCACACCAGCACGGACAGGCCAAAAGAAGCGCCCAACGACAGCGCCACCGTGCCCACGATCACCAGCGCCGCAACCAGGCTTCGGGTAATGATCATCATGATGAGCAAAATCAAGCTCAGCGCGGCTATTCCGGCGATCAGGAGGTCGTAGGTGGCGCCGTCTTGAATGTCCTTGAAGGTGGCGGCCGTGCCGGCCAGATAGATCCCAGCACCCGCCATGGGAGTGCCCTTCACGGCCTCGTGGGCCGCCTGCTTGATCGCGTCGATATGCGAAATGCCTTCGGGGGTGGCGGGATCGCCTTCATGGGAGATGATCATCCGAGCCGCCTTACCGTCTGCCGACAGGAACAATTTCAGGCCGCGCTGGAAATCTGGGTTGTCAAAAGCCTCCGGCGGCAGATAGAAGGAGTCGTCGTTCTTGGCGGCGTCAAAGGCTTGTCCCATGGCGGCAGCGTTTTCGATCAAGGCCGCCGTCTGGGCATAGATCCCGGACATGGTGGCGTAGTTAGCCAGCGCCAGTTCCCGATTGATCTGCTGGCTGGCGATCTCGTCTGGTAGCAGCGCCACCAATTGAGGCTGGATCGCAGCCAACTTGTCCAAGGTTACGGTCACGCTGGCCAGCTGCTCGCCGAGTTGGTCGATACCGTCGATCGTGTCAAAGACGGATCTCACCATCCAGCCGCGTTTGACCAGGCCAGTCACTGAAATCCCCTGCACCCGTTAGCCTTTCGATAACCGGCGACGCTATTGCCCGGGGCGCGACCACGCCCCGTACCTCAGGCGGGGATCCGCGGATTCAACAGTACGGTACGGGACCGGACACCACAACGGTGCCCAGCCATTCGCACCGCTGACTCAACCGGTGGATCGGGTGAGGCTGGGGAGTATCACGTCGTCGACGAGGGCTTGCACCGTGTCCTGGGTGGGCGGCCGGTTGGGGATGATGGACCGGAAGATGAGGTAGCCGGGTAGCAGGTCCCAGAGTTCATCGCTGATGGCCGCGCTGGAGATCTCACCGCGGTCGACGGCCTGCTGCAAGATGTACTGGATCAGGGCCTTACGGTGGTCGACGAACTGATGCTGCAAAACGTCGTTGAGGGCAGGATTGCGCGACACTTCGACGAGCACCGCGCGGATGGTGCTGGCGTGTTGGCCCACCTCCCGACAGATCAGCTCCCCCAGTCGCAGCAAGTCGTCGCGCAGGTTGCCGGTATTGGGCGGGACCGCGACCTGGCGGATGCCCTCGATGAACGCGGCCAGCACCAATTCGGCTTTCGACGGCCAGCGCCGGTAGACCGTTGCCTTGCTGGCGCGGGCGCTCGCCGCAACGGCATCCACTGTTAGCCGGTCATAACCGTGCTCCTGCAGCAGCCGTAGTGTCACCGCCAGTAACTCGGTCTCTCGCGGCGACCAGGGCGAGGGGTCTGTAGGCCGATCCGCTATCTGGGTCACAGCGCCTACCATAGAACCGTTGTGGTGGTACAGGTCCGTACCGTACCGTGCCGGCGGCCAAAGCGCCCGGCCAGCGACTTTACATAGTGAGCAACATCCAACCCGCCGTCGCCGAGCCCAACACGGCCATGCCGTAACACCACAGGGCGATCACTCGGTCGAACCGGCCCAGTTGCAGCCCATGGTCGAGCACGAACCGGAACCGGTGCGCCGCATGGAACAGGGCCAGTACCACCAGGACCAGCACAACAAGCTTGGTGATCGGGTTGCGCACCATCGCCAGTAGGTGCCCGTGGTCGGGCGCGTCGAGCCACCCGAGCGGAAACGCGAGTCCGAACAGCAACAGCAGGACGGGCGCAACCAGGGCGGTGACCATGCCCCCGGCGCTGAACAGCAGCCACAGGAAGGGCTCCGCCGAGCGTCGGCGCGACCTGGCATCCGATGTCGAGGGAGTCATGACAGCACCATCCAGGCAACGATCACCGAAACCACCAGCCATGCCGCGTAGTGCCCAGCAAGGACCGCGCGAGCGGGTACCCGGCGGCCGCGAACCTGAATCACCATCGCGCGCGGTGCCGATCCGAACCAGGTAACAGCATGCAGCAGCAGGAAACTCAACGCGACGACGTTCAGCACTACGACAACCGGATTGGCGCTGAAGTCCAAAAACCGCTGGTAGGAATTCCCGCCCGCGCCAACGGCGCGCAATACCAGCATCAGATAGAGAACAAACCAGGCCACGAAGATGCAACTGATTTCGCGAAGCATGAATCGCAGGTAAGAACGCCGCCTCGCCCACCAGTATCTTTCGACCGGCTGGCGATAGGCGCTCATCCGCCCCCCCAAGGGAACAGCAACTTCTTCAGCGCGTGCGTGGCCGCGGTCAGCTTGTAGCGCTGGATCGCGCCGGCAGGATCGACGCCTTTCGGACAAGCCGTCGAACATTCGCCCACCAGGGTGCACGCCCAAGCGCCGTCGGCCGCGGCCAGGACATCCCTGCGATCCGCCGCACCTTGGTCGCGCGAGTCCAGGTTGTACCGCTGCCCCAGCGCGATCGCCGCCGGACCGAGGAAGTCGGGGTCCAGCGCGTACACCGGGCACGCCGAGTAGCACAACATGCAGTTGATACACATGCTGAACTGCTTGAATGCATCGAGTTCGGCCGGGGTCTGCCGGTATTCGCCGTCTTCGACGGGCGGTTCATCATGCCGGACGAGCCACGGCTTCACACTGGGCAGCTTGGCCATGAAGTCACTGATGTCGACAACGAGATCGCGGATCACCGGGAAGTTTCGCATCGGCTCCACCCGCACCGGCCCGGGTAGGTAATCGGCAAGGAATGTCGCGCACGCCAGCTTTGGGTCGCCGTTGATCGTCATACCACTACTGCCGCAGATACCCATCCGGCACGACCAGCGGAAGGAGAGTGTTCCGTCGAGGTGATCCTTGATGTAGGTCAGGCCGTCCAACACCGCCCATTCGCGGGTGAGGGGAACCTCGTAGGCCTGAAATGTCGGGGCCGATTCGATCTCGGGCCGATACCGGGAGACCTCCATGACAATTCGATCCATCATCCTTACCTCCCATACACGCGTTCGCCCGGTGGCCAGCGAGTGATAGTGACCGGAAGGTAGCCGACCCGCAGCGTTCCGTCGCTTTCTCTATGAACCAAGGTGTGCGCCAAGAAATGCTCGTCGTCCCGGTTCGGAAAGTCGGTTCGCTGGTGTGCGCCACGGGATTCTTCTCGGCGCAAACCCGATTCGACGATCGCCAGTGCAACGTCGAGCATCCCCGACAACTCGAGCAGCGCAGTCAGCTCGGTGTTGAATGTGCGGCTGTGATCGTCGATGCCCGCCGTGGCGAATCGTTCCTGCAGCACCCGAATCTCCTCGACCGCTTTGGTGAGGGTGGGTCCGTCACGATAAATACCCGCGGCGCTTTCCAAGGTGGCCTGCATGTCCGCCCGAATATCCGCGATTCGTTCGCCTCCCTGGCCATGGCGGCTGAGCTCACGCTCTAGCCGTAGAGCCTCGGTGCGGGCCTGAGCCCGCACTGCCGACGACGGGCCACGGTCCGACTTTTGGTGGCGCGCTGCGTAATCCGCGGCGGCACGGCCCGCTCGAGCCCCGAACACCAGCAGCTCGGGCAGCGAGTTCGACCCCAGGCGGTTGGCGCCATTAATGCTCACGCAGGCTGTTTCACCTGCGGCATATAGCCCGGGAAGCGTTGTGGCGCCGTTGATATCGGTGTGAACGCCACCCATCATGTAGTGCACTACCGGTCGTACCGGGACCAATTCGACCACGGGGTCGATGTGCTGGTAGTCGCGGCACAGCTCACGTACGAACGGCAACTTTGCATCGATCAGGTCCGCCCCCAGGTGCCGCAGGTCTAGATAGACGACGGGGCCGTACGGGGTGTCGACCGTCCTTCCTTTGTTGTGCTCGTGTACGAAGGCCTGCGACAGTCGGTCCCTGGGCCCGAGCTCCATACTGCGCAGCCTGGGCTCGGGCGTGGGCTTGCCGAGGTCGTAATCCTGGAGGTAGCGGTAGCCGTCTTTGTTGAGCAGCCAGCCGCCTTCAGCTCGTGCGGCCTCGGTGATCAAGATCCCGGTGAACGGCAGTCCGGTGGGGTGGTATTGGACGAATTCCATGTCTTTTAGGGGCGCGCCCGCGCGGAATGCGAGCGCCATGCCGTCGCCGGTCTTGATGTTCGCGTTGGTGGTGAATGGAAATACCCGCCCGCATCCGCCGGTGCACAGAATCACCGCGTCGGCAAGGATCGTCTCGATGCGCCCGGTCGCCAACTCGATAGCGACCAGACCACATACCCTGCCGTCGTCGACCAGCAGCGTCGTAGCGAACCACTCGTCATAGCGCATGACGTCGGAATAGGTGAGCAGCCGTTGAAACAACGTGTGCAGGAGGTGAAATCCCGTCTTGTCGGCGGCAAACCAGGTGCGCAGCTTCTTCATCCCGCCGAACGGGCGAACGGCAACGCGCCCGTCTGGTTTACGGCTCCACGGACAGCCCCAATGCTCGAGCTGCACCAACTCTTTGGGCGCCTCGGCCACGAAAGCCTCGACCGCATCTTGGTCACACAGCCAGTCGCCACCGGATACCGTGTCGTGCGCGTGTTCATCGAGGCTGTCGTCGTCACCGGTCACCGCCGCGGCGCCGCCCTCAGCCGAGACGGTGTGGCTGCGCATCGGGTACACCTTGGAAACGATCGCCACATCCAGGTGCGGATTGGTTTCGGCTATCGCAATCGCGGCGCGCAGACCCGCACCACCGCCGCCGATAACCACGATGTTGTGTTGGGCGGTCATCGCGCTGGTTCACGCTTCGTGATCGCCGCTGTGCTCGTCCTTCAACACCTTGCCGTCGTGTCGAATCGTGCGTACCCGCATGGATCCGTCGTGGTAGAAATGCCGGATTTCGCGGCAGCCGCAGGAAAACTTGAGGTCGTCGTAGGCAAGGCCTTCGTCGTCGCGCTCGATGTGGTGATCGCCGTCAACCATGTGCCCGCAGGGCGCTTTTTGCTTCGGGAAGTGCGTAGTGGTCGCGACCATAGTCCCGCCTCCTCCGGTGCTGGCACGTGACCTAGATCACATTCAGACTATGCCCGGGGGGATGGCGCGTCCACCGTTTGACCCGTTCGCTGGACGGCGCAGCGGCCCTGGCGGCCGCATTTGTCGCTCATTGCCTGCGGGCCAGTTCTGCGATTGTGTTTACCCGCCTGGTTGCCGTGGCTATCTCGTCGGCGAACTGCTGTCGGCGTTTGGCGATGTCCGTCGCATCGGCACCGTCGACCAGCTCGCGATGGCGAGCCAGGCGCAGTGCGGTCTTGAACAGCTCCATCGACCTGGACTCGGCGCTGGCGATATTGCGCTGCAGCTCCCACTGCTTGCCGACCTGTAGACACTCGGCCAGAAACCCTTCCTCGTCGAAAGAGTCGTCTTCATGGGCGGCCAGCCGATCGGCGACAATGTGGTAGGCATCGAGAAACGGCCGCAGCACCAGGTGGGCCAGCAGCACATCGGCCGATTCCAGCAGGCGCCACACATCGGCTGCGGCCGCGGGCTTGGAGGTGTCGACCACCGACCCGATCAGCAGTACCTCGTTTGCGAGGTCTTTCTCAAACTGGGCACGGCCAGAAAACAAGAACTCGAACTTCAGCAAGTCGCGAAGGCTCAACGCCTCATCACGCACGGTCGCCGGGGAAACCGAGCCGTTTGTTGTGGTCTCTGCGGCCGCCAGCAACGCCAACTCGGCGACGGCCCGATCGACCAGGATATGGATCGCGGTGTTGCGGTAAAACGCCGCCACCAGGTGCTGGTCCTCGCCGATGCCCCACACCGCCTCGGTGCCCGCGTCGTAGACACTCACCACGCCGGAAGCAACCATCTGATGCAAGGTCCACCGGATCGTCGAGCGATTCGTCAGATCGGCGGCGCCGGCCACCGCCCAGTTGCGGGCAGCTATGTAGCTGGCCAACGGGCGAACCGTCGCCAACACCTCGCTGATGGACAACGAGCGGTCCGCGCCCAGCAGGGCCAGACTCACCACCGCGGTGGGGGTAACCGGTGTGGCGCGGTTGATCCGGTGCTCGACATCCAACGCGATCCGTTCGATCTCGCTGCCGGTGCCCGACTTGTCGGCGCGCATCTCCTGCAGGCGCTTGCGAAGCGGCAGCGGTTCGCCGAAGTCGAGATAGGCGCGGCCCAGTCGCTCGCCCTGCTGTCGCGCCAACCGGACCAGAAAGCGCAGGTCTTCGGGTCGTTTCACCGCGCCATAGGCCTCGGTGGTCATGGCTTCCACCTCGTGCAGCTGGTCGTACACGATCGAGGTCGGCACCAAATACACTTCGGGACCGTCGATTTCGTCGACCGCATCGGTGATGTAACGCAGGATCCCGAACACCGGTGGCCGTAGCTTGCCCGTTCTGGTCCGACCCCCTTCGATCGACCAGGTGAGGTTGACATGGTTTTGCACCAGCTGCGCGGCGTAAGCACGTAATACGAAGCGGTAGACGGGAATATCTTTCGTCTGACGCCGAATGAAGATAGCCCCGGTACGTTTGGCCCAAGCGCCCATCGGAAAGAAGTTCAGGTTCGCCCCGCCGAAGGTCAGCGCCGGCGAGAGCCGGTTGGCCAGGATCGCCTCGGGCAGCAGCATCCCATCCAAGTACGAACGATGCGAGAACGCGAACGCCAGGGTGGCTTTGCGATCAAGCTTGCGCAGCTGCGTGATCTGGTCCTCGTCGACCAGTACGTCGTAGGCGCGCATGAGCCAGCGACTGAAGCCGCGCCATGCCTGCACGGCCCGCTCATCCAGCGAGGCGGCCATCTCCCGCAGATAGCCTGCCGCCTCGGCGCGCACGCTGTCCGGATCGCGTCCGAGCTCGTCGGCCAGCGCACGCAGCCGCTCGTCATACCATCGGGCATCCAGCAGTTGGGTAACCTCAACGGGGTCGGTCGCTAGCGGCGTCATTGATTCAGCAACAATACCGATGCGCTGCAGCAACTTTCGCAGTCCGATGCGGCCCACCTCCCGTGCAGTCACTGGCTAGCCCCCGTCATGCCGGTTGTGTCGATGGCACGGCAGCGGGCTCGTAAACCTGCGGTCTCAGCTCGCTGGCGTAGAGCTCCTCGATCTCCGCGGAATATTTCGCGGCGATTCGACGGCGCTTGAGTTTCATCGTCAGGGTTATCTCGTCCCCGCCGGGCTCCCACAGGGTGGGCAATATGCGGAACCGCTTGATCTGTTCGACCCGCGATAATTTGGCGTTGCCCTCGGCCACGCCGGCGGCGATGCGCGCGATCACCTCCGGGTCAGCCGCCAGAGCCGCGGGCGAGGCATCGAGGCCACGCTGGGCCGCATACGGACCGAGAGAGTCGGCGTCGAAGACCAACAGCGCGGTGTTATACGTTCGCCCGTCACCGATTGCCATCATCACCCCGACCATGGGGCACGCGGCCAGGATGGTGTTCTCGATGTTGGCCGGCGACATGTTTTTTCCGGCCGCATTGATGATCAGCTCCTTCTTGCGGTCCACCACCCGCAGATAGCCGTCGGAGTCGATATCGAAGACATCTCCGGTGTGTAGCCAGCCGTCGGAGTCGATCGCCTCCGCGGTCTTGGCCGGTTCTTTGCGATAACCCTTCATCACCAGCGGACCGCGGACCAGGTACTCACCGTCTTCGGCGATCTTGCCCTGCAGCCCGGGAAGTAGTTTTCCGACGGTGCCCAGCCGCCCGTCGCGGGGATGGCTGGCGGTGGCAACGCAGCTCAGCTCCGACATTCCCCAAATCTCGGCGATTGGGATGCCGATACCTGCGAAGAACGCGAGCGTCTCCTTGGGGATCGGCGCCGCTCCGGACAGGGCCCACCGCAGCTCGCCGAAGCCCAGCCGCTCGCGCAACTTGGACAACACCAACTCGTCGGCTTTGGCCCATTCGGCGACCAGCTGATCCGACATAGATTCACCTGCGAGCAGGGCGTTGGCGCGTTTGCCAGCCACCGACATCGCCCACGCCAACGCCTGCCGCTTCATCTCGTCGGTCTCACGAGCGACGGTGAATTCGATTCCGGCCTTAAGCTTTTCCCAAACCCGGGGAACGGCCCCCCACACGGTTGGCCGCACGTCGGGGAGCGCGGCTGCGATCGTGCGCGCGTCGGCCACCGCGGTGACCTGGGTGCCGAACATCTCCTGCAGGTACAGCCCGGTCATCCGATCGGCGATGTGCGCCGATGGCAGGAAGGACGTCACCCGATCGCCAAACCGGATTCCGAGCACCTCGTCGATGGCATACCCCTCGAACAGCAGGTTGGCGTGGGTCATCTCCACACCCTTGGGGTTTCCCGTTGTGCCGGACGTGTAGATGAGGGTGACAATGTCCTCGGGTTGTACGGCACGCCACGTCGACTCGAAGTCGAAGAAGTCGCCGGAGGCGGCCGCGTACAAATCCGTCAGCGAGAGCGTGCCGGGGGCGCGCCATCGACGCAGACGATGTGTTCGATGGGCACACCGCTGGCGCGAACGCGATCGACGTACTGTTGCTCGCAGATGACCACCTTGGTCCCCGCGTTGTCGAACACGTAGGTCAGCTGCTCGGCGGGCAGGGTGTTGTACACCGAAAACGAGGTGGCGCCGACGTGCTGAGCACCGACGTCGAGCGGGTAGAACTCGATCCGGTTCGCCATCATCAGCGAGACCGTGTCGCCGCGCCGAACTCCCAAACCTGCCAGGCCGGCAGCGACCCGCCGCACCTGCGCCGCGTAGTCTCGCCATGTCATTGTCTGGTTACCGCCGGGGGTCCGTAGCGCAACGGCGTCCGGGTCCATGACGGCGGTGCGCTGGAACGCCTCGCACATGGTTGTCGGGCGCTCTGTTGTGGTCATTTCCGTTCTCCTTGACAGCGGATCAGTATGGCCCAGGTCACATCGGTGAGCGTACGTCCACAATCGAAGGACGCGGAAGCACGGGGCCGCGACCACCGAGACCCGTGGCGGCCCATGGCCGCAAGGAGGCTCCTCGCGAGATTCGTCACGCGTTACCTGGATTTAACCTGCGCCCGTCCGAAGCGCCCGGCTTTTTCGTAGGCTTCGCTGCGGTTGGGGCCAGACAGCGCCGTGAAGCCCGGTGGGTGTGGCCGGCTGACGGGATGGTTGTGATGAATTTTTCGGTGTTGCCGCCGGAGATCAATTCGGCGCTGATGTTCGCTGGTGCCGGGCCGGGACCGATGTTGGCGGCGGCGTCGGCCTGGACCGGGCTGGCCGGCGATTTGGGTTCGGCGGCGGCCTCATTTTCGGCGGTGACCTCGCAGTTGGCCACCGGGTCCTGGCAAGGTCCGGCGTCAGCGGCCATGACAGGCGTGGCCGCGTCCTATGCTCGCTGGCTGACCACGGCCGCAGCGCAGGCTGAGCAGGCGGCGGGTCAAGCCCAGGCGGCGGTATCGGCGTTCGAGGCGGCGCTGGCGGCGACGGTGCATCCGGGCGCGGTGAGCGCCAATCGAGGTCGGTTGCGCTCCTTGGTGGCCTCGAATCTGTTGGGGCAAAACGCCCCGGCCATCGCGGCCGTCGAGGCCGTCTATGAGCAGATGTGGGCCGCCGATGTCGCCGCGATGCTCGGTTATCACGGCGAGGCGTCGGCGGTCGCCTTGTCGCTGACGCCGTTCACACCGTCGCCGAGCGCGGCAGCCACGCCCGGCGGTGCGGTGATCATCGCGGGGTTTCCGTTTCTCGATCTGGGCAACGTCACCATCGGTGGCTTCAATCTGGCCAGCGGCAATCTGGGCCTCGGCAACCTGGGCAGCTTCAACCCGGGTAGCGCCAACACGGGCAGCGTCAACTTGGGCAACGCCAATATCGGTGATCTCAACCTGGGCAGCGGCAATATCGGCAGCTACAACCTGGGTGGCGGCAACACCGGGGATCTCAACCCGGACAGTGGAAACACGGGCACGCTCAACTGGGGTAGCGGAAACATCGGCAGCTATAACCTGGGCGGCGGCAACCTCGGCAGCTATAACCTGGGTAGTGGAAATACCGGCGACACCAACTTTGGCGGCGGTAACACCGGAAATCTCAACGTGGGTGGCGGCAACACCGGGAACTCGAATTTCGGGTTCGGAAACACCGGTAACGTCAACTTTGGTAACGGAAACACCGGCGACACCAACTTTGGCAGCGGCAACCTTGGCAGTGGAAATATCGGTTTCGGCAACAAGGGCTCTCATAACATCGGGTTTGGGAACAGCGGCAACAACAACATCGGCTTCGGGCTCACCGGTGATAACCAGATAGGTTTCGGCGCCCTCAATTCAGGTAGCGGGAACCTCGGCTTCGGGAACTCGGGCAACGGTAATATCGGCTTTTTCAACTCGGGCAATAACAACATCGGCATGGGAAACTCGGGCAATGGAGTCGGGGCGCTGAGCGTGGAGTTCGGCAGTTCGGCCGAGCGCAGCTCGGGCTTCGGCAACTCCGGCGAGCTCAGTACCGGTATCGGCAACTCCGGCCAGCTCAGCACGGGCTGGTTCAACTCGGCCACCACCAGCACCGGCTGGTTCAACTCCGGCACCACCAATACCGGCTGGTTCAACTCGGGCACCACGAACACCGGAATCGGAAACTCGGGCGGAAACCTGGTCACCGGCAGCATGGGTCTGTTTAACTCCGGCCATACCAACACGGGTAGCTTCAATGCCGGCAGCATGAACACGGGCGATTTCAACTCGGGCAACGTGAACACCGGCTACTTCAACTCCGGCAACATCAACACCGGCTTCTTCAACTCGGGCGATCTCAACACCGGATTGTTCAACTCGGTCAACCAGCCGGTACAGAACTCCGGCTGGCTGCACACGGGCACCAACAACTCGGGCTACGCTAACGCCGGCACCTTCAACTCGGGCTTCGATAACAACGCCCGTGACGAACACGCCGAATTTGTCACCGGTAACTCGGGCCTGGCCAACGTGGGCAACTACAACGCCGGCATCATCAACGTGGGTGACCATCTGTCGGGCTTCAGAAACTCGGTACCCACGATCACCGGTACGGCCAACATTTCGGGTTTCGTCAATGCGGGAACCTCGATCTCTGGCTTCTTCAACTTCGGCAGCCTCATGTCGGGCTTCGCCAACTTCGACGACGAGGTCTCGGGGTATCTCAACGGGGACAGTCGGGCGTCGGGCTGGATCCATTAGCGGCGCTCACGGGCGATCGTGCGGAAACCGCTGGGGGCGGTCGCCTCGCTAACTCCCCAGACATCCAGGGCCGAGCAGCTCCTTGAGGTCACCCATCAACGCCGGCGACGGCGTCACCCGCAACGACTGATCAAGTGCCAGCGTGGTGATCCGGTCTCCGCTGATGAGCCGCAGATGCACCTGCGAGGTGCCGGGGTGGCGCGCCAACACCTGTTTGAGCGCACTCACCTTGTCAAAGGTGCACTGCCGGGTGGGCAAGCTGACCGCCAGCGGCCGCTCCACCTCGGCGTTGGAAAAGTCGGGCACTGTGAGGTCATTGGCGATCAATGCGATGCGGTCGTCACGGACCGCCACCTTGGCGTTGACCAGCACGACGGCATCGTCGACGATGTCGGCACCATAGCTGGAGTAGGTGTGCGGGAAGAACATCACCTCGATGCCGCCCGTGAGATCCTCCAATTGCGCTGAAGCCCATGGCATTCCGTTTTTGTTGACCCTCCGGTTCACCGACGCCAGGATGCCGCCCACCCGCACTTGGGCATCGTTGGGGACATCGCCGTCGAGGATCGCTGGGATCGCGGTGTCGACCTGGGCAGCCAGCAAGTGTGCCACACCGTTGAGGGGATGCCCCGAGACGTACAGTCCCAGCATCTCGCGCTCTAGGGCGAGTTTGTGTTTGTCCTCCCACTCATCATCGGGCACCTTGATGGTGAACACGGGATCTGCGGTGCCGGTCCCATCATCATTGCTGCCGAAGAGATCGAACTGCCCCAGTGCCTCGGCCTTCTTGGTGCCCAGCACCGAGTCCACCGCATCGCTGTGCACCAGGAAAAGACCCTTGCGGGCATGCCCCAGCGAGTCGAACGCACCCGCCTTGATCAGCGATTCGGTCACCTTCTTGTTGCACGCCGAGATGTCGATCTTGTTCAGGTAGTCCGAAAAGTCGGTGAACTTGCCCTTGTCGTTGCGGGTTTGGAGCAACGAGCCCACGACATTAGCGCCAACGTTGCGCACCGCGCCCAGCCCGTAGCGGATGTCTTGGCCGACCGATGCGAAGTTCAAGCCAGATTCGTTGACGTCGGGCGGGAGCACGGTGATGCCGAGCTTGCGGCAGTCGGCCAGATAAACCGCGGCCTTGTCTTTATCGTCGCCGACCGACGTCAACAGACCGGCCATGTACTCGGCGGGATAGTTGGCCTTGAGGTAGGCCGTCCAGTAGGACACCATGCCGTAGCCGGCGGCATGTGACTTGTTGAACGCGTAGTCAGCGAACGGCAGGATGGTGTCCCACAGCGCCTTGATGGCCGCCGGAGAGAACCCGTTGGCCTGCATGCCATCGGAGAAGCCCTCGAACTCCTTCTCCAGCACCTCGCGTTTCTTCTTGCCCATGGCCTTGCGTAGAATGTCGGCGCGGGCCAACGAGTAGCTCGCCACCTTCTGCGCGATGCGCATGATCTGCTCTTGATAGACGATGAGGCCGTAGGTCTCGGCGAGGATCTCGCGCAGCGGTTCTTCGAGTTCCGGGTGAATAGGTTTGATGGCCTGCCGGTTGTTCTTGCGGTCGGCATAGTCGTTGTGTGCGTTCATGCCCATCGGGCCGGGCCGGTACAGCGCGATAACGGCGACGACGTCTTCGAACCCGGTCGGCTGCATGCGGCGCAGCAGGTCGCGCATGGGCCCGCCGTCGAGCTGGAACACGCCCAGGGTGTCGCCGCGGCCCAGCAGCTCATAGGTGGCCTTGTCGTCCAGCGGCACGGATTCCAGGTCGAGGTCGATACCCCTGTTGGCCCTGACGTTGTCGATCGCGTCGCCGATGATCGTCAGGTTCCGCAGGCCCAGGAAGTCCATTTTCAGCAGACCGATGGCCTCGCACGCCGGGTAATCCCAGCCGGTGATGATGGCCCCGTCCTGCGGCCGCTTCCACAACGGGATGGCCTCAGTCAGCGGCTCGCTGCTCATGATCACCGCGCAGGCGTGCACACCCGCGTTGCGGATCAGGCCTTCCAACCCGCGTGCGGTCTGGTAGATGGTGCGTACGTCCGGGTCGGTTTCGATCAGGCCGCGGACCTCGGCGGCCTCCTTGTACCGTTCGTGGCTGGGATCGGTGATCCCAGACAGCGGGATGTCTTTGGCCATGATCGCCGGCGGCAACGCCTTGGTGATCCGGTCGGCGATGGCGAACCCGGGCTGCCCGTAGTGGATTCGCGCCGAATCCTTCAGCGCCGCTTTGGTTTTGATGGTGCCGAAGGTGATGACCTGCGCGACCCGGTCGTGGCCCCACTTGTCGGCTGCGTAGCGCACCATCTCACCGCGGCGCCGGTCGTCGAAGTCGATATCGATGTCGGGCATCGAGGTGCGCTCGGGGTTGAGGAACCGCTCGAACAGCAGACCGTGTGGAATCGGGTCGATGTCGGTGATGCCCAGCGCGTAGGCGACCAGCGAGCCGGCGGCCGAGCCGCGGCCGGGACCCACCCTTATGCCCGCCGACCGCGCGTAGCTGATCAGGTCGGCGACGATCAGAAAGTACGATGGGAAACCTTTGGAGCAGATGACGTCGATCTCGTAGGCGGCGCGCTCGCGGTACCCGTCCGGCGGACCGGCCGGAAATCGCCGGCGAAGCCCGGCGTCCACCTCGTGACGCAGCCAGGACGCCTGGTCATGCCCATCGGGCACCGGAAACACGGGCATCCGGTCGCGCGGTGTCCACACGTCGGCGTAGGACTGCACCCGTTCGGCGATCAACAAGGTGGAGTCACACGCGCCCGGCACTTCGTCGTCCCAGATCTGGCGCATCTCGGCGGCCGACTTCAGGTAGTAGCCGTCACCGTCGAACTTGAAGCGATTCGGATCCGAGAGGGTCTTGCCGGTCTGCACACACAACAAAGCCTCATGGTTGTGGGCGGCGTCGCGGGTCACGTAGTGGCAGTCATTGGTGGCAAGAGGCGGAATGTTGAGCGCGCGTCCGATCTCGAGCAGACCGTCACGGACCCGGCGTTCGATGGTCAGCCCGTGGTCCATCAGCTCAAGGAAGTAGTTGTCCGGTCCGACGATCTCCCGCCACTTCGCCGCGGCTTCGAGCGCCTCCCGATCCTGGCCGAGCCGCAGGCGGGTCTGCACCTCCCCCGACGGGCATCCGGTGGTGATGATGATGCCCTCGGCGTGTTCGGCGATGAGCTCGGCGTCCATGCGCGACCACTTGCTCAGCTGGCCCTCGAAGGAAGCATGCGAGGACAGCTTGAACAGGTTGCGCAGACCGGTGGCGTTCTCGGCCATCATCGTCAGGTGCGTGTAGGAGCCGCTGCCGGAGACGTCGTCGGCCTTTTGGCTGGGGTCACCCCACAGGATGCGCCGGGTGTCGAACCGCGAGCCCGGCGCGATGTATGCCTCCACGCCGATGATCGGCTTGATCCCGGCCTTGGTCGCGGAGTTGTAGAACTCGCTGGCACCGAACATGTTTCCGTGGTCGGTCATCCCCACCGCGGGCATCCCCAGCCGCTCCACCTCGGCGAGCATGGGCGTGATCTTCGCGGCACCGTCCAGCATCGAATACTCGGTGTGGTTGTGCAGGTGCACGAAGGAGGACCCCGCAGATGAACCGCTCATAGGGACGCCAGTCTATGACCGAGGACCGACACCGTTCGGGCGTGTCGCAAAGTGTGTCTTCTAGCGGCTAGCCGTATAGCTCGGCGAACTGCTTAAGCGACTTCTCGACGTCGCCCTTGACGGCGCGAGCCGCCGCCGAACCCAGCGGGCCGAACAGCGCACGCCCGCCCAGCTCGAGACGCAGCCCCAGCGCCGACCCGCCTTTTGTGGGTCGCACGGTGAGGGTGACTCCGTACTTTGTTCCACCCTTCCCGGATCCTGTCATCGCGACCTCATGTGGCGGGTCCCACTTGGTCACCCGCCACGTAACCCGGTTGCGCATGCCCATGGCCCGCGCGACACCCACGATCTGGACGCCTTCGCCCAGTTGATCAGGCAACTCGCTGCGCCACCCCTCATGGATGACGAGCCACTCCCCCAACTCTGACAGCTCCGAAACGTGGTCCCACGTGTCCTGCGGGCTGATGGGGACGTCAGCGGACAGCTCAACAGAGGCCATCGCATGAGACTAGCGCCGGCGACGAAGCGGGCCGTGCGCTATGGCCCGCTAAGGAGCGGCGCCATCCAACCCAGCTGTCTTGTCACACACGCCGCATTCGTCTCTGCCGGCAAGGATGGTCGTTATGCCCACCTCCTCGCGACACGCAACAGTGACTTGTCGCGCTGCAGAGGGCAAATTGTGCATCTGGCAGCACTGCGACTCGTGCGCCAGCTGCAACCCATACAACGCGGCTAGCCGGCTGGGATTGCCCAGGCCCAGCACTCCGTTCGGCACCAGGCCGGAACGCCCCTCACATCAGCGGCTGGGCCCGCCGCGCAGCCGGTTGCCGATCCGGATCGCGGGCAGCAGCAGGCTGCGCGGAGCGAATCTGCCGCTGGTGCTGACGAACTTTGGCACTATGCCCGGCACGACGGTGCGCTTACCGGAGAGCATCCCGGCGATGGCGGCTTCGGCGACGTCGTGCGGCGAAACTTGGGCGAGGGGAATGCTGAACCGCTCGGCGCTGGCGATCTCGGCCCACTCGGTGGGTACCGGGCCTGGGCACAGGGCAGTCACCGACACGCCCGTTCCGTGCAGCTCCTCCTGCACGGCTTCAGAGAACGTCAGCACAAAGGCTTTGGTAGCCGAATACACGGCCATATAGGGAATCGGCTGGAAACCCGCGATCGAGGCGATGTTGAGCACCGCACCGGCGCCGCGCTTGACCATGCCTGGCAGTGCGGCATGGGTGAGTTCCATTAACGCCAGAGCATTGAGGACGACTTCCTCGCTTTCGCGTGCGAACGGCAACTCCCAAAAACGCCCACTGGTGCCGAAACCTGCGCTGTTGCACAGCCCGGCAATCGCATCACTACGCAAGCGATCAGCCAGCTGTGCCCTCGCTTGCGTATCGGCAAGGTCGAGCGGCAAGACCTCCACCCCGACGCAGTGTTCCTGGCGCAGCTGATCGGCCAGTTCGTCGAGGCGCTCGCGGCGCCGCGCCACTAGCATCAGTGGGAAGCCGCGGCCGGCCAAGCCACGAGCCAATTCGACACCGATGCCGGAGGAGGCGCCGGTGATCACAACGGTGGTCTGATTGTTCGGTTTCGGAAGGCTCATGGTGTCACCAATGGATCCCTCGGGTGGCCCGCACAAACGTCTCGCTTCGCTTGTCGAGTTCTGATGTGTCGGTTTGGGATTCACTTCCCTTGGCTGCGGACGAGTCGCCGAACATGTTGAAGGCACGGTTACGTACCCGGTCCATCACCGCGGGGTTGACGGCGTCGGCAACGGCGGCGAACTGTCCGAACGGTGAGCTGGCTCGCCGGGGCCGATGCACGATGGCATCGGTGATCACACCGGCCGCCTGATCCGGCGTCAGCGTGGGAAACTTGTCGTAGATCGTGGTCGGGCTGATCATTGGAGTCCTTACCAATGCCATGTGCACGGTGGTGAATCGGACGTTGTCGTGCACGGTCTCGGCTTGCAACGCATCACACAGGCTGTCCAGCGCGGCCTTGCTGGCGATGTAAGCGCCGAAGCGCGGCGCGCGGGTCTGCACGCCGACTGAGGAAACGTTGACGATATGCCCGAAGTGGCGTTCTCGCATTCCGGGGATGAACTTCAGGATCAGCTGGACCGCGCCGAGGTAGTTGAGCTGCATCGTTCGCTGGTAATCGTGGATCCGGTCATAGGACAACTCCAACGAGCGCCGAATTGACCGGCCCGCGTTGTTGATCAAGATGTCGACGCCGCCGAGGTCGCCGAGCACCTGGTCGGCCATCACGGCAATCGCATCCATGTCGGATAGATCGCACGGGTAGACGTGGGCGGTCCCACCGTTGCCTCGGATCGCCCGTATGTCGTTGGCGACGTTCTCGAGGTTTTCCAGGGTGCGTGCGACCAACACCACCGTGCCGCCGGCCTCGGCAATTTTCTTCGCGGCCGCCGCACCGATGCCTGATGACCCACCAGTGATGAGGACAACCTTGCCCTTGACAGCATCATTGAGGTTGCGGCCCTGCACCGCATCGAGCAAGTTGCGCAAGTAGAAGGGCCGATATCGCCCGGCCGAGTTCGGGGTGTTGACGATGTTGGACACCGCCGCGAGCGGCTTCTCGACGAAGTTCGTTAAGTCACCAAGATTCATCGTGGGTAGCTCCTGATGGCGGCGTGGGGTGATGGACACGGGTCATGAAGCCAACCTACTAGCACATGAGCTGATGAATGGAGTCCACTACCGGCCGGTGCGGCGACCAAGGATCTGTTTGCGACGGGATCTGTGCGACGTTGGCGGCAATCAGCTTGTTACAGCTGATAATCCGAGCGTGATCGCGACCTAACCGGCAGGCAACGCCGGCATGGTCCCCTGGCACGATGGGACTACTGTCACGCTTGCGCAAACGTGAGCCGATCAGCATCTACGACAAGATCGGCGGGCATGAGGCCATCGAAGTCGTCGTCGAGGACTTCTATGTTCGTGTGCTTGCCGATGACCAACTATCGGCCTTCTTCAGCGGTACGAACATGAGCCGCCTCAAGGGCAAGCAGGTGGAGTTTTTCGCGGCCGCGCTTGGCGGGCCCGAGCCCTATACCGGTGCGCCGATGAAGCAAGTCCATCAGGGGCGCGGAATTACCATGCACCACTTCAGCCTGGTCGCCGGACACTTGGCCGACGCGCTGACCGCAGCCGGCGTGCCCTCCGAAACGATCACGGAAATCCTCGGCGTCATCGCGCCGCTGGCGGTCGACGTCACATCGGGCGAGAGCACCACGGCACCAGTCTGAGCCCTGTGGCGTGTCGCGCTGGACACCGCGTCGGTAGCCGGGTAGTCCGTTTCCATGAGATGGATCGGCGTCCTGGTGACCGCCCTGGTTCTGAGCGCCTGCGCCGCAAACCCTCCGGCTAACACAACCTCGCCGACCGCCGGGCAGTCGCTCGACTGCACCAAACCGGCAACCATAGTGCAGCAACTGGTTTGCCACGACCGGCAGTTGACCAGTCTGGACCACCGGCTTTCGACCGCCTATCAACAGGCGCTGGCCCATCGACGCTCGGCGGCGCTGGAAGCCGCACAAAGCAGCTGGACGATGCTGCGTGATGCTTGTGCGCAAGACACCGACCCGCGTACCTGTGTGCAGGAGGCCTACCAGACCCGGCTGGTCCAATTGGCAATCGCCGATCCCGCCACCGCGACTCCACCCGTCCTCACCTACCGGTGTCCCACGCAGGACGGCCCATTGACCGCACAGTTCTACAACCAATTCGACCCGAAGACGGCCGTGCTCAACTGGAAAGGCGACCAAGTGATCGTGTTCGTCGAACTGTCCGGCAGTGGCGCCCGGTATGGTCGCCAAGGCATTGAATACTGGGAACACCAGGGCGAGGTGCGCCTCGATTTCCATGGCGCCACGTTCGTCTGCCGCACCTCGTGATGCCGGTCAACCCTCGCCACGCAATATCTTTAGCGCGTGCTGCAGATCGGCCGGATACGGGCTGACGATCTCCACCCGCCGGCCGTCGGCCGGATGAGCGAACGCCAGTGAACGCGCGTGCAGCCATTGACGGTCCAACCCGAGCCTCTTCGCTAGCTTGGGATCAGCTCCGTAAACGAGGTCGCCGCAACATGGGTGATGCAACGCGGCGAAGTGCACCCGGATCTGGTGGGTGCGGCCAGTTTCCAGATGCACGTCGAGCAGGCTGGCTGCCACGAACGCTTCCAGCGTGTCGTAGTGCGTAAGGCTGTGCCGGCCATTCTTGGTGATCGCGAACTTCCATTCATGGCCGCGATGACGACCGATCGGCGCGTCGATCGTTCCGCTGGACGGATCTGGATGTCCTTGAACCAGCGCGTGGTACCGCTTGTCCACCGTGCGGTATTTGAACGCCCGCTTCAGCACGGTGTACGCCCGCTCGGAGATCGCCACTACCATCACCCCGGAGGTCCCGACGTCGAGGCGATGCACGATGCCCTGCCGCTCGTGCACCCCGGATGTGGTGATCCGGTACCCGGCGGCGGCGAGTCCGCCGAGCACCGTCGGTCCGGTCCAGCCGACCGACGCATGCGCGGCAACTGCAGCCGGTTTGTCGACCGCAACGATGTCGTCGTCGGAATACAGAATCGTCATGCCCTCGATATCGATGGGGGTGTTCTGCAGCGGCGCGGGCGCCTCGGGCAACCGCACCTGCAGCAAGGCGCCGGAGACGAGCCGATCGGACTTTCCGGCCGGCACGCCATTCAGCTCGACCGCGCCCTCTTCGGCGAGGGCAGCCGCAGCGGTCCGAGACAGTCCCAGCAAGCGGGCCAGTCCGGTGTCAACACGCATTCCCGCCAATCCATCCGGAACGGGCATTGAGCGGTCAGCCATCGGCTTTGCGCCGACCTACGGTGTCCCCGTCGGCGTGTCGCCGACCTACGGTGTCGAAGTCAAAGCCAAAGATCGACAGGATGACCAGCAGGATGGCGCCACCGACTACCGACGGATCGGCGACATTGAACACCGGCCACCAGCCGACCGACAAGAAATCGACGACGTGCCCGCGCAGCGGCCCCGGTGCCCGAAAGAAGCGATCAACCAGGTTGCCCATGGCACCGCCCAGGATCATCCCAAGACCCAGCGCCCACCACGGCGATACCAGCCGCCGCCCCATCCAGAAAATTCCGACCACGACACCCGTCGCAATCAGCGTCAAAACCCAGGTGTATCCGGTCGCCATCGAGAAGGCCGCCCCAGAATTACGCACCAGAGTCCAGGTCACCGTGTCGCCGATAATCGACACCGGCTGGCCGGGCGGCAACAGTTGGACAGCTACCACCTTGGTGACAATGTCGAGTGTGAGCACCACCACAGCGACCGACAGCAGCATGCGCAGCCGTCGCGGCGGCGCGGGAGCGTTAGGTTCCCCCGCCCCCCCGGCTTCCTCGGTCGAGGTCAGCGGATCAGCCGATCCTGTTGGTTCGTCAGGCACACCATCATCATCCCCTAGGGCCGATATGGCCCGCCCAGACCCCGCGGCCGGATGGGAGCAAACCACGTGCGCAATGATCCCATCATGGCCCGCCTCACCGTCATCACTACTGGAGGGACAATCTCGACCACCGCCGGCCCCGATGGGGTGCTACGGCCAACCCATTGCGGGGCGACGCTGATCGCCGGTCTCGACATGGACTCCGACATCGAAGTAGTCGACCTCATGGCGCTGGACAGCTCAAAGTTGACGCCGGCCGATTGGGACCGGATAGGCGCTGCAGTGCAGGAGGCATTCCGCGGCGGCGCAGATGGGGTGGTCATCACTCACGGCACCGATACGCTCGAAGAGACCGCTCTGTGGCTGGACCTCACCTATGCGGGTAGCCGCCCGGTCGTGTTGACCGGGGCCATGCTCAGCGCCGATGCCCCCGGCGCCGATGGCCCGGCCAATCTGCGCGACGCGCTTGCGGTCGCCGCCGACCCAGCCGCCCGCGACCTCGGGGTGCTGGTGAGTTTCGGCGGCCGGGTGTTACAGCCTTTGGGCCTGCACAAGGTGGCCAACCCGGACCTGTGCGGATTCGCCGGCGAGTCGCTTGGCTTCACGTCGGGCGGGGTGCGGCTGACGCGCACCAAGACGCGGCCCTATCTCGGCGATCTGGGCGCTGCCGTGGCGCCACGAGTCGACATCGTCGCCGTCTATCCGGGAAGTGACGCGGTGGCGATGGACGCCTGTGTGGCAGCCGGCGCGCGCGCCGTGGTGCTGGAGGCGCTGGGCTCGGGCAATGCCGGGGCCGCCGTGATCGAGGGAGTCCGTCGCCACTGTCGAGACGGGAGCGATCCGGTGGTGATCGCGGTGTCTACCCGGGTCGCCGGCGCGCGGGTCGGCGCAGGCTATGGTCCCGGGCACGACCTGGTGGAGGCTGGCGCGGTGATGGTACCGCGACTGCCGCCGTCCCAGGCCCGGGTGCTGCTAATGGCCGCGCTGGCGGCCAACTCACCGGTCGCCGACGTCATCGACCGTTGGGGCTGAGGCGCCGGCGGACCCCTCGACCGATAGCTGGCCGATGTAGTCCGGCCAGTCCAAGCTGTCAAGCGGGCTGGCGTTGCTGATGTCGCCGGTGTCGACGGGGAACGTCCGCGCCGAGCCCGGGCCTGAACCACGCGTTTCGAACCGCACGGTGACCACGCCGTGGCCCGCTCCCTGCACCCAGCCGTGCCCAAGCTCAGGGTGGGCGACGTCATCGCCGACCCGCCACATCGTGGCGTCGTGCGCGGCCGGCACGACCGCTCCCGGTGTTTCGACGTAATGCGCTGCCGCCGTTTCCTGCGTCAAGTCCGAGTCGGCAAACAACGACTCCTGGCGAATGTCGCTCAAACCCGAAAACCCAACACCCAGAAGACGAATTGGCCCGATTTGCAGTGGATCCGGCAGCAGCCGGCGGGCCACCGTAAACAGCGCGCCGGCGTCGGTCGTCGGGTAGGGCATCGTCGCCGAGCGGGTTAGCGTGCTCATGTCGGATTTCTTTAGCTTCACCGTGATGGTGCGGGCGCCGCGGCCGTCGCGCAGCAGGCGTTGGTGCGCGTGCTCAGCGATGGAGTCGATCGCCTCGTGCAATTGCTCCATGGTGGTCAGATCGACGGCGAACGTGGACTCGGCGCTGATTTGCTTGGCTTCGGCGCGCTCCACCACTGGGCGGTCGTCGATGCCACGGGCCAGCCGGTGCAGCGCGGGCCCAATCGTCGCGCCTAGGATGTTGGCCGCCTCGGCATCGCTCAGCGCGGCCAGCTGCCCGATCGTCTCGATGCCGAGCCGATGCAGCTTTTCCTCGGCGACCGGGCCGATGCCCCACAGCCGTCGTACCGGCAATCCGCTGAGAAGCGCTTGCTCTTCAGCGTGCCGGACTACCCGAATGCCGTCGGGTTTGGCCAGACCAGAAGCAATCTTGGCGATCTGCTTGCCCGAGCCCGCTCCGACCGAGGCAATCAGGCCGGTCTCGTCGCGCACCCGTCGCCGCAACCGTTCGCAGAACGTCTCGACGTCCTCGGCCACTGCCCCGGCGAGTTGGGGCGGTTCGGCGAACGCTTCATCGAAAGAAAGCTGTTCGACGACGGGCACCAGGCCGCGCACGGTGTCGAATACCCGGCGGCTGGCGATCCCGTACACCACCCCGCGTGGCGGCAACACCACGGCCGTCACCCCGATCAGCCTGCGGGCCTGATGCATCGGCATGGCCGATCGGGCACCGTAGGCCCGCGCTTCATAGCTCGCGCCGGCCACCACACCTCGCCCACCCAGCCCGCCAACCAGCACCGGCCGCCCCCGCAGGGTCGGCCGGGTGAGCTGTTCGACCGAGGCGAAAAACGCATCCATGTCCAGGTGCAGCACCCAGCGGGACTCCACACCCGTGATGCTATTTGGGGCTACCGAGCTAGTTTTCGCTATGGCGATCAACCTCAGCCGCTGCCATCGGCCTTGGCCGACGTGGATCTGGGCGACAACGCCCTAGAGATCGGGTCCCCGCGCCGCGAGCGTAACGCCACGGCGAAGTCGGGCACGGATTTTCAGCCGTGACGTTACGCTCGTCGCCCAGTCGACCTCAGGTCTTTTCGATGCTTACCCGCACGCCGTCGCCGATGGCCACACCATCGGCGAGGTCGGCGAATTCGAAGTCGGTAGCCAAGATTTCTCCGGCAATGAGGTCGCGATGGGTGCGCGCCCAGTCTTCGCGTTCCGCAGGCACCGACATCACCACCCGGATGCGGTCGGAAACGTCCAGCCCGGTCGACTTACGCAGCTCTTGCAGTTCGCGGATGCGATCTTTGGCCCAGCCCTCGGCTTCGAGTTCGGCAGTGACGGTGCCATCCAGAACGACCAGCCCGGCGCCGTCGGGCAACGCCGCGGTGGACTCCGGGTCGGCGGCCACCAGCCGGGAGTTGTACTCGTCGGGCGTCAGCACCGCGGGGCCCGCCAACAAGGTGCCGTCCGGGTTTATGACGCCGTCGCCGGCCTTGACCGCCTTGATGGCGGCCTGCACATCTTTGCCCAGCCGTGGTCCGGCTACCCGGGCGTTGACCGTGAGCTCGAATCGGCCATAGGTGTCGATGGCATCGGTCAGTTCGACCTGCTTCACGTTAAGCTCGTCGCCAATGAGGTCGACGAACGGCCTCAGAAGTTGCGGATTCTCAACTGCCACAATGAGTTTCGGTAGCGGCAGGCGCACCCGTAGCTTCTTGGCCTTGCGCAGCGAGGATGCCGCCGAGCACACGTCGCGGACCTGGTCCATCGCGGCGACCAGGTCGGCATCCGACGGCAGCAGGTCGGGCGCTGGCCAGTCCGTCAGGTGCACCGATCGCTCGCGTGTCAGACCACGCCAGATTATCTCGGTGATCAGCGGAAGCAGCGGGGCGGCCAGCCTCGTGGTCACCTCCAACACGGTGTGTAGCGTGTCGATGGCATCGGCGTCTTCTGCCCAGAACCGCGAACGCGACCGTCGCACATACCAATTAGTCAACGCCTCAGTGAACTGACGCAAATGTTCACAGGCACCGGGAATATCGTAAACTTCCATCGACTCGCTGAGGTCGTCGCGCAGCACCGCCAGCTTGGCCAGGATATAGCGATCCAGCACGTGCACCGAATCGACGCGCCAGGTACCGACTTTCGGTGCATACAGCGCCAGGAAGCTGTAGGTGTTCCACAGGGGCAGCAGGACTTGTCGCACACCGTCGCGAATTCCTTGCTCAGTGACGATCAGGTTGCCGCCGCGCAGAATCGGCGATGCCATCAGGAACCACCGCATGGCGTCGGAGCCGTCGCGATCGAACACCTCTGTTACGTCTGGATAGTTGCGCAGCGACTTGCTCATCTTCTGGCCATCGAAACCAAGGACAATCCCATGCGCCACACAGGTTTTGAATGCCGGCCGGTCAAAGAGCGCGGTCGCCAACACATGCAGTGTGTAAAACCAGCCACGGGTCTGCCCGATGTACTCGACGATGAAGTCGCCGGGGTAGTGTCCCTGGAACCAATCCAGGTTCTCGAACGGGTAGTGCACCTGGGCATACGGCATGGATCCCGAGTCGAACCACACGTCGAGCACATCGGGAATGCGTCGCATCGTGCTACGGCCAGTCGGATCGTCTGGGTTGGGACGGGTGAGCTCGTCGATGTAGGGCCGGTGCAAATTGGCCGGGCGTACGCCGAAGTCGCGCTCCAGCTCGTCGAGGCTGCCGTAGACATCGATGCGCGGGTAGGCCGGGTCGTCGGACTTCCATACCGGAATCGGGGTACCCCAGTAGCGATTCCGGGAGATCGACCAATCGCGGGCGCCCTGCAGCCACTTGCCGAACTGGCCGTCCTTGACGTGTTCGGGATACCACGTGATCTGCTGGTTTAGCTCCACCATGCGGTCTCGGAAGTCCGTCACCCTGACGAACCACGACGACACCGACCGGTAGATCAGCGGGTTACGGCATCGCCAGCAGTGTGGGTAAGGGTGCTCGTAGGTTTCGTGACGAATCAACACTGGGCCATTCACCGCAGCCGGGCCGCTTTGGGTCTTCAGGTCCCGGACGATCTGCGCGTTGGCGTCAAAGACATGCTGCCCTTGGTAATCGGCAACGGTGACGTCGAAGCGTCCCTTGGAGTCGACCGGAGTCACCGGCGCGATACCGACCGCCTCCGCGACCACCATGTCGTCCTCACCATAGGCCGGTGCCATATGCACGATGCCGGTGCCATCGTCGGTCGTTACAAAGTCGCCTGCTAGCACCTGAAAAGCGTTGGGCCAGTCCATGAAATAGGCAAACGGCGGCAGGTAGCGGGTGCCCAGCAGTTCGGCGCCGCGATAGGTGCCGAGCACCACGGGCTCTTCACCGAGTTCGCGGGCGTAAGCGGCCAGCCGTGCCTCGGCCAGTACGAAACGGCGATCGCCCGCCTGGACCTGTACGTAGGTGATGTCCGGGCTTACCGCAACTGCGAGGTTCGACGGCAGGGTCCACGGAGTCGTCGTCCACACCAGCAAGTAGGCACCGTCTAGCCCGTTGTCTGGTTGGCCACCCACCACCTTGAAGCCCACCGTTACCGCGGGATCTTGGCGGCTTTGGTAGACGTCGTCGTCCATCCGCAGTTCGTGATTCGACAGCGGAGTTTCGTCGCGCCAGCAGTACGGCAGCACCCGGTAGCCCTCGTAGGCCAGGCCCTTGTCCCACAACTGTTTGAAGGCCCAAATCACCGACTCCATGTAAGCCAGATCGAGCGTCTTGTAATCGTTGTCGAAGTCGACCCAGCGAGCTTGCCGAGTTACATACGCCTGCCACTCGTCGGTGTAGCGCAACACGGATGCGCGGCAGGCATCGTTGAAGGCGGCGATACCCATGGCCTCGATCTGGGATTTGTCAGTGATGCCAAGCTGGCGCTCGACTTCGAGTTCGGCGGGCAGCCCGTGAGTGTCCCAGCCGAAGCGACGCTCCACCTTGTAACCGCGCATAGTGCGATATCGCGGCACGATGTCTTTGACGTAGCCGGTGAGCAGGTGCCCATAATGCGGCAGACCGTTGGCAAACGGCGGCCCGTCATAGAACACATACTCGGGGGCGCCATCGCGGCGAGCAATGCTGGCCCGGAAGGTGTCGTCACGGGACCAGTAGTCGAGGACCTCGAGTTCGAGTGCCGGGAGGTCGGGTGCCCCGCCGGCCAGCTTTGGATATGCGTTATCGGTCACTTTGCGCGTCGTCTCCCCAGGCCCCAGCACCGTTCGGCACTGCGTGCCTGCAATCCAGGCTCGGGGACGACGCCACGCCGGTGCGCGAACGCCGCGGTACCACCCCGCTTGCCACGCCGATGCGCGGCCGCTCGACTTGAGGCTGTGACGGGCCAACCCGTTCGGTTCTACTGGGCCTAACCGGCCGTTCTTCCGAAGGCTCCCCGGTGATCGCCGGATCGATGCCGTTCCCCTGATTCTACGGGGATTGTCGCCCAGCGCCGCAAATCCACATCGCGGCGCAAGGTCGGCTGCCTGCCCATCGGACTAGGCCTGGACCTCGAGCAGCCCGACGCGCCACAACGCGGCGTAGAGGTGGCGCAGCGGAATGCTCAGCAAACGAGCTGCCCCGTCGACCAGCGGGTCCCCTCCGGTGCCGAAAGGCTGCGCGTCGAGCCGGCGAGCAACCTTCTTGGACGCGGGGGCCGGGGGCACATCCCGCACCACCCGCAGCTTGGGGGCCGAAGCTACGGTTACTACGTCATTGTGCAGAGCAGCGGTCATGATCGCCTCCTAGACGGAGTTGCAAGCGAGGACGGAAATCAAAACGAGCACATATGGACTGAACCGAGTTGGTCCCGTCCCGTAGCGGTTCCGATCCAAGAAGGCTGATCTTGGTTTGACGACTCAGCGCAAAACGTCGCGCCGGAAACCGGATCGGGACGAAACAGAGCCCGGATATCGGTCCGGACTGTCACCGGAACTCATGCGTCCCTCACCTCCTCACGGCCACGACACGTACGGTTGTCCGCACGATAAAGCGCGTCACAGGAGTACAGAGATGCCGGCAACTGCCGGAAATCCGCACCCCTCTCGTCAGAGCTTCGGCACCACACGACGTGTCCGGTAAGCCGGAAGCCACCTGGGCTCAACCCTTAAGCCGGGAAGAGCTGTCCTGACCCGGGGCGTCTCTCGACGTTCGGGGTCAGTGGCCTATGTTCGTGTAGCCGCCTCACCTAACGAGGTGCTTACCGGACCGATCATGCACGACCTACCCGTCTCGGTCAACGTGATCCGGGCGGGTGTCGCGAATCCTTACGCGTTCACCATGTATTTGGCAGCCTTTGCTCAGGTTCGGGCGGCCCGACCACCGCGGGCCCCGACCGCCAGTGCACGCGGACGCAGCCCGTCTAGCACCAGCGACACCACGAAGTCGGCTACCTGGGCGGCGGTGACGTTATCGTCGGTATTCAGCCGTCGGTGTGCCAACTGCCCCACCAGCGCCGCCAACGTGTACGCGGCCATCCGGGACGGGGCCTCGACAACCTCACCGCGCCGTTGAGCGGCAACAACGACGGCTTCGATGTCGTCGATGAACCGCTCGTAGATTCCGCCGAGATGCTCTTCGAATCGGCCCCCAAGCGCGTAAGCGTCACGGAACAGTAGTTTGACGGTAGCCTTGTCGGTTTCGAAGAACTCGAACGTGGCCTGTACCGCGGCCTGTAACAGGGCCCGAAGCGGCGCCTCGGTAGACCCGCCAACGCGGGCCAGTTCGGCCGCGACATGCGCGCGCAGCGCCTCCTCTTCACCGGCCATCAAGGCGTGGAACAAGTCGTCCTTGGAGTCGAAGTACCAGTAGATCAGCCCGTACGCCAGGCCGGCCTGCTTGGCGATGTCTGCGACGGTGGTGGCATGAAAACCCTTGTGAGCAAACACTATTTTGGCCGCGGCCAAGATCTCGTCGCGCCGTTGCGACTTGTCCTCATCGCTGACCGCTCGGCGCCGCCGCGCGCTAGCGCGGCTCACCTTTGCACCAACCCCTGCAGTTGCCCGACGGTGTCGATGAACTCCTCGACCATGTCAAGCACCACCGAGCGGGCCGACCGCACCCGGTCGAGTGAGCCGACGACCTGTCCGACGAAGTAGGTCGCCAGCTCACGAGCCTTGGCCCCGGGCTGGCCGGCGGCCTGGTTGATGCGCAACTGCGGGTCGCTGACCAGCGCGCTCTGCAGCGGCATGCCAAGCGGGTCGGGGCTGTCAGGCCGATCCCATTCGTCGGTCCAGGCCGTGCGCAGCATGCGCGCCGGCTTGCCGGTTAGCGACCGGGACCGCACCGTGTCCGAGGATGTTGCGGCCAGAAACTTGTCCTTGACCACCGGGGGCGTTTCGGCTTCTTCGGTGGTCAACCAGACCGACCCGCACCAGACGCCTTCCGCCCCCAGGGCCAACGCCGCAGCGATCTGGCGGCCACGGGCGATCCCGCCCGCGGCCAGCACCGGCGTTGGCGACACCGCATCGACGACTTCGGGAACCAGAACCATGGTCGCCACCTCGCCGGTGTGGCCTCCGGCCTCGGTGCCCTGCGCGACGATCAGGTCAACACCCGCAGCCGCGTGTCGCCGCGCGTGCTGCGCCGTGCCGGCTAGGGCGGCAACCAGCACGTCATGGTTGTGGGCGCGCTCCACGAGATCCGGTGGCGGCGGCCCGAGCGCGCTGGCGATCAACCGGATGTCATGGGCGAAGGCCACATCCAGCAACGGCTGATAACCCTTGGGCGAGATGTGCAGCCCACCGGCCGAGGACGAACGCTGCCGGTCGGTGACCGCGGGGATGCCATAGCGAACCAGCAAGTCGTCGACGAAGGTGCGATGCCCTTCGGGTATGAGCTCCCGGGCCTGCTGGGCATCGATACCGCCTTGCTCGGCGCCGATGTATTTGGGCGGCAGCAGCACGTCGACTCCGTACGGCTTGCCACCCGTGTGCTCCTCGATCCAGGTCAGCTCGCTCTCCAGCCGTTTGGGGCTATGTGCGACGGCACCGAGGATCCCGAACCCGCCCGCATTGGACACCGCCGCCACCACATCCCGGCAGTGGCTGAACGCGCATATTGGAAACTCAGCACCGAGCAGCTCGGCGACTCTGGTCCGCATTGCGACGACGCTAAGAGTTATTGATTGATATGTCAATCTAATAGGGTAGATTACCTGCCATGTCCGACCCGTTGACCGCCCAAGAGCAGCACAAACGTCGCCAGGCGGTGCGTGAGCTGATGCCGAGGACGCCGTTCATCGGCGGGCTCGGCATCGTGTTCGAACGCTACGAACCCGACGACGTCGTGATCCGACTCCCGTTTCGCACCGACCTCACCAATGACGGCACCTACTTTCACGGTGGGGTGATCGCGTCGGTGATGGACACCGCCGGTGCCGCCGCCGCTTGGTCGAACCACGACTTCGACAGGGGCACCCGCGCCGCCACGGTCGCGATGAGCATCCAGTACACCGGCGCCGCCAAGCGGTGTGACTTGCTCTGTCATGCGCGCACTGCCCGACGCCGCAAGGAACTCACCTTTACCGAGATCACCGCAACCGATCCCGACGGGAACATCGTCGCTCACGCTGTGCAGACCTACCGGATCGTCTAGTGCTTCTGCGCCGAACGTGCACTCAGGGCGGAAAAATCGCCGGCGGAATCTCGCCATGGTTACACGCTCGGCGCAGTCACCTTGGCGAAAGGCCGTCGGGCGGCCAGCTGGAAACGCCGTCTTCCAGTGGGACCTCGAGGCTGTGCAGGATCGAAGCGACCATTCGCCATGCGCTTATCACCGTAACGAGTTCGATGAGAACCACTTTGTCGCAATGTAATTCCCGCTCGCAAGCCGACCAGCTCTGCGCACTCACCGCGCCCTCGCGCACCACGTCATCGGTGGCCGCCAGGACGGCCTGCTCAGCGGGCCCGAACCCGTTGTACCCTTGCCAATCCCGTACACCGAGCAGATCGTCGGCCGACACGCCAAGCCCTGAAGCAACCCGCCAGTGTTGGGTCCATTCGTAGTCACAGTCGGTGAGCCAACCAATCCGCATGATCACCAACTCACGCAACCGTGAGTCCAGGGTCCCGTGCCACAGCATGGTGGCGAGCAGGTCGTTGAAGGTCCGCGCTAGTCGCGGATGATTCAGCAACACTTGGAAGATGCTGAGCTCAGCCATGTAGTCGGGCACGCCCGCTTCGTCGGCAGCAGCTTTGGCCTCGTCGACCGGCAACAGGGGCACGCGGGATGTTGTCATGGTGTGAGCACTCCGTGGATAGGCGGGACACCGTCGCGTTCACCGGCCATGGTAGCCAGCAGATCCTCGGCGCCTTCGAGCCGCACGCAGCGGCGAGGCAGGCTTGCGAAGGGGTATCGACCGGACACCAACAGATCAAGCGCGGCCCGGTAGGCGGTGGCGTCTACGCCGAGGGCGCCAAGCACACGCAGCTCCTTGAACACAACGACGTCGGGCGAAAATCCCGGTGCCCCGCTGCCCACGCCCCGGGTGCCGGCGACAACAACGGTCCCGGCGGGCCGGGCTAGCGCTATCGCCTGTGCGAATGCCGCTGGCGCCTTGGCGGTCACGTCGACAACGACGTCTGCCAGCCCACCGGTCTGTTCGGTCAGGGCGGCGACCGGGTCATCGATCGCAACATCGACGGCGAGGTCGGCTCCGAACTGTGCCGCCAGCGCCAACCGGTCGGCGTCACGGGGTCCCAACCCGGTCACCATCACGAACCCGGCACCGGCCCCTTTTGCCGCCGCGGCGGCGCACAGCCCCCGGATTCCTGGACCCAGCACCGCCACGACGTCGCCCGGTTTGGTTTCGGGAATCGTTACTCCCCAACGTATTCCCGCCCCCAGCGGGTTGAACAAGGTGGCCACTTCCGGGCTGAGGTCACCGGCCACCCGCAACACCATCGAATCCGGCGCCAGGTACTGATATTCGGCGTAACCGCCCCACAGGCCAGGCTCTCGGTCAACCGGGATGAACCCGTACATGTCAGCGAGGCCATGCCGTACACAACGCCGGTACTCGCCGCCACGACAGTTAGCGCACTGCCGACACGACTGGAATACCTCGACGGCTACTCGGTCGCCGGCCGACACGCCCCACCGCTGCTCCGCCCGCGGACCGATGGCCGCAATCGTCCCGACCGTCTCGTGGCCAGGTACGAAGGCAAACCCACCGGCCAGCTCGCCCGTGTATTGCTCGTGATCGGTGCCGCACAGCCCGCAGGCCTCTACTCGCACTAGTGCGTCATCATCGCCGATGCGCGGCAGCCGGTACTGGCGCACGACCAGCCTGCGCGGCGCCTCCAATACCAATGCCCGTACCACCGCGCCGTCCGACATACCAGCACACTAGGAATCGTGTCGTGCTCAGTCAATGCCGAGCGGCCCACTAACACTGGGCCACAGAGACAGCAAACCGGTTGTAGCACAATGGAAAACAAGCTCCAACGATGCAGTCAAGCGTCTAACCGGGTGAACTCACGCCGTCGGTAAAGCTGGACGCACTGTGCCCGCCTGATCTTGCCGCTGGTGGTGATGGGAATCGACCCGGGCGACACCAGAACGAGATCGGCCACGCTCAGACCGTGCGAATCAAATATCGCCGCGGCGACGTCACGCTTGACGATGCGCAGCCGGTCCGCCACATCCTCGTCGGAGTCTCCCCGTTTCTTGAGTTCGATAATCGCGACCAGCTTTTCGGTGCCGTGGTCGGGGACCGCGATCGCCGCACAGCGGCCGGAGGTTATCTCCTGGATGGTCGCCTCGATGTCGTCGGGAGCGTGGTTGCGCCCATACACAATCAAGAGGTCCTTGATGCGGCCGATGATGAACAGCTCGCCGCCGGAGACGAAACCCGAATCCCCGGTTCGCAGCCAAGGCGCTTCGGGTGTGCCCGCCGAAGGGGTGACAATCCTGGCGCCAAACGTGCGCTTGCTCTCCTCGGGTTTGTGCCAATAGCCGGACGCAACGTTGCCACCTTGCACCCAGATCTCACCGACCGATCCCTGCGGACACTCGATACACGTGTCTGGATCAACGATGCGCACTAGCTGTGACCGTGGGACGCCGTAGCTGACCAGCGGTGTGCCGCTTCCGCTCGGGCACCGGATCGCTTGGCCCGCAGGCAGTTTCTCGGATTCGAAGTCGACGATTTCTGGTGGTTCGTTCACATTACGGGTCGCTATGTACACCGTTGCTTCCGCCATGCCATACGCGGGCCGCAGCGCCGCGGCGGCAAAATTAAAGCGGCCGAACCGTTCAGCAAATCGTTTGAGGGTCGCCGGGTGTACTCGCTCGCTGCCGTTGAGGATGGTGTGCACGCCGGCGAGGTCAAGTCCGTCCATGTCGTCGTCTGACGTCTTACGCACCGCCAATTCGAAAGCGAAATTCGGTCCTGCCGAAATCGTGCGACCGTTACGTGCCAGCAGTTGTATCCATCGAGCCGGCCGCTGAAGGAACCCCACCGGACTCGTCAACACGGTGGGTACACCCGCCAGGATCGGCATGATCGCGCCTAATAGAAGACCCATGTCGTGGTACAGCGGCAGCCAAGACACCACAGTGAGGTCCGGCGGGACGACGCCCCCCTCGGGCGCAAAGAAGTCGGCCACGATCTGCTCGAAATTGGCGAAGACATTTTTGTTCGAGACCATGACACCGGCCGGCGTACGGGTGGATCCCGAAGTATATTGCAAATACGCGGTTTCCGGCGTATCCCTGCCGGTTGGGCGCGCGCCAGGGCTGCGGGAGCGCTGCCGAGAATCTAAGTCCAGCAAATCAAGCTCAACGATTGATGGTGCGGACTGGCCTGGCTGTGGCTGAGCGCATTCTCTGACATCGTCAACGGCCCCCGACGTCGTCAGAATGACAGCGGGCGAAGTGTCGCTTAGCACCGAAATCGTACGCTCATCGTGGGCGCCGGCATGTGGAACCGGCAGCGGAACCGCGATACGTCCGGCCTGCAACGCGCCGAGAAATCCAACGACGTATTCGATTCCCTGCGGTGCCAGTATCACTGCCCGATCACCGGTCGCCCCCACATGCCGGAGCGGCTCGGCGACATTGAGCATTCGCCGATACAACTGAGACCAGGTCAGGGTTTCGGCAACACCGGCCCAGTCCTGCTCGTAATCGATGTAGGTGATGGCCGCACCATTGGGGTGCACACTGGCGCGCTCGCGCAGCGCGGTGGGAATCGAAGACGCGACCACGGCAGCACACTACCTCTAACGCTTCGTCAACGCTGACGGTTTCGCCCGACGGTGACTCAGCTTCCACAACCAACCTGGCGCTGGTGGCAGCAAAGAGAGACGGAGCAGGTGCAGTCCAGCCACATCGACGGAGAAATAGTCGGCGCGTTGATCCCTGACCTGGCGGTGCTGCACAGCGAGGATGCCTCACGCGCGGCCGTGGGAAGGGAAAAGCATAGATGCTCGTTGGATCCTCTAGGTGGCGGCTTCCGTTCCCGTCGTGCCTCGATGCCGGCCGGCGCGCTTCTGCTGTCTGCGGTCATCGCAATACAACTGGACCGGATGAATGCCAGAGTATTCGGCGATGGCTGGATCGGCGCGCAAGCGTGCATGTGGGTCAACAAGTTTCACGAGGAGAGCACCGTCACCGCGTTGTCCCCCAGTAGTCCGATCGCGCAGGGCTCGATCGCGCGGCATCCAGAGACGATGCAATCGGCGTACGTGCGCATCGCCGAGGGCGGATCGCGCGATGTCGCCCCAGCCGCCCAGCTTCAGCGACGACGGCCTTGATCCGTCCAGTGAAACCTGCACGTAACATTTTCGATTTCGGGGATTTCCGGGCACCAATTGGCATAACCTGAACATCGGAGTTCGGGTTGCCTTCGACACTTCGGCAATCCGTCTTTCACGACTAGGCAAATTGCGTGGCGCGAAGCCCGGCTGGCTACCTAAGCCGGTCCGGCACGGGCGGTCGTCCACCATCAGATATTGACGACGAGGCAGGGAAAGGCGACATCGGACCGCGAGGCGTCCGGCGCTTCCGCAATTGTCCGCTGCACCGGCGTATTATAGTTGTGAGCTGCGACTTTAATATTGACTGATGAATCAATCATGACTTCCGAGGCAGTTTCGAGTTGACGCCAGCGTCAGGAACTTTTTTTGTACGTCCGAACGATTTTTCCACATATATCGGGGCAACCGGCTACGCTGCTGTTCACGCCAATGAACTAAAGGGTTGGCGTGAAGCGTGGGGGTCGGTGGGTGCGTTTGGTGCTGCGGTTCTATCAACCCGGACCGAAGTTCGACGATACGCCGCTGGCAAAAGCTTGAACCGTGGGTAAGGAGAGAACAAAGACCGTGGATAGGACACGTGTTACGCCGGTAGCTGTCATTGGTATGGGGTGCCGGCTGCCGGGGGGCATCGACTCACCCGATCGGTTGTGGGAGGCGTTGCTGCGGGGCGACGATCTGGTCACCGAGATCCCCGCCGACCGCTGGGACATCGACGAGTACTACGACCCCGAACCCGGCGTGCCCGGACGCACCGACTGCAAATGGGGCGCGTACCTCGATAACGTCGGCGACTTTGATCCCGAGTTCTTCGGGATCGGGGAGAAAGAAGCGATAGCGATCGATCCGCAGCACCGCTTGTTGCTGGAAACCTCCTGGGAAGCCATGGAGCACGGCGGCCTAACACCGAACCAGATGGCCTCGCGGACAGGGGTTTTCGTGGGGTTGGTTCATACCGACTACATATTGGTACACGCCGACAACCAGACTTTCGAAGGGCCGTACGGCAACACGGGCACCAATGCCTGCTTCGCATCCGGGCGGGTGGCGTACGCCATGGGCTTGCAGGGTCCCGCGATCACGGTAGATACCGCATGCTCGTCTGGCCTCACCGCTATCCACCTGGCTTGTCGTAGCCTGCACGACGGCGAAAGCGACATTGCGCTAGCCGGCGGTGTCTACGTGATGCTCGAACCGCGGCGGTTCGCCTCGGGCTCGGCGTTGGGCATGTTGTCTGCGACCGGGCGCTGTCATGCGTTCGACGTTTCCGCGGACGGTTTCGTCTCCGGTGAGGGTTGTGTCATGTTGGCGCTCAAGCGGTTGCCGGATGCGCTGGCCGATGGGGACCGGATCCTGGCCGTAATTCGTGGCACGGCCGCCAACCAAGACGGCCACACCGTCAATATCGCGACACCATCACGGTCCGCGCAGGTCGCGGCGTATCGGGAGGCGTTGGATGTGGCCGGTGTGGACCCGGCTACGGTGGGCATGGTCGAGGCGCACGGCCCGGGCACCCCGGTGGGTGACCCCATCGAATACGCCAGCCTGGCCGAGGTATACGGCAACGACGGCCCCTGCGCGCTGGCATCGGTGAAGACCAATTTCGGCCACACCCAGTCGGCCGCTGGAGCGCTGGGACTGATGAAGGCGGTCCTGGCCCTCCAACACGGCGTGGTCCCACAGAATCTGCACTTCACGGCCCTGCCTGACAAGCTTGCCGCAATCGAAACCAACCTGTTTGTGCCGCAAGAGATTACGCCGTGGCCCGGCGCCGATCAAGAAACGCCCCGGCGCGCGGCGGTGTCGTCGTATGGCATGACGGGCACCAATGTGCACGCCATTGTCGAGCAGGCACCGGTGCCAGCCCCCGAATCCGGTGCACCAGGCGACACCCCGGCCACACCCGGTATCGACGGCGCGCTGCTGTTCGCGCTGTCGGCCAGCTCGCAGGACGCGCTGCGGCAGACCGCCGCGCGGCTGGCCGATTGGGTCGACGCCCAAGGACCCGAGCTGGCGCCGGCGGATCTGGCCTACACCCTGGCCCGCCGGCGCGGACACCGGCCGGTGCGCACCGCCGTACTGGCCGCCACCACCGCGGAGCTGACCGAGGCGCTGCGGGAAGTCGCCACCGGCGAACCCCCCTACCCACCCGCGGTCGGCCAAGACGACCGCGGACCGGTCTGGGTGTTCTCCGGGCAAGGCTCGCAATGGGCGGGCATGGGCGCCGACCTGCTGGCCACCGAACCGGTATTCGCCGCCACCATCGCCGCGATCGAACCACTGATCGCCGCGGAATCCGGCTTCTCGGTGACCGAAGCCATGACCGCCCCCGAGGTCGTGACCGGCATCGACCGGGTGCAACCGACCCTGTTTGCCATGCAGGTCGCGCTGGCGGCCACAATGAAGTCCTACGGCGTAGCGCCCGGCGCGGTCATCGGCCACTCGCTGGGCGAGTCCGCGGCCGCGGTGGTCGCCGGCGCGCTCTGCCTCGAAGACGGAGTGCGCGTCATCTGCCGGCGGTCGGCGCTGATGACCCGTATCGCCGGCGCCGGCGCCATGGCATCGGTGGAACTGCCTGCTCAACAAGTGCTTTCGGAGTTGATGGCGCGCGGCGTCAACGACGCCGTGGTCGCGGTGGTGGCCTCCCCGCAGTCCACCGTGATCGGCGGGGCCACCCAGACGGTACGCGACCTGGTGGCCGCCTGGGAGCAACGCGACGTGCTGGCCCGTGAGGTGGCCGTCGACGTAGCATCGCACTCCCCGCAGGTCGACCCGATCCTCGACGAACTGGCCGAAGCGCTCGCCGAAATCAGCCCGCTGCAACCGGAAATCCCCTACTACTCGGCGACCTCGTTCGACCCGCGCGAGGAGCCCTACTGCGACGCCTACTACTGGGTGGACAACCTGCGCCACACCGTACGCTTCGCCGCGGCGGTGCAAGCCGCCCTCGAAGACGGCTACCGGGTCTTCACCGAGCTGACCCCCCACCCCCTGCTGACCCACGCGGTCGACCAGACCGCCCGCAGCCTCGACATGTCCGCGGCTGCGCTGGCCGGCATGCGCCGCGAACAACCACTGCCCCACGGGCTGCGCGCACTGGCCGGCGACCTCTACGCCGCCGGCGCCGCCGTCGACTTCGCCGTGCTCTACCCCACCGGCCGACTGATCAACGCACCACTGCCCACATGGAACCACCGTCGTCTGCTGCTCGACGACACGACCCGTCGCATCGCCCACGCCAATACCGTCGCCGTACACCCATTGCTGGGCTCCCACGTGCGCCTGCCCGAGGAGCCGGAACGCCACGTCTGGCAGGGCGAGGTCGGCACCGTGACACAACCCTGGCTGGCCGATCACCAAATCCACGGCGCGGCCGCCCTTCCGGGAGCCGCCTACTGCGAGATGGCGTTGGCCGCAGCCCGCGCCGTCCTCGGCGAAGCCTCCGAAGTCCGCGACATCCGATTCGAGCAGATGTTGCTGCTCGACGACGAAACCCCCATCGGCGTCACCGCCACGGTAGAAGCCCCCGGCGTTGTCCCACTCACAGTAGAGACCAGCCATGATGGTAGGTACACACGGCAACTCGCCGCGGTTCTGCACGTTGTCCGGGAAGCCGACGACGCCCCGGACCAGCCACCCCAGAAAAACATCGCCGAACTGCTGGCCAGCCATCCCCACAAGGTGGACGGCGCCGAGGTTCGGCAATGGCTGGACAAGCGTGGTCATCGCTTAGGGCCGGCTTTTGCGGGTCTGGTTGACGCGTACATCGCCGAAGGGGCCGGCGACACGGTGCTGGCCGAGGTCAACCTACCGGGCCCGCTTCGCTCGCAGGTCAAAGCTTACGGCGTGCATCCCGTGCTGCTGGATGCGTGCTTCCAGTCGGTGGCGGCTCATCCCGCCGTCCAGGGTATGGCCGACGGTGGTTTGTTGCTGCCGTTGGGTGTGCGGCGGTTGCGGTCCTATGGGTCGGCCCGTCATGCCCGGTACTGCTGCACGACGGTGACCGCGTGCGGTGTGGGCGTGGAAGCCGACCTGGACGTGTTGGACGAGCACGGCGCGGTGGTGTTGGCGGTGCGTGGGCTGCAGTTGGGTACCGGCGCGTCGCAGGCCAGCGAACGTGCCCGGGTTTTGGGTGAGCGGCTGCTGAGCATCGAATGGCACGAACGTGAGCTGCCCGAAAACAGCCACGCCGAACCCGGCGCCTGGCTGCTGATCAGCACGTGTGACGCTACGGATTTGGTGGCCGCACAGTTGACCGACGCGCTGAAGGTGCACGACGCGCAGTGCACAACGATGTCCTGGCCGCAGCGCGCCGACCACGCAGCCCAGGCCGCGCGGCTGCGCGACCAGCTCGGCACCGGCGGGTTCACCGGCGTATTCGTGTTGACCGCGCCGCAGACCGGCGACCCCGACGCGGAATCCCCCGTGCGCGGCGGCGAGCTTGTCAAACATGTGGTGCGTATCGCCCGCGAGATTCCAGAGATCACGGCCCAAGAGCCGCGGTTGTATGTGCTGACCCACAATGCTCAGGCGGTGTTGTCTGGTGACCGACCCAATCTTGAGCAGGGTGGGATGCGGGGGTTGTTGCGGGTGATTGGTGCTGAGCATCCGCATTTGAAGGCCAGCTATGTCGATGTGGATGAGCAGACCGGCGCGGAGTCGGTGGCGCGTCAGCTGCTGGCGGCCAGCGGCGAGGATGAGACCGCCTGGCGCAACGACCAGTGGTACACCGCCCGGTTGTGCCCAGCCCCGCTGCGCCCCGAGGAGCGGCAAACCACCGTCGTCGACCACGCCGAGGCCGGCATGCGCCTACAGATCCGTACTCCCGGTGACCTGCAAACCTTGGAGTTCGCCGCGTTCGACCGGGTCCCGCCGGGCCCGGGAGAGATCGAGGTCGCCGTCACCGCGTCCAGCATCAACTTCGCCGACGTGCTGGTCACCTTCGGCCGCTACCAAACCCTCGACGGGCGACAGCCGCAGCTGGGCACCGATTTCGCCGGGGTGGTGAGCGCGGTCGGGCCCGGGGTCAGCGAACTCAAGGTCGGTGACCGGGTCGGCGGCATGTCACCCAACGGCTGCTGGGCCACGTTCGTCACCTGCGACGCCCGCCTGGCCACCAGACTGCCCGAGGGGCTGACCGACGCCCAAGCCGCGGCAGTGACCACCGCCAGCGCCACCGCGTGGTACGGGCTGCAGGACCTGGCGCGGATCAAGGCCGGCGACAAGGTGCTCATCCACTCCGCCACCGGCGGAGTGGGCCAGGCCGCAATCGCGATCGCGCGTGCGGCCGGAGCCCAGATCTACGCCACCGCAGGCAACGAAAAGCGTCGAGACCTGCTGCGCGACATGGGCATCGAACACGTCTATGACTCGCGCAGCGTCGAGTTCGCCGAGCAGATCCGCCGCGACACCGCCGGCTACGGCGTGGACATCGTGCTCAACTCCGTGACCGGTGCCGCACAGTTGGCCGGCCTCAAACTACTGGCCCTGGGCGGCCGCTTCATCGAAATCGGCAAACGCGACATCTACTCCAATACCCGACTGGAACTCTTGCCATTCCGGCGCAATCTGGCGTTCTACGGTCTAGACCTGGGGTTGATGTCGGTGAGCCATCCGGCTGCGGTCCGCGAACTGTTGAGCACGGTGTATCGGTTGACCGTCGAGGGTGTGCTGCCGATGCCGCAGAGCACCCATTACCCGCTGGCCGAGGCGGCCACCGCGATCCGGGTGATGGGCGCGGCCGAGCACACCGGCAAGCTCATCCTCGACGTCCCCCACGCCGGGCGCAGCAGCGTGGTGCTTCCCCCCGAACAGGCTCGGGTTTTCCGTTCAGACGGGTCCTACATCATCACCGGTGGCCTGGGTGGGCTGGGCTTATTCCTGGCCGAGAAGATGGCCAACGCCGGGGCCGGCCGCATCGTGCTCAGCTCGCGCTCACAGCCCAGCCAAAAGGCGTTGGAGACCATCGAACTCGTCCGCGCGATCGGGTCTGACGTAGTGGTGGAGTGCGGCGATATCGCCCAGCCGGACACCGCCGACCGGTTGGTCACGGCGGCCACCGCGACGGGTTTGCCGCTGCGCGGCGTGCTGCACGCGGCCGCGGTGGTCGAGGACGCCACCTTGGCCAACATCACCGACGAACTCATCGAACGCGACTGGGCGCCCAAGGCATATGGCGCCTGGCAACTGCACCGGGCCACCGCGGACCAGCCGCTGGACTGGTTCTGCTCATTCTCCTCAGCGGCCGCCCTGGTGGGCTCGCCGGGTCAGGGCGCCTACGCCGCGGCCAACAGCTGGCTGGACACCTTCACCCACTGGCGGCGAGCCCAAGACCTACCAGCCACCTCCATCGCCTGGGGCGCCTGGGGCCAGATCGGCCGCGCGATCGCCTTTGCCGAACAAACCGGCGACGCCATCGCCCCCGAGGAAGGCGCCTACGCCTTCGAGACCCTGCTGCGCCACAACCGCGCCTACAGCGGCTACGCCCCGGTGATCGGATCACCCTGGCTGACAGCCTTCGCCCAGCACAGCCCATTCGCGGAGAAGTTCCAATCCCTGGGGCAAAACCGTTCAGGCACAAGCAAATTCCTTGCCGAGCTGGTGGACCTGCCCCGCGAGGAATGGCCAGACCGGCTGCGGCGGCTACTCTCCAAGCAGGTCGGCCTAATCCTACGCCGCACCATCGACACCGACCGGCTGCTCAGCGAGTACGGCCTGGACTCACTGAGCAGCCAGGAACTGCGTGCGCGGGTGGAAGCCGAAACCGGGATCCGCATTTCCGCCACCGAAATCAACACCACCGTTCGTGGCCTGGCGGATCTGATGTGCGACAAGTTGGCGGCCGACAGGGACGCGCCGGCACCCGCCTGACGTCGAACGCGGGAAGGCGCTGATGAAGTTTGTCTTGGCGGTCCACGGAACCCGCGGTGATGTCGAACCTTGCGCCGCGGTTGGCGTGGAGCTGCGGCGGCGAGGCCACGCAGTTCATATGGCAGTGCCGCCCAACCTGATCGAGTTCGTCGAGTCGGCAGGTCTGACCGGCGTCGCCTACGGCCCGGACTCGGACGAACAGATCAACACGGTCGCGGCATTCGTCCGCAACCTCACCAGAGCCCAGAATCCGCTCAACCTCGCCCGCGCCGTCAAGGAACTATTCGTCGAAGGCTGGGCGGAGATGGGCACGACGTTGACCACGTTGGCCGACGGCGCCGACCTGGTGATGACGGGCCAGACATATCATGGTGTGGCAGCCAACGTCGCCGAGTACTACGACATTCCGGCTGCGGCACTGCATCACTTTCCGATGCAGGTCAACGGCCAAATCGCGATCCCGTCGATACCGACGCCGGCGACTCTGGTGCGCGCGACGATGAAGGTCTCATGGCGGCTGTATGCGTACGTCAGCAAGGATGCCGATCGCGCGCAACGACGTGAACTGGGCCTACCGCCAGCACCGGCGCCGGCGGTGCGTCGGCTGGCGGAACGCGGAGCGCCCGAAATCCAAGCCTACGACCCGGTTTTTTTCCCCGGACTGGCGGCCGAATGGAGCGACCGCCGCCCGTTTGTCGGCCCGCTGACCATGGAGTTACACAGCGAACCCAACGAAGAACTCGAGTCGTGGATCGCCGCCGGAACACCACCCATCTACTTCGGCTTCGGCAGCACGCCCGTCCAAACGCCCGTCCAAACGCTCGCCATGATCTCCGATGTCTGCGCACAGCTCGGCGAGCGAGCCCTGATCTATTCTCCGGCAGCCAACTCCACCCGCATTCGTCATGCCGACCACGTGAAACGTGTCGGCCTGGTCAACTATTCGACCATCCTTCCCAAGTGCCGCGCGGTCGTCCACCACGGTGGCGCCGGTACCACCGCCGCCGGCCTGCGAGCGGGAATGCCCACGCTGATTCTCTGGGACGTGGCCGATCAACCGATCTGGGCCGGTGCCGTCCAACGACTCAAAGTCGGCTCTGCCAAACGCTTTACGAACATCACCCGCGGGTCATTGCTCAAGGAGCTACGATCGATCCTGGCGCCGGAATGCGCCGCGCGGGCACGTGAGATCTCGACACGGATGACCCGGCCGACAGCCGCCGTCACCGCGGCCGCGGACCTGCTGGAGGCGACGGCACGCCAAACGCCTGGGAGCACGCCTAGCAGCTCGCCGGGCAGGTGAGCGGAAATGACTTGTGCCACTTACGATGATGGGCCATCCCCATCTCCCGCAAGATACCCATAGCGGCGGGCCAGCCATGCGTTCGACGCAATCCCCGGATCATGGCCGCACTTGCACCCCAGTGATACCGGTGCCCACCGAAGTGCGTATTGGCGGTCTTGCGCCCGAAATGGTTGATGTAGGCCATCTCGGTTGTGTACAGGCCATACCCGGACTTTCGAGCCCGTAACGCGAGATCCAGGTCGAGCCCCCATCCGTAGCGCCCGAACGTGGACAGGTCCATGCCGCCGACCGCATCCCAGCAATCCCGCGACATCACCAGCGCCGTTCCCTCGACTGCGGGCACCTTCCGGTATCGCGCTCGCGGAACATAGCTTTCGGCGTCTGGTTTCTCGTCAGCTACCGCGAAGGGAAAACCCACGTCAAACATCGGCCCGACCATTCCGGCGTCGGCCGGTAGCCGCGAGTCGAGCAACGCGGCAACAAATCCCTTCGAGACCCGGGTGTCGTTGTTGAGCGTCATTGCGTGGGAGTAACCCTCCGCGAACGCAAGTCGGAAACCGAGCTCGCTCCCCCCGGCCCAGCCTAGGTTCTCTCCCGGTGTGCTCACTCGCTCGGTGCCGATCCTAGGATAATCACCGCGGTTGTCGACGATGAGATAGTCGGCGCCCTCACGTTCCAGGTCGGCCACGAGTGCGTGGGTGTATTCGTGCTGCCCAAACACCGGCACCGTAATCATCAGGGACACAAGCGGAGCGTACAACGATCATCCTCGCGCCGAAGGCCATTCGCCGAAGCGCCACCCTCGCTTAGCGCGCACGGCGGGCTGCATCTTCGAGCAGATCGGCGGTGGCCGTGACGCTGGCGGCGGGTTTGGTCATCCGAGACGCGATCTCCCGCGCTCGGGTGACATAGTCCGGCGCAAGTATCGTTCGAAGGTCGGCAATCAGCGATTCTTTGGTGGCGCTTGAAAAGCGTCTCCCCCGGCCTACTTTCAGCTGTTTGATCTGAGCAGCCCAGATCGGCTGGTCGGAGGTGACCCACAGAATCAAGGTGGGGATACCGGCTCGAAGACCGGCGGCGGTGGTGCCCGCGCCGCCATGGTGGACGACCGCACGGCAGGTGGGAAAGACCGCCGCGTGGCTGACCACACGCACCACCTTCACGTGATCGAACTGCGGGATTCCGGTCGCATCGCTGGGTCCCGAGCAAATCAACGCGCGCTCGCCCAACTCCGCGCAGGCCGCACTGATCATGGCGACCCGGTCGGCCAGGGATCCGATCGGCATGCTGCCAAAGCCGAAATAAATCGGCGGTGTATCGGCAGCGATCCATGAAGCGACCTCGTCGTCCGCGTCGGTCGCCGATTCCATCGTCAACGCGCCGACGAACGGGCGTCGGCCGCCCCATTCCGCTGCCAGCCCCGGGAAGCAAAGCGCGTCGTAGGCTTGGATCTCCAGCGACCCGCGTACGGCCATTCGCCGCGGCGCGGGAGTTGACGCCTTCGGCAGGCCCAGTTCACGCCGCTGCGCGTCCTCAACACCTTTCGTCATGCGCCAATACAGCCAGTCGATGGCCGTGATGGTGGAGCGGACCAGTGGCGCCGGCAGCCGCGCGGGAAAGGCGATCTCGCCATTGGCTCGCACCGGATAAAAATGCAGCGCGGCCAACGGAATGCCGTGGTGCTCGGCGACGTTGGCGACCACCTCCTGGTAGATCTGACCGGTCAACAGCAGGTCGGCCCCGGCGGCCACCGGCGTCAACATCGCGCTCAGCTCCGCCCAGCCCTCGGTGACGGGCGCCATCGCTTCACGCAGCAGCTTGATGGGGTTCTGAAGTTTCCACGCGTTGTGCAGGAACTGCTCGTCGAGCTGCTCCTGAGAGTCCCTGCTTCCGTATGCGACAGCAGACAGCCCGGCCGTTTCCACGAAACCAATCAGGTTGGGCGGCACGGCAAGGCACACATCATGGCCGCGCCGCTGCAGCTCCAGGCCGACCGCTGCGCAGGGCTCGATGTCGCCGCGAGTCCCATAGCTGGCCACGACAAATTTCATGAGTTTTTCATGGGTGTGGTCTCGCCGAATCAATCCTTGGCGAACAAGTAGATCCGATAGCTGAACCCGCCGCCGCGACGTAGATCCCAGTCCAGCACACGCACCGCACAGCGGGTCAAGCCGGCCAGCAATACGGGTGCGCGGCGGCCGATGGCCTCTTGCGAACGCGCCGTGTTCGCATCCAACCCACGCTTGGCCTGCGCGCCGATGTCCCGCTGCGAAATCGTGCGCAGCGGAGCATCGGCCAACGCCGCCTCCCATTCGGCGACGACGGGATTTCGACGGGAATCGGTGTAGAGGAAGTGTCCGCCCGGGCGAAGCACGCGCGCCACTTCGGCCAAGAAGCCGCGAAAGTCGGGGTACTGGTGCGAGGCTTCGACATTGACCACCGCATCGAAGGATTCGTCGGGGAAAGGCAGGTTCTGCGCGTCGCCCTGCACGAACTGCAGGCCGGGCAGCCGGTGCTTTGCCCGGCAGAGGTCGATGCTGGCCGGATTCAAGTCCAGCCCCGTGTAGGAGGCCGGACCTAGGTTGCGGGCGATGTAGGAGGCCCCGCCACCGGCGCCACAACTGACCTCTAGCACCTCCTTGCCGGTGAGGTCCACCTGACTGGCCGTCTGGTGGTAGAGCTGGATGCAATACCGATTGGGCTCGTCGGACTCCGACAGCGGCAACGCCATCGGCGGATCCTCCTCGTAGCCGAAGTTGAAAAACACCACGTGATCGCCGACCTGGCGAGTGCCAAGCGGCAAGAAGTACTTGGTCGTGAGCTTGCCGACCAACGGATTGGACTGCAGGCGATACCTAAGAGCCACGGGGAGAGTGTCGCACGACCGCGAGGTGCACCAGGACCGAAATGCCCACTTTGCCGGACCGTGACCGCAAACCAGCACGACCGTGCAAGTTTGAGTCCAGCGAGCTATCTGTTCGGACGCCGCATCCCGCCCGCCAGCGTCGGCTGCGGGCACGCCAGCCGATCCCACGAAATGCCCCTGATCTGCGTATTTGACGCCCGCAGTGGTCAAACGCCGCCAAAGTAACGGCAACGTCACGGTTAATGCGGTTATCGTCATTTCCCCACGCCACCGATTGCCAGGCTTGTACGGTTATCGGGTGGCAAGGCATGACGAGGCCAAAGCCGGGGGACTGTTCGACCGTATCGGCAACTTCGTGGTGCGATGGCCGCTGATCGTCATTGGGTGCTGGATCGCGGTGGCGGCCGCGCTGACGCTGTTGCTCCCAACGCTGCAGGCGCAAGCCGCAAAGCGCGAGCAAGCTCCCCTGCCGCCCGGGGCCCCATCGATGGTCCTGCAAAAGGAGATGAGCGCGGCTTTCCAGGAAAAAATTGAGACCTCCGCCCTCCTTTTGGTCCTCTTGACCAACGAGAACGGGCTGGGACCCGCCGACGAGGCCGTCTACCGAAAACTGATCGAAAACCTGCGGGCGGACACGCAGGACAAAATATCGGTTCAGGATTTTCTCGCCGTCCCCGAAATGAAGGAGCTGTTGGCCAGCAAGGACAACAAGGCTTGGAACCTGCCCATCACGTTCGCGGGCGATGCCGCGTCGCCTGAGACACAAGCGGCGTTCAAACGCGTCGCCGCGATCGTCAAGCAAACAGTCGCGGGAACCAGCCTGACCGTCCACCTCAGCGGTCCGATCGCCACGGTCGCCGACCTGACGGAGCTCGGCGAGAAAGATGTGCGGATCATCGAGATCGGCACCGCGGTCAGCGTGCTGATCATCCTGATCCTCGTCTATCGGAACCTGGTGACCATGCTGGTGCCGCTGGCCACCATCGGAGCGTCGGTGGTCACTGCGCAGGGCACGTTGTCCGGGCTCGCCGAGTTCGGCCTGGCCGTGAACATGCAGGCGATCGTCTTTATGAGCGCGGTCATGATCGGGGCGGGAACCGATTACGCCGTCTTTCTGATAAGTCGCTATCACGACTATGTGCGCCACGGCGAAAAATCGGACATGGCGGTCAAGAAGGCGTTGATGTCCATCGGCAAGGTGATCACCGCATCGGCGGCCACCGTCGCCGTCACATTTCTGGCGATGGTGTTCACCAAACTGGAAGTGTTTTCGGCGGTGGGCCCGGCAATTGCGGTTGCCATCACGGTGTCGCTGCTGGGTGCGGTCACCCTGCTGCCCGCCATCCTGACACTCACCGGACGGCGGGGCTGGATCAAGCCGCGACGCGACCTGACCAGTCGAATGTGGCGGCGTTCGGGTGTTCGCATCGTGCGTCGGTCCACCATCCACCTGGTCGGCAGTCTCATTGTGCTGGTCGCCCTGGCCGGCTGCACGCTGCTGATCCGATTCAACTACGACGATCTCAAGACGGTGCCGCAGCACGTCGAAAGCGTCAAAGGATACGAGGCGATGAACCGCCATTTCCCGATGAACGCGATGACTCCGATGGTGCTGTTCATCAAATCCCCCCGAGACCTGCGGACACCCGGCGCGCTTGCCGACATCGAGATGATGTCCCGCGAGATAGCAGAATTGCCCAACATCGTGATGGTGCGGGGCTTGACCCGACCGAACGGGGAACCTCTGAAGGAGACCAAGGTCTCGTTTCAGGCTGGTGAAGTGGGCGGCAAGCTCGACGAAGCGACCACCCTGCTCGAAGAGCACGGAGGCGAGCTGGACCAGCTGACCGGCGGTGCGCACCAGTTGGCCGACGCCCTCGCCCAAATACGCAACGAAATCAATGGGGCCGTGGCCAGCTCGAGCGGGATAGTCAACACCCTGCAGGCCATGATGGACCTGATGGGCGGCGACAAGACCATCCGACAACTGGAAAATGCGTCCCAATATGTCGGGCGCATGCGGGCTCTGGGGGACAATCTGAGCGGGACCGTCACCGATGCCGAACAAATCGCCACTTGGGCCAGCCCTATGGTCAACGCCCTCAACTCCAGCCCGGTGTGTAACAGCGATCCCGCCTGTCGGACGTCGCGCGCACAGTTGGCGGCGATTGTCCAGGCGCAGGACGACGGCCTGCTCAGGTCCATCAGAGCGCTAGCCGTCACCCTGCAACAGACGCAGGAATACCAGACACTCGCCCGGACGGTGAGCACACTGGACGGGCAACTGAAGCAAGTCGTCAGCACCCTCAAAGCGGTCGACGGCCTACCCACCAAATTGGCTCAAATGCAGCAAGGAGCCAACGCTCTCGCCGACGGCAGCGCAGCGCTGGCGGCAGGCGTGCAGGAATTGGTCGATCAGGTCAAAAAGATGGGCTCAGGGCTCAACGAGGCCGCCGACTTCCTGTTGGGGATCAAGCGGGATGCGGACAAGCCGTCAATGGCGGGCTTCAACATTCCACCGCAGATTTTTTCGAGGGACGAGTTCAAGAAGGGCGCCCAGATTTTCCTGTCGGCCGATGGTCATGCGGCGCGGTACTTCGTGCAGAGCGCGCTGAATCCGGCCACCACCGAGGCGATGGATCAGGTCAACGATATCCTCCGTGTTGCGGATTCCGCGCGACCGAATACCGAACTCGAGGATGCCACGATAGGTCTGGCGGGGGTTCCGACTGCGCTGCGGGATATCCGCGACTACTACAACAGCGATATGAAATTCATCGTCATTGCGACGATCGTTATCGTATTCTTGATTCTCGTCATTCTGCTGCGCGCACTTGTGGCTCCGATATATCTGATAGGCTCGGTGCTGATTTCTTACTTGTCGGCCCTAGGCATAGGAACTCTCGTTTTCCAATTGATACTGGGCCAGGAAATGCATTGGAGCCTGCCGGGACTGTCCTTCATATTATTGGTTGCCATCGGCGCTGACTACAACATGCTGCTCATTTCACGCATCCGCGACGAATCACCACACGGTATACGCATCGGCGTCATCCGAACCGTGGGCTCCACCGGTGGTGTTATCACCTCGGCGGGTCTCATCTTCGCCGCGTCGATGTTCGGTCTGGTGGGCGCGAGCATCAACACGATGGCTCAGGCCGGTTTCACCATCGGCATCGGGATCGTGCTGGACACCTTCCTGGTCCGCACGGTCACGGTGCCGGCCTTGACCACGATGATTGGCCGGGCAAACTGGTGGCCGTCCGAGCTGGGACGCGACCCATCCACGCCGCCGACCAAAGCCGATCGGTGGCTGCGGCGGGTGAAAGGCCACCGACGCAAGGCCCCGATCCCGGCGCCCAAGCCGCCCCACACCAAGGTCGTCCGCAACACCAACGGGCACGCAAGCAAGGCGGCAACCAAGTCGGTTCCCAACGGCAAGCCCGCTGACCTAGCCGAAGGCAACGGGGAGTACCTGATCGACCACCTGCGCAGACATTCGCTTCCGCTGTTCGGCTATGCCGCCATGCCGGCCTACGATGTCGTGGATGGCGTGTCGAAACCCAACGGCGACGGCGCCCACATCGGTAAAGAACCCGTCGACCATCTACTCGGCCACTCGCTGCCGCTGTTCGGTCTTGCCGGCCTACCGAGCTACGACCGTTGGGATGACACGTCTATCGGCGAACCCGCAGTCGGTCACGCGGGGTCAAAGCCCGACGCGAAGCTGAGCACCTGAGCCTCAGTGCGCACGGTTGGCGCTCAACTCAGTTTTCCCCTGTTGCCCCTCCAGGGGCTGGTGCTACTGGTGTGACGATCCCCATTGCGCCCCATTGCGGGAGCCTCGCCTGTGGGTGCTATGCGTCCAGGCGAGTGAACTCGTCCTGACGGTACAGCTCCACACACTGTGCTCGCCGGATCTTGCCGCTGGTGGTGATTGGGATTGAGCCCGGGGAGACGAGCACAAGATCCGCCACGCTCAACCCGTGCGACTTCGAGATTGCCGAGGTCACTTCGCGTTTCACGAAACCCAGTCGTTCCGCCGCCTCGTCGTCGGACTCGTCCTTCTTCTTGAGTTCAATAATGGCAACCAGCTTCTCAGCACCATGCTCGGAAACAGCGATCGCCGCACAGCGGCCCGGACTGATCGTCTGAATCGTCGCCTCGATATCGTCGGGAGAGTGGTTGCGCCCGTACACGATCAAGAGGTCCTTGATGCGCCCCATGATGAACAGCTCACCCTCGGAGAGGAAACCCGAATCTCCCGTCCGCAGCCATGGTCCTGCGGGTGTGCCTTCGGAGGGATTGACGATCGTTGCGCTAAAGGTGCGTTCGGTCGCCTCGGGTTTCTGCCAATAGCCGATGGCGACGTTGTCGCCGTGCACCCAAATCTCACCGATCGTTCCCGCGGGGCGCTCGATGCCGGTGTCCGGGTCGACGATGCGCACCAGCTGGGTGTCGACGATGCCGTAGCTGACCAGCGGTGTGCCGCCGTCGCTTTCGGTCCGCTCAGCTTGGCCGTCCGGCAGCTTCTGGGGATCGAATTGCACTATCTTTGGCGGTTGACCCGCCTTGCGGGTGGCCACATATACCGTGGCCTCTGCCATTCCGTACGACGGACGTATCGCCTTGGGGTCAAGATTGAACGGGGCGAACCGGTCGATGAAGCGCTTCAGCGTCACCGGCTGCACCCGTTCGCTGCCGTTGAGGATGCCGTGTACGCCACCGAGATCGAGGCCCTCCATGTCCTCGTCTTTGGTCTTACGAGACGCCAGATCGAATGCGAAGTTCGGCGCGGCGGTAAACGCAAGAGTGTTGCTTGCCAACATCTGTATCCAGCGAGCCGGGCGCTGCAGGAAACCGATCGGGCTGGTCAGCACGGCGGGGATGCCAGCCAGAATCGGCAATATCAGTCCCAAGACGAAACCCATGTCGTGATAGAACGGCAACCACGACACCACGGTGGAGCCTGGCGGGGCGACCTTGCCATAGACGCCGTAGTAACTGGTCATAATTTGTTCGAAATTGGCGAAAAGATTCTTATTCGAGACCATGACACCGGCCGGCGTGCGCGTGGAACCCGAGGTGTACTGCAAGTACAAGATATCCGGATGGCCGTGAGCGGCAGAACGAGAACCGGAGCTCGGCCGAGCATCAAGATCCAGCCGATCGACTTCGATCACCGCCGGTGCGTTTTGGCCGGGCTGCGGCTGGACGTATTCGACGACATTGTCGACGACCGAGGACGCCGTGAGAACGATCGCCGGTGCGGTATCGGCGAACACGGAAACGGTGCGCTCGTCGTGGGCACCACCCTGGGGAATCGAAAGCGGAACCGCGACAATTCCGGCCTGCAGCGAGGCAATAAAGCTAACGACATAGTCGAGGCTTTGTGGCGCCAGAATTAATGCCCGATCGCCGGTCGACCCATGTTCTCTTAGCTGTGCGGCGAGGTTAAGCGTTCGCCGATATAACTGCGACCACGTCAGAGTTTCTTCAACACCATCCCAGGACCGCTCGTAATCGATAAAGGTGAGCGCTTTGTCGTTGGGCTGAAAACTGGCGCGTTCACGCAGCACACCAGGAAGAGAGGATTCGACCACGGACATCACACTACCTTCGCTGGTGTTGTTTCTCTCCAGGACTGACGAAGATGCCGAGTTCGGGAACCGCACTAGCTCATCCCGACCAGAGCCTGGAGGACATCAGGACCGGCGGGTTGACAGATCTCAAAGATGGGCCGCAAGGCTATTTGATGGCTCTTTCGGTCGTCGAGTCGGCGGCAACCGGTCCGATCCCGCATGCTCCATCCATAGAGGCCAGACGGGCGATCTATCAAGATCTAGGCATGTGATCCGCGGACGTTACGTCCCCTACCGGTCGGCGGAGAAGTGGTTTCGCGATAACCGCCGTCCCGACCTTCGAGTGCGCGCCGTCGGGTGGCGTACGCAAGCGCCGCCAAGCTCGATAACTCGGTGGACAGCCGGCGCTTGAACCGCCGCCAGGGCGTTTGCGCCCACCGGTGTTGTAGCGACAGCATCGTCATCCGCGGATGGTCCGCGATGGACTTCAGAAGCAGGGCGCGACCCTGTCGGCCGGGTGTCTTTCCGATCTCGCGAAGCACCCAGGCGGACACCTCACCGACGATCGCCTCGCGCTCGCGGTGGCCGTGAACTAGGTCGAGCATCGCCTCGAGCGTCGCGGCCATCCCATGGCCTCGTGTCTCCCAAAACTTTCGGCGGTCAGTGTACGCGGAATGCCAAATACCGTGAGCGTGGCGACGGTAGACCGCCATCGTCTCGGGCAACATGGCGATCTCGCCGCCCACCGCATGCCGCACATGCAAGTACCAATCTATCGGCATGACGTTGGCCGGGATGTCGTCGTAGCTCGGCTGACGGCGGTACACGACCGAGTTGGTTTGGATGAAGTTCCGCGCGAGCAGGGCATCGACGCTCAGGTCGCGGCGCCAGCTGAGCGGCGGGAACTCGGAGTCTTTTGCGCCATCCTCATAGATCACTCGCACAGGATGAAAACACACCGTCGTCTCCGGATGCCGGTCCAGGTACTTTACCTGCTTGGACAGCTTCAGCGGATCGGTCCAGTAATCGTCGCCTTCGCACAGTGCGAGGTACTCGCCACGAGCGGCGGACAGCACATCCTTGAAATTGGCGTGGACACCGATGTTGGTCTGCCGCAGGATCGGCCGAAACAGCTGCGGATAGCGGGCGGCGTACTCTCCTATGATCCTCGGGGTGGCGTCCGTGGAGGCATCGTCAGCGATGATCACCTCGACGGGGAACTCGGTCCTCTGGGCGGCGAAGCCGTCCAGGGCCTCGCGAATGTACTCCTCTTGGTTGTAGGAGATCGAGACGATACTCACCTTGGGCGAATCCGTCGCTGTCGGGTCAACCACCGCGCGCTAACCCTTCCCCGAACGGCGCAACGACCCGCGCAACGTCGGCAATGGCCATGTGGTCGTGAACTGGCAGCGACACGATTCGCGAGCAAATATCCTCGGTGACGGTCAGATCGGCCGACTCGACCAACTCGGCATTCGTCGCCAAGCTGTGCAACGTTCGGGTCGCCACAGCTGTACAGGTCAAGGCTGGCCTTCTCGGACGACCTGGGCCGTTGGCGCAGAGCACTCCGTCGCATGCGAGGCAACCACAACGCAACAGACCCGAGGTCCTGGATACGCGGACGCTTAAGGCTAGCCTTACCTTGTAAAAATGTCATCTTGGCCGCCAGGCCAAATGGGTTGGAATTGTCTGTGGCTCCGACGACGGCCAGGCAGAGTGCGACTGCTAGTCAGCCATCGGCAGTTGACGCCGGGCGTGGGCGAACTCGCGGAATGGGGCCGGCGCCAAAGCCTTCAAGTGCGTCCGCCGCTGCGGTCCGAGCACGGCCACCTCCACGATCATGGCCAGCCATGCGGGTATCCACCACAGCGCCGCGGCGCTGCGAACGCTGTTGGGCGACAACGGGTCCACGATCAACCAGGTGAGAATGCGCTGTCGGTCCAGCACGTTGCGCCGAGTCGCCATCACCCGTGTGGTCTCCGTCGCCGCCGTGTGACGGCGCACCGAGAGCTCGTGCGGAACGAAGCAGACCGCCGACCTCAGCATCAACCGAAGCCAGAAGTCCACATCGACGAGCTGGTAGATATCGGTGCGAAAACCACCGGCGTCCAGCGCCAATTGCCGCCGAAACATCACGGCGGTCGGTTCGCCGATCCAATTTTCCTTCGCGCCGTGCAATACCATCTGCAAGACCAGCGACGGCCCGTGGTTGCGGTCGCGCAGCTTGCGGAAACGGGTATGGACCCTGCCGTACCGTTGTTGCCACTTGATGTCGTCGCTCTCCACCCGTCGGGGGGCGAAAGCCATTCCGACACTGGGATCCTCAAAACGTCGGCTGAGTGTCTGCAGGGCTCCGGGGAGCAGCCGATCATCACCATGTACGAACTGAATAAGTCCGCCGCGCGCGACTTCCAGACATTTGTTGTGGTTTCGGTTGAGGCCGAGGCGAGGCTCATTTCGCAGCAAGCGGTCTCCGGGTCGCAGCATCGTTGCGGCGATCGCGGCGCAGTCGTCGGACGAGTCGTCGTCAACGACCACGATCTCGAACTCGACGCCCTCCTGTTCGAGGATGCTACGCAGACAGCGCTCGATGGTGGCGCCGTTGTTGTACATCGGGATGCACACCGAGATAAGCGGTTTCGCCGGGTTCACCGATACCACGCTTGATGCATCACCAGGCACCACATGGCGACTCAGAGACTAGTCACGCCCTGGTACAAAAAGAGGAACCCGACCCCTATCAGGATGGTGAGGGAGATCTGCCGACGATTGGACCGTACCCAATCCTGAAACCGCAGCATAACCTGCTGGGTTTGCTGCGGTATCGCCAGGTAGGCGACCAACGGAATCTCGATGACCGCAAGCACCAGGAGGGTGAACACGACAAATGCGCCGAGCTGAGTGCCGATCTCGGCTCCCGATGCCATGATGACCGTCAACGCCACCACACTCTCGAAGGGCGGTGCGGACGAGGCGACGCCCACCACGAACGCCGGCCACACAACGTCGCCCTGCAGCATCTGTTGAGTACGCACTTCCAGCCGCGCAACAAGACCCGGGGGGCGCTGCGCTAGCGCCAGGGCCGACATTCCACCGTCGGCTACCCCCACTGGCCCTACCGGTACCCCTACCTGCGCCCGCGCGCGAGCCACCATGCGCGCGGCCAACAGCAGCATGATGACACCGATGACGATGTGCAGACGCCCACCCGCCAGGATCCCGACCGCTTCCCTGAACTCGTTGGCCGCGGACACCACGCCTTGTATGGCCGCCAAGGCGACATCGCGCATGAACACCAGCACGGCTAGCGCGATGCCGACACCCGCCACCATGCCGCCCACCCAGAAGGCGAACAGATTCAGCATGGGCCGACGCCGCGACAGCATGACGACCGCGAGTCCCAGACGCGCCGGGTCAATCGCCATCCCCAACCCCAAAAGGAGCACCATCGTCCACATCAGTGGGGACGCTACTACGGCACGGCGCGCCCCGTAGCGTTACTGAGAAATTGCTGAAAAATGGCTATTGACCAGCTAAGATATCCGGTACGCCCGCGCCGCGGAGAGCGCCGTTGTAGGCCGCGAGCCAACCAGCACCGACTCGAGACGGTGCGCCCACACCGCGCGCCACGCGGTTCGAGCCCAACGTCAGTGCACCCTCGCTATACTTCGCCAGCGTGTGCCGTACGTCCGCCGACCACCAGGCCACGACGGCCGACGGCCGGCGGGCACAGGCGATTCACGTTCGCCATCGCAATACCCTTGCGGCCGCGCAGGAAAAGGGCCGACGGTGAGTCCCCAGCTTTGCCCCAAGGTGAGCATCGTCTCGACCACTCACAACCAGGCGGGCTACGCCCGTCAGGCCTTCGACAGCTTTCTCGACCAGCAAACCGACTTCCCGGTGGAGATCATCGTCGCCGACGACGCGTCGACCGATGCCACCCCGGCGATCATCCGTGAGTACGCCGAGCGGTACCCGCACGTGTTCCGGCCGATCTTCAGGACCGAAAACCTCGGCCTCAATGGGAACCTGACCGGCGCCCTGTCGGCCGCTCGCGGCGAGTACGTCGCGTTGTGCGAGGCGGACGACTACTGGATCGATCCGCTGAAGCTAAGCAAACAGGTCGCATTCCTCGACCGGCACCCCAAGACGACGGTGTGCTTCCATCCCGTCCGAGTGATATGGGAGGACGGCCATGCCAAGGACTCGAAGTTCCCCCCGGTTCGGGTGCGGGGCAACTTGAGCCTGGATGCGTTGATCTTGATGAACTTCATCCAGACCAACTCGGCCGTGTACCGTCGCCTCGAGCGCTACGACGACATTCCTGCCGACGTCATGCCCCTGGACTGGTATCTGCACGTCCGGCACGCGGTGCATGGCGACATCGCCATGTTGCCCGACACCATGGCCGTGTATCGCCGCCACGCCCAAGGCATGTGGCACAACCAGGTGGTGGACCCGCCAAAGTTCTGGTTGACGCAGGGTCCGGGGCATGCGGCGACGTTTGACGCGATGCTCGACCTGTTCCCGGGAGACCCCGCGCGCGAGGAGCTCATCGCCGTCATGGCCGACTGGATCCTTCGCCAGATCGCCAACGTTCCAGGCCCGGAGGGGCGCGCCGCGCTGCAGGAAACCATCGCGCGCCATCCCCGGATCGCCATGCTGGCGCTGCAGCACCGCGGGGCGACACCCGCGCGGCGGCTCAAGACCCAGTGGCGCAAGCTCGCCGCCGCGACGCCGAGCCGCAGGGGGCTCGTGGATGTGTGGCCCTCCCGGCTCCGACGCGGCTGTCGAGCCTGACCATGTCGACAAACCCAGGACCAGCCGAAGGGGCTAACCAAGTGATGGCACAGGAACATTCGGCCGGCGCGGTACAATTCACCGCCCACAACGTTCGCCTCGACGACGGAACCTTGACGATACCGGAGTCCTCGCGCACGTTAGACGAATCGTCCTGGTTCATCTCGGCGCGCGGGATTCTGGAAACCGTCTTTCCCGGGGACAAGAGCCACCTACGCCTGGCCGATGTCGGCTGCTTGGAAGGCGGGTACGCGGTCGGGTTCGCGCGCATGGGATTTCAGGTCCTCGGGATCGAGGTTCGCGAGCTGAACATGGCGGCCTGCAACTACATCAAATCGAAGACCAACCTGCCGAATCTCCGGTTCGTCCACGACAACGCCCTCAACATCGCCAACCACGGGCTCTTCGATACCGTCTTCTGCTGCGGCCTCTTCTACCACCTGGAGAATCCGAAGCAATACCTGGAAACCCTCTCGTCGGTAACGAACAAGCTGCTGATTCTCCAGACGCACTTCTCGATCATCAACCGGAGCGATAAATGGCTCCGGTTGCCCACGACGGCACGACAATTGACCGATCGGTTGCTGCGGCGGCCGGCGCCGGTGAAGTTCATGCTCTCGGCGCCCACCGAACATGAGGGACTTCCCGGTAGGTGGTTTACCGAGTTTTCCGACGACCGCTCGTTTGGCCAGCGCGACACCGCAAAATGGGCGTCCTGGGACAATCGCCGGTCATTCTGGATTCAACGCGAGCACCTACTTCAGGCCATCAAAGACGTCGGCGTCGACCTGGTGATGGAGGAGTACGACAACTTGGAACCAAGCATCGCCGAGTCGTTGCTCGGAGGTTCCTATGCGGCGAATCTTCGAGGCACCTTCATCGGTATCAAGACCCGGTGATCCACAATCGCCGCCAGCAACCTAGGGGAACTCGGTGACGTCTGCTCCGACCGTCTCGGTGATAACGATCTCGTTCAACGACCTCGACGGGTTGCAGCGCACGGTGAAAAGTGTGCGGGCGCAACGCTACCGGGGACGCATCGAGCACATCGTAATCGACGGTGGCAGCGGCGACGACGTGGTGGCATACCTGTCCGGGTGTGAACCAGGCTTCGCGTATTGGCAGTCCGAGCCCGACGGCGGGCGGTACGACGCGATGAACCAGGGCATCGCGCACGCATCGGGTGATCTGTTGTGGTTCTTGCACTCCGCCGATCGTTTTTCCGGGCCCGACGTGGTAGCCCAGGCCGTGGAGGCGCTATCCGGCAAGGGACCGGTGTCCGAATTGTGGGGCTTCGGGATGGATCGTCTCGTCGGGCTCGATCGGGTGCGCGGCCCGATACCTTTCAGCCTGCGCAAATTCCTGGCCGGCAAGCAGGTTGTTCCGCATCAAGCATCGTTCTTCGGATCATCGCTGGTGGCCAAGATCGGTGGCTACGACCTTGATTTCGGGATCGCCGCCGACCAGGAATTCATATTGCGGGCCGCGCTGGTATGCGAGCCGGTCACGATTCGGTGTGTGCTGTGCGAGTTCGACACCACGGGCGTCGGCTCGCACCGGGAACCAAGCGCGGTCTTCGGTGATCTGCGCCGCATGGGCGACCTTCATCGCCGCTACCCGTTCGGGGGAAGGCGAATATCACATGCCTACCTACGCGGCCGGGAGTTCTACGCCTACAACAGTCGATTCTGGGAAAACGTCTTCACGCGAATGTCGAAATAGATTGACGCGCCGGCGCGTCAATCGCTGCCCCGGAAGAAGATGCCATCGGCCTGCAGCATTCGACCGTTGCGGGGGTCGGTGAAACCGGGTTGCAATCCCGAGAGCGTAAAGCCCAACGAATCCACGAGATCGAGCGCCTCGCGGATGAGCATGCCACCCTCGTACAACGGCTGGAAAGACAGCTCGAGCTGCATGCCGACGCATCGGTCGTGCACCGTTGAATCGCCACCCGCGATCACCTGCTTCTCGAATCCTTGAACGTCGATCTTCAAGAACGCAATATCGTTGGGCCGCAGAACGTCTGCAGCCACGGAATCGAGTCGATGTATCGGCACCCGTTGGGCGCCCACGTAGTTGGCTGGTGGAAAGGCGTCCTGATGTCGTTTCAACATCGGCAAGACGGAACTGCTGGCGCCCTCGTTGCCGGCGACGTTGATCGAGATGGTTCCATCGACATCGCCCAGCGCACAGCGCCGGCATTCCCACAACGGGTCCGTGGAGGCGCTGCGCTGCAAGACGGCAAAGGGCCCGGGCAGCGGCTCGAACGAGACGATGCGGCCCGCGAAGCCCGCGCCGCGCAGACCCCTGGCGTACTGCCCCGAATTGGCCCCGACATCGAGCACGGCACTGACCCGATGCGATTGCAGTTGGCGCAAGAAATTGCGTTCCCAGTCCAGTTCGGCAAAGTAGCGCGACACCTCGATGCCGTTGCGACGCAAGATGTTCCGAGCGCGACGGGCCAGCCTCATTGCCGAACCGTTCCCGCGTGCTCGCGATACCACGCCACCGTCGCCTCGATGCCGTCGCGCAGCGCGATCGAAGGCCGCCATCCCGCCTCCCGTAGCACCGAAACATCCAGCAGTTTGCGTGGTGTTCCGTCCGGTTTGCTTGGATCCCAGCGGGTTTCGCCGCTATAGCCTACCGCCGAGGCGACCATCTCGGCGATCTCGCCGATGGTGTGGTCGATGCCGGTTCCCACGTTGACATGGGTCGGCCCGTCGAAATGTTCCAGCAGATACAGGCATGCGCTCGCCAGGTCGTCGACGTGCAGCAACTCCCGTCGGGGCGTGCCGGTGCCCCAGTTGGTCACGTTGGGCGCGCCACTGGCTTTGGCCTCGTCATAGCGGCGGATGAGTGCCGGCAGCAGATGCGAGCCGGACGGCGAAAAGTTGTCGCCTGGCCCGTACAGGTTGGTGGGCATCGCCGAGATCCACGGCAGGCCATGTTGGCGGCGCACCGCCTGGACCGCAAGGATGCCGGCGATTTTGGCGATCGCGTACGCGTCGTTGGTCGGCTCCAACGGACCGGTGAGCAGCGCGCTCTCCGGGATCGGCTGCGGGGCGAGTTTCGGGTAGATGCACGACGAGCCCAGGAACAGCAGCCGCGGCACCCGCGCCGCCACGGCGGCATCCAGCAGGTTGACCTGGATCTGGAGGTTTTCCGACAGGAAATCGGCCGGGTAGGTGTCGTTGGCCAGGATGCCGCCGACCCGGGCCGCCGCGTCGATGACGACCTGCGGCCTCGACTCGAGAACGAAGTCGAACGTCGCGGCCCGATCCGTCAGATCAAGCTCGGCGCGTGACCGCACCAGCAGGTTGGTGAACCCCGCGCCCGCAAACGTGCGTAGCAGCGCGGACCCGACCAGGCCGCGATGCCCGGCGATGTAGACCCGGGCCGCGCGGTCAAGCGGGCCGACCGAGGTGTGCGCGTTCATGTCCGGCCGGCGATCATCGGCTTGTCGATCCACGGCTTGCCTTCGCACTCCAGCGCCGCCATGTCCGCGTCGACCATGATCCGAGCCAACTCGTCAGTGTGCACCGAAGCCCTCCAGCCCAGCAATTCGGCAGCCTTGGTCGCGTCGCCGATCAGCGAATCCACCTCGGTGGGCCGCAGATAGCGTTGGTCGAATTTCACGTACTGCTGCCAGTCCAAACCGGCATGCTCGAACGCGGCCCGCGCGAACTCACGCACGGTGAAACCGCGCCCGGTCGCCAAAACGAAGTCGTCGGGCTCGTCGGTCTGCAGCATCCGCCACATGCCTTCGACGTATTCGGGCGCGTACCCCCAGTCGCGGACCGCATCCAGATTGCCCATATAGACCTCGGACTGGATACCGGCCTTGATGCGTGCCACGGCCCTGGTGATCTTTCGGGTCACGAACGTCTCACCGCGCCGCGGTGATTCGTGATTGAACAAGATGCCGTTAACGGCGAACAATCCGTACGCTTCGCGATAATTGCGGGTCGCCCAGTACGAATAGACCTTGGCGGCGCCATACGGTGACCGCGGGTAGAACGGCGTCAGCTCGTTCTGCGGTGGCGGCGAGGCGCCGAACATCTCCGACGAGGACGCCTGATAGAAGCGGCAGTGCACCCGAGAGAGCCGAACGGCTTCCAGCAGTCGCATGGATCCCATGCCGGTGGTGTCACCGGTGTGCACGGGTTCGTCGAAGCTCACCCGCACGTGTGACTGCGCCGCCAGGTTGTACACCTCGTCGGGTTCGATGGTGCTCAGCAGGGTCACCAACCGGGTTCCGTCGATCAGGTCACCATAGTGCAGAAACAGCCGCGCGCCCGGTTGGTGCGGGTCGACGTAGAGGTGATCGATCCGCGAGGTGTTGAACGTCGAAGCGCGCCGGATGAGCCCGTGAACCTCATACCCCTTGGCCAGCAGCAGTTCGGCGAGATACGAGCCGTCCTGGCCGGTGATTCCGGTGATGAGCGCTCGCTTCACTGTCTTCCCGCCTCTGTCGGTCATGCTCAGCCATCACAGCGGGGCGCCGCTGTCGCTTCATAGTAGATGTGGGTAGGGAACGCCCGTTCTGCAGCGACCTCCTGGTTGTCGGGGGCGACCAGGAAAATGTGAGGCTAGACTCCACCGCGGCCAAGTTGGTGACCATTGCGCCTGCGGCCGTTTCGCGCGGAACCGAGGAGGAGAATCCATACGACGCGACCCCCACGCCACCTCCAATCCCGCACAGCCACGACCAACTTGGGAACAAAACCACAGGTCAGACAGCTGTCGCTGAGAGCCGGGACATCGGGTGTCGCCCGGTGCAGTGACACATGTGACTGTTGCGACCCTACGATGTGCCCGACCCTCGGTGCGCACCAATTTGAGCCAAATCAGGTTGCAACGTCTCCTGGAAGGATCGGACCCGAGGACGGAGTGCTCACTGACGAGACGGCGTGATTTGTCGACCTGGGGCACAAATCAGTCGGGTCGCCGCGCCAACGCGGCCACATGGATGGCGATTCCCACCGTTGGACCGAACAACAGCGCGATCACGGTGCGCGTCTCCAGCGGCATCGGCAGCAGCAGCAACAGCGTCGACGCCACCGTCGCGCTGACCCAGCCCAGCAAATACGCCCGGTGCAGTGCGGCCGCGACCGCGGCGGCGCCGGTCAGCGTCAGCATGGCGATAGCTACCGCCGCTGCCGTCAACCAGGCCAGCAACGCCCCGCCAGTTTGGTAGTCGGGGCCGAATCCAACACGCAGCAACCAGGGACCGGTAAGCCCTGCGGCCAACATCCCGACCGCACCGATGCCGCCGACGACCAGCGCCGGTGCGATCAGCGCCCGAAGCCGTTGGGTGCGCCGGTCGACGAAATGCGCGATCAGGTTGCCTTGCATCGCGCTCAGTGGGACCAGAAGCGGCGCACGCGTCAAGGTCACAGCCAGGATGACCGCTCCGCCCTTTGCCCCTAACTGGTCGGAGGTCACTTTGAGCAACACTGGGAAACCCATTACCAGAATCGCGCTGGCACCCGCGGCGGTTATCGAATGAGCGGCACCGCGCACGAACGTGGCGATTCCCCCGGGCGTCAGCAGGCTGGCCGCGCTGCGCGCGGTGGGCGAGGCCATCAGCATGAGCAGCCACGCCACCGCTCCCGCGGTGGCGGCCCACAAGTACCCGGCCAGACCCCATCCGATCACAACCGCTGCCGCGGCGACCGCCAACCGGATGACCGCGTCGGTCACCATCAGTGACCCGTACTGTGTCCACCGGTCGACGCCGGCCAGCGCGCCCAGCAGGGTCGCCTGCGCGCAGAACCCGGCCACCCCAACGCTGAGTAGCCCCACGGACAGCCAGCGCCCCTCGACGAATAGCTGTCGGCTCCACAGCGGTGAGCTACCCGCAATTACGACGGCCGCGACGGTGCCAATCATCCCGGCCACCCGCAGCGGATGGGTACGATGGCCCGCAACTATTTGGGTGGAGCGCACCCAGCGGACCTCGCGGGTCGTTTCTTGCAGGAGGCCGTGGGTGGCGCCGGTGGCAATGCCGAGCGCCCCCCAAAACACCGCGAATATCGAAAAACAAGCCGGGGGTAGGTCGCGGGCCGCCAGATAGATGACCGTGTAGACGCAGGCAACGGCCAACGCGGTCGCCGCGCCGACCCGAGCGACGCTGCCCCGCGCGATAGGTCCGGTGGGGGCTGCCGTAGCGCCGACGTCGGTCATCTCGACGGCACGGTCGCACATTCCGCGCTCATGCCGTCTCTCGTACATGTCACGTCCACTGGCGGGGAGCTGTGTATCACCGCTGGCCAGCAACCGAGGTCGAGAGTACGCATGCCTGGCAACGACTGGATGGGGTCGGTTGTGATCCACGCAAGCCCGCTTTTAGCGCCCGCAATCCGCTGATACGCCTCATACACAGCAGGTTGCGAAAGTGCCGCGCGAATGCCCGATGTCGCTTGCGCCATGTCATTACCTCTTCGTTAGCCGCACATCCATGATGGGCTGCAGCGTAGCGGGAACATAGCCTGCCAGATGATGCACACGCAATTTCACCGCCGAGCGAATAGCAGCGACCATCCATTGTGCCCGGCGACCAGCGAATTCCTTATCCGTCAGCGCGCGTTCCAGCATCCATACCAACATTGCACGGTGGAAGCGCAAGGTCAGCGTCGCATCCTTCGCCGCAAAGCGTTTCACCTTGGGAACCGTAATCCAGTTGAGCGAACGCCAGACTCCCTTCGGGTCATCCATGCCCGTATTGCCCTCGATGCGATGTCGCATCACCCGGCATGTCAGCTCTTTGGTGAAGAATGTTGGGATATTGAAATGCGGTTCGTACGGGAATACGTAATTCGGGCACAGGAAGTGGTAACTGGCCCCCGGTTTCAGCACTTCCGATACCCGCCTGACTGCCTCATCCGGAAGGTCGATGTGCTCCATCACATTCAGCGAGAAGGCGAAGTCGAACCGCTTCTCGGAAATAAAGTCTTCCGCCTTGCATGGCGCGATGGTGGGTCGTGCTGCAGCCAATTCCAGCACGATGTCGCCAAGCTGTCTGAACTTGCCAAAACCTTCACCCGTCGGCTCGATGGCGGTGATGTCAAATCCCTCCGCCGCCAGTTGACAGCTGAGCAGAAGTACCCCCCCGCCCACTTCCAGCAATGCTGCACCGACAGGCAACCGCGCGAGGTCCTCGGACAGCCAGTCGCGTGCAAATCGGGCCTCGGCCGCCATCGTATCGAACAGTGAACGCAATTCTGGCGCGTGCGCATCAACATGTGAGCGGATACGGGCAAGGAATCCATCCATGCATGCGTTCACACGGTTCAGATTATTACTCAACGCAAACACCCATTGCGCGGTCGATCACGCCTCGTACGCTGGCCGGAACGCCCCAATACTGATACCTATCCGGGTGGGCCGGCGCATCAGCGTCTGCGCATCGATCAGCGCCTCGTTGCCGACCGCGATATGGTGCAGGATTACGAGTCATGAATGTCTCGCCGTGACGCGGTGATTCGTGATTGAACCAGATGCTGTTGACCGCGAGCAACCCATACAATTCGCGATAATTCCGTGTCGCCCAGCAGAAATAGACCTCGGCCGGGCTACCAGCGGCCACATATCCCTTCAGCGGGAGCTTAGCGAGATACGAGCCGTCCGGTCCTGTGATTCCGGTGATGAGCGCTCGCTTCACTGGGTTCCCGCTCCTGCCGGTCGCTCTTCGCCATGGCATAACGTCGGGGCGTGGCTGTGGGTTCATCCTAGATGTCGGTGCCCAGCGCCCTTTCGGCAACGACGTCCTGTTGTCGGTTGCCACGAGGAAGATCCGGTCTAGACTGCCCGGCGACCGCGTTGGCAACCATGGCGCTCTGCTACCGTTTCGCGCAGAACCGAGGAGAATCCAGATGAAGCGACCCCCGGAGGTGTTGCGCGGTGCCGTGACCGCGAGCCGGGAGCGGCTCTGGGCGATCGGCTCCCAATCCGAGCGCACCCTCATGCTCGGCACCATCCTGCTGGCGTCGGTGATTTCGGCGGCGACGGCGTACGCCCTCAGTCAGTGGTACGCGGTCGACGTCTTTTCCACTCTTTTGGTAGTCCCTGGGGACTGTTGGCTTGATTGGGGCATGAATATCGGTCGGCACTGCTTCAGCGACTACGCCATGGTCGCCGCCGCCGGGATTCAACCCAATCCCGCGGACTACCTGATCTCGCTACCCGCCGATTACCAGCCGACCGCGGTTGCTGCATGGGCCCCCGCCCGCATACCGTATGCGATTTTCGGACTACCCAGCCATTGGCTGGGTGCGCCGCGCTTGGGGCTGATCTGTTACCTGGTCGCCCTAACGATGGCGGTCATATCTCCCGCCATCTGGGCGGCCCGGGGGGCACGTGGTCTGGAGCGAGTGGTCATCTTCGTGACACTGGGCGCCGCGGCCATCCCGGCGTGGGGGGTCATCGATCGAGGCAACTCGACAGGGTTCGTGGTACCGATCGCGCTGGCTTACTTCGTGGCGTTGTCCCGACAGCGGTGGGGCCTCGCCACCATCACGGTGATCTTGGCCGTCCTGGTAAAGCCGCAGTTCGTCGTTCTCGGCGTGGTGTTGTTGGCGGCTCGACAATGGCGGTGGGCTGGTATCGGGATCACCGGCGTGGTGGTGTCCAATATCGCAGCCTTTCTGTTGTGGCCACGAGGCTTCCCGGGGACGATCGCACAGTCGATCCACGGCATCATCAAGTTCAATAGTTCGTTCGGAGGGCTTCGAGACCCGCGGAACGTGTCCTTTGGCAAGGCACTCCTGCTGATCCCCGATAGCATCAAGAACTATCAATCGGGCAAGATCCCAGAGGGTTTCCTCACTGGTCCGCGAACGCAGATCGGGTTTGCTGTCCTAGTCATAGTCGTGGTCGCCGTGCTGGCGCTCGGACGCCGTATCCCGCCTGTCATGGTGGGGATTGTGTTGCTCGCCACCGCCACCTTCTCCCCCGCGGACGTCGCCTTCTACTATCTCGTTTTCGTCTTGCCAATCGCTGCACTGGTAGCCCGAGACCCCAACGGGCCTCCTGGTGCTGGGATATTCGACCAACTCGCAGCCCATGGAGACCGCCGCCGCGCGGTCGGCGTCTGCGTGAGTTTGGCCGTGGCGCTGAGCATCGTCAACGTCGCGGTCCCGGGCCAGCCGTTCTACGTGCCGCTCTATGGACAGCTGGGAGCCAAAGGGGTAGTCGGTACCACGCCACTCGTTTTCACCACGGTGACATGGGCACCGTTCTTGTGGTTGGTCACGTGCGTAGTAATCATCGTCTCCTACGCGCGCAAACCCGCTCGCCCACATGACAGTCACAACGGGCCTACTCGGGAGAGCGACCAGGACACCGCTGCCAGCACCACCTCATGCTTACCCAATCCGGTTGAGGAGTCCTCACCACGGGGACCCGGCCCAATCTGCCAAAATTACACCCCATAGGCGGAGTCCGAGCTCACATCCGCCCAGGGGCTCAGTGGTTGGTAACCTGCCAACCGTGCAGCCTAACCACAACCCGAACCAGTGCCTACAGAACATGGCGCGCAACGGTTTACACTGATCCACGCACTCAATCGACATGGACCACGGCGCCACAACGAGGTACCACGCCAGCAACCGGAACGCTGCCGATCCCGTGGTGCGCCATACCGGGATAGGGCCCTGCAAACACTGATGGTCAACCCGCTAGAAGGCCGGTGACGGGCCTCGACCGAGTGGTATCCTCCCCCCAATCCCGATTCGGTGGCGAGGTTCTCGCCGCCGCGTAGTGCGGGTACGAACAAAGCGCGACACCTATCGACATCGCGACGCTGGGGGAAGACCAGGAATCGATCTCGTGAACGGAAGCGGATTTGATCATCAAGACAAAACCAGAAACGGATCGGCCGCGATATCTTTTTGCCAGCAACCTAGCCGCAGCCAGCCCTATATGATCGGATGCAATTATCTCACAGGAGACGATGCGACGTTCATCGCGCACCGGACGCCCCGGGTCGCGGCCCATCCTGGCCTTCCCGAGCACCATATTGAATATGTCGCAGAATCGCTTGAACTCGCTCCAGCGGAGCTGTCGCGGGCGCGACGTATTTGTTATTCTAAATTGGAGACACCGCGTTGAAGAAAGTCGCGATTGTTCAATCAAATTACATACCTTGGCGAGGATATTTTGACCTGATTGCATTCGTCGATGAATTCATCATCTATGATGACATGCAATATACCAAGCGTGATTGGCGAAACAGAAATCGGATCAAAACGAGCCAGGGGTTACAGTGGATAACTGTTCCCGTCCAGGTGAAGGGACGTTTCCATCAAAAGATACGTGAGACGCTGATCGACGGCACCGATTGGGCGAAAGCGCACTGGCGGGCACTAGAATTCAACTACAGCGCGGCCGCTCATTTTGCGGAGATCGCTGACTGGCTCGCGCCGATTTACCTCGAAGAACAGCACACGAATCTTTCCTTACTCAACAGGCGTCTATTGAATGCGATTTGCAGTTATCTCGGTATCAGCACGCGACTGGCAAATTCGTGGGACTACGAATTAGCCGACGGCAAGACCGAGAGACTGGCCAACCTCTGCCAACAGGCCGCAGCGACCGAATATGTCTCTGGCCCCTCAGCCCGTTCGTATGTCGATGAGCGCGTGTTCGACGAACTTAGCATCCGGGTAACTTGGTTCGATTATGACGGCTACCGCGATTATAAGCAATTGTGGGGAGGGTTCGAGCCCGCCGTGTCGATTCTGGATCTGCTCTTTAACGTCGGAGCCGAGGCTCCGGACTATTTGAGGTACTGTCGCCAGTGAAATTATCTATCGTCTCCACGCTTCCTTGCTCGGCGAACCGTGCCGGCGGGTTTTTGGGTCATTGCCCGCCGCAGCCTCGGCATGCAACTGTTGAAGGTATAGTCTCGGACCCACGCACCGACGCCCACACACACAAATCGTGAGGCAGCTTCATGGCGGAAGACGCAACGACCATGCTCGCTGACGTGGCCCGTTACTACGCATCGAAACTCGAAGCACACGGCACCCGCGCGGCGTCGATTGGAACGGCGAAGCCGGGCAGGCGTTGCGCTTTGACCAGCTGGTGCGCATTGTCAATGCGGCGGACCCATTTTCGATCAACGATCTAGGCTGTGGCTATGGGGCTCTACTGGACTACCTAGATGCGCGTGGCTTCAAAACTGATTACACCGGCATCGACGTCTCCCCCGAAATGGTGCGCGCGGCCGCACTACGTTTCGAAGGTCGGGCGAACGCAGACTTCATCTGCGCGGCGCGCATAGATCGGGAGGCGGACTATAGCGTCGCGAGTGGAATATTCAATGTTCGTCTGAAATCGTTGGACACGGAATGGTGCGCTCACATCGAAGCGACGCTCGACATGCTGAATGCCGCGAGTCGCCGTGGCTTCTCTTTTAATTGCCTGACATCTTATTCCGATGCATCAAAGATGCGCGACGACCTGTACTATGCTGACCCATGCGCCCTATTTGATCTCTGCAAGCGCAGGTACTCCAAGAGTGTTGCGCTTCTGCACGACTACGGCTTGTATGAATTCACAATTCTGGTTAGGAAGGCGTCATGACCAAACCATTGGTAATTTTTGGGAGCGGCGACATCGCTCAGCTCGCACATTACTACTTCACAAGGGATTCGGAATATGAGGTCGTCGCGTTCACAGTCGACCGAGACTATGCAAGCGTGTCCGAGTTTTGCGGCCTGCCTTTAGTGGCCTTCGACGAGGTCGCACAACGCTTTCCGCCGGAGTCCCACGCGATGTTCGTGGCGCTGGCCTACGCCAAACTGAACGGTGTGCGGAAGGAAAAATATCTTGCCGCTAAGGCTCTCGGCTACGAACTCGCCAGCTATGTGAGCTCCCACGCTACCGTCTTGAACGATGGGCGGATCGGTGAAAATGTCTTCCTGCTTGAAGACAACACTATCCAGCCATTCGTATCGATTGGCAACAACGTCACATTGTGGAGCGGCAATCATATCGGCCATCACTCGACGATTCACGATCACTGTTTTCTAGCGTCTCATATCGTCGTATCCGGTGGCGTGGTAATAGAGGAGCAATCTTTCATTGGCGTCAATGCAACGCTACGCGACCATATCACCATCGGTTCACGGTGTGTGGTCGGAGCGGGCGCCCTACTCCTTGGCGACGCTGACGCGGATGGTGTCTATATAGGAACCAAGACGGAGCGCCGTCCGGTGCCCAGCACGGAGTTGCGGAAGATATGAAGAAATAGTGAAGGCATGTTGGGATACCTGAAAAGGCTAGGGATCCGCCGGCCACAAGGAGAATTCTGGTGGATGTTCGACCCCGATCACCGAACACTTCAGCGCCCTGTTCGATGATTTGAGAAGTTGGCGTCGAGTGTCAGATCACAAAGTTCCATTCAATCGGCCGTACATGACCGGCCGGGAGCTCGCGTACATCGCCGAAGCGCATTCTTGCGGCCACCTGGCCGGCGATGGTCCCTTCACCCGGCGTAGCCATGCATGGCTCGAACAGCAGACCGGTTGTCGCAAGGCACTACTCACCCCCTCATGCACCGCCGCGCTGGAAATGATGGCGCTGCTTCTGGACATAGAGGAGGGGGACGAAGTCATACTGCCGTCATACACCTTTGTCTCTACCGCCAACGCCTTCGTGTTGCGCGGTGGTGTGCCAGTCTTTGTCGATATTCGGCCCGACACGCTCAACATTGATGAAACTCGCATCGTAGACGCCATCACCCCGCGAACCAAGGCCATCGTCCCCGTTCACTATGCCGGCGTGGCCTGCGAGATGGACGCGATCATGAAGATCGCCACGCACCACAACCTGGCGGTGGTCGAAGACGCGGCCCAAGGCGCGATGGCGTCGTATCGTGGGCGGGCGCTCGGCAGCATCGGCGACCTGGGAGCGCTCTCATTTCACGAGACCAAGAATGTGATTTCCGGCGAAGGCGGCGCCCTGCTTGTCAACTCATAAGACTTCCTGCTCCGGGCAGAGATTCTCAGGGAAAAGGGCACCAATCGCAGCCGCTTCCTTCGCAACGAGGTCGACAAATATACGTGGCAGGACAAAGGGTCTTCCTATTTGCCCAGCGAATTAGTCGCTGCCTTTCTATGGGCTCAGTTCGAGGAAGCCGAGCGGATCACGCGTATCCGATTGGACCTATGGAACCGGTATCATGAAAGCTTCGAATCATTGGAACAGCGGGGGCTCCTGCGCCGTCCGATCATCCCACAGGGCTGCTCTCACAACGCCCACATGTACTACGTGTTACTAGCGCCCAGCGCCGATCGGGAGGAGGTGCTGGCGCGTCTGACGAGCGAAGGTATAGGCGCGGTCTTTCATTACGTGCCGCTTCACGATTCGCCGGCCGGGCGTCGCTACGGCCGCACCAATGGCAACCTGACCGTCACCAACGACGTGGCTTCCCGCCTAATCCGTCTGCCGATGTGGGTTGGACTTCAGGAGGTAGATCAGAGCCGCGTTGTCGAGGCGCTCACGCGCATCCTGACGTTGCGCGCATGAAGATAAGCAGTGCGAAGGATACAATGAAGCCCTTAAAGGGCCTCGACGAGCAGTGAGTGATCGCGGCGACGACGATAATCCGGGAAATCATCGCTACCGCGGCAATAATGGTCTCAGCCTATTCGAGCGGGAAGCGCATCATCAGCCGCTAAACATCTATTGTCAGCCCTGATCAGTTCTCCAGCACCGCCAAACCGAACCCGGTGCGACCGTAGCCATCGCCCGAATAAAGCATAAAGCGCTGTCCCCTGTGATCGAACACGCAAGGATACTCGATCATATCCGAGTCCCAGCTATCTGGCGAAACGTCGATGCCCTCATCTTTGCCGAGTTGCCGCCAAGTCAAACCATCCTCCGATGTAGCGCAGTAAATCCGATATTTCGCACCGCGAGCGCAAAACCACATTCTGTATACTCCCGCATCGCGGACGACGTACGGCCTACAGGCCGCGCTATTGTCGGATCCGCTTGTGTCGATATGCACGCGATCCTGCTTTTCCCAGTGGACACCGTCCCTTGATTGCGCATACCTGATCACGTGAGGTATCTCGTCGGTGCCCTCTCCCCAGCCTAGATTTGAGCCATACCACATACGGTATGTCCCTCCATCTTGGATGACCCAGGGATAAGAAAGCGAGAATGGATCACGCTCGTCCAGCGCAACGACGGGAAAAGTAGACCATCGCTCGAATGGTGCACCTGCTTCGCTAATCGCCACGCCTATGGTGTTTTTCCAGGGCACGGTGACAGCGAGATTCCAGCCCGTGTAGTACAAAAGTCGCGTATCGCCGGCACGCACAATCGATCCGATTGACACCCCACAGTCGTCAAACATTCCTCGAGCGCCGGGGCGCAAAATCGGCTCCGCCGGAATGTCCAGAATCTTGCCGCCCACGGCGAGATCGACGATCACGCTACCGATACTGGAACGATTCTGACCATCGCGGCCGCTGAAATAGATGCGGAAAATATCACCCTCGATCCATTCAGGAACCGGTAGCGCAGCATGACTTCGCGACCAGTCGAGTTCGCCCGACGGAGCAAAAATTCTCCCGAGCTTTCGCCAGGCCATTACGCCACCGCAACGCCATCGGGACGCGCAAATTCTGCTTCCACGGCCTGTCTAAGTGGATCATCCGGCCACCTACAAAACACGGCACGCATCGAGCTTTCCCACCAACCTTTATCGGAAAAATTAGACATTTTTGCAGAACAGACATATGCGCTTAAAAGCGATCGTTTCATGTCGGGCTTTCAAATAGGCGCAACGGAATTCTCGCAAAACTAGCCTTGCCCCTTCCGATACAATCGCTTGTCCGGCGGCTGGTAATACTCGTCCAGATTGGTAACCACTCGACTGTACCATCCGAGCAGTTGCTGAGTACGCGCAGGCTGCTCCAGAACCACGGCGTCGCCCAGCGCGCGGACGTAGTCGATCTGCTGCTTGAAAAACGAGCGCGTAAACTGATGATTTATGGCCAAGCGGTCTTTGCCGGAGGTGTTTCGGCCAGCCGCATGCCAAAGCGTAGAGTCAAAAACGAACAACGAGCCCGCCGCGCATTGAACGGGAACGGCATTGCGCGCGAGGTAGGTATGGTCCGGTTTCTCTATGCGCTGGTGGCTCCCCGGCACTACGAGCGTTGCGCCGGTGTCTCGTGTAAAGGGATCGATGGCGAACATAATATTGACGGAGGCAATGTAACCGGACAGAACCCTGGGAAAGTCTTGGTGGAACGCATTCTGAAAAACGTCCGGCGTGGAGAAGGGCGGGAAGGACGGAAGGATAAAGCCATTCTGCAGATGTAAGATGGCCGTTTCAGATAGCACACGATCAACGATGCTTAGGACTTCGGGTATTTCAAGAAAGGTAAAGAAATGAGGGTCATACTTCATCATGAGTCGAAGAACACCGAGCTCACCGGCCCTTGCCAGCCGCTCTTTGCCAATCTCGGTAAGAATCCGCTCCTGTACACGATACATGCGATCACGGGTCGCTGCCAGTGACGCCTCATCAAGCACATCTTCTACAACCGCGTACCCGACGCAATTAAGAGCGTCTTGCACCTGATCGAGCGAAGTATTGTTTTCAACCTTTACAGGAATCATGCTACGCTTATTCACCTGTTGCCAGTTGCCAATCCCTCTGGCTCTGATGTGACGCGTTTCCCGTTCGACAGGTGCGCGGCCGGGAAGGCGGTCTTCAGAGAGGATGGCTCCCGGGTTGTTAAATCCGAACCGTAGATTCTTCGGATAATTGTGTATGGCCGCTGCTTAGTTTCGATGAAGACTTTGGATACATAAATTCCGACCAGCCCTATGCAGAAAATCGTCACACCCCCCAGCATCCAGATGGATACGATCACGGATGCCCACCCCGCTTGCAGAGCGCGAAAGAAAATTCGATCGATGATCAGATAGCCCGCGGCCGAGCTTGAAATAATAAAAATGGCCGCACCAAGATAGAAAATGAAGACTAGAGGTTTGTTGCTAAATGAAGTGACATTGTCGACCAGTGTCGCTACTTTACGCCTAAACGTGTATGTGGTCGTTCCTTTCCATGCCTTGTTTACGGACATGGGCACCTGGTAAAAACCAGTAATCTGCCACAGACCGGCAATCGAAAGTTCACGCTCCTGGTGCTGGACCAAGCTGCGTACATAGTCGGCTGTCATCAGCCGCACGGTGAGAGTATTTTCATGAAGCGGGGGGTCACACAGCAGGGCGGACGCCCGATAATGGATTTTCGGTCCGAAATTCCTCAACCAACCGCCGGGCCGCCGCGCGTGGCAACCAAATACTACGTCGGCGCCCGTCGAGATCAGCTTTTCATAGAACGGCTCTAGGAGAGCCGGGTCCTCTTCCAAGTCTGAGTCGATCAGAAAGACGAGATCCCCCGTGGCGTGCGCCAGGCCGGTCATCATCGCTTTGTGGTGGCCGAAATTTCGCGAAAGCTGAATTACCCGAACACAGGGGTCGCTGTCGAGCAGCGAGACGGCCTGCTGGAGCGCTGCGTCCGGCGAGCCGTCATCCACGAAGATGATCTCGACGTCAGGCGTGATTTTGTCCGCCGCCGCGCGCGCTCTCCTGTAGAACTCCAGCACGTAAGGCTCTGACATGTACATAGTCGTTACGATCGAGAGGCGCATCGCCGATCCATCCCCAATCCACCCCGTAGGGTATCTCCTCGGGATCATACGAGGGCCGAGTGGCGTCCGCGGCGGTTTTGGACTCGTTCGATCCAGGTTGTCGCTGCGGTCGTCGCTGCCGCCTTGGTCGGCCGGAGCGCTGGGCGTTTCGGCTGCTGATACAAACAGCACGCTACCTGTGACGTTGTTGAATGGCCGATGGTGCCGCCAGCCGACGACCGGCTCTCGTAGTTGATGACCACCGCCGGCGTCGCCGCACCACCCGGGTCGTGCTCATCGACCCCCACCGCCGGGCGCTTCTGGTCGAAGGTCGCAATCCCGACGACGAGCAACTCACGTGGATGATGGTCGGCAGCGGCATTGAGGACGGAGAGAATCCGGCCGAAGCTGCCGCGCGGCAAGTGCTCAAAGTGACCGGCCGTAGAGGGCTCCCCCGATGGCACCGGACTATTCTGGTGTGCCGCTGGCCGGTAAGAGCGGGTAAAAGAATGTGAGGGGACACGATGAGCAATCACACCTACCGAGTGATCGAGATCGTCGGGACCTCGCCCGACGGCGTCGACGCGGCAATCCAGGGCGGTCTGGCCCGAGCTGCGCAGACCATGCGCGCGCTGGACTGGTTCGAAGTACAGTCAATTCGAGGCCACCTGGTCGACGGAGCGGTCGCGCACTTCCAGGTGACTATGAAAGTCGGCTTCCGCCTGGAGGATTCCTGAACCTTCAAGCGCGGCCGATAACTGAGGTGCATCATTAAGCGACTTTTCCAGAACATCCTGACGCGCTCGAAACGCGGTTCAGCCGACGGTGGCTCCGCCGAGGCGCTGCCTCCAAAATCCCTGCGACAATTCGTCGGCGGCGCCTACAAGGAAGTCGGTGCTGAATTCGTCGGGTATCTGGTCGACCTGTGTGGGCTGCAGCCGGACGAAGCGGTGCTCGACGTCGGCTGCGGCTCGGGGCGGATGGCGTTGCCGCTCACCGGCTATCTGAACAGCGAGGGACGCTACGCCGGCTTCGATATCTCGCAGAAAGCCATCGCGTGGTGCCAGGAGCACATCACCTCGGCGCACCCCAACTTCCAGTTCGAGGTCTCCGACATCTACAACTCGCTGTACAACCCGAAAGGGAAATACCAGTCACTAGACTTTCGCTTTCCATATCCGGATGCGTCGTTCGATGTGGTGTTTCTTACCTCGGTGTTCACCCACATGTTTCCGCCGGACGTGGAGCACTATCTGGACGAGATCTCCCGCGTGCTGAAGCCCGGCGGACGATGCCTGTGCACGTACTTCTTGCTCAATGACGAGTCGTTAGCCCACATCGCGGAAGGAAAGAGTGCGCACAACTTCCAGCATGAGGGACCGGGTTATCGGACAATCCACAAGAAGCGGCCCGAAGAAGCAATCGGCTTGCCGGAGACCTTCGTCAGGGATGTCTATGGCAAGTTCGGCCTCGCCGTGCACGAACCATTGCACTACGGCTCATGGAGTGGCCGGGAACCACGCCTAAGCTTCCAGGACATCGTCATCGCGACCAAAACCGCGAGCTAGGTCGGCATCCGGGAAGCATCGCGACACCGTGGCGCCGAGCGCCGCTGCCGGCAGGCCGATTAGGCGGGCAGATTAGCCCGCCGCGGCTCCCGGCTCCGAGTACGGCGCCCCGAATGGCGTCACCGGCTGGTAACCACGCTTGCGCGCCTGGGCGGCGGCCTGCCGGATCAGGTGGTAGATGCCGACAAAGCCTGCGTGATCGGTCATCACCAACGGTGACAGCAGCCGGTTGTGCACCAGCGCGAACGCCACCCCGGTCTCCGGGTCTGTCCAGCCGATCGAGCCGCCCAAGCCCACATGACCAAACCCCGGCATCACGTTGCCGATCGGCATACCGTGATAGCCAAGATGAAAATTTAAGGGCACCAATAGATTTCGATCCGGCAGAACTTGCCGTCGGTTGCGGGTCAGGCCCGTGACCAGCTCCCGCGACAAGAACCGTATGCCGTCGATCTCGCCGCCGTTGGCGATTGCGCCGTACATCCGCGCCAGCGCTCGCGCCGTCGCCACCCCGTTGGCCGCGGGTATCTCGGCGTCCAGCAACGGCGCCTCGCCCTGCACGGCCGCGATGGCGCCGGGAAAATACATGGAGCGAAATCCGCCGGAGAACCGATGGGCGAGCCGGCGCATCGCACAGGTCAGCACCGCATTGGCGGCAATATCTTGCGGCATGATGATCTCGGCGACCCGCGTCGGCGCGTCGGCCGGCGGCCGACCCAGGTGCAAGCCGTCGGTGTCCAACGGCTCGGCAAGTTCCTCGCGGAACAGCAGGCGCATGTCCTTTCCGGTGACGGCCCTGGCCAGGCCCGACATCAACCAACCGAACGTCAGCGCGTGGTAGGCGGATTTGCCCAGCAGCCGCCCGGGCACCGCCGCCGCCAGCCGCTCTTCCATCACGACGTGATCCAGCAAGTCTTGCTGCGTCGCGCCACGCAATCCGGACAGGCCGGCCTGGTGTCGCATCACGTCACGAACCGTCAGGGTTGCCTTGCCGTTGGCGCCAAACGCCGGCCAATACTCGGCAACGGGAGCTTCGTAGTCGATCAGCCCCCGGTCGGCCAGCCGGTGGATGACCGTGGCCGTCATGCCCTTGGTCGCCGAGAACACCATCGGCGCGGAATCCGCCGACCACGGCACCCATCCGGCCCGATCAGCCCACCCCTTCCACACGTCGACGACCGGCTGCCCGTCGAGATACACCGCCAGCGCTCCGCCACCGAACCGGCGCCCCGGAAACATGCTGGCAAAGGCTCGAACGACGCACGCAAAGCGTGGGTCCGCCGCACCAAACACCCGCCGGCCCGCGTCCGGTCCGTCGTGGGACGAAACCGCGCGGTGATCGACTCCGGTGTCAACCATCACACGGTCGAACTTACGTGGATTTCGCAGCGACCATCGGCAAACACGGATTTATTTACCTATCCGTTAGGTTAGCTATCTCCAGTATTTGCTGAGCCGCCAGGGCCGGGGTCAGTTCGCCGGCGCGGACCCGACGCTCGAGCTCGGAGCGGACCTTGCGCACCGTCGGATTGGACCACACCCGATCCAGGACGGCGTCGCGAACCAGCTGCCAGGTCCAGTCGACCTGCTGATCGCGCCGACGGGCGTCGAATTCGCCGGCCCCGGTGAGCACCTGGCGATGACGCTCGACGGTGTCCCACAGCTCGGCCAGTCCCCTGCCCTCCACCGCGCTCATGGTGAGCACCGGTGGGCGCCACAGTGCTTCGCGAGGATAGATCAATCTGATCGCCGCCGACAGCTCCCGGGCGGCCAGCCGGGCCTCTTTGTGGTGCTCCCCGTCGGCCTTGTTCACCACCACGATGTCGGCGAGCTCCAGCACGCCCTTCTTGATGCCCTGCAACTGATCACCGGTGCGGGCCAAGGTCAGCAACACGAACGTGTCGACCATGTTGGCCACCGCGACCTCGGACTGGCCCACCCCGACGGTTTCGATCAGGATCACATCAAAACCGGCCGCCTCCAACAGCACCACCGTTTCCCGGGTGGCCCTCGTCACCCCACCCAGCGTTCCCGACGTCGGGGACGGCCGGATGTAGGCGTTCGGGTGCACCGCCAGCCGCGCCATCCGGGTTTTATCACCAAGAATCGATCCACCCGTGCGGGTCGACGACGGGTCGACCGCCAGCACCGCCACCCGATGCCCGCGCTCGATCAGATGCATGCCCAGCGCCTCGATGGCAGTCGACTTGCCCACCCCCGGGACCCCGGTGATGCCGACGCGATGGGCGTTCCCGGAGTCCGGCAGCAATCGCAGCAGCAGCTGTTGCGCCTGCTCACGATGGTCGGGGCGGGTCGACTCGACCAGTGTGATGGCCCGTGGCAGCGCCGCACGGTCACCGCCGCGCACGGCCGTCGCCAACCCGTCGACGGTGTCGTCGTCGTGGGATGCGGCCATCATGGCCACGGTAGCCCCAGCGCGGTCGCGAGCGCCGTGTTGATTTTGTTCATCGTCGCCGGCGTGACCTCACCGAGGTAGTCACCGAGCTCGTCTTTGCCGAGGGTCTCGATGTTGTCCGCGTTGACGTATCCGGTCAATGGATCGCTGGGGCCCATGGCGACCCAGGTCGGTATGGTTCTCCGCGTTGTTGTCAGGCGCACAGCCACCACGTCGGCGGTGTGACGGTTGCGGGCGTTGTTGGAGACGATGAGCCACGGTTTGGCCCCGTATCCGAGGTCGCATCGATAGACCTGACCACGCAACGGCGCGTTCACTGTGCCGAGCGCTGCTGCCTGGCGTTGCGCCGGGCCCGCGCGGCGCTCCGTTCGGCCTCAGACTCGTACGGGTACGCCGGATTGTCATGGATCGCGGCCGCGTAGGCGGCGTCGAGTTGCTCATCGTGTAGCGCCTCCCAGCGCTTGTTGATGGCGTCGACGATCGCCGCATTAGCGCTCCGGTATCCGCCTTTCACAATGTCTTGCAGGCGCTGGCGAGTTTGCTGGTCGAGCCGCACGGTCATCGAATGATCACGCACGCCCGAGATGATACCGGATAATGCAACCAGAAACGGCACCGCGGGCCTCTCGCTAATCCAGCGTGTACCCCAGCCGCTCGGCCAGCCTGTGCAGCAGGTCAATCGCCGCGTCGGCAATCACCGTCCCCGGCGGGAAAATGGCGGTGGCCCCGGCGGCGTACAGCTCGTCGAAGTCGCCCGGCGGGATGACACCACCGACCACGATCATGATGTCGGGCCTGCCCACCTGCGCCAACGCGTCGCGCAGCGCCGGCACCAGCGTCAGATGGCCGGCGGCCAGCGAGGACACCCCGATCACGTGCACGTCGTTGTCGGCGGCCTGACGCGCCACCTCCTCGGGGGTGGAAAACAGCGACCCCACGTCGACGTCGAACCCGATGTCGGCGAACGCGGTCGCGATCACCTTCTGCCCGCGGTCGTGGCCGTCCTGGCCCATCTTGGCGATCAGAATCCTGGGCCGGCGGCCGTCGGCCTCGGCGAACTTCTCCACTAGCTCGGTTGCGGCTGCGATGTTGGGGGCCTTTCCAACTTCGTCGCGGTAGACCCCGGAAATGGTACGGATCTCGGCCCGGTGCCGTCCGTACACCTTCTCCAGCGCTTCGGAGATCTCGCCCACGGTGGCCTGGGCCCGGGCGGCGTCGATGGCCAGGGCCAGCAGATTATTGCCCAGCCCGTCTGCTCCGGCGCGTCCTTGCTCGGCGGCGGCGCGGGTCAGCTCGGCCAGCGCGGCCCGTACCGCCGGCTCGTCCCGGCCTGCCCGCAGCCGCTGCAGTTTGGCCAGCTGCTCGGCGCGCACCCGGCTGTTTTCGACCTTGAGCACCTCGATCTCGTGGTCCTCGGGCACCTGGTATTTGTTCACCCCGACCACCGGTTGCTGACCGGAGTCGATGCGGGCCTGGGTGCGCGCGGCCGCCTCCTCGATGCGCAGCTTGGGGATGCCGTCGCTGATGGCCTGCGCCATGCCGCCATGTTCAGCGACCTCGGCGATGTGCGCCCGGGCTCGCCGCGCGAGCCGATGGGTCAGCCACTCCACATAGTAGGAGCCCCCCCACGGGTCGATCGGCCGCGTGGTGCCCGACTCCTGCTGCAACACCAGCTGGGTGTTGCGCGCGATGCGGGCCGAAAAATCGGTGGGCAGCGCCAGCGCCTCGTCCAGGGCGTTGGTGTGCAGCGACTGGGTGTGCCCCTGGGTGGCGGCCATCGCCTCGATGCATGTGCGCGCCACGTTGTTGAACACATCCTGGGCGGTCAGTGACCACCCCGATGTTTGCGAATGTGTACGCAGCGAAAGGGATTTGGCGCTCTTGGGCGCGAACTGTGCGACCAGCTCACTCCACAGCAACCGGCCGGCCCGCAGTTTGGCGACCTCCATAAAGAAATTCATCCCGATGCCCCAGAAGAACGATAGCCGGGGCGCGAAGCTGTCGATGTCCAGGCCGGCGTTCAGGCCCGCCCTGATGTAGTCGACGCCGTCGGCCAGGGTGTAGGCCAGCTCCAAATCCGCCGTGGCACCGGCTTCTTGGATGTGATAGCCGGAAATGGAGATGGAGTTGAACTTGGGCATCTTGGCGCTGGTGTAGGCGAAGATGTCGGAGATGATCCGCATCGACGGCTTCGGCGGATAGATGTAGGTGTTGCGGACCATGAACTCTTTGAGGATGTCGTTCTGGATGGTGCCGGCCAGCTGCTCCGGCGCCACGCCCTGCTCCTCGGCGGCAACCACATACAGCGCCAGGATCGGCAGCACCGCACCGTTCATCGTCATCGACACGCTCACGGTCGACAGGTCGATGCCGTCGAACAGCTGTCGCATGTCGAGAATGGAATCGATTGCCACACCGGCCATTCCGACATCGCCCTGCACGCGGGGATGGTCGGAGTCGTAGCCGCGGTGGGTGGCCAGATCGAAGGCCACCGACAGCCCCTTCTGGCCGGCGGCCAGGTTGCGTCGGTAAAACGCATTGGAATCCGCGGCGGTGGAAAACCCGGCGTACTGGCGGATGGTCCACGGCTGGTTCACATACATCGTCGGATAGGGGCCGCGCACAAAGGGGGGCTCGCCCGGGAAGCTGTGCAGCGGGTAGCCCTCGGCTTCGGCGGCGGCCCGGTCGGCGGCGATGTATACCGGTGTGACGTCAATGCCTTCCGGCGTGTGCCACACCAACTGTTCGGGCGTGTACCCGTGCGCCGCCGCGGCGGCGGCGACATGCGTGTGCACCGCGGCCTCTGTGGGCGATTGCGCGGCACGCTCGCTATGCAGCGGAACGCCGGCGAAGCTGCCGATCACGGGTGTCTTGGTTGTCATCTAGGCCCCCAACCGCGTCAGCAGATTCGACAAGGCTTGCACCACATTGATTTTCGCGGTCAAAAACTCGTCGGGCCGGTGTGCGGCATCTCCCAACGCCTTCTCGGGACCCGCGAGGTACACCCTCGAAACACCGGCGGCTCGGGCCGCTTGCACAATGTCGGCAACCTCGTCCCGGTAGCGCGCATCGGTGCCGCAGATCACGGCAACGCTGGGCGAACCGGCATCGGCAACGGCATTCCCGACGGTGCCCGCATCAACCGTTCCCGGGTCGATCGCCTCGATGCCGCCGGACGCCAGCAGGTTGGTGGCGAAGGTCGTCCGGATGTTGTGCTCGGCCAGCGGACCCAACGGCAGCAACAGCACCCGCGGCCGTGCGCCAGTGCGGGCTAGGTGGTGATCGGATCGATCGCGCAATGCTTCGAATCCGGCAGCGTAGCGGCGCACCGGCGATGTCGGATCACCGGGCGGCAGCGCGGGTTCGCCCAGGTTCGGGTATTCGTTGACGCCGGTGATCGCCAGGCGCCGATGGGCGATGTCGTCGGCGCGGCGGGCGGCGCACTCGGCGATCTGGCCGGCCAGGAAGTCGTGGGCCTCGACGAAGCCGCCACGGGCCTCGATGGCCTGGAAACGCTGCCAGGCGCGCCGAGCCAGCCGGTCGGTGAGCTCTTCGACGAACCACGACCCGCCGGCGGGATCGAGCACCCTGCCGACATGCGACTCTTCTAAAAGCAGCAGTTGGGTGTTGCGAGCGATCCGGCGCGCAAAGCCGGCCGCCGTGCCGGGAAAGCCGCCGGGAATCGCCACGTCGAACGGGTGCACCAGCACGGTGTCCGCGCCACCGACACCGGCGCCGAAGGCCGCCAGCGTGCAGCGCAGCATGTTCACCCACGGATCACGCTGGGTCATCATCGGTAGCGACGTCTCCGCGTGCACGACGGCCGCGCCGCCACCCGGGTCGCCCACGACCTCGGCGACCCGCGCCCACAGTTGACGTAGAGCCCGCATCTTGGCCAGCGTCATGAACTGGTCGTCGTCGGCGGCGAGCCGGAAGCTGATCTGCCGCAGCGCGTCACTCACCACGAGCCCGGATTCGGTGAGCACCCGCAGGTAGGCCACCGCGGCCGCGACGGTGGCCGCGAGTTCGGTGGCCGCGGTCGCGCCCAGGTTGTGGAAGGCCGGTCCGTCGACGGTGATCGCACGAAGCCCACGTTCGCCGGCCGCCCGGGATGCGACCGCGACGACCTCCTCGATCGGCGGGGCGGGACGATCGCGCAGCGACGCCGTCAGCGGGTCGGCGCCCAGGTCGATCGACAGGGTGTCGCGCTGGCCGGGATCGAGCTGGGCGACCAGCGCCAGCATGACGTCGCAGGCCGGGCGGTAGTCGGCGCCGGCGTCGAGGATGACCGGCGCCAGGTTCAGATACACCCCGGACAGCAGCGCCGTGAGCCGGTCAGGCGCCACACCCGACTCCCCCACCCGGATCAGCAGCGCGCTGACCCCCTCGCCGAGCGCGGCCAGCACCGCCGCGTTGGTGTCGGCCGTCGCACCGTTGGCGGGAAACGCCTCGGCGACCTTCCAGCCGGAATGCACGTCGCGCAGCGGGTCTCCGCCGCGCACAAAGGGCCACTGGCCCGGCAACGGCGGCTCCGGGAGCTCGTCGAACGCGGTGTAGAGGGCCCGGATGGCGAACCCGTCAGCGGTCTGGGTATCCAGCAGCCGCTCGGGGTGATCGCCGAGTTGTGCTGAGTCGGTACGGTTGCTCTTGGACAGCACACCGGCAACCGCGTTGCGCCAGCGCCCGCGAACCTGTTCTAGGTCGGCACGCTCGGGTACATCAATGGACACCGACTGCTCCTGTTTTCCCAGCAATTAGCGATGTTGCTTGGGCTTGCTTCGGGATTGTCACTTAACTAATAAGGCTAGTTGATCGGGACGCCCATATAGACGCCCAGGTGCGGCAATCGCGGCCGGAGTGTGACGAAACGCCAGCCTGGGGAAACGAGTTATTCATGTTGACCCCGTACGCTCCGAAGACGTGACGGCTCCCGCCATCTGCAACACCACCGAAACCGTGCACGGTATCGCCACCTCGCTCGGCGCGGTCGCGCGTCAGGCGTCGCTGCCGCGCATCGTGGGAACAGTGGTGGGAATCACAGTACTGGTAGTGGTCGCGCTGCTGGTTCCGGTGCCCACTGCGGTGGAATTGCGCGACTGGGCCAAGTCACTGGGCGCGTGGTTCCCGCTGGCATTTTTGCTGGTGCATACCGTCGTCACGGTGCCGCCATTCCCCCGCACCGCGTTCACGTTGGCCGCCGGGCTGTTGTTCGGCTCTGTGGTGGGCGTATTCATCGCGGTGGTCGGCAGCACCGCTAGCGCGGTAATCGCGATGCTGCTGGTGCGTGCCACCGGCTGGCAGCTGAACAGTCTGGTGCGCCGCCGAGCGATCAACCGGCTGGACGAGCGTCTGCGTGAGCGAGGCTGGCTGGCCATCTTGTCGCTGCGGCTCATTCCCGTCGTCCCGTTCGCGGCGATCAACTATGCCGCCGGCGCCTCGGGCGTGCGGATCCTGTCCTTCGCCTGGGCGACCTTGGCAGGCTTGCTCCCCGGCACCGCGGCGGTGGTCATCCTGGGCGACGCGTTCGCCGGTAGCGGTAGCCCGCTGCTGATCCTGGTGTCGGTATGCACGGGCGCGCTAGGTCTGACTGGGCTCGTCTATGAGATCCGCAATTATCGACGGCAGCACCGACGCATGCCGGGTTACGACGACCCTGTGCGCGAGCCGGCTCTCATTTGATAAACCTTCGGTCGGGGTCAGCGCATCAGCGCGTGCAAATTTGGCGTGGCAGCTCGATGCCGTCAACGCACCGCGCTACGTTCGGTCGGCCAGCATTCTCGTGTCGGGAAGCAGAGGTCACGGCCACTGACCTTGCCCCTGTAACTGGGCCTCGAACAACGGAGCCTCTACGCGGAGGACGTCTTTTCCGTTAGTGCCCGAATATCCGGCATCGGCACTAAGGATTGTCCGACACACGAACGTAGGACGGCGCTGATGTAGGGCCTTTGGTGGGGTTATTCTTCGACGGCACCCAAGTTTCGACCCGCGACGGCATTTGAAAATGGTGCATCCACCAACACGTCGGATCCGAAGCCCGCAGCCGGTTACGCATCCCGACCAACACCGTGGGATGCAACGACGGCGCGTGCACCGTCAACCCCGCCGCGGCCTCCCAACGCAGATCAAGGGCCAACCGGTCACAAGGCTCCCGATCCGACAACCCCTAATAGGCCTGCAACAGCATCACCGTCCCAAGCATGTCAGCGGCGGTTGGCCTACGTCACCATGCCCGCCTTCGGGTGGTCCCGCGGGGTGCCTCATCTGCCGATGTTGTTGGCGGACCCGGTCGGTATCACCGCCAGCACCAACACAACGCAGACGAAGACCTGCACGTTTCTCCTCGACGGCGGTTGCTCGATCTCCGGTCTGTCGATCGCGTACAAGATGTAGACAATGGCCACGTCGAGTGTGATCATCACCCACCAGCGAGTCCAGTCGACAGCGGTGATGAACAGCGGAACCAGCAATGCCGATGCCAGCACCGGCAACGCCAGATTGCCGCGCAGTTCGGCAAAGAAGGTTCTGACCGGCACGGCGGAGACATAGCGGATCATCGATGTCGTGGCAACGAAGAACAGCAACCCGAGGAGGAATGCACCGAATAGTGCGCGGAAGCCAACCACGGCCACCAGCTTTGCAGAGGTAATCCAGTCGAGGTTAAACCACGGGGTCACATGCTCGCACACCCAATCGTGGTAATCTGCATGGCTCTCGACACGACCGAATATGTAATCGAGAACTCGCTGCGGTGTCGTTGCAACCGCCCACGGATTTTCGACCATCCCATGCGGGATATGGGCACACAACTGGTCCGCGATATCGCGACGCCCGACCACAGCGAGCAACAATACTGAGACGGTCCCCGGACCGATGGCCAACGCAGTACAGATTCGCCTTGTCGCACCTGTCGCATTCTTCGACAACACGATTATCGCCAGCACCGCGCCGAGTGCGAATTCCAGTGGAATCGCTTCGTGTATGAGCGCCAGCACGGCCATCGTAAGTCCGTACAGCGTACTGAGGATCACCCGGGTTCGAGAGGTGTGGGCCCTGGTCAGAAAAATGCTGAAGGCTACCAACGCGGTCATCCCGAAGAGTTCCGGATGTGGATTATAGATGGCGTAAGAAAAGGCAAAGGGTAGCACCGGAACGAGGAGGGCAAGCATTATCCTGCGCTCGGACCGGTTGCCCGTGGAAAGGATAAGCCACACCACGACGGCAAGGGCGATCAGCCACACCGTGATAGACGTCCACAGAACGGTATAGGCGCCGGCAAAGAAATGATCGCCGGTCAACATGCGAATCAGTTCACCGCCCAGCCCGCGACGTACAAACCCGAATTCATAGCTGGCCGCGTAATAATGCAACCACAGGATGGCATTCGGAAAGACAGCTTCGACAAAATACACATGCCAGATACCCCACACGACCAACCAGGTCGACACCAGGACATATACCCGAGCGCGTTTGTCAGCGAGTTGAGCGTATTTCACGAGGATTTCTGCACTGCCCAGTGTCGCTTGGTCGGCACCGCCAATGCCTTTGACAGCAAAGCACTGTGACACACCATAACGACCCTCCGCGCCCCAAGGTCGAAAAAGAGACTAACCGACGCAGAATGGCGGTGGCAACGGGTTCGGCTCCACGGATCGCTCGCCAATCCAGTGTGTACCCCAGCCGCTCGGCCAGCCTTCGTAGCAGGTCGATTGTGGCGTCAGCGATCCCGTCCCAGGAGGGAATGGGGCGGCCCCGGCGCCATCAGGTTGTTGCCGAGCCCGCTAGTACCGGCACAACCGCGGGCGGCCGCGGCGCGGCTCAGCTCGGCTAGTGCGGCGTCGACCCTGACCCGATCCCGACTTGAGCGCAATTCGTACAGTTTGGCCAGCTGCTCGGCGCGCACCCGGCTGTTTTCGACCTTGAGCACCTCGACCTCACCGACCGACACACCACTGCCATAGGTCGAGTTGCGCCTCCATGCTTAAGTGCGCTCCGGCCCCTTTGCCGTCATCAGCGCGAACAACGTCAGGAATGACGCCGCCGGAATCGCATTAACAACGCGATCTCGCACCCGGACATGTGCCCCCACGGCGAGGATGAAGTACAACGTCAACATCGCTGTCGTCAGCCGCGCCAAGGCCGGGAATCGGGTGACCGACAACAAACCGACCGCAGAGGCGGCCTTGACCACCGGCAGCACCGGGCGAACGCTGACCGGAACGTCCAAGTCGTCGAGTAACCTGGCGATAGGTGGCAGCGGGATGGCGCACGCCACCGCGTCGCCCGCCTGCAGAGCTGCCAGTACCGCATAGGTTTTCGGTGAGGTCAAACCACTCATCGGACCACTCTATTGAGTCAACCTGGGGGGCGTCCCCAGCGAACCCTCGACCGGCTTGCGGGCTATCGCCTCGGCTGTAGCCACCGCCCGAGCGATCGACGGGTCGGTATCGGTGGAGAACCAGCCGGCGACCTCGGCGTCGTCACCGTCGGCCGCGTGCTTGGGCTGGTCTTCGACCGGGGACGGCTCGAACCGGAACACCCCGTCCTCACCCGGCTTGCCCAGCAGCCTGGTGAACCCCTGCAGTGCGGCGTTGAAGTCGCTGGGCACCACCCATACCTTGTTGGCGTCCCCACGCGCCATCTCCGGCAGCGTCTGCAGGTATTGGTAGGCCAGCATCTCCGGGGTGGGCCGGCCAGCCTTGATCGCGGCGAACGTCTTCTCGATGGCCTTGGCCTGCCCTTGCGCCTGCAGGTAGGCCGCGGCGCGCTCACCCTGAGCGCGCAGCATCCGAGACTGCCGATCGGCCTCAGCAGCCAAGATCGCGGCCTGCTTGGCGCCCTCGGCGGCCAGGATCTGCGCCTGCTTTTGCCCCTCGGCCTGTTTTATCGCCGCCTCCCGGGTACCTTCGGCGGTCAGAATCATCGCTCGCTTCTCCCGGTCGGCCTTCATCTGCTTTTCCATCGACGCCTGAATCGACGGCGGCGGATCGATGCTGCGCAGCTCCACCCGCGCCACCCGCAGACCCCAGCGGCCGGTCGCCTCATCGAGAACGCCGCGCAGCTGGGCGTTGATCTGGTCACGCGAGGTCAACGTCTGCTCCAGCGTCATCCCGCCGACAACGTTGCGCAGGGTGGTGGTGGTGAGCTGTTCGACCCCGACGATGTAATTGCTGATCTCGTACACCGCCGCCTGCGGAACGGTCACCTGGAAGTAGACGACGGTGTCGATGTTCAGCGTCAAGTTGTCCTCGGTGATCACCGGTTGCGGCGGAAACGACACCACCCGCTCGCGCAGGTCCACCCGAGCCCGGACGCGGTCGATGAACGGCACCAACAGCGTCAACTGCCCACTGACCGTACGACTATAGCGACCCAGCCGCTCGATCACCGCGGCCTCCGCCTGCGGGATCAGCGCCACCGACTTGGCCACCACGATGATGGCGAAAATCACCAGGACGGCCAGAAACACCAGACCAGCAACGGCTCCTTGCACCGGAATTCCTTTCTCGAGTCCCTACACGTCCTTGAAGACCACCGCCGTGGCGCCGTCGATTTGCACCACGGTCACCGAGTCACCAGGTTCGAACACATCACCGTCGTTGAGCGGGCGCGCCGTCCACACCTGGCCGTCCAGCTTCACCTGACCCCCGTCGCGGGCCACCCGACCAAGCACCACCGCCTTCTTACCCTCCAGCGCCTCGATGCCCAGCTGCACACCTTTGGTCTGCGTCAGCCGGCGCCGCACCGCCGGCCGAACCAACACCAGCAGCAGCACCGAGACGAGGAGAAACACCGCCCCGTCGGCCCACATCGGCCAAGCCAGCAGCCAGCTGCTTACCGAGGCGGCCAGCGCACCGCCGCCGAGCATCAGCAAGAACATGTCGCCGGTCAGTGCCTCTGCGCCGACGAGCACCAACGCCGCGATAAGCCAGATCAAAGCGACGGGCATGCGCTTAGGATACGCGTGATCCGCGTCAGCCGGGTCGAACAACTACACTGCAAGATCATGTGGTGTCCCAGTGTTTCGCTGTCGATCTGGGCTAACGCTTGGCTCGCCGGCAAGGCTGCTCCCGACGACGTGTTGGATGCATTATCACTTTGGGCGCCAACGCAATCCGTCGCAGCTTATGATGCCGTGGCTGCGGGCCACACCGGGCTGCCGTGGCCCGACGTCCACGATGCTGGAACGGTCTCGCTCCTGCAGACACTGCGCGCCGCGGTGGGCCGGCGCCGACTGCGGGGGACGATCAATGTGGTGTTGCCGGTGCCGGGCGATGTGCGCGGGCTGGCTGCGGGAACACAGTTCGAGCACGACGCCCTTGCCGCCGGCGAGGCGGTGATCGTCGCCAACCCGGAGGATCCCGGCAGCGCCGTTGGCCTGGTCCCGGAGTTCTCCTATGGCGATGTCGACGAAGCCGCGCAGAGCGAGCCACTCACGCCCGAATTGTGTGCACTTTCTTGGATGGTGTATTCACTTCCCGGGGCCCCAGTGTTGGAACACTACGAGCTCGGCGATGCCGAATACGCGTTGCGGTCAGCGGTGCGCTCGGCCGCCGAAGCCTTGAGCACCATCGGACTGGGATCTAGCGACGTCGCCAAGCCCCGTGGCCTCGTCGAGCAGTTGCTCGAATCGTCACGGCAACACCGGGTTCCCGACCACGCGCCATCGCGCGCATTGCGGGTGCTCGAGAATGCCGCGCACGTCGATGCGATCATCGCGGTCAGTGCCGGGCTGAGTCGATTGCCGATCGGAACGCAGTCGTTGTCGGACGCTCAGCGTGCCACCGATGCGTTGAGACCGTTGACCGCCGTGGTGCGCTCGGCCCGGATGTCCGCGGTCACGGCGATCCTGCACTCGGCCTGGCCGGACTGACGCTAGCCACGCAGTGCGGCGGACGGCATGGCTGGCCGTTGATGCTGGACAGACAGCCCGGCACCGGATCGGGGCCACTCACCCGCGCAGGTATACGGCCGTAACGGAGTTCGTCGATCAAACCTCTGGCTAGTCGAGCGAACCGCGGGTCGGCATTGGGGGTGCTGGCCCGGGCGTACGCGATGCCCGCTGCCTCGGCTTGTAATCGCAACTCGTGGTCGAGATCCCACACCACCTCGATATGGTCGGCGACGAATCCAATGGGACACACGATCACCGCGTTGATGCCGGCCCCAGCCAGACCGGTGAGCTGGTCGGTAACGTCTGGCTCCAGCCAGGGCACCTGCGGCGGGCCCGATCTCGACTGCCAGGCCAGGTCAAAGTCGCAGTATCCGGCAGCGGCCGCGACCAGCCTTGTGGCGTAGGCGACTTGGCGGCTGTAGAGGTTGGGGCCACAGCGGCGGTCGGCGGCCGTCGGGATCGAATGCGCGGTGAACACCAGCCGGGCATCACCGCGCACGGTTGCGGCGGCCGCGGTGATGGCGTCGGCGAACATCTCGACGAACAGCGGATGGTCGAAGTAGGGCCGCAGTTTTACCAGTTCAGGCGCGTCGCGCCCGGCCGCGCGGCGGGCCCGCGCGATGTCCTCCACGTACTGTGTGCAGCTCGAGTAACCGCTCCACGCAGATGTCGCAAAGACCGCTGCACGCCGGACACCGTTGTCGCGCATGGCCGTAACGGCATCTTCTACATACGGCTCCCAGTTGCGGTTACCGAAGTACACCGGCAGTTCTTGCTGCGCCTCCAGCTCCGCGATCAGTGTGCGATTAATGCCATTGATCGGTGATACCCCACCGAAATGCAGGTAGTGCTCGGCCACCGCGTCCAACCGTTCGGCAGGCACACCGCGGCCCCGGGTAACGTTCTCCAGGAACGGCCGCACCTGCTCGGGCCCTTCCGGTCCGCCGAACGACAGCAGCAGGACGGCATCAAATTGCATGCGTTCTAGAGCAATTGGGTGTGCGCGCCGCCGTCGGCGTAGATGATGTCACCCGTGGTCGCCGGCAGCCAGTCAGACAGCAGCGCGCACACCGTCTTGGCGACCGGCGTCGCATCCTTCATGTTCCAGCCGATCGGAGCGCGCTGATCCCAGCCCTCCTCGAGCAGCTGGATCTGGGCGCCGGCCTCCTCGCCGAGCGCACCGCCGACGATCGCACTCATCGCCAGCGTCCGGATAGGGCCTGCGGCAACGAGATTCGAACGCACACCGTACTTGCCGGCCTCGCGCGCCACGAACCTGTTGACCGACTCCAACGCGCTCTTGGCGACCGTCATCCAGTTGTAGGCCGGCATCGCCCGGCTCGGGTCGAAGTCCATGCCGACGATGGAACCTCCGGGGTTCATGATCGGCAGCAGCGCCTTGGCCATCGAAGCATACGAATACGCCGAGATGTGGATGCCCTTGGACACATCCGCGTAGGGCGCGTCGAAGAACGGGTTGATGCCCATCCCGGTCTGCGGCATGAACCCAATCGAATGCACCACCCCGTCGAGCTTGTTGCCCGCCCCGATCGCCTCGGTCACCCGGCCGGCCAAGCTGGCCAGGTGCTCCTCGTTTTGCACGTCGAGTTCGAGCAGCGGGGCCTTTGCCGGCAGCCGGTCGGTGATGCGCTGAATCAGCCGCAGCCGGTCGAACCCGGTGAGCACCAGCTGGGCGCCCTGCTCCTGGGCTACCCGTGCGATGTGAAACGCGATCGACGAGTCGGTGATGATTCCGCTAACCAGAATCCGTTTGCCGTCCAGCAGTCCTGTCATGTGCGTCCTTGTGTTGTGTCAGTGGCCCATACCCATGCCGCCGTCGACCGGGATGACCGCACCGGAGATATAGCTCGCATCCTCGGAAGCCAGGAAGCTGACCACCCCGGCGACCTCGGCGGGGGTGCCGACCCGCTTCGCTGGGATAAATTGCAGCGCCCCCTGCTGAATCCGCTCATCCAGCGCGCGGGTCATATCGGTGTCGATGTAGCCCGGGGCCACCACATTCGCGGTCACGTTTGCCTTCGACAGCTCGCGGGCGATCGAGCGGGCCATGCCAATCACTCCGGCCTTGGAGGCTGCGTAGTTGGCCTGGTTGCCGATGCCCCAGCTGCCGGAGACCGAACCTATGAATATCATTCGACCGAATTTGTTGCGCTGCATGCTGCGCGATGCCCGTTGAGCCACCCGGAACGCCCCGGTGAGGTTGGCGTTGATGACCTTCTCGAACTTTTCCTCGGTCATCCGCATGAGGAATGCGTCCGCGGATAGGCCGGCGTTGGACACCAGCACCTCGACCGGACCCTGGTGCTCTTCTACCGCCGTGAAGGCGCGATCGACGGCGTCGCTGTCGGTGACGTCACATTCGACGCCAAACAGCCCCTTTGGCGCTCCGGATCCACGGTGGGTGACGGCCACCTTGTGGCCGTCGGCAGCCAGCCGCTGTGCGATCGCCAGCCCGATCCCCCGGTTTCCTCCGGTAACCAGGACTGAACGGGATACGAATGGGGGTTTGGCCCCTTCAGTGGCTGTGGCAGTCACCCCGACAACCTATCGTCTCGCCGCGGCCGGGCCGAAATCGGTATGTCCACGAGCGTAACGTGGCTGCGATTTCCGGCGGGAACTTTCGCACTGGGGTTACGCTCGTGACGTTTGTCGGTGTGACTCAGCACACTTCGACCATGACGGATCCCTTTCTGGGCAGCGAGGCCCTGGCTGCGGGTGTATTGACGCCCTACGAATTGCGCAGCAGGTATGTCGCGCTACATAAAGACGTGTACGTGCCGCAGGGTGTGGAACTGACCGCGCAATTGCGTGCAAAAGCGCTGTGGCTGCGCTCGCGCCGCCGCGGCGTGCTGGCCGGCTACTCGGCTTCTGCCTTCCATGGCGCCAAGTGGATCGACGCGGATCTTCCCGCCGCGATCATCGACACCAACCGCCGCCGTGCCCCGGGGCTGCAAGTCTGGGAAGAGCGCATCGAGCCCGACGAGATCTGCGTCATCGAGGGCATGCGCGTGACCACACCGGAGCGAACGGCGCTCGACCTGACCAGTCGATTTCCATTGGACCCCGCCGTCGCGGCCGTCGACGCCCTGATACAGGCCACCGATTTGAAGGTGGCCGACGTCGAGCCGCTGATCGAGCGCTATCGGGGCCGCCGTGGCATGAAGGCCGCAAGAGCCGCTCTGGACCTCGTCGACGGCGGTGCCCAGTCCCCCAAGGAAACCTGGCTGCGCTTGTTGTTGATCCGCGCCGGCTTTCCGCGCCCCCAGACGCAGATCGCGGTGCGCAACGAATGGGGCTGGGCGGAAGCCCATTTGGATATGGGCTGGCAAGACATCAAGGTCGCGGCCGAGTATGACGGCGACCACCATCTGACCAGTCGCTACCACTACCGGAAAGACATCCTCCGGCACGAGAAAGTCCAGCACCGCTACGGGTGGATCGTGGTCCGGGTCGTCGCCGAGGACCACCCCGCTGACATCATCCGCCGCGTGGGCGAGGCCCGCGCTTTCCGAGCGTAACCGCACTGCGAAAATCCGCGCCGGAAATCGCAGCCAGGTTACGCTCGCGGGCTGCCGGGGCCGCGGGAGAAGCTAAGTCGGCAACCGCCGGTTGATGAGCAGCGCCGCTAGCGCCGCCAACGCCAGCGCCAGCGCACCCAACCGCAACCAGCCGACGCTGGCGTCACCCTTGATGGTCTCGTAGCCGATCTGCTGCTGCAGCGACGAGTAAACGGCCCTCAGCTCGGCCAAAGTCGCCGCATTGTAGGAATTTCCACCGGAGAGCTGGGCGACCTTCTTCATCGTTTCGTCGTCGACGGGCACCGGTTGGCGCTGGTCGTTGATCTCGACGAAGCCGTATGGGGTGCCGAACGAGATCGTCGAAATCGGCACGCCCTGGTCCTTGGCGGTGCGGGCGGCGGTGTAGGCGCCCTTGGGGTTGTCCGGGTTGGTCGGCATCGTCTCCTTGCCGTCGGAGAACAGCACGATGCGCGCCGGCGGCGGCGTGTCGCCGCCACCGATCACCGCGCCAACCGTGGCGATGGCCTGCAGCGCGGTGAAGATCGCCTCCCCGGTGGCGGTACGGTCGGCGAACTGTAACTTGTCCAGCGCATTCTTGGTCGCCTCCCGGTTGGTCGTCGGCGACACCAGGACCGTCGCCGTGCCCGCGTAGGCAATCAATCCCAGATTGATGCCCGGGGTCAACTCGTCGGCGAACTGCTTGGCAGCCTCCTGCGCGGCCACCATCCGGCTGGGCTCGACGTCGGTGGCGCGCATCGACTGCGACACGTCGATCACCAACATCACCACCGCGCGGTTGCGGGGAATCCGGACGTCATGCGTCGGACCGGCCATCGCGATGGTGAACAGCAGCAGCGATAACACCAGCAGGATCGCCGGGACATGCCGCCAGCGGGATGGCCGCTTGGGTGCGACGCTCTCCAGCAACTCCATGTTGGCGAACCGCAGCATTCGCCGCTGGCGCGCCAGCTGCATCAGGATGTACAGCGCGACCAGTCCGGCCACGACAAACAGGAATAGGAAGAACCATGAATGCGCGAAGCCGGATAGCGTCATCGGCCCCAGCAACGGCAATGTCATAACTGACCCATCACTGGTGTCCCGCCAATGCCCCACGCCGGCGAGAGGCGACGAATCGTACGATATCGGCAAGCCAGTCGCGGTCGGTGCGAAGCGATAGCAAGGGTGCCCCGCAACCGCGGATGGTGCGCGCCACGTCGGCCCGGTGCGCCGCAGCTGCCCTAGCGAAGTCGTCGCGCAGCGCAGGGTCGATGCTGAACTCGCGCACAACCCCGGATTCGGCGTCCTGCAGCACCACATCACCCACGTCCGGCAATTCGACATCGCGCGGATCGAGCACTTCGATGGCCAGCACCTCATGGCGGGCTGCGATCGCCCGCAGCGGACGCATCCAGTTGATCGGGCCCAGAAAATCGCTGATGATCACCGCCATCCCGCGACGACGTTCGGGCCGGCGCAGCGCATCGATGGCAACCGCCAGGTCGCCGCGGACCCCCGCAGGGGCCTGCGGCATGGTCGCAATGGTGCGCAACATCGTGTGCTGATGTTGGCGCCCGGTGCGAGCCGGCACCCGAGTCATCGCGGCGCCGTTGGCGATCAGCGCACCGAGCCGGTTGCCGCCGCCGCTGTTGAGGAAGGTGATGGCAGCCGCCGCCGCCACCGCGAGGTCACGTTTCTCGCAGCAGGCGGTGCCAAAATCCAGGCTGGCCGACATGTCGACCACCAGCCAGGTTTCCAGTTCCCGGTCGGCGATCATCTGCCGGACATGCGGGTGAGTGGTGCGAGCGGTGACCGCCCAGTCCATCCGGCGGACATCGTCACCGGGCTGGTAGAGGCGCGACTCCCCTGGCTCCGAACCCGGCCCAGGTATCAGGCCGAGGTGATCGCCGTGCAAGACACCGTCGAGCTTCTGCTTGACGGTCAACTCGAGGGTGCGCAGCGCCGCCGCCAGCTTCGGGTCGTCGATGTCCCCGCGCAGCATCGACGGCGGATGCACCACCGCCGGCGCTTTGGATTCGGTCACCGGCCGCTCGCCGCGGCCGCGGCCTGCATCACCGGCGGCACCGAATGGCCTTGCTGTGGAACGGCATTCACCTGTGGCAGCGCCACAGTCTGCAGCACACGGTTGATGACGATCTCCGGTGAGATTTCGTCGGCGAGCGCGTCATAGGTGAGCACGAGCCGGTGTCGCAGCACATCAGGAATGACCTCGATGACGTCTTGCGGGATGACATAGTCACGGCCCCGGACCAGCGCCAGGGACCGTGCGGCGGCGATGATGCCCAGCGAAGCACGCGGGGATGCGCCGAACGCGACCCAGCTCTTCACGTCGTTCATCCCCAACTGCTCGGGTTTGCGGGTGGCGAAGACGACTCGAACGACATAGTCGACCAGCGCGTGGTGGACGAAGTTGTTGGCCGCTATCTCCTGCAGCCGCAGCAGGTCGCCCGTGCTCAGGATCTGCTTGGCCTGCGGCGGGGTAACACCCATACGGTAGATGATTTCGCGCTCTTCTTCGGGCGACGGGTAGCCCACGTTGATCTTGAACAGGAAGCGGTCCCGTTGCGCCTCCGGTAGCGGGTAGACGCCCTCGTGCTCGATCGGGTTCTGCGTCGCCATCACCAGGAACGGGCTGGGCATCGGGAAGGTCCTACCGCCGATGGACACATGGCGCTCCTGCATGACTTCCAGCAACGCCGACTGCACCTTCGCCGGAGCCCGGTTGATCTCGTCGGCGAGCAGGAAGTTGGCCACCACCGGTCCGAGTTCGGTGTCGAATTCCTCCCTGCCTTGCCGGTAGATGCGCGTCCCGATGATGTCGGTGGGCACCAGATCCGGGGTGAACTGGATGCGCGAAAATGTCCCGCCGACCACCCGAGCGAAGGTCTCCACCGCCAACGTCTTGGCCACGCCGGGAACGCCCTCAAGCAGCACATGCCCCTTGGACAGCAGGCCGACGAGCATCCGCTCCACCAGCTGGTCCTGGCCGACGATAATCCGCTTGACCTCGAAGATGGCCCGCTCCAGCGTGTGCACCTCGGCGGCCAGCCCCTCGGCACCACCGGGGGGCGCCTCGTGGGCTGGCGAAGCTGAATGCCCACCCGGGGTCTGGTAACCGCCGGCGCCCGCGGGGAACCCACCTGCTGATGTCATCAAAATCCTCCACAGCTCAATCGGACACGACTGCCGACATGACCAACGTCGCGGGGCAGCGACGCGCCCGCGTTCAACTATTCCAGGCCTCCTGGATTCCGTCGACGCCGCGGTGGTGCCCGGCAAATCACACCTGGCTCAGTATTCGATGATCCTAGTCACGAACGGCGTCATTCCGGCCTTTCGCACCGGGCTCACCGTGACTTTGCCGGCGCTTCCGGATGCCTCCAGCATTTGGCCGTTGCCCAGATACAGGGTGACGTGCTGGCCGCCGCCTGGGCCGTAAAAGATCAGGTCGCCGCGCTTGGCCTCAGCGGGCGGAACGTGGCGACCGGCGTTGTACTGATCACCGGAGAACCGCGGGATCAGCACGCCGACCCCGGCGAAGGCATACCGCACCAGACCTGAGCAGTCGAAGCCGACAGTGTTGGCCCCCGAGTCCACGCCCTTGCTGGGGCCCTGAAGCGAGCCACCACCCCACGAATAGGGCACCCCCATCTGCGACCCGGCCCGGCGAATCACATATTCGACGGCCTGACGGGCGTTGGCCCGCGGAATCCGGCTCGCGCCGGTTGTGGCGGCGCTGGGAGCGCTGGCAGCAGGGCCGCCGAGGTTGATTCCCAACCCACCGAGGAACTGCCTGCCCAAATCCAGCGTGGTCTGGGTGGCCTGGGCGGTGGCCTGCAACGACGCGTTGGCTACCGCCAGCGGATCTCCGGGCGCCCCCGCACTGACCAATGCCGGCAGCGTGGGATCCCATTGTCCGGGTTCGGCATCGGCGGGCGTTGCCACACCGACCATCAGGCCGGCAACCACCGCGGTGATCCAGGCCAGTTTGATCGGGTGAAAACGCGTGTGGCGCATGAATCCTCGTCTAGTACTCGATGTATCGGACCACATACGGGGTCATGCCAGCCGTGCGCACGGGCGCAACCCGCACCTTCAAACCGACGTCGGGCGCCTCGAGCATCTGGCCGTTGCCGAGGTAGATCGTCACGTGCTGGCTACCGTTCGGGCCGTAGAAGATGACGTCGCCGCGGCGCATCTGCGAGGACGGGATCTTGCGGCCCAGGTTGTACTGCGAACCCGAGTAGTGCGGCAGCTTGATGCCCACCCCAGCAAACGAGTACAACACCAGGCCTGAGCAGTCGAAGCCGACGGTGCCGGCCCCGGAGTCGATGCCCTTGCTCGGGCCCGCGGCATTGCCGCCGCCCCAGGAATAGGGCACCCCGATCTGTGACATGCCGCGGCGGATCACGTATTCAGAAGCCTGGCGCCCATAAACTCGCGGAATCCGGCCCTGGGCCGAGCCCGCCGGAGCGTTGGTGATGCCGGTATCGGTGGGCTGCAAGATGCCCAGCTGCTCCAGGAACTTGCGCCCCATATTGGCGGTGACCTGCGCTGACGTTGCCGAGATCCCCAACACCTGGTTCACTACCGCGATCGGGTCGCCGGGGATGTTGGCGCTGGGGATCATGGGCAGCGTGGGGTCCCACAAGCCATCCCATGCACGCCCACCGGCAGGGCCCGATCCGGGATCCCACATCCGGAACGGCGGCGCACCCTGACCACCCTCCGAGGACCAGGCAACCAACCTGGCCGCCTGCAGTCGGGCTTGAGCCGCATCGCGCTCGGCGGCCAGGCGTTGGACCTCCTCGCGCTGTTCATCGAACTTCCGCCGGGTCTCGGTGAGCGCCGCCACCGCGGCATCCTGGCTGGCCTTTGCGTCGGCGGCGGCCTTATCAGCCTTCTGCTTGGCTAGCCGCGCCGCCGACTCCGTGTTCACCCGCTCGGTCCGGGCCCGCTGCAGGTTGGCCATCACCGCTTGGGAACTGGCGCTAAGGGTCTTGGCGGCGGTCACAGTGGCAATGATCTCGTCGGGGCTGCTCGCGCTGAGGTAGCTGACCGAGGGACCGTTCATGTAGGTGGCCGCCGCGAAGGTGTCGAACCGGTGCTGAGCCGCGGCGATCGCCGCGTTGGCGTCCTTAACCGCGCGCTGGCTGACCTCCAGGTCGTCTTCGGCCGCGGCAGCGTTGTCCCGAGCGGTTTCCACGTCGACCATCGCCTTGTTAACGCTTTCCTGTTCGGCCTGAACCTCGTCGCTCAGGTCTTGCAGGCGCTGGTTGGCCTTGGCGACGTCGGCAATCAGCGCGGCGATGGTGTCCGTCTGTGGATCGGCGGTAGCCAGCCCCGGTGTGCATACCAGCAGGGCCACACTCAAAGCCGACGGAATTGCCGGACGGACAAACCGTGCGGCCGGTCGCGCTGGCGAGCCACGGCGATTCCGTCTCATTCGACTCAGATCTCCTAGGGCTCAACTCGGAGGGACAGCGCAGGTCAACGCCAACGACACCACAAGCATCATTTGCACCGTACGTCACATCTGACGCTATGGAAACGTAAGTCACAAACTGCCCCCGGTACGTGCGACTAATGTGACCCAACGGTGACCTCGCGCGTTTGCCGCAAACAACCGCCCGGTTAGCGCGGCAACACGAGAAGAGATAGATGTGGCTGGCTAGACGCCTTGATTGAGATCGTCCCCCGCCCCTGGGGCGGCGTCAGTCGACGTTGCTGACCTCCTCCCGCGCAGTTGCATCAACCGAGCACCCACAGCCGCTGCCAGCACACCGATCAGCAAAACAATGGTCAGCGCGCTCCAGGGAAACTCGGGTGTGCTCAGCTCATGGACAAAGTTCTGCGCGGACTGCACCGGATTGCCGGTCTTGGAATGGTCTTCCCCGGCCTCGAGCGTGACCCGGGGGTATTGCGTGCTGTAACTGCCGACATAGTTCGGGCTGAGCACCAAGACGGTGGCATCCGAGTAGTCGGCCCCGACAACGGTCGCGATGTCACGCAGCGGTGTGTCATTGGGCGGGTTGTGGTCGAGCAGCACGATCTTGAGATCGATGCCCTCGTCGCGAGCGTGCTGGACCACCTCGAGCAGGCCCGGCGTGGCCGCCGGTGGAGCGCTGACACCGAGTGCGGCGACCTCCGCTTTGACCGCGGTCATGTCGACGTCTTGCGGAATGTAGCTGGGCAGGAACGGGATCGTCTGAGGAAAATATGGCCCGGTCATCGCATCCTTCCTGCCGACGTGCTACTGGCACGTTACGCGCTGCTCGCACTTCGGCGCGCACCCACACGGCAACAAAGCAGGACAAGCGTACTGCTAGGCTGACACCACGCCGTCGACACGGCCCGTCGGCGGGCGAACCAAATCCCTGGGAGTTGATGTGACTAGCAAATCTGTGAACTCATTCGGAGCCCACGACACCCTGAAGGTCGGCGAAAAGAGTTACCAGATCTATCGTCTCGACGCCGTCCCCAATACCGCGAAACTCCCCTACAGCCTCAAAGTGCTCGCCGAGAACCTGTTGCGCAACGAGGACGGCAGCAACATCACCAAGGACCACATCGAGGCCATCGCCAACTGGGACCCTAAGGCCGAGCCCAGCATCGAGATCCAGTACACGCCCGCCCGGGTGGTGATGCAGGACTTCACCGGCGTACCGTGCATCGTCGACTTGGCCACCATGCGCGAGGCGATCGCCGATCTGGGCGGCAACCCGGACAAGGTCAACCCGCTGGCGCCCGCAGACTTGGTGATCGACCACTCGGTGATCGCCGATTTGTTCGGCCGCGCCGACGCATTCGAGCGCAACGTCGAAATCGAATACCAGCGCAACGGTGAGCGTTACCAATTCCTGCGCTGGGGCCAAGGCGCTTTCGACGACTTCAAAGTGGTGCCGCCGGGCACCGGCATCGTGCACCAGGTCAATATCGAGTACCTGGCCAGCGTGGTGATGACTCGCGACGGAGTGGCCTACCCCGACACCTGCGTGGGCACCGACTCACACACCACCATGGTCAACGGCCTGGGTGTGCTCGGGTGGGGTGTCGGCGGCATCGAGGCGGAGGCCGCGATGCTGGGTCAGCCGGTATCGATGCTGATCCCGCGGGTCGTGGGTTTCAGGTTGACCGGCGAGATCCAGCCGGGAGTCACCGCCACCGACGTGGTGTTGACCGTCACCGAGATGCTGCGCCAGCACGGCGTCGTCGGCAAATTCGTCGAGTTCTACGGCGAGGGCGTGGCCGAGGTGCCGCTGGCCAACCGCGCCACCCTGGGCAACATGAGTCCCGAATTCGGTTCCACCGCAGCGATTTTCCCGATCGACGAAGAAACCATCAAGTATCTGCGGTTTACCGGTCGCACGCCGGAGCAGGTCGCACTGGTCGAGGCCTACGCCAAGGCGCAGGGCATGTGGCACGATCCCAAGCACGAGCCGGAGTTCTCGGAATACCTCGAACTCAACCTATCCGACGTGGTGCCGTCGATCGCCGGACCAAAGCGTCCACAGGACCGAATCGCGTTGGCGCAAGCCAAATCAACATTCCGCGAGCAGATTTACCACTATGTCGGCAATGGTTCCCCGGATTCCCCCCACGACCCGCACTCGAAGCTGGACGAGGTAGTCGAGGAGACATTCCCGGCCAGCGACCCGGGGCAGCTGACGTTCGCCAACGACGACGTCGCCACTGACGAAACCGTGCACTCGGCTGCCGCGCATGCCGATGGCCGGGTGAGCAACCCAGTGCGGGTGAAGTCGGACGAACTCGGCGAATTCGTGCTCGACCACGGCGCGGTGGTGATTGCCGCGATCACGTCCTGCACCAACACCTCCAACCCCGAAGTAATGCTGGGCGCGGCGCTGCTGGCCCGCAACGCCGTCGAAAAGGGACTGACCTCGAAGCCGTGGGTGAAGACCACGATTGCCCCGGGCTCGCAAGTGGTCAACGACTACTACGACAGATCCGGCCTGTGGCCGTATCTGGAGAAGCTCGGCTTCTATCTGGTCGGCTACGGCTGCACCACCTGCATCGGCAACTCCGGGCCGCTGCCCGAGGAAATCTCAAAAGCGGTTAACGACAACGACCTTTCGGTGACCGCGGTACTGTCCGGCAACCGGAACTTCGAGGGCCGTATCAACCCAGACGTGAAGATGAACTACCTGGCATCGCCGCCGCTGGTCATCGCCTACGCGCTGGCCGGGACCATGGACTTCGACTTCCAAACCCAGCCGCTCGGTCAAGACAAAGACGGTAAGAACGTTTTTCTCCGCGATATCTGGCCATCGCAGCAGGATGTCTCCGACACCATCGCCGCGGCGATCAACCAGGAGATGTTCACCCGCAACTACGCCGACGTGTTCAAGGGCGACGACCGCTGGCGCAACCTGCCAACCCCGAGCGGCAACACCTTTGAGTGGGACCCGAATTCGACCTACGTGCGCAAGCCGCCGTATTTCGAGGGGATGACAGCCAAACCCGAACCGGTCGGCAACATCAGCGGTGCCCGGGTGCTGGCGCTGCTCGGTGATTCGGTGACCACCGACCACATCTCCCCCGCCGGCGCCATCAAGCCCGGAACTCCCGCGGCGCGCTACCTCGACGAACACGGTGTCGACCGCAAGGACTACAACTCCTTCGGTTCTCGCCGCGGCAACCACGAGGTGATGATTCGTGGCACCTTCGCCAACATCCGGCTGCGTAACCAACTGCTAGACGACGTGTCCGGCGGTTATACCCGCGACTTCACCCAGCCGGGCGGTCCGCAGGCGTTCATCTACGACGCCGCGCAGAACTATGCGGCGCAACACATTCCGCTGGTTGTGTTCGGCGGCAAAGAGTACGGGTCGGGTTCGTCACGGGACTGGGCGGCCAAAGGCACATTGCTACTGGGCGTGCGGGCGGTGATCGCCGAGTCATTCGAGCGGATCCACCGGTCCAACCTGATCGGCATGGGCGTGATCCCGCTGCAGTTCCCCGAAGGAAAGTCAGCGTCGTCGTTGGGACTCGACGGTACCGAGGTCTTCGACATCACCGGTATCGACGTGCTTAACGACGGCAAGACACCCAAGACGGTGTGCGTCCAGGCCACCAAGGGCGACGGCGCCACGATCGAGTTCGACGCCGTGGTGCGCATCGACACCCCCGGTGAGGCGGACTACTACCGCAACGGCGGCATCCTGCAGTACGTGCTGCGCAACATACTGAAGTCAGGCTGACCGAGCGCCCGTGCCCAAGGTCAGCGAGGACCATCTGGCGGCTCGCCGCCGTCAGATCCTCGACGGTGCGCGCCGTTGCTTTGCCGAATACGGCTATGACAAGGCCACGGTCCGGCGCCTGGAACAGGCAATCGGGATGTCGCGCGGTGCGATCTTTCACCACTTCCGCGACAAGGACGCGCTGTTTTTCGCGCTGGCGCGCGAGGATACCGAGCGAATGGCGGCTGTAGCATCCCGCGAAGGCCTCATCGGTGTGATGCGCGACATGCTTGCCGCGCCCGACCAGTTCGACTGGCTGGCCACCAGGTTGGAGATCGCACGCAAGCTGCGCAACGACCCTGACTTCAGCCGCGGCTGGGCGGAGCGCTCCGCGGAATTGGCGGCGGCGACCACCGATCGGCTGCGCCGGCAAAAGCAGGCTAACCGAGTGCGTGACGATGTGCCTAGCGACGTTTTGCGGTGCTACCTGGACCTGGTGCTCGACGGATTGCTGGCCCGGCTGGCCTCCGGCGAAGACCCGCAGCGGCTAGCCGCCGTCCTCGACCTGGTGGAGAACTCGGTGCGTCGGTCTTGACATGCGCTGACTGTGAATCTGACGACGCGACACGCCGCTGTCGCGTCGTCAGATTCACAATCGGCGGATCAACGCGGCCGGGAACGGCGATTGGGGCCGCCGCGGCCGCGCATCGTGGTGCCTGACTCGCGCAGCATGCTGTGAATAGATCCGTACGACCGGCCGGTGGTGGCCGCCAGGTTGCGGATACTGGCCCCGCCCTCGTAGGCGTTGCGCAACTCGCGCAGCAGCTGATCGCGCGTCTTCTTTGACTTCCGCATCGGTACCCTCCGTCGATCCCAGGCACCTAGCCTAAGAACCCGCCGCCGCCCCGGTGGTGCTTTGGCCGAAATCGTTACGCGGCAGCCGCATCTAGGTCAGGCCAGCTCGATGAGATCTCGATACTCGTCGGACCAGTAGTCCTCGGTGCCGTCGGGCAACAGCACCACCCGTTGGGGACCGAGCGCCGCGGCCGCCCCGGGATCATGCGTCACCAGCACCACCGCACCTCGGTAGCTGCGCAGCGCGTCGAGCACCTGCTCGCGCGAGGCCGGATCGAGATTGTTGGTCGGTTCATCGAGCAGCAGCACATTCGCGGTGGAGGCCACCAAGCCGGCCAGCGCGAGCCGGGTCTTCTCACCGCCGGAGAGCGTGCCGGCCGGCTGCTCGAGCTGCGGACCGGTGAACATGAACGCACCCAGCAGGCCGCGCAGGTCCTGTTCGCCGGCATCCGGTGCCGCGTGCCGGACGTTCTCCCAAACGGTGGCATCGTTGTCGAGCGTGTCGTGCTCCTGCGCGAAATAGCCGATCCGTAAACCGTATCCGGGTTCCAGCACTCCGGTGTCGGGCTGCTCGACACCGGCCAGCAATCGCAGCAGCGTGGTCTTGCCGGCACCGTTGAGTCCGAGTATGACCACCCGCGAGCCGCGGTCGATGGCCAAGTCGACACCGGTGAAGACTTCCAGCGAGCCATACGTCTTGCCCAGACCGTTGGCCACCAGCGGTGTGCGTCCACACGCCGCCGGGGTGGGGAACTTGATCCGGGCCACCTTGTCGGCGACTCGCTCCTCGTCGAGTGCGGCCATCATCCGATCGGCGCGGCGCAACATGTTCTGGGCCGCAACGGCTTTGGTGGCCTTGGCGCCCAACTTGGCGGCCTGTGCACGCAGCGCGGCCGCCTTGCGTTCGGCGTTAGCGCGTTCCCGGATGCGACGTTGCTCGTCGGTGGCCCGAGCGTCGACGTAGCGCTGCCAGCCCATGTTGTAAACATCGACCTGGCCGCGCACGGCATCCAGGAACCACACTTTATTGACGACATCGGCCACCAGGTCCACGTTGTGGCTGATGACCACCAGCCCGCCCGTATGCAAGCGCAGGAAGTCCCGCAGCCAGCCCAGCGAATCAGCGTCGAGGTGGTTAGTCGGCTCGTCGAGCAACAAGGTGGTGGAATTTCCAGCGCCACTCTCGGACGCGGCGAACAAAATGCGGGCTAGTTCCACCCGGCGGCGCTGACCTCCGGAAAGGGTACGCAGCCGCTGGGTCAGCACCCGCTCGGGCAAGCCTAGGCTGGCGCAGATGCGGCCGGCTTCGCTTTCGGCGCCATAGCCGCCCAGCGCGACGAATCGCTCCTCGAGCTGACCGTAACGGCGGATGGCGCGGTCACGCTCGTCCTCGTCGGCGACCTCGGCCATCAACGCCTGCTGCTTCTCCAGATCAGTGAGCAGGACGTCCAGTCCGCGGGCGGACAGCACCCGGTCACGGGCCAGCACGTCGAGATCGCCAACTTTGGGATCCTGTGGCAGGTAGCCGATTTCGCCGGCACGGGTAACCGACCCGGCATAGGGTTCGACCTCCCCCGCCAGAATGCGCAGCGTGGTGGTCTTGCCGGCACCGTTACGTCCGACCAGCCCGATACGATCGCCGGGCTGCACACGCAGGTCGGGGCCGTCGGGTGCGAGCAGGATGCGCGCGCCAGCGCGGACCTCGAGGTCCGTAGCTGTGATCACATTCGCTCCCTGGTCGTCGGTTGTCTTGGGCGCTGTTACGTGTCATCGGTGAACACCGGCGCCCGCTGCTCGGCCCGTGCGGCAACCGCTTCTTCGAAGTTGGCGGTGAGCAGCCGGACGAAGAGCTGCCCCAAGCCCTCGGCCTGCATGTGCGCCTCCAGACTGGCGGCGTCCAGTCCACTCCACAGCGTACGTTTGGTCAACTCAATTCCCGGCCGCGAGAATCCCGCCATCCGTGCGGCGATCGCGTAGCAGGCATCTAGCAGCTGTTCATCGGGTACCTGACGGGATACCAGCCCGATCCTCTCGGCTTCCTCGGCGCTGACGTCGCGACCGGTCAACATGATCTCGAACGCACGTGAGGATCCAATGGCCCTGGGCAACAGGTAGCTCAGCCCCAATTCGCTGGCGGTCAGCCCGTTGTTGATACCGGCGGCCCGGAAGTAGGCGCTACTCGAGGCCACCCGAATGTCTGCAGCCAGTGCCAGGCACAGCCCACCACCGATGGCGGGGCCGTTGACCGCGGCGATCACCGGCTGGTGCAGCCGTCGCAGCATTAAGATGACGTCATCGAGGAGCTCCATCGAACGCAGCGCGTAGGTGGGCCGAGTCAAGTTCTCGACGTGCGGCACCACCCCCGCCGACTTGTGATCCGCACCCGGAGAAAACCCTCGACCCGCGCCGGTCAGCACCACCACCCGCACCGAGTTGTCGTAGCTGACCTGCGCTAAGGCCTCTTTGAGCGGCACCATGACATCGAATGCCATGGAGTTCATCCGCTCCGGCCGGTTGAGGGTAATCTGCGCGATCTCGGGCCGCGGGTGTTCGACGAGGACCAAACTCACCGTTGAACGGTACCCGGCGACGACTTGCGCCGCGCAGCGGTGGGGCACAGCCGGGCGCCTGGCGCCCGGTCAGGCTTGTTGGGCTCGCCCGTTCTGGGTGGTGGCTTCGCCGGCCTCCACCTCGTAGGCCTTGAGCTGCTGCACCAGGCTCTCCAATGCTGCCGGCGGCAGCGCGCCGGCCTGGTTGAACAACAACTTGCCGTTCTTGAAGGCCATGATCGTGGGGATGGATCGGATCTGAGCGGCCGCTGCAAGCTCTCGTTCGGCTTCGGTGTCGACCTTGGCGTGCACCACGTCGGGGTGTTTTTCCGACGACTCGGCAAAGGTCGGCGCGAACGCGCGGCACGGGCCGCACCAGGAGGCCCAATAATCGACGAGCACCATGTCGCTGCTTTGGATGGTTTCGTTGAACTGTGCGGCAGTGAGGTCTCGGGTAGTCACGCCTGCCTCAACGCCTCAGGATGAAGTCTTTGTTCCAGGGCCGATACCTTCGCCGGCCGGGGACTTGAAGGTGTATGCCCGGAGTTGTTGCACCAGATTGTCCATGATCGCGGGATTGGCGATGCCGGCTTGTTTGAAGACCAGCTTGCCTTTCTTGAAGGCCATCAGCGTGGGCAACAACTTGACCCCGGCGATCGAGGCCAGATCTTTCTCGGTTTCGATGTTGACTTTGCCATGCACGACGTCAAAGTGTTTCCGCGACGACGCCTCGTAGGTCGGTGTGAACAGGTCGCACGGGGCGCACAGCGGTGCCCAAAAGTACACAAGCACGTTGCTGTTGGCGGAGATGGTCTGTTGGAAATACGCCGCCGTGAGGTCTCGAGTGGTCACGGGCACCCCTAACGCAGCCCTGGTCAGTTCTGCGACATCGAGCCTAACGCGCAGCCGAAGCCGCGGCCCGCCACGACCGGTTGGTCAATAGCCGCATGCCGTTGAGGGCCACCAGCACAGTGGACCCTTCGTGACCCACCACACCCAGTGGCAGCGGCAGCTGCCCAAAAAGGTCCCACAGCACCAGGACGGCGATGAAGGTGGCCGCGATGGCCAGGTTGACGGTGACCACCCGGCGCGCCTGCCGTGCCAACCCGATGATCGTCGGGATGGTGTGCAGTTCGTCCCGTATGGTCACCCCGTCTGCGGTCTGTAGGGTCAGATCGGCGCCGGCGCCCATGGCGACAGCGGCGCGGGCGGCGGCCATGGCGGGAGCGTCGTTGACGCCGTCGCCGACGAGCAGCACCTGGTGACCACCGGCCTGCAGGTTGCGCACGACTTCAACCTTCTGCTCGGGCAGCAATGCGGCTCGCACATCGGTGATCCCGGCGTTCCGAGCGACCCGCCAAGCCGCTCGCCCGTTGTCACCCGTGAGCAGCACCGGTGGTGCGGCGGTCAATGCAGCCATCGCCGCGACGGACTCCACGGCATCCGGACGAAGCTGATCGGTGAGCCCGAGCACACCGATGGCAACTCCATCCAACAAGACGATGGCGGCAGTGGCGCCGGCAGAAAGGAGCGGCGCCAGCTCTGCTAGCGGTGCACCGCGGTAGCTTTGCGGGCTGGCGATCTCGACGAAATCGTTGCCCACCAGGGCGTGGACCCCGCAGCCCGGGACCGCGCGGAAGTCCTTGGCGGGCGGTATGGCGATACCACGCCGACGAGCTTCCGCGACGATCGCCCGGCCAAGCGGGTGCTCGCTGGATTGTTCTGCGGCAGCTGCCAATTGCAACAATCGCCGGGCATCGACCACGTTGGGGTCCAGCGGTGCGACGGAAGCCAGTCGCGGGATGCCACGGGTCAGCGTACCGGTCTTGTCCAAAGCGACGATGCTGGTATCGGCCAGGCGTTCGACGACCACCGCGGATTTGACCAGCACCCCATGACGGCCTGCGTTGGCGATCGCCGAAAGCAGCGGCGGCATGGTGGCCAGCACCACCGCGCATGGCGATGCCACGATCATGAAGGTCATGGCGCGCAGCAGCACCGGCCGCAGGTCGGCGCCGAACATCAGCGGAATAACGATGAGGGCAAGGGTGGCCGCGACCATGCCCAGGGAGTAGCGTTGCTCGATTTTCTCAATGAACAGTTGGGTTTTGGCCTTCGTCGCCGAAGCGTCGGCGACCAGTTCGACGATGCGGGCTACCACGGTCTGGCTCGGGTCACGGGTGACCACCAGATGCAATACACCCGATCCGTTCACGGTGCCGGCGAACACCTCGTCACCGCGGGCCTTGGCCACCGGCATCGATTCACCGGTGATCGAGCGTTGGTCGACGTCGCTAGCCCCCGACAGCACCGCACCGTCTGCGGGTATCCGGTCCCCCGGCCGCACCACCACCCGGTCCCCCACCACCAGCTCGCTGGCCGCCACCACCCGTTCGCTGCCGTCGCCCTGGACCACCACCGCCTGATCCGGCGCGAGGTCCAGCAGGCCTTTGACCGATTCCGCGGTGTGTCTGGTGGCAATGTCATCCAGCGCACCGGACGTGGCGAAGATCACGATCAGCAGCGCGCCGTCGAAGATCTGCCCAATCGCGACCGCTCCGACCGCCGCGGCAATCATCAGCAGATCCACATCAAGTGCCTTGTTCCGCAACGCTTGTGCGCCCGCCCATGCCGAGCCCCAGCCGCCGGCCAGATAACAGGCCAGGTAAAGCGTCCACCACATGGCCTCGGGAGCACCGTTCAGTTGCGCCACTAGTCCGGCGAGAAACAGCAGCAGCGCCACGGTGGCCCAGCGCACGGAGACTACCGACCACAGCGCGGCTCCCCAGCTCAATGGGTGGGGAATGGTCTTTGAAACGCGGTCGAAAGGAGCCTCCGCGGCAGTTACTTCACAAGCGGTCAAGGTCATTCCGGCGGCCTCACGACAGGGGTGCGAATTCGTCAGGATGAACCGAGTGTAGGGACGCAGGAACGACCAAAAATCTCGATTGCATTGCGGTATGCGATTGAATTGGTCACTGGCACAAGGCAAGCGGGGCCACTAACGGATTAACCATTCTGGCGGGGTGCGTTACCCCGAAACGGGTGAAGCGGCCGCTGGATCGCGATAAGATACGTCGGTCGCTAGCTCTTCATTGCGGAGGTGCCAGATGTCGTTCGTGGTCGCGAATACGGAGTTCGTGTCGGGAGCGGCGGGGAATCTCGCGCGCCTCGGTTCGATGATTAGCGCGGCCAACTCGGCCGCGGCGGCCCAGACGACCGCTGTCGCGGCCGCAGGCGCCGATGAGGTGTCGGCGGCGGTCGCGGCGTTGTTCGGCGCGCACGGCCAGACCTATCAGGTGCTCAGCGCCCAAGCCGCGGCGTTTCACAGCCAGTTCGTGCAAGCCCTGTCCGGCGGCGCGCAGGCGTACGCCGCCGCGGAGGCCACCAACTTTGGCCCCTTGCAGCCGCTATTCGACGTCATCAACGCGCCCACCCTGGCGCTGTTGAACCGTCCGCTGATCGGCAACGGCGCCGATGGGACCGCGGCGAACCCCAACGGCCAGGCCGGCGGACTCCTGATCGGCAATGGCGGCAACGGCTTCTCGCCCGCTGCCGGCCCCGGCGGCAACGGCGGCGCCGCCGGACTGCTGGGCCACGGCGGCAACGGCGGCGTGGGCGCCCTGGGCGCCAACGGCGGCGCCGGCGGCACCGGCGGGTGGCTGTTCGGCAACGGCGGGGCCGGCGGCAATAGCGGCGGTGGCGGCGGTGCCGGCGGCATCGGCGGCTCCGCCGTGCTCTTCGGGGCCGGCGGCGCGGGTGGCATCAGCCCCAACGGCATGGGAGCCGGTGGCTCTGGAGGCAACGGCGGGCTGTTTTTTGGCAACGGCGGTGCTGGCGCCAGCAGCTTCCTCGGCGGAGGTGGCGCCGGCGGCAGGGCCTTCCTGTTCGGCGACGGTGGTGCCGGCGGGGCAGCCCTATCCGCGGGTAGCGCTGGGCGTGGCGGCGATGCCGGGTTCTTCTATGGCAACGGCGGCGCCGGCGGCAGCGGAGCCGGGGGGGCATCGAGCGCCCACGGCGGGGCCGGCGGCCAGGCCGGGTTGTTCGGCAACGGCGGGGAAGGCGGCGATGGCGGCGCGTTGGGCGGCAACGGCGGCAACGGTGGCAACGCCCAGCTGATCGGTAACGGCGGTGACGGCGGCGACGGCGGCGGGGCCGGCGCCCCCGGGCTCGGCGGCAGGGGCGGGCTGCTGCTCGGCCTGCCCGGCGCGAACGGAACATAGTCGCCGCAGTTCCGCCCTCCCACCGCAGGTTACGGTTGCGTACGTTCTTCCCGCTCGGAGAGACTGGGCCCGATCAGGGCCGATCAGCCACCTGAAGGGAACCGCATTGGGACACTACATCGCCAATGTCCGCGATCTCGAGTTCAACCTGCTCGAAGTCCTTGATATCGGCGCGGTCCTGGGCACCGGACGCTACAGCGATCTGGACGTCGACACGGTCCGCACCATCTTGGCCGAAGCGGCGCGGCTGGCCGAGGGTCCGATCGCCGAATCCTTCGGCTACGCCGACCGCAACCCACCGGTCTTCGACCCGAACACCCACTCCATCAGCGTGCCCGACGAGTTGGCCAAGACAGTGCAGGCAATCAAGGAGGCCGGCTGGTGGCGGCTGGGCCTGGCCGAGGAGATCGGTGGCATGCCAGCGCCGCCGCCGCTGGCATGGGCCGTCAACGAAATGATCTACTGCGCCAACCCGTCGGCGTGCTTTTTCAACCTGGGCCCGGTGCTGGCCCAGTCCCTTTACATCGAGGGCAATGATGAGCAACGCAGGTGGGCGGCCGAGGGCGTGCAGCGCGGCTGGCAGGCCACCATGGTGCTCACCGAGCCCGACGCCGGTTCCGATGTCGGCGCGGGTCGAACCAAAGCGTTCGAACAACCCGACGGCACCTGGCACATCGAGGGCGTCAAGCGGTTCATCTCCGGTGGGGATGTCGGCAATACCGCGGAGAACATCTTCCATTTGGTGTTGGCCCGACCTGAGGGCGCCGGCCCAGGCACCAAGGGGTTGAGCCTGTTCTACGTTCCCAACTACCTCTTCGACCCCGATACGTTCGAGCTCGGCGCCCGCAACGGCGTCTACGTGACCGGCCTGGAACACAAGATGGGCTTAAAGTCCTCTCCGACATGCGAATTGACGTTCGGCGGTGCCGACGTGCCCGCCGTTGGCTATCTGGTCGGCGGCGTGCACAACGGGATTGCGCAGATGTTCACGGTGATTGAGCATGCTCGCATGACCATCGGAGTTAAGTCCGCCGGCACATTGTCGACGGGCTATCTCAACGCACTCGCCTTCGCCAAGGAGCGGGTGCAGGGCGCGGATCTGACCCAGATGACGGATAAGACGGCGCCGCGGGTCACAATCATGCACCACCCCGACGTGCGGCGCAGCCTGATGACCCAAAAGGCCTATGCCGAAGGCCTGCGGGCGCTGTACCTGTATGCCGCTGCTCACCAGGACGACGCTGTGGCCCAACGGGTTTCGGGTGCCGATCACGACATGGCGCACCGCGTGGACGATCTGCTGCTGCCCATCGTCAAGGGCGTGGGTTCAGAACGCGCCTACGAAATCCTCACCGAGTCGCTGCAGACGCTGGGCGGCTCGGGCTTTCTGGTCGACTATCCCCTCGAGCAGTACATCCGTGACGCCAAGATCGATTCCCTCTACGAGGGCACCACGGCGATCCAGGCACTGGACTTCTTCTTCCGCAAGATCGTGCGCGATCACGGCAAGGCTTTGCAATTTGTGCTGGCTCAGGTCACCCACACCGTCGAGAACATTGACCCGTCGCTAAAACCGCAAGCCGAGCTGCTGCGCACCGCGCTCGACGACATCACGGCAATGACGGGCGCGCTGACCGGGTACCTGATGTCCGCCGCGCAGCACTCCAGCGACATCTACAAGGTGGGGCTCGGATCCGTGCGCTATTTGCTCGCCGTGGGCGACTTGCTCATCGGCTGGCGGCTGCTCGTGCTGGCCGGGGTCGCACACGCCGCACTGGCCGACGGGCCATCGCAGAACGATGAAGCGTTCTATCGGGGCAAGATCGCGGTCGCGGCGTTCTTTGCGAAGAACATGCTGCCGAAACTGACCGGGGTGCGCAGTGTCATCGAAAACATCGACGACGACATCATGCGCGTGCCCGAAGACGCCTTCTGAGGCGGGTTTCGCTCGCACCGCCCGCCGAACGTGAACTCACGGCGGTATTTTGCCGGATTCTCCGCCCTCAGTTCACGTTCGGCGACGCGCCGGTTCAGACGGTGAAGCCGAGCGCCCGCAATTGTTCGCGGCCGTCTTCGGTGATCTTGTCCGGGCCCCACGGCGGGTTCCACACCCAGTTGATGCGGATGTCGTCGACCAGGCCACTGCCGACCAGCGCGCTGCGCGACTGATCCTCGATGACATCGGTCAGCGGGCACGCCGCCGACGTGAGGGTCATGTCGATCAGCGCGACGGTCCCTTCGTCACCGTCTTGCACGTCCAAGCCGTAGACCAGGCCCAGGTCAACGACGTTGATCCCCAGCTCCGGGTCGACGACGTCGCGCATCGCCTCCTCGACGTCGGCGAGCAATTCCTCAGCCGGTGCGCTGGTTTCGCTCATCTGTAACCTCCTCGAAGGCTTCGCTGGCTTGGGCCAGCGCATCTTTGAACGCCATCCATCCGAGCAGCGCGCATTTCACCCGGGCCGGGTATTTGGCCACCCCGGCGAACGCGACCCCATCGCCTAAGACGTCCTCGTCGCCTGGCACGGTCCCGCGGGAGGACACCATTTCGGTGAAGGCGTCGACGATGTTCAGCGCCCGCGGCACGCGTTGTCCGATTACCTGTTCGGTGAGCACCGAGGTCGCGGCCTGGCTGATCGAACAGCCTTGTCCGTCATAGGAAACGTCGGTGACCCTGGTGCCGTCCTCGGACAACGCGACCCGCAGCGTGACCTCGTCGCCGCAGATCGGGTTCACGTGATACACCTGGGCGCCGAACGGCTCCCGCAGCCCCCGATGCTGCGGATGCTTGTAGTGATCGAGGATCACGTCCTGATAGATCTGCTCCAGACGCAACGTCACGCTCTTCCAAAGAAATGCCGGGATCGCCGCACGCCGGCCACCAAGCGGTCCACCTCGTCTGCGGTGTTGTACACCGCGAACGACGCCCGCGCGGTGGCGGCCAGACCGAACCTGCGGTGCAGCGGCAGCGCGCAGTGGTGCCCGACCCGCACCGCCACGCCGCCGTCGTCGAGTACCTGACCCACGTCGTGCGCGTGCACGCCCTCGACGACGAACGCCACCGGCGACCCTCGGTCCCGCATCGACGTCGGGCCAAGGATCCGCACACCGTCGATGCCGGACAGGCCTTCGATGGCCGCGGCTACCAGCTCCCGCTCGTGGGCCTCCACCGCGGCCATGCCGATCGCGCCGAGATAGCGGGCCGCGGCGGCCAACCCGACCACCTGGGAGGTCATCGGGGTACCGGCCTCGAACCGTTGCGGCGCCGGCGCGTAGGTGGCGCCTTCCATGGTCACCGTTTCGATCATCGAACCGCCGGTGAGAAATGGGGGCATCTGCGCTAGCAGCTCACGGCGGCCGTACAGCACACCGATTCCGTTGGGGCCCAGCATTTTATGTCCGGAAAACGCGGCGAAGTCGACGCCGAGTTCGTGCAGGTCAACCGGCTGGTGCGGCACCGACTGGCAGGCGTCCAGCACGGTCAGCGCACCCGACTGGTGGGCGCGGGAGACCAGCTCGCTCACCGGTGTCAGCACCCCGGTCACATTGGAATGATGGGTGAACGCAACGACTTTGACACGGTCGTCCAGATACAGCGAGTCCAGGTCGATGCGCCCGTCGTCAGTCACCCCGTACCAGCGCAATGTGGCCCCGGTGCGCCGGGCCAGCTCCTGCCACGGGATCAGGTTGGCGTGATGCTCCAGCTCGGTGGTGACGATCACGTCGCCGGGGCCGACGGCACGCTCGAAACGGCTGTCCCCCAGCACATATGACACCAGGTTGAGCGCCTCGGTGGCATTTTTGGTGAACACCAGCTCGTCCGTGTCGGCGCCGACGAATAACGCGATGTCCGCGCGGCCCTGCTCGTAGGCGTCGGTCGCCTCCTCCATCAGCTGGTGCGCGCCACGATGGACCGCGCCGTTGGACGCGGTCAGGAACTCGCGCTCGGCGTCGAGGACCTGCAGCGGGCGTTGTGAGGTGGCGCCGGAGTCCAAATACGCCAACGGGTTTCCACCCCGCATGATGCGCTTGAGGATGGGGAAATCGGCGCGAATCGCCGCCAGATCGAGCGAGTTCACCGAGGCCGTCATGTCAGGCTCCGGTTGGCGCGGGTTGGTGGGGGTACCGCCCGCTTGCGGGGGAGAAACGCACGTAGCCGTTCTGGTCGAGTTCGTCGGCGAGCTCCGAACCACCGGACTCGACGATGCGGCCGCCGACGAACACGTGCACGTATTCCGGGTGGATGTAGCGCAGGATGCGGGTGTAGTGCGTGATCAGCAGGATGCCGCCGTGCTGGGATTCGGCGTAGCGGTTCACCCCCTCGCTGACCACGCGCAGCGCGTCGACGTCCAGGCCGGAGTCGGTCTCGTCCAGGATGGCGATCTTGGGCTTGAGCAGTTCTAGCTGCAGGATCTCGTGGCGCTTCTTCTCGCCACCGGAGAAACCCTCGTTGACGCTGCGCTCGGCGAAGGCCGGGTCGATGTCGAGCGCGGCCATCGCGGCCTTGACCTCTTTGACCCAGTGCCGCAGTTTCGGCGGCTCGCCGCGAATGGCGGTTGCCGCCGAGCGCAGGAAGTTCGACATCGAGACACCGGGCACCTCGACGGGATATTGCATGGCCAGAAACAGGCCGGCCCGCGCACGTTCGTCGATGCTCATCGCCAGCACGTCCGCGCCGTCGAGGGTAATGGTGCCCGACGTCACGTGGTATTTGGGATGGCCCGCGATGGCGTAGGACAGCGTCGACTTGCCCGAGCCGTTGGGTCCCATCAAGGCATGTGTCTCACCGGATTTCACGGTGAGGTCGACGCCGCGCAGGATCGGGATCTCGTGGTCCGCCTCCGCGGGGTTCTCCACGCTGACGTGCAGGTCCTTAATTTCCAAAATGGTCATGAGACTGTTGTCTTTTCCGTTGATTCCGTGATTTCCAGCTCGTGTTCGATGGCTGCGGTCAGGCGCTCGCGTACCTCGGGCACCGCGATCTTGGCGATGATCTCACCGAAGAAGCCGCGGACCACCAGCCGGCGGGCCTGTGCTTCGGGAATACCGCGCGAACGCAGGTAGAACAATTGCTCATCGTCGAAGCGACCGGTGGCGCTGGCGTGTCCGGCGCCGACGATCTCGCCGGTCTCGATCTCCAGGTTGGGCACCGAGTCGGCACGCGCGCCGTCGGTGAGCACCAGGTTCCGGTTCACCTCGAAGGTGTCGGTGCCGGTGGCCTGCGCACGGATCAGCACGTCACCCACCCAGACCGTGTGTGCGTCGGGCAACGACGACGCCGGATCACCTTGCAGTGCACCCTTATACAGCACGTTCGACTTGCAGTCGGGGTGGGCGTGGTCCACCAGCAGCCGCGACTCCAGGTGCTGGCCGTCGTCGGCGAAATACAGCCCCAGCAGTTCCGCGTCCCCACCCGCACCGCAGAACCGCACGCCCGCCGACATTCGCACCACGTCGCCGCCCAACATGACGGTGACGTGGCGCAGCACCGCGTCCTTGCCGATCCGAGCATGGTGCGCGCTGAGGTGAACGGTGTTGTCGGCCCAGTCGGCGATCCACACGGCGGTCAGCCGAGCGGCGTCGTCGACAACGAACTCGACGTTGTCGGCGTAGGTTCCGCCGCCCCGGTGGTCGATGACCACGACCGCCTCGCCAAGCTCCTCGATACGCACCTGCAGGTGCCCATAGGCCACCGCGCCCTCCCCCGGCCCGGTCACGGTGATGCCTACCGGCTCGACGACCTGGGTGTCGCGCTCGACGGTGACCAGAGTCGCGGAGTTGAACGACGAAAACGCTTGGGCGGCAACGCGGTCGGTGGGTACGCCGCCCTCGCCCAGTCGTGGATCGCCGCGGCGCACGGTCTGGGTGTATACGCCCGGCCGCTCGCTGACCGTGATCGTGGCGCTACCGGTGGCCCGCGCGGAGCCGTCGTGCAGGCCACGCAGCCGCCGCAACGGGGTGAACCGCCAGATCTCGTCGCGGCCGTGCGGAACCTCGAACGCGTCCACGTCAAAGGAGGCGAACAGCTCGCCCTTGTTGTGTGCGATCCCCTCGACGGCTGCTGTCAGTCCCGGAGCCGTCATCCGACCGCGCCCTCCATCTGCAGCTCGATCAGCCGGTTGAGCTCCAGCGCGTACTCCATCGGCAGCTCCTTGGCGATCGGCTCGACGAAGCCGCGCACCACCATCGCCATCGCCTCGTCCTCGGTCAGCCCGCGGCTCATCAGGTAGAACAGCTGGTTCTCGCTGACCTTGGACACGGTGGCCTCGTGGCCCATGGTGACGTCGTCCTCGCGGATGTCGACGTAGGGGTAGGTGTCGCTGCGGCTGACCGTATCCACCAGCAGCGCATCGCATTTCACGCTGGACCGCGACCCATGCGCCCCCTTGTTGACCTGCACCAGGCCACGGTAGGAGGTGCGGCCGCCGCCGCGGGCCACCGACTTGGACACGATGTTGCTCGACGTGTTCGGCGCCAGGTGCAGCATCTTGGCGCCGGTGTCCTGGTGCTGGTCTTCGCCGGCGAACGCCACCGAGAGCACTTCGCCCTTGGCGTGCTCGCCGGTCATCCAGACCGCCGGGTACTTCATGGTCACCTTGGACCCGATGTTGCCGTCGATCCACTCCATGGTGGCCCCGGCTTCGGCGCGGGCCCGCTTGGTGACCAGGTTGTAGACGTTGTTCGACCAGTTCTGGATGGTGGTGTAACGCACGCGCGCATGGGGTTTCACGATGATCTCGACCACCGCTGAGTGCAATGAATCCGATTTGTAGATCGGTGCGGTGCAGTTGTGCACGGCGAACCCGTAGGCGAGGTAGCTGTCCGGATTCTCGACATCGAGGTTGTAGACGGGCTCATGTGCTTCGCGGACCGCTCGCTTCTTGATTGGCACCGCAAAGTAGTCGCCGCAGTCGCGGGCCTGCTTCGGTCCGCGGCCGCCCTCGGTCCACTGCACCTGGTAGATGTCCTTGCGAACGACGTTGCGGCCCATGATCACACCAGGGCCGCCCGGTCGGCGCAGTTCAACAGTGGCGTAGTGACCCAGACGCGCCAGGATGGACTGCAACTGGAACGCCCAGAGGCGCGATGTCGTATGTACCCGCTTCCACACCGCCCCGTTACGGCGCGTGACGTTGCCGTCTCCATTCACATAGGCGTCGACCAGCTCACGCAAGAACGTCTCGTCTTGACGCATCAACAGATCCGACAGCTTCTTATTCGACGATCCAATGCCGACGTTGTCGCGCATCGCCGCATAGCCCGCCTTCGTGTACACGGTGACGCGCGCCGAATGCTTGTGCTCCTCGATCAATACCGATCCCGACTTCTCGTACAGCGACTTGCACGCTTGGCGCACATCCTCGACGTACTCGAACTCATCGCTGTGGAACGAGAAGATCAGCGACTCACAGCCATTGGTGAGACACGCGTGACCCTCCGCCAGGTAGTAGCCCGCCAGGCGCGCAAACTCGAGCGGCAAAACCGTCCTGTGGGGGATCGGCTTCGGCTTGGGGTAGATCAGGAAGTCACCCTCGGCCACATCCTTCGCCGCGATCCATCGCGGCTCGGCGCTACGCAGCTTGGTGCTGTTGACTTCAGCCTTCCACCCATTGCGTTCCTTCCGCATAACACGCACCTCGTCGCGGGGAATAGCGAGAAGGGGGTGCTCGGCGGTGACAGAGAATGCGTTGGCAGGCGACATCGGTGTGAAGGTGAACAGCTCGCCATCGAGGTCACGCACCTGTACAGCGGTGACGCGGTGTGGCCGCCCGTCGTGGCCGGTGACGAAGTCACCGACGCGAATCGACTCGATGGGCCGCAAATCGCCGTCGGCGGTCGTGATGAGCTCGCCGGCGGGCAGGCAGCCCTCTACGTAGTGCACGTAAGAGCCCTCATCGGCGATGATCAGCGTCCGCTCGAACTGGCCCATGTTCTCGGTGTTGATTCGGAAGTAGGCCTGCAGCGGAATGTCGACGTGAACACCGGGCGGGACGTAAATAAAGGACCCACCACTCCAAACTGCAGTATTCAATGCAGAAAACTTATTATCGCCGGCAGGGATTACTGTACCGAAATATTCCTTGAAAATATCCGGGTGTTCTCGCAAACCAGTATCAGTGTCTAAAAATATGACTCCTTGAGCCTCCAGATCCTCTCTGATCTGGTGATATACAACTTCACTTTCGTATTGTGCGGCTACTCCAGCTACTAATCTCTGCTTCTCGGCCTCCGGGATTCCCAACCGGTCGTAGGTGTTGCGGATGTCCTCTGGCAAATCATCCCAGCTCGCGGCCTGCTTCTCGGTGGAGCGCACGAAGTACTTGATGTTGTCGAAATCGATGCCATCGAGGTTGGAGCCCCACTTCGGAATGGGCTTGCGGTCGAAAATGCGCAGCGCCTTCAGCCGCGACTGCAGCATCCAATCGGGCTCGTTCTTCTTCGCGGAGATGTCGCGGACCACCGCCTCGGAAAGCCCGCGCTGCGCGTTGGCACCCGCGACGTCGGAGTCCGCCCAGCCGTAGCCGTACCGGCCCAGCGACGCGATCGCCTCTTCCTGGGTCAGGGGAGCCTGGGTCGGGGGCTGGGCAACGCTCTTGCTGGCCTCTGGGGTGAGTGTCATCGGGACGCTCCTTCGGTGCTGGTGGCGGGTGGGCGCGGGCTGGGCGCCGGCGACAGGGGTACGTGGGTGGTGCAGGCGCAGTCTCCGTTGACGATGGTCGCCAACCGCTGGACGTGGGTGCCGAGCACCTCGGCCATGGCCTGCTGCTCGGTTTCGCACAATTCGGGGAATTCCTCGGCGACATGGGATACCGGGCAATGGTGCTGGCAGATTTGCACACCGTGAATCGGCCCGCCCACCCGCGTGGTGGTGGCGACGTAGCCGGCTTTGCTGAGCGCCGTTGCGATCCGCTCGGCGGCCGCCTCGAGCGCGGCGTCGTCGGGACCGTCGGCCGGCGCGACGTCGGCCAGGATGGCGTCGATACGGCGCCGGGCAAACGTCCGCACCGCCTCCTCGCCGCCGATCTCCCGCAGCTGCCGCATGGCCGCCGACGCCAGGTCGTCATAGGAGTGGTCGAGCTTGGCCCGGCCGGCCGCGGTCAGCCGGTAGCGCTTGGCGGGCCGCCCGCGTCCCACCTGCTGCCACGGCGCGGCCGCCGACGCTTCCGCGTCACCCGCCTCGATCAGCGCGTCCAGATGACGCCGCACACCGGCGGCCGACAGGCCCAGCCGGTCACCGATCTCGCCGGCGGTGATCGATCCGGATTCCAGCAGCAAGCGCACAATGGCCCGACGAGTGTGACCGTCCGAGACTGCCGCGGGGACAGTGGTAGAGACCGCCGGGATTTTCACAACATCAGTGTGACAAAATTCCGTTGATCGGTCTACCAGGGATGCCCTATGCGGCAGGGTTGTGCTGGTCACATTGAGATCGCCTAAGCAATTCCCGGGCATGCCGTTAGGCTGCACCAATGGCAGCCCGCCACCATACGCTGAGCTGGTCGATCGCCAGCCTGCATGGCGACGAGCAGGCGGTGGGTGCACCGCTGACCACTACCGAGCTCACCGCGCTGGCGCGCACCCGCCTGTTTGGGGCCACCGGCACCGTCCTGATGGCCATCGGCGCCCTGGGCGCCGGGGCCCGACCCGTCGTCCAGGACCCCACCTTCGGGGTCCGGCTGCTCAATCTGCCGTCACGAATCCAAACGGTGTCGTTGACCATGACCACGACCGGGGCGGTCATGATGGCGCTGGCCTGGCTGATGCTCGGCCGGTTCACGCTGGGCAGGCGGCGGATGTCGCGCGGCAAACTGGACCGCACCCTGCTGCTCTGGATGCTGCCGCTATTGATCGCACCACCGATGTACAGCAAGGATGTCTACTCATATCTAGCCCAAAGTGAGATCGGCAGGGACGGACTCGACCCTTACCGGGTGGGTCCGGCGTCCGGCTTGGGCCTCGGCCACGTGTTCACCCTGTCGGTGCCCAGCCTGTGGCGGGAGACACCGGCGCCATATGGTCCGCTGTTCTTGTGGATCGGCCGCGGAATCTCGTCGCTGACTGGGGAAAACATCGTCGCTGCCGTGCTCTGCCACCGGCTTGTGGTGTTGATCGGTGTGACCCTGATCGTGTGGGCGACCCCTCGGCTAGCTCAGCGCTGTGGCGTCGCCGAGGTCAGCGCGCTGTGGCTAGGCGCGGCCAATCCGCTGCTGATCATGCATTTGGTCGCCGGCATCCACAACGAAGCGCTGATGCTCGGGCTGATGCTGACCGGCGTCGAATTCGCGCTGCGCGGCCTTGATATGGCGAATACCCCACGCCCGTCGCCCGAAACCTGGCGGTTGGGCCCCGCCACAATACGGGCCAGCCGGCGGCCCGAGCTGGGGGCATCCCCGCGTGCGGGCGCGAGCCGGGCAGTCAAACCCCGTCCGGAATGGGGGCCCCTGGCCATGCTGCTGGCGGGTTCCATCCTGATCACGCTGTCGTCGCAAGTGAAGCTACCCTCGCTGCTGGCGATGGGCTTCGTCACGACAGTGCTGGCATACCGCTGGGGTGGCAACTTGCGAGCACTGCTGCTCGCCGCCGCTGTGATGGCGAGTCTAACGCTGGCGATAATGGCCATCCTGGGTTGGGCCAGCGGTCTCGGATTCGGCTGGATCAACACGCTGGGCACCGCCAATGTGGTGCGCAGCTGGATGTCGCCGCCGACACTGCTGGCCCTGGGCACCGGGCACGTCGGCATCCTGCTGGGCCTGGGTGATCACACCACCGCCGTGTTGTCACTCACCCGCGCCATCGGCGTGCTGATCATCACGGTGATGGTGTGCTGGCTGTTATTGGCCGTGCTCCGCGGCCGGCTGCACCCGATCGGCGGCCTGGGCGTTGCGCTAGCTGTCACCGTGCTGCTGTTTCCCGTCGTGCAGCCCTGGTACCTGCTGTGGGCGATAATTCCGCTGGCCGCCTGGGCAACCCGCCCGGGATTTCGGGTAGCGGCAATCCTGGCCACCCTCATCGTCGGAATTTTCGGTCCGACCGCCAATGGTGACCGCTTCGCGCTGTTTCAGATCGTGGATGCGACCGCGGCCAGCGCCATCATCGTGATCCTCCTGATTGCCCTGACCTACACCCGGTTACCATGGCGGCCACTTGCAGCCGAGCAAGTGGTCACCGCCGCGGAGTCGGCCAGCAAGACCCCTGCGACCCGCCGGCCGACGGCAGCGCCCGACGCCTACGCTGATTCCACGTGAGCCGCGCCGACGACGATGCAGAGCGAAGCGATGAGGAGGAGCGGCGCTCGTGAACCGCGCCGACGACGATGCAGAGCGAAGCGATGAGGAGGAGCGGCGCTCGTGAACCGCGCCCCAGACACCCCCGAGGTGGTACTGCGGCTTCGCGGGGTATGTAAGCGATACGGGTCAATAACCGCCGTTTCCAACCTCGATCTCGACGTGCATGACGCCGAAGTGATGGCGCTGCTGGGCCCCAACGGCGCGGGCAAGACCACGACCGTCGAGATGTGCGAGGGCTTCGTCCGCCCGGACGCCGGCAGCATTGAGGTACTTGGACTGGACCCGATCACCGACAACGCACGCCTGCGCGCACGCATCGGCGTGATGTTGCAGGGTGGCGGCGGCTACCCGGCGGCACGCGCCGGCGAAATGCTGGATCTGGTCGCGTCCTACGCCGCCAACCCGCTGGACCCGCACTGGCTACTGGACACCTTGGGTCTCACCGAGGCCGCCCGCACCACCTATCGACGGCTCTCCGGCGGGCAGCAGCAACGACTCGCGCTGGCCTGCGCGCTGGTCGGGCGTCCCCAACTGGTGTTCCTCGACGAGCCCACCGCGGGCATGGATGCCCATGCCCGGGTACTGGTGTGGGAGTTGATCGACGCGCTGCGCCGCGATGGCGTGACCGTGGTGCTGACCACGCATCATCTCAAGGAGGCCGAGGAACTCGCCGATCGGTTGGTGATCATCGACCACGGGGTGACGGTGGCCGCAGGCACACCGGCAGAACTGATGCGCAGCGGCGCCAAAGACCAGTTGCGGTTCACCGCGCCGCCGCGGCTCGACCTGTCGCTGCTGGCCTCGGCACTGCCCGAGGGCTACCAGGCCACCGAGCTGACCCCGGGCGAGTACCTGGTCGAAGGTCCGGTTGACCCGCAGGTGCTGGCGACGGTCACCGCGTGGTGCGCACAAATCGACGTGCTAGCCACCGACATGCGGGTCGAGCAACGCAGCCTCGAAGACGTGTTCCTGGATCTCACCGGCAGGAAGTTGCGGCAGTGACCCAAACCAATCGCCCCGCTTTTCCCGCGGGCACCTTCAGCCCGGACCCCCGCCCCAACGCCGTCCCCCTGATGCTTGCCGCACAGTTCAGCCTGGAATTGAAGCTGCTGTTACGCAACGGCGAGCAACTGCTGTTGACCATGTTCATCCCGATCACCCTGCTGGTCGGGCTGACTTTGCTGCCGATGGGCTCGTTCGGCCACAACCGCGCCGCCACCTTTGTTCCGGTCATCATGGCGCTTGCGGTGATCTCCACCGCATTCACCGGGCAAGCCATCGCGGTCGCGTTCGATCGCCGCTACGGCGCCCTCAAACGACTCGGTGCTACCCCGCTGCCGGTTTGGGGGATCATCGCCGGCAAGTCGCTGGCAGTGGTTGCCGTGGTGTTCTTGCAGGCCATCATCTTGGGCGCCATCGGCTTTGCGCTCGGCTGGCGGCCGGCGCTGACGGCCCTGACATTGGGCGCCGGGATCATCGCGCTGGGTACCGCGGGCTTTGCGGCGCTCGGCCTGCTACTCGGCGGCACCTTGCGAGCCGAGATCGTTCTCGCCGTCGCCAACCTGATGTGGTTCGTATTCGCCGGTTTCGGTGCGCTGACCTTGGAGTCGAACGTGATCCCGACGGCGTTCAAATGGGTGGCTCGGGTTACCCCGTCGGGCGCGCTCACCGAGGCGCTGTCGCAGGCCATGACCGTGTCGGTGGACTGGTTCGGGATCGTCGTCCTAGCGGTGTGGGGCGCGCTGGCCGCACTGGCCGCACTGCGCTGGTTCCGGTTCACCTGAACCGGCCGCCCGGCTTCGCGACACTGCAACCACGCACAAGACACGCCGACGCATCGGTGCGTGGTTGCAGTTTCGACACCGGTCCGCCCGTACTACAGCGTGTAGTTTTTGGTGCCTTACGATCGGGCGGTGTCTCCCAGCCTGCGTGTCCAGCGGGTCATCGCCGCAATCGTCATCCTCACCCAGGGCGGCATCGCCGTCACCGGGGCAATCGTCCGGGTTACCGCCTCAGGCCTGGGGTGTCCGACCTGGCCGCAGTGTTTTCCGGGTAGCTTCACCCCGGTGGTGGTCGCCGAGGTGCCGCGGGTCCATCAGGCGGTCGAGTTCGGCAACCGGATGGTCACGTTTGCGGTGGTGATAGCCGCGGCACTGGCCGTGCTGGTCGTCACCCGGGCGCGCCGGCGCACGGAAGTCCTGGCCTACGCGTGGCTGATGCCGGTGTCGACGGTGGTGCAGGCGATGATCGGTGGCATCACCGTACGCACCGGGCTGCTGTGGTGGACGGTGGCCATCCACCTGCTGGCGTCGATGACGATGGTGTGGCTGGCGGTGCTGCTCTACGTCAAGATCGGCCAGCCCGATGACGGAGTCGTCCACGAACTGGTGGTCAGCCCGTTGCGTGCGCTCACGGCGCTCAGCGCGCTGAACCTGGCCGCGGTGCTGGTGACGGGCACGCTAGTCACGGCGGCAGGCCCGCACGCGGGAGATCGCAGCCCCAGCCGGACCGTGCCGCGGCTGAAAGTCGAAATCACCACCTTGGTGCATATGCATTCGTCGCTGTTGGTTGCCTACCTTGCGCTGCTGATCGGGTTGGGTTTCGGGCTGCTGGCCGTGGGTGCCACCCGGGCGATTCTGGTGCGACTCGCCGTGCTGCTCGCCCTGGTTGCCACGCAAGCCGCCGTCGGTACCACGCAATACTTCACCGGGGTACCCGCCGCCCTGGTCGCCATTCACGTGGCCGGTGCCGCGGCGGTTACGGCGGCCACCGCCGCGCTATGGGCGTCGATGGGAGAACGGGCCCAGCCCCAGCCGCTCCAACGCTGACTGGACGCATAGCGCGAAGTCACGCTGGGCAAGATTGCGGATGTCTGGGTCCAGCCACTGCCAGCCCAGCGACGGGTCCACCAATTGCAATTCCAGCAACCGGGGATCTCGGCTTCCACCTGTGATGTGGGCCCGCGCGTAGAGCAGCTCACCTGGGTCAACACCCACCTGCGCGGCCGCGCCGGCCACGGCGGCCGCACCCACGTCCCAGATTTCGAAGTCGGGCTCGGTCTGGCGCCAAGTGTCGGCCTGCTTGGTAAACGCATGCGACGGCTCACCGCCAAGGAAGACCAACACGGTCTCGTCACCGGAACCTCCGGGCTGAACGAGCACCGCCTGGCCGGCCGCGTGCAGTTGCGCGACGAACTCGGCAGCGAACCGGGCACTACAGCGCCGTGTCCCGGTACCGATGGTCGGACCGACGAAGACCTGGCCTTTGCGTGGCAACCGGACCGGCTCTCCCGGCACATACACCTCGCCGGGCACGGTCGGCACCCCCCGATCCATCAGGTCACGTAGGTAACGGCGCTCGACATTCCAGGCCACCACCGGCCGCGAGTTCAGCAGATTGGCCACGCGGGTAGTCCAGGCCAAAAACTCGTCGAGCCGCGCGGGGTAATCGCGGGTAGCCCGCAAAATCACCAGATCCGCGTGGACTATTTCGGGATCGTCCCAAGACAGCCAACCAGCATGCAAGCCGCGGTGGCGCAGGGCCGCAACCAGCCCAGCATCGTCGCCGTCACCGGCGGGCTGCTGTGGCCAACCCGCCAAAACGACGCGCGGATGGAAGACGTCCGGCCGGGCAAGCTTCATGCCCGGGCATGATAGCCACATGCACGCAATCGAAGTCACCGAAACCGGCGGGCCAGGCGTCTTACGCCACGTCGACCAGCCGCAACCTCAACCCGGCCACGGCGAGCTCCTGATCAAGGCCGAGGCCATCGGTGTCAACTTCATCGACACCTACTTCCGCTCCGGGCAATATCCGCGCGAACTCCCGTTCGTCATCGGCTCCGAGGTATGCGGCACGGTGGAGGCCGTCGGCCCAGGGGTTACCGCAGCCGACACCGCCATCAGCGTCGGCGACCGCGTGGTCAGCGCCTCAGCCAACGGCGCCTACGCCGAATTCTGCACAGCGCCAGCATCTCTGACCGCCAAGGTCCCCGACGACGTCACGTCTGAGGTAGCGGCTTCGGCGCTGCTGAAGGGCCTGACGGCGCATTACCTACTGAAGTCGGTGTACCCGGTGAAGCGTGGTGACACCGTCTTGGTGCATGCTGGCGCCGGCGGCGTCGGCTTGATCCTGACACAATGGGCCACTCACCTGGGGGTGCGGGTGATCACCACCGTTTCGACGGCGGAGAAGGCCAAGCTGTCCAAGGATGCCGGCGCGGACGTGGTTCTCGACTACCCGGAGGATGCCTGGCAGTTCGCCGGGCGGGTTCGCGAACTGACCGGCGGCACCGGTGTGCAAGCCGTTTACGACGGTGTCGGCGCCACCACCTTCGACGCCAGCCTAGCCAGCCTGGCTGTCCGCGGGACATTAGCACTGTTCGGCGCCGCCAGCGGTCCGGTTCCACCGGTCGATCCGCAGCGCCTCAATGCCGCCGGATCGGTGTACCTCACCCGTCCCTCGCTGTTCCACTTCACCCGCACCGGCGAGGAGTTCAGCTGGCGGGCCGCTGAGCTGTTCGACGCGATCGGCAGCGAAGCGATCACCGTGGCGGTCGGCGGACGTTACCCGCTGGCCGACGCCTTGCGCGCCCATCAGGACCTGGAGGCTCGCAAGACGGTCGGCTCGGTCGTGCTGCTGCCGTAGCGTAGCGGTCTGTGCTGCGCTGTCTTGCTAACGCATCTTGGTGCCATTCGACTCTTTCTTTGCCGGAGGATCGCTGGTTGGCTTCTCCCGCCACTGCTGGGCTTCGAGTGCGACGGCGACGTGAATGGTGGTGTCGGCGAGAGGGCGGGGCAGAAGTCGTTGCGCGGTCTCGAGTCGGTTCATCAAGGTGTTGCGGTGGGTGAAGAGAAGTCTCGCGGCCCGAGAAGCGTTGCACTGCTGGTTGATGAAGGTCAATAGCGTCGTTTTCAGAGCCGGGCTGGCCGACTCGAGGTTTCCGAGGGTGCGTTGGATGAAGTCGTCGGCACCCTCGGCGTTTTCGGTGAGCAACGCGACCATCTCGACGTCGGTGAAAAAGGCGACTCGGTGCGGTGATTCCAGCCGGATAATCATCCGAGCGGTGGTGAGTGCGTCTCGGTGGCTGCGCCGGAACCCCTCGATTCCCGGCGCGGTGGCCCCGATGGCGATACGCGCGTCGGGTATGTCATGGAGCACCTCGTGAATCAGGTCGATGTCAAACCCGGGGGCGTCTTTTACCCACACCCAGCGAGTCGCGGCGCCGGCTACCACGACCAGCGGGTGCGGGCATCCGCCGGCATGGCCGAACGCGTCGGCGACTCGGTCCAGGTGGCTGTGGTCGCCCTGGGCCTGGTCACCCCAGATGACGGCGGCGGTGTGGGATCGGTCGAGAGGGTAGCCCAATCGCGCTTCGGCGTGCTCACGGCTGATGGGGGCACCGTCGATGAGCAGCTGGACGATTTTGCGGCGTTCGGCAGGAACGTCGCGGGTGAGCTTGTCGCGTTCCAATTGCATCTCGGTGGTGATGCCCGCAAGGGTGGTGTCGACGAACTCGTTGGCTGTCCGAAATGGCACATCCAGTAATTCGTGCAACTCGTCGGGGTCGGAGGTCAGTCCGAACGCGATGTCCGTCCAGCGCCGCCAGGCCACGTTTTGTCCGATGCGGTAGATGTCGAGGGCCAAGGCATCTAAACCGACGCGCACGAGATCACGGGCCATGCGCAGCGGCTCGGGACCAAGGTTCGCGGGCACCGGGGCGCCGGGATTGCGCAGGTTGGCGGCCGCGAAATGGATGAGATGCGCCCGATTGGAACGCTTGACAACGGTGGCCAGGGCGGGGTCGGCAGCGATGGATGGGTTGGCGGCCAGAATGGCACGGTCGAATTCGTCGAGCCATTCCTGGGTCGGGTTGAGGGCGATTCGCGCTGCCTCGCGGATCAGCTCATGTATTCGCGGTGAGGTTTCCCGCAATGCCACGAGCCGATAGTAGGGCGAATGTGCACTGTGCACAGCAGATTCGTGCTGGTTATGGGGATTTTGACCTGGAATCGGACAAGGTGGCGGCGCGACCCTTATCTGGCAGGAGTGTGACCTGCCGAAGGGGCAGGGGCGTGGCGGGTGGACTGTGATGTCGTTGGTGATCGTAACCCCGGAGACGGTGGCCGCGGCGGCCTCGGATGTGGCGCGCATCGGGTCATCGATCGGTGTAGCCAACAGCGCGGCGGCGGGGTCAACCACCAGCGTGCTGGCCGCGGGCGCCGATGAGGTGTCGGCGGCGATCGCGACGCTGTTTGGCAGCCATGCTCGGGAGTATCAGGCGATCAGCACGCAGGTGGCAGCGTTTCATGACCGATTTGCGCAGACGTTAAGCGCCGCGGTCGGCTCGTATGTCAGCGCGGAGGCGACCAACGCCGCACCGTTGGCGACGCTGGAGCACAACGTGCTCAATGCCCTCAATGCGCCCACCCAGGCGTTGCTGGGTCGCCCGTTGATCGGTGATGGGGCGGCTGGAGCACCCGGCACCGGGCAGGCCGGCGGGGCCGGCGGGATCTTGTGGGGCAACGGTGGGGCCGGCGGCTCGGGCGCGCCCGGCCAAGTCGGCGGGGCCGGCGGGGCCGCCGGGTTGTTCGGCACCGGCGGGGCCGGTGGGGCCGGTGGGGCCGGCGCCGCCGGTGGGGCCGGGGGTAGCGGCGGCTGGCTGCTGGGCAATGGTGGAGTCGGCGGGGCCGGCGGGCAGAGCCTGCTGGGCGGGGCAACCGGCGGGGCCGGCGGCAACGCCGGACTGTTCGGGGTCGGCGGAACCGGCGGGCCCGGCGGGCCCGGCGGGCCCGGCGGGGTCGGCGGTACCGGTGGTGCCGGTGGCCTGGGCGGGACCCTCTACGGGGCCGGCGGGCACGGAGGTGCCGGCGGGCCCGGCCCGATCGGTGGTGTGGGTGGACACGGCGGTGTCGGGGGTGCGGCCGGGCTGTTGGGCGTGGGCGGGCACGGTGGTGCCGGCGGACACGGCGCGGAGGGTGTGGCCGGCGCAGCCGGTGAGGACTTGTCCCCGCACGGTACGTCCGGTGGGGTCGGCGGCGACGCCGGCGATGGCGGCACCGGAGGGCGGGGCGGCTGGCTGGCCGGCGCCGGTGGGGCCGGCGGGGCCGGTGGGGTTGGCGGGACCGGCGGGGCCGGCGGGGCCGGATTTTCTCGTGCCTTGATTGTCGCTGGGGATAACGGCGGTGATGGTGGTAACGGCGGGATGGGCGGGGCTGGCGGGGCTGGCGGCCCCGGCGGGGCCGGCGGCCTGATCAGCCTGCTGGGCGGCCAAGGCGCCGGCGGGGCCGGCGGGACCGGCGGCGCTGGTGGCGTCGGCGGTGACCGCGGAGCCGGCGGCCCCGGCAACCAGGCCTTCAACGCAGGTGCCGGCGGGGCCGGCGGCCATGGCGGTGACCCCGGCGCCGGCGGGGCCGGAGGCACCGGCGGAGCCGGCTCCATCACCGGCGCTCAGGGCGCCATCGGCGCCACCCCCACCAGCGGCGGCAACGGCGGGGCCGGCGGCAACGGCGCCAACGCCACCACCGCGGGCACCAACGGCGCCAACGGCGGACCCGGCGGCCATGGCGGGCTGGTCGGCAACGGCGGCGCCGGCGGCAACGGCGCCAACGGCGCCGCAGGGACGAACGCGAGCGATTCGGGCGCAGTCGGTGGCAAAGGCAATAGCGGCGGCAACGGCGGCCAGGGCGGCGCCGGCGGCGACGGCGGAACTCTCGCCGGCAATGGCGGGGCCGGTGGGACTGGCGGCCGCGGCGCAGACGGCGGGCTCGGTGGTAGTGGTGCCGAGGGTGCCAATGCCACCACCGCGGGCGAGCGTGGCCAGGACGGTGGTAAAGGCGGCAACGGTGGGGTCGGCGGGACCGGCGGCAACGCCGTCGCACCCGGTGCCAACGGCGGCCATGGCGGCAACGGCGGCAATCCTGGCTTCAGCGGCGCTGGCGGGCTCGGGGGGCTCAGCGGTGACGGCGTGACCCGCGCCGCGCAGGGTGCGACCCCCGACTTTGCAGACACCGGGGGCAAAGGCGGCAACGGCGGTAACGGCGCCAACGCCGTTGCACCCGGCGGCACCGGCGCCAGTGGCGGAGCCGGCGGGAACGCTGGGGCTGGCGGCAAGGGCGGGGAAAACATCATCGGCGATGGCGGCGGCGGAAACGGCGGGGCCGGCGGCAAGGGCGGCGCCGGCACCCTGCTAGGTCTCACGGTATTTGGCGACAATGGCGGCGCCGGCGTCCTCGGCGACTCGACGGACCCAGATGGCAGCGGCGGTGCTGGTGGCGCGGGCGGCGCCGGTGGCGCCGGTGGCGATCCAACCATCTGACTACGTTGGCCGAGCAGGGCCGGCACCGCAGCGGAACTGGGCCCCCAATCAGTGCAGCGTGGGCAGCGCGATCACCGAGTCGACGGCCAGTGCGCAGAACACCACCGCCAGATAGTTGTTCGACTGCAGAAACAGCCGCAGCGGCCTGACCGGCTCGCCGGCGCGCACCCCGGCATACAACTGGTGGGCCATCGTCAGGAACCACCCACCGGCCACCAGGGCCACCGCGCCGTAAAGCCAACTGGTCGCCAACGCCAGCACCAGCGTCGCGGCCACGGTCAGCCAGGTGTAGATCAAGATCTGCTTGGTGACCTGACGCTCGGTCGCCACCGCCGGCAGCATCGGCACCCCGGCCACTTGGTAGTCCTGCTTGTAGCGCATCGCCAATGCCCAGGTGTGTGGCGGCGTCCAGAAGAAGATGATCGCGAACATCGCCAGCGCCGGCCAGGCTATGGTGCCGGTGATGGCCGACCAGCCGATCATCACCGGCATACAGCCGGCCGCCCCACCCCACACCACGTTCTGTGACGTGCGTCGCTTGAGCCAAAGCGTGTAGACGAACACATAAAACGCGACGGTGACCAGGGCCAGCACCCCCGCCAGCAGGTTCGTGGCGCACCATAGCCAGAAGAACGAGATCACCGTCAACGTCAACCCGAGTGCCAACGCGTTTCGGGTCGGCACCGCTTCCCGCGCCAAGGGCCGGCGCGCGGTTCGCTTCATCACCTTGTCGATATCGGCGTCGGCGACGCAGTTGAGCGTGTTGGCGCCGGCGGCGGCCATCATCCCGCCGACGAGCGTGTTGAGCATGAGCAGCGGATGAATGGCGCCGCGGTCGGCCAGCAGCATCGCCGGTATCGCGGTGACCAACAGCAGCTCGATGACTCGCGGCTTGGTTAACGCCAGGTAGGCCAGCAGGGTGCTCATTGCCCTACCAGTCACTCGGCGCGGCGCGACGCGCCCGCGAACGTTCACGCACTAACTCCTCGGGAATCGCAGCCGCGCGCAGCTTCTACTACGCACGATGGTAGACCGGGTAACTGTGGCAGCAGAGCCGCAGGGTCGATTCACACGACTTCGCCGGCATATCGGCACCGCTCGCCAGCCCGAACCGCGGTCAGGACAATTTTCACACCAGCCCGATGAAAATCGCTATCTGGGATTGATCAGTGTGACGCCCTAAGGATTGGGCCCGAAGACCAACCGTTGCTAGCCGCAATGCCACGAGCCGATAGTAGGGCGAATGTGCACTGTGCACAGCAGATTCGTGCTGGTTATGGGGATTTTGACCTGGAATCGGACAAGGTGGCGGCGCGACCCTTATCTGGCAGGAGTGTGACCTGCCGAAGGGGCAGGGGCGTGGCGGGAGGTCTGTGATGTCGTTGGTGATCGTGGCCCCGGAGACGGTGGCGGCCGCAGCCTTAGATGTGGCGCGCATCGGGTCATCGATCGGCGCGGCCAATGCGGCGGCGGCGGGGTCGACCACCAGCGTGCTGGCCGCGGGCGCCGATGAGGTGTCGGCGGCGATCGCGACGCTGTTTGGCAGCCATGCTCGGGAGTATCAGGCGATCAGCACGCAGGTGGCGGCGTTTCATGACCGATTTGCGCAGACGTTAAGCGCCGCGGTCGGCTCGTATGTCAGCGCGGAGGCGACCAACGCCGCACCGTTGGCGACGCTGGAGCACAACGTGCTCAATGCCCTCAATGCGCCCACCCAGGCGTTGCTGGGTCGCCCGTTGATCGGTGATGGGGCGGCTGGAGCACCCGGCACCGGGCAGGCCGGCGGGGCCGGCGGGATCTTGTGGGGCAACGGTGGGGCCGGCGGCTCGGGCGCGCCCGGCCAAGTCGGCGGGGCCGGCGGGGCCGCCGGGTTGTTCGGCACCGGCGGGGCCGGTGGGGCCGGTGGGGCCGGCGCCGCCGGTGGGGCCGGGGGTAGCGGCGGCTGGCTGCTGGGCAATGGTGGAGTCGGCGGGGCCGGCGGGCAGAGCCTGCTGGGCGGGGCAACCGGCGGGGCCGGCGGCAACGCCGGACTGTTCGGGGTCGGCGGAACCGGCGGGCCCGGCGGGCCCGGCGGGCCCGGCGGGGTCGGCGGTACCGGTGGTGCCGGTGGCCTGGGCGGGACCCTCTACGGGGCCGGCGGGCACGGAGGTGCCGGCGGGCCCGGCCCGATCGGTGGTGTGGGTGGACACGGCGGTGTCGGGGGTGCGGCCGGGCTGTTGGGCGTGGGCGGGCACGGTGGTGCCGGCGGACACGGCGCGGAGGGTGTGGCCGGCGCAGCCGGTGAGGACTTGTCCCCGCACGGTACGTCCGGTGGGGTCGGCGGCGACGCCGGCGATGGCGGCACCGGAGGGCGGGGCGGCTGGCTGGCCGGCGCCGGTGGGGCCGGCGGGGCCGGTGGGGTTGGCGGGACCGGCGGGGCCGGCGGGGCCGGATTTTCTCGTGCCTTGATTGTCGCTGGGGATAACGGCGGTGACCCCGGCGCCGGCGGGGCCGGAGGCACCGGCGGAGCCGGCTCCACGATCGGTGCCCACGGCGCGGCCGGGGCCAGCCCCACCAGCGGCGGCAACGGCGGGGCCGGCGGCAACGGCGCCCACTTCTCATCGGGCGGCAAAGCCGGCGGTAACGGCGGGGCCGGCGGGGCCGGCGGGCTGGTCGGCAATGGCGGCGCCGGAGGTGCCGGCGGCAACGGCGCCCCCGGTGCCCCGCCTTCTGGCGGCGACCCTAACGGCGGTGGCGGCGGAGCTGGCGGCGCTGGCGGTAAGGGCGGCGACGGCGGAGCCCAAGCAGGCGACGGCGGTGCTGGCGGCGCCGGCGGTAAGGGCGGCAACGGCGGCAACGGCGCCACCGGCGCCACCGGCCTTAACGGCCTGGGGGCAGGCGCGGATGGCACCGACGGCGGCAAGGGCGGCAACGGTGGAGCCGGCGGTGGCGGTGGAGCCGGTGGGCAAGGCGGTAAGGCGCTTGCAGCCACCCACCAGGACGGCAGCATGGGTGCCGGCGGGGCCGGCGGAAACGGCGGCGCCGGCGGCATGGGCGGTGATGGCGGCAACGGTGCCAAGGGCACGTTCGATAACGGCGGCGATGGAGTTGGTGGCAACGGCGGCAACGGCGGTAGCCGCGGCATCGGTGGTGCTGGTGGGATCGGCGGCGCCGGATCCACCGCGGGTGCAGACGGTGCCCGCGGCGCCACCCCGACCAGCGGCGGCAACGGCGGCACCGGCGGCAACGGCGCGAACGCCACCGTCGCCGGCGGGGCCGGCGGGGCCGGCGGCAAGGGCGGCAACGGCGGGCTTGTTGGTAATGGCGGGGCCGGCGGCAAAGGCGGGGACGGCATGGCCGGTGTCGCCGGTTCCTCGCCCACCACCGCGGGCGAATCCGGCACGAGCGGCCAGAACGGCGGGGCTGGCGGGGCGGGCGGGGCCGGCGGCCGGGGCGGAGACTTCGGGGGCGACGGCGGGACCGGTGGGGCCGGCGGCAACGGCGCCAACGGCGCCAACGCCACCACGCCGGGCGCCAAGGGCGGCGACGGCGGCCACGGCGGGCCCGGCGCGCAAGGCGGTAACGGCGGCCAAGGCGGGCCCGGCGGTTTGGCGGGGAACCTCTTTGGCCAGAACGGAATCCAGGGTGTCGGCGGGTCCGGCGGCAAAGGGGGGGCCGGCGGGCTCGCCGGTGACGGCGGCAACGGCGCCAACGGCAACTTCGCCTTCGGCGATGGTAACGGCGGTCACGGCGGTAACGGCGGTAACCCCGGCGCCGGCGGGCAGGGCGGTAGCGGTGGCGCCGGCTCTACCCCAGGCGCCAAGGGCGCCCACGGCTTCACTCCAACCAGCGGCGGCGACGGCGGCGACGGCGGCAACGGCGGCAACTCCCAAGTGGTCGGCGGCAACGGCGGCGACGGCGGCAATGGCGGCAACGGCGGCAGCGCCGGCACGGGCGGCAACGGCGGCCGCGGCGGCGACGGCGCGTTTGGTGGCATGAGTGCCAACGCCACCAACCCTGGTGAAAACGGGCCAAACGGTAACCCCGGCGGCAACGGTGGCGCCGGCGGGGCCGGCGGGGCCGGCCTGAACGGCGGTAACGGTGGCGCCGGCGGCAACGGCGGCCTCGGCGGATTCGGCGGCAACGGCGCCGCCGGTGCCAACGGCGTGGCCGTGGGTGCGCCCGGACAACCCGGCGGTGCCGGCGGGCACGGCGGCGCCGGCGGCAACGGCGGGGCCGGCGGCAACGGCGGTCAAGGCGTAGTCAGCGACGGCGCGGGCGGTGCCGGTGGGGCCGGCGGCGACGGCGGTGCTCCCGGTGACGGGGCCAACGGCGGCAACGGCCAGGGAGCAGGGGCCTTCGCCGGCGGCGGCGGCGGGCGAGGCGGCGACGGCGGCAACGCCGGCAACGCCGGTGCCGGCGGCCCCGGCGGCACCGGCTCCACCGCAGGCAAGGCGGGGCCGGCCGGCAGCATCCTGCACGACGGCGGCAACGGCGGTCACGGCGGCCACGGCGCTGCCAGCGGCGGAAACGGCGGCCCCGGCGGCCACGGGGGTAACGGCGGTAACGGCGGCACCGGCGCCAACGGCGGCAACGGTGGCATCGGCGGGACTGGCGGCGCCGGCAGCACCGGCGCCAAGGGCGTCCTCGGCACCAACGAGGGCGATGGCGGTGACGGCGGCAGAGGCGGCAACGGCGGCAGAGGCGGCAACGGCGGCCAAGGCCTCACCGGAGCCGGCGGCAACGGTGGGACCGGCGGGACACCCGGCAACGGCGGCAACGGTGGCAACGGCGCCAGTGGCGACCTTGTCACCTCACCTGGTGACGGCGGCGGCGGGGGCCGCGGAGGCGATGCAGGACGCGGAGGCGATGCAGGACTTGGCGGTTCCAGCGGCCCAGGTGGCACCCCCGGCGACTGGGGCACCGGCGGCACCGGCGGCACCGGCGGCACCGGCGGCCAGGGTGCCAACGGCGGCCTCACCGGCGGCAGAGGCGGCACTGGCGGCAACGGCGGCAACGGTAACACCGGCGGCACCGGCGGCGCTGGCGGCACCGGCGGCACCGGCCACAACGGCTCTCAGCCTGGGATGGGTGGCAACGGAGGTGCGGGCGGCTTTGGCGGCAATGGTTTTGCCGGCGTCGGTGGCCGGGGCGGGATGGGTGGCTCCGGGGGCACCGGCGGCACCGGCGACGCGGGGCCCTTTGGAACAGGCACCGGTGGGACCGGTGGCCACGGGGGGCAGGGCGGTGGCGGCGGCTTCAGCATCCTCCTTGGTCTCGGCGGTCTCGGCGGCCTCGGTAGCCCGGGGTCCATCGCCACAGGTACCGCCGGCGGCGCCGGTGGCGGCGGTGGCTTCGGCGGGCTCGGCGGCGGCGAATTCGTGTAGACCCCGAGGCTCGCCACGCCGGCATGCCGCGATGCTTCTTCCGGTCGGGCGGTACCCACCAACATCCCGCCATGGGATCGGCAGGCGCACCGGCTTGCCCGGCTCGCCGACGCGAGGCCCGGCGAACAGCATCACCAGCGCCGGCCAACCGATGATGCCGGTGATCGCCGACCAACCGATTATCACCGCGATTAAGCCGGCCGCCCGACCCGCACCACACTTCTGCGACGTACGGTGTTCGACGTAGCCCCAGCAGCAGAGCCGCAGGGTCGATGACGGTGATTTTTCGGCATATCGGCACCGAATGCGAAGCGTGGGTAGCGCGCGGGTTACGTTTCACAGGGCCCGGATGGGTACCCGGATATGCGGCACTGCAAGCGCCGGGATTCCCGCACTAGGGTGAGGACTGATCATCTTGCTGACTCGAGGACTGAATTTGTGACCACACTCGAAGAGATCTCCGCGCTTACCCGACCGCGCCATCCCGACTACTGGACCGAGATCGATTCGGCTGCCGTCGACACCATCCGGGTATTGGCCGCCGATGCCGTCCAAAAGGTCGGCAACGGTCATCCTGGAACGGCGATGAGCCTGGCTCCGTTGGCCTACACGCTGTTTCAGCGGACAATGCGTCACGATCCCAGCGACACACACTGGCTGGGCCGCGATCGGTTCGTTTTGTCGGCCGGGCACAGCAGCCTGACCCTCTACATCCAGCTCTACCTCGGCGGCTTCGGCCTGGAACTGTCCGACATTGAGTCGTTGCGCACCTGGGGATCCAAGACCCCCGGACACCCGGAGTTCCGCCACACCCCCGGCGTTGAGATCACCACCGGCCCGCTGGGGCAGGGACTGGCGTCGGCGGTCGGGATGGCGATGGCCTCGCGCTACGAGCGCGGCCTGTTCGACCCGGACGCCGAACCGGGCGCCAGCCCCTTCGACCACTACATCTATGTCATCGCCTCCGACGGTGACATCGAAGAAGGGGTGACCTCGGAGGCGTCGTCGCTGGCCGCGGTCCAGCAACTGGGCAACCTCATCGTGTTCTACGACCGCAACCAGATCTCGATCGAGGACGACACCAACATCGCGCTGTGTGAGGACACCGCGGCCCGCTACCGCGCGTACGGCTGGCACGTGCAAGAGGTTGAGGGCGGTGAGAACGTCGTCGGCATCGAGGAGGCCATCGCCAATGCGCAGGCGGTCACCGACCGGCCCTCGTTCATCGCGCTGCGCACCGTCATCGGCTATCCGGCGCCGAACCTGATGGACACCGGCAAGGCGCACGGCGCGGCGCTGGGCGACGACGAGGTGGCCGCAGTCAAGAAGATCGTCGGCTTCGATCCGGACAAGACGTTCCAGGTCCGCGAGGACGTCCTCACCCACACCCGAGGGCTGGTGGCCCGCGGCAAACAGGCCCACGAACGCTGGCAGCTCGAATTCGATGCCTGGGCGCGGCGTGAACCCGAGCGCAAGGCGCTGCTGGACCGGCTGCTCGCGCAGAAGTTGCCCGACGGCTGGGACGCCGACTTGCCCCACTGGGAACCGGGGTCCAAGGCGCTGGCCACCCGTGCGGCCTCGGGTGCGGTGCTGTCCGCGCTCGGGCCGAAACTGCCCGAGTTGTGGGGCGGTTCGGCCGACCTGGCGGGCAGCAACAACACAACGATAAAGGGCGCCGACTCCTTTGGCCCGCCCTCGATTTCCACCAAGGAGTACACCGCGCACTGGTATGGTCGCACCTTGCACTTCGGTGTTCGCGAGCACGCGATGGGTGCCATCCTGTCCGGCATCGTGCTGCACGGACCCACCCGGGCTTACGGCGGCACCTTCCTGCAGTTCTCCGACTACATGCGCCCGGCGGTGCGGCTGGCGGCGTTGATGGACATCGACACCATCTACGTCTGGACGCACGACTCGATCGGCCTCGGCGAAGACGGGCCCACCCATCAACCGATCGAGCACCTCTCGGCGCTGCGCGCGATCCCCCGGCTGTCGGTGGTGCGCCCGGCAGATGCCAACGAGACAGCCTACGCCTGGCGCACGATCCTGGCCCGCCGCAACGGCAGCGGGCCGGTCGGGTTGATCCTGACCCGCCAGGGTGTGCCGGTGCTGGACGGCACCGACGCCGAGGGGGTTGCCCGCGGCGGTTACGTGCTGAGTGACGCCGGTGGTCTGCAACCGGGCGAGGAACCCGACGTCATTCTCATCGCCACCGGCTCGGAGGTGCAGCTGGCGGTCGCGGCGCAGACGTTGCTGGCGGACAACGACATCCTCGCTCGGGTGGTGTCGATGCCGTGCCTGGAGTGGTTCGAGGCCCAACCCTACGAGTACCGCGACGCGGTGCTGCCCCCGACGGTGTCGGCGCGGGTGGCCGTCGAAGCCGGCGTCGCGCAATGCTGGCACCAGCTGGTTGGCGACACGGGCGAGATCGTCTCGATCGAGCACTACGGCGAATCCGCGGACCACAAGACCTTGTTCCGCGAGTACGGCTTCACTGCCGAGGCCGTGGCCGCCGCCGCCGAACGAGCGCTGGATAACTGAGGAAGGGTGATTACCGATGACCGCTCAGAACCCCAACCTGGCCGCATTGAGCGCCGCGGGGGTATCGGTGTGGCTGGATGACCTGTCGCGGGACCGGCTGCGCTCGGGCAATCTGCAGGAGCTGATCGACACCAAGAGCGTCGTCGGGGTGACCACCAACCCGTCGATCTTTCAGAAGGCGCTGTCGGAGGGCCACACCTACGACGCCCAGATCGCCGAGCTGGCCGCGCGCGGCGCCGACGTGGATGCCACCATCCGCACCGTCACCACTGACGACGTGCGCAGCGCGTGCGACGTGCTGGTCCCCCAGTGGGAGGACTCCGACGGGGTCGACGGCCGGGTGTCGATCGAGGTCGACCCGCGGCTGGCACACGAAACCGAAAAAACGATCCAACAGGCAATCGAGCTGTGGAAGATCGTCGACCGGCCGAACCTTTTCATCAAGATCCCGGCCACTAAGGCCGGTCTGCCCGCCATCAGTGCCGTTCTGGCGGAAGGGATTTCGGTCAACGTTACGCTGATCTTCTCCGTGCAGCGGTACCGCGAGGTGATGGACGCCTACCTGACCGGGATGGAAAAGGCCCGGCAAGCCGGACACAGCCTGTCCAAGATCCATTCGGTGGCATCGTTTTTCGTCTCCCGGGTGGACACCGAAATCGACAAGCGGCTGGACAGAATCGGCTCGCGGCAAGCGCTCGAACTGCGCGGCCAGGCCGGTGTCGCCAATGCCCGCCTGGCCTATGCCACCTACCGGGAGGTCTTCGAAGACAGCGATCGTTATCGGTCCCTCAAGGTCGACGGCGCCCGGGTCCAGCGCCCGTTGTGGGCTTCCACCGGCGTGAAGAACCCCGATTACTCGGACACCCTCTACGTCACCGAGTTGGTCGCCCCACACACCGTGAACACTATGCCGGAAAAGACAATTGACGCCGTCGCTGATCATGGCGTGATCCAAGGCGACACGGTCACCGGAACTGCATCCGATGCCCAGGCGGTGTTCGACCAGCTGGGGGCGATCGGCATCGACCTCACCGACGTGTTTGCCGTCCTCGAGGAGGAAGGCGTGCGGAAGTTCGAGGCCTCCTGGAACGAGCTACTCCAGGAAACCCGGGCGCATCTCGACACCGCTGCCCAATGAAACCGGCCCACGCCGCGGCGTCGTGGCGCAACCCGCTACGAGACAAGCGGGACAAGCGATTACCCAGAATCGCCGGCCCGTGCGGCATGGTGATTTTCGGCGTCACCGGCGACCTGGCCCGCAAGAAGGTGATGCCGGCCGTCTACGATTTGGCCAACCGCGGCCTGCTGCCGCCCACATTCTCGCTGGTGGGGTTTGCCCGCCGAGACTGGAGCACCCAGGATTTCGGTCAAGTGGTGTACAACGCCGTCCAAGAGCACTGCCGAACACCGTTTCGGCAACAGAACTGGGACCGGCTGGCCGAGGGATTCCGTTTTGTGCCAGGCACTTTCGACGACGACGACGCGTTCGCCCAACTCGCCGAGACGCTGGAGAAGCTCGACGCCGAGCGCGGCACCGGCGGCAACCACGCCTTCTACCTGGCGATCCCGCCCAAATCCTTCCCGGTGGTGTGTGAGCAGCTGCACAAGTCCGGCCTGGCCCGCCCGCAAGGCGACCGGTGGAGCCGAGTCGTGATAGAGAAGCCGTTCGGCCACGACCTGGCCAGCGCACGCGAGCTGAACAAGGCGGTCAACGCGGTCTTCCCGGAGGAAGCGGTCTTCCGCATCGACCACTACCTGGGCAAAGAGACGGTGCAGAACATCCTGGCGCTGCGGTTCGCCAACCAGCTGTTCGACCCGATCTGGAATGCGCACTACGTCGACCACGTACAGATCACCATGGCCGAAGACATCGGCCTGGGCGGGCGCGCGGGCTATTACGACGGCATCGGCGCGGCCCGCGATGTCATCCAGAACCATCTCATGCAGCTGCTGGCGCTGACCGCGATGGAGGAGCCGGTCAGCTTCCACCCGGCAGCGTTGCAGGCCGAGAAGATCAAGGTGCTCTCGGCCACCCGCCTTGCCGAGCCACTCGACCAGACCACCAGCCGCGGCCAGTACGCCGCCGGCTGGCAAGGCGGGGAGAAGGTGGTTGGGCTGCTCGACGAGGAGGGGTTCGCCGAGGACTCCACCACCGAAACCTTCGCCGCTATCACCCTGGAAGTCGATACGCGCCGGTGGGCCGGCGTGCCGTTCTATCTGCGAACGGGAAAACGATTGGGCCGCCGGGTGACCGAGATCGCTCTGGTCTTCAGGCGGGCGCCGCATCTGCCGTTCGACGCCACCATGACCGACGAGCTGGGCACCAACGCGATGGTCATCCGCGTGCAGCCCGACGAAGGTGTCACATTGCGGTTCGGCTCCAAGGTGCCGGGCACCGCCATGGAAGTCCGCGACGTCAACATGGACTTCTCCTACGGCTCGGCATTCGCCGAAGATTCACCGGAGGCCTACGAGCGGCTCATCCTCGACGTCCTGCTCGGCGAGCCCTCGCTGTTTCCGGTCAACGCGGAGGTCGAACTGGCGTGGGAGATCCTCGATCCAGCGTTGGAACATTGGGCGGCACACGGGACGCCCGACGCCTACGAGGCAGGTACCTGGGGTCCGGAATCATCCTTGGAGATGCTGCGCCGCACCGGCCGGGAATGGCGGCGGCCATAGTGATCCGCGCCGGCGACGATGCAGAGCGAAGCGATGAGGAGGAGCGGCGCAGATGATTGTCGACTTGCCCGACACCACCACCACCGCGGTCAACAAGAAGCTCGACGAGCTGCGCGAAAAGATCGGCGCCGTCGCGATGGGCCGGGTACTCACGCTCATCATTGCGCCGGACAGCGAAGCCATGCTGGAAGAGTCCATCGAGGCGGCCAACGACGCCAGCCATGAGCATCCCAGCCGCATCATCGTAACGATGCGGGGCGATCCGTACGCCGACAGACCGCGGCTGGACGCACAACTGCGGGTCGGCGCTGACGCCGGCGCCGGCGAGTTTGTGGTGCTGCGGCTGTCCGGGCCACTGGCCGGCCACGCCGACAGCGTCGTTATCCCCTTCCTGCTGCCCGACATCCCGGTGGTGGCGTGGTGGCCCGACATCGCACCGGCGGTGCCAGCACAGGATGCGTTGGGCAAGTTAGCAATTCGGCGCATCACCGACGCCACCAACGCAATCGACCCGCTGTCGGCCATCAAGAGCCGGCTAGCCGGCTACGGCGCCGGCGACACCGATCTGGCCTGGAGCCGCATCACCTATTGGCGTGCGCTGCTCACGTCGGCCGTCGACCAGCCGCGACACGAGCCGATCGAGTCGGCGCTGGTGTCCGGCTTGAAGACCGAACCGGCGCTCGACGTCCTAGCCGGCTGGCTAGCCAGCCGGATCGAAGGTCCGGTGCGACGGGCGGTCGGCGAACTCAAAGTCGAGCTGGTGCGCAACAGCGAGACCATCGTGCTAAGCCGTCCCCAGGAGGGAATCACGGCCACCCTGACCCGGACGGGCAAGCCCGACGCTCTGGTTCCTTTGGCGCGCAGGGTAACCGGTGAGTGCCTAGCCGAAGACCTGCGCCGGCTGGACCCCGACGAAATCTACTGCGCCGCGCTCGAGGGAATCAAGAAGGTGCAGTACCGGTGAGCAGTAGCATCGAGATCTTCCCCGATAGCGACATTCTGGTCGCGGCCGCGGGTAAGCGCTTGGTTGGCGCCATCGGGGCCGCGGTGGCGGCCAGAGGGCAGGCGCTGATCGTGCTGACCGGGGGCGGCAACGGGATTGCGCTTCTGCGCTACCTCAGCGCCCAAGCACAGCAGATTGAATGGTCCAAGGTGCACCTGTTCTGGGGCGACGAACGCTACGTTCCCGAAGACGATGACGAGCGCAATCTCAAGCAGGCCCGGCGGGCGTTGCTCAATCACGTCGACATTCCATCGAACCAGGTGCACCCGATGGCCGCCAGTGATGGTGACTTCGGCGGCGATCTGGACGCCGCGGCCCTGGCCTACGAACAGGTGCTGGCCGCCAGTGCCGCACCAGGTGACCCGGCGCCGAATTTCGACGTCCACCTGCTGGGCATGGGGCCCGAGGGCCACATTAACTCGCTGTTCCCGCACAGCCCCGCCGTCCTCGAGAGCACCCGCATGGTGGTGGCGGTCGACGACTCGCCGAAACCGCCGCCACGCCGAATCACCTTGACCCTGCCGGCGATTCAGCGTTCCCGCGAGGTGTGGCTGCTGGTTTCCGGGCCGGGTAAGGCCGACGCCGTGGCCGCGGCCATCGGCGGCGCCGATCCGGTTTCGGTACCGGCGGCCGGGGCCGTCGGGCGTCAGAACACGCTCTGGCTGCTGGACCGCGACGCCGCCGCCAAGCTTCCGAGTTAACCGCGTCAGGGTCATAATGACCGTCATGGCAGACAGAAGCGGCCGCCCCGCGCCCGTGCGACGGCGAATGAAAACCCTCACCCAGGCCGCATTGAACGCCGACAAGACGGTGGAGCAGGTCGAAGACGTCCTGGACGGTCTGGGTAAGACCATGGCCGAGCTGAACAGCTCGCTGTCACAGCTGAACAGCACCGTGGAGCGCTTGGAGGACGGTCTGGACCATCTCGAAGGTACCCTGCACAGCCTGGACGATCTCGCGAAACGGCTCATCGTGTTGGTCGAGCCGGTGGAAGCCATCGTCGATCGGATCGACTACATCGTGAGCCTCGGCGAAACGGTGATGTCACCGCTGTCGGTCACCGAGCACGCGGTTCGCGGCGTGTTGGACCGGCTCCGAAACCGGACCGTGCACGAGCCGACGAACTGAGGCGGGTCATCGAGGAGCTGGAGGTCCCTACGCGTTCTCGCGGAACCCGATGTTCCTCGGCCAGGCAACGATCTGGGCAGGTTGGGCGATCCTCTGTGGCAGGCTCCCGGTAGCCACCGGCCTCGCCGTATTCGTCGGCATTTGGTTCGTCGCGTCTCCGTAAGGCGTTTCAGTGGCCTTCGAGGTCGCGCTTCCCCACCCGAAGACACCGAGTGCGGCGCCTGCGACCACGATGACCGAGAGAAAAGTCAGCGGCCCTGACAGAGCAGCTGCGCGGAATCAGTAGCTTCGCGGCAGCGCCGCGACCATCGCCTCGACCTGGGCCCGGGTGAGAACCGTGATGCTGGAGTCTGATAGTCCCAGAATCCTGTCGATTACCAGGCCGTGCTGAATCTGGTTGTCAGGACAGTGATTGCATGATCTCGGGCTGATCCCTTTACCCACACCTTCCGATGTCACCCGCATCAACAGAGGCCGGAACAAATTCTCGCCCGCATTGACGATCTGCCACCTCTGCATCGCAGAACTCAACCCGGGACGGAACGGCCTTTAGGCAGCCACCGAGGCGAGGGAGACGTAGCCCCACCGCGCCGCGTGGTCGGATACGCTGAACCGGTGCTCATTGAACGGCAAAGCGTCGTCGCCGCACCTGCCGAGCAGGTGTGGCAACGGGTCGTCACCCCGGAGGGCATCAACGATGAGTTGCGCCCCTGGATGACGATGTCGGTGCCTCGCGGCGCGAAAGGGATGACCGTCGACACGGTGCCGATCGGCGCGCCGATCGGACGTGCCTGGCTGCGACTGTTCGGTGTGTTGCCATTCGACTATGACCGGCTCAGCATCGCCGAGCTCGAGCCGGGACGGCGGTTTCGCGAGGATTCGACGATGCTGAGCATGCGGCAATGGCAGCACGAACGCACCGTGACGCCCGAGGGTGACACGAAAACGATTGTCCGCGACCGCATCACGTTCCAGACGCGTGCCGGACTCAGGTTTGCCGCGCCGCTCATCGCGGCAGGGTTGCGCGCGCTCTTCGGTCATCGGCACCGGCGGTTGCAGCGACACTTCGCTCAGGGCTAGTGGCGCACGTGGTGCTCACCCGTGCTGCGACTCGAGCCGACACCAGCAGGGCACACTTACGTCGAGTCGTTCGGTCCATTGCGGCGTTTCGCGCCCAACAAGTCGACGTCCGGCGCTAAGCCAGCCGCGGTGGCTCGTGGGCGCGCACCGGCGGCAGTTCGCCAGTGAACCTCTCGATCTGGACCAAGACATGCTGGCCGGTGCTGCCGTGGGCCAGTGACGACGTGCCGGAATCGTTGCTCAGCGCATTGGGATTGCCGTGCACACACATCGAGTCCGGGTCGCGCGGATCGGCGGGATCGAACCACGCACCGGTGGACAGTTGCACCACCTTGGGCCGTAGCCCGTCGTCGATCACCACACCCGCCAGGCAGGCGCCGCGGTCGTTGAACACGCGCACGATGTCGCCGTCAGTAAGCTCACGGGCCGCGGCGTCATCCGGGTGAATCCGGATCGGTTCTCGTCCACGGATTTTCGATGCCATGCTGGCGCCGCCGTGATCGAGCTGGCTGTGCAGTCGGGTCCGCGGCTGGTTGGCGATCAGATGCAGCGGGTAGCGCGCGGCCCGCGGCCCGCCTAGCCATTCGGACGGTTCATACCAGGTGGGGTGCCCGGCACAGTCCGGCAAGGCAAACGCGTCGACCGTGTCCGAGAAGATCTCGATCCGCCCGCTGGGTGTCCCCAACGGATGGGCCGCCGGGTCGGCCCGGAAATCGGCAAGCCACGTCAAACCGGTTCTGGTCGGTAGTTCCAGCCGGCCGGTCCGCCAGAATTCGGCGAATGACGGCACCGGGAAATCCAGCTCGGCCGACCACTTGTCGTACATGTGCTCGAGCCACTCGCGCGCGCTGCGGCCCTCGGTGAATTGCTTGCCGAACCCCAGCCGGTGGGCCAACGCGGAGAACGTGTGGTAGTCGTCGCGGGCGTTGGCATACGGCGGCACCATCGCAGGCATTGCGATCAAGGTGGGATTGGTCTTGCTGGCGGCGAAGTCGTCGCGCTCGAAACTGGTGGTGGTTGGCACCACAATGTCGGCGTGTTTGGCCATCGCGGTCCAATACTGTTCGTGTACCACGATCGTGTCTACCCGAGACAGTGCACGACGCAGCCGCGGCAGGTTCTGGTGGTGGTGGAACGGATTTCCACCGGCCCAGTAGACGCACTTGATGTCGGGCAGCTCCAGCAATCGGCCGTTGTAGGCCAGCCGCTGGCCGGGCCGCTGCAGCAGCTCACTGATCGCCGCCACCGGAATGAACGTCGACACCGGATTGTTGCCTTGCGGCAATGCCGGCAGGCCGCACGCCAACGGCGGGTTGCCGACGCCGTTGCTGCTGTAGCCGTGACCGAAACCCCCTCCGGGAAGCCCGATCTGGCCCAGCATCGCCGCTAGGGTCGCGGCCATCCACACGGTCTGCTCGCCGTGCTCTATCCGCTGTAACGACAGACTGGTGGTGATCAGAGTCCGGTGCTCGGCCATCCGGCGGGCCAGATCTCGCAGATCGCCGGCGGCGAGCCCGGACAGCGCGGCGGCCCATTCGGGTGTCTTGGGAATCCCATCATCCAGGCCCAGCAGGTAGCGCTCGAAGCGTTCGTAGCCGGTGCAATACCTGCCAAGGAACGCGCGATCGGCCAGCGACTCGGTGGCCAGCACGTATGCCAGCCCGAGCATGATCGCCACATCGGTGCCAGGCACCGGCGCAAGCCAGCGACATCGATCGTCGAGCGGACCGGCGATCGCGGCGATGTCGTCACGTAGCGGGCTGACCGACACCAGCCGACCGCCGCGAGCCCGGTACCGGCCGACGTAGTCGCGGTCCGGATGAGCGGTGGTACCGCCGGGCATCACCGCGGTGTTCTTCACCGGCAATCCGCCGAACGCCACCAACAGCGCGGTGTGGTCGACGATGACATCCCAGGTCGTGGTCTCGGCCAGGGCTTCGAACAGGGCCGCGCCGACGATATGCGGGAAGATCACTTCGGACGCGCCGGCGCTGTAGCTGTGCCGGGATGCGGTGTACCCGCCGAGCATGTTGAGGAACCGGTGCACCTGGCTTTGCGCGTGGTGGAACCGTCCGGCGCTGGCCCAGCCGTAGGAGCTGCCATAGATCGCCTCGTTGCCGTAGCGGTCGACGGTACGGCGCAGCTCGGAAGCCAGCAGCTCGATCAACTCGTCCCAGCTGACCTCCACGAACTCTTCGGCGCCGCGAGCCGAGCTGGGCCCCGGGCCATGCTGCAGCCATCCGCGCCGTACGGCGGGGTTGGCGATGCGGCTGCGGTGACGTACCGCGCCGGGCAGGTTTTGCAGCTGCGGAGCCGGGTTGGTGTCACTGGCGAGCGCGGCCACGGCCGCAATGTCGCCGCCGTGCACCCGAGCGGTGAACACGCCCCAGTGCGTTGCCGACGTATAGACCTGCATTTGCAGCAGTCTAGTGCGGCAACCTAGCAGCTAGTTGAGCTCAGAAATGGTAAGCATGTCGATTGTTTTGCGTCGCAACGATGGCACCAGGTTTTAGACTGCAGCGATGTCGAACGTGATGGTAGTCCCGGGAATGTTGTCAGCGGCGGCAGCGGATGTGGCGAGCATCGGTGCGGCGCTTAGCGCGGCCAACGGAGCCGCGGCACCCACGACGGCTGGTGTCCTGGCCGCCGGGGCCGATGAGGTGTCGGCGGCCATCGCGTCGTTGTTTTCTGGCTACGCCCGCGACTATCAGGCGCTCAGTGCCCAAATGGCCAGATTTCATCAACAGTTCGTGCAGGCCTTAACCGCGAGCGTGGGCTCGTATGCCGCCGCCGAGGCCGCCAACGCCTCCCCCTTGCAGGCCCTCGAACAACAGGTGCTCGCGGCCATCAACGCGCCCACCCAGACACTGCTGGGGCGTCCGCTGATCGGCAACGGCGCCGACGGGCTGCCCGGTCAAAACGGTGGGGCCGGCGGGTTGCTGTGGGGCAACGGCGGGAACGGCGGAGCCGGCGACGCCGCCCACCCCAACGGCGGCAACGGCGGGGATGCCGGAATGTTCGGTAACGGCGGGGCCGGCGGTGCCGGTTACAGCCCGGCGGCCGGAACCGGCGCGGCCGGTGGAGCCGGCGGCGCCGGTGGAGCCGGTGGCTGGCTAAGCGGCAACGGCGGCGCCGGCGGCAACGGCGGTACTGGCGCCAGCGGCGCCGACGGCGGCGGCGGCCTCCCCCCCGTCCCCGCCAGCCCTGGCGGTAACGGCGGTGGCGGTGATGCCGGTGGTGCTGCTGGGATGTTCGGCACCGGCGGCGCCGGTGGGACCGGCGGGGACGGCGGCGCCGGCGGTGCCGGCGACAGTCCTAACAGCGGTGCCAACGGCGCCCGTGGCGGCGACGGCGGCAACGGCGCTGCGGGTGGGGCTGGTGGCCGGCTGTTCGGCAATGGCGGCGCCGGCGGCAACGGCGGCACCGCTGGCCAAGGTGGCGACGGCGGCACGGCGCTAGGCGCTGGCGGCATCGGCGGCGACGGCGGCACCGGCGGCGCCGGTGGTACTGGCGGCACAGCTGGCATCGGCGGCAGCAGCGCCGGCGCCGGCGGCGCCGGCGGCGACGGCGGCGCCGGCGGCACCGGCGGCGGCAGCTCAATGATCGGCGGCAAAGGCGGTACCGGCGGCAACGGCGGCGTCGGTGGCACCGGCGGCGCCAGCGCATTGACCATCGGCAATGGCAGCAGCGCCGGCGCCGGCGGCGCTGGCGGCGCAGGCGGCACCGGCGGCACCGGCGGCTATATCGAAAGCCTCGACGGCAAAGGCCAAGCCGGCAACGGCGGCAACGGCGGCAACGGCGCCGCGGGTGGGGCAGGCGGAGGCGGCACCGGCGCCGGCGGTAACGGCGGCGCCGGCGGCAACGGCGGTGACGGCGGGCCCAGCCAAGGTGGCGGCAATCCCGGCTTTGGCGGCGACGGCGGCACCGGCGGACCTGGCGGCGTCGGTGTGCCCGACGGGATCGGCGGCGCCAATGGCGCGCAAGGAAAGCACGGGTGACCGGTCAGGCCGACTAACCACTGTTTCTGAGCGCGCTGGCCAGCCCGGTCATGGTCAGCAGAATCCTGCGCTGCACCAAGTCGTAATCGGCAATGAGCTACCGCTTCCCCCGGTCCGGTCGGCGGTAGCCGACCAGCGCTAGCGGTATTTGATGAGCAACGCCACGCCGATGATGGACACCAGCCAGATGCCGGTAACGAACAGCGTCAACCGGTCCAGGTTCTTCTCCACCACCGTCGAGCCGGACAGGCTTGACTGCACACCACCGCCGAACAGTGTCGATAGCCCGCCACCCTTGGCCCGGTGCAGCAGTACTAACAACACCACCAGCACGCTCGTGACGATCAGCGTGATCTGCAGGGCCAATTCCATGACGGGTAGCGTACTCCCCCGAACCTGCGGCAGCGGACCGCTGCCTGCCGCGTAGAACCCAGGCCGTCGCGCCTCATCGGCTTTGAGGCGTGCACTGACCGCGGCTGTCACGCCTGCCACCGGCGCTTCCCTTGCGAGGGAATACGCACTGTGCCCGCCTCGAAGCGACAGGCGGTCCACTTCGGTCCGCTCACGAGTTCAAAGGCGCCGGCTAGGTGCATGGCGAGGCTCGACGCCGTGGCGCTGTCGCGATTCCGTTCGTGGCCAAACATGCCGATCCGGGCATGACTTCAACCGAGTTGTCGCGCCGGGGCGGGCAAAATGTGTATTCCCCCGCTGCTGAGACCACTGTGACGGCCGTAGCTTCCTACCGATAAGCAACGATGTCCGCTGAATTCGCCCCCAGGCTTACGCAGTAAGACTGTCGAGCGAACAAACACCGAAAGGGCCATGCAGATGAGCGCATCCAACGCATTCGTCGAAGGGTTCGCCGACTTCTGGAAGGCGCCGTCGCCGGATAGACTGACCGATCACCTTCATCCCGACGTAGTCCTGGTACGGCCACTGTCACCGCCGAGGCACGGCCTGGGGGCGGCCCAGCGGGAGTTCACTCGGATTCTGGGTTTGCTGCCTGACCTGCACGGGGAAGTTGACCGGTGGAGCCAAGCAGGCGACGTGGTGTTCATCGAGTTCCGGCTGATAGCACGGCTCGGCAGCGAGGTCGTCGAGTGGCCAGTCGTCGATCGGTTCCTGCTGCGTGGCGACAAGGCCGTAGAACGCGTGAGCTATTTCGACTCGCTCCCACTGTTGATCAAGGTAGTCAAGCATCCGTCGGCCTGGCGTGGCTGGTTGACAACCATGCGAAGCCGGGCTTGACGTCGAAATGACGGCCAGCAGGCGCTCGGACCACACGGACGCGACGCGTCGAGCCCTCGTCGACGCTGGCCGTTACCTATTCGCGCGGCGCGACTATGGTGACGTCTCGATCGAAGACATCGTCACCCGTGCCCGAGTCACCCGTGGCGCCCTGGACTACCACTTCGACAGCAAGAAAGATCTGTTCCAGACGGTACTCGAGGTTGTCGAAGCCGACCTGGTCGCCGACGTCGAAGCCGCCATAGCGAAGGTCACCGACGCCTGGATCTGCTGGTCGTCGGCTTCCACGCCTTCCTTGACGCGGCGACCAAACCGGATGCGCTGCAGGTCATTGCGATTGACGGCCCGTCAGTGCTCGGGTGGGGCGAATGGCGCCGGATCGACATGCGCTAGGGCTTGGTCTGCTGGTCGGGGCTCTCGAACGCGGGATGGCCGCCGGGGTGATTCAGCGCGTACCGTTGCCACCACTTTCGCATCTGCTGCTGGCCGCGCTAACCGAATCCGCGCTGCAGATCGCGGACGCGACGGACAAAGACCGGACCAGAGTCGAGGTCGAACGCGCATTTATGGCCCTACTCGAAGGTCTACGGGTGTAGCACGCCCGCGATCCGCTACGGCAACGGACCACCGGCCGCAATCGCGGCCAGCGTCGCGAAATGCTCCCCGTCCAGCGACGCCCCGCCGACCAGGCCACCATCGACGTCATCCTGGGCCACGATGTCGCCGACGTTTTTGGCGTTCACCGAGCCGCCGTAGAGCACCCGCACCGTATCGGCAATCCTCGGCGAGGCCAACGAGGCCAACTCTTTTCGGATCGCCGCACACACCTCCTGGGCGTCGGCGGCGCTGGCCACCCGCCCGGTGCCGATCGCCCAGACCGGTTCGTAGGCGATGACGACGCTGCCGATCTGCTCGGCCAATAGCCCGGCCAGCGATCCACGCAACTGTTCGATGTTGTGGGCCACATGATTTCCCGCCTCGCGGACGTCGAGGTGCTCGCCAATACACACGATTGGGGTCAAGCCATGCTTGAGTGCGGTGGCGGCTTTGGCGGCCACCAGCGCGTCATCCTCGTTGTGATAGGTGCGCCGCTCGGAGTGCCCGACGACAACGTAACTGCACCCCAACTTGGCCAGAAAGGCGCCGCTGACGTCACCCGTATAGGCACCGGAGTCATGTGGTGACAAGTCTTGTGCACCATAGGTCAACCGCAGCTTGTCGCCGTCGACCAGGGTTTGCACGCTGCGCAGGTCGGTAAACGGCGGGATCACCGCGACGTCAACCCGGTCGTAATACTTGTCCGGCAACGAGAACGCGATCTTTTGCACCAGCGCGATCGCCTCGTAGTGGTTGAGGTTCATCTTCCAGTTGCCGGCTATCAGCGGCTTGCGGCTCACAAAACTCCTCCGGTTGGCTGCTCACGGCTCAGTACCTCGATGCCGGGAAGCGTCTTGCCCTCAAGGTATTCCAGCGAGGCACCGCCGCCGGTGGATATGTGTGAGAAGGCGCCCTCGGGGATGTTCATCGCGCGCACTGCGGCCGCGGAGTCACCGCCGCCGACCACACTAAACGCCCCTTTGCCGGTGGCGGCGACGATCGCCTCGGCGACGCCTCTGGTGCCGGCCGCATAAGCCGGGAACTCGAATACTCCCATCGGCCCGTTCCAGAAGATGGTCCCGGCGTTGGACAGCAGCGTGCTGAACCGTTTGATCGATCCCGGCCCGATATCCAGGCCCATCAAGCCATTGGGCACAGCGCCGACGTCGACCGTCTGGGGCGGCGAGTCGGCGGCGAACTTCTCCGTGACCACTAGATCCACGGGCAGCCGCAACACGTCGTGATAGGTTTCCAGCAGCCCGCGACAGACTTCGATCATGTCGTCTTCCAGCAGCGATGTGCCAACCGAAAATCCCTGTGCAGCAAGGAATGTGAAGCACATTCCGCCGCCAATCACAATGCTGTCCGCCTTGGTCGCCAGCGACTCGATGACACCCAGCTTGTCGGACACCTTTGATCCGCCGAGCACTACCGCATAGGGCCGCTGGGTCGAGCTGGTCAACTGCTCCAGTACCCGCATCTCGTCGGCGACCAGCGTGCCGGCGTAGTGCGGCAACAGGGTTGCGATGTCATAGACCGAGGCTTGCTTGCGGTGCACCACCCCAAAGCCGTCGGAGACGAAAACGCCTCCCGTTCCGACCAGTTCGACCAGCTGCTTGGCCAGTGCCCGCCGGTCGTCATCGTTCTTGCTGGTTTCGCGTTTGTCGAAGCGGATGTTCTCCAGCAGCAGGATGTCGCCGCCGGTGAGCCCCTCGGCGCGGGCCAGCGCATCGGCGCCGACAACGTCTCCAGCCAGCTGGACGTGCCGGCCGAGTTGCTCACCCAGCGCCACGGCGACCGGCGCCAGCGACAGTGTCGGGTCCGGCCCGTCCTTGGGACGTCCCAAGTGCGCGGCAACCACCACCTTGGCGTCGGCGTCGAGCAACGCCTTCAACGTCGGCGCCGACGCGATGATGCGGCCCGCATCGGTAATGGTGCCGTCCTCGTCGAGCGGAACGTTGAGATCGGAGCGCACCAGCACTCCACGCCCCGAAACACCTTCGGCGAGTAGATCCTTGAGGTTTGCAACGCTCATGGCTAGAGCGACTTGCCGACCAGCGTGACCAGATCAACCAGGCGGTTGGAGTAGCCCCACTCGTTGTCGTACCACGACACCACCTTGGCCTGGTCGTCGATGACTTTGGTCAACCCAGAGTCGAAAATCGAACTGTGCGGGTCGGTGACGATGTCGCTCGAGACGATCGGCGCGTCGTAGTACTTCAGAATGCCCTTGAGCCTGCCTTCGGCCGCGGCTTTGAACGCCGCGTTGATCTCATCGACACTGGCCCGTGTGGATAAGTCGACCGTAAGGTCGGTGACCGAGCCGGTGGGGATCGGCACCCGCAGCGCATAACCGTCGAGCTTGCCCTTTAGCTGCGGCATCACCAGGCCGATGGCCTTGGCCGCGCCGGTGGAGGTCGGCACGATGTTCAGCGCGGCGGCGCGGGCGCGACGCAGGTCCTTGTGCGGCCCGTCCTGCAGGTTCTGATCCTGAGTGTAGGCGTGGATGGTGGTCATCAGGCCCTTGACGATGCCGAACTCATCGTCGAGCACTTTGGCCAGCGGCGCAAGGCAGTTCGTGGTGCACGACGCATTGGAGATGATGTTCTGGCTGCCGTCATACTTGTCGTCGTTAACTCCCAGGACGATGGTGATGTCCTCGTCGGTGGCGGGCGCAGAGATGATCACCTTCTTGGCGCCGGCGTCCAGGTGGCCTTTGGCTTTGGCCGCATTGGTGAACAGGCCGGTGGATTCGACGACGACGTCGACGCCGAGGTCTCCCCATGGCAATGCCGCCGGCCCCTCCCGGACCGCGAGCGCCTTGATTTTCGCGCGGCCGACGACGATGGTGTCGTCGCCTTCGAGGCCGACATCGCAAGGCAGCCGGCCCAGAATCGAGTCGAATTTGAGCAGATGCGCCAGCGTGCTGTTGTCGGTGATGTCGTTGGCGGCGACCACCTCCACGTCGGCGGTGCCCTGCTCCTGTTGGGCCAGTAAGGCCCGGTAGAAGTTGCGTCCGATTCGACCAAACCCGTTGATGCCTACTCGGACCGTCACTTGTCTCTCCTCGGCTTATTTGTTGTCATCCTTGTTGGCTAAACAACCACTGGCCGTCAGCCTAGATCAGTGACACCCGCCGCCTTCGGCCGGTAAGAGTCCCGGGGCTCCCCTCGCTTTGAGAAGCCGGGCGCTCACCCCACCGATCCCAGCCGCCGCGTCCCTACCGCGGACATTGCGCTGGCTTGTGACACCGTTGTGACGTCACCATTTGGAAACGGCCCGGTGCGGCGGGGCTCATGTTCCCCATAGGATGCTGACAATTGAGCCGATGGTCGAAAAGGAACTCGATACGGCTATGCGGTTCTGCTGAACCAAATTGATTGCGGAAATATCTGCGCGCGAATAGAGGAGAGTTGACGCTGATGGCGATCGTCAATCGGTTCAACATCAAAGTAATTGCCGGCGCTGGGTTGTTTGCAGCTGCTATAGCGTTAAGCCCGGACGCGGCGGCTGACCCGCTGATGACGGGTGGCTACGCGTGCATCCAGGGCATGGCGGGCGACGCGCCGGTAGCCGCCGGCGACCCGGTGGCTGCCGGTGGACCGGCAGCCGCGGGAGCGTGCAGTGCCGCACTTACTGACATGGCTGGTGTTCCGTTCGTCGCGCCTGGGCCAGTGCCGGCAGCTGCACCGGTGCCCATCGGCGCACCGGTACCAATCCCTGGCGCACCGGTACCGATACCGGGCGCACCGGTACCAATCCCCGGCGGACCGGTACCGATACCGGGCGCACCGGTACCGGTACCCGCCGTTCCGGCTCCGGTGATACCGGTCGGAACTCCGCTGATTGCGCTTGGGCCGGTCCTGGCTGGTGCTCCCGGGGATGGTGTGGTCAGTGCTCCCATCATTGGCATGTCCGGGGTCAAGGATGCGCTGACCGATCCGGCGCCAGCTGGCGGACCGGTGCCTGGTCAGCCGGTTCTGCCCGGTCCTTCGGCCTCTGCGCCCGCAGGTGCGCGCTGACGCTGGTCCTCTTCCAGGACGGACTGGGTGTGAGGCCCCGCACCCGCGTACGCGCCGTCGACGCGCTCTGCGGGCGACGCCCGCATCAGCTGCTATTCCTGCACAATGACCGGGTCGCCAATGTCGACCGCGTTGTAATACCACTCTGCGTCCTCGCGGCTCAGGCTTATGCAGCCGTGGCTGACATTTTCAAGTCCCAGTGCTGGAAGGGCCCACGGGGCTGAATGCACGTAGAGGCCGCGGCTGGTGATGCGGACGGCATAATCCACCGAAAGCCGGTAACCATCGGGATCGTCGACGGGGATGCCGACGCTGCTCGAATCCATAATCACCGAGCGTTCCTTGGACAAGACAGTGTAGGAGCCGACCGGCGTCGGGTATTCCGGTCTACCCATCGATGCCGGCATCACCCCATCTTCGCCGAAGTGCACTCGGTGGTGCGGCGCCGGCAGCGGAGGCGGCGGTCCCTCCTCGACTCCGTCGATACTCACGGTGAACGTGTGCTGGGAGATGCTGGCAACCCCGACGACGGCGGGACCCGTCTTGAAATCGCTCGACAGGCTGCCCACCGAAAGCTCCACCGTGCTGTGCGCCGGCCAGAAGCGGTCGGGAACCCACTGCACAACGTCGTTGTCGAGCCATTCGAACTTGCCGGTCATCGCGGGCGTCGATTTGACTTCAACGGCGCGCTCGGCCGCGTGCCGATTGGCTGGGTTAGTTATCGGCGCACTGAACGTCACCACCACGGGGTGCGCCACGCCCACCACCTGGCCGCGCGTTGGTAGCACCGACGCGACGGCGAACCCGTAAGACTGCTTCGCCGCCACCAGGTGTATGTCGGCCGGCCCCGCAACCACGCTCCCAGCGATCCCGACGACGGCAATAGCACACCCAAAAACCGCCCGCATGGCTCCAATTCCCTGTCAACGACACAGTTGCACCAGTGATGGTAGAGGTGCATTGAAGAGTGGAAGTGCAGGCGCGCCTTAGCAATTCGATCAAACCTCCGTCACGTTTTGGCTACGGCACGAGTGGACGTCGCGCTAACGTCGATCTCGACGATGACCTGCGTCAACGTCGCTTGCGCAGCCACCTCAGCGCCGATTCGGCGGCGTGGTAGCCACACAATCCGTGGATCCCGGCACCGGGTGGCGCGGACTGTGAACACAGATAGACACCCGGCACACCGATCGCATACGGATCGACGGCCACGCGCGGGCGGAAGATGACCTGCAGCCGGTCGTTGGCGCCGCCGATAATGTCTCCGCCGATGAAGTTGCGGTTGTACGTTTGCAGTTCGGTGGTGGAGGTGCTGACGGTTGCCACGATGCGGTCGCGGAATCCGGGGGCGAACCGCTCGATCTGGTCGATGACGGCGGCGGTGGCGTCGCCGGTGTAGCCGAACGGCACGTGCGCGTAGGCCCAGATGGGGTTGATGTTGCCGACCGAGCGGGACGGGTCGGCGAGGTACTGCTGCCCGACGAGCACGAATGGTCGCTGCACCATCGTGCCTTGGGCGCGTTGACGTTCGGTGTCTGCGATTTCCGCGAAGGTCCCGCCCAGGTGGACGGTGCCCGCGCGCCGGCAATCGGGGTTGGTCCACCCAACGTCGCCCTCGATGGCGAAGTCGACCTTGAAGGCCGACGATCCGGCGCGGTAGCGCCGATAGGACCGGTTGATGCGGGTGGGCATCACATCGCCGTAGATCCCGAGCACCGCGGCCGGGCTGAGGTCGAGCATCACGATGTCGGCGTCGGGGATGTCGCGGCGGCTGGTGACGGTCACCCCGGTGGCGACGGTGCCGCCGTACGCGTCCAGGGCCGCGGCCAGCGCCTTCGTGATCGACCCGGATCCGCCCCGGGCGACCGGCCAACCGTGGCGATGGCCGCTGGCCAGGATCATCAACCCCAGCGACGCGGTCAGCGGCCGATCCAACCTGGTGTAGACGTGCGCCGCGGCGCCGCCGAACAACGCGCGCGCCCGCTCGGTGTGAAACCGACGCGCCATGGCGGTGGCCGGCAGCGCCGCGCGCGGACCAAAGCGGGCCAGGCGGATCGGGTGACGCGGCATGTTGAGCACCGGGCGCAGCAGATCCTCGGCCAGCTCATCGAATCCGGCGGCGAGGTCACCCACGGCGCGCTGCCACCGCTTGCCGTCGGGACCCAGGCCGGCGGCGGTGGCTTCGATCGACCGATATAGCACGCCCGCGGTGCCGTCATCGAGTGGGTGTGCGCAGTCGACGTCCGGCCACTTCCACGTCAGCCCGTAGCGTTGCAGGTCGATCGCCGCCCAGAATGGCGACCCGACGCCCAGCGGATGAAACGCCGAACAGTGGTCGTGGATGACCCCGGGCACCGTCAGCTCACCGGAGCGTGCTCCCCCGCCGATGGTGTCGCGCGCCTCCAGCACCTGCACGTCGACACCGTGACGGGCCAGGTGGATCGCCGCGGCCAGGCCGTTGGGCCCGGCTCCGACGACGACCGCGGTCGTCATGGCTTTGATGGCGTGCCGCGTTGCGTCGTGACGTGAACCGGGAACTCGTCACCGGGCTCGGGCCATGGCTGGCGGCTCAACATGTCCTCGACCGTGACGTAACCGGCCTCGAACAAACCGGTCTTGGCGTCGACAATGCGATACCACTGCTTCTGAACGTGGATGGGCTGACCTTCGAGAATGATCACCCGCAGATCGCCGTCGGCGAAGTTGCACCGCCGCTGCACGGCGGCCACCAGCTGCTCGTTGTGCAGATGGCCCTCGCCGAAATTCCACCCGACCAGTGGCCCGGCCACGATTTCGCCCTCGCGGATGCGGTAGTGAGCTTCGTCATCGAGAGCGCGGGGCAGCAGGCCGTTGAGCGCCCTGCCGTGGGTGTGCATGGCCCGGAATGCGGCGACCTTGTCGGTCATGATTTCGGCCGTGGCCCCGTCGTAGAGCTTGGCCAGCTGATTGACCACCAGCGCAGAGCTTTTCACGACGCTGGTTTCCATGGTGGCTTCCGCATCACCTCGGAAGCACCAGATGCTGGTGGCCCAGTTGCCGGCGTAGTAGCGCATGGCGGGCAGAAACGAAATCTTTTCGGGCAACAGGTTTCCCATGATCACCACGGCAACCACCGCGATCACGATCGCCAGCAGCAACGGCGACCGAAGGTCGGTGGCAGTGATCGCGCCGTAGTGGCCGAATAGATAGCACAGCGAGAAGATGAAGAACACGTTCCACTCCAACGGGACCCCCATCGGGAGGTTGGACAGGATGTTGAGGTGAAAGAGCACCATGAACCCGATGAGGAACCACCGCCATGGGTGACCGTCGGCGACGAGCACCAGAATCCCGGGCACCAGGAATTCCGCCGTGGTGCCACCCCCGTGGGCCATGAGTTTCGGTAGCCAGGAGGGCCGCAGATCGTTGGCGTGGTCGCGGTAAAGCAGGTGCTTGATCGGGTTGAACACTCTGCTGCGCAACAGGGCGTTGTTGCTGGTCATCACCGCGACGACGTAGGGGAAATGGTGGTTGAGTTTGGAAGTCGCCGCCCCCCACCACAAGCACAGCATGATGATCTTGAACGCCGCGATCTGGTCGGTGAAGGGAAAAAAGAACACGAATAGCTTCAGCCAGTAGTGTTCGCCGCGGGCGGCAAGAAAGATCGTCTTGTCACGCAGCCCCAAGACGCCCAGGGCGACGATCGTCGGCACTACCAGCACCGGGTTGATCAGGCCGACGTCGCCGGCGGCGGTGACCGGCGTTCCCCCCGGACCTGGCGAGCCGGGTGACAACAGCGCCCACACCCCGCCGATCAACACGATGGCATACAAGGCGACGTCGACGACGGTGCGGGTGTCGCCTTGGGTGAACGGGACCTTATCCGGCCAAGCAGGCAGCCGAATTGTGTTGGGCCGCAACCAATAAAGGAAGCCCCCGATGGGTGGCCAAAACCGCCCGGTCAGCGGGCCGGATCCGCAGCCAAAACCCAAAACCTCGAACAGCAACGTGAAGACGATGACCTTCTGGTACACGATCGGCTGTGTCCACCAGTCGCCTATGCGGCTCAGCCCGCCCAGTCCGGGGTTCAGCGAGATGATCGCGGCGCCGGCGGCGACGTACACCGCAATCTTGGTCAGATAGAGCAGGTACACCGCATACGGCGTTCCGAAACCGTGTTCTACCCAGTCCCGTGTCACGACCTGCAATCGTGTCCGGCGTGGCTGGGTCAACCAGGTGTCGTGATCGACGTCGGGAAGATCGGGCTTCAGAAATCCCATGGCGGCCTCGCTTCCTGTCCTGCGCCGGCTGACGAATACAATCTATTCGGACTGGCAACGCCTGGGGTTGTTCTTCACTGGCCGAGCTCGGTACAGCGGGGGCCGGGGGCCTATACCGGAAAATCCTGACCGGTAAGGATGGCGACGGCCGCCACAGCGGGAATTCCGGCCGCGAAGACCAGCAGGGCTATGTTGGTAGCCGGGATGAGTTGCAGGTTTTGGTTGAACCCGCTGAGGTCACCGGCGGCCAAATCCTGAATCGCATCGACCAGGTAATGGGTGTCGGCCGTCACCAAGGCACCGGGGCCTTCCACCAAAATCGGCAACACTTGCTGCCCAATAAAAATGGCATTGGTGACGCCTGCGGGAGCACCGTAGCCGGCCGCGGCCACCGACAGCTCAGCACCGGCCTGATAGATGCCCGACGTTACGACGGGATTGAGTTGATCGTTGATCACGGTGTCGAGCAAGCCATCCAGGGCGGTGAGCGGACCACCGATCGCAGCGCCTATCTGGGGCGGGACTGCGATCGGGTCGATGTGCACCGGGAACAGTGCGGCCGGGGTCGGAACATCGGCGTATCCGGTTCGGTCATAACCCAATTCGATGATCGCGCGCAGGTCTGGCTCGATGAGATCCAGCAGCGGCTCGGGCACAATACCGCGCAGCGGCTGCAGCAGCGGCAGATCCTCGTTGGGAAGCAGAATATAGGTGGTGTTGGTGTCCGGCGAAGACACCGGCAGGACGATACCCGAAGCGACCTGCTCGGGCGTGAGCCCGTAATACAAGCTGTGCGAATAGTAAATACCCAGCAGCGCGTTGACGTCCGCCAGGATGTTGAGCGGGTACTTCGGGAAGTCGGCAAAGCCGTCGTATTGGGTCGTGTAAATGGTGGTCGCGTAGTCGGTGTCCGGGGTCGCACCGTTGAACGTCAGGCCGAGCGACTGCAGGTACAGACCCGGAAACCGGGCGAGGATGCCCCCGTTTGGGTTGTTGGGGTTGCCCAGCAATACGAACGAGAGCTGATCCGGACTCGGCGCGACGCCGGCCGGCAGGCTTGCCAGATGGCGCATTTCCAGGGTGGCGACCGACGCGCCCTGCGAGAAACCCAACACCACAACGTCATTGCCGGCCGCGACTTGCTGCATGATCGCGGTGTGAAGATAGCCGGCGCCTTCGGCGACCGATTGGTCGTAGGTCAGGCTGGGGATGCCGGTCCACGGCTGAAACTGCGCGGGCGTGTACAGGCCGGAAAACGCATAGCCCAAGTAGTGGGGTGCGATGTAGCGGTCGTAGACCTGCTGCATGTAGTCGAAGGGCGGTCGCGGGGTTCCGGTGGAGCCCAGAATCAGCGCCGTGCGCCCACCTGACCCCAACTCCGACGCGCCGGTGGCCGCGGTGTCCACCAGCGCGGCGTTGGCGGCCTCGGCGTCGACATACCAGCCCGCTGCGGCGCTTAGGGCCCGCACGAACCGGTCATGAAACGCCGATGCCTGGGCGCTGAGCGCTTGAAATTCTTGGCCGTGCGCACCGAACAACTCCGCGATGGCCGCCGACACCTCATCGGCGGCCGCGGCCAGTACTTGTGTGGTGGGGATAGCCGCCGCCGCGGTGGCCTCGCTCAGCGCCGCTCCGAGGCTGGCCAAATCGGAAGCGGTTGCCGCCACCATCTCTGGCACCGCGAAAACGAACGACATACCGACCTTCCGACCAACCCCGTGGCAACGGATGATAGCGCCCAACTAGAACCGAGCGACGCGAATTGGGTATACGCCGGGTCCGCCCCCCTCTGGCGGACCCGGCTGGCTTTCTGGTCGGGTTGTTTGACGTGGGCAAACGTTAGGCGCCGAATCCGTCGGAGACCATATGCGCCGACACCGAAGCTCACGACCACGATTGTGCGCACGGCATGAACGGACCGGCGGTTACCGAGACACTATTGTTTGGCGCGGAGCACCGCCGGTGCCATCCAGCGGCAGACCTCCAGCGCCATCTGCACCCGAAACGCGGCATCGGGATCGTCGAGATTCTGTCCGCATAGTTCCATCGCCTGGATCACCCGGTATTGAATGGTGTTGCGGTGCAGGATCATCGCGTCGGCCGTGGCGACGTAGCTGCGGTTACGCAGCAAGAACTCCCGTAACGTCTCGCGTAGCCAGCTATTGCGCTCGTCGTCAACACTCAGGTCACCCAGCACATCGGTGACGAACCGCCGCAGTTCCTCTAGATCGTCGGCCAGCAACGCGACTGGCGCGACATCGTCATAAAACATGACCCGGCCGCCGGGCCGGGCGCCACCGGCCAGGGCCAACGCCTTCACTCGTTCGGCCTGTTTCAACGACGCCCGGAACCCACGCAGCCCGTCCCCTACCCGACCGCACGCCAAACGCGCCCGGATTCCCGCCGACTCGAACGCCGCGCGAATCCGCGACGGGGCGAAGGCCCGCGTGGGCGCGGGCGAAAACCACAGCCGTGCCTCGCGCTCATCGGTCGGCACCATCAGCGAGTTCGCCACGGGGCCCAGTTCGGGGCCCAGCTCCCCGGCCAGCAAGCAGCGCACCTGGTCGAATTGCGCCACCACATCACCGATGGGCACCGCCGAATCGACCCATACCACCGCGGCGATATGCACACCGTCCAACCGATAGCCCAACGCGCGCTCGGCCCGCGGAACGTCGACCGGGGTATCGGCGAGCAGCTCGCTGACCCATTGCTGTTGCAGACCGCTGCGGCGACTCAGCCAGCGATCGTGTTCGTGCTCATAGGCGACAATCAACTGGTCGGCCACCAGGTCAACGAGGCGAGCGGAGCGATTCACCAGCTCGATGATCGTCGACACCCGGTCAGCGGGCTCCAGCAGCGACACGTACTGCATCGCCACCTCCAAGAAACGCGCATGCCCGAGCCGGTGCGCCCGAACCAACCCGGACAACGGAATATCACGCTGCGCCGCGGCGCGGGCGTATGCCAGCGCGGCCGCTGGAGCCTCCACCAAGGACTGCGGCGTATCGCGATCCAAATAGTGAACGGCCGTCACGAAATTCTCGGTGATGCTCGCCCGCCACAGGTCCGCCATCCGCGCGTCGTAATCCAGCCCCCGAATCTCCGCCTTCATCTTGTCAAACAACTCGGAGATGAAGTCATCGCGAATCAACTGCATATGCCGGGCGATCACCGAAATGGGCCCGCCACCAGCTTCAGCCACTCTGGACCACCTCTCGTCCTTGCTAGCAGACCTGCCGCGTGTGCCTATCCACCGTGCATCGCTACCATCTAAAGACCCGACGCGGCAATGAGGCCTCGGAGGCCTCGAGGGAGAACAGTTGAGCGAAACCGATAGCCCTGGTAACGGGGACGATGCAGGTATCGGCGACATCGGCAAATTCGACCCTGGCCTAACCCAGCGCCTGATAAGTGTGCTGCGTCCAGTCTTGAAGACCTACCACCGGTCGCAGGTGCATGGCCTGGACTCCTTCCCGCCGGGTGGCGCACTGGTCGTGGCCAACCACTCCGGTGGCATGTTCCCGATGGACGTGCCGGTCTTCAGCGTCGACTTCTACGACAAGTTCGGCTACGACCGACCGGTCTACACGCTCAGCCACGACATCTTGTTCATGGGCCTGACCGGGGACTTGTTCCGACGCACCGGCTACATTCGCGCCACCCGAGAAAACGCGGCTAAGGCGTTGCGGTCCGGGGGTGTGGTGGTCGTTTTTCCCGGCGGCGACTATGACGCGTACCGGCCGACTTTCGCGGAGAACGTGATCGACTTCAACGGCCGCAAGGGATACGTCAGCACTGCCGTCGAAGCTGGCGTGCCCATCGTGCCGGCGGTGTCCATCGGTGGCCAGGAAAGCCAGCTCTACCTGTCCCGCGGCACCTGGCTCGCCCGGCGGCTAGGGCTCAAGCGACTGCTCCGCAGCGACATCCTGCCGATCTCGTTCGGCTTTCCGTTCGGGTTCTCCGCCGCGATCCCGCCCAATCTGCCGCTGCCCGCCAAGATCGTCATGCAGGTGTTAGACCCGATCAACCTCACCAAGCAGTTCGGCGAGGACCCTGATGTCGACGCGGTCGACGAGCACGTACGGTCGGTGATGCAGCAAGCCCTCAACGACCTCGCCGCCAAGCGCCGCTTCCCGATTCTGGGCTAAGCCATGCGTATCAGACAAGCATTCGGCTTGATCGCCACCATGCGCCGGGCAGGGTTGATCGCTCCGCTGCGACCAGACCGCTACCTGCGGATCGTCGCCGCCATGCGCCGCGAAGGCATGGGGTTTACGGCGGGGTTCGCCGGTGCGGCCCGACGCTGCCCGGACCGCCCCGGCCTGATCGACGAACTGGGCACGCTGACCTGGCGCCAGCTCGACGAACGCGGCAACGCGCTGGCCGCGGCGCTTCAGGCCCTGCCAGCCGGACCCCCCAGGGTCGTCGGCATCATGTGCCGCAATCATCGCGGCTTCGTCGATGCGCTGTTGGCGGTCAACCGGATTGGCGCGCACATCCTGTTGCTCAACACCTCCTTCGCCGGTCCGGCACTGGCCGAGGTGGTTACCCGCGAAGGCGTCGACACTGTCGTCTATGACGAAGAGTTCAGCGCGACGGTGGATCGCGCGCTGGCGGAAAAACCGCAGGCCACCCGTATCGTGGCGTGGACCGACGAAGACCACGACCTGACCGTTGAGAAACTTGTAGCCGCGCACGCCGGACGGCGGCCCGAGCACACCGGCAGCCACGGAAAAGTGATCCTGCTGACCTCCGGAACCACCGGAACACCCAAGGGCGCCAGGCATTCTGGCGGTGGCATCGGGACACTGAAGGCGATCTTGGACCGCACGCCGTGGCGGGCCGAGGAGGTCACCGTGATCGTGGCGCCGATGTTTCATGCCTGGGGCTTCTCGCAGCTGGTGCTGGCCTCCTCGCTGGCCTGCACGATCGTCACGCGACGCAGGTTCGACCCGGAGGCGACGCTGGACCTGATCGACCGCCACCACGCGACGGGTCTGGTGGTGGTGCCGGTGATGTTCGATCGCATCATGGACCTGCCGGCCGAGATTCGAAACCGCTACGACGGCCGGTCGTTGCGGTTCGCCGCCGCGTCGGGTTCTCGGATGCGGCCCGATGTCGTGATCGCATTCATGGACCAATTCGGCGACGTGATCTACAACAACTACAACGCGACCGAGGCCGGGATGATCGCCACCGCCACACCGGCGGACCTGCGGACCGCACCCGACACCGCGGGTCGGCCCGCCGAAGGAACCGAAATCCGGATCCTGGACCAGCAGTTCACCGAGGTGCCCACCGGCGAGGTCGGCACCATCTACGTCCGCAACGACAGCCAATTCGATGGCTATACATCTGGCGCCGCAAAGGATTTCCATGCCGGGTTCATGTCATCGGGCGACGTCGGCTACCTCGACGAGAACGGCCGGCTGTTCGTCGTCGGGCGCGACGACGAGATGATCGTCTCCGGCGGTGAGAACATCTACCCGATCGAGGTGGAGAAGACGCTGGCCACCCACCCCGACGTGGCCGAGGCCGCGGTGATCGGCGTGGACGACCAGCAGTACGGCCAGCGGCTGGCGGCCTTCGTGGTGCTCAAGCCCGGTGTTTCGGCCACCCCGGAAACCCTCAAGCAGCATGTCCGAGACAACCTGGCCAACTACAAGGTACCGCGCGACATCGCCGTCCTCGACGAGCTGCCACGCGGCATTACCGGCAAGATCCTGCGCACCGAGCTGCAATCACGGGTCGGCAGCTAATGCGATTTCGGCGGATGGCACGCCCGAGACCGTTAACACGTGCAGCGGTGGAATTGCTCAATGCCGCCAACGGATTACGCCCACTGTCCGGTAGCGGCTACAGCACGGTTCTGGCGTTTTGGTTGGGCTGGCCGACGTCGGAAGTGCCAGGAGTGTACCTAGGCGCCTCCGTGCTGGACGCACTGCGCCGCGGCCGCCGAGGCGACTTCGGTGGGCTGAAAGGAAAGGCGGCACTGGCCTTAACGGCAGCGGCCTGGGTGATCCTTGCGGTGATCCGCTACCGCGGCGCCACCACCCCTGGACCGGTGCTCGAAGCGGGCCTGACCGAACAGCTCGGGCCCGACTACGCTAAGGAACTCGCTACCCTGCCCACGGAACCGATGCGTAGCAGAGGTCGCAATCTCCCGCTGCGTACCGCCATGGCACGCCGGCGCTACGTCGAGACGACGAACGTCGTGTGCTACGGCCCATACGGGCGGGCCAACCTGGCCGACATCTGGCGCCGCCGCGACCTGCCACGCGACGCCAAGGCACCGGTGCTGGTACAGGTGCCCGGCGGCGCCTGGGTACTGGGGTGGCGCCGCCCGCAGGCGTATCCGTTGATGAGCCATCTGGCTGCGCGCGGCTGGGTATGCGTGTCGCTGAACTACCGGGTGTCGCCGCGCCACACCTGGCCCGACCACATTGTCGACGTGAAGCGCGCGCTGGCGTGGGTCAAGGAAAACATCGCCGCCTACGGCGGGGATCCGAATTTCGTTGCCATCAGCGGCGGTTCGGCCGGCGGCCATCTGTGCGCCCTGGCGGCGTTGACCCCCAACGATCCGCGATTTCAGCCCGGGTTCGAACAGGTCGACACCTCGGTGGCGGCAGCGGTTCCGGTATACGGGCGTTACGACTGGTTTACGACCGATGCGCCGGGGCGTCGGGAATTCGTCGGGTTGCTCGAAACGTTCGTGGTGAAACGGAAATTCAGCACGCACCGCGACATCTTCGTCGATGCCTCACCGATCCACCATGTGCGGGCCGACGCCCCACCGTTCTTCGTTCTGCACGGCCGCCACGACTCCCTGATCCCCGTGGCCGAAGCCCATGCGTTCGTCGAGGAACTGCGGGCGGTGTCGAAGTCGCCCGTCGCCTACGCGGACCTGCCCCACGCCCAACACGCCTTCGACGTCTTCGGCTCCCCGCGGGCGCATCACACCGCCGAGGCCGTGGCCCGCTTCCTGTCTTGGGTGTACGCGACCAACCCGCCGGCCACGTAGTCAGCTATAGGCCAGCTATTGCTATTCCGCGGCACGCTCCAGCTCGGCCAGTGCCGGTTCGATGGCATCGGCCATCTCGTCGATGTCGTTGGCCACCTCGGGTGTGGTCACCAGGCCGAAATCCAGATAATCCTGGTAGGAGAAGCAGGTGATGTTCAGCGCCACGTCCATCACCGGCGGCCCCAGGGGCACCAGCGAATCCAGCCGCGCGCCGGCCATATATAGCGGGAAGGGTGGACCGGGGACATTGGAGACGACGAGGTTGATTGGGGCCAGGTTGTGTGACAGCCCGCTGGCCGTATAGGCCCGGGCGGCCAGCTGCAGCAGACCCGGTGGCGTGGTCTCGGTCAGCCCCATGATCTGGTGCGCGGAGGGCGCCTTAGCCATTTCCTTGGCGCTGAGGGTGCTCTCGTGGATGGCCGCCAGGCGCTTGGCCGGATCCTCGATATGGGTTGCCAGCGACGCGGTCATCGAGCTGACCTGGTTCCCGACGTCGGCCTTCGTTTCCTCGCTGCGGGTGGAGACCGGAATCTGCGCGATCAACGGCTTGGCGGGCAGCTCGTCACGCTTCTGTAGGTATTGCCGGGCCGCCCCGGCCACCAGCGCCAAGACGACGTCGTTGAGCTTGACGCCGAACGCGTCCTTGACCGCTTTGGCCCTAGCCAGCTCGACGCGTGTGCCGGTAACCCGCCGGTGCGGCGACACCGGCGCATTGAACCGCGTCTTGGGCGCTTCGAAGTATCGCGCCGGTTTGCCGGCCACACCCAATGCCGCGATCTGTTGACGCACGGTTTGCTCCAGCAGCCTGACGATGCGGAAGGGCGTCATGATGCCCACGTTGATCAGCGCACCTATCGCCCGGCGTTCCAGGCCCGGAATCTGGAATCCCACGAAGCCGACCGTTTCCTGTTGCGGTGGTCGTGGTTCTGGTGTGATGTCCAACAGGATTTCGCCCAGCCCGGCACCGGAGACACCGTCGACGATGGCGTGATGCATCTTGGTCAGCGTGGCGATGCGGCCGCCCTCGACGCCCTCGATGACCCACAGTTCCCACAGCGGCCGGGAACGGTCCAGTTTGTAGGACATCAGCCGTCCGACGAGCTCCTCGAGTTCGCGCCGCCCACCGGGAGCCGGAACACCGATGCGGCGGATGTGAAAGTCGATGTCGAGTTCCTCGTCCTCGACGAACCACGGCCGGTCCAGTCCGAGCGGGGCGCCGGTGACCCGCCACCGCAACTGCGGGATCTCCGGCAGCCGTTCGATGATCAACTCGCGGAGCCGCTGAAAGCTGTATTCGGGCGCGTCGCTGGGATCGCAGATCGCCAGTGCGCCCACGTGCATATGCCAGCCTGCGGTTTCCGCGGACCAAAACGCAGCATCAACGCTCGAAAGCCGCTTCATGGTATGACCGTAGTCCCCGGCGCGCCGTCGAGGCCAGCTTCTGCGGTCTCGCGACCAAGTTATCGTCAATGTGTGCAAGCTTCGGCCCAAACATCGGCGAGGCGGTATAGCTTCCCGTCGTACCGGCGACCGCCAGCCGAGAAGCTCGTTTTCCCAGTGTTGCTGGGGATTCTCACGCTGCTGCTGAGTGCGTGCCAGACCGCTTCCGCTTCGGGTTACAACGAGCCGCGGGGCTACGATCGTGCGACGCTGAAGTTGGTGTTCTCCATGGACTTGGGGATGTGCCTGAACCGGTTCACCTACGACTCCAAGCTGGCGCCGTCTCGTCCGCAGGTCGTTGCTTGCGATAGCCGGGAGGCCCGGATCCGCAATGACGGATTCCATGCCAACGCTCCGAGTTGCATGCGGATCGACTACGAATTGATCACCCAGAACCATCGGGCGTATTACTGCCTGAAGTACCTGGTGCGGGTCGGATACTGCTATCCGGCGGTGACGACCCCCGGCAAGCCGCCATCCGTGCTGCTGTACGCGCCGTCGGCGTGCGACGAATCGCTGCCTTCACCGCGGGTAGCCACCGCGCTTGTGCCTGGAACACGTTCTGCAAACCGGGAGTTCAGCCGATTCGTCGTCACCGAGATCAAGAGCCTCGGTGCCGGAGGGCGCTGCGATTCCGCGTCAGTCTCTCTGCAGCCGCCCGAGGAAATCGAAGGGCCAGCAATACCCCCGGCAAGCAGCCAATTGGTGTGCGTGGCACCGAAGTAAGTCAGCCCGCTAGGCGTCTTCCAGCAGATCGGGCGTCACTACGGACTCCGTATCGGGGATGCCGTCCACCTTCGCCTTACGATCCGCCATCGACAACAATCGCCGAATACGTCCGGCTACAGCGTCTTTCGTCATCGGAGGATCGGCAAGCCGGCCCAGCTCCTCCAGCGACGCCTGCCGGTGCTCGACACGCAATTTGCCGGCCGAGGCCAAGTGCTCGGGCACCGTATCGCCGAGGATCTCCAAGGCACGCTCCACCCGGGCGGCCGCGGCAACCGCGGCCCGCGCCGAGCGGCGCAGATTGGCGTCGTCGAAATTGGCGAGCCGGTTGGCCGTCGCACGCACCTCACGACGCAGCCGCCGCTCCTCCCAGACCAGCCGGGTGTCTTGGGCCCCCATCCGGGTCAGCAGTGCGCCGATCGCCTCACCGTCGCGCACCACCACGCGATCGGCACCGCGCACCTCACGAGCCTTGGCGCCGACCCCAAGCCGGCGTGCCGCACCCACCAGCGCCAGCGCGGCCTCCGGGCCCGGGCAACTGACCTCCAACGCCGAGGAGCGTCCCGGCTCAGTCAGCGACCCGTGCGCCAAAAATGCTCCTCGCCACGCAGCTTCAGCGTCATCGATGCTGCCGCCGACGACCTGGGCCGGCAGACCCCGCACGGGACGACCGCGCATGTCAAGCAGTCCGGTTTGGCGTGCCAACGCCTCGCCGTCGTTGGCGACCCGCAGCACGTAGCGGGTGCTCTTGCGAATCCCGCTGGCCGACAACACATGCACCACCGCCGTGTAGCCGTAGAGCTCGAAGATCTCCTTACGCAGCCGCCGTGCGATACTGCCCAGGTCCAGCTCGGCTTCGACCACCACGCGGCCGCCCACGATGTGCAACCCGCCGGCGAATCGCAGCAGAGAGGTGACCTCCGCGCGCCGCGCGCTGACGGACTTCACCACCAGTCGGCTCAGCTCGTCTTTGACATCGGTCGTCATCGCCACGCGTCGTCACCCCTCGGTCGTCCACCGTCGATCGGTATCTCCTGTGTGGCCGCCACCGGAGGCTCCGACGCGCCGACGTCGCGCGCACACACCCCGTCGAGGACCGCCGCCAGCTTGCCCGGGTCATGTAAAGGTGTACCAGGTCTGGCGACATCGGCGAAGTGGACCTCGGCCTGCAGCATCGTCGCCGTGCGGCGCAGTTGCTCCCGCTCCCGTTCGCTCGGCACTCGTTCGGCGTCGATGATGATGTCGTGAACGGTGAACCCGGGCGCGTGTTGGGCTAGCACGTGCAGATGACGCTCCACCGAGAAACCGGCCGTCTCTCCCGGTTCAGCCACCAGGTTGAGCACCAGGGCACGGCGGGCCGACGTTGCTCGCAGCGCTGCGGCCAGACCCGGCACCAGCACATGGGGTATCACGCTGGTGAACCACGACCCGGGCCCCAGGACCACCAGATCGGCAGCCATGATGGCGTCGACAGCCTGCCGGGTCGCCGGCGGGTCAGTCGGCAGCAGCCGCACCCGGCGCACCTTTCCGGGCGTGGTCGCGATCGCCACCTGGCCACGGATCAGGCGGAACATGCGCGGGTCGGCCTCCAGACCGGAGACATCGGCCTCGATCTGAAGCGCGACCGGGCACATCGGCAGCACCCTGCCTTTCACCCCGAGGATGCGCCCGAGTTCGTCAAGAGCCGCGACCGGATCGGCCAGCACCTCGGACAGGCCCGCTAGCATCAGATTGCCGATCGGATGTCCGGCCAGCGCACCACTGCCGCCGAATCTGTGCTGCAGAATAGTTGCCCACAGGCGTCCGTGCGGGCTATCGGATGCCAACGCCGCCAAGGCCATTCGCAGATCGCCCGGCGGCACCACATCGAGCTCGCTGCGCAGCCGGCCCGACGAGCCACCGTCATCGGCGACGGTCACCACGGCGGTAACGTAGGGTGTCAACCGGCGGGCCGCAGACAGCGTCGCATACAAGCCGTGTCCGCCGCCCAGCGCGACGATGCCATCGGTCATTCGCGACCCAGATCCCGGTGCAGCGCCCGCACCGACAGTTGCTGATCGGAGCGCAGAAGTCCCATCAGTGCTTCAGCGATCGCGACGCTGCGATGCTTACCACCGGTACAGCCGATGGCGATTGTCATATAGCGCTTCCCCTCTCGGCGGTAGCCGTCGACAACCAGGGATAGCAACCGATGGTAGGACTCGAGGAACTCAGCCGCGCCCGGCCGGTGCAGCACATAGTCGCGCACGGCCGGATGTTGGCCGGTCAGTGGCCGCAACTCGTCCACCCAGTGCGGGTTCGGCAGGAACCGCACGTCCATGACCATGTCGGCGTCCATCGGCAGGCCGTACTTGAACCCGAAGGATTCAACGGTGACGCTGGTGGTCGCGCCGCCATCACCGCCGAAGGCACGCTCGATGCTATCCCTTAAGCCCCCCACCGACAGTGTCGACGTGTCGATGATCAGGTCGGCGGTGGCGCGAACCGGTGCTAGCATCCTGCGCTCTGCGGCAATGCCCTCGGCCAGAGTCTGCTCACCCTGCAGCGGATGACTGCGGCGATTCTGTTCGTAGCGGCGCACCAACGTGTCATCGGACGCCTCCATGAACACCACACGCGGGGTGATGGCACGCGTGGCCAGCTCGTTGCGGACCGAATCGAGGTCGCCGGTGAATCCGCGCGATCGCACATCCATTACCACCGCCAGCTGGGTGATCCGTGATCCGGCGGCCAGCCCGAAGTCCACCATGCGGGTAATCAGCTGGGGCGGCAGATTGTCGGCCACATACCAGCCCAGGTCTTCCAGCACTTTAGCCGCCGTGCCGCGCCCGGCCCCGGACAGCCCGGTTACCAAGACGACGTCGATACCGCCGCCTTCCGAACGATTCTCGACGCCCCTAGCATGGTTCATCATCGCGCGGCCCCCGATGAGTCAGGTCGCAGTGCGTCGTGGACGGCCGTGGCCGTGGCCACGCCGATACCGGGAACAGCGGTGATTTCGTCGACGGTGGCCTCCTTGAGGCGAGCGATCGATCCGAAATGGGTGACCAGCGCTTTGCGGCGATGCTCCCCCAATCCCGGCACCGAGTCCAGCGCTGAGGCAGTCATCCGCGTCGACCGCTTGCTGCGATGGTAGGTGATAGCGAACCGGTGTGCCTCGTCTCGCACTCGCTGCAGCAGATAGAGTCCCTCACTGTTGCGCGGCATGATAATCGGGTCCGGCTCCGACGGCACCCATACCTCTTCCAGCCGCTTGGCCAGGCCGATCACCGCGACGTCGGTAACACCGAGTTCGTCGATTACCGCACTGGCCGCGTTGACTTGCGGCGCGCCGCCGTCGACGACGTACAGATTGGGCGGATAGGCGAATCTACGCGACTTCCTTTCCGGAGAAAGAAGATCCGGATCGCTCTGATCGCGCAGGTGCCGCAGGAAGCGGCGCCGGGTCACCTCGGCAATACAGGCCACGTCGTCGGAGCGCCCCTGGCCTGCGGCTTCCCGGATCCCGAAGTGGCGGTAGTCCGACTTGCGCGGCAGGCCGTCTTCGAACACCACCAGTGACCCGACCACGTCGGTGCCCTGCACATGGCTGACGTCGACACACTCGATCCGCAAGGGTGCGTCTGCCAGGCCCAACGAGTCCTGAATGCTCTGCAGCGCAGCGGATCTGGCGTTGAAATCGCTGGCCCGCTTCAGCTTGTGTTGTTGCAGTGCATCTTCTGCGTTTCGGTGCACCGTTTCGGCCAGTGCCCGCTTGTCCCCGCGGCGCGGCACCCGCAGCACGACCCTTGAGCCGCGCAGGCCGGACAGCCAGCTGGCCAGCTCCTCGGCGTTGGACGGCAAACAGGGCACCAGCACCTCGCGGGGAACCGGGTTGGCGGATTCGTCGGCGGCGTCGTCCAACGCCGCCTGGTCGCCGTAGAACTGTGTCAGGAATTGCTCGACCAACTGGATTCCGGAATCTCCTGGCTCTCCTGGCTTTTCGACAATCCAGCCACGCTGGCCGCGGACCCGTCCGCCGCGCACGTGGAACACTTGCACCGCCGCCTCGAGTTCGTCGTCGGCGAATGCCACCACGTCGGCGTCGGTGCCGTCCCCGAGCACCACGGCCTGCTTTTCCATGGCACGCTTCAGTGCGGACAGGTCGTCGCGAAGCCGCGCCGCTCGTTCGAAGTCCAGTTGCTCGGCCGCGGCGTTCATTTGCTGTTCCAAGGCGCGGGCGAACCGGTCGGTCTTGCCGGACAGAAAGTCGCAGAAGTCTGCCACGATCTGGCGGTGCTGGGCCGCATCGACCCTGCCAATACACGGCGCGGAACATTTGTCGATGTAGCCGAGCAGGCATGGACGATCGATCTGCCTGTGCCGCTTAAACACCCCCGCCGAGCAAGTTCGCGCCGGAAACACCCGGGTGAGCAGATCCAGCGTTTCCCGGATTGCCCACGCGTGCGAGTACGGCCCGAAATAGCGCACACCCTTGCGCCGCGGACCGCGATAGACCATCAACCGGGGAAATTCCTCGCCCAGGGTGACCGCCAGCACAGGGTAGGACTTGTCGTCGCGGTAGCGGACGTTGAATCGCGGATCGAACTCCTTGATCCAGGTGTATTCCAGCTGCAGTGCCTCAACCTCGGTCCCCACGACCGTCCATTCGACCTTGGCCGCGGTGGTCACCAGCTGCCGGGTCCGCGGCGCTAGGCTGGCCACGTCGGCAAAATAGGACGTCAGCCGGCTACGCAGGCTCTTGGCCTTGCCGACGTAGATGACTCGCCCATGCTGGTCCCGGAATCGGTACACGCCCGGCTCGACCGGGATGGACCCGGGCGCGGGGCGATACGTTGCGGGATCTGGCACGTATCTAGGCTAGTGGTCGCTTCGACGGCGCCCAGAAAGGCGGGGGTTCGCCGGGCAGGCCGGTTACGGCACGCTATCCCACTGTTGGTCGGGTGCATTGGGGTCGCACCAGCGGGTGGACACCCAGGTCCCAGGATCCGGACCGCCGAGAACCGTGAGGCAGGCATCAAGATCACTCTTGACCAGGCCGTCGGGCTGGACAGTCCAGTGCTGGCTGATCCAGTTCACACAGGGCTGCAGGCGCGCCCACAAAGCATTTCCGATATTCACGCATTCCCCGGGGAAGGCCACGCTCTCGACCTGCCGGTCATCGGTGAGATTCCAGCGCTGAAAGTCGGTCCCATTGCAGGGGTTGATCACCAGCGGGCTGAACCAGCTCCCACTCGGGGCGTCCAGGCAAACATCGCCCAATCGGCTCTTCAGCTGGACCGGGCCGTCGGCACTAGCCGCACCGGCGTTTAGCACCGCCACATCGAACACCGCACCGACCACGACAAGGACCCGGAGCACACCGCCCACCAACCGTAATTCACCCATTTCCCCGCCATTCTCTCATCGTGGTCTGGGTAATGCACCACGAGCGGCGCAGTTCACAGTGGGCCGTCGTCGGGATCCGATGGTGGGCCGTGGGACACATTTGAGTATGCCCAGGCCGCCGTGACTTTGACCCCGTTTGGCCGGTTCAAACCCGCCCGCGAAGAGCATGGGGGCTGGCGTTAAACCTGGCTGTCCAGTTGGGCCCGCCGTTTCGACGCCCATTCCGCCATGGGGAATCCGGGCTTGAAGCCACACGCCGATAACACCAGCACCGCGTGCGGGACCACAGCCAATCCGTAATCACACGTCCAGCGCGGATTGCTCATGGTCCATACCAGGACACCGTCTGACAGCGTAGCGAAGTACCTGAGTCGCATGGGCGTCGATCTGCCGGCCCGGCTCACTCCGACGGCATCGCCACGGCAGTGGGACACGTCGCGGAACCCGTTCCAGACCACATCGTGGACGTTCAGGACATTCGTGTAGACATCGACCGACTCTGCGTACGGCAGCGGACCGGTGACGTTATAAGCCGCCTCGGCGTGGTCCGACGAGCCGTCAGGCCGCAGCGGGGAACCTTTGAACAGCAGCGCCGCCGAGCACTCGGGTGGAACGGCGCTGGTGAAGTAGCTGTCGCCGACGCGAGACTGGGTTACCTGGCCGAACGGAGCGCGATCCCCGTCCTGCAGCAGCAGGTCGCGCGCCCTCGCCGGCTTGGCGGATGTGGGCAGCCCGGACGACCGGTCGGTAGCACGCATCGCGCGGCCCGCTACCGACTCGGTGCAAGCAGCCAGGGCCAACACCACCACAAGGACCAAGCTCGCCCCCGCCCAACCCCTACAGCCAGGGCGCCCAAGACATGCCATTTCGCGATCGTACGGGAAGTCGCTTCAGCGGGCGCACAGGTCAGGCCGGTATCGAGCCAGCAACGAGCGCACCGTGTCCATGGCGGCCACGGCGCGGTCCTTATCCACTGCTTGGATCGCCATCACCGGGATGTACTCGTCGTCGGCCAGGTCGATCCGCGCCCACCGGCTACCGCCGGGAAACGACACACCGATCACTTCAGACCACCCAACGATCCTGTCACCCAACAGATTCCGCACCGAAAGCCCGGCAGAACCCACCCGCAGCCGCGGCCGCGCGAACAGTAGCACCGCCCCGGCGAGGACCAGCCCCAGGGCACCCATTGCCACCTGATCAGCGGTCTGGAAGACCACGCCACTGGACCCGACCTTGAGCAGCAGGCCCCCCGCGACGTGCGCTACCGCGATCAGAAACGCTGCAGCGTAGGCAAATAACGGCGTCCAGTGAGGACGCAACACGACGTCCCAGTCGTTCGGTGCGGCGGTCACGAGTGAGCGCGCAGCTCGCGCAGGGTCAACGCGGTGGCCAGGGCTGCCACAGTCGCCTGGGCGCCCTTGTCCTCGGCCGACGTCGGTAGCCCCGCCCGATCCAGCGCCTGCTCCTCGGTGTTGGTGGTCAGCACGCCGTTGGCGATCGGCGTCGAGGAATCCAGCGATACCCGGGTCAGTCCCTGGGTTACCGCATCGCACACGTAGTCGAAATGTGGTGTCTGACCGCGGATCACGACGCCAAGTGCGACGACGGCATCATGATTGCGGGCCAATTCCTGCGCCACCACCGGAATCTCGATCGCGCCGAGCACCCGAACCACAGTCGGGTCATCGAGGCCACACCCGGCGGCCACCTTGCGGGCGCCGTCCAACAGCGCGTCGCAGATCTTTCCGTGCCAGCTGCTGGCGACAATCGCCAGCCGCACACCAGACGCATCCAGCGACGGCAGATCCGGCACCCCGGCGCCACCCTTCACAAGGCACCGCCGAATTCTCCGGGCAGATGCACGGATTCGTGAAAATCGTCCAACCCAGCCAAGTCGTGCCCCAATTTGTCACGCTTGGTCATCAGGTAACGGATGTTCTCCGCGTTGGCCCGCACCGGCAGCGGCACGCGCTCGATGATGTGCAATCCGTATCCATCCAGTCCCACCCGCTTGGCCGGGTTGTTGGTCAGCAGCCTCATCGAACGTACCCCAAGATCGACCAGGATCTGTGCGCCGATCCCGTAATCCCTTGCGTCGGCAGGTAGTCCAAGCTTGAGATTGGCGTCAACGGTGTCGGCACCGGCGTCCTGCAGTTGGTAGGCCTGCAGTTTGTGCATCAGGCCGATGCCGCGGCCCTCGTGGCCACGCATGTACAGCACCACGCCGCGCCCCTCACGGGCGACCATCGCCAGCGCGGCGTCCAGCTGAGGCCCGCAATCGCAGCGGCGTGACCCAAACACATCGCCGGTCAAGCACTCCGAATGCACCCGGACCAGCACGTCGTCACCGTCGGCGTTGGGCCCGGCGATCTCGCCGCGGACCAGCGCGACATGTTCCACGTCCTCGTAGATGCTGGTGTAGCCGATGGCGCGAAACTCCCCATGACGAGTCGGAATCCGCGCCTCGGCGACCCGCTCAATGTGCTTCTCGTGCTTGCGCCGCCATTCGATCAAGTCAGCAATGGTGATCAGCGCCAGACCGTGCTCATCGGCGAACACCCGCAATTCATCGGTGTGCGCCATCGAGCCCTCATCTTTTTGGCTGACGATCTCGCAAATCGCCCCCGCGGGTTGCAGCCCGGCCATCCGGGCCAGGTCCACGGCGGCCTCGGTGTGGCCGGGCCGGCGCAGAACCCCACCATCCTTGGCCCGCAAGGGGACCACGTGACCGGGGCGGGTGAAATCGTCGGCCACACTGGTCGGATCGGCCAGCAACCGCATGGTGGTAGCCCGATCGGACGCCGAAATGCCAGTTCCAATGCCATTCCGTGCATCGACTGTGACGGTGTATGCCGTCCCGTGCTTGTCCTGGTTCACCGCGTACATGGGCAACAGGCCCAGCCGGTCGCAGATGGCACCGTCCAGCGGAACGCACAGGTATCCGGAGGTGTAGCGGACCATGAAGGCCACCATCTCCGGCGTTGCCTTCTCGGCGGCGAAGATCAGGTCACCCTCGTTCTCCCGGTCTTCGTCGTCGATGACGATGACGGCCTTACCCGCCGCAATGTCGGCAACCGCCCGCTCGACGGAGTCCAACCTCGTCATCTTTGCTACCTAGCTGTCAGGCCTGGCCGCACGCGAAGCCCACGTGTTCCATTCAGTATGAACCATTGAGCCAGGCGGTATTGCCGTGACCAAGTGCGACAGGATCAATGGTTCTTACCGCGGGCGGCGACTTTCCAGCGATCAATCAGGGTTGCGTCGCGCACCACGGCGACATCATCTACGAGGTTGGTGGTCAGGCACACGTGGTTGGGAATCACCCGCAGACGTGTTCCCACCGGCGGGAGCGGGGCGTCGTCGGGCCAGACAACGGTGGCGTGATGCTCCGACAGCGCCGCGATGCGCGCATCGGCGTGGTCGATCAGACGGCCGAACCCAGTCGCCCAGGCCGGACGATCGCTGCCGAGAATCTTGCTACCGCAGTCAAGGACAATTCGGCGCAAGCCGGACCTGCAGTCCTGGCGGCTCACTACGGTGGCGGCAACGGTCAGCGCGATGTCCGCCGGCGCGCAGCGCCCGAGTTCCAGTTGCTGGGCGTCACCGAGCACATAGACGCCGGGACGTCTCGGAGGCCCCGTCCGCGGCGGTGAGCAATGCGGTGGGAGTGGACCCACCGCTGCGGCAGCTGATCGGGAAGCCCACCGCGACCAGCGCGTTCGCCGCGTCGTTGAGAGCGCGCCGCTCTTGCTCGCCGGCTTCGCCGGGTTTACCTGGCGCATAACTGTGACCGGGGAAGGTGAACACCCCCACCAGGTGAAGCCCAGCCTCACCGACGGCGTGGGCGACCTCCAACACTTGTTCGGCACGGACGCCGCTGCGGTGATGGCCACTGTCGATTTCGATGAGAACATCGATCGCGCCAGCGGCGTCTGCGAGCCGTGCGCCGGTGTTCGAAGCGCCCTCGGCGGTGCCCGCACCGACAGCGATGCGAGCGCGGTCAGCCAGCTGACGGAGCCGGTCGGCTTGGCGTGTGCCGATCCACAATGGGTAGGTGATGAATACGTCGTCGGCGCCGTGGTCGACGAATACCTCGACTTCCCCGATGGTGGCCACCGTCAGGCCGCGCGCCCGCGCGGAGTTGCATATGGGCGATCTCAGGCAGCTTGTGCGTCTTCACGTGGGGACGCAGGGCGATCCCTTTCGCGGCGACGGCGGAACTCATTCGCCCGATGTTGCGGTCAAGGATGTCGCGGTCGATCAGCACGTCGGGCGTATCGATCTCGTCCGGAATGCAAGACATGGGGCTCCCTCCCTCGGCGAGCGATGTCAGCCGGCGCTCCGCATTAACCGCTCAACATACTTTGCGACTACGTCGACTTCGAGGTTCACCCGGGTTCCCACCGCAGCGGACCCCAGCGTGGTCAGCTCCCGGGTCGTCGGGATCAGCGAGACCTCAAACCAGTCCCGCTGTTCGGCGCCGAGCCCGGAGACCGTCAGAGAAATCCCGTCGACGGTGATCGAGCCCTTTTCGACGACATAGCGAGCCACCGAAGCCGGCATCTCGATGCGCACCACTTCCCAGTGCTCGGAGGGACAACGCGCCACGATTTCACCGGTGGCGTCCACATGTCCCTGCACGATGTGCCCGCCGAGCCGGCTGCCCAGCGCCGCGGCGCGTTCCAGGTTCACCCGGCTGCCGGGCCGTAGCTCACCCAGGTTGGACCGGTTCAGTGTCTCGGCCATCACGTCGGCGGTGAATTGGCCGTCGGGCAATACATCGACGACCGTCAGACACACGCCGTTGACAGCGATCGAGTCGCCGTGGCCGGCGTCGGCGGTAACCATCGGACCGCGGATGGTCAGCCGCGCCGCATCGACCAGGGCCTCACGCCCGGTCACTTCTCCGCGTTCCTCAACAATTCCGGTGAACATCGCACCAGGTTAGGCAGCAATCCCGCGGACCCGCACCCCACTCGCCGACCGGCCAACTCACAGACACCCTCTACGATGCAGGGTATGCGGACCCCCAGACGCCACTGCCGTCGCATCGCCGTCCTCGCCGCCGTTAGCATCGCCGCCACTGTCGTTGCCGGCTGCTCGTCGGGCTCGAAGCCAAGCGGCGGACCACTTCCGGACGCGAAGCCGCTGGTCGAGGAGGCCACCGCGCAGACCAAGGCTCTCAAGAGCGCGCACATGGTGCTGACGGTCAACGGCAAGATCCCGGGACTGTCTCTGAAGACGCTGAGCGGCGATCTCACCACCAACCCCACCGCCGCGACGGGAAACGTCAAGCTCACGCTGGGTGGGTCTGATATCGATGCCGACTTCGTGGTGTTCGACGGGATCCTGTACGCCACCCTGACGCCCAACCAGTGGAGCGATTTCGGTCCCGCCGCCGACATCTACGACCCCGCCCAGGTGCTGAATCCGGATACCGGCCTGGCCAACGTGCTGGCGAATTTCGCCGACGCAAAAGCCGAAGGGCGGGATACCATCAACGGCCAGAACACCATCCGCATCAGCGGGAAGGTATCGGCACAGGCGGTGAACCAGATAGCGCCGCCGTTCAACGCGACGCAGCCGGTGCCGGCGACCGTCTGGATTCAGGAGACCGGCGATCATCAACTGGCACAGGCCCAGTTGGACCGCGGCTCGGGCAATTCCGTCCAGATGACCTTGTCGAAATGGGGCGAGAAGGTCCAGGTCACGAAGCCCCCGGTGAGCTGATCAGCATGCGAGCAGGACGTCGAGTCGCGATTAGCGCGGGCAGCCTGGCAGTACTGCTGGGCGCCCTGGACACCTATGTCGTGGTCACCATCATGCGCGACATCATGAACAGCGTTGGTATACCGATCAACCAACTCCACCGGATCACCTGGATCGTCACGATGTACCTCCTGGGCTACATCGCCGCCATGCCGTTGCTGGGCCGGGCTTCCGACCGATTCGGGCGCAAGCTGATGCTGCAGGTCAGCCTGGCCGGGTTCATCATCGGCTCGGTAGTGACCGCGCTGGCCGGGCATTTTGGCGATTTCCACATGCTGATCGCGGGCCGCACGATCCAGGGTGTTGCCAGCGGCGCGCTATTGCCGATCACGCTGGCGCTGGGCGCCGATTTGTGGTCGCAGCGCAACCGCGCCGGCGTGCTCGGCGGTATCGGCGCCGCGCAGGAGCTCGGCAGCGTTCTGGGCCCGTTGTACGGAATCTTCATCGTTTGGCTATTGCACGACTGGCGTGACGTGTTCTGGATCAACGTCCCGTTGACCGCGATCGCCATGGTAATGATCCACTTCAGCCTGCCCTCACACGACCGCAGCACGGAGCCCGAGCGAGTCGACCTGGTCGGTGGTCTGCTGCTGGCACTCGCGTTGGGCCTCGCCGTCATCGGGCTGTACAACCCCAATCCCGACGGCAAACACGTACTGCCGGACTACGGGGCTCCGTTGCTGGTCGGCGCTCTCGTTGCCGCGGTGGCGTTCTTCGGTTGGGAACGTTTCGCTCGCACCCGGCTGATCGACCCGGCCGGTGTGCACTTCCGGCCGTTCCTGTCCGCGCTGGGTGCCTCCGTCGCCGCCGGCGCGGCGCTGATGGTGACGCTGGTTGATGTCGAGCTGTTCGGCCAGGGCGTGCTGCAGATGGACCAGGCTCAGGCGGCCGGAATGCTGCTGTGGTTCCTTATCGCCCTACCGATCGGGGCAGTGACGGGCGGGTGGATCGCCACCAGGGCCGGTGACCGTGCGGTGGCCTTTGCCGGACTGCTTATTGCGGCGTACGGTTACTGGCTTATTTCCCACTGGCCGGTGGACCTGTTGGCCGATCGGCACAACATCCTCGGATTGTTCACCGTGCCGGCGATGCACACCGACCTGGTGGTGGCTGGTTTAGGGTTGGGGCTGGTGATCGGGCCGCTATCGTCGGCCACCCTACGGGTTGTCCCGTCGGCCCAGCACGGCATCGCTTCGGCGGCGGTGGTGGTCGCCCGGATGACCGGCATGTTGATCGGCGTGGCCGCGCTGAGCGCCTGGGGGTTGTACCGGTTCAACCAGATCCTGGCGGGGTTGTCGGCGGCCATCCCGCCCAACGCCAGCCTGCTCGAGCGCGCGGCCGCAATTGGAGCCCGGTACCAGCAGGCGTTCGCGCTGATGTACGGCGAGATATTCACCATCACCGCGATCGTGTGCGTGTTCGGCGCGGTGCTAGGTCTGTTGATCAGCGGCCGCAAGGAACATGCCGATGAACCGGAAGTCCAGGAGCAACCGACCCTGGCGCCCCAAGTGGAGCCGCTCTAACGAGCCACCAAGCTCAGCAACAGATCCGGTCCGACCTTTTCGACGCTGTCGAACTGCCAACGCAACGCGTTGGTGATGTTGGACACCCCGACGTCATCGACCGCGGTAACCGGACCGCCCAACAGGATCGGTGCGACGTAGGCCAGGATCCGGTTGATCGCACCCGCTCGTAGGAAGGCGCCGGCGAGGGTGGGACCTCCTTCCAGCAGCACGTCGGTGCGATCCGACAACGCCCTGAGCACCTCCATAGGTTCGTGGGTGCGGATCATCATGGTGCGTGCCTCGTCGTTGAGGACCCGTGCTTCCGGCGGTATGTCGCGCTTGCCCACCACCACGCGCAGCGGCTGCTGCGGCGCCAGCGAGCCGTCGGCCAGCCGCGCGGTCAGGGCCGGGTCGTCGGCGAGGACGGTGCCGGTGCCGACCAAGATCGCGTCGGCGATGGCGCGGCGGCGATGCAGATCCAGGCGTGCGGCCTCGCTGGAGATCCACTGGCTGGAGCCGTCGGCGGCGGCGCTGCGGCCGTCGATGCTGGTGGCGTACTTCCAGGTGACATGCGGCAGACCGGTGCGTTGCTTGTGGAGCCACTCCCGCAGCGGTCCGGCCGCCACCTGTTCAGCCAACACCCCGGACCGCACCTGTAGGCCCGCTGCTGACAGCCGGCCCGCGCCACCCCCAGCGATCCCGTTCGGGTCGGCGACGGCGTAGACCACCGTCCCCACCCTGGCTTCGATCAGAGCGTTCACGCATGGCGGAGTCTTGCCGTAGTGGTTACAGGGTTCCATGGTGACCACCACGATGGCGCCGGCAGCCAATCCGCCGGCCCGGCGCAGCGCCACCACCTCGGCATGATCGCCACCGGCCGGCTCGGTGCCGCCGGCGCCGACGATCCGACCGTTGGGATCCACAATGACGGCCCCCACTGGGGGTTTTGGATAAGTCGTGCCTTTGACCTGGTAGGAGTGCTCGATGGCGAGACCCATAGCCTCGTCGATGCTCTTGACCTGCTCCACGTTCATAGGCTCAGGTGGAGTGAGGCGGCACCGGCCTGTCGCCGTAGTGCCGCAACCGCCGCGGCCGGGTCATCGGCGCCGTACACCGCCGATCCGGCGACAAAGCAGTCGACGCCGGCCTCGGCAGCCTGCTCAATCGTGTCGTCGTTGATGCCGCCGTCGATCTCGACCAGGATCGTCAGCTCGCCCGCGTCGACCATCTTGCGCACCGCACGCACCTTGCTCAGCACCTCGGGAATGAACCGCTGGCCACCGAAGCCAGGCTCTACCGACATGACGAGCAGGGTGTCGAAATGGGGCAGGATGTCCAGGTATGGCTCCAGCGGGGTCCCCGGCTTCACGCTGATCCCGGCTTTGGCCCCCGCGGCCCGGATATCGCGGGCCACGCCGACCGGGTTGTCGGTGGCCTCCGCGTGGAAGGTGACGTTGTAGGCGCCCGCCTCGGCATACGGCGGAGCCCACCGGTCCGGGTTGTCGATCATTAGATGGCAATCCATCGGGATGTCGGTGACCGCCAGCAGGCTCTCCACCACCGGCAGGCCGATGGTCAGGTTTGGCACGAAGTGACCGTCCATCACGTCTACATGCAACCAGTCGGCGCCGTTGACCGCGGCCGCTTCGTCCGCGAGTCTGGCGAAATCAGCGGCTAGGATCGACGGCGCTATCAGCGGTCCCCCCGTGCTACCGGCCATGAGCGACACATTACTGAGCCGCTGCGGCGAACCTCACGTCAGGCGGCGCAACGCCGCGGCGAACATGGCGTCGGTACCGTGCCGGTGCGGCCACAGCTGAACGTGGGGCCCCTCCCCCAGCCCCGCGATCACCGGCTCGAACAGTGGGCGGGTATCGAGCGCGTGAACCGGATGTCGGCGTAGCGCGTCGGCGACAGCACCCACAGTCTCGGCCAGGTGCGGCGAGCATGTGGCATAGAGCACGACACCGCCGGGCCGAGTCAGCGCGATGGCGGCGCTCAACAACTCGCGTTGTAGCTTGGCCAGTGCCGCTACGTCCGCCGGCTGACGACGCCAACGGGCCTCCGGCCGACGGCGTAACGCGCCCAGCCCGGTGCAGGGCGCATCCACCAGCACCCGGTCGAAACCCGGGTCGAGGTCGGTGTGCCGCCCGTCGACACGCAAGAGCTCAACCGGCAGCCCGCGGGTGTTCTGTGCTACCAGGTCCGCGCGGTGTGGCGAGGGTTCCACCGCGGTCACCCGGGCTGCGCACTGCAAACCCAGCCCGGCCAACAGCGCGGTCTTGCCGCCCGGTCCGGCACACAGGTCCAGCCACCGTCCGGTATCGCCGTCGACTGGCGCCAGGGTCAATGCTCGGGCGACTAACTGGCTGCCCTCGTCCTGGACCAGCGCTTGGCCGTCGCGCACCGGCGCCAGTCGCCCCGGGTCACCGCGCGGCAGATACACCGCAAACGGCGAATACCGACCGACGGTTCCGCGCACCGCGCGGGCCAGTTCGCCGGCGGTCAGCACCCCGGGGCGTGCCGCCAGGTGCACCGCTGGCCGTTCGTCGTCGCTGGCCAAAACTGCCTCGAGCTCCCCGACCGCCGCGCCCAACGCGTCAGCAAAGGCCTGGGCGATCCATCGGGGATGCGCATGCACGAACGCGGCATGCCCGATCGGATCGTTCTGCGCATCAGGAGCGAGTTCGCCAACCCAGGACCGCTCGTCTCGGCCGGCGATCGTTCGTAGTACACCGTTGACGAAACCTGCTCGCGCCGAATCGAATTCGATTCCGGCCTGCTCGACGGTGGTCGACACTGCGGCGTGTGCGTCGACCCGCGTGCGCAGCAATTGGTAGGTGCCGAGCCGCAACAGGTCTAGCAGCACCGGATCGATCGCCTGCGGCGAACGCTCGGCGGCCGCACCGATGACCGCGTCGAGCAGGCCGCGGGCTCGGCAGGTGCCGTATGTCAGCTCGGTGGCGAACGCGGCGTCGCGACCGCCGATACCGCGTTGGGCCAGCAGCGCGGGCAACACCAGGTTCGCGTAGGCGTCGCGCGCACTAACCGCCCGCAGCGTCTCGAAGGCCGCACGACGCGCCGGGTCCAGCGGCCGGCGGCGCGGCCCACGCGATCTAGGGGTCATGTTGCCCGTGCGGCCAGGTCCAGCCGTGCGCCCCGCGCCCAGTCGGCCGCGTTCATGAGTTTCTTGCCGGGCGGCTGAATCTGGCCCAGCCGCACCGGTTCCGAGCCGGTGCCGATCCACACGCTCGTGCGTTCCACGTGGATTCCACCGGGCGGCAAGGGCTTCGATGGCCGGTGAGCGGCGTCGAGGTGCACCGGTCCAAGTTTGACCCGTAAGTCACCGATGAGCGTCCAGGCGCCGGGGTTGGGAGTGACGGCGCGGATCCGCCGCTCCACGACCGCCGCCGGCAAGTCCCATCGCACCCGGGCATTCGCTACGGTGATTTTCGGCGCCACGCTGACCCCGTCTGCCGGTTGCGGCCGCGGCGTCAGCCGCTGATCGGCGATGCCATCCAGCGTGGTCGATAGCAGCGCTGCCCCCGATACCGCCAGTCGCTTAAGTAGATCGCCCGCGGTGTCGGTCGGCTGGATCACCTCGGTGACGACACCGTATATCGGTCCCGAGTCCAGGCTTGGCTCAATCTGGAACGTCGTGGCTCCGGTGATCGTGTCTCCCGCGGCGATGGCGGCCTGCACCGGCGCCGCGCCACGCCAGGCCGGCAGCAGCGAGAAGTGCAGGTTGACCCAGCCATGCGGCGGCACGGCCAGCAAGGGACCGCCGAGCAGGGCTCCGTAGGCAACCACGGCGCAGCACTCTGGCGCCAGATCCGACAGTTCGGCGACGAACTCTGCCGAGTTCGGTCGCGATGGCCGCAGCACCGGAATGCCGCGCTCTGCCGCCTCACGGGCCACCGGTGACGGCTGCGGCTTGCCCCGCCGGCCGGAGGCGGCATCCGGACGGGTCAACACGGCGATCACGTCGTGACTGGGCGATTCGATGAGCCTGCGCAGCGAGGCCAGCGCGGGTTCGGGGGTGCCGGCAAAGACAAGGCGCACGCGCCCAGTCTAAGAAGCGCCGCCGACGTGGCGTGGGCCACAATTCCGACACGCGCGATAGTTAGAGGAATACACTATTTCTGATGCATACTGTATCCGGTGGGTACGCAAGGCACGCTACTGCCCAGGCTCCCGCCGTGCCCGCGACAACGATGTCGAAGTTCGCAGCCACATCACTTACTTCTCAGGAGACCTGATGACTATCGACACACCTGCTCGCGAGGACCAAACGCTTGCGGCCACACACCGGGCGATGTGGGCCCTGGGTGACTACGCCCTGATGGCAGAAGAGGTGATGGCGCCACTCGGCCCGATCCTGGTTGCCGCCGCGGGCATCGGGCCGGGTGTTCGGGTGCTCGACGTCGCCGCTGGCTCTGGCAATATTTCGCTGCCCGCAGCCAAGACGGGTGCCACGGTCATTTCCACCGACCTGACGCCCGAGCTGCTGCAGCGGTCCCAGGCCAGGGCCGCCCAACAGGGGCTGACCCTGCAATACCAGGAAGCCAACGCGCAAGCCCTGCCGTTTGCCGACGACGAGTTCGACACGGTGATCTCAGCGATCGGCGTGATGTTCGCACCGGATCATCAGGCCGCGGCCGACGAGCTGGTCCGCGTCTGCCGGCCTGGCGGGACGATCGGTGTGATCAGCTGGACGTGCGAGGGATTCTTCGGCCGGATGCTGGCAACCATTAGGCCATACCGGCCCAGCGTGTCGGCGGATCTGCCGCCGTCGGCGTTGTGGGGACGTGAGGCCTATGTCACTGGTCTGCTGGGCGATGGAGTCACTGGCCTCAAGACGGCCCGTGGCTTGTTGGAAGTGAAGCGGTTCGACACCGCCCAGGCCGTCCACGACTACTTCAAGAACAACTATGGCCCGACGATCGAGGCCTACGCGCACATCGGTGACAACGCGGTGCTGGCCGCCGAGCTCGACCGCCAGCTTGTCGAACTCGCAGCGCAATACCTGTCGGACGGTGTCATGGAATGGGAGTACCTGCTGCTCACCGCCGAAAAGCGCTGAGGCGGGCAATCCGGCCTGTGTCGGGTCGTCCCAGCACGTAACGGACGGCCCGACACGGGCTCGGCCGCTAGCTACTCGATTTCGTAGCGTGCGTCGGGCTCACCGCCCGCCTCGGTGAACGCCGTCAGGGCACGCACCAGCCCATGGCGTTCCGCCGGTGCCATCTGTTCCACGATGCGGGCGATCTCGGTGCGCCGGTGCTCGGTGACCTGACGGACGACATCTCGTCCACGCTTGGTCAGCGCCGCCAGCAGCTCCCGTCGAGAGGTGGGGTGCGGTAACCGGTCGATCAGTTCGGCGCCGACCAACCGGTCGACCATGCGGCCGGTGGCCGACGGTTGCACACCCAGCAACGTCGCCAGCGTAGCCAGGTTAATCGGACCGTGATTAGACAAAATCACCAGGGTCCGGAACTGCGGGATGGTGATGTTTTCATCGACCTGAGCGATTGAATGGGCCGAGATGGCTACCAGCAACCGGGACGCCGTCAGCAATGCATCGGTGATCACGTCCACGGATTCCTCGGCTGTCGCCGGATATTCCGTTGGCATCATTACCCCTTTCCCGGGGCCGTCCCCGGCGTCAACTTCGTCGTACACCGTGCGGGTAAGTCAGGAAAGTCTAGCATCTGACCATCGTCGACATTGATTATTTAGAACGTATACTGTTGTCTGCTGACACAATTCGGTACCAGCCTCACCCGACGTCTCGCAGGAGTTCCGATGACTGTCTACACACCCACCAGCGAGCGCCAGGCGCCGGCGACCACGCATCGGCAAATGTGGGCATTGGGCGACTACGCCGCCATCGCCGAGGAGCTGTTGGCCCCGCTTGGCCCAATCCTAGTCTCCACCAGCGGTATTCGCCGCGGCGATCGCGTGCTTGACGTGGCCGCGGGCTCGGGCAACGTATCGATCCCGGCAGCCATGGCAGGTGCCCACGTCACTGCCAGCGACCTGACGCCCGAGCTGCTGCGCCGCGCCCAGGCGCGTGCTGCGGCAGCCGGACTGGAGCTCGGCTGGCGGGAAGCCAACGCAGAAGCCCTCCCGTTTAGCGCCGGCGAATTCGATGCGGTGCTCTCGACCATCGGGGTGATGTTCGCCCCGCGTCATCAGCGCACCGCCGACGAACTGGCCCGGGTCTGCCGGCGCGGCGGCAAGATCAGCACCCTGAACTGGACCCCCGAGGGTTTCTACGGCAAATTGCTGTCCACCATCAGACCGTACCGGCCGACGCTGCCGGCGGGAGCGCCGCACGAGGTGTGGTGGGGAAGCGAGGATTACGTGAGTGGCCTGTTTCGCGACCATGTGTCCGACATCCGTACCCGGCGAGGATCGCTGACAGTGGACCGGTTCGGTTGCCCGGACGAATGTCGCGACTATTTCAAGAATTTCTACGGCCCGGCGATCAACGCCTACCGCTCCATCGCCGACAGCCCCGAGTGCGTCGCCACACTCGACGCCGAAATCACCGAACTTTGTCGCGAATACCTCTGCGACGGCGTGATGCAGTGGGAATACCTTATCTTCACCGCCCGGAAGTGTTGAGCTAGCGGTTACTCCGTTTACCCGATATGCAGCGGGTCAATCTGTACCCGAACCAGGCTACGGGTTTGCCGGGTTTGCCGCGCACTGAGCACACCGATGCCGCGCCGCAGACTCGCCGCCAACTCCAGGCCCTGCTCGCGGCACACCCGCAGCAACATCCTGATGACCGGCGCATCGGCGGGGATGCCCGCCGGGCGACGGACGCCGGGTGGCAGGTCCACCGGGCCCAGCAGATCGGCTTGGAGGCGATCCGGGTCGGGCAGCCGAGCCGCCTCCAGCAATGCCGTCACGGTGCCGGCAGGGCCGTCAAGAGCAGCGATGTGCACACTTGGCGGCAGGCCGACTTCGGTTCGGGCTGCCAGTTCGGCCTCCGCGTGACCGACCGGATCCCACCGGATCAGCGATTGCACTGTCGGAATGGACGATTCGGCGACCACGGTCACCACACCGCCCGCCCCGCGCGGCCGAACCAGGGCGGCCGCCGTCATCCAGCGCCACAGCGCGTCCTCGGCCGCGCGCAAGTCTTGACGGCCCAGCAGCGCCCAGCTATCCAGCAGCAGCGCCGCCCCATACCCGCCGGGCGCCCGGGGTTCGGCTCCTGGAGTGGCGACCACCAGGGCTGGGCCGGCGTCGAGCTGGGGCACCAGGGTGTCGCCGGCCGACGTAATCACCGCCGTACCCGGGAATGCCCGGCCGAGCTCTTCGGCAGTGCGCCGGGCCCCCACCACCACGGCACGCACCACGTCCGACCCACAGCGCACGCATCGCAGTGTCGGGTCCACCCGTCCACACCAGCGACATACCGCACCGGGCGAGCCGGCGCCTTGCAGCGATAGCGGACCCGTGCACGACCGGCAACGAGCGATCGCCCGGCAGCGCCCGCAGGCCAGCGAGGGGATGTACCCGCGCCGCGGCACCTGCACCAGCACCGGCGCCCCGGACTGCAGCGCTGAGCGCGCGGCGCGCAGCGCGATGGACGGTAGCCGTGCGGTGCGGGCGGCCGGGTCTCGCGCGTCGTCGTATCCGCTGTCGTCGAGGGCAACCACGCGAGGAGAGCGTGCACGCACCTCCGGCCGGGGTGCAACCACGTCGTGCGCCCAGCCGCTACGCACCAGCGCGTGGGCCTCGGCCGTGCGGGCGTAGCCGCCGATCAGCGCTGCGCACCGCGCCTGATGCGCCCGCAGCATCGCCACCTCACGGGCGTGCGGATAGGGTGCCCGCGGCTCAGCCAGGGAGTCGTCGGCGTCGGCCCAGACCATGACCAGGCCCAGCTCGCTCAACGGCGCGAACACCGCGCTGCGGGTGCCAATCACCAGCCGCGCGCTGCCCCGCAACGCGGCCAGCCAGCGCCGATAGCGTGCCTCCGGGCCCAGGCCGGCCGACAGTGCTACCACACTGTGCTCATCGACGAGGGCCGTCGCGGCCTGCCACAGGGTGTCCAGATCCCGCTGATCGGGCACGATCGCCAGTACCGTGCGCCCGGCACGTACGGTCTGCGCGGCAGCCTCGGCGAATCGGTCCGCCCACAGCTCGCCCGGTAGCGCCTGCCAAACGGCCCGCGCAGCGCGCGAGTCGGCCAGCGCGGCCAGGAATTGCCGACCGCGACCGTAGGCCGCCCAACCCGACGGGTCGACCGGCGCTACCACCGGCCGACCCGGGGCCGTGGTGATTTCCCGCTCCACCCGTGCGTGCCGGGCGGGCACTGCGAGCCGCAATACGTCCTGGCGGGTCCCGGCGTAGCGCGCCGCCACCGCATCGACCAACCGGCGGATCTCCGTGGTGAGCACCGGTTCGGGCGACACCACACGATCCAGCCAGCCCAGCTTGCCGTGGTGATCGCTGTCGCTGCGGCGCTCTAGGACAAACCCGTCGACCAGCCGACCGTGAAACCGCACCCGTACCCGCACCCCCGGCTGGGCATCGTCGGAGTGTTCGGCGGGCACCAAGTAGTCGAAGTCGCGGTCCAGGTGCGGCACCGACAACATCGGCAGCACCCGCGCGATCGGCTCTACTTCGACGGGCGTGCGGGCTTGACCGCGAGATCCGCTGCTAGACAACCGGTCCGCTAGCTATCCGTAGGTGCTGCGGCGTTATCAGGAACCTCGCGGCCGAAGAAGAACCCGGCCGTAATCAAGATCTCGGCTGCGGCGTAGGACCACCAGATCGGCACCGCCAACGCCTCGTTGCCGAGGATGAACCGGCCAATGCCGATCATCGAGTCCGACGCGGCGAAACACACCGCCCCGACCGCGGTCCAAATCGTCGGCAGCCGTGCCAGCAACGCGGTGCACACCATCGCCGACAGCGCGACGATGTATACCGTGACCGGGATGGTCAGGTTGTCCTTCCCCAGGTGCGGCCAGAACCACACCAGCAGCCCCGCGGACGCAACGCACATCGCCACCACGGCAGCGACCCGGCCACGCGATGGAGCCGCCTGCCGCGCCAGTGGCAGCAGGGCACCAATGAAGCACAAGTGCGCCAACAGGAATGCCCCCAAGCCGAACACGAACGCCCACGTCCACCAGGGGATCGCCAACAACCAGTCGCCGGTGGCCGACAACAGCAGCGCCGGTACCAACCACCGCCGCTCGCGGCCGATGGGATGGGCAACCGCGGCCGCGGCCAGCAGCACCGCCATCGATGCCTTGAACGCGGGCTGCAACATCGCGTGCCCGGTCAACTCGCTGCCCGGTGGCAAGCGCAATGCGATCACGGTCAAGTACACGCCGTAGGCGAGGCCCGCCCAGCCGGCGACCACCCAGCCGCCGGCCAGCAAGCGAGGTGCGTACGGTACCGGTATGCCCAGTTTGGACAACACCGCCGACGAGAAACCCGCGATCGACCCCATCCTGCTGAAGGTACTGGATGCGGTTCCGTTTCGGCTATCGATCGACGATGGGATCGAGGCCGTGCGCCAGCGGTTGCGCGATCTACCGCGCCAGCCGGTGCACCCCGAGCTGCGGGTCGTTGACCTTGCGATCGATGGACCGGCGGGGCCGATCGGGACCCGGATCTATTGGCCGCCAACGTGTCCCGATCAAGCCGAGGCGCCCGTTGTGCTGTATTTCCATGGCGGCGGATTCGTCATGGGCGACCTCGACACGCACGATGGCACCTGCCGCCAGCACGCCGTCGGCGCTGACGCGATTGTCGTGTCCGTCGACTACCGGCTGGCGCCTGAGCACCCCTACCCCGCTGCCATCGAAGATGCTTGGGCCGCAACGCGGTGGGTCGCCGAGCATGGCCGCCAGGTCGGTGCTGACCTCGGCCGCATCGCCGTCGCCGGAGATTCCGCCGGCGGCACCATCGCCGCGGTGATCGCGCAGCGAGCCCGCGATATGGGCGGCCCGCCCATTGTGTTTCAGCTGTTGTGGTATCCCTCCACTCTGTGGGACCAATCGCTGCCGTCGTTGGCCGAGAATGCCGACGCACCGATCCTCGACGTCAAGGCAATTGCCGCGTTCTCCCGTTGGTACGCAGGCGAAATCGACTTGCACAACCCGCCAGCGCCAATGGCGCCCGGCCGAGCGGAGAACCTGGCCGACCTGCCGCCGGCCTACATCGCTGTCGCCGGCTACGACCCTTTGCGCGACGACGGGATTCGGTACGGCGAGCTGCTGGCCGCCGCCGGTGTTCCCGTCGAGGTGCACAACGCCCAGACGCTGGTGCACGGCTACGTTGGCTATGCCGGTGTGGTGCCCGCCGCCACCGAGGCCACCAACCGTGGGCTGGTGGCGCTACGGGTTGTGCTACACGGATAGGCCTGGCGGTCGTACGGTAGGCCCATGACAGAGCCGACCGTCGCCCGGCCTGATATCGATCCCGTGCTGAAGATGCTGCTCGATACCTTTCCGGTGACCTTCACCGCGGCCGACGGTGTCGAAGTCGCCCGCGCGCGGCTCCGCCAGCTGAAGACACCCCCGGAGTTGCTGCCGGAGCTACGGATCGAGGAACGGACCGTTGGCTACGACGGGCTCACCGACATTCCGGTCCGCGTCTACTGGCCGCCGGTCGTTCGCGACAACCTGCCCGTGGTTGTCTACTACCACGGTGGCGGCTGGTCGCTCGGCGGTCTGGACACCCACGACCCCGTCGCCCGCGCCCACGCCGTCGGCGCGCAGGCCATCGTGGTGTCCGTCGACTACCGGCTTGCCCCGGAACATCCCTACCCGGCCGGGATCGACGACAGCTGGGCGGCATTGCGCTGGGTCGGCGAAAACGCCGCCGAACTGGGCGGTGACCCGAGCCGGATCGCCGTGGCCGGTGACTCTGCGGGCGGCAACATCTCGGCGGTCATGGCGCAGTTGGCCCGGGATGTCGGCGGACCGCCGCTGGTGTTCCAGCTGCTGTGGTACCCGACGACCATGGCCGACCTGTCGCTGCCGTCTTTCACCGAAAATGCCGATGCGCCAATCCTGGACCGTGACGTCATCGACGCGTTCCTGGCCTGGTATGTGCCGGGGCTGGACATCAGTGATCACACGATGCTGCCCACGACACTGGCCCCGGGAAACGCTGACCTGTCCGGCCTGCCTCCCGCCTTCATCGGCACCGCCGAGCATGATCCGCTGCGCGACGACGGTGCTTGCTACGCCGAATTGCTCACGGCCGCAGGGGTTTCCGTAGAGCTAAGCAACGAGCCCACCATGGTGCACGGCTACGTCAACTTCGCCCTGGTGGTGCCCGCCGCGGCCGAAGCCACCGGCCGCGGCTTGGCGGCGCTGAAGAGGGCGTTGCACGCATAACGTCGGCGGCATGCCCGGTCGGCTGAATCGCCGCCCGCCGCGGTGCCGCCCGGGCCGCACATTGTGATGTATGATATGGTGTATGAAGCGGACCAACATCTACCTCGACGAGGAGCAGACGGCAAGCCTCGACAAGTTGGCCGCGCAAGAAGGTGTTTCGCGCGCCGAGCTGATCCGCCTCCTGCTGAACCGAGCCCTCACCACCGCTGGGGACGACCTTGCATCGGACCTGCAGGCTATAAACGATTCGTTCGGCACGCTTCGCCACCTGGATCCGCCGGTGCGTCGCTCCGGTGGTCGTGAACAGCACCTTGCCCAGGTGTGGCGCGCCACCTCATGATCCTTGTCGACTCCGATGTGCTGATCGCGCATTTGCGGGGTGTCGTTGCTGCTCGCGATTGGCTTGTCAGCGCCCGCAAGGACGGACCGCTGGCGATCAGCGTGGTGTCCACCGCCGAACTCATCGGCGGAATGCGGACCGCCGAACGGCGCGAGGTGTGGCGCCTGCTTGCATCGTTTCGGGTACAGCCAGCAACCGAGGTAATCGCACGCCGCGCCGGCGACATGATGCGCCGATATCGTCGCAGCCACAACCGGATTGGACTTGGCGACTATCTGATAGCTGCTACCGCCGACGTCCAGGACCTGCAATTGGCAACCCTCAACGTGTGGCATTTCCCCATGTTCGAGCAGCTGAAACCACCATTTGCGGTGCCGGGGCACCGACCGCGGGCATGACACCGACGACACCTCGCTGCGGCCCCCATAGTTGCATCGTGTCGCCGCTGTCCGACGGAGGTCCCAGGCCGCGGGCCGCGCGACATTAATAAACAAAGTTGCAATAAGACCGCACTCCTTGTCGAACAATTTGACAAGGTCAAGATCACCTATAACGTTTCTATAACATTACCAATGATGGCCTATATCACCTGCGCTTATGCTGCACGATCACGACAAGTCTGCTCATACCCACAGGATTCAGGGGGACGGTCATGTCGTTTTTGTTTGCACAGCCGGAAATGCTGGGCGCGGCGGCGACGGATCTGGCAAGCATCGGCTCGGCGATCAGCACGGCCAATGCTGCGGCCGCGGCCGCCACGACGCGTGTGCTGGCCGCCGGTGCCGATGAGGTGTCCGCCGCCGTGGCGGCGCTGTTTAGCGGCCACGCGCAGACCTATCAGGCGCTGAGAACTCAGGCGGCGGCGTTTCACCAGCAGATCGTGCAGACCCTCACGAGCACGGCAGGCGCGTATGCCAGCGCCGAGGCCGCCAACGTCGAGCAGCAGCTGCTGGGTGCGATCAACGCGCCGACCATGGCGCTGCTGGGGCGCCCGCTGATCGGCCACGGCGCCGACGGGGCGCCGGGGACCGGGCAGGCCGGCGGGGCCGGCGGGATCCTGTACGGCAACGGCGGCAACGGCGGGTCCGGCGCCACCGGTCAGGCCGGCGGTGCGGGCGGGGCGGCCGGGCTGATCGGCCACGGCGGGGCCGGCGGCCTGGGTGGCACCGGCGCGTCCGGTGGTGCCGGCGGGGCCGGCGGATGGCTGTGGGGCAACGGCGGGGCCGGCGGCAATGGCGGGGTCGGGGTGGCCGGCGACCCCGGTGGTGTCGGCGGTGCCGGCGGTGCCGGCGGCGCCGCCGGATTGTGGGGCAGCGGAGGGTCCGGCGGCACCGGCGGGCAAGGGGGGGTCGGTGGCGGCAAGTCCGGCGACGGCGGCACGGGGGGTATCGGCGGCGCCGGTGGCGGTGGTGGCTGGCTGCACGGCGACGGCGGCGCCGGCGGACACGGCGGGCAGGGCGGAACCGGCGTCAGCTCAGGAGGCAACGGCGGGGCCGGCGGCACCGGCGGCGACGGCCGCGGCCTGTCGGGCAGCGGCGGGGCCGGCGGGCGCGGCGGGCAAACTGGGGTTGGAGGCAAAGTCGGGGAGAATAACTTCGGGGGCGCGGGCGGTGCCGGCGGTACCGGCGGGCTCATCGGCAACGGCGGTGCCGGCGGCAACGGCGGGCAAGGCGCAATTAGCGGCGCCGGCGGGGCCGGTGGCAATGCCTGGCTGATCGGCGACGGCGGTGCCGGCGGCAACGGCGGTGATATCCGTGGCCAGGGCGGCGGCGCCGGTGGAGCCGGCGGCGCTGGTGGGCAACTCATTGGCAACGGCGGCACCGGGGGGGCAGGCGGGACCGTCACCAGTCCGAACGGTCTTGGCGGTGCTGGCGGAGCCGGCGGGTCCGCCGGTCTGATTGGCCACGGCGGCACCGGCGGGGCCGGCGGGCACAGCGCCCAGGGGCCCGACGGCAATGGCGGAATTGGTGGTGCCGGCGGGGCCGGTGGCAACGGCGGACAACTCTACGGCACCGGCGGCACCGGCGGCACCGGCGGCAAGGGCGGCGACGGCTTCGGCGTGTTCGGCAAGGGCGGCGCCGGCGGGACCGGCGGGCGAGGCGGTGCCGCCGGCCTGATCGGCGACGCCGGGACCGGCGGGACCGGCGGAAAGGGCGGCACCGCCGGCGAGGACGGTACCGGCGGCAACGGCGGGACCGGCGGAAACGGTGGGGCCGCCGTCCTAATCGGCAACGGCGGGGGCGGCGGCGCCGGCGGAAACGGTGGGGCCGGCAACGATGGCACCCCCGGCAACGGCGGGGGCGGCGGCGTCGGCGGGACCGGGGGAACCCTGTTCGGCCAGCCCGGCCAACCCGGTCCGCCCGGCCAGCCCGGCCCCGCCTAACCCGACCAAACCGACGCGGGCCGCGAAACCCTGAAAAGGGCTGGTCTACCCGCGGCGCGAATATTCGCTGGGCGCAACGCCATACCAGCGTTTGAACGCATGCGAGAACGTCGAGACTTCGGTGTAGCCCAGCCGGGTGGACACCTGCTGCACCGTCAGCCCGACGTTGCGTAGCAGGTCGACGGCCACGGTGGAGCGCGCCTCGCCCAGCAAGGCCCGAAACGAAGTGCCTTCCTCGGCAAGTCGACGCCGCAGCGTCCGCGGATGCATGTCAAGTTCGCCAGCAACGTCGGTAAACGTTGGGAAAAGCCCGGAATCGCGAAACAGCTTGCTGCGCACCAAGGCCGTGATGCCACGGCGTCGCTCGTTGCGTTGCATCAGCACGTCGCATTGTGCAATACACATTTCCAACGTATGGCGGTCGGCCTGCGGCAACGGCTCGTCGAACATGGCACGCGGGAAGTGCACCCGGTTGTGCGCGCGCCCGAATGCGACGTCGTGCACCGGCACAAGCTCGAGCAACGGGCGCAACAATTCCGCGTCAACCGCCAGTTCGGCCGATACTTGATCCGCATACTTCGCGGCTAACGGAAGCGCGAAACTCGTTGTCGTCGCGATGATTCCGGCAATATCGCGCTCGATGAAGAATCCACGGACATCGGCCGGCAAGTGGCTGGCATCCAGTTCGACCAGGCAATCGTCGGCGGTTTCAAACAACGTGATGTCGACGTGCATGGTGGTCAACGCGAAATAGCGCATCGCGATGGTAAGCAGTTCGCGAAGGGTGCCACATGACATCACGGCAAACCCGAACAACCCGAAGTGGGTGAGCGCGAACCGGCTGCCTACGTCGATCCCGATACCGGCGTCGTCGGGCAATCGGGCCAGCAACCGGCGCACCGCGGTGATCTCGTCAAGCGCACCGACCACCGCGTCCGGATCGTCGAGGTCGGCCGGCTCGATCGCCGTGCCCGCCAGCACATCAGCGGTCGGCACCCCGCGCTCGTTGGCCACCTCACACAGCACCCGGGTCGCATACACCGGATGCCTCACCTCGGCCGGAGGCGGTAGATGTCCCACGAGGCTGTCCTAAACTCACAACACTTTGTCCCATAGTCTCATTTCGGGCCAGTCAGCGTCATCCATACAGTGAAGTCATGGCCACCGCCACCACCCAGCGGCCCCTGAAGGGACCGGCCAAGCGGATGAGCACCTGGACGATGACCCGGGAAGCCATCACCATCGGATTCGACGCCGGCGACGGCTTCCTGGGCCGGCTACGCGGCAGCGACATCACCCGATTTCGTTGTGCTGGCAGACGTTTTGTCTCGATCAGTCACCCCGACTACGTCGACCATGTGCTGCACGAGGCCCGCCTGAAATATGTCAAATCCGACGAATACGGACCGATCCGGGCCACCGCCGGTCTTAACTTGCTCACCGACGAGGGCGACTCATGGGCAAGACATCGCGGCGCGTTAAACTCGACCTTCGCCCGGCGCCACCTGCGCGGACTCGTCGGTCTGATGATCGACCCAATCGCCGACGTCACCGCCGCGCGGGTGCCCGGCGCGCAGTTCGACATGCACCAAAGCATGGTCGAGACGACATTGCGGGTAGTCGCCAACGCCCTGTTCAGCCAGGACTTCGGGCCGTTGGTGCAGTCCATGCACGATCTTGCGACTCGCGGCCTGCGGCGGGCGGAAAAGCTGGAGCGGCTGGGGCTGTGGGGGCTGATGCCGCGGACGGTTTACGACACGCTGATCTGGTGTATCTACTCGGGTGTTCATCTGCCGCCGCCGTTGCGGGAAATGCAAGAGATCACGCTGACCCTGGATCGCGCCATCAACTCGGTGATCGATCGGCGACTGGCCGAGCCGACTAACTCCGCGGACCTGCTCAACGTGTTGCTGAGCGCCGACGGCGGAATCTGGCCCCGCCAGCGAGTACGCGATGAAGCTCTGACGTTCATGCTCGCCGGCCACGAAACCACCGCCAACGCCATGTCCTGGTTCTGGTATCTGATGGCGCTGAACCCGCAGGCCCGCGACCACATGCTCACCGAGCTGGACGACGTGCTGGGCATGCGCCGCCCGACCGCCGACGACCTGGGCAAGCTGGCCTGGACCACCGCGTGCCTGCAGGAATCGCAACGCTACTTCTCGTCGGTGTGGATAATCGCGCGCGAGGCCGTCGATGATGACATCATCGACGGACACCGAATTCGCCGCGGCACCACCGTCGTCATCCCGATTCACCACATTCACCACGACCCGCGCTGGTGGCCCGACCCGGATAGATTCGATCCTGGCCGGTTTTTGCGGTGCCCCACGGACCGTCCTCGCTGCGCATACCTGCCGTTCGGTGGCGGCCGACGCATCTGCATCGGACAGAGCTTCGCCCTGATGGAGATGGTTTTGATGGCGGCAATCATGAGTCAACACTTCACCTTTGACCTCGCCCCTGGCTATCACGTCGAACTCGAGGCGACGCTGACCCTGCGACCCAAGCACGGAGTACACGTCATCGGGAGGAGGCGATGATGCCCGACTACCACGCACTGATCGTCGGCGCCGGGTTCTCCGGGATCGGCGCCGCAATCAAGCTCGACCGGGCGGGATTCAGCGACTACCTCGTGGTCGAAGCCGGCGACGGTGTCGGCGGGACCTGGCACTGGAACACCTATCCCGGTATCGCCGTGGATATTCCGTCCTTCTCCTATCAGTTCTCTTTCGAGCAGAGCCGGCACTGGTCGCGCACCTATGCACCCGGACACGAGCTGAAGGCCTACGCCGAACACTGCGTCGACAAATACGGCATCCGGTCGCGGATCCGGTTGAACACCAAGGTGCTTGCCGCCGAGTTCGATGACGAGCACAGCCTGTGGCGGGTGCAAACGGACCCGGGCGGCGAAATCACAGCCAGGTTCCTGATCAGCGCATGCGGCATTCTGACGGTGCCCAAACTACCCGACATCGACGGGGTGGACTCGTTTGAAGGCGTCACCATGCACACCGCACGCTGGGATCACACCCAGGACCTGACCGGCAAGCGCGTCGGGATCATCGGCACCGGGGCCTCGGCGGTGCAGGTCATTCCCGAGATGGCGCCAATTGTCTCCCACCTCACCGTTTTTCAGCGCACCCCTATTTGGTGTTTCCCCAAATTCGACGTTCCACTGCCCACAGCCGTCCGCTGGGCGATGCGGATTCCCGGCGGCAAAGCCGTCCACCGGCTGCTCAGCCAGGCCTTCGTGGAAGCAACGTTCCCCATCGCGGCGCACTACTTCGCGGTGTTTCCGTTGGCCAAGCACATGGAGTCAGCGGGACGGCGCTACCTGCGCCAACAGGTCCACGATCCGGTGGTGCGCGAGCAACTCACCCCCCGATACGCGGTGGGGTGCAAGCGGCCCGGCTTCCACAACACCTATCTGTCGACGTTCAACCGGGACAACGTGCGGCTGGTCACCGAGCCGATCGACAAGATCACACCCACTGCGGTGGCCACCACCGACGGCGCCAGCCACGAGATCGATGTGCTGGTGCTGGCGACCGGCTTCAAGGTGCTAGACACCGACAGCATCCCGACCTATGCCGTCACCGGAACTGGCGGTGCGTCCTTGAGCCGGTTCTGGGACGAGCATCGGCTGCAGGCCTATGAGGGCGTCAGCGTTCCCGGCTACCCGAACTTCTTCACCGTGTTCGGACCGTACGGCTACGTCGGGTCGTCGTACTTCGCGCTCATCGAGACGCAGGCACACCACATCATCCGGTGCCTGAAGCGAGCCCGCCGCACCGGCGCCACCCGCATCGAGGTGACCGAAGAAGCCAACGCTCGCTATTTCGCGGAGGTGATGCGCCGCCGGCACCGCCAGGTCTTCTGGCAGGACAGTTGTCGGCTGGCCAACAGCTATTACTTCGACAAGAACGGTGACGTCCCGTTGCGCCCGACCACCACGGTCGAAGCCTACTGGCGCAGCCGGCGGTTCGACCTCGGCGACTACCGCATCAGCAGCTAGCGCCGAGCAGACGCAGAATCGCACGCGGAAGCCTTTCCGCGTGCGATTCTGCGTCTGCTCGCGCCCTCGACGCTAGATGGCGCGCTTGAGGTCGTCGACCTTGTCGAGCTGCTCCCACGGTAATTCGACGTCGGTGCGGCCGAAGTGCCCGTAGGCGGCGGTCGGCGCATAGATCGGGCGCAACAGGTTCAGGTCGCGGATGATGGCACCGGGGCGCAGGTCGAATACCTCGCCGATGGCCTTCTCGATCTTGACCGGGTCTTCCGTCTCGGTACCGAACGTCTCGACGAACAGGCCGACGGGTGCCGCTTTACCGATGGCGTAGGCCACCTGCACCTCGACCCGTTCAGCCAACCCGGCGGCGACGACATTCTTGGCCACCCAGCGCATCGCGTACGCCGCCGACCGGTCCACCTTGGACGGATCCTTGCCGGAGAAGGCGCCGCCGCCGTGGCGGGCCCAGCCGCCGTAGGTGTCGACGATGATCTTGCGGCCGGTGAGCCCGGCATCGCCCATCGGCCCGCCGAGCACGAACTTGCCGGTCGGGTTCACCAGCACCCGCACCGTCGACGCGTCCAGGGTTTCGTGGGCCAGGTCGTCGAGCACGGTGTTGAGCACCTTTTCCCGGATGTCGGGATCAAGCGTCTTCTCCAGGTCGATATCGGCCGCGTGCTGGGTGGAGATGACCACGGTATCCAGCCGCACCGGAACGTTGTCCTCGTAGGCGATAGTGACCTGCGTCTTGCCATCCGGACGCAGGTAGGGCAGCACCCCGTTCTTGCGGACCTCGGTCAGCCGCCGCGACAGTCGGTGGGCCAGCGCGATGGGCAGTGGCATCAGTTCCGGGGTGGCATTGATCGCGTAGCCGAACATCAGGCCCTGGTCACCGGCGCCCTGGGAGTCCAGCGGATCGGCCGCGCCCTCGACCCGGGCCTCGTGGGCGGTGTCGACCCCCTGGGCGATGTCGGGTGACTGTGCGCCGATGCCGATGTTCACCCCGCAGGTCGCCCCGTCGAAACCCTTGTCCGACGAGTCGTAGCCGATCTCGAGGATCCGTGCGCGGACCGTGTTGGTGATGTCGGCAAACGCCTCCTTAGCCGAGGTGGTCACCTCACCCACCACGTGCACCTGCCCGGTGGTCACCAGCGTCTCGACCGCGACACGTGAGCGCGGGTCCGCCGCTAGAAGCGCGTCCAGAACCGAGTCGCTGATGGCGTCACAGATCTTGTCGGGATGTCCCTCTGTCACCGACTCACTGGTAAACAGCCGACCCTTTTCGCTCACTATCGTCATCCTTCCGATAAATAGTTAGCCGAATTATATCCTCAGGCATCAATCTCAGCTCGTCCAATCGAGCAAGGGATCGTCCAGCACCTGTCCAGGACCCGTACAGAACCGGCCGCCGGACCCGTTAGCTGCTACAGCCTGCCAGGAACGTGACGATTGCATCAACGATACGGCTCGCCATCAGTGTCTTGGAGCCGTGCTGCAATGCCGACTCGGTACCATCGGACGCCAGTAGCCAGCCGTCGTTGCTGTCTACCTCAAAGGCCCTGCCTTCGCCGACGGCATTGACGACTAACAGATCGCAGCCTTTGCGTCGCAGTTTAGCTCGGGCATGAAAGAGCACGTCGCCATTGGCGTCGCCGGTCTCGGCTGCGAAGCCCACAATGGCCCGCATGTTGGGCAGTTGTCCATGGGCTCGGGCCCGCACCACCCCGGCCAGCACGTCGTCGTTGCGCAGCAGCTCGATGGTCGGTGGGCCTTCGACGCCTTTCTTGATTTTGGCGGTGGCAACCTGCGCGGGCCGGAAGTCGGCGACGGCCGCCGCCATCACCAATACGTCGGCGGTCGGAGCGTGCTTGGACACCGCGTCGGCGAGTTGCTGGGCCGAGCTGACGTGCACCACCTCGACGCCGGCGGGATCGACGAGCCCTGCGGTATGCCCAGCGATCAAAGTAACGTCGGCGCCGCGCTGGGCGGCCACCCGCGCCACCGCATAGCCCTGCTTGCCGGAGCTGCGGTTGCCGATAAAGCGCACCGGATCGATCGGCTCGCGTGTGCCACCGGCGGTAACCAGCAGCTTTCGCCCCGCGAGATCGTAGGGCAGGGCGTCGTGCCGCTCCAGCAGCAGCTGGGCGAGGGTGGTGATCTCCTCCGCCTCGGGCAGTCGGCCGGCCCCGCTGTCGGCGCCGGTAAGCCGTCCTGTCGCGGGCTCGAGCACCACCGCGCCGCGGCGGCGCAGCGTGGCCACGTTGTCGACGGTGGCCGGATGCAACCACATCTCGGTGTGCATCGCCGGCGCGAACAGCACCGGACACCGCGCCGTCAGCAGCGTCGCGGTCAGCAGATCGTCGGCTCGACCGGCCGCCGCGCGGGCCAGCAGGTCGGCGGTGGCCGGCGCCACTACGACCAGATCGGCCTGCTGGCCGAGGTGAACATGCGGGACCGCCGGAACGTCGGCGAAAACGTCGGTGCACACCGGCTCACCGGAGAGCGCCTCGAAGGTCGCGGCACCGACGAAGCGCAGGGCGGATTCGGTGGGAATGACTCGGACGCGATGACTGGCCTCGGTGAGTTGACGAACAACCGTGCACGCCTTGTAGGCGGCGATGCCCCCGGAGACACCGACTATTACCTGCTTGGGGATCCGTTTATGGTCCACCACCTCAGGCCTGCCCTGCTACTCGCCCTCGGTGTGCTCGAGCAGATCGGCGTGGATCTCGCGCAACGCGATGGACAACGGCTTCTCTTGCAACCCCGGCTCAACCAGCGGACCGACATATTCGAGGATGCCCTCGCCAAGCTGGTTGTAGTAGTCGTTGATCTGCCGGGCACGCTTTGCCGCATAGATCACGAGGGCGTATTTGCTCGAGACGCGGTCCAGCAACTCGTCGATGGGCGGATTGGTGATGCCCAGCGGGGTGTCGTAGCCACCTGATGCACCTGACGACGGATCGAACTGATCCACGGCGGGGACGGCGGCCAACGACGCGTCGGACTGCGAGATACTCACGTGAAATTTCTCCTGGCGGCGTAGAGCGGCTTGGAAAGCTAAATACTGACTAGTCACGACGTGGGTCACGGGGAGCCCGGTGCCGTTCCCACCAGCAAGGATACCAATTCCGCACACGCAGACTCTAATCGCCTGTTCACCACGACCTTGTCAAAGTCGCCCTGCGCTGCCAATTCGATCCGCGCGGTGTCCAGGCGGCGTTGGATAACGTCAGCTGTTTCGGTGCCGCGGCCAATCAGTCTGGCCTGAAGATCCTGCCAGCTAGGTGGCGCCAGAAACACGGTGACAGCCTCGGGCATCGTCTTCTTGATCGCCCTGGCCCCGGCCAGGTCAACCTCGATAAGCACCGGCACACCAGTCGCCGCGGCCGCCCGCACCGGCTGGGCCAAAGTGCCCGACCGGTGCAGGCCGCCGTGGATTTCTGCCCATTCCAGCAACTCACCCTGGTCGATGAGCTGCTGAAAGCGGGTGGGGTCGATGAAGTGGTAGTCGACACCGTCGACCTCGCCCGGGCGTGGCGCCCGCGTCGTGGCCGAGACACTGAAATGCAGATTCGGGATCCGCTCGCGCAGACACCGAACCACCGTGGATTTGCCGACCGCGGAAGGACCGGACAGCACCACCACACGTCCCACTGCCGCCGGTTGGCCACGCGCGGTGGGCTTGGTGTCCGGTCCCTCGCCGACGCTCACTGGCGCTCCTGGGCGGGTTCCCCCCACGGGGCGTTCGGCCTGAATTGTGAGCTGGCCCTGTCAGGCCGCCTCTCCCCCGTATGCGGGGGTACGCCCACCACAGGCCTTCCGGCCCGCATCGTCGGCCGGCGGGGTTAGGCGGAGCCGAACTTTTCCAGCAGGGCCTTGCGCTGACGGTCACCGAGGCCACGAAGGCGGCGGGTGGGCGCAATTTCCAGCTCGGTCATGATCTCCTGCGCCTTGACCTTGCCCACCTTTGGCAAGGCCTCAAGCAGCGCAGACACCTTCATTTTGCCCAAGACTTCATCGCTCTCCGCGTCCTTGAGGACCTGGGTGAGGTTGGTGCCGCCACGCTTGAGCCGATCCTTGAGCTCTGCTCGCGCTCGACGTGCGGCAGCAGCCTTCTCCAACGCGGCCGCGCGCTGCTCGTCGGTCAACTGGGGAAGGGCCACGATTCCTCCGTCTCTCATCGATATCAATCGATCGTTGTTTGTCCCGGCCGGGTACGCCGGCCAGCGCAGACGACCGTACTCAGGCTTCCTGACGAAATCTAACCCGACCCCCTGGTTTTGGGGACAAACGTGCAGCGTGGGAGTAGCACGTGCCACCGGCCAGCGGTCCGCCGGGCGACCTCGAAGGCCTCTCGACGGAGCCCCGTGTCCGTGCCGGCATGGCTGGCATGGGACATGAATAGTGTTGCCTAACAATGGATTTCGGCTTTCCGGACCTGCTCAACCGGTCGACGACGGCCGACGACTGGTGGCGGCAGGTGGCGTCGCAACTCGCAGTGCCGGGGATCACTCGCGGTTGGGCGACCTATCGCGCGTGTCGCGCCATGGTTGCGTCAACGCAACCCTGCCAATTTTCGCCGACATCTCCGCGGTGCAACCCAACAAGGATCATCGTGGCTGCTAGTGCCCCAAACGCGGGTGCTCAGCATCATCGGACATTGCCCTGACGATAGCTCTCGAGTGCTCTCTCAGCTGTTTGCCAGCCACTGCCCAGTCAGCTATCAGCGATGCTCGTCGAACACGCCCTGATCATGGGTCCAGGTGCCGGGCATCATCGGCATCGTTGGGCCGCCGCCGAAGTCGTCACCGGCCAGCGTGGTCAACCCCGCCGCTTTCACGACCGCCTCTTTGCGCACCGTGCCAGCAAATCCGATAGGTCCCGCACCACAGTCGGACGCCCGGGCACCCGGCTGGTGCTCTGGGGCCGGAGCTGCCGCGTCGAAACCCATGTCCATCGTGACGAATTCGTCACGATGGCCACGTGCCTTCGCCGCCGAGCGGCCCCGCCGTGCAGCACGCGCCTGCGCACGCGCCGAGGCCTGGGCCGCCGACTCGGCTGCAGCGGAATCGGACGCCGCGGCCTTGGCGTGGGCCGACTGTCCCGAGCCGAACCCTATTCCTGGGCCGCCACCGCCGACCAGGTAGGGCGGGAAGCCTCCGAAACCAGTCGCCGGCGGCGTCGGGCCGGCTGCGGTGGCGCCGGCCGCTGCCGCCGGTGCGGGTGCTGAGGCGGGGAGCATGCCCGGCGCGGCGACTGCAGGGCCCACCCCGGCGACCGCCAACATAGGCGGCGCGGCCGCGACGGGTGTCAGCTCCGGTACAACGGCGGGTATCGCAGCAGACGGAATGGCGCTCAGGCCGGATAGGCCCGCCAAACCAGTTATTGCTCCCAGGTGGGCGATGACGCCAGTGAGGGCAGCCGACAGCAACTGCGGGTACTGGCCCAGCCAGGTAGCGATCTGGGCTATGTGCGTCGGCAAATCCACCACAACGACGTAGAGGAGGAACTGAAAAGCCCCAGTCGGATTGGTGAACAACAGTTCGCCAAATTGTTCACCATCCTGAAAAAACTCGAGGCCTCGAGCCAGCCACCAGATCGCGTGACCGGGGTAGACGTAATCGTCGTAGTCGAGTCCGTTGAGGGTGCCGTTGACGGGGTCCCAAACAATGCGGCCCGCGCTGACGCCACGCAGGATTTCGGCAAAGAAGTTATCGATCATCCTGGCGTGACCGCCATGACTGTGACCGCCATGGTTGTGGCCGTCTTCATCGGAGTCCTCCCCGGTGTCGGGGAGCAGTTCATCGGATTTCAGGATCAGCGGCGGGGGGCTGGTGTGCGGCATCGCGGAGAGCGCCGATCTGGAGACTGTTGAATAGGTCGCCATCGTGGTGGCGGCCCGAACCCACATCTCCACGTACTCGGCCTCATTGATCGCAATGGGAATGGTGTTGATGCCAAAGAAATTGGTCGCTACCAACACCGCGAGCTTGATTTGGTTGGCGGCCAGTTCGACCTGAGTAGGCATCAGCTCTACCGCGGCAGTGTAGGCCTCGATGACGACGTGTTGCTGGGCGGCCATTTCCACGCAGTCGGCGCTGGCTTGGATCAGCCACGCCAGAAACGGCATGTACGCGGCGACAAACGCCTCGGCGGCTTGCCCCTGCCATCCCTCGGAGGCCACCACCCCCAACAATTCCTCGACCTCTGATGCCGCTTCTGCGTATTGGGCGCTGAGCTCCCCATTCTGCGTGGCGGAGATCAACATCGGCCCAACGCCCGCACCGTAGTTCAGCATCGCCGAGTGCACCTCGGGAGGGAAGGCTATCCACGGCTCGGTCATAGCCCACCGCTGAGATACGACGCCGCCGCCAGCGCATCCCTAGCGGCATAACTGGCACCCGATTCGGCCACCCCGACCCCCGAGCGGCCGAGCTCCTCAACCCCCTGAGCGGCCATTGCCACATGCTGACTACCGTGAACGCTGAACTCAACGGCGTTGCACACCGAAACCGAGTCGGACCCAGGCGGGATGACCGCCGCGATAAACGGGGCCGCCGCGGCGTGCGCGGCGGCCAGGCGAGCGGTCACTGCTTCGATGGCAGCGCTGGCGCCTGCCAGGCTTTCGGGAACGACTCGCAACGTCACGACACAGACTCCATCTGTTGGGGGTTCAACGGGGATTCAACCGGACACTTAGCGCCACTATTGAATATGAATATCATTTGAACGAGAGGTTAACACAGCGTGACGACGGCCCAGGGCGGTGAGTTTGGTCACACGAGCGCTGGGCTCACCACCCCATGCTGGTGGGATTTAGCGGCGCGGTGGCAGGGCACCCGCTACACGGCAGCGAGATAGGCGACGGCATCGCGCATCCGTTCGCCCGCGGCGCGCAATTCGGGCACGCCGGGGCCGGCCCGCAAGACCTCGCGCGCCACCGCGGGCAACAGCTGGCTCGATGCGGCCCCGCCCAGACCGCCCAGCGCCTCCGGGCGCCCGCCCTGCACCCCCACGCCGGGCACCAGCACCGGCCCGGTGAAGGCGCTGAGATCGGGGGCCTGTGGCGCCGTTGCGCCGACGACCACGCCGATGGATCCGGGCCCGGGTCCTGCCGCCTCGTTGGCCGCCCCCACCTGGTCCACGACCAACTGGGCCACGCTGCGGCCGTCGGCGGCGGCATTCTGCACCGCCGCACCCTCGGGATTGGAGGTGGCCGCCAGCACGAACACCCCTCGGCCGTGGGCGGCCGCGACCTCTAGCAGCGGCCGCAGCGAACCGAAGCCCAAATAGGGCGAGGCCGTCACGGCGTCGGCGGCCAGCGGCGAGTCGCCCACCCAGGCCGTCGCATACGCCGACATGGTCGCCCCAATGTCGCCGCGCTTGGCGTCGGCCAACACCAGCACGTCTGCGGCCCGCAGTTCCGCGATGGTGCGCTCCAGCACCGCGAATCCGGCAGCCCCGTATGACTCAAAAAACGCCACCTGCGGTTTGACCACCGCGAAATCAGCGAAGGCCCGTACGCAGATGTCGCAGAACGCGGCCAGCCCGTCGGCCGTGGTCGCCAGATCCCAGCCCCGCAGCAGCTCGGGATGCGGATCGATGCCCAGACACAACGGGCCGCGGCGTGCCTTTGCCTCGGCCAACCGGAGACCGAACCCGGTCACCGCTCGACGCCCCCGATCACCCGGTGCAGCTCCTGCAGGGAGCGCACCCCGATGTCGCCGCGGATCCCGGCCTCTATCCCCTGCACGGCGGCGGATGCGCCCTGCACCGTGGTGATGCACGGGATGTTGCCGGCCACCGCCGCCGAACGGATCTCATAGCCGTCGATGCGCGGACCGGAGTTGCCATAGGGAGTGTTGATCACCATGTTGACCTCGCCGGCTCGGATCGCGTCCACCGCCGACATTGTGGGGCGGCCGGGCTGCGCCGGCTCGAAATGTTTGCGGACGTCGTCGCAGGGAATACCGTTGCGGCGCAACATCTCTGCGGTGCCTTCGGTGGCAAGGACGCGAAAACCCAGGTCGGCCAATCGTTTGACCGGAAACACCAGCGACCGCTTGTCCCGGTTGGCCACCGACACGAACACTGTGCCCTGGGCCGGCAGCGACCCGTAGGCGGCGGTCTGGCTCTTGGCGAACGCGCTGCCGAAGTCGCGGTCGATGCCCATCACCTCGCCGGTCGATTTCATCTCCGGGCCGAGTAGCGAGTCGATGGCGGCCCCGTCGGCGCGCCGGAACCGGTGAAACGGCAACACGGCCTCCTTGACCGCGATGGGGGCGTTTCGCGCCGCGTGGGCGCCATCCCCGGTGACCGCCAGCAAGCCTTCGGCGCGCAGCTGGGCAATGGTGGCGCCCAACATGATCCGGGCGCATGCCTTGGCGAGTGGCACCGCTGTGGCCTTGGATACAAACGGAACGGTACGGCTCGCTCTCGGGTTGGCTTCCAGGACGTAGAGCACGTCATCCTTGAGCGCGTACTGCACGTTGAGCAGCCCCACCACGCCGATGCCGTGCGCAATGGCTTCAGTGGCCTTACGCACCTTCGCGATGTCGCTGCGGCCCAACGTGACCGGTGGCAGCGCACAGGCCGAGTCACCGGAGTGGATGCCGGCCTCCTCGATGTGCTCCATGATCCCGCCGATATAGACCTCGGCGCCATCACACAGCGCGTCGACGTCGATCTCGACCGCGTCCTCGAGGAAGCGGTCGACGAGCACCGGGTGTTCGGGGGATAGCTGAGTGGCGCGGGTGATGTAGCCCTGCAACGTTTCTTCGTCATACACGATCTCCATGCCGCGACCACCGAGCACATACGACGGCCGCACCAGCACCGGATAGCCGATCTCCTCGGCGATCCGGCGGGCCTGGGCGAAAGTGGTTGCGGTGCCGTACTTTGGCGCCGGCAGTCCGGCGGCGCTCAGCAGGTCGCCGAACGCGCCGCGATCCTCGGCCAGGTCGATGGCCTCCGGTGGGGTGCCCACGATCGGGACCCCGGCGTCGGCGAGCCGGTGCGCCAGCCCGAGCGGGGTCTGGCCGCCGAGCTGCACGATGACGCCGGCCACTCCCGGGCCACCGCTACCGGATTCCATTTCGGCGTGGTAGACCTCCAAGACGTCCTCGAACGTCAACGGCTCGAAGTACAACCTGTCCGCGGTGTCGTAGTCGGTGGACACCGTCTCCGGGTTGCAGTTGACCATCACGGTCTCAAAGCCAGCCTGGCTCAACGTGGTTGCCGCGTGTACGCAGCTGTAGTCGAACTCGATACCCTGGCCGATCCGATTGGGCCCCGAACCGAGGATCAGCACCTTGGGCCTTTCGGTCTGCGGGGCCACCTCTGTTTCGGCGGCGGGGTCGAGCTCGTAGCTGCTGTAGTGGTAGGGGGTTTGGGCTTCGAACTCCGCCGCGCAGGTGTCCACCGTCTTGTATACCGGGTGGATGCCCAGGCGCACGCGCAGTGACCGCACGCCGGCCTCGCCGGCCAATTCCGGTCTCAGCGACGCGATCTGGTGATCCGATAGTCCGCTGTGCTTGGCGCGCCGCAGCAGCTCGGCGTTCAGCACGGGTGCCGCGACGAGTTCGTTGCGCAGATTGACCAGCTCGTTGATCTGCGCGATGAACCACGGGTCGACACCGCTGGCCTCGGCCACCCGTTCCACCGTCGCACCCAGCCGCAACGCCAGCTCGATGTCGTAGAGCCGGCCTTCGGCCGGGGTCCGCAGCCGGGTCAGGGCTTCCTCGATGCCGCCGTCGGGATCCGGTGCCGTCCAGAACCCGGCGCGGGTCGTCTCCAGCGAGCGCATCACCTTGCCGAGCGCCTCGACGAAGTTGCGGCCCAACGACATTGCCTCACCGACAGATTTCATGGTGGTGGTCAGGGTGGGATCGGCACCGGGGAACTTCTCGAACGCGAACCGCGGCGCCTTGACCACCACGTAGTCCAGGGTGGGTTCGAAACAGGCCGGCGTTTCCCCTGTGATGTCGTTGACGATCTCGTCGAGGGTGTAACCGATGGCCAGTTTGGCGGCGATCTTGGCGATCGGAAAGCCGGTCGCCTTGGACGCCAACGCACTGGAACGCGACACCCGCGGGTTCATCTCGATGACGATCAGCCGACCGTCGCGCGGGTTGACCGCGAACTGGATGTTGCAGCCGCCGGTGTCCACACCCACCTCGCGCAGGATCGCGATGCCCAGGTCGCGCATCCGCTGGTATTCCCGGTCGGTCAACGTCATCGCCGGCGCGACGGTGACCGAGTCGCCGGTGTGCACACCCATCGGGTCGACGTTTTCGATCGAGCACACCACCACCACGTTGTCGTGGCCGTCGCGCATCAGCTCGAGTTCGAATTCCTTCCAGCCGTAAATCGATTCCTCGATGAGCACGTTGGCGCTGGGCGAGGCCGCCAGCCCGGCGCCGGCCATCCGGTCGACCTCGTCGGTGGAGTACGCTATCCCCGAACCCAGCCCGCCCATGGTGAAGCTCGGCCGCACCACCACCGGCAGGCCGAGCTCGGCGACCGTCTCACGCACTTCGGCCATGGTGAAACACACTCGGCTCCGGGCGGATTCGCCACCGGCCTTGGCGACGATGTCCTTGAACCGCTGCCGGTCCTCGCCGCGCTGGATGGCGTCGAAATCGGCGCCGATGAGTTCCACGCCGTACTTTTCCAGCACCCCGCTCTCGTACAGCGCGACCGCGGTGTTCAGCGCGGTCTGCCCACCCAGGGTCGCCAGCAGGGCGTCGATCTTGTTGCCCCGCTCGGCCTGTTGGGCGATAACCCGCTCCACGAACGCCGGGGTGATGGGCTCTACGTAGGTGTGGTCGGCGAACTCCGGGTCGGTCATGATGGTGGCCGGATTAGAGTTCACCAGGCTGACCTGCAAGCCCTCGGCGCGCAGCACCCGGCACGCCTGAGTCCCGGAGTAGTCGAACTCGCACGCCTGGCCGATGACGATCGGCCCGGAGCCGATGACCAGCACGTGGTGCAGATCGGTGCGACGGGGCACTAGCGGCCCTCCCCTGCCATCAGCTCCACGAACTGGTCGAACAGGTACTCGGCATCGTGCGGGCCGGCGGCGGCTTCCGGGTGGTATTGCACCGAAAACGCCCGCCCGTCAACGAGCTTGACGCCTTCGACCACACCGTCGTTGGCGCAGGTGTGGCTGACCACCGCGGGACCGAACGGGGTGGCGAAGGATTGGCCCGCCTCCCCCTGAAGGGCGAAGCCATGGTTTTGCGCGGTCACCGCCACCCGACCGGTGGCGTGGTCGACGACCGGGATGTTGATGCCGCGGTGCCCAAACACCATCTTGTAGGTCGACAGGCCCAGCGCGCGGCCCAGGATCTGGTTGCCGAAACAGATGCCGAACAACGGGATTCCGGCGCCCAGCACCTCGCGGGTAAGCGCGACGACGTGATCGGCGGTGGCCGGGTCGCCGGGGCCGTTGGACAAGAACACGCCATGCGGGTTGAGTTCGGCGATCTGCTCGAAGGTGGTCGATGCCGGCAGCACATGGCAGCGAATCCCGCGCCGGGCGAAGTTACGCGGAGTGTTGGTCTTGATACCAAGATCTAGGGCGGCCACGGTGAACCTCGAAACACCCGGTGGCCCGTCGGGTTCGACGACATACGGCTCCGCGGTGCTGACCTCGCCGGCCAGATCGGCGCCCAGCATCGACTGTTGTGCTCGCACCCGCGCGATCAAGTCGGCAGGCTCGGCCAGCGCCCCGTCGGAGAACACCCCCGCCTTCATCGACCCGCGGCTGCGCAGATGGCGCACCACGGCCCGGGTGTCGATGCCGGCGATCCCGACGATGCGCTGGCGGATGAGTTCGTCTTCCAACGTGCCGGTGGCGCGCCAGTTGGACGCGCGCGGCGACGGGTCGCGCACCGCGTAACCGGCGACCCAGATCCGCTCCCCTCGGCTTTCGGAGTCCTCGCCGTTCCAGCCGGTGTTGCCGATCTGCGGCGCGGTGGCCACCACGATCTGACGGTGATAGCTGGGATCGGTCAGCGTCTCCTGATAACCGGACATGCCGGTGGAAAACACGGCCTCCCCGAGCGCTTGTCCGGTCGCGCCGAACGGCCTGCCGGTGAACACCCGGCCGTCTTCGAGGACCAATACGGCTTTGCTCAAACGGGTTCCTCCAGCCACTCCTGGTATTCGTCGCGGTTGTCTGCCCGAAACCCGACATCGATCTCGGTGCCGGACGGCAGTCGCCAACGGATCGCGAGTATCCCGATGCCGGCCACCACCTTGCCGGCGACGCCGCGTTCCATGCGAATGGCGGCGATCGACTCCGTAGGAATCCAAATCGGCTGAGCCCGTGCGCGTTCCACCATGATGCCCGACGGATACCGGGTGAGCACCGCCTTGCTGCGATACCCGAGATCACCGACGGTGACCCGCTCGTTCCAGGCCGGCGACAGCGTGGCGCCCACGTACAGGCCGCGGGTGGTGACCGTGGCCGAGCTCACGTGCTCGGGCACGTCGGGCAAGTCGCCGAGCAGCTCCGCCTGCCGCTCCGAACGGCGCCGCCAGCCGCGCATCATCAGCCGAGCGAGCACCGCGATCAGCATGACGAGCACCGCCGCGAAGATCAGCGACCCCGCCAGCGTGCCGGAGTTCATGCCCGGATCTTCCCGTCGCGCGCGGTCACCTTCCCGCGCAGCAGGGTCGCGGTCACGGTGGCGGGCAGGCTCATCGACTCAAACGGCGTGTTGGCCGACCGGCTGGCCAGGTCGGCGCCGGTGACCGTCCAGGTGGCGTCGGGGTCCACCACCGTCAGGTTGGCCGGCTCCCCCACCTCCAGTGGCCGGCCCTGATCGGGCAAGCGTGCGATGCACGCCGGGTTCTCACTCATCACCCGCGCGATATCGCGCCAACTCAACAAGCCGGGCGCCACCATTGTCTGCACCACCACCGACAATGCCGTCTGCAACCCGAGCATGCCGGGCCGGGCCGCGGCGAATTCGACGCATTTCTCGTGCTCGGCATGCGGGGCGTGATCTGTGGCCACACAGTCGATGATCCCGTCGGCCAGCGCCTGTCGCAGGGCGACCGCGTCGGAAGCTTCGCGCAGCGGCGGGTTGACCCGGTTCACGCCGTCATAGCTGGCCAATCTGGCATCGTCGAGCAACAGGTGGTGGGGGGTGACCTCGGCGGTGATCGAAATACCCTGGTCCTTAGCCCATTTCAGGATTTCGACGGTGCCCGCGGCCGACGCGTGACAGATGTGCACCCGGGCGCCGGCGTCACGGGCCAGCAAGGCGTCGCGGGCGACGATCGATTCCTCGGCGGCCCGCGGCCATCCCGCCAGGCCCAGCCGCGCCGCCATGGGTCCCTCGTGCGCGACGGCGCCGACCGTCAGCCGGGGCTCCTCGGCGTGCTGGGCGATCAGCACGCCCAAACCGGTGGCATATTCCAGGGCGCGGCGCATGATCAGCGGGTCATGCACGCAGACCCCGTCGTCGGAGAACATCCGCACCTGGGCGGCGCCGGCGTTCATCATGCCCATCTCGGTCAGCTCGGCTCCGGCCAGCCCGACGGTGACCGCGCCGACGGGGTGCACGTCGACCAGGCCGACCTGCTGGCCGCGGTGCCAGACGTGGTCGGTGACCACCGGGCTGTCGGCCACGGGGTTGGTGTTGGCCATCGCGAACACCGCGGTGTAGCCGCCCAAAGCGGCCGCGGCCGAACCGGTTTCGATGTCCTCGGCATACTCGCGGCCCGGCTCGCGCAGATGGGTGTGCAGATCGACGAACCCGGGCAGCAGCACGTGTCCGGTGGCGTCAATGACATCGGCCGTATCGGGGATCGCCAGATCCGGTCCTATCTGGGCGATCTGGCCGTCATCGACGAGTACGTCGACCCGCTCCCCCTCGCCGTAGGGCCGCACACCACGAATCAGCACGCTCACGCCGCACCCTCTTTACCGGCATCCTGCGCTCCCACCAGCACATGGAACAGCACCGCCATCCGCACCTGGACTCCATTGGAAACCTGTTGCAGCACAGCCGATTGCGACGAGTCCGCGACCGAAGATGTGATCTCCATGCCACGCACCATCGGTCCCGGGTGCAACACCACGGCGTGGCCGGGAAGCATCGCCTGGCGCCGCTCGGTTAGCCCGTAGCGGACCGAGTACTCCCGTACGGACGGGAAAAAACCGCCGTTCATCCGCTCGGCCTGTACCCGCAGCATCAATACCGCGTCGGCGGCGGGCAGCTCGGCATCGAAGTCGTGGGAGACGGTGGCCGGCCAGCCGGTCACCCCGACCGGTAGCAATGTGGGTGGCGCCACCAGCACCACCTCGGCGCCCAGGGTGTCCAGCAGCATGACGTTGGAGCGGGCGACCCGGCTGTGCAGGATGTCGCCGACGATCACGATGCGCCGGCCTTCGATGCCGCCGAGGCGCTGACGGATGGTCAGCGCATCAAGCAGCGCCTGCGTGGGGTGTTCATGAGTGCCGTCACCGGCGTTGATCACCGCCGGCCCATCGTTGTGGGCGCCGGTCCACTGCGCCAGCAGATGGGCGGCGCCGGACGCGGGATGGCGGATGATCAGCGCGTCAGCCCCGGCCGCGCGCAGGGTCAGCGCGGTATCCCGCAGCGACTCACCCTTGCCTACCGAAGATCCGGCAGCGCTGACGTTGATCACGTCGGCGCTCATCCACTTACCCGCTACCTCGAACGACACCCGGGTGCGGGTGGAGTTCTCATAGAACATCGTGACGACGGTCCGGCCCCGCAGCGTCGGCAGCTTCTTGATGTCGCGACCGACCAGCGCCTGCGCAAACCGGTCGGCGTCGTCGAGGATGGCGGTGGCGTCGTCGCGGCTGAGGTCGGCGGCGGTCAGCAGGTGCCTTGGGGTCATCGCGAGATCACCACGCCGTCACGGCCGTCGTGCTCGCGCAGCCGCACGTGCACGCTCTCGCTGCGCGAGGTCGGAACGTTCTTGCCCACATAGTCGGCGCGCAGCGGCAGTTCCCGGTGACCCCTGTCGACCAGCACCGCCAATTGCACCGCCCGCGGCCGGCCCACGTCGCGCAGCGCGTCCAGGGCGGAACGCACCGAGCGCCCGGAGTAGAGCACGTCATCGACCAGGATCACCAGCGCGTCATCGATCCCACCGGCCGGGATCGACGTCGACGCCAAGGGCCGCGGCGGCTTGATCATCAGATCGTCGCGGTACAGGGTGATGTCCAGCGCGCCATGGCCGACGTGGATGCCGCTGTATTCGGTGATATTGCCGGCCAGGCGATTCGCCAGCGTCACGCCACGGGTCGGGATTCCCAGCAGCACCACCCGCGGCGCGTCGGGTCCGACTGGGTCATCTAACGCGGTCTTCTCGATAATCTGATGCGCGATGCGCGAAATCGTGCGGCCGACGTCGGCCGCGGACATCAACTCGCGGGACTCCCGGCCGATTGCGGCATCACCCGCAGCACCCATGGGAAACCTTGACCTCCTTCTCCGCCTCTCTGGACGGATCGTTAAAGGATGTCGACCGCTCGGCAGCGTAGCACTCGCACGCTGCGGGCCCGCGGTGCGGTGGCCGCGGTGGCCCAGGCCTGCTATACTCGAACACATGTTCGATTTAGTGAGCCTCGCGGGCGTGGATTCGCGCGACGATGAGGCGAGCCTGACCGCGCGGATCGCCGAGCTGGAGCGGGTCAAATCGGCCGCGGCCGCCGGTCAGGCACGTGCTGCGGCGGCGCTGGACAAGTTGCGTCGCTGCAATGAGGCGGATGCGGGGGTGCCGGCACGGCGGCGCGGGCGTGGGGTGGCCAGTGAAGTAGCGCTGGCGCGACGGGATTCGCCGGCGCGCGGCGGGCGCCACCTGGGGTTCGCGAAGGCGTTGGTGTATGAGATGCCGCACACACTCGCCGCGCTCGAGGTCGGGCGGCTATCGGAGTGGCGGGCCACGCTGATCGTGCGGGAGTCGGCCTGCCTGGACGTCGAGGATCGCCGCGCACTCGACGCCGAGCTGTGCGCCGACATGTCCGCATTGGACGGGATGGGTGATGCGCGGATCGCCGCCGCGGCCCGGGCGATTGCCTACCGGCTCGATGCCCAGGCGGTGGTGGAGCGGGCCGCCAGGGCCGAGACCGAACGCACGGTGACGATCCGCCCGGCCCCCGACACCATGACCTGGGTGACGGCGTTGCTTCCGGTGGCCCGAGGCGTGTCGGTCTATGCGGCGCTCAAGCGGGCCGCCGACACGACATTCGACGATCGGACACGGGGCCAGGTAATGGCCGACACGTTGGTCGAGCGGGTCACCGGACAACCCGCCGAGGCGGCCCAACCGGTAGCGGTCAACCTGGTGCTCTCCGACGAGACACTGTTAGCTGGCGACCGCGCCCCGGCGGTGGTCGACGGGTATGGCCCCATCCCGGCGGCCGTGGCCCGCAACCTGGTGCGCGACGCGGTTGCCGATACGCGGTCACGGGCCACGCTGCGCCGGCTCTACCGTCATCCGCGCTCGGGGGCCTTGGTGGCGATGGAATCGCGGGCACGCCGGTTCCCGAAGGGGCTGGCCGCGTTCATCGGGTTGCGCGATCAGCGCTGTCGCATGCCCTACTGCGATGCCCCGATCCGCCACCGTGACCACGCCCAGCCGCATCATCGAGGCGGCCCGACCACCGCGACCAACGGCCTCGGATCGTGTGAACGCTGTAACTACGTCAAGGAAGCTCCCGGCTGGCGCGTCAGCACCGACACGGACGAAACCGGCCGTCACACAGCTGAATTCACCACGCCCACCGGGATGTACTATCACTGCACCGCGCCACCACTGCCCGGGCCGTTGGAGATAGACGTTAGCCAGGTGGAAGCCAGAATCGGTGTCGCCCTCACCCACCTACACGCCGCCTAAGCTGGCCAGCATGCCAGGTATAGATTTCGACGCGCTCTACCGTGGCGAAAGCCCCGGCGAGGGCCTCCCGCCGATCACGACACCGCCGTGGGACACCAAAGCGCCCAAGGACAATGTCATCGGCTGGCACACCGGCGGCTGGGTGCACGGCGACGTGCTCGACATCGGGTGCGGGCTCGGTGACAACGCGATCTACCTCGCCAGGAACGGCTACCAGGTGACCGGGTTGGACATCTCTCCCACCGCGCTGACCACCGCCAAACGGCGAGCCAGCGACGCCGGAGTCGATGTCAAGTTCGCAGTGGGTGACGCCACCAAGCTGACCGGCTACACCGGCGCGTTCGATACCGTGATCGACTGCGGGATGTTCCACTGCCTAGACGACGACGGCAAGCGCAGCTACGCCGCCTCGGTGCACCGGGCCACCCGACCGGGCGCCACCCTGCTACTCAGCTGCTTCTCCAACGCCATGCCGCCCGATGAGGAATGGCCGCGGTCGACGGTATCCGAGCAAACGCTGCGCGACGTCCTCGGTGGCGCTGGCTGGGATATCGAGTCGCTGGAGCCCGCCACCGTGCGCCGCGAGTTAGACGGAACCGAAGTCGAAATGGCGTTCTGGAACGTCCGCGCTCAGCGGCGCGGGTCCTAAGGTGCCGACCTCGATGCGCGGCAGTTGGTCGTCGACGGCCGCGACGGCGAACGGGGTGGCGGCAGCATAGAAGGCGTCCTCGGTCATCAGTCCACGCCGGGCCAACTCGATGCGGTTCACCTGGGTCCCCCATCGGGCCCCAAAGAGGCGCTTCAATTGCGTCGGATCGGGCCGGCCCAGGTTCAGGTGCGGCTTTTGCCGGGCCAGATCGTCGCGCTTGCAGAGTGCGTGGGCCGCCATGGCACGCCATCGGGGCAGTCGGGAGTCCTTCCGCAGCAGGTCAAGGAAATGGTCGATCGCCGGCAATAACCGGACGACGAACAACGTGCGGGTGATCACTCGCGCCGAGATCGAGATGGGGTCATTGCCCAGGCCGTGGCGCTCTTCGGTGGTGAGCCAATGCGCTGCGACCGCCTCGGGAAAGCCGGTCTCGTCGATGATGCCGGTGGCAAGTGCGTAGCGATAGGCAATGAATTCCAGGGCGCGCCCGTAGCCCTCCGATGCCACCTCGGCGACGGCTCGTGCGGCACGCTCACCGACGCTTCCGGATTGTTCGGGGTGTTTCAACGTCCAGTACCAGGCAGCGACCTGTTGCAGTGCTGGCCGGTAGGCCCAGTAGTCAACCGAGCTCACGCTCAAAAACGACAAGACCTCCAAGTCGGTGACGTCGACAAAAGACTCGCCGTGGTCGGCCGATGCGGCGACGGAGGTGGGCGGTGCCCATCGCTGCCGCCACCGCCGCGACCACACGGTGGGCGGCGGACCCGGACGAAGCGGCTCCACCCGGGGGCGCTGGCCGAGCTGCCGCAACGCCAGCAGCGCATCGGCGTGTTTGACATCGACCCGCAGTGACCGCAACTGTGCGGCGAGGCCGCGCTGGTCCGGGGCGCCGACCTCACTCAGCAGCCGCGCCCAGGTGCGCATGGTGAACGGTGTGGCCCGCGCGGTCTCGATGATCCGCTCGGCCAGCTCGGAGCACACCACACCAGTTGCGACGGCCCGCGCCAGGGTGTGGCGCATGTTCACCAGCGCGTCGACGAAGACCGGGTAGCCGTCGTCGGCGTCGCCGTGCACCACGCCGACCTCATCGTCGGCCTCGAGTACCCCATCTCGGTAGCTTTCGAAGACCCAGCCATAGCCCTCCATGCCGAATGGATGCAGCTCAGCGGCCCGCAGGGCGCCCATGCTCGACGATCCGACGACTCGGACACCGTCGGCCATCAACGTCAAAAGCTCCTTATGTCGAACCGACGGCTGCTGAAAGAACAATCCGTCGACAATCAGCAGCGTGTCACCCGACCGCAAGTCATAGGAGAGCGCCTGGCCAAACGCAATCGGCGGCGCCACCTCGGCATCCGGCACCACCGAGCGGATGTCCGCGGCGCTAATCGTGGGCCCAGCGGTGACGACAATCCTGCCGCAGGCCGTCATTCAGCCTCCTGTAGGGGTGTGCGCATCGGCGATGCGCTCGACAGCACGAGGCCCGGGGCGAGCACCTTCACCACGGGGACACAGGCATCGGCGAAGTCGCACACGACCGCCAGCGGCTCGGTGCCGGATCGGTTGGCCACCGCCGTCGCCGCCGACGCCACCAACTCGGGCAGCGAGTCGACATCGGGCACCCGCCACGGTGTCGGCCGCGCGCGGTTCAGCCGCAACGACGTCTTTCGCGCCTTCGCGTATGTATGCACCCGGCCGAACCGGTGGTAGATCGCCGACGGGAGGTCCTCGCGGGCTCCGCTGATTGCCGTGATGCGCGACTGGGCGGCTTCGGTGATCGCCCGCGATAACGCCACGTTAGGGTCGTGGTGTAACCCGAACCCGCCGAAGGTCACCTCCAGCGTCGCGGAGGTGAGCTCGGCGGCAAAACAGTAGTAACCGTCCCAGACATCGATGCGGGCAAGGTCCACATCGTCCCCGGCGTCACGGATCATCTCAACCAGGTGGGCGCTGTCAGAGCCGGCGACATCGTCAGTTGGCACCTCGAACATGGTCTCTCCGGCGACCGCTGCAGCCACGCTATGCCGCTCCATCACCTCGTACAAGGCGTGCAAGGTGGCCTCGTCGTAGCAGTTGCCGGAGGCCAGTCCGGTGGTGTCCATCTCGAACATCGGCGGTTCCCAGCAATCGCGGGTTGCCACGTTCACCAGCACCGCCGTCCACGGTACCCAGGTCCGGCGACCGGTCAGCAACGTCGTCGCGACCATCCAATCGAGCTTGACGCCGGCGTGGTAGAGGCTGCCCGGCCGGTGGCGAAGTTGGGCGGGGTCGTAAGTCAGGTCTGCCTCGAGATCCCGGGCGGTCGCAGACCACAAGTCGGCAGTGACGTTCTCGGCGTGCCATCCCTCCAAGGACTCCATCACCGCCGAGACCTGGGCAGCCCGATAGCTGGCGGCTTTGCCCTGGCTGACCGACAACGTCAGCGATGCCGGGCGCACCGCCTGAACCGTTGGAATGCCAAGACAATCCAGCCATGTCACGTCGGCGACCCCGGTAATGCCTGCTGGCGCGAGAAAGGGCTGCAGGGCCAGCCAGGTCTCGTCCGGGCTAGTGATGCGGTGGGTGCCGTGCCGGTGAGCGATCGTCGTCGGGTCCGCAGACCCTAATACACGGCTTGGCCAGTACGACCAATTCGGGCCCGACAACACACCTGTCGTCGAGCCCTGACTCAGGGTCGACCCCACGTCATCGTCTTGCGCTACGCCAGCCCTGAATGCGGGGAATCGCGCCAATCGGCGACCGGTCATTCACCGTCGGCCGCAAAGAAATACGCGGCGTAGAGCGCTTGGCTTTCTTGGAACAAGGTTTCCTGTGACATGCGATTCACCTCCTCTCCTCTCTGGGAGTGGCGCCCCCGATGACCGCAGCTTCACTCGCTGTCGGTCGTAAACGAGATAATGCAAAACGCCGAGAATGCCTTTTCGTCCGCGTCAAACAAGATTTCGTGGGGCACGCGATTCCCTCCTCCGTTCTCTGCACCGCAAGACAAGCTACCGACAATTATCTGTATGTGCAATAGTTTCTGCCAAAATGGGTATGGTGTGACTTGTGGTAACTAGCGTTGCGGATGAGAATGTGGCCAGCCGCATCGCATCTTGGGGCACTGGGCCAGCTCCCGACCCTCGACTGGACTACGCACATGCGCACTTAAAGGGGCGACGGGGGCGGTCGCCCGCCCGGCCTAACGCACCGATCGGCGCTCGCTCATTCGCCGTTGGGCGAAAAATATGCCGTGTAGAGCGCTTCACTCTGTTGGAACACGGATTCGTGGGACATGCGCTTCACCGCGTCCCCTGTGCTGGGCTCGTAGCCCTGGTGATGAGCGCCTGCTCACTCGCCGTCTGTCGTGAAGTTGGCAACTACGCACAGCGCCGCGTAGGGCGCTTCGCTTTCTTCGAACAGACTTTCGTGCGACACGCGCTCACCCCTCGGTGCAGTCGTACAGACAGCAAAACAAGCTACACACAACTAAATCGCATATGCAAATTTCCCCCACACTGGGTGTGACTGCTGACATTTAATGTTGTCGCAGCGCATTGAGCGTCTAAAGTGCAGCAACTGACAGGAGAGAATGCGGCACTGAACCTCAGTTGGCCGGGTCGTATCCCCGGCGGCCCTCGTGTGCCCAGGCCAGCAGATCAGGTGGCGCCAGCTGGTTGATGCGGTGGTAGTAGCGCAGGTGCTCGGCTTCGGTGAAGAACTGCTGCCAGTCGCCACTCCCGCCCCGGCGGAAGAAACGCTCGTCACTGTGCCAGATGCCGTCGGTGGTGTTAGGAGCGATTTCTGACGCGCGGGAGCGCATCGCATCCAGCGTGGCGTACTGCGCCAGGTCCCGGGCTCGATCGCGGGTCGCGGCGATACCGAGGACCCTTGCCGGCCGGAGCAGCTCGCCCGCCAAGTCCGCCTGGTAATCGGCGTAATGAAACAAGGCCACGTTGGGTAGGTGACGGCGGACCCATACCGTGCCTAGCTGGTGCAGGATGTTGGCCAGAGTGCCGATCCCCTTCAGATGTGTGAAACCTATGCCAGGGGGAGGCTGATTCGGCCCCTCCATCCAATCCCGGAACTCCTCGGTCGGGCTGCGCGCATGACCGAGTTCCGCAAACGGGGGGGCGATTCGCTCGTGAAACGGCACTACGGCCTCGTGCAGAATCCGCATCCGGTCTTCGTTCATGTTGGCCGATTGGTACAGCATTGACACCGCGGCATCGCGCGGGTCGCGTCCTACGCAGATGTAGCTGACGCGGTCGTCGAGCACCAGGCCGTCCAACGGCGTGTGGGTCTTGATGAACCGGCGGTGCTGCTGGGCATCGAGAGTAGCGACCACTTCCTCGATGGGCCGAATGGTCTGGTCGAGCCACGGGGACACCGTCGACAAGGGTCCGGGCAAGTCGGGCCCGTCGAACACCAGCAGGGACACCAGGCGCTGTGTCCAGGTCAGGCCGCTCTTGGACGGCGCCGAGATAATGATGTCGCCGTCGCGCAATTGCAGGGCATCCCATCGCAGGTTGTCGGCCATCAACGATCGATACACAACCCGGTCGGTCATCGGGTGTTCTGAATTCATGGCGGTCACCGTCGGATGATGTCGAACAGCATGCCTTCGACAGTGACGCCCGGCCCGAACGCGAACGCCACCCCCGTCGAGATGGCTTTGGCCGACTCCGCCTGCTGCACCATCGTCTCTAGCACAAAGATAAGCGATACGCTGAGCATGTTGCCGAAGCGGGCGAGCACGTCCCAGCTCTGCGCCGCCAGCTCCGCGGAGATCCCCAGCGAGCGCACCGACTGCTCGATGATCTTGGGGCCACCCGGATGGATCGCCCAGAGATCGATATCGGATATCTGTAATCCATTGTCCCATAACATCTCTGTCACCACCGGTGCGACCCCGCTGAAGATGTAGCCGGGGAGATTCTCCGACAGCTCGCAGGTGATGCCGTTGTGATTGACGCCAAGCACGATACCGTCTTCGGTGTTGTCGAGCAGCTGACTGAAACTACTGCGGACTACCACCTTGCCTGGCTCGAGCTTCTCCTGAACCTGGCTGGCGCCGATCACCAACGCCGCGCACCCGTCGCCAAACAAGCTGTGAATGACGACGTCGTTGATGTCGTCGGCAAAAACAGCGTTCACCGAGCACAATTCGATACACACCACCAGCGCCTTCATGGCCGGGTGGGCACGAACATAGTTGGTGGCGGTGCCCAGGGCATTCATCGCGGCGGCACATCCCATGAAATTGACCACGACACGTGATATCGACGGGGAGAGCCCGAGCTCTTTGACGATCGCAACGTCCACGCCCGGCGCGATGAATCCGGTGCTGGTGGCCAACACCAGCAGCCCGATCTCGGCGGCACGGTATGGCAGGCCGGCCAGGGCACGCTTGCTCACGTCCACCGCCAGCGGAACCGCGTGTTCGTAGAACAGATGCATCCGATCACGGATCGTCGCAGGTTCCCGCCTGAAGACATCAAATTTGGCGTCGAGCGGGTCGACCGCCATCCGGCGCGTGGTGATCCGCGATTTTTGATACACCCGCGGAATCCGTTCCCGCTGACCGGGATCGAGGAAAAGCTCGGCGACCCGATCGGCGGCGTCGGACTGGTTGACTACCCGACGCGGCGTGCCCGTCGCAAGCCCTTCAATCACCGCCACCGTGGTGGGCGGAGCCGGCGGCAACTGGGCAAGGCCAACCTCATGCCTCTGGCCGGCCCGGCGCGGCGCACCGCTCTCAGCTGAGACGTTCATACCGACCCGATTCCGACGAAACCCGCAACCACGTAGCTGGCACTGGCTTTCAATGCCGCCGGCGAGCAGTGCTCGCGGACGAAACCCCAATGACGCTCCTTGGCTTGGCGCGACGGCGTCAACAGATACTTCCGACACAGCCTCGGCAGCCGATCGGTGATGAAACCCTTTGCGGGAAGCCACTCGACACCGAACTTCGCTGCTTCCTCACGCAAAACGTCCTCGGTGACGATGTTCGCGAAGCCGCTGCGCTGAAACGGCAGCACGTGATGGACTCGGTGGGAGCTCAGGCCGGCTGACAGGAAGCAGTCGACGTAGCGGTTCCCGATCACCGTTAGGTCATTAGCGTGCTCGAGTTGATCTATGCCCCAGTCCTCGCCGTTGACGGCACCGCCCTGGGTGTCGTCCTCGAACTCATGGCTCGCCACCACCAAGAAGGTACTAACCCACAGCGTCGCTACGAATTGCAGTGCCCAGGGCCAGAAGTCGCCGGCGATCGCGAAGACCACCAATTCACTCACCAGAAGCAAGCGCACCCCGGCCGATCCAAGGAAGTGTGGAAGCGCGGCGCGCCAGCTTCCGTAGGATTCCTCGACACCTACCTTGCGCGTGATCCTGAAGACGTCGACGATCCGGATCGCCATGCCGCTGAGCATGTGGCCAAATTTGTGAATCGTATGTACGGGAACGCGATACAACCACGGTAGCCGCATCATCATCGTGAACACGTTCTTCTTGATGTCCACCTCGCTCTGGGTATACGGGTGGTGCAGCAGGGTGTGTCCGTCGGCGGTGACTAAGGACAAGGCCACATAGTTGAGATCGAAGGCATTGTTGAAAACCCGGTTGAGGCCTCGTTGCGCGCGGTGCAGTGCGTAATGACCGAACCCGGCCAACGAACTGCGCAGCAGAACCATCGCAATCACGAAGGCCCACAGCGGCATCCAGCTCGGTTCCACCAACCGCACACCCTGAACCGCGAAATAACCCACGGCCAGTACTGCAACGATGGCGTTGAAGAGTGTGTCCATGCGCTTGATCCGGGCGGCCAGCGCTGGCTCGGCTAGCCGCGCTTTGACCCGGTGCAGCAGATCGTTGGGGTCGTCGAATCGATACTTCGGGGTGTCCCGCCAGCTGTTGAAGTCGTCTTTGAACAGAAATGCCGGTGCATTGTGCTTGGGGTGGATGTCCCTAGGGGTTGCGTCGCGGCCCAACGCGTACCTCCGCTGCAGGATTCGCTCGACAATCGCCGGATCACGATGGTAGGACTTGACGATTGCGGTGATGTCGCGGTTCTTGGTCCGCCCAATGAAGAAGGCGCCGCCGGGATGCTTGGAAATCCACTCACTCAGGTCGTACGCCCGCCCGTTGTAAACCCACACGTCTGACAAGCGTGGCCCGCCAGCAGGAGGAGCGGGACGTGGACCGCCGTCACGCTCTCGGACGTCTGGGAGGTCGTTTGTCACTGGTATTCCTCCAGGTCTTTCTCGAGCGGGAACGGTTGCCAGCCGGCGCGGCTGAACCGCCCCGGCATGTCCGGAGACTCCAGTTCTTGGAAAGGATGGGGTCATGTCAGGTGGTTCATCGAGGAGGTACCCGCCGGAGCTGCGTGAGCGGGCGGTGCGGATGGTCGCAGAGATCCGCGGTCAGCACGATTCGGAGTGGGCAGCGATCAGTGAGGTCGCCCGTCTACTTGGTGTTGGCTGCGCGGAGACGGTGCGTAAGTGGGTGCGCCAGGCGCAGGTCGATGCCGGCGCACGGCCCGGGACCACGACCGAAGAATCCGCTGAGCTGAAGCGCTTGCGGCGGGACAACGCCGAATTGCGAAGGGCGAACGCGATTTTAAAGACCGCGTCGGCTTTCTTCGCGGCCGAGCTCGACCGGCCAGCACGCTAATTACCCGGTTCATCGCCGATCATCAGGGCCACCGCGAGGGCCCCGATGGTTTGCGGTGGGGTGTCGAGTCGATCTGCACACAGCTGACCGAGCTGGGTGTGCCGATCGCCCCATCGACCTACTACGACCACATCAACCGGGAGCCCAGCCGCCGCGAGCTGCGCGATGGCGAACTCAAGGAGCACATCAGCCGCGTCCACGCCGCCAACTACGGTGTTTACGGTGCCCGCAAAGTGTGGCTAACCCTGAACCGTGAGGGCATCGAGGTGGCCAGATGCACCGTCGAACGGCTGATGACCAAACTCGGCCTGTCCGGGACCACCCGCGGCAAAGCCCGCAGGACCACGATCGCTGATCCGGCCACAGCCCGTCCCGCCGATCTCGTCCAGCGCCGCTTCGGACCACCAGCACCTAACCGGCTGTGGGTAGCAGACCTCACCTATGTGTCGACCTGGGCAGGGTTCGCCTACGTGGCCTTTGTCACCGACGCCTACGCTCGCAGGATCCTGGGCTGGCGGGTCGCTTCCACGATGGCCACCTCCATGGTCCTCGACGCGATCGAGCAAGCCATCTGGACCCGCCAACAAGAAGGCGTACTCGACCTGAAAGACGTTATCCACCATACGGATAGGGGATCTCAGTACACATCGATCCGGTTCAGCGAGCGGCTCGCCGAGGCAGGCATCCAACCGTCGGTCGGAGCGGTCGGAAGCTCCTATGACAATGCACTAGCCGAGACGATCAACGGCCTATACAAGACCGAGCTGATCAAACCCGGCAAGCCCTGGCGGTCCATCGAGGATGTCGAGTTGGCCACCGCGCGCTGGGTCGACTGGTTCAACCATCGCCGCCTCTACCAGTACTGCGGCGACGTCCCGCCGGTCGAACTCGAGGCTGCCTACTACGCTCAACGCCAGAGACCAGCCGCCGGCTGAGGTCTCAGATCAGAGAGTCTCCGGACTCACCGGGGCGGTTCAGGCTGGCGAGCTGACCCCATGCTGGGTCGACGGCCTTGGCGAATTCTCAAAGGATTTCTTCGAAGGCGGCCTCCGCCCGCGGACGAGTACCGGACCGGCCAGGCCATCGACCAGCGATGGGGCTGGACCGGGCCGGTTCGCGCCTGTTATCCCGCCGGGTTCGGGATGGTGACCGGCGCACCCCAATTGGACAGCGTGATGTCGACGTTGCCTTGGTCCTTGTCAATGACCATCCGCACCAGGTTCGCGGCGGGTGCCGGCGTTGAGGCGTTGGTGTCGACGATCCACAAGGTTATCGGGAGCCTGCCCCCACCCTTACCTAGCTGAGGCACGATCGGATCGATCACCGCGGCGTCGATGGTCCCGGACACCTTGACGGTGGCCAGGCCGTCGATGGCGTCACGTCCCTGGATTGTCGGGTTTTGCACTTGCCCGACGACCGCGCCCAGCCCCCGGTCCTTGTCCAGGATGATGCCCGGGTCATAGATCTTCTCCGCCGGACCCACCGAGACATAGTCGCCGCCCCGCTTCGTGTACATGGTCTTGTTCGTGACCAGGAACTCGGTGGCCACCACCGGGGTGTTGGGCTTCATTCTGACCTTGGCGTTGCCCACCGCCTGGCCATTGCCCTGCGGTTGGTTGGTCACGTCGGCATCGACGCTCTCAAACGGGAGGGTCGAGAGATTGTTTACCGTCACCACCACGTGGACGGAATGCAGGCCCTTCGTCGCCTTGGAACTGTCTTGCAGGATCTGCTGGGCTTCCGGCGACGGCGACCCGGGACTCGGGGAGCTCGCCGTGGTCGGTTTTTTCCCGCACCCCGCAACGACAGTCGCGAAAAGTGTCGCCGCGATCAGGATCGCGACAGCCCCCAGGCTCGAGGGGCGCCGGGGTCGGTGGGAGCCGCACGCTTGTGAGATCAAGCCATTCATGTTCAGCCTTTGTTATCCAACCGATGGTATTGAGCAGCTGGGCGCTACCCCTAGTCGTACGGCATGCACGGAGCCTCGAATCCAGCCCCGTCCATGGTTGCGGGTCTCGGTGACTGCCTACCCACACCCTGGTTCACCAGCAGCGACACCATCGTCACTAGCATGCCGCCGCGCTCACAGCATGTTCCCCAGATCACATTCGCCGGAGAGCGCGACAGTAACACGCGACCGGTGCGCGGGAAAACGTTCGCACAATCAGTAATCCGCCGAGCCGCGCTGGCTCGGACAGTATCCTGAACCGGGTGAATCTCGACGGCAATCAGGCGTCCATCCGCGAGGTATGCGACGCGGGCCTGCTTTCCGGCGCGGTAACCATGGTCTGGCAGCGCGAAAAATTGTTGCAAGTCAACGAGATCGGCTATCGCGATATCGACGCGGGCGTGCCCATGCAACGCGACACGCTGTTTCGCATCGCGTCGATGACCAAGCCGGTCACGGTGGCGGCGGCGATGAGCCTGGTCGACGAGGGCAAACTGGCACTGCGTGACCCGATCACGCGTTGGGCACCGGAGCTCTGCAAGGTGGCCGTGCTGGACGATGCCGCCGGCCCGCTGGATCGCACACATCCCGCGCGACGAGCCATTTTGATCGAGGACCTGCTCACTCACACCAGCGGCCTGGCTTACGGTTTCTCGGTGTCGGGGCCAATTTCGCGGGCCTATCAGCGACTGCCGTTCGGCCAGGGTCCCGACGTTTGGCTGGCAGCGCTGGCAACCCTTCCGCTCGTGCACCAACCTGGCGACCGGGTGACCTACAGCCACGCCATCGACGTCTTGGGTGTCATTGTCTCCCGCATCGAGGACGCACCGCTGTACCAGATCATCGACGAGCGAGTGCTGGGTCCGGCAGGAATGACCGACACCGGCTTCTACGTGTCGGCCGACGCGCAGCGACGGGCCGCGACCATGTACCGGCTCGACGAACAAGACCGGTTGCGGCACGACGTGATGGGGCCGCCACACGTCACGCCGCCGTCGTTCTGTAACGCCGGCGGCGGGTTGTGGTCGACCGCCGATGACTACCTGCGGTTCGTGCGGATGCTGTTGGGCGACGGGACGGTCGACGGGGTCCGGGTGTTGTCACCTGAATCGGTGCGCCTGATGCGCACCGACCGGCTGACCGACGAGCAGAAACGGCACAGCTTTCTGGGGGCGCCGTTCTGGGTGGGCCGCGGCTTCGGGCTGAACCTATCGGTGGTGACCGATCCGGCGAAGTCCAGGCCGCTGTTCGGGCCGGGCGGGCTCGGGACCTTCAGCTGGCCCGGCGCGTACGGGACATGGTGGCAGGCCGACCCGAGCGCCGACCTGATACTGCTGTATCTGATCCAGCATTGTCCCGATCTGTCCGTGGACGCTGCCGCGGCCGTCGCGGGTAACCCATCCCTGGCGAAACTGCGGACCGCGCAACCAAAATTCGTCCGCCGCACCTATCGGGCGCTCGGGCTCTAGTGCCGGGTAGACATGTTGACCGAACCTCCCCATGTCGACCGGACCCGGCACACTCGCGGAAACCCAAGGGCCTACCGCGCGCCGTTTCCGACGTTCAGCTCTTCACCAGTGAAGTACCGCGAATGCGTTTGCTTCAGGGTTCCCAACGACTTACTGACGAGCGCAACGATCTCGATATTGCTGTCGGTGCGCTCGGCTTCCAGCTTCAACCGGTGCTCCATCGCTTCTTGCGGGGTGGCGAACTCGGTGATGCGACGCACGTGGGTGCGCCGGTTGTATTCGACGACATAGCCAGCCACCTCACCCACCTCCCCCTGCCGACTCGGCCTCATTGATGGCCCTTTCCAGCCTAAACTTGGTCGTTGCGAGCACCGTCGCCTTGTTCTTGCTCGCCTCGCCAAGCGCCATCGCCCGCTGGCCGGGGTATTCGATCTCTGCACAGTGTTGCCACTCGGCTTCATGCATCGCCAGATCCGCTGAAGCGTCTTGCATAACCCCTACCAGCTCTTGAAGCTGTGCCGGGACAACGCCGGCCGCTAGCTGCTCCGGCCGCTCGTCATAGCGGATGCCCCGACCGTACGCGTCAGCGAGAAGCTCGTAGAAGTTGGCCCACAGGCTCTGCAAAATGGTGCGAATCTGTATCTCGACACGACCGGCAGGTAACCGAAGCCAGACATGAACGGCCCGGTAGCCGGCGTGCGGGTGGTCACGCAGATCATGAATAGCGGGCTGGTCAGCACCGAAGTGGTCGGCGATCTCGCGAGCAAGTCTCGTCTGCTCGCCCAGCAGGAGGTCGGCATCGATGCGGACACCTGCGATGTCTTGGATGGTGTTCAGTTGCAGGTAAGGCCGACGCCGCAGCTTTGCTAGCAGGGTGTCTTGGCTCTTCGCACGTGAGGTAACCAATAACTCCGACGCAGACCAACTCCGGCCCTCGATCCGGTCCTGGACTTCGGCGGCCAAGTCCGCATGCCACAGCATCACCTCGGCGTACGACGGGCAGTCGACCGGCGGGTCAACTCCGTCGCGCAGTGCCACGCCAAGACGACGCACCGCGTTGTTCGACCACGGTGGTCGTGAATGCAAGTCCACGATTGCTGAGCCTACGAGGGCTACCACCACCTGTCCGGAGCGAGTCGGCGGGGTTGCTGGATCGCATCTGCGGGGCCACCCGCGCGGAGAATGGGGTCGGCTCCGAGGACGCCGAGAAGCTCATTGGCCGCCGGCTTCGGCGCTATAGACGGAGCGGGCCGGCCTTGCTATACAAAGACGACGGTTTTCCGCGGCGCGCAGGACCGGCAATCCAATTGGGGGCTCGGGTGCCGCCGATGAGGAGTGCACCATGAACCCGACTCAGGCAGGGTCATTCACTACTCCGGTGAGCAACGCGCTCAAGGCGACCATCCAGCACCACGACTCGGCTGTGATTATCCATGCGCGTGGCGAGATCGACGCCGCCAATGAGCACACTTGGCAAGATCTGGTCACGAAGGCGGCCGCGGCCACCACCGCGCCGGAACCACTCGTGGTCAACCTCAACGGCCTCGATTTCATGGGCTGCTGCGCAGTCGCCGTCCTTGCTCACGAGGCCGAACGGTGTCGACGCCGGGGCGTGGACGTGCGCCTGGTAAGCCGCGACCGTGCTGTCGCGCGCATCATCCACGCCTGCGGATACGGCGACGTGCTGCCCGTACACCCGACCACGGAGTCCGCGCTGTCAGCGACATAAGTGGCGGCCTGCCCCAAACGCACTTTTGCTTTTCCGGCAAGCTGGTAGGGCACGTTGATAACCTGGTTGCGTTGCCTGGCGAATTGGTCTGCGCACGTTGACCCGTTTGCTACATCGGTCCGTAGGAGGGACGGCCAAATGGCGGCCGAAATGGACTGGGACAAAACGGTCGGTGCGGCCGAGGATGTACGACGCATTTTCGAGCACATCCCTGCGATTCTGGTTGGCCTCGAGGGGCCTGACCATCGCTTTGTCGCAGTGAACGCGGCCTATCGCGGCTTCAGTCCATTGCTTGACACCGTGGGACAGCCCGCTCGGGAGGTCTATCCCGAACTGGAGGGTCAGCAGATCTACGAAATGTTGGACCGGGTCTATCAAACCGGTGAGCCGCAATCAGGATCGGAGTGGCGACTACAAACTGATTACGACGGTTCCGGAGTTGAGGAACGATACTTCGACTTTGTCGTCACACCGCGCCGCCGGGCGGACGGATCGATCGAGGGCGTGCAGCTCATTGTGGACGACGTCACCAGCCGAGTGCGAGCCCGGCAGGCGGCCGAGGCGCGCGTGGAGGAACTGTCCGAGCGCTATCGCAATGTGCGCGATTCAGCCACCGTTATGCAGCAGGCGTTGCTGGCCGCGTCGGTGCCCGTGGTTCCCGGCGCCGACATAGCCGCCGAGTACCTGGTCGCCGCCGAGGATACCGCGGCCGGCGGCGACTGGTTCGACGCGCTGGCCCTCGGGGATCGGTTGGTGCTCGTCGTTGGCGACGTCGTGGGCCACGGCGTGGAGGCCGCAGCGGTCATGTCGCAATTACGTACGGCGTTACGCATGCAGATCTCGGCGGGGTACACGGTCGTCGAGGCGCTTGAGGCAGTGGACCGCTTCCATAAACAGGTACCTGGATCGAAATCGGCCACCATGTGTGTCGGCTCGCTCGACTTCACCTCGGGCGAATTCCAGTACTGCACAGCCGGACACCCGCCACCGCTGCTGGTGACCGCGGACGCGAGTGCGCGGTATGTCGAACCAACCGGCGCGGGTCCGCTCGGCAGCGGAACCGGATTTCCAGTGCGCAGTGAAGTGCTCAACATCGGCGACGCGATCCTCTTTTACACTGACGGCCTGATCGAGCGGCCCGGTCGGCCGCTCGAGGCCAGCACCGCCGAATTTGCCGACCTAGCGGCCAGCATCGCCAGCGGCAGTGGCGGCTTTGTGCTCGACGCCCCGGCACGGCCCATCGACCGACTCTGTTCGGACACACTTGAATTGCTGCTGCGGTCCACCGGCTACAACGACGATGTGACCCTGCTTGCGATGCAACGCCGGGCGCCAACGCCGCCGCTGCACATAACGCTGGATGCGACGATCAACGCGGCACGAACCGTTCGAGCCCAGCTTCGTGAGTGGCTGGCAGAGATCGGCGCCGACCACTCCGACATCGCCGATATCGTGCACGCGATCTCCGAATTCGTCGAGAACGCGGTCGAACACGGATACGCCACGGACGTCTCCAAGGGCATCGTTGTCGCGGCCGCGCTGGCCGGCGACGGCAACGTGCGGGCATCGGTAATCGACCGGGGCCAATGGAAGGACCACCGCGACGGCGCCCGTGGCCGTGGGCGCGGCCTGGCGATGGCCGAGGCCCTAGTGTCGGAGGCGCGCATCATGCATGGCGCCGGCGGAACGACTGCCACACTTACGCATCGCCTGTCGCGGCCGGCGCGGTTTGTCACCGACACGATGGTTCGCCGGGCAGCTTTCCAACAAACCATCGACAGCGAATTCGTCTCCCTAGTTGAATCCGGCCGCATCGTTGTCCGGGGCGACGTCGATTCGACCACCGCAGCCACATTGGACCGCCAGATCGCCGTCGAAAGCCGTTCTGGCATAGCACCCGTGACGATCGACCTCAGTGCCGTCACCCACCTTGGTTCGGCCGGCGTCGGCGCCCTCGCTGCCGCTTGTGACCGGGCACGCAAACAGGGGACCGAGTGCGTGCTGGTGGCCCCACCCGGCAGCCCGGCGCACCATGTCTTGTCGCTGGTCCAGCTGCCCGTTGTCGGCGCCGACACCGAGGACATCTTCGCCCAGGAGTAGGCGGCTCAACGAGCCTGCACGGGCGTTCCGTCGACCATCGCCTGCACGCGTTCACGACACGACATGGCACAACCGGGAATCTTTTGGAGAAACGCTTGGAGGGTCGAAGTAAAGAGTATGTTTTCGAGAGAGTCAACACCAGTCATGCTGCCGGGGAAAACTCAGGTGGGTGATCGTCTGCCTGATCGGTCCTCGTAGGAGTTCGCTGGGGCCTCGAATGTTAGCAATGGGCAATACTGTGAGCGATACCGGAGTTCAGTCGAGAATGATACTGACGGGCTGTATCCACGATGGCTGAGACAACCGAACCACCGTCGGACGCGGGGACATCGCAAGCCGACGCGATGGCGTTGGCCGCCGAAGCCGAAGCCGCCGAAGCCGAAGCGCTGGCCGCCGCGGCGCGGGCCCGTGCCCGTGCCGCCCGGTTGAAGCGTGAGGCGCTGGCGATGGCCCCAGCCGAGGACGAGAACGTCCCCGAGGAGTATGCAGACTGGGAAGACGCCGAAGACTATGACGACTATGACGACTATGAGGCCGCAGACCAGGAGGCCGCACGGTCGGCATCCTGGCGACGGCGGTTGCGGGTGCGGTTACCAAGACTGTCCACGATTGCCATGGCGGCCGCAGTCGTCATCATCTGCGGCTTCACCGGGCTCAGCGGATACATTGTGTGGCAACACCATGAGGCCACCGAACGCCAGCAGCGCGCCGCGGCGTTCGCCGCCGGAGCCAAGCAAGGTGTCATCAACATGACCTCGCTGGACTTCAACAAGGCCAAAGAAGACGTCGCGCGTGTGATCGACAGCTCCACCGGCGAATTCAGGGATGACTTCCAGCAGCGGGCAGCCGATTTCACCAAGGTTGTCGAACAGTCCAAAGTGGTCACCGAAGGCACGGTGAACGCGACAGCCGTCGAATCCATGAACGAGCATTCCGCCGTGGTGCTCGTCGCGGCGACTTCACGGGTCACCAATTCCGCTGGGGCGAAAGACGAACCACGTGCGTGGCGGCTCAAAGTGACCGTGACCGAAGAGGGGGGACAGTACAAGATGTCGAAAGTTGAGTTCGTACCGTGACCGATGACGTACGCGACGTCAACACCGAAACCACTGACGCCACCGAAGTCGCTGAGATCGACTCAGCCGCAGGCGAAGCCGGTGATTCGGCGACCGAGGCATTTGACACCGACTCTGCAACGGAATCTACCGCGCAGAAGGGTCAGCGGCACCGTGACCTGTGGCGAATGCAGGTTACCTTGAAACCCGTTCCGGTGATTCTCATCCTGCTCATGTTGATCTCTGGGGGCGCGACGGGATGGCTATACCTTGAGCAATACCGACCCGATCAGCAGACGGACTCCGGCGCCGCCCGTGCTGCCGTCGCCGCGGCGTCTGACGGGACAATCGCGCTGTTGTCGTATTCACCCGACACGCTCGACCAAGACTTCGCTACCGCCAGGTCGCACCTCGCCGGCGATTTCCTGTCCTACTACGACCAGTTCACGCAGCAGATCGTGGCTCCGGCGGCCAAACAGAAGTCACTGAAAACCACCGCCAAGGTGGTGCGCGCGGCCGTGTCGGAGCTACATCCGGATTCGGCCGTCGTTCTGGTTTTTGTCGACCAGAGCACTACCAGTAAGGACAGCCCCAATCCGTCGATGGCGGCCAGCAGCGTGATGGTGACCCTAGCCAAGGTCGACGGCAATTGGCTGATCACCAAGTTCACCCCGGTTTAGGTTGCCGTAGGCGGTCGCCAAGTCTGACGGGGGCGCGGGTGGCTGCTCGTGCGAGATACCGGCCGTTCTCCGGACAATCACGGCCCGACCTCAAACAGATCTCGGCCGCTGTCTAATCGGCCGGGTTATTTAAGATTAGTTGCCACTGTATTTACCTGATGTTCAGATTGTTCAGCTGGATTTAGCTTCGCGGCAGGGCGGCTGGTGCACTTTGCATCTGGGGTTGTGACTACTTGAGAGAATTTGACCTGTTGCCGACGTTGTTTGCTGTCCATCATTGGTGCTAGTTATGGCCGAGCGGAAGGATTATCGAAGTGGTGGACTTCGGGGCGTTACCACCGGAGATCAACTCCGCGAGGATGTACGCCGGCCCGGGTTCGGCCTCGCTGGTGGCCGCCGCGAAGATGTGGGACAGCGTGGCGAGTGACCTGTTTTCGGCCGCGTCGGCGTTTCAGTCGGTGGTCTGGGGTCTGACGACGGGATCGTGGATAGGTTCGTCGGCGGGTCTGATGGTGGCGGCGGCCTCGCCGTATGTGGCGTGGATGAGCGTCACCGCGGGGCAGGCCGAGCTGACCGCCGCCCAGGTCCGGGTTGCTGCGGCGGCCTACGAGACGGCGTATGGGCTGACGGTGCCCCCGCCGGTGATCGCCGAGAACCGTGCTGAACTGATGATTCTGATAGCGACCAACCTCTTGGGGCAAAACACCCCGGCGATCGCGGTCAACGAGGCCGAATACGGGGAGATGTGGGCCCAAGACGCCGCCGCGATGTTTGGCTACGCCGCCACGGCGGCGACGGCGACCGAGGCGTTGCTGCCGTTCGAGGACGCCCCACTGATCACCAACCCCGGCGGGCTCCTTGAGCAGGCCGTCGCGGTCGAGGAGGCCATCGACACCGCCGCGGCGAACCAGTTGATGAACAATGTGCCCCAAGCGCTGCAACAACTGGCCCAGCCCACGAAAAGCATCTGGCCGTTCGACCAACTGAGTGAACTCTGGAAAGCCATCTCGCCGCATCTGTCGCCGCTCAGCAACATCGTGTCGATGCTCAACAACCACGTGTCGATGACCAACTCGGGTGTGTCGATGGCCAGCACCTTGCACTCGATGTTGAAGGGCTTTGCTCCGGCGGCGGCTCAGGCCGTGGAAACCGCGGCGCAAAACGGGGTCCAGGCGATGAGCTCGCTGGGCAGCCAGCTGGGTTCGTCGCTGGGTTCTTCGGGTCTGGGCGCTGGGGTGGCCGCCAACTTGGGTCGGGCGGCCTCGGTCGGTTCGTTGTCGGTGCCGCAGGCCTGGGCCGCGGCCAACCAGGCGGTCACCCCGGCGGCGCGGGCGCTGCCGCTGACCAGCCTGACCAGCGCCGCCCAAACCGCCCCCGGACACATGCTGGGCGGGCTACCGCTGGGGCAACTGACCAATAGCGGCGGCGGGTTCGGCGGGGTTAGCAATGCGTTGCGGATGCCGCCGCGGGCGTACGTAATGCCCCGTGTGCCCGCCGCCGGGTAACGCCGATCCGCACGCAATGCGGGCCCTCTATGCGGGCAGCGATCTTGGTGGCCTCATCCACCGATGGCGCGCTCAACGGCGAAAGTCCTGCAGTGCGGCGTTAATACACTCCTGAGATGCGGCCATGAAAATCGGCAAGACGCGGTCGACGACGCCCTCACAACGATTGCGAAGGGCACCGGCGATCGTGTCCACCGGACCGACCACCGCGAAAGCACCGAGCATCTCGTCGTCGATTAGCCCACCCATGGCCTCCCACTCACCCAGCTTGGAGAGGCGGTGCAGCTCCGGGTGCAGATCGCCCCAGCCATGCTGCTCGAGGACTTTGCGGTAAGCCGGCGTGGATCCGTAGAAGGCGATTTGCTTGCGCGTGGCAGTGCAGGCGGCCGCCAGTTCGGCGTCGTCCGCGCCAGTGGCCACCATCACCTCGCACGACACCTCGAAGGCACTGCGATCGCGACCCGATCGCGCCAGGCCACGTAGCAGCGCCGGCACCGACACCTCGGTGAGGTACCGTTTCGAGACCATAGGGTGACCGAGGTGGCCGTCGGCGACTTCGCCGCACATTTCGGTCATCGCTTCACCGACAGCGGCGATGAAGACTCTCGGAACGGGATAGGGCTGCGGCTCGGGTGTGAACATCGGGGTCATGATCTTGTGGGTGTAGAACTCACCCTCGAAGCAAAGCTTGGTCCCGTCCTGCCAAGCCAACCAGATCGCACGCAGCGCGGCGACGAATTCACGCATCCGACGTGCCGGATGACCCCAGGGCATGCTGAATCGTTTCTCGATGTGCGGCCGGATCTGGGTTCCCAGACCGAGGATCAATCTTCCCTTCGAGTACGTCTGTAGGTCCCAGCCCACGTTGGCGACAATCATCGGATTGCGCGCGAACGCTACCGCGATGTTGGTGCCAAGCTCAAGTCGCGACGTGTGCTCGGCAGCCAGTAGCAGCGGGAGAAAGGGATCATGGCTGGCTTCAGCTGTCCAGCCCCCATCGAAACCATTGCGCTCAAGTGCGACGGCCGCGTCGGCCGCCCGGGCGAGCTGGTTGGGGATGCTCCCGTCGAGCTTGAGCCGGCGGGCACCACCCATTTGGGTGACTTTACAGTAAGAAATCCAGTATGCAGGACACGCCGAGGTTGAACATCAACTCGCCGTGCCACACATTGCGCGCTGGGCAGCCGACGACATACGTGGATGTGCTGATGATTTGCAGCTGCTAGCCGGCGAATGATGGCTCTGATGAATGAGATTGATCTGTATGAGCACAAGACACCGCTGCCGATCTCGCCGACGAGCGAAGGCACCCCGATGACCGAAACGCATTTCCGCCAGACGCTCTACGAGTGCGCGGTTAAGTTGCGCGAGCTGGCCTACACCTTGCCGCAGGGAGTGGGCGAGCACGCTCTCTTGCGAATGTCCGAGCAGATGATCGTAACCGCCGGTCAGGTCGCGCCGAGAGTCTGAGTTGAGGACGTCGCTGGCCAACCTATCGTCTGGCCCTCAATGGCGCTTCACCCAGCAAGGACCATCCCCGCTGCGGCACACCCTCCTTCCCAGTGGGGAACTACCTGAACGTTAACCAGAATCCGCCCCACATAAGGAATTCCGCTCGCATCGGCGATGCGCATGCGCAGCGGCGGAAAGGTGTTGCGAAGGTTCGGATGGCACAATTGTGCTATGCGTTGTGACTGGGGGAAGTTATGCCCTTCCGGGGACCCTTCCATGGGCCTCAAGCCAATTAGCCAAGCGCGCATGGGAAGCCGGCCGAGTACCGCATCCTCGGTAGCACCCGACATCACGGTCTGCCCACCATGGGCTAAATCCCGTAGCTCTGCAGCCAGGTTCATTGTGGCGCCGGCGTAGATGCGCTCGTCGACCAACTGCGCCTCACCGGTGTGAATCCCGATGCGCAGGACGATCGGGGACAACGGAGCCTGGTGCAACTCCAGAGCACATGCGACGGCATCGCTGGCATGGGCGAACGCGGCGACGAAGCCATCGCCCACGCCCTGATCAACTAGGCGCACACCGCAGTGTCCGGCAATGATGGCCGATACCTTCCGGCTAAGCACCATCGCGGCAGTTATCGCCTCGGATTGGACGCCCCACAGCCGCATCGGGTGTTCCACTCCAGCATGGAGCAACGTCACCCTCCGCCTCGACGTAAGCCGGCCACCTCGCCGCTCGAGCCAATTGACCGGCGCGTCATCTGTATGCAAACCGTTCATGCGCTCAAGCATGGGGGCGCGAAGAGCCATGAACATCAGCGACAACGCGCAGAAGAGCCCAGATTGGTTGCGTATTGCATCCGATTCGAACTCCGGGCCTGCGCTGGCCGCGCAATCCTAGGTCGAGTGTTGCGCGGCCTCCTGTACAAGTTGGACACGGGAGGTGACGTCGAGCTTGGTGTAGATGTGGGTGAGGTGTGTTTGCACGGTACGCGGTGAGACGAAAAGCCTCGCGGCGATGTCCTTGGTGACCAGTCCTTCGGTGACGAGCTTTACGATTTTGTGCTCGGCCGGGGTCAGCGCGTCCCAGCCGTTGCTTGGGCGTTTGCGTTCGCCGCGACCGCGTTGTGCGTAGGCGATCGCCTCGTCCAAGGGGGCCGCGGCACCCTCAGCCCAGGCGGCAGTGAAATCTTCGTCGCCCATCGCATCACGAAGCGCCGCCGTGGCGGCCTCATAGCCGGCGTCCCAAATCTTGTGGCGAACCTCCCCCGTACGCTGCCGCTGGGCCGCGGCCGCGCCGAAAAGGCGCACTGCTTGACCGTGGTTACCGGCCTCACCGGCCAGACCTGCGAGAAGTTCTAGGGCATCCGGCATCGCGAGGTACGTCTGCACACCGACGCCGCACGCCACCGCGGCGTGGGCGTCATCGCGTGCCTTTCCCAGCTCGTCCTGCGCAATCGCCACTCGCGCCCGTGCTATCAGCGCCATCATCAGATGCCATCCGGTGCTCGCAAGCACAGCTTCGTCGGCGAAACGTCTTGCCGTGGTCACATCGCCGCGAACCAGGGCTGCCTGCGCCATCAGCTCGTGGTGTGCCGTTACCACGTTGTGTTGATTGCGAAGATCCCAGCTCGCTTCGCTAGCCTCAATGGCCGCTACGTCGCCCGCGGCCAACGCCGCGCGAGTTATCGCTCCGTAACCCAGATCTTGGTAAATCCCGCCTAACTCGGTGGCAGCTTCGAGAGCCGCACCAGCGATGGTCCGGGCGGCGCTGTCGCCGATGTAAGACAGTGCCATGGCTTCGACATACAAACCGAGTACCTTAGTAACGACATCGTTTGCCACCTCGGCCTCGGCGGTAACGTCGCGAGATAGTGCCAATGCTCCGTTCGCGTCGCCTTCCCATATCTGCGCCAGGCAGGCAAACAGGCGGCATTGACGTGAGACGAACCGGTTTCCGATGCTGTCGGCGAGCTCTCGAGCTTGTTCGGCCGCAGCTCGCAAAGGAATTGGCTGACCCGATATGAAGATCCCGACCACCTGCCAATAATCGATTTGGCTCAATGTCCACTCATCGTTAATGGCGCGCGCCAGCTCGATCGCCTCGGCGAAGTAGGGTTGAGCGGCTTCCGTGTCGCAACCACTGCCGCAGCCACATGCGACGAGCGCTCGAGCCAACACTGCGCAGTCGCCTGCGTCGCGTGCCAGCGCCAAGGCATGGTGAGCCTGCGCGACGATGTCGGGGGCGCCCATCGGGCTCGTGGCCGGCCAAGCCTTGAGTATTACCTTCTCCGCAAGCGCCCGCGCCCAAACCCCCGCCGGCACAAGATGATTGTCGCCTTCCCGCTCGAGGATGGATTCGAGCCAGGCCAGCCCTTCGCGCATGCGCCCCTGCGACCACAGCGGTTGCAATGCGGATGCGAGCTGCAATGCGGCTGCAATATCGCCGTTTCCACGGCTCCAGGTGAATGCGGCACGCAAATTATCGATTTCGGCTTCAGCCTGCAGGAGGCGTTGTTCATAGTCGGTGGAGGCGGGAACGTTCAGCCCTGCCGCCATGGTTGCGTAGTGGGTCCGGTGCCTAGCGCGCACCCCGTCGATTTCTTCGGATTCGTTCAGTTTTTCTAGCGCATACTGGCGTACGGTTTCCAACAGCCGATAGCGCGTACTGCCTCGGCTTTCTTCGGCTACCACCAGCGACTTGTCGACAAGCAGCGTCAGTTGATCAAGCACTGAATACCGCTCGACGAAGTCGTCGCCGCCGGCGGCGGCGACTTCGCTCGCCGCGGTGAGGTCGAAACCGCCCACAAACACCGCAAGGCGGCGGAACAGGATCCGTTCGGTGTCAGTCAGCAGTGCGTACGACCAATCCATAGATGCCCGTAATGTCTGCTGGCGCTGCACCGTACTGCGAGCACCACCGGTCAGCAGGCGGAATCGGTCATCCAAACTGTTGGCGATCTCGTTTGGCGACAACGACCGCAATCGTGCCGCGGCCAACTCGATTGCCAGGGGCATACCGTCTAGCCGCCGGCAGATCTCGCTCACGGCGTCGAAGTTGTCAGCAACGATCTCAAAATTGGGTTGGACTAGGCGCGCACGTTCAGTGAACAACTGGATTGCTTCGTTCGCCGGAGACAACGACGGCACCACCCATGTGACCTCGCCGGTCACGCCGATCGACTCGCGGCTGGTCGCCAAAATGCTTAACTCCGGGCAGGCACCCAGCAGCTCAACGACCAGCTCGGCGCACGCATCCAACACGTGCTCACAGTTGTCCAACACCATTAGCATGTGGCAGTTGCCGATGGCATGACTAAGAGTGTCGAATGTTGAGCTGCCCGGCCGATCGATCAGACCTAGAGCATGGGCCGCGGTGGTGGACACCATGCCGGGATCGGCAATCGGTGCCAAGTCGACGAAACACAGACCATCGCGAAATTCCGACGCGGCCGCGATCTGGATCGCCAGACGCGTCTTACCTACACCGCCCTCGCCGCGCAGCGTCACCAGCCGGTAGTTCGTCAGGACCTCTTGCACCTCGTTGATCTGTGCGTCACGGCCTACAAAAGTGGTGAACTGGGCCGGAAGGCTGGATCTGTTACCGACCGACATCCGCAGCGGCGGAAACTCATTGCGTAGGTCTCGATGACACAACTGGATAACCCGTTCTTGGCGATGCAAACCCCGCAGGGGGTACTTGCCGACGTCGGTCAGCCAGGTATTTGCCGGAAGCTGGTCGATGACCAGATCGCCAGTGGCGGCTGAAAGCAAAGTCTGGCCTTCGTGTGCGAGGTCGCGCAGACACGCACTCTCGTTGATCGCGGAGCCGGTGATGGTGCCGTCGCCGCGCAGCCGGACATCGCCGGTGTGCACACCGACACGCGGCCGCATAGGCGCCAACGTTGAGAGCTGCAGTTCCAAAGCGCACGCGATCGCGTCGCCAGCACGCAGGAACGCGACGACGAGACCGCTACCCACCTCCTGGTCTACCGGTCGCGTCACCCCGCCATGGGCCGCGACAGCTTCCGATATGTTCTGATCCAAGGTTGGGTAATCGGCCGCTAGCTCGTTGAGTCGCGTCTGCGACAGCCGTGTCGAGCCCTCGACGTCAGCAGTGAGCAACGTCACAGCCTCCACCAGCGCAGCCACGCCCAGATCAAGCTCCCGTCTCGCGGCGTTTCGTGCGCTGATCCAGATCAGATCAAGACGCCTCACTGGCATGTGACCCGTACGAGCGATTTGATCGGCGATCTGCAGCGAGCGCAACATCTGCCACCTCGGGCCGTCAGCGAAGCGTCGATGACGCGCCCACCGTAGTGCCGAGTGGCGACTACGCGTTGGCTCAACTCTGAAGGCCGGTGCGGACAAGAACATCAGCGATAGCGCGTAACTATTGCACCCGGAAGTCGTATCTTTGCACCCAGCGCCCGTAGGAAACCGCTGGCCTGGCTAACTCAGATGCGGGCGGCCGTCGATTCGAGAGGTAACCGATCGCCCGCCGACAATGGGTTACCCACCGAGACTGATTGCCGCGCAGCCGCCTTCGACGTGTAAGCGCCGGTTCGTGCATGCCCGGAACGGCTGCACTCACGGACCTTCTACGTAGTACGTGACGGACTTTTACGCATTATCGCTGACGATCTTTGCCTCCCAGGACTCCAGAATCTACTGCGACGGTTCGGGTCAAGACGACTTCGGTGGTGTGCTTCGCGTTGCCACCGCGGTCGGCGAGGTGCCCACCGGGCTGTGAATCCTGATGCAGCCCTTGGATGGATCGTTGTTGTCAGCGCGCTACAGCGTTCGCTTGCGCGCTCAGGCCGACCAAGTTGATCGACTACGAAGAGATGTTTAGGGGCGCGATGCAAGCGCGAGCGATGGTAGCCAATCCTGACCAATGGGCGGACTCCGACCGCGACCAGGTCAACACTCGCCATTATCTGTCCACTTCGATGCGCGTGGCACTGGATCGCGGTGAATTCTTCCTCGTCTACCAGCCAATCATCCGGCTTGCCGACAACCGCATCATCGGCGCCGAGGCCCTGCTGCGCTGGGAACACCCGACGTTGGGCACGCTACTCCCGGGCCGGTTCATCGACCGTGCCGAGAACAACGGACTGATGGTGCCGCTCACGGCCTTCGTGCTCGAGCAGGCCTGCCGCCACGTCCGCAGTTGGCGTGACCACAGCACCGACCCGCAACCGTTTGTCAGCGTCAACGTCTCCGCCAGCACCATCTGCGATCCCGGCTTCCTGGTGCTGGTCGAAGGTGTGCTCGGCGAAACCGGCCTGCCCGCCCATGCCCTGCAGCTCGAACTGGCCGAGGACGCGCGCCTTAGCAGAGACGAGAAGGCGGTGACCAGGCTACAAGAATTGTCCGCTCTCGGCGTCGGCATCGCCATCGACGACTTCGGCATTGGATTCTCCAGCCTCGCCTACCTTCCCCGCCTCCCCGTCGACGTGGTCAAACTCGGGGGAAAGTTCATCGAGTGCCTCGATGGCGACATTCAAGCTCGGCTGGCCAACGAACAGATCACCCGGGCAATGATCGACCTTGGCGACAAGCTCGGTATCACCGTCACTGCAAAGCTAGTCGAAACCCCCAGCCAAGCCGCCCGGTTGCGCGCCTTCGGCTGTAAAGCCGCACAAGGCTGGCACTTTGCCAAGGCACTGCCGGTCGACTTTTTCAGAGAGTAGGTCGCGTGGGTGTAGATCGATGGCAACGGCGTGTTTCACCAAGCCGTAGAACAGTATGCCCCGCACGCATGAGAGGTGGGTGGGACCGGTTGAATCGGAATGAATACTCGTCAAAGTAATATTTTGCATGATCCATTCGATTACCCCGATGAACGGGGTCCACCATCGATAGGGTCTACGCCACCCGGGGTAAATACGATCAAGAGCCGTGACCAACACTGAACAACGCTTTGCCGGTCCGGAAAAATCTGGCTATCTGGTCATGTAGTTTTCGAGCGCGTGCGCGTGGTATTTGTGAACGCGCGTGCGCACGATTTCGTGACAATTTGTTCACGGCTCTCGCAGCGACTCGATAAATACCAGCGCGGCCGGGCGTTGAACCCTGCCGTGCGGCGCCGTTCTGCGCAACGGCAGCAATTCTCCGGGCGCAGCCCCAACGTCTGCGCTGCTCGATACAGGGGCAGCAAATCTCGTGTTAATTGCCGGATACCTAACAGATTGGAGAATCATGACCACCGCTCAACTTCGTCCTATCGCACCGCAGAAGTTGCATTTTTCGGAAAATCTCAGTGTGTGGGTTTCTGATGCGCAATGCCGGCTTGTGGTATCGCAACCCGCGCTCGATCCCACGTTGTGGAATACATACCTTCAGGGTGCGCTTCGCGCCTATAGTAAGCACGGAGTCGAGTGTACCTTAGATCTCGACGCCATCAGTGACGGTTCCGATACACAGTTGTTCTTTGCCGCCATTGATATTGGAGGAGATGTAGTCGGGGGCGCTCGGGTAATCGGACCGCTGCGGTCAGCCGATGACTCGCATGCGGTAGTCGAATGGGCTGGCAATCCCGGATTATCCGCGGTGCGCAAGATGATCAATGACCGGGCGCCATTCGGGGTCGTGGAAGTGAAGTCCGGGTGGGTTAATAGTGACGCGCAGCGCAGTGATGCGATTGCTGCCGCCTTGGCGCGCGCCCTACCGCTAAGCATGTCCCTGTTGGGGGTTCAGTTTGTGATGGGGACCGCGGCGGCCCACGCGCTGGACCGGTGGCGTTCTTCGGGGGGAGTAATAGCAGCGAGAATCCCGGCGGCAGCATACCCGGACGAGCGCTACCGGACCAAGATGATCTGGTGGGACCGCAGAACCTTGGCTAACCATGCCGAGCCAAAACAACTGTCAAGAATGCTTGTCGAGTCGCGCAAGCTTCTGCGCGATGTAGAAGCGTTGAGCGCAACCACCGCAGCGACCGCTGGAGCCGAACAGTGACCATCCCACACGAGGGCGGCAGCACCGGCATTCTCGTCCTTCGTGACGATGACCACGACGATGTCCTGGTGCTCGATCGACTACGCTCAGATCCGAGCATCGAGTTCGTCGACCGATTCGCAGAACAGCTAGCGGGCGTGCGGCGCCTGCTGCCACAGCCTGATCCAGATCTGCTAGAAGAAGCGAAGCGATGGGCCTATTATCCCTGGCGGCGCATGGTTGTTGCCATTCTGGGTCTCCGGGGGTTCCGTGCCGTGCGCTTGGACCGCAACAGGCACCTCATCACCGCTGAGGAACAACGCGCACTGCACGCGCTACGGGTCGGCGTCGTCGGACTCAGCGCCGGCCATGCGATCGCATACACCCTTGCCGCCGAAGGTGCCTGTGGCACACTGCGGTTGGCCGATTTCGACAAAATTGAGCTGTCGAACCTGAATCGCGTGCCGGTCGGCGTCTTCGACATTGGCCTCAACAAGGCGATGATTGCGGCGCGCAGGATCGCGGAGCTGGATCCCTACCTGGCCGTGGACCTCGTTACATCCGGGCTCTCGCCGGAATCCGTCGACGAGTTCCTCGACGGCCTTGACGTCGTTATCGAAGAATGCGACTCGCTGGATATCAAAGTGATACTGCGACAAGCCGCGTGCGCCCGTGGTGTCCCCGTACTGATGGCGACCAGTGACCGCGGCCTGGTCGATGTCGAACGCTACGACGTCGAACCTGGGCGACCGATCTTTCATGGGCTATTGGGCGACATCGACGCCGACAAGCTGTGTGGACTGACCACAAAAGACAAAGTCCCCCACGTTCTCAACATCCTTGATTGCCAAGAGCTCTCGGCGCGTTGTGCGGCTTCGATGATCGAAGTTGACCAGACGTTGTGGGGATGGCCGCAGTTGGCAGGCGATATCTGGGTGGGCGCAGCGACGGTAGCTGAAGCGGTACGCAGAATCGGTCTGGGAGAACCACTTGAGTCTGGCCGGGTACGGGTGGATGTGTCCGCAGCGCTAGATCGCCTCGATCAACCGCCCATGCCGTCTCGCGGGAACGGATGGTTGCTCGAGTCCGTGCCGCCAACAGCGCCAGCCGAGCCGCAGCCAACCAGCGAAATCGTGGCTCAGGCGGCGATTCGCGCGCCTTCAGGGGGCAACGTTCAGCCATGGCATGTTGTGGCCAAACAGCATTCGCTGACCATCCGACTAGCACCTGAGCACACCAGCGCAATGGATATCGCGTTTCGTGGTAGCGCAGTGGCCGTCGGCGCGGCCATGTTTAACGCGCGTGTCGCTGCCGCTGCACACCGGGTCCTGGGATCAGTAGAGTTCGACGAATCCCAGCCCGACTCGCCGCTGCAAGCGACAATGCATTTTGGCCGTGGTGATGATCCAAGCCTTGCGGCCCTTTACCGGCCGATGCTGCTCAGAACGACCAATCGCCACCACGGTATGCCCGGTCACGTCCACCCCGCGACCGTTGAGTTGTTAACGAACACCGCCGCGGCTGAGGGTGCGCGGTTACAGCTGTTGCTGTCACGAAACGAGATCGACCGGGCTGCAACAATTTTAGCGGCTGCAGACCGAATCCGCTATCTCACCCCGAGGCTACATGAGGAAATGATGTCCGAGCTCCGGTGGCCGGGCGACCCTTCGCTCGATGCGGGCATCGATGTCCGAAGCCTCGAACTGGATTCCGGCGAATTGCGGGTTCTCGATATCCTGCGACGCTCCGACGTCGTGGCACGGCTAGCGCAATGGGATTGCGGAACAGCCCTCGAAGACAACACCAATGAGCGCGTGTCGGCGAGTTCAGCGCTCGCAATCGTCTACGTTGATGGCGCCACGCTCACCGATTTTGCGCGTGGCGGATCAGCCATGCAGGCGGTGTGGATTGTGGCCCAACAACATGGACTGGCCGTACAACCGATGTCACCGATCTTCCTGTATGCACGTGGCCGCCACGACCTCGACCAAGCGTCACCCCATTTCGCCGCACAGCTGCACCGCCTGCAACTCGACTTTCGGGAACTGGTCAAGCCGGGCAAAGAAGGGCACGAGGTGTTGATCTTCAGGTTGTTCCACGCGCCACCGCCGTCGGTGTGTAGCCGCCGACGCGTACGGCACGCCATACCAGAGCCGCACAGATAGCATCCGAGATGTGCAACGACACCGCGACGCCGCAGCTTGAGGAGCTCGTCACCACCGTAGCCAACCAGCTCATGACAGTCGACGCTGCCACGTCAGCCGAAGTCAGTCAGCGCGTTTTGGCCTATCTAGTGGAACAGCTGGGCGTAGATGTCAGCTTTTTGCGTCATAACGATCGCGACAGGCGCGCGACGAGGCTGGTGGCCGAATGGCCACCTCGCCTCAACATACCGGACCCCGATCCGCTCAGGCTGATCTACTTCGCTGATGCCGACCCGGTGTTTGCGCTATGCGAACACGCCAAAGAGCCTCTCGTGTTCCGGCCCGAGCCGGCCACCGAGGACTATCAACGCCTCATCGAAGAAGCCCGCGGGGTTCCGGTAACGTCGGCTGCCGCCGTGCCGCTGGTATCTGGCGAGATCACCACTGGACTGCTGGGGTTCATCAAGTTCGGTGATCGGAAATGGCACGAGGCCGAGCTTAACGCCCTCATGACCATCGCTACACTCTTCGCCCAGGTGCAGGCTCGCGTCGCCGCCGAGGCGCGGCTTCGCTATCTGGCCGACCATGACGATCTGACCGGACTGCATAACCGTCGCGCGTTGCTGCAGCACCTGGACCAAAGACTGGCCCCCGGACAACCTGGCCCGGTCGCGGCGCTATTTCTCGACTTGGACCGCCTCAAGGCCATCAACGACTACCTGGGCCACGCCGCCGGTGACCAGTTCATCCATGTGTTCGCCCAACGGATCGGTGACGCACTCGTTGGCGAGAGCCTGATCGCCCGACTCGGCGGCGACGAATTCGTCCTCATACCCGCATCTCCAATGAGTGCCGATGCCGCTCAACCGCTCGCCGAACGTCTTCGCGACCAGCTCAAGGACCACGTCGCTATCGGCGGTGAGGTGCTCACCCGCACCGTCAGTATCGGTGTCGCCTCAGGGACTCCCGGACAGCACACACCGTCGGACCTCCTGCGCCGAGCCGACCAAGCCGCTCTGGCAGCCAAACACGCCGGCGGAGATAGCGTCGCGATTTTCACCGCGGACATGTCGGTCAGCGGCGAACTGCGCAACGATATTGAACTACACCTTCGACGTGGTATCGAATCCGACGCCCTTCGCCTGGTCTACCTACCCGAGGTCGACCTACGGACCGGCGACATTGTCGGGACCGAGGCATTGGTCCGGTGGCAGCACCCCACCCGTGGGCTGCTGGCACCGGGCTGCTTCATCCCTGTGGCCGAATCCATCAACCTTGCAGGCGAATTGGATAGATGGGTGCTGCGGAGGGCCTGCAATGAATTCTCCGAGTGGCAGTCAGCCGGTTTGGGCCACGACGCGCTGCTGCGTATCAACGTCTCAGCTGGACAGCTGGTGACGGGCGGGTTTGTTGACTTCGTCGCAGACACGATCGGCCAGCACGGTCTGGACGCCTCGTCCGTGTGTTTGGAAATCACCGAAAACGTTGTGGTGCAAGACCTACATACCGCCAGAGCCACCCTGGCTCGACTCAAAGAAGTCGGCGTTCACATCGCTATCGACGATTTCGGCACCGGCTATAGCGCCATATCACTGTTGCAGACGCTACCGATCGACACGCTCAAGATCGACAAAACATTCGTGCGGCAACTCGGAACCAACACTAGCGATCTGGTCATTGTGCGCGGCATCATGACACTCGCCGAAGGCTTCCAACTCGATGTAGTAGCCGAAGGCGTCGAGACCGAGGCTGCCGCCAGAATTCTATTGGATCAGCGCTGTTACCGTGCGCAAGGCTTCTTGTTCTCCCGGCCTGTCCCCGGGGAGGCCATGCGGCACATGTTGTCCGCACGACGACTACCGCCGACCTGCATACCTGCAACTGACCCGGCGTTATCTTGATGGAGGTGCCGTAACGGCAATGCAGACAACCCCAGGCAAGCGTCAACGACGGCAGCGCGGATCCATCAACCCCGAGGACATCATCAGCGGCGCATTCGAACTCGCCCAGCAGGTATCGATAGACAACTTGAGCATGCCATTGCTCGGCAAACACCTTGGCGTCGGGGTCACCAGCATCTACTGGTACTTCCGCAAGAAGGACGATCTGCTCAACGCGATGACCGACCGCGCTTTGAGCAAGTACGTGTTCGCTACCCCGTACATCGAAGCCGGCGACTGGCGCGAAACGTTGCGCAATCATGCCCGCTCGATGCGGAAGACGTTCGCGGACAACCCCGTACTGTGCGATCTGATACTGATTCGAGCGGCGCTGTCCCCGAAAACGGCGCGGTTGGGCGCCCAAGAGATGGAGAAGGCCATCGCCAATCTGGTGACGGCGGGCCTGTCGCTCGAAGACGCTTTCGACATCTACTCGGCGGTTTCGGTCCACGTGCGCGGATCGGTGGTGCTAGATCGGCTCTCCCGCAAGAGCCAGTCGGCGGGCAGCGGACCATCCGCCATTGAACACCCCGTGGCCATCGATCCCGCGACGACTCCGCTGCTTGCTCACGCAACTGGGAGGGGGCATCGGATCGGGGCCCCCGATGAAACCAATTTCGAATATGGTCTCGAATGCATCCTCGACCATGCTGGCCGGTTGATCGAACAAAGCTCGAAAGCCGCTGGTGAGGTCGCAGTGCGCCGCCCCACGGCCACCGCCGATGCGCCTACGCCGGGCGCGCGGGCCAAAGCGGTGGCGCGTTGAGGGCTTACTGCGCTTCCAGTTCCGGCACGTGGTAGGCCCGCGGCCGGTACCGGGTACGCCGGCCCCTATGAGATCCGCATCCAAAGCTTGCAGTTATGCGTCTGGAAGGCTGCCACGGTCGGCGGGATCACCACTGACATCGGGCCCATAGAGGTGTTGGTGTCGACAATGTTCTCATTGCTCACCTCGGGTGCGCTGTGTGTCGACCATGAGCAGGTTGAGAGCTCGGACACCCTGCCGAACACCAAAATAAGGGGATTCGACGGCCCCTCCGTGCGGTAGGTGCCTGGCGCAATGTCAGTTCCCACGAGAAACACCCCATCCCCGGGGAATTGCTCACCGGTTTCGGCGCGGGCCCCAGGTGCGAGCGTGATCGCGGCCATTGCCATACCCGCGACGAGTCCCGCCGATGCGCGCAACGCAAGCGTGCGGGCCATATTCTCCTCCCTATCATGCAGGTTGCCTGCCCTCCAAGATGGCAGCCTATGCCCAGATGTGCTCAAGCGACAACGCCCCTGGCGGCAATCGCGATGCAACTGCACATCATCGATGGACTCCGGAGGCCAGCCTTCGAGTCCTCAGAGGCTTCTGGATCGCGCTGGTTCCCGCTCCGCTGAGCAGCAACGGGCGCATCAGGCATCAGCCGTTCAATCTGATATTCCGCGGAGTATCGGTAGCCGCCATGCATACCGTTCGGCAGCGACGTGGTGGCGCTCGTCCGACGTTGACCATCGTCAAGTACCTATGACGGTGCTGGGCAGCGCGCACCGCCAGCTCGAATGCGCCGGCACGCCCGAGAATGAACTCGGTGGTGTCGATACCCTTGCAGCCGGCGACCGAGCAAGCCAATAACACCCAGCCGATCGACGATTTCTTGCGGGTAGCTGTTGCCACGTTCGAGGGCCGGTGCATTGGGAAAGATTTCCTTCTTGACGAATTGCCGTACCGTGGCAATGATCTCGGTGTCATATGAACCGGCCGCCAGTCACGTCCAACACGGTGCCGGTCATGTACGAGGATAGATCCGAAGCCAAGAACACGGCCACGCTAGCGACTTCGCTGGGCTCGCCGGCGCGACCCATCGGAACTTCGGCAAGCTTCTGGTCCCAAATGCGTTGCGGCATAGCTTCTGTCATCGCTGAACGGATCAACCCCGGAGCTATTGCGTTTACCCGAATGCCGAGGTGTGCAAGTTCTTTGGCGGCCGCCTTGGTCATTCCTACGATGCCGGCCTTGGCCGCTGAGTAGTTGGTTTGGCCGACCATACCGACCTTGCCTGACACCGAAGACATGTTCACAATGGCGCCCCGCTTGCGTTCCCGCATGATTGCCGCCGCCAGCCGGGTACCGTTCCATGTTCCCTTCAGATGCACCGCGATGACCTGATCGAACTGCTCTTCGGTCATCGTGCGCATCGTTGCGTCGCGGGTGATCCCGGCGTTGTTGACCATGACATCCAGACCGCCGAAACGCTCGACAGCGGTCCGGATGAGGATGTCGACGTCGTCGGCTTGAGTCACATCGCACCGCACCGCCAGAGCAACGTCATCGCCGCCCAGCCGCTTGGCTGCGACCTCGGTCGCTTCGAGATTCACATCACCAAGCACAACCCGTGCACCCTCGGCAACGAATCGCTGGCCGATAGCTAACCCCAGCCCTTGTGCACCGCCGGTAATTACGGCAGTCCGAGCGTTCAGCAATGACGCCATGCGAATATCATATTTTGCACCGTCGGCGGCGAAGCTCTTCTACACCGAACTAGCTGGCAAGGTGGCCGACCTCGCGATGCAGATTCACGGAGGAAGTGGCTATCTGCGTGGCGCGGTGGTTTCTCGCGTTACTCGGCGAGGATCTGCCACTCGGCGGCCTCGTGCTGTTGGCGCCAGAACTGACTGAAACGCCCACCCGCGGTGAGCAACTCGGAGATCGAACCGTCCTCGACCACTCGGCCATCGTCAACAAACAGGACGCGGTCGGCATGACGGATGCTTGCCAACCGATGGGCGACGATCACCCGGGTGCGTGATCGCGGATCGGCCGCAAGCGCGTCGACCACCGCGGCCTCATTCTCGGCGTCCAGTGCGCTGGTCGCCTCGTCGACCAGTAGCACCGGAGCGGCTTTCAGCAGAGCCCGTGCGATGCTTACGCGTTGCCGCTCGCCGCCGGACAGCGCCGAGCCGGCTTCGCCAACGATTGTGTTTGCGCCGTCTGGCAGCCTGGCGATGAGCTCGTCCACCCGCGCCAGCCGGACGGCTTGCGCAAACTGATCGTCACTAGCGCCCGGGTCTGCAGCGAACACGTTGTCGCGGATCGTCCCGTGGAACAGGTAAGGATGTTGGAACACGACACTGCAGACCGCCTGCTGCGCCCGGGCATCCAGCGTCGCGACATCGGTGCCGTCGATGAGGACACGACCGCGAGTGGGCTGGTGCAGGCCCGCGATCAGCGCCAGGATCGTGCTCTTTCCGCAGCCAGACGGTCCGACGATCGCCGTCGTGGTTCCCGGCTGCAAGCAGAAGCTGACCCCGTCGAGGACCGGCCCGCTGCCGCCGTCGTAGCCGAAGGCGACGTCGTCGAACTCGATACGCGGGACCACGGCGCCGTCACGCCACGTGCCAGACCCGGCCACCATGACCGGTGCGGTAAGCACCGATCCGATGCGCCCCAGGGTCGCGCGGGTGCTCTCGAGGGCCGGCGCCAACTCGCTGACAGCGGTGAACGGCTCGAGGTAACGGACCATCACCACGATCAGGGCGATGGCCTCGGGAACCGTGAGCGTTCCCGTGATGGTCAGCGCCGCGGTGGTGCCGGCGAGCACGATCAAAGCCAGTTGGCTGGCGATGCTGAACAACAGCTGGCCCGGTATCTGCATGCCCAGCAACCGCATCGTCGCGGTGTGCTGGCTGGCCAGAGCGTTGCCGACCAGACTTCGAGCCGGCTCGACGCGCCGGGCGGCCCGCAATGCCTGTTGAGTCCGAGCGAACTCGATAATCCGTTCGGTGAGCGCGGTATTGGCTTTGTCTGCTGCGGTATCGGCACGCCGCGCAAAGGCTGCGGAGGCCCACAGCGCCCCCAGCAGCAACGGCACGCCGGCCAGTGCAGCCACGCCGAGCTGCCAGGAGATCGGCAACAGGGCCAGCGCGATCACTGCCGGCAGCAGGATCGCGCTGGTCAACGGTGTCACCAGATTAACCACCAGGCCAACAAGTTCCGGCCCGGTGGCCGCGATCGCCTGCCGTGCCGTCGCGGTGTTTTCGGCGGTAAACCAATCCAACCGGACAACCGGAAGCCGGTCCGCCACATCATGTTGGGTGTGGTTAAGGACGGCGAAACCCAGCTCGATACCGATGCGTGCGGTCACGGCGTCTAGCACCCACCCGGCCACGGTCGCGGCGGACAGCCAGCCCAGCCACAGCCACGCGCGCTGCGGCGCCTCCCCGAACAACGCCGCCATCAGCGGCACCAGCAACACGGTGCCCACCGCTCGCGCGACAACGGAACAAAACGCGAGCAGCGCAAAGCCGATTAGCCTGGCGCGGTGGTCGTTCGGAACAAGGGCTATCCAGGTGCGGATCATCGGGTGCCGTCCTGCGCTGCGGCGACCGCCACCCGGCTGCCCTGGCCGGTGTCCCACAGCCGGCAGTAGCGTCCGCCCGCGGCAAGCAACTCCTCGTGGGTGCCGCGTTCGACGATCCGACCATGATCGAGCACGACGATCTGGTCGGCCCGGGTGATGGTATGCAGTCGATGGGCGATTACCAGCACGGTGCGGTCCCGGGTCAGCCGGTTAAGCGCCTGTTGCACAAGGTATTCCGATTCCGGATCGGCAAACGCGGTGGCCTCGTCGAGGATGAGGACCGGAGTGTCGCCGAGGATGGCACGGGCAATGGTGAGCCGCTGTCGCTCCCCGCCCGAAAGACCACTGTTGGCTCCGAGCACGGTATCGTAGCCGTCCGGCAGCCGAAGCACCCGGTCGTGGATTTGCGCTTCGCGGGCCGCGACCTGGACCTGTTCGGCGGGGGCATCCGGTACCGCCAGCGCGATGTTTTCGGCGGCGGTGCCATGCACAAGCTGGGCTTCCTGTAGCACAAAGCCGACTCGCGTGTACAGCTCGTCCGCGGCCAGTGATCGAATATCCTGTCCACCAACGCGTATCGCACCTCGCTCGACATCGTGGAATCGAGCCAGCAGGGTGGCCAGTGTCGACTTGCCGGAGCCGGACGGGCCGACGAGCGCGGTGACCGTGCCCGGCCGCAGCGTAAGCGATACATCCTGGATCACCGGCACTCCAGGGCGGTACCCGAAGGTGACGTGGTCGAACACCACAGTTGCTGGCGCCTCGCCGTCGAGCGGTTCGCGCGGATGTTCCCGCACGGCGAGTTCGGTTTCGTCGAGTGTGACTTGCAGGTGCCGGGCCGCCAGAAGTCCCGTGCGTAGGCCGCCGAGCCCGTAGGCGATCCCGAGCAGGCGGGCACCGAACGTGGTACCCAAGAACATGAACGGCAACAAATTCACCGGATCCATTCGATGCGTGGCTACCAACAAGGTGCCGGTAGCGGCGATGAGCCACAGGAACGTTGCTGGGCGAGTGGCCAGATCCATCAGGGTTTTCTTGCCGGCCAGCGGCCGCTGCCAGGCGACCAGGAATCCGATGTACTCGTCCAACCGGCGACGGAAGCTCGATGACGCGGCGCCGAAGACGCGAATCACCGGCTGACCCTCGAGGTAACTACCCGCTTCGCCGTTCATCTTCTCTGCCCACCGCTGCGCTTGAACAATGCGGGGCCCGGATTGGATCGTGAGCGATGACGTGATGGTCAGGTAGACCAGAACCGGCCCGAACAAGACCAGCGCCACTCGCCAGTCCACGACGAACAGATAGACCAGCACCCCCACCGGGGCGACAACCGCGGCGACCGCGTCCGGAACGGCATGGGTGACCAAGTAGTGCAACGCCAGCGTGTCGTCGGTGACCAATTTTTTGATCGATCCGGACCCGCGGCTGGTGAACCAGCCCAGCGGCAACCGGGACAGCTTGCTCAGCAGCCGCAAGCGCAACGCCCTGGCGAAGCGGGCATCGATCACGTGCAGCCACAGCGTGAGGGCGGCTGCCAGCAAGGCCCCGGTCCCCAGCAACCCCACCGCGGCGAACCCGACCGTGAACAACCGGTGCGCGCCGGCGCCGGAGACCAGCAGCCTTGACAGCTCGACCAACAGCACGAACGGCGCCAACTGCGCCAGCGTGACCAGAGCCGCAAGCACACCCGAGAGCACCAGCGGCAGCTTTAGCGGCGCCAGCAGCCGGCTGGCAGCCTGAGCGCGCCAGCTGCCACGCGCCGGGGCAGGCACCGCCGATTCTGGCTGCGGGGCTGCGCCCACCTCAGGTTCGGTGGCCGCCGGTTCGGTTGCTCGGTGGGTGCCCATGGCACGCCCGGCGTTCCAGTAAGCCTGAGCGTGGATCTCGGACTTAGGGAACCCGAACTCGTCGCGCAGCCGCACCCGGACGCATTTCAGCGCGGCAGCCTCTGGCGTCGCCCACGCATACCAGTCCGACCAGTCGCGGTTCTCGATCGCCTCGGCCAGCGATTTCTCGTCGCGGCGCATAACCCAGCGCACCCGCAGCCGGGGATGCTTTGCGAGCGGGATCAACGTGTCGTTGTCGTCGTGTTGTTCAAGGTACATCTCGATCGGGACGTCGTTCGGGACCGTTTCGATGATCCCGTTCATCCCCGGAATCGACGCCGAGTCGCCGATTAGCAGATACCCGGCGGGCTGCTCCTCGGGCACGTCGAACCGCGATGAGCCCATCAGCGACATGACCGCTATGGTTGCGCCAGGTTTGACGGTGCGCGCCCACGACGAGGCCGGACCCGCCGGGTCATGCAATACAACGTCGACCGCGAAGCGGCCCGCGGCGGGGTCAGCTTCGGAGATCGTATAGGCGCGCTGGAACTCGGTGTTGGACCCGTTCGGGTCGGGGAACCAGAACCGCAGCCATGCGGCGGGCTCAGCCTCCGCATCCTGGAAGAGCGTCGGCGAAACCATCCGGACCCGCACGAAATGCGGTGCAATCGAAATGGTTTCGATCACCGTTGCGGTGTGGTCGCGCGCGCCGAAACTGCGCAACATCACACCCTGCAACCCGCGTGCCATCAGCGGTCCTCTCTCGCGGCGGCCTAATCCGCCACGACTTCTCAGATCGGGCGACCACGAACGCTGGGTTACCGGCCAACCGGCGTGCAACGGCGTCGCGCTCCGCCGATACCCCGAGCTGCGCCGCGACCGCGCTGATACTCAGCCCGCGCATACAACCCAGTCGGCCCCAGTCGGACGATCTCGTCCAAACTAAGGGTTGCCTTACCGAAGGTCAAACTCGGGGACCATGGAGTGCGGGCGGAGGGACTCGAACCCTCAAACTCTTTCGAGCACCGGCACCTAAAACCGGCATGTTTGCCAATTTCATCACGCCCGCGGGCGTAGCGATCGTACCGCCTCGACCCCCGGACAGCCGGGCAGCGGGCGACGTGATCCCGGCTCACGCATGTATGGCATGCCTAACCTAAGCAGCGAGCCCTCCGGTAAGCTCGGCCCGCAATGACCAAACCCACATCCGCTGGCCAGGCCGACGACGCGCTGGTTCGGCTAGCCCGCGAGCGATTCGACCTACCTGACCAGGTACGACGCCTCGCCCGCCCGCCCGTTCCATCGTTGGAGCCGCCATACGGGTTGCGGGTCGCACAGCTGACCGACGCGGAGATGTTGGCGGAGTGGATGAACCGTCCTCATCTGGCGGCGGCCTGGGAGTACGACTGGCCGGCGTCACGTTGGCGTCAACACCTGAACGCCCAACTTGAGGGAACCTATTCGTTGCCATTGATCGGCAGCTGGCACGGAACAGATGGTGGTTATCTCGAATTATACTGGGCAGCAAAGGATTTGATTTCTCACTACTACGACGCAGACCCCTACGATTTGGGGCTGCACGCGGCCATCGCGGACTTGTCGAAGGTCAATCGGGGCTTCGGCCCGCTGCTGCTACCGCGGATCGTGGCCAGCGTCTTTGCCAACGAGCCGCGTTGCCGGCGGATCATGTTCGACCCCGATCACCGCAACACCGCGACCCGTCGGTTGTGTGAGTGGGCCGGATGCAAGTTCCTCGGTGAGCATGACACGACAAACCGGCGCATGGCGCTCTACGCTTTGGAAGCTCCGACCACGGCTGCGTAACCGTCGTGATCGGGCGTCATGCCGGCAGCCACCAATTCCCACAGCACCTCGTCGGTGCCGCCGCCGACCCGGGCGAGCTTCATGTCCCGCCACCATTTGCCAAGCGTCGTTTCGTCGACAAGATAACCCGCCCCACCGAAGATGTGCATGCATTCGGAGATGACTTCCTCACCGAGCCGGGCGGCGGTGACTTTGACCGCTGCCGCCGTGCGCAGTTCCAGTCTCCCCTGTTCAGCGATGCCGTGCAGCGCGTACCGCAGCAGATCGACACGCGCCTGCAGGTCCGCCATACGCAGCCGCAGCGCCTGGTGTTCGAACAGCGTCTGACCGAACTGACGTCGACTCATCATGCGGGCCAGGGTGATTCCGATCGCCCGTTGACACGACGCTGCGATCTGCCCGGCGATCGACATCCGCTCATGAGCCAGTCCCCAACTGATGGCTGCCAGCCCCGTGCCGGCCCGCGCAACCAGTGCATCGGCCGGTACCCAGGTGTCGATGCAGACCGCGGCGGTATCCAGCGGTCCCGCACCGACCTTGCGGTAGGGGGTCTGCACGCTGACTTGTGCGGCCGGCACGGCCACGACCGCGACATTGCCGTGCCTACTGGTCGGATCGTGGTCGACGCTGCGGGCCACCACCATGATGTGGTCGGCGATCGGAGACAGCGACACGAATTTCTTGACGCCGCGGACCTCGAAACCACCGTCACGGGACCGTATCTCGGTTTCGACGATCTGCAGGTCGGATCCGCCGGACTCCTCCGAGGCTCCGATGCACAGCACCGCGGCGCCACGGATCGCCTGATCGCAGATATCCCGCAAGTAGTCCGACTTACCAAACCGGCGCAAAATCGCGATCGCCGAGTCATGCAAGCTGACACCCACACCGATGCCGGCAGAGGCCAGCTGGCCCAACGCGAAAGCGAGTTCGACGAGTTTACCGACGTCGGGACGGGCGTCGGTCGCCCACTTCGCATCGAATACGCCGCAGACACCCAGGTGTTCGATCAACTGGCGCGGAAAACGTTCCTGCGCTTCCGCTTCTGCGGTCCATGCCACCACCCGCTCGTCGAACGCTTTGGCGAGCAAACCGCGGAAGTCGTCGAGGTCGGAGCCGGCCGTCATCAGTCCGCCATCTCCAGGGAGCGCCGGACTGCCAAGCGGCGCAGTTTTCCAGACGACGTCCGGGGCAGTGATCCAGGCGACACGAAGACGACGTCGGACGGGACGATACCGCACTCGGACGCAACGCGTTGGATCAGTTCGGCGCGGGCGTTCGCCTCGTCTGGGCCGCGGAACTCGGCCGCGACCACCAGACCGGGGCGGGTCGAGCGATCACCGGTGCCCAAGGCGACCACGGCGCCTTCGCGCACTCCGCGAACTTGCGCTGCCACCAGCTCGACCTCCGTCGGAAAGATGTTGCGTCCCGCGATGGAGATGACTTCCTTCGCGCGACCACACACCACCAGGCCGCCAGCGCCAAGATAGCCGAGGTCGCCGGTGGCAAACCAATCGTCAGGGTCGATCGGCTGCTGACCCAGGTAACCCGCCATCATCGACGCACCGCGAATCTCGATTTCGCCAATTTCACGGCTCGCATTGCCTGCCGCCTGATCACCGCACGAGATCCGTACCTCCATACCGGGGATGGGGTTACCCAGGACCGCGTGCTTATGCGCACCGCTGCCGTCGATGACACGGTCGGCAAGCAACCCAATTCCGGGGACCGGCACGGTCACCGCGCACGTCGACTCGGCGAGCCCGTAGGAGGGCAACACGGCGCCGGCATCGAATCCGAACGGTGCCATCGCCTCCGCGAACCGCGTCAGCCCATCGCAGTCAACCGGCTCTCCACCGTTGAGCGTCACTCGCAGGGCACCCAGGTCGACCTCGGATACCCGCCTGGCGTATTTGCCGATGAGGTTGTAGGCGAAGTTCGGTGCCGCGGTCATGGTGGCACCACTGTCCGAGAGCCAACTCAACCAACGGAACGGCGACGCCGTGAACGCCGTCGTCGGGGCCAACCAGAGCGGCGCACCGGCCAGCGCAGCAGAGAGCACGAAAGCGAGCCCCATGTCGTGGTACAGCGGTAACCATGAGCAACCGACGTCGGTCGCAGCATCGGTGCCCACGCGCTGATTGAGCCCACGCAAGTTGCTGAGCACCGCGCCCGGCGAAAGGATGGCGGTACGGGGCGCGCCCGTCGATCCCGCGGTACCTTGAAGGACCGCGGGCCCTTCACTCGCCACCGGTGTGGCCGAACGATTGGTGTGCGCCGCCGTGCTGAGATCTCCGATCGTTACGCCGGCCGTATCGACCGATCGCAGGCGGGCAAGGTAGGAACCCTGGCTCAATACGGTGCGCACCCCAATCCCGAGGAAACGGGTCAACGTCGCGTCCGCCCATCGCTGGTCATTGGCGCCACGTACCGGCCCGGGCAGGATCGACACGGCAGCGCCGGCAAGCCAGGCACCCTGGATCGCGGCGACCAACTCGACCGTCGGTTCGCCGACCAGACCCACCGCGGCGGGTCGGTCATGGTCTAGCAGCCAGGCCGCTACGCTCTCGGCCAGCCCGTGTACCTCGGGCCACGGGTGCCGACACCACAGCGAGGTCTCGCGGTCGAGGACCATCAAGTCGCCGGCAGAGGCCTGCATGGACCGCGTGAGCACGGCCGCGAGCTCACTCATCGCGGTATTTGGCCGCGATCGCTGCCTCCAGTTCTCCGACCGTGTCGCACGTCAAGAGCTCCTCTTCGGACAGTGCGACTCCGAGCCGCTCCTCGATGGCCACCATACCGACCGCGAAGGCCACCGAATCCAGTCCCACATCGTCGACCAACCTGGCATCAGGCGTGACTCGAGTCAGGTCAATGTTGAGGTCGTCGCGCAGGATGCTCAGCAGCGTAGTGCTGACGGTGGACGGCGATGAGGTCATGGCGAAGGAGGCTACACCTGGGGTATTAGGCAAGGCTAGCCTTGTACTTAGTGGATATCGCCACATCGCGCCCGGGCGCCCAATAGAGCAGTGCGCGGTAACGTCGTGGGGTGTCCACTACCCGCCGTCGCAGACCCGCGCTGATCGCGTTGGTGATCATCGCGACCTGTGGTTGCCTGGCCCTGGGTTGGTGGCAGTGGACCAGGTTTCAATCGACCTCGGGCACCTTTCAAAATCTGGGTTACGCGTTGCAGTGGCCATTGTTTGCTTGGTTCTGCGTCTACGCGTACCGCAACTTCGTTCGGTATGAAGAGACGCCCCCGCAACCGCCCACCGGCGGCGCCGCCGCCGAGATACCTGCCGGATTGCTGCCCGAGCGGCCGAAGCCGGCGCAGCAGCCACCCGACGATCCCGTACTACGGGAATACAACGCCTACCTAGCCGAGCTAGCCAAGGACGATGCCAGGAAGCAGAACAGGACCACCGCATGACCGCACCCGAAACGCCCGCGGCGCAGCACGCCGAGCCTGCCATCGCCGTCGAGAGGATTCGCACCGCTTTGCTCGGCTACCGGATCATGGCGTGGACGACGGGCCTCTGGCTCATCGCACTGTGCTACGAGATCGTGGTCCGCTACGTCGTCAAGGTTGACAATCCGCCGACGTGGATCGGTGTGGTGCACGGCTGGGTGTACTTCACGTATCTGCTTCTGACGTTGAACCTGGCGGTCAAGGTCCGCTGGCCGCTCGGCAAAACAGCCGGTGTTCTGCTCGCCGGCACAATTCCGCTGCTCGGCATCGTCGTCGAGCACTTCCAGACCAAAGAGATCAAGGCCCGCTTCGGGCTTTAGCCTGTCGCCAGGGAGCGCAGCGCCGGCAGCAGCAGAGCCAACGCGCGACCGCGATGGGATACCGCGTCCTTTTCCGCCGGGCTCAGCTGGGCCGCTGTGCGGTCGTCACCGTACGGGACGAAGACCGGGTCGTAGCCGAACCCGCCGTCACCGCGCGGCTCACGGGCGATCGTGCCGGGCCATTCACCGCGCACGACAACTTCGCCGGACCCCGAGACCAACGCGCAGGCCGACACGAACGCTGCTCCGCGCCGCTCATCGGGCACATCGCACAACTGCGCCAGCAACAGCGCGGTGTTCGCGGCATCGTCGCCATACCTGCCGGACCACCGGGCCGACAGCACGCCAGGCATGCCGCCCAGTGCGGCCACCTCCAAACCGGAGTCGTCGGCAACGCTGGCAAGTCCGGTCGCGGAGAACGCGTCGCGCGCCTTGGCCAGCGCGTTGTCCTCGAATGTCACACCGGTTTCTGGTGTTTCAGGCAGCGGCGACACATCGCCCAGCGACAACAGCGTCAAACCCGATAGTCCGGCGCCGTCCAACACCCGGCGCAGTTCGGCCAGCTTTTTGCGGTTGCGGCTGGCGACCAGAAGCTTGGTCACAAGCGCCACTCCTCCTCATCGCTCCGCTCTGCATCGTCGCGGCGCGGTCAGGTGCCAAACGCCTTCGGCGGTGGCGGTCCCTGCGGCAGCACACCCGGATACGGCAGCGCCAACGCGTCGCGTTGTGCGGCAAACAACGTGTCGCAGGCGCCCAGTGCCATGTCCAGCAGCTTATCCAGTGTCGAACGTGCGAACGTCGCGCCTTCGCCGGTGCCCTGAATCTCTACCAGGGTTCCGGTGTCGGTAGCGACGACGTTCATGTCGACCTCGGCGCGCGAATCTTCCTCGTAGGGCAGATCCACCCGGATCCTGCCGTCGACAACACCGACGCTGACCGCGGCGATGGCACACGACAATGGCCTGGGGTCGGACAACTTACCCGCCGCCGACAAGTAGGTCACTGCGTCGGCCAATGCCACGTAGGCGCCGGTGATGGCCGCGGTTCGAGTGCCACCATCGGCCTGCAACACATCACAATCGATAGCGATCGTGTTCTCCCCCAGCGCCGCCAGGTCGATGCATGCGCGCAGCGACCGGCCGATGAGCCGACTGATTTCCTGAGTACGCCCGCTAAGCCTGCCTCTCACCGACTCGCGATCAGAGCGGCTGTGGGTGGCCGACGGCAGCATGGCGTACTCCGCGGTGAGCCACCCCAGACCGGTTGCTTTACGCCACCGGGGCACCCCTTCGGTGACGCTGGCGGTGCACAGGACCTTGGTGTGACCGAATTCGATGAGCACCGATCCCGCCGGGTTTTCGGTGAAACCGCGGGTGATGATCACCGGGCGAAGCTCGTGGTCGAGCCGGCCGTCTTCTCGCTTGGACACGACGCCAACCCTAGACCTAGCCGGCTCGCCGGACTTCGAACGTCTCGTCGCATACCACCGCGTGCACCGGGCCGTCGAACTCGGCCTTGGCCTCGCTGATGACGTCCTCACGCGAAGTCCACGGCGGGATATGCGTCAGCAGCAGCTCACGAACGCCGGCTTGCGCGGCAACCATACCGGCTTCGGTGCCCGACAGGTGTAGATCGGGTGGATGTTTGGGCGAGTGTGTCCAGGAGGCCTCGCAGAGGAAAACGTCGACGCCGCGAGCCAGCTCGACGAGCTGGTCACAAATGCCGGTGTCGCCGCTATAAGCCAGTGACGCACCGCTCGGATCGGTGATCCGCAGGCCAAACGACTCAGTCGGGTGGGCAACCAGCCGCGGCACTATCGTAAGGGCGCCCAACGTCACTGGCTCACTGTCGGCCCAGTGGTGAACATCGAAGATATCCGAACAGTCGTCAATCTCCCCACCGTACGGGGACGACGCCGCCCCCAATCGCGACCAGGTGTCGCTGGGGCCGTACAACAATGCCTTGCCAGAGGGACGCGACGGGTGGTAACGCCGCCACACAAAAAGTCCCGGCAAGTCCAGACAATGGTCCGCATGCAGATGCGACAGCAGCACATGCACCGACGCGGGATCCGCGTGCCGTTGCAGCGCGCCGAGCACACCCCCGCCGAAGTCGATAACCAACGGCGGTGTGTGCGGCGCTCGGAGCAAATACCCCGACGCAGGCGAATCCGGCCCCACGACGCTACCGGAGCATCCGAGCACGGTTATCCGCACGGACACTACTGTGCCATGCCCGATACAACGATGCGGAATACATCGACGCATTCGGTGACGAGAATCTCTTCCATGGCCTAATGAATGCGCGATGGGTGAACGGGTTGCACACCACCGAGCACCGGACCCAGGAATCGTGCGGCCAATTTGGTAAACGCTTCGGGGTCGCCCGTAGCTTCAAATATCCGAGTTGCCGGCGGCGCGTCATGCGGACGCAATAAGTCGATCTCGGTGAGCACCCGGACCACTTCCTTAGCGGTCTCCTCGGCGCTGGAGACCAGCGTGACGTTCTCGCCCATCGCCAGTTGAATCAGTCCGGACAGCAGTGGATAGTGCGTACAGCCCAGCACTAGCGTGTCGACCTCGGCGCGCTGCAGCGGTTCCAGGTAGCCCTGCGCCAGACCGAGCACCTGACGACCGCTGGTGACGCCGCGCTCGACGAAGTCCACGAAGCGAGGGCAAGCCACCGCGGTGATTTCGGTGTCGCGGGCCGCAGCGAACGCGTCCTGATAGGCGTGTGAAGTGATGGTCGCCCGCGTGCCGATTACCCCGATGCGGCCGTTGCGGGTGGCGGCCACCGCACGCCGCACCGCCGGCAGTATCACTTCGACGACGGGCACCTGGTAGCGCTCGCGAGCATCCCGCAGGCACGCCGACGACGCCGAGTTGCAGGCGATCACCAACGCCTTGACGCCTCGGCCGACCAGATCGTCGCCGATGGCCAGCGCGTGCGCCCGGATCTCCGGGATGGTCAGCGGACCGTACGGGCCGTTACCGGTGTCGCCGACGTAGACGATGTCCTCGTCGGGCAGTTGGTCGATGATGGCCCGCGCGACCGTCAGTCCCCCGACGCCGGAATCAAAGACTCCGACGGGCGCCAACGGCGAATTCATAACTTCGGATGCCCGGAACGCGCGCCGGCCCTTTTCAGTGCACGGGCCTTACGCTCCGGAGCGGACAACAGATACGCCGCCACGACGCCAGCAACCGCACCACTTAAATGACCCTGCCATGACACGCCACCACACTGGCCCAGCACCGGCATCGCGCCGAGCAGGATGCCGCCATAGACAAACAAGACCACCAGCCCAATGACGATATCCCATCCCTTGCGCACAAAAAGCCCGAACACCAATAGGAAGGCCAGCCAGCCAAAGATCAGGCCAGAGGCGCCGATATGGTCGGTCGGGCCACAGCTGCTGCCCACATTGCCGATCAGCCAAGTGCCCAAGCCGCCCAGAATCCAAATGATCGCGGTGGCCCAGACAAACCGGGACAGCCCGGCCAGCGTCATAAGAAACCCCAGCACCAGCAGCGGGATGGTATTGGCCATTAGGTGGTGCCAGTTCGCGTGCAAAAGTGGCGCAAAGATGACGCCCCACAGGCCGTCTGTTTTCAGCGGCCTGATGCCGTTGACGTCCAGCCGACTCCCGGACAGCTGGTCGATCAGTTCGACGAGATAGAGCAGCGCGACGAAGGTGAGGATCGTCGTCCCGCCGACCACCCAGCGCGGGCGCTTCGTCGTCTGCGTTGTCGGTGTTCGCGGACGGCCTGTGGGCCGTGTTATCTGCACCGCTCCTCCCCGTCGCTTCCGGCGCGGGGTCATGCCCATAGTTGCCCTTCCAGAGCGGTCTCGGCGTCATCCAGGCTACCGGCGTAGGCGCCGGTGGACAGATACTTCCACCCGGCGTCGGCGACCACCAACGCAATGTCGGCCCGCTCGCCGGCCGCCAGGGCGCCGGCCCCGACTCCGAGTGCGGCGTGTAGCACCGCGCCGGTTGAGATGCCCGCAAAGATGCCTTCGGTGTGCACCAACTCGCGGGTGCGGCGCACTGCGTCCACCGCGCCGACAGAATATCGCGCGGTCAGTATTTCCGGGTCATACAGCTCGGGCACAAAGCCTTCGTCCATGTTGCGCAGGGCGTATACCCCCTCACCGTAGCGGGGTTCGGCCGCCACGATCTTGACGTTGGCAACGTGCTCGCGCAGGAAACGGCCAGTGCCCATCAGCGTGCCCGTGGTGCCTAGGCCGGCGACGAAGTGCGTGATTTCGGGCAGGTCGGCCAGCAGCTCGGGGCCGGTGCCGCAGTAGTGCGAGTCGGTGTTGGCGGGATTGCCGTACTGGTACAGCATCACCCATGACGGGTTGGTCGCGGCCAGCTCTTTGGCGGTGGCCACCGCAGTGTTGGACCCGCCTTCGGCCGCCGAGAAGATAATCTGCGCGCCGTAGAGCTCGAGCAGCTGCCGCCGTTCAACCGATGTGTTCTCCGGCATCACGCAGATCAATCGGTACCCCTTCAACCGGGCCGCCATCGCCAGCGAAATGCCGGTGTTTCCGCTGGTGGGCTCCAGGATGGTGGCGCCCGGCCGCAACAACCCGTCGGCCTCGGCCTGCTCGATCATCCGCACAGCCGGGCGGTCCTTGATCGACCCGGTCGGATTGCGGTCCTCGAGCTTGGCCCACAGCCGCACGTGCGGTCCGTCTCGCCCGTCATCCCAGCGTGGCGACAATCGCTGCAGGCCAACCAGCGGCGTGTTGCCCAAGGCCTGCAACAGCGAGTCGTATCGTGTCATGTGCTCCGCTCACCCACCGGCCACGGCGGGGAGGATGGTGACCGAGTCACCGTCAGCGATCGCGGTGGCCAAGCCGCCGGAGAACCGCACGTCCTCGTCGTTGACGTAGATGTTCACGAAGCGGTGCAACTTACCTGGGGAAGACGGGTCCATCAGGCGCTCGGAAATGCCCGAATAGTTGGCCTCCAGGTCGCTGATGACGGCACCCAAGGTATCGCCGCTGGCCGAGACACTCTTCTGGCCGCCGGTGTGGGGCCGCAGGATGGTCGGAATGGATACGGTGACGTTCATGCTGGCCTTTCTCGGAACGGTTCAGTACTGCTCGACGACATTGACAGGTTCCTCGGTGACAGCGCCATCGACGATGCGGTAGCTGCGTAGCTCGTGCCGGTGCGGGTCGCGGGTGGACACCAGCACGTAGTGCGCGTCGGGTTCGGTGGCAAGCTTCACGTCCGTACGGCTCGGGTACGCTTCGGTCGCAGTGTGCGAGTGATAGATGACGACCGGGACCTCGTCGGCATCTTCCATAGCCCGCCACACCTTCAGTTGCTCACCGGAATCCAACCGGTAGAAGGTCGGCGAGCGCTCGGCATTGGTCATCGGGATATGCCGCTCGGGACGGTCAGAGCCCTCGGGTCCGGCCAGCACTCCGCAGGCTTCGTCGGGGTGGTCGCGACGCGCATGGGCCACCATCGCATTCACCAGGTCTGCGCGAATCACCAGCACGTAGACGGTTCCTTTCCTAAGCAACACCGAAGTTTCAGGACCCGAATGCTCCGGGAAACATGTCACGGTAGGTCGGTATTCCGGCTACCGGCTGAGCATTGAGCACGCCGGCCAGCACCGCACGAGCCAGGCAATCAGCCGCCGCCGCACCGACCGCGGTGACCAGCTGAGTCTCCGGAGACAATGCGGCCGGCACGCCGGCCTCCGGCGGCACCGCTACCGCGCCGGTGGCCAGCGCGAAAACCGTGTCGCCATCCAAGGGGGTGTGTGCCGGCCGGATGGTGCGGGCCAACCCGTCGTGGGCGGCAATCGCGATGCGCCGGCAAGCCGCAGGGCTCAGCGCGGCGTCACACGCAATCACACCGATCGTCGTATTGAACGGGGTGTTGAAGGCTCCCAGCGGGGACGATAACTGCGCCAGCGCAGCAATCTGCTCGGCCGGCGGGGCCCTCAACGCGAACTCGCCGACTAGGTCGGCCATCCACGGCAAGCCGGTGGCTGGATCGACGACGTTGCCAGCGGCATTTACCACAGCAAGGACACCGACGGTCACACCGGACTGCAGGGTAGCCGATGCAGTCCCGACACCGCCCTTGAGCGCTCCGGCGCGCGCCCCAACCCCCACGCCCACCGTCCCGACCGCGACGTCGACTCCGGCTGCCGCACAGGCCGAATAGCCGAAATCGGCCGTCGGCCGACAATTCCAGCCGCCGACCGGAAGGTCGAAAATCACCGCGCCCGGCACGATGGGCACCACGCCGCTGTCCATCGCGACGCCGCGCCGGTGTTCCTCTAGCCAGCGCATGACGCCATCGGCGGCGGCCAGACCGTAGGCGCTGCCGCCGGCGAGCAACAGGGCGTCGACGAAGCGCACGCTGTTGGCCGGGTCCAGCAGATCAGTCTCGCGGGTTCCAGGGGCGCCGCCGCGGCAATCGACCGCACCGACCGTCCCGGGCGGCGGCAACACCACCGTGACGCCACAAGCCCACCCGGCGCCGAGGGACGCGTCGGGGTCCAGTCTCTGGTAGTGGCCAACCCGGATGCCCCCGACGTCGGTGATGGAGTTCATCGGGCCGCCGCGCAGATCATCGAGACCCCATCAGCACCAGCACGAGGTATTCCTGCAGGACTGTCAGCCACTGGTAGACATTGAAGTGCGCGGCCAACGGGTGGTTCCCCGGCAGGCGCTCCGGCCCACGCGGGCCGATCTCAAGCATCACTCCGAGCGCCAGCCGAAGGTCGTTGACGGCGGCGATCCAAGCATTGGCGTCGGATTCCGTCAGCTCCAACCGGCCGCCATTGTCCGGAACCGTGTCTAATAACTGCTGCGCGGCAACACGTTTGGCGTCGATAATCTCAGGTTCGTGCAGGCTGCGCAGGGCAGCGTTGAAGCTCTCGGAGCCGTCGACGGCCGTCGGATCATCGTCATCCAGGTCATCGGGACGGTAGAAATCCGGCAACAGCCGACGCAAGGTCGGGTCACCCGGACGCTGCGCATGCCCGGTCTTGATGCCGGTGATCTCCTCGAGTTCGTCTGACGGCGAAGAAGAGTCGCGATCGTCGAGCAGCCCGATCATCGCGCCTGCCAGGTTCTTGAGCAGGGCGGCCTCATGCGGAGCCAACGACGATCGAAAGCGGGGACCATCGCGGGTCTCGACGCGCTTCCACCTGCGCACGATGGATCCCGAATATCCTCGAATCTCACCGGTCCTGCTGCATCGTCGCCCACAAACCGGCGGCATGCAGCTTGGACACGTCGACTTCCATGGACTCTCGGCTGCCCGCGGACACCACCGCCTTACCTTCGTTGTGCACCTGCAACATCAGCTTGGTGGCATGCGGCTCGCTGTAGCCGAACAACTTCTGAAACACGTAAGTCACGTAGCTCATCAAGTTGACCGGGTCGTCCCACACGATGGTGACCCATGCCCTGTCCGTCACGTCGACCGGAGCAGACTCGCGCTGCCAGGTGGTACCTGGCTTGGCGGGCGCTGACACAACAGCCATGGCCCCAGGATACCCAGCGCACCGTGGCCGCGAGCCGATACCGTGGCGGTGTGAACGACTGGGTCCCAACCGGGCGACGCTGCGGACCGCGTCGGACCGCTGTGGGGCCACCCCCAGCCGCCAGGCGGCGAGAGGGAGAGCCCGACAATCAAGACCCAGCCGGGCTGTTGACCGACAAGTACGAGTTGACCATGCTGGCGGCTGCCCTGCGCGACGGCAGCGCCAATCGCCCCACCACATTCGAGGTGTTCGCTCGCCGACTCCCCACCGGCCGTCGCTACGGAGTTGTCGCCGGAACCGGCCGGTTGCTGGAAGCGTTGCCGCAGTTCAGGTTCGACGCTGACGCGTGCGAGTTGCTGGCCCAATTCCTCGACCCGGCCACGGTGCGGTATCTTCGCGAATTCCGGTTCCGCGGCGATATCGACGGCTATGCCGAGGGGGAGCTGTATTTTCCCGGGTCACCGGTGCTCTCGGTACGCGGCAGCTTCGCCGAATGCGTCCTGCTCGAAACGCTGGTGCTGTCAATCTTCAACCACGACACAGCGATCGCCTCGGCAGCGGCGCGCATGGTCAGCGCCGCCGGGGGGCGCCCACTGATCGAGATGGGCTCGCGGCGCACCCACGAACGCGCCGCGGTGGCAGCGGCCCGGGCGGCGTATATCGCCGGTTTCGCCGCGTCATCCAACTTGGCGGCGCAGCGACGCTACGGAGTGCCCGCGCACGGCACCGCGGCACACGCATTCACCATGTTGCACGCCCAGCATGGCGGCCCCACCGAACTAGCCGAGCGAGCCGCATTCCGCGCCCAGGTCGAAGCGCTGGGACCCGGTACCACGCTGCTGGTGGATACCTATGACGTCACGACCGGTGTGGCCAATGCCGTTGCCGCCGCCGGCGCTGAGCTCGGCGCGATCCGCATCGATTCCGGTGAGCTTGGGGTACTGGCCCGCCAAGCGCGGGAGCAGCTCGACCGGCTAGGAGCCACCCGGACGCGCATCGTGGTGTCCGGCGACCTTGACGAGTTCAGCATCGCCGCGTTGCGCGGTGAACCCGTCGACAGCTACGGCGTGGGCACGTCGCTGGTCACCGGGTCGGGCGCGCCGACCGCCAACATGGTCTACAAACTGGTCGAGGTAGACGGTGTACCGGTGCAAAAGCGCAGCAGCTACAAAGAATCCCCCGGCGGCCGCAAAGAGGCACTGCGGCGCTCCCGTGCGACGGGCACCATCACCGAGGAGCTCGTGCATCCGGCGGGCCGTCCGCCGGTCATTGTCGAGCCGCACCGGGTTTTGACGCTGCCACTGGTCCGCGCCGGGCAACCGGTAGCCGATACCAGCCTGGCCGCGGCACGGCAGCTGGTGGCATCCGGGTTGCGCAGCCTGCCAGGCGACGGGCTGAAATTGGCACCCGGCGAGCCGGCGATTCCGACACGCACGATCCCGGCCTGAGCGCAAGGATGTGACCACGTCCCGTGTCCGAGTCGGTATCCATGTCTGTGCCTGAGCTGCTTGCCATCGCCGTGGCGGCACTTGGCGGCACCCGGCGTCGCGGCCAGCAAGAGATGGCCGCCGCGGTAGCGCATGCGTTTGAAACCGGTGAGCACTTGGTGGTCCAGGCCGGCACCGGAACCGGCAAGTCGCTGGCGTATCTGGTTCCCGCGATCATCCGCGCTCTTTGCGACGACGCGCCGGTCGTGGTGTCGACGGCGACGATCGCTTTGCAACGTCAACTCGTCGATCGTGACCTGCCCCAGCTGGTAGATTCGCTCACCAATGCGCTCCCCCGCCGACCGAAGTTCGCCCTGCTCAAAGGTCGACGGAACTACCTGTGCCTGAACAAGATCCACAACTCAGTCACAGCCAGTGACCATGACGACGAGCGGCCGCAGGAGGAGCTCTTCGACCCGGTGGCGGTCACCGCGCTGGGACGCGATGTGCAACGGCTAACCGCCTGGGCTTCGACGACCGTGTCTGGTGATCGCGACGACCTTAAGCCCGGTGTGGGAGACCGATCCTGGTCGCAGGTCAGCGTTTCGGCGCGGGAATGCCTCGGCGTGGCCCGCTGCCCGTTTGGCTCGGAGTGCTTCTCCGAACGGGCTCGTGGAGCGGCCGGCCTGGCCGATGTCGTCGTCACCAACCACGCGCTGCTGGCCATCGATGCCGTCGCCGAATCGGCGGTACTGCCAGAACATCGGCTGCTGGTTGTCGACGAGGCTCACGAATTGGCCGACCGGGTGACCTCGGTAGCCGCCGCTGAGCTGACGTCTGCCACGCTCGGTATGGCCGCACGACGGATCACCCGGCTGGTCGACCCGAAAGTGACCCAGCGGCTTCAGGCGGCTTCGGCTACCTTCAGTTCGGCGATTCACGACGCCAGACCGGGCCGCATTGATTGCCTCGATGACGAGATGGCGACCTATCTGAGCGCGCTGCGCGATGCGGCCAGTGCGGCGCGCTCAGCGATCGATACCGGCAGCGACACCACGACGGCGTCCGTGCGCGCCGAAGCGGGCGCGGTACTGACCGAAATATCCGATACCGCGTCACGAATCCTGGCGTCGTTCGCCCCCGCTATCCCTGACCGCAGCGACGTGGTTTGGCTGGAGCACGAGGACAACCACGAATCGGCTCGCGCGGTGCTGCGGGTGGCTCCGCTATCGGTGGCCGAGCTGTTGGCCACCCAGGTGTTCGCCCGTGCAACGACCGTATTGACCTCGGCAACGCTGACAATCGGCGGGTCGTTTGACGCGATGGCCACGGCATGGGGCCTGACTGCAGACACGCCCTGGCGTGGCCTGGACGTGGGCTCGCCTTTCCAGCACGCAAAGTCGGGAATCCTCTACGTGGCCGCCCATCTCCCGCCGCCGGGCCGAGACGGCAGCGGCTCGGCCGAACAACTGACCGAGATCGCCGAACTCATCACCGCTGCAGGTGGGCGCACCCTGGGGCTGTTCTCGTCCATGCGGGCCGCCCGGGCAGCCACCGAGGCCATGCGCGAACGGCTGTCCACGCCGGTGTTGTGTCAGGGCGACGACAGTACGTCCACGCTGGTGGAGAAGTTCACCGCCGATGCGGCGACCTCCCTGTTCGGCACGCTGTCGCTGTGGCAGGGGGTCGACGTGCCGGGACCGTCGCTGTCGTTGGTGTTGATCGACCGCATCCCGTTCCCCCGGCCGGACGATCCCCTGCTGAGTGCCCGCCAGCGTGCGGTGGCCGCCCGTGGCGGCAACGGCTTCATGACGGTCGCCGCCAGCCACGCGGCGCTGCTGCTGGCACAGGGATCCGGCCGGCTGTTACGGCGCGTCACCGATCGGGGCGTGGTTGCGGTGCTCGATTCACGGATGGCTACCGCCCGCTATGGCGAATTCCTGCGAGCCTCGCTGCCGCCCTTTTGGCAGACCACCAACGCCACGCAAGTGCGCGCGGCCCTGCGGCGCCTTGCGCGAGCAGACGCAAAAGCCCACTAAATCGGCCAGATTTAGGAGCTTTTGCGTCTTCTCGGCGGGTCAGGCCAGGGTGACCAGGCCGAGCTCGTTGCTGGCGGCCAGCATCGGGTGGCGAGGCAGCACCCGCACGGTGTATCCGACTGGCCCCGCCAGCGGCAGCGGCGTCGTCGTCGAGAAGATCTCGTAGCCGCCGTCGCCGGTGCCGGTATGCGCCATCTCGACGGTGACCGGATCCATTAGCACATCGCCGGCGTCGACCCTGCCCAGCACCCCCTGCACCGTCACGTCGTTTGGCCTCAGCCCGGCCAGCCGCACGGTTGCCGTCAGGGTCAGCTGGGACCCGAGCAGTGGAGTATCCGGCAGACCGGTGCTGTCGACGTCGGCAATCTCGATCTTGGGCCACGCTTCTTCCGCGCGCCGGCGGTAGTCGGCCAGCTCGCGGGCCGCGTCGAACTGGGCGCCCGCGGTCCGGCGAAAAGACTGCGCCGCCGGCGCGTAGTAATGCTCGACGTAGTCGCGCACCATTCGAGAAGCCAGCACCTTGGGCCCGAGCGTTTGTAGGGTATGCCGGACCATCTCTACCCACCGCTGCGGCACCCCGCGTTCATCGCGCTCGTAGAACTTCGGTGCCACGGCTTGTGCCAGCAGGTCGTAGAGCGCGCCGGCCTCCAGGTCGTCGCGACGGTTCTCGTCCGCCACACCGTCGGCAGACGGTATCTCCCAACCGTTTTCGCCGTCGTACCACTCGTCCCACCAGCCGTCACGGATCGACAAATTCAGCCCGCCGTTAAGCGCGCTTTTCATGCCCGAGGTACCACACGCCTCTAGCGGCCGCAGCGGGTTGTTCAACCAGACGTCGCAGCCCCAGTACAACAGCCGGGCCATCGACATGTCGTAGTTCGGCAGGAAGGCGATGCGGTGGCGGACCTGCGGCCGGTCGGCGAACCGCACCACCTGCTGGATCAGCGCTTTGCCCCCGTCGTCGGCCGGGTGCGACTTCCCAGCCACTATCAGCTGGATCGGCCGCTGTTCGTCGAGCAGCAGTTGCTCGAGCCGATCGGGATCGCGCAACATCAACGTCAGCCGCTTGTAGGTCGGGACCCGCCGGGCGAAGCCGACGGTGAGCACATTCGGATCGAATGCCGTCGCGATCCAACCCAGTTCGGCATCCGTTGCACCACGTTCCAGCCATGATTGCCGCAACCGCGCCCGGACGTCCTCCACCAGCATCGACCGCAGTTGTGAGCGGATCCACCACAGATGAGCAGGATCGACCTGATGCAGTCGCTGCCAAACGACGGGCTCGCGCAAAGAGTCCGACCCGGCCAGCTCGCGGCCCAGCTGCAACCACTGCGGCGCCGCCCAGGTGGGCGCGTGCACACCGTTGGTGACGGAGCCGATCGGCACCTCATCGGGGTCGAATCCCGCCCACAGCTCGTTGAACATGGCACGACTGACCCGGCCATGCAGCAACGAGACGCCGTTGGCCCGCTGCGCCAGCCGCAGGCCCATGTGTGCCATGTTGAATTTGGCCGGATCGTCCTCGGCGCCCAACGCGACGATGCGGTCGGCCGGCAACCCAGGCAACAGCCGAGACCGGCCATCGCCGCGCTGGTCATTGACGTAGCGCTGCACCATCTCGAGCGGGAACCGGTCGATCCCGGCGGGGACGGGAGTATGAGTGGTGAACACCGTGCTGGACCGCACCACAGTCAATGCGGTGTCGAAATCCAAACCCGCATCGGTGACCAGTTCACGGATGCGTTCGATGCCGAGGAATCCGGCGTGGCCCTCGTTCATGTGGAAGACCTCAGGCGGGGTGAGCTTTTCGACGGCGGTGTACGCACGAATCGCCCGCACCCCGCCGATGCCGGCCAGGATCTCTTGTTTGATGCGATGTTCCTGGTCGCCACCGTAGAGGCGGTCGGTGACGTTGCGCAGGTCGTGCTCGTTCTCCGGGATATCAGAATCCAACAAGAGCAACGGAACCCTACCCACCTGCGCTACCCAGATCCGGGCGCGCAACACGGCGTTGTCTCCCAGGGCGACCTCGACCAGCACTGGATCCCCGTTGGCGTCGGTGAGCAGACGCAACGGCAGCCCTTGCGGGTCCAGCGATGGGTAGGTCTCGTGCTGCCAGCCGTCCGCGGTAAGCGATTGCCGGAAGTAGCCGGAGCGGTAGTACAACCCCACCGCGATCAGCGGCACGCCCAGATCGGACGCGGATTTCAGATGGTCGCCGGCGAGAATCCCAAGACCGCCCGAGTAATTAGGCAACACCTCGGCTACCCCGAACTCCAGCGAGAAGTACGCGATCCCGGTCGGCAGGGCTTGTGCGGCTACCCCGGCGTCCTGCTGCTCCTGATACCACAGCGGACGGCTCAGGTAGTCGTTCAAGTCGGCCGCCAGCTCATCGAGGGCGCCCAAAAATTCTGCGTCCAGCGCAAGTTCGTCGAGACGCGCTGGGTTCACCGCGCCCAGCAGCGCCACCGGATCATGACCGCATTGCTCCCACAGTGCAGGGTCGATCGCCGCGAACAGATCCTGTGTCGGTTTGTCCCAGGACCACCGCAGATTGGTAGACAGCTGGTCCAGGGCGGCAAGACGTTCGGGTAGGTGGGCTCGGACGGTAAACCGGCGAAGGGCTTTCACGCGTCCTTACCTTACTGAGGATGCCACCGCGTGCAGTGCGCCCGCCGACCGCTGTGCCTTCGCGGGTGTGATCGGATACTAGGGTGGGTATCGGGCGCAAGAAGGACACACAAGGAACGACACATACAAGATGTCCCGGTGAGTGGCCGGGCAATCGGAACGGAAACGGAGTGGTGGGTGCCCGGTCGTGTCGAAATCGATGACGTCGCGCCCGTCGTTTCGTGCGGCGTATATCCCGCCAAGGCGGTGGTCGGCGAGGTGGTCCCGGTCAGCGCGGCGGTCTGGCGTGAAGGCCACGAGGCCGTCGCAGCGACGCTGGTCGTGCGCTACCTCGGAGTGCGTTACCCACACCTCACCGACAGACCCCGGGCCAGGGTGCTTCCGACGCCGAGCGAGCCCCAACAACGCGTCAAGCCGCTGCTGATCCCGATGACGAGCGGCCAGGAGCCCTTCGTTTTCCACGGCCAGTTCACCCCCGACCGGGTCGGATTGTGGACCTTCCGGGTGGATGGTTGGGGTGACCCGATCCACACCTGGCGCCATGGGCTGATAGCCAAGCTAGATGCCGGCCAGGGAGAGACCGAGCTGTCCAACGACCTGTTGGTAGGCGCGGTGCTGTTGGAGCGCGCGGCGACCGGTGTGCCGCGCGGGTTACGCGATCCCCTCCTGGCGGCCGCGGCAGCGCTGCGGACCCCCGGTGACCCGGTGACCCGCACCGCGTTGGCCCTGACACCGGAAATCGAAGAGCTGCTGGCCGACTATCCGCTGCGGGACCTGGTCACCCGGGGCGAGCAATTCGGCGTCTGGGTGGATCGGCCGTTGGCCCGGTTCGGCGCTTGGTATGAGATGTTTCCGCGCTCAACCGGCGGGTGGGACGACGACGGCAACCCGGTACACGGCACCTTCGCCACCGCTGCGGCAGAACTTCCGCGCATCGCCGGCATGGGGTTCGACGTGGTGTACCTGCCGCCGATCCATCCAATTGGCAAGGTGCATCGCAAGGGTCGCAACAACTCGCCCACCGCCGCACCGACAGACGTGGGATCGCCGTGGGCGATCGGTAGCGATGAGGGCGGTCACGATACCGTTCATCCCAGCCTGGGCACCATCGACGACTTCGACGACTTCGTCTCCGCGGCACGCGATCTGGGCATGGAGGTCGCGCTGGACCTGGCGCTGCAATGCGCACCGGATCATCCGTGGGCCCGCGAACACCGGCAGTGGTTCACCGAGCTGCCGGACGGCACCATCGCCTACGCGGAGAATCCACCGAAGAAGTACCAGGACATCTATCCGCTCAACTTCGACAACGATCCCGAGGGCCTGTACGACGAAGTGCTGCGCGTGGTGCAACATTGGGTTAACCACGGCGTCAAGTTCTTTCGCGTCGACAATCCCCACACCAAACCACCCAACTTCTGGGCCTGGCTGATCGCGCAGGTGAAGACCGTCGACCCCGACGTGCTGTTCCTGTCCGAGGCTTTCACCCCGCCCGCCCGCCAGTACGGGCTGGCCAAGCTCGGCTTCACGCAGTCCTACAGCTATTTCACCTGGCGCACGACCAAGTGGGAGCTCACCGAATTCGGCAACCAGATAGCCGAACTCGCCGACTACCGTCGGCCCAACCTGTTCGTCAACACCCCGGACATCCTGCACGCGGTGCTGCAGCACAACGGTCCAGGCATGTTCGCCATCCGCGCGGTGCTGGCCGCCACCATGAGCCCAGCCTGGGGGATGTACTGCGGTTATGAGCTTTTCGAGCACCGTGCGGTGCGCGAGGGCAGCGAGGAGTACCTGGACTCGGAGAAGTACGAATTGCGTCCCCGCGACTTTGCCAGCGCGCTGGACCAGGGTAGATCTTTGCAGCCGTTCATCACACGGCTCAATATAATTCGCCGGCTGCACCCGGCGTTTCAACAGTTGCGTACCATTCATTTTCACCACGTTGACAACGACGCGTTGCTGGCCTACAGCAAGTTCGACCCGGCCACCGGCGACTGCGTGTTGGTGGTGGTGACACTCAACGCATTTGGTCCTGAAGAAGCTACGCTGTGGTTGGACATGGCGGCGTTGGGCATGGAGGACTACGACCGGTTTTGGGTGCGCGACGAGATAACCGGCGAAGAATACCAATGGGGGCAAGCCAATTACATCCGCATCGACCCAGCACGGGCAGTCGCCCACATCATCAACATGCCAGCCGTGCCCTACGAGAGCCGAAACACGCTGCTGCGCAGGAGGTGACGGGCTCATGAGTCGATCCGAGAAACTCACCGGGGAGCACCTTGCACCCGAGCCGGCCGAAATGGCGCGCTTGGTGGCGGGTACACATCACAACCCGCACGGCATCCTGGGCGCCCACGAATACGACGACCATACCGTCATCCGAGCGTTCCGTCCGCATGCCGTCGAGGTCGTCGCGCTCGTTGGTAAGGACCGGTTCTCGTTGCAGCACCTCGATTCTGGCCTGTTTGCCGTCGCATTGCCGTTCGTCGACCTCATCGACTACCGCCTGCAGGTGACCTATGAAGGTTGCGAGCCACACACCGTGGCCGATGCGTACCGATTCCTGCCCACCCTGGGCGAGGTCGACCTGCACCTGTTCGCCGAGGGCCGCCACGAACGGCTTTGGGAAGTCCTGGGTGCCCACCCCCGCTCGTTTACCACGGCCGACGGTGTGGTGAGTGGCGTGTCGTTCGCCGTGTGGGCGCCCAACGCCAAGGGCGTCAGCTTGATCGGCGAGTTCAACGGTTGGAATGGCCACGAAGCCCCCATGCGGGTGCTCGGCCCATCAGGGGTATGGGAATTGTTCTGGCCCGACTTCCCTTGCGACGGTCTGTACAAGTTCCGCGTGCACGGCGCCGACGGCGTGGTTACCGATCGGGCCGACCCGTTCGCGTTCGGCACCGAGGTGCCGCCGCAGACCGCATCGCGGGTGACGTCGAGTGACTACACCTGGGGTGACGACGACTGGATGGCTGGGCGTGCGCTGCGCAACCCGGTGAACGAGGCGATGAGCACCTACGAAGTCCATCTCGGTTCGTGGCGGCCTGGACTCAGCTACCGCCAGCTTGCTCGTGAGTTGACGGATTACATTGTGGATCAAGGGTTTACCCATGTGGAGCTGTTGCCCGTCGCCGAGCATCCATTCGCCGGATCATGGGGGTATCAGGTCACGTCCTACTATGCGCCGACATCACGATTCGGCACACCCGACGACTTCCGGGCGCTGGTCGACGCCCTGCACCAGGCCGGCATCGGCGTCATCGTGGATTGGGTCCCAGCGCACTTCCCGAAGGACGCGTGGGCCCTGGGACGGTTCGACGGCACTCCGCTCTACGAACATTCCGATCCCAAACGCGGCGAGCAACTGGATTGGGGCACATACGTGTTCGACTTCGGCCGCCCGGAAGTGCGCAACTTTCTGGTAGCCAATGCGTTGTACTGGCTACAGGAGTTCCACATCGACGGCCTGCGGGTGGACGCGGTGGCCTCAATGCTCTATCTAGACTACTCGCGACCCGAGGGCGGCTGGACCCCCAACGTCCACGGCGGCCGGGAGAACCTGGAAGCAGTGCAGTTCCTGCAGGAGATGAACGCCACGGCGCACAAGGTCGCGCCGGGAATCGTCACCATCGCCGAGGAGTCCACGCCGTGGTCTGGGGTGACCCGCCCGACCAACATTGGCGGCCTGGGCTTTTCGATGAAGTGGAACATGGGCTGGATGCACGACACGCTCGACTACGTCAGCCGAGATCCGGTGTACCGCAGCTACCACCACCACGAGATGACGTTCTCGATGCTGTATGCGTTCAGCGAAAATTACGTGTTGCCGCTCAGTCATGACGAGGTGGTGCACGGCAAAGGCACGCTGTGGGGGCGGATGCCGGGCAACAATCACGTCAAGGCCGCCGGCCTGCGTAGCCTGCTTGCCTACCAATGGGCACACCCCGGCAAGCAATTGCTGTTCATGGGTCAGGAATTCGGCCAACGCGCCGAATGGTCCGAGCAGCGCGGCCTGGACTGGTTCCAACTCGACGAAAACGGCTTCTCCAACGGGATTCAGCGGCTGGTGCGCGACATCAACGACATCTACCGATGCCACCCGGCGCTGTGGAGCTTAGACACCACCCCCGAAGGCTATTCTTGGATCGACGCCAACGACTCCGCCAACAATGTGTTGAGCTTTATGCGCTACGGCAGCGACGGCTCGGTGCTGGCCTGCGTGTTCAATTTCGCAGGTGCCGAACACCGTGACTATCGACTCGGGCTGCCGCGCGCGGGCCGCTGGCGCGAGGTGCTCAATACCGACGCGACGATCTACCACGGCTCAGGGATCGGCAACCTCGGCGGCGTGGACGCCACCGACGACCCCTGGCATGGCCGCCCGGCGTCCGCGGTGCTGGTGCTGCCGCCCACTTCGGCGCTGTGGCTGACGCCCGCCTAGCGCCTGCCATGAGCAGATTGCACATGCCTGATGAGCCGATTCGATGCACTCTGCACACTGCACTCCGAGATTGATCAGAAAGGCTAAGCGATAGCGCTACCCTGTGCTAACTCGAGCTGGATACTCGACGCACAGCTGATCGGAGGAAAGCATGTCGTTTGTAATCGCCGCTCCCGAGACGCTGGTGAGGGCCGCTTCGGATTTGGCGAACATCGGGTCGACGCTGGGGGCCGCCAACGCCGCGGCATTGGGCCCGACGACGGAACTTCTGGCAGCCGGTGCTGATGAGGTGTCGGCGGCCATCGCGTCGCTGTTCGCCGCGCATGGCCAGGCCTATCAGGCGGTGAGCGCTCAGATGTCGGCGTTTCATGCCCAGTTCGTTCAAACCTTTACTGCGGGCGCTGGCGCGTACGCGAGCGCTGAGGCCGCCGCCGCGGCGCCGTTGGAGGGCCTGCTCAACATTGTGAACACGCCCACCCAGCTGTTGCTGGGGCGTCCGCTGATCGGCAACGGCGCCAACGGCGCACCGGGGACCGGGCAAGCCGGCGGGGCCGGCGGGCTGCTGTACGGCAACGGCGGGGCCGGCGGGTCCGGGGCGCCCGGCCAGGCCGGCGGCCCAGGTGGAGCCGCGGGGCTATTCGGCAACGGCGGGGCGGGTGGGGCCGGGGGTGACGGCCCGGGCAACGGCGCGGCTGGCGGGGCCGGCGGGGCCGGCGGGCTGCTGTTCGGCTCCGGCGGCGCCGGTGGGCCCGGCGGAGTCGGGAACACCGGCACAGGCGGGCTCGGCGGCGACGGCGGGGCGGCCGGGCTGTTCGGAGCCGGTGGCATCGGCGGGGCCGGCGGGCCAGGCTTCAACGGTGGCGCCGGCGGGGCCGGCGGTCGCAGCGGGCTGTTCGAGGTGTTGGCCGCCGGCGGTGCCGGCGGCACCGGCGGGTTGAGCGTCAACGGGGGCACCGGTGGCACCGGCGGCACCGGCGGGGGCGGCGGGCTGTTCTCCAATGGCGGTGCCGGCGGCGCCGGCGGGTTCGGAGTCTCCGGCTCGGCCGGAGGGAACGGCGGCACCGGAGGCGACGGCGGCATCTTCACCGGCAACGGCGGGACCGGCGGCACCGGCGGAACTGGCACCGGTAACCAACTCGTGGGCGGTGAGGGCGGGGCCGGCGGGGCGGGCGGCAACGCCGGCATCCTCTTCGGCGCTGGCGGCATTGGCGGCACCGGCGGAACCGGTCTCGGCGCGCCCGACCCCGGCGGCACCGGCGGCAAAGGAGGCGTCGGCGGCATCGGCGGTGCCGGCGCACTGTTCGGTCCCGGCGGCGCCGGGGGCACCGGAGGGTTCGGCGCCTCCAGTGCGGACCAAATGGCCGGCGGCATCGGCGGGTCCGGTGGCAGCGGCGGGGCCGCCAAGCTGATCGGCGACGGCGGCGCCGGCGGTACCGGCGGCGACAGCGTCCGGGGCGCGGCCGGTAGCGGCGGCACCGGCGGCACCGGCGGGTTGATCGGTGACGGCGGCGCTGGTGGCGCCGGCGGGACTGGCATCGAATTCGGGTCGGTCGGGGGGGCCGGCGGGGCCGGCGGCAACGCCGCCGGGCTCTCGGGTGCGGGCGGGGCCGGCGGAGCCGGCGGGTTCGGCGAGACCGCCGGCGACGGTGGGGCCGGCGGCAACGCCGGCCTGCTCAACGGCGATGGCGGCGCCGGCGGCGCCGGCGGACTCGGCATCGCCGGCGACGGGGGGAACGGCGGCAAGGGTGGCAAGGCCGGGATGGTCGGCAACGGCGGCGACGGCGGCGCCGGCGGCGCAAGCGTGGTGGCAAACGGCGGTGTCGGCGGCTCCGGCGGCAACGCCACCCTGATCGGCAATGGAGGCAACGGCGGAAACGGCGGAGTCGGCAGTGCGCCGGGTAAGGGTGGCGCCGGCGGCACCGCCGGGCTGCTCGGCCTGAACGGATCACCCGGGTTGTCGTAGCCGCCCAGCGCGAGCAGACGCAGAATCGCCTAAACCCGTGCGGGTTTAGGCGATTCTGCGTCTGCTCGCCAGCCGGCCTCAGTACAGCGCGTTGGCGAGGTTGCGCCGACCGGCCACGACCTCGGGATCGGCGGGGTCGAACAGCTCGAACAGCTCGATCAGCCGGGTGCGCACCCGGGTGCGCTCTTCTCCAGATGTCCGACGCACCAACGCGATCAGGCGCTCGAAGGCCGCACTCACATCCTGGTTGAGGACTTGCACGTCGGCTGCCGCAAACGCGGCGTCGATGTCATCCGACAAGCTGTCGGCGACCGAGACGGCGTCGGGCCGTTGTGCGGTTGCGCGGATGAGGAATTCGATCTGGCGGATGGCCGCCTTGGCTTCGACGCTTCCTGGGTTGGCATCCAAAATCGCCTGATATGACTTGCGCGCGGCAACAAAGTCGCCATCCTCGAGCTGCTGGCGCGCCTGTGCCACCGCTGGATCGACTTCGGTGGACTCCTCGGAACTCGCTGCGCCCTTGAGCTTTCCGGCTGTCGCAGACAACAGGGAATCCACCCAGCGACTCAGTTGGTCCGCGGGCTGGAGGCCCTGGAAGCTCGAGATCGGCTGTCCCGCAGCCAAGGCCACCACGGTCGGAACCGCTTGGACGCCGAATATCTGTGCCACCCTGGGTGCGACGTCAACGTTAACCGACGCCAGCGACCACTTGCCCTTAGCGGCAGCGGCCAAGCCGGACAGCGTGTCAAGCAAGTCGACGCATACCTCGCTGCGGGGTGACCACAGCAACACCACCACCGGCACTTCGTCGGACCGGACGATCACCTCGTCCTCGAAGTTCGCCTCGGTGATCTCGGTCACACCGGACGGCGTCGACAGTGCCCGGTCGGCATCCGTGCTCGCCGCAGCGTTTTGCTGGGCACGTTGTTTGATGCCGGAGAGGTCAACAGCACCGGCCATGGCCGGCCCGAGCGGGGGTCGCGGACGCGTCACGCCGTCAAGTCTGTCATGCCGCTGCGGTCATCGATCCACCCGGTGGCGCCGACCCTGCGGCAGGAGCCGACATACCGCGATCGGTTGGTATGACCAAGATCACACTGGCCGCCACCGACCCCTCAACCGCTATCCGGCCCGCAATATCAGTGCGTCGCCCTGCCCGCCAGCCCCGCACAATGCGGCAACCCCGACGCCCGATCCCCGGCGTGCCAACTGCAGCGCCGCATGTAGCGTGATTCGCGTCCCTGACATGCCGAGGGGATGCCCGACGGCAATCGCACCACCGTTGACGTTGACGATCTGGGGGTTCAGCCCGAGTTCGCGTATCGAGGCCAATGCCACCGCAGCGAACGCCTCGTTGATCTCCACCACGTCGAGCTGGTCCACCGAGATGCCCTCGCGATCCAGCGCCTTGTTGATCGCGTTGGCCGGCTGCGATTGCAGTGTGGAATCCGGCCCGGCCACCACACCGTGGGCGCCGATCTCGGCTAGCCAGGTCAGCCCCAGTTCCTGGGCCTTTTCCTGGTTCATGACCACCACCGCGGCCGCACCGTCGGAGATCTGTGACGCCGACCCGGCGGTGATGGTGCCGTCGCCACGGAACGCCGGCTTCAGACCGGCCAGCGCGGCGGCGGTGGTGTTGGCGCGGATCCCCTCGTCCTCGGTGAACTGCAGTGGATCGCCCGTGCGCTGCGGGATGTTCACCGGGATCACCTCGTCGGCGAATACGCCGTCCTTCCATGCCGCGGCCGCCTTTTGGTGGGACGCAGCCGCGTACTCGTCCTGTTCGGAGCGGGTGAACATGTCGACGTCGTTGCGTTGCTCGGTGAGCGCGCCCATCGGCTGATCGGTGAACACGTCGTGCAGACCGTCGTAGGCCATGTGGTCCAAAACCGTAACGTCGCCGTACTTGTAACCCGACCGGCTATTCATCAACAGGTGGGGCGCCTTCGTCATCGACTCCTGACCGCCGGCCACCACCACGTCGAACTCTCTGGCCCGAATGAGTTGATCAGCCAGCGCGATTGCGTCGATGCCGGACAGGCACATCTTGTTGATCGTCAGCGCAGGGACATCCCAACCGATGCCGGCCGCCACTGCCGCCTGCCGTGCGGGCATTTGCCCGGCACCCGCGGTCAACACCTGGCCCATGATCACGTACTCGACCAAGGACGCCGGCACGTTGGCCTTCTCCAGGGCGCCCTTAATGGCGATGGCACCCAGCTCGCTGGCGCTGAAATCCTTCAGGGAGCCCATCAACTTGCCGATGGGTGTACGCGCGCCAGCAACAATCACCGATGTCGTTATGACTACCTCCTCAGCGCACCCGAAAGCCGATCTGACCGACCCGGAGAAGCAGATTCTTTCCCTTCAGGTTACCGTTGTGTGATGACGACCGATCAAGTCCACGCCCGTCACATGCTGGCTACCTCGTTGGTAACTGGACTCGATCACGTCGGTATTGCGGTCGCCGACCTGGACGTTGCCATCGAGTGGTATCACGACCACCTTGGCATGATCCTGGTCCACGAGGAAATCAACGACGATCAGGGCATCCGCGAGGCACTGCTGGCGGTGCCGGGCTCCGCGGCGCAAATCCAGTTGATGGCCCCGCTCGACGAATCCTCGGTGATAGCGAAGTTCCTGGACAAGCGCGGGCCAGGCATCCAACAGCTGGCGTGCCGGGTCAGCGATCTTGACGCCATGTGTCGGCGGCTGCGCTCCCAGGGCGTCCGGCTGGTCTACGAGACGGCCAGGCGTGGCACCGCGAACTCACGGATCAACTTCATCCACCCGAAAGACGCCGGCGGGGTTCTGATCGAGTTGGTGGAGCCGGCCCCCTAAGGCGCACCAGCAGGGCGCACCAGCCGCCAAAAGCCTAGGTCCATTTTCGAGTCGGACCGCGGGTTGCTCGGTTCGCCCAGCACGGGGTGTGCCAGTGACGCCGGTCATCGACGCCGGCTTGCGGCAAGTCAGTCGGCCACACTACCACATGTGCAGTACCGGAACGGATTTCGTGATCACACCCCGGACAGCGATAGGTCTTGACGGCGCGGGCCGCAGCGACCGGTCGTACTTCATACTCGTGGCCATCGGGCCCCGCTTCCACTCGGCGCAGGGCCCACGACGGCGGTTCCGGCCGCTGCCGGTGCAGCGGTTTGCGGCGCCGAGCCATCGCATCAGTTTAATCGCGCAACTCAGAACAGCCGGTACTCGCCGCTATCCATCCCGCGCATTGTGTCGTAATCCAATGTCAAACAACGGATCCCGCGGTCGGTGGCCAGAATCCGAGCCTGCGGCTTGATCTGTTGAGCGGCAAACACCCCCTTGACCGGCGCGAGCACACTGTCGCGGTTGAGCAACTCGAGGTAGCGGGTCAGCTGCTCCACGCCGTCGATCTCGCCACGCCGCTTGATTTCCACCGCGACCGAGCCACCTCGTTCGTCGCTGCACAGCAGGTCGACGGGTCCGATCGCGGTCATGTACTCGCGGCGGACCAGCGTGTACCCTTCGCCCAGCAATTGGATGTGCTCGGCGAGCAACGCCTGCAAGTGGGCCTCGACGCCGTCCTTGACCAGCCCGGGGTCCACGCCCAGCTCGTGGCTACTGTCGTGCTCGATTCCTTCGATAGTGATGCGCAGCTGCTCGCCGGCCTTGTTCTCGACCACCCACACTGGCGCCTGGCCGCCGGACTCTTCGGTCAACCAGCACGGCGGACTCATCCAGTTCAACGGCTTGTAGGCGCGGTCGTCAGCATGTACGCTGACCGATCCGTCGGCCTTGAACAGCAACAGCCGGCGCGCGGACGGCAGATGCGCGGTGAGCCGGCCGATGTAGTCGACAGTGCACTGGGCGATGACTAGACGCACCCGACTCACCTTAGAGCGCGCAACGACGTTGTTCCTTAGAGCGTGACCGACACACTACGCTGACGTCACCATGCCATCCGAGAAGGCCACCACTCGACACTTGCCAGGGGCCGTCGAGACTCTCAGCCCGCGCACTGGACGACGGCCAGAGACGCCCGCATACGGCTCATGGCTGCTTGGGCGCGTGTCGGAGAGCCCACGGATGCGGCGGGTACGTATCCAGGGCATGCTGACCGTCGCCATTTTGGTCACGAACGTGATCGGGCTCATTGTCGGTGCCATGCTACTGACGGTCGCCTTTCCGAAACCAAGCGTGATTTTGGACGCCCCGCATTGGGTGTCGTTCGGGATCGTTCCGGGATACTGCGTGCTCGCCTTCATACTGGGCACCTACTGGCTCACCAGGCAAACGGCTCGAGCGTTGCGGTGGGCAATCGAGGAACGCACCCCCAGCCATGATGAGGCGCGCAGCGCTTTCCTAGTCCCACTGCGAGTGGCGTTGGCAGTTCTTTTCCTGTGGGGCGCCGCCGCAGCGTTGTGGACGATAATCTACGGCCTGGCCAACCGGTTGTTTATCCCGCGGTTCCTGTTTTCGATGGGCGTCATCGGCGTTGTCGCAGCCACCAGCTGCTATCTGTTAACCGAGTTTGCGCTTCGCCCGATGGCCGCCCAGGCGCTCGAAGTGGGAGCAACACCACGATCGCTGGTGCGAGGCATCGTGGGCCGAACCATGCTGGTGTGGCTGCTCTGTTCAGGCGTACCCAATGTCGGTGTCGCCCTCACCGCCATCTTCGACGATACGTTTTGGGAACTCTCCAATGATCAATTCATGATCACAGTGCTGATCCTGTGGGCACCACTGTTGATCTTCGGATTCATCCTGATGTGGATTCTCGCTTGGCTGACGGCCACGCCTGTGCGCGTGGTCCGCGAGGCGCTCAACCGCGTAGAGCAGGGCGATCTAAGCGGCGATCTGGTCGTATTCGACGGGACCGAACTCGGTGAGCTACAGCGTGGTTTCAACAGAATGGTCGAGGGCCTGCGCGAGCGCGAACGCGTACGCGATCTCTTCGGCCGCCACGTCGGTCGCGAGGTCGCCGCAGCAGCCGAACGCGAGCGACCAAAACTGGGCGGCGAAGAGCGCCATGTCGCCGTCGTCTTCGTCGACATCGTCGGTTCAACTCAATTGGTCACCAGCCGGCCTGCGGCAGAGGTCGTGATGCTACTCAACCGGTTCTTCACGGTAATCGTCGATGAAGTGAACCATCACCGTGGACTTGTCAACAAGTTTCAGGGAGACGCCTCGCTGGCAGTCTTCGGGGCCCCCAACCGCCTGAGCCATCCCGAAGATGCCGCGCTGGCCACCGCACGAGCCATCGCCGACCGGCTAGCCAGCGAAATGCCGGAGTGCCAAGCCGGCATCGGGGTAGCGGCAGGTCAGGTTGTCGCCGGCAATGTCGGCGCCCACGAACGGTTCGAATACACCGTGATCGGCGAACCGGTCAACGAGGCTGCACGACTGTGCGAACTGGCAAAATCATACCCGAGCCGATTGTTGGCGTCGTCGCAAACGTTGCGCGGTGCCAGTGAAAACGAATGTGCCCGTTGGTCTTTAGGCGAGACCGTGACACTTCGCGGGCACGACCAGCCCATCCGGCTGACGTCGCCAGTTCAACAGCTGCAGATGCCTGCTCAGTCGGCCGACATAGTCGGCGGTGCACTGGGCGATCACCAGACCCACACGATTTACCGTGGGGCGCATCCGACAGATTAGGCTGACGCCACCATGCCGGCGAAAAAGACCATGGCGCAACGCCTGGGCCAGGCACTCGAGACGATGACCCGTCAGTGCGGCCAGCTGCCCGAGACCCCGGCGTATGGCTCCTGGTTGCTTGGGCGGGTGTCAGAAAGCCCGTCGCGTCGCTGGGTACGCATCAAGCGCATCGTGACCGTCTATATCATGACGGCGAACCTGACCGGGATCGTGGTCGCGCTGCTAGTGGTGACCTTCGCTTTTCCGGTGCCTAGCATCTACACCGACGCCCCATGGTGGGTCACCTTCGGGGTCGCACCGGCCTATGCGACGCTCGCACTGGCCATCGGCACCTACTGGATAACCACGCGAATCGTCAGAGCGTCCATACGGTGGGCGATCGAGGAACGCGCGCCGAGCCAGGCCGACGGGCGCAACACCTTGCTGCTCCCGTTTCGAGTGGCAGCCGTCCACCTCATTCTGTGGGATATCGGCGGGGCGTTGTTGGCCACGCTCTACGGGCTGGCCAACCGCGTATTCGTCACCATAATTTTGTTCTCGGTGACTATCTGCGGCGTTTTGGTAGCCACCAATTGCTACTTGTTCACCGAGTTCGCGCTGCGACCCGTAGCCGCTAAAGCACTCGAAGCGGGACGACCGCCACGACGGTTTGCACCGGGCATCATGGGCCGAACGATGACGGTGTGGTCGCTAGGTTCAGGCGTGCCTGTGACCGGCATCGCCACGACAGCGCTCTACGTCCTATTGGTGCACAATCTGACCGAAACGCAGCTCGCGTCGGCGGTGTTGATCCTGTCGATAACCACGTTGATCTTCGGGTTTCTCGTGATGTGGATTCTTGCTTGGCTGACGGCGGCGCCGGTGCGAGTGGTGCGCGCTGCGCTCAAGCGTGTCGAGCAGGGGGATCTGCGAGGGGATCTGGTGGTGTTCGACGGCACCGAACTCGGTGAGCTGCAGCGTGGTTTCAACGCGATGGTCAACGGCCTGCGCGAGCGCGAACGCGTGCGCGACCTTTTCGGCCGCCACGTCGGACGCGAAGTCGCCGCCGCCGCCGAGCGTGAACGACCACAGCTAGGCGGCGAAGACCGCCACGCCGCCGTCGTCTTCGTCGACATCGTCGGCTCCACCCAGCTGGTGGACAACCAACCTGCCGCCCACGTGGTCAAGCTCCTCAACCGGTTTTTCGCGATCGTCGTCAACGAGGTCGACCGTCACCACGGACTGATCAACAAGTTCGCAGGCGACGCCGCCCTGGCCATCTTCGGAGCCCCGAACCGCCTCGACCGTCCCGAAGACGCCGCGCTGGCCGCCGCCCGGGCCATAGCCGATCGGCTGGCCAACGAGATGCCCGAGGTCCAAGCCGGCATCGGGGTGGCGGCAGGCCAGATCGTCGCCGGCAATGTCGGCGCCAAGCAAAGATTCGAATACACAGTGGTCGGCAAGCCGGTCAACCAGGCGGCCCGATTGTGCGAACTGGCCAAATCACACCCCGCGCGATTGCTAGCATCCTCGGACACACTGCACGCTGCCAGCGAAACCGAACGTGCCCATTGGTCTTTGGGCGAGACGGTGACGCTGCGCGGACATGAGCAGCCGACTCGGCTGGCCGTGCCCACCTAAGCCGGGCAAACAACACGAGCGCGCCAACCGGTCGCACCCGACTCTTCGACAAACTAGTCTGACGCCACAATGTCGGCCAAGAAGAGCACGGCGCAACGCTTGGGTCGGGTGCTGGAGACGGTGACCCGGCAGAGCGGCCGGCTGCCAGAAACTCCCGCGTACGGCTCCTGGCTGCTTGGGCGGGTTTCGGAAAGCCAACGGCGCCGACGGGTACGGATCCAGGTCATGCTGACCGCGCTGGTCGTGACCGCGAACCTGCTCGGCATCGGGGTTGCCCTGCTATTGGTGACGATCGCCATCCCCGAACCGAGCATCGTTCGCGACACGCCACGGTGGCTCACGTTCGGGGTGGTACCGGGCTATGTCCTGCTAGCCCTCGCTTTGGGTAGCTACGCACTGACCAGGCAGACCGTGCAAGCCCTGCGCTGGGCGATCGAAGGACGGAAACCGACTCGTGAGGAGGAGCGCCGCACCTTCCTGGCCCCCTGGCGAGTCGCCGTGGGCCACCTCATGTTCTGGGGTGTTGGCACGGCGCTCTTGACGACACTCTACGGCCTGATCAACAACGCGTTCATCCCGCGATTCCTGTTCGCGGTCAGCTTTTGCGGCGTATTGGTCGCAACCGCAACCTATCTGCATACCGAGTTCGCATTGCGCCCGTTCGCCGCCCAGGCGCTCGAGGCCGGGCCGCCGCCACGCCGGTTGGCGCCGGGAATCCTGGGCCGGACCATGGTGGTGTGGCTGCTCGGTTCGGGAGTACCCGTCGTCGGCATCGCCCTGATGGCGATGTTCGAAATGGTGCTGCTCAATCTCACTCGGATGCAGTTCGCGACGGGCGTGCTGATCATCTCGATGGTCACATTGGTGTTCGGGTTCATCCTGATGTGGATCCTGGCCTGGCTGACGGCGACCCCGGTGCGGGTGGTGCGTGCGGCGCTGCGGCGCGTCGAGCGGGGCGAGCTACGGACCAACCTGGTGGTCTTCGACGGCACCGAACTCGGCGAGCTGCAGCGTGGTTTCAACGCGATGGTCGCCGGACTGCGGGAGCGCGAACGAGTGCGCGATCTGTTCGGCCGCCACGTCGGACGCGAAGTCGCCGCCGCCGCCGAGCGTGAACGTTCGAAACTGGGCGGCGAAGAACGCCACGTCGCCGTCGTGTTCATCGACATCGTCGGCTCGACGCAATTGGTGACCAGCCGGCCGCCGGCCGACGTCGTCAAGCTGCTCAACAAGTTCTTCGCGATTGTCGTCGACGAGGTCGACCGCCACCACGGATTGGTCAACAAGTTCGAGGGGGACGCGTCGCTAACCATCTTCGGCGCCCCGAACCGGCTTCCCTGTCCCGAAGACAAGGCACTGGCCGCCGCGCGGGCGATAGCCGATCGGCTGGTCAACGAAATGCCCGAGTGCCAGGCCGGGATCGGCGTGGCGGCGGGGCAGGTCATTGCCGGCAACGTGGGTGCCCGAGAACGGTTCGAGTACACCGTGATCGGGGAGCCGGTCAACGAGGCGGCCCGATTGTGCGAACTGGCCAAATCGCGTCCCGGCAAGTTGCTGGCTTCGGCACAGGCCGTGGACGCCGCAAGCGAAGAGGAGCGCGCCCGTTGGTCTTTGGGTAGGCATGTGAAACTTCGTGGGCACGACCAACCGGTCCGGCTGGCCAAGCCGGTCGGGCTGACCAAGCCGCGTAGGTAACCTGCCCGAACCCACGACGACCCCATCACAATGTCGTTTTTCCGCCAGTCATGTCGGTGGGCGGGTGTAATTGTTGAAGGGTGCACGACGACTTCGAACGCTGCTACCGGGCGATCCAGTCCAAAGACGCCCGGTTCGACGGCTGGTTCGTCGTCGCGGTTTTGACCACCGGTGTCTACTGCCGGCCGAGTTGCCCCGTCCGGCCACCGTTCGCGCGCAATGTCCGGTTCCTGCCGACTGCGGCGGCCGCTCAGGGGGAGGGATTCCGGGCCTGCAAACGGTGCCGCCCCGACGCCTCGCCTGGGTCTCCGGAATGGAATGTGCGTAGTGACGTCGTGGCGCGGGCGATGCGGCTGATTGCCGACGGAACGGTGGACCGCGACGGTGTCAGCGGCCTCGCGGCCCAGCTCGGTTACACCATTCGCCAGCTGGAGCGGCTGTTGCAGGCCGTGGTCGGCGCCGGTCCGCTCGCGTTGGCCCGCGCCCAACGCATGCAGACCGCCCGGGTGCTGATCGAGACCACGAACCTGCCGTTCGGCGATGTCGCATTCGCCGCCGGGTTTTCCAGCATCCGTCAGTTCAACGACACCGTTCGCCTGGCGTGCGACGGCACACCGACGGCATTGCGTGCGCGCGCGGCCGCCCGATTCGAGTCTGCCACCGCATCAGCGGGCACGGTGTCGCTGCGGCTACCCGTCCGTGCACCATTCGCCTTCGAGGGTGTTTTCGGCCATCTGGCCGCCACCGCGGTGCCGGGTTGCGAAGAGGTCCGCGATGGTGCGTACCGACGCACGCTACGGCTCCCATGGGGCAACGGCATCGTCAGCCTGACGCCGGCACCCGATCATGTGCGCTGCCTGCTTGTGCTCGATGATTTCCGCGACCTGATGACGGCCACTGCACGTTGCCGACGGCTGCTGGACCTCGACGCCGATCCCGAAGCGATCGTCGAGGCGCTGGGCGCCGATCCGGATCTGCGCGCAGTGGTGGGCAAGGCACCCGGGCAACGCATTCCCCGCACAGTCGACGAGGCAGAATTCGCCGTGCGGGCGGTCCTCGCCCAACAGGTATCGACGAAGGCCGCAAGCACTCACGCGGGCCGACTGGTCGCCGCCTACGGACGGCCGGTCCACGATCGCCACGGCGCTTTGACCCACACCTTCCCGTCGATCGAGCAGCTCGCTGAGATCGATCCCGGCCATCTGGCCGTCCCCAAGGCGCGTCAAAGGACCATAAACGCGCTCGTCGCCAGCCTTGCCGACAAAAGTCTGGTCCTGGACGCCGGATGTGACTGGCAACGCGCCCGCGGGCAGTTGCTAGCGCTGCCCGGAGTGGGCCCCTGGACCGCGGAGGTCATCGCCATGCGCGGCCTCGGTGACCCGGACGCCTTTCCGGCCAGTGATCTCGGCCTGCGGCTGGCCGCCAAAAAGCTGGGCCTGCCTGCACAACGACGAGCCCTGACGGTGCACAGCGCTCGCTGGCGCCCCTGGCGCTCCTATGCCACCCAGCACCTGTGGACCACCCTGGAACATCCGGTAAACCAATGGCCACCGCAGGAGAAGATCGCATGATTCACTACCGCACCATCGATAGCCCCATCGGGCCATTAACCCTGGCCGGGCATGGCTCGGTGTTGACGAACCTGCGGATGCTCGAGCAGACGTATGAGCCAAGCCGCACACACTGGACACCCGACCCCGGCGCATTTTCTGGCGCTGTCGACCAACTCAACGCTTATTTCGCCGGCGAGCTCACCGAATTCGATGTGGAACTTGACCTCCGGGGAACCGACTTTCAGCAACGAGTATGGAAAGCATTGCTGACAATCCCGTACGGGGAAACCCGGTCCTACGGGGAAATCGCCGACCAGATCGGCGCCCCCGGCGCCGCACGCGCCGTGGGATTGGCCAACGGCCACAATCCCATCGCCATCATCGTCCCGTGCCACCGCGTGATCGGCGCCAGCGGAAAGCTCACCGGGTACGGCGGTGGAATCAACCGGAAACGAGCTCTGCTCGAGTTGGAGAAAAGCCGGGCGCCCGCAGACTTGACGCTCTTCGACTGAGCGCCCCCGCCCGCGAGGGTATCGTCATTGCGAAAATCGAAGCCATAATTCGCCCGCTCGCGAGCGGCTGAGTCGATATAAACATACAAAAACACCACCGTTACCGGGGGTGTTTTTGTATGTTCGGCGGTGTCCTACTTTTCCACCCGGAGGGGCAGTATCATCGGCGCTGGCAGGCTTAGCTTCCGGGTTCGGAATGGGACCGGGCGTTTCCCTGCCGCTGTGGCCGCCGTAACTCTATGCAAATTTGTTCTGGTGGGGGGTGTGGACGCACGGCTAGCGCCGTGAACGGATGTGGTTGCGAGTTTGTTTTTGCCTCCCTTTTCCAAAAGGGAGGGTGTTGTAAGTTTTCGGCCGGTTAGCACCAGTTCCCTACACCCATTACTGAGCTTCCAGGTCTGACCTATTGAACCCGTGTTCTGCGGGGGGCCTTATCCCACCAAGTGGGTGAGAAACCTGATCTTGGAGAAGGTTTCCCGCTTAGATGCTTTCAGCGGTTATCCTGACCGAACGTGGCTATCCAGCGGTGCCCCTGGCGGGACAACTGGTGCACCAGAGGTTCGTCCGTCCCGGTCCTCTCGTACTAGGGACAGGTTTCCTCAAGTTTCTGACGCGCGCGGCGGATAGAGACCGAACTGTCTCACGACGTTCTAAACCCAGCTCGCGTGCCGCTTTAATGGGCGAACAGCCCAACCCTTGGGACCTGCTCCAGCCCCAGGATGCGACGAGCCGACATCGAGGTGCCAAACCATCCCGTCGATATGGACTCTTGGGGAAGATCAGCCTGTTATCCCCGGGGTACCTTTTATCCGTTGAGCGACACCCCTTCCACTCGGGGGTGCCGGATCACTAATCCCGACTTTCGTCCCTGCTTGACTTGTAAGTCTCGCAGTCAAGCTCCCTTGTGCATTTACACTCGCCACCTGATTGCCGTCCAGGTTGAGGGAACCTTTGGGCGCCTCCGTTACATTTTAGGAGGCAACCGCCCCAGTTAAACTACCCGCCAGGCACTGTCCCTAAACCCGATTCAGGGTTCGAGGTTAGATGCCCAATACGATCAGAGTGGTATTTCAACAACGACTCCGCCCCAACTGGCGTCGAGGTTTCACAGTCTCCCACCTATCCTACACAAACCGTACCGAACATCAATACCAAGTTGTAGTGAAGGTCCCGGGGTCTTTTCGTCCTGCCGCGCGTAACGAGCATCTTTACTCGTAGTGCAATTTCGCCGAGTCTATGGTTGAGACAGTTGAGAAGTCGTTACGCCATTCGTGCAGGTCGGAACTTACCCGACAAGGAATTTCGCTACCTTAGGATGGTTATAGTTACCACCGCCGTTTACTGGGGCTTAAATTCTCCGCTTCACCCTTGCGGGTTAACGGGTCCTCTTAACCTTCCAGCACCGGGCAGGCGTCAGTCCGTATACATCGTCTTGCGACTTCGCACGGACCTGTGTTTTTAGTAAACAGTCGCTCCTCACTGGTTTCTGCGACCGGATCCCGCTCCCACCGCAAGGGTGTTCACGATATTCCGGTCCCCCTTCTCCCGAAGTTACGGGGGCATTTTGCCGAGTTCCTTAACCATAGTTATCTCGTACGCCTTGGTATGCTCTACCTGACCACCTGTGTCGGTTTGGGGTACGGGCCGTGTGTGTGCTCGCTAGAGGCTTTTCTTGGCAGCAGAGGATCACCGAATTCGCCTCAACCGGCTATGCGTCACCTCTCAGGATTAGTGAGCGACGGATTTGCCTATCGCTCTCCCTACCGGCTTGCCCCAGTGTTACCACTGACTGGTACGGCTACCTTCCTGCGTCACCCCTTCGCTTGACTACTACCAGCGAAGTTCCCACGCAGCCCCAGAACTCCACACCCCCGAAGGGGAGTGATCGATCCGGTTTTGGGTGGTTAGTACCGCTGATTCGTCACGGGCGCCCACACACGGGTACGGGAATATCAACCCGTTGTCCATCGACTACGCCTGTCGGCCTCGCCTTAGGTCCCGACTCACCCTGGGCGGACTGGCCTGGCCCAGGAACCCTTGGTCTTTCGGCGGGCAAGGTTCTCACTTGCCTTGTCGCTACTCATGCCTGCATTCTCACTCCCCCACCCTCCACCACCGGTCACCCGGTGGCTTCGCTGAATGAGGGACGCTCCCCTACCCACACCCACCACAAGGTGGATGTGCCGCGGCTTCGGCGGTGTGCTTGAGCCCCGCTACATTATCGGCGCACAATCACTTGACCAGTGAGCTATTACGCACTCTTTCAAGGGTGGCTGCTTCTAAGCCAACCTCCTGGTTGTCTTTGCGACTGCACATCCTTTCCCACTTAGCACACGCTTGGGGGCCTTAGCCGGCGATCTGGGCTGTTTCCCTTTCGACGTACGGAGCTTATCCCCCGCCGTCTCACTGCCACGCTTTACACCACGGCATTCGGAGTTTGGCTGACGTCAGTAACCTAGTAGGGCCCATCGGCCATCCAGTAGCTCTACCTCCGCGGTGAACCACGCAACGCTGCACCTAAATGCATTTCGGGGAGAACCAGCTATCACGGAGTTTGATTGGCCTTTCACCCCTACCCACAGCTCATCCCCTCAGTCTTCAACCTAAGTGGGTTCGGGCCTCCACGCGGTCTTACCCGCGCTTCACCCTGGCCATGGGTAGATCACTCCGCTTCGGGTCCAGAACACGCCACTATTCACACGCGCGTATGCGCGTGTGGGTCGCCCTATTCAGACTCGCTTTCGCTGCGGCTACCCCACACGGGTTAACCTTGCGACATGTCCCTGACTCGCAGGCTCATTCTTCAAAAGGCACGCCATCACCACCCTCCTCCGGAGAGGAAAAGGAGGCTCTGACGGATTGTAGGCACACGGTTTCAGGTACTCTTTCACTCCCCTCCCGGGGTACTTTTCACCATTCCCTCACGGTACTAATCCGCTATCGGTCATCGAGGAGTATTTAGGCTTACCGGGTGGTCCCGGCGGATTCACAGCGGATTCCACGGGCCCGCTGCTACTCGGGAATTGATACTAGGCAGGTGCCGGGTTTTCGCGTACCGGGCTCTCACCGTCTACGGCAGACCATCCCAGGCCACTTCCGCTAACCACGACACTTTCTGACTGCCTCTCAGCCGGGTAGCGCTGAGACATATCCTCCCACAACCCCGCACACACAACCCCTACCCGGTTACCCATGCGTGCGGTTTAGCCTGTTCCGCGTTCGCTCGCCACTACTTGCGGAATCACAATTGTTTTCTCCTCCTACGGGTACTGAGATGTTTCACTTCCCCGCGTTCCCTCCCGCACCCTATATATTCAGATGCGGGTAGCACGACATCACTCGTGCTGGGTTTCCCCATTCGGAAATCCTCGGATCCACGCTCGGTTGACAGCTCCCCGAGGCATATCGCAGCCTCCCACGTCCTTCATCGGCTCTCGATGCCAAGGCATCCACCATGCGCCCTTAGACACTTACAAACACAACAAAAACCAAAGAATATTGCACAAAGAACACGCCACCGCTAGCCGGCAGCGTATCCATTGATGCTCGCAACCACTATCCAGTTCTCAAACACCACACCCCACCACCAAGGCGGTGGGACAACACCTGGAACAAGTCCGAGTGTTGCCTCAGGACCCAACAGTGTGTTGGTGGCCAACTTTGTTGTCATGCACCCGGCTCTCGCCCACTACAGACAAGAACCCCTCACGGCCTACGCCCCACCAGTTGGGGCGTTTTCGTGGTGCTCCTTAGAAAGGAGGTGATCCAGCCGCACCTTCCGGTACGGCTACCTTGTTACGACTTCGTCCCAATCGCCGATCCCACCTTCGACAGCTCCCTCCCGAGGGTTAGGCCACTGGCTTCGGGTGTTACCGACTTTCATGACGTGACGGGCGGTGTGTACAAGGCCCGGGAACGTATTCACCGCAGCGTTGCTGATCTGCGATTACTAGCGACTCCGACTTCACGGGGTCGAGTTGCAGACCCCGATCCGAACTGAGACCGGCTTTTAAGGATTCGCTTAACCTCGCGGCATCGCAGCCCTTTGTACCGGCCATTGTAGCATGTGTGAAGCCCTGGACATAAGGGGCATGATGACTTGACGTCATCCCCACCTTCCTCCGAGTTGACCCCGGCAGTCTCTCACGAGTCCCCACCATTACGTGCTGGCAACATGAGACAAGGGTTGCGCTCGTTGCGGGACTTAACCCAACATCTCACGACACGAGCTGACGACAGCCATGCACCACCTGCACACAGGCCACAAGGGAACGCCTATCTCTAGACGCGTCCTGTGCATGTCAAACCCAGGTAAGGTTCTTCGCGTTGCATCGAATTAATCCACATGCTCCGCCGCTTGTGCGGGCCCCCGTCAATTCCTTTGAGTTTTAGCCTTGCGGCCGTACTCCCCAGGCGGGGTACTTAATGCGTTAGCTACGGCACGGATCCCAAGGAAGGAAACCCACACCTAGTACCCACCGTTTACGGCGTGGACTACCAGGGTATCTAATCCTGTTCGCTCCCCACGCTTTCGCTCCTCAGCGTCAGTTACTGCCCAGAGACCCGCCTTCGCCACCGGTGTTCCTCCTGATATCTGCGCATTCCACCGCTACACCAGGAATTCCAGTCTCCCCTGCAGTACTCTAGTCTGCCCGTATCGCCCGCACGCTCACAGTTAAGCCGTGAGATTTCACGAACAACGCGACAAACCACCTACGAGCTCTTTACGCCCAGTAATTCCGGACAACGCTCGCACCCTACGTATTACCGCGGCTGCTGGCACGTAGTTGGCCGGTGCTTCTTCTCCACCTACCGTCAATCCGAGAGAACCCGGACCTTCGTCGATGGTGAAAGAGGTTTACAACCCGAAGGCCGTCATCCCCCACGCGGCGTCGCTGCATCAGGCTTGCGCCCATTGTGCAATATTCCCCACTGCTGCCTCCCGTAGGAGTCTGGGCCGTATCTCAGTCCCAGTGTGGCCGGACACCCTCTCAGGCCGGCTACCCGTCGTCGCCTTGGTAGGCCGTCACCCCACCAACAAGCTGATAGGCCGCGGGCTCATCCCACACCGCTAAAGCGCTTTCCACCACAAGACATGCATCCCGTGGTCCTATCCGGTATTAGACCCAGTTTCCCAGGCTTATCCCGAAGTGCAGGGCAGATCACCCACGTGTTACTCACCCGTTCGCCACTCGAGTATCTCCGAAGAGACCTTTCCGTTCGACTTGCATGTGTTAAGCACGCCGCCAGCGTTCGTCCTGAGCCAGGATCAAACTCTCCAAACAAAACCCAAACACTCCCTTTGGAAAAGGGAGCCAAAGGTATTTAGAAATATCCTGACAAAACAAACGGCCACGCCCCCGACAACGGGGCATCAAGAGCATGGCCAAAAATAACAACAAAAATGTGAAACCACCAAACACACTATTGAGTTCTCAAACAACACGCTTGCTTGTTTCCGCCCGCTTCGGGGCGACCCTGCCAGTCTAATACAAATCCGGCAATGGAGTCAAGACCAGGTTCGGTCATCCATAGATATCCATAGGTGACCGTCGCCTAACAGCATACCCGTTCGATCTCGGCACCGAGACTCACCAGGTTCTCCACGAACAACGGATATCCGCGATCGATGTGGAATACATCGTGGACCTCGGTGTCGCCGTCGGCAACGAGCCCCGCCAGCACCAAGCCGGCCCCGGCACGGATGTCCGAACACCACACCGGAGCGCTCGACAGCTGCGGGAGGCCCCGCACCACGGCGTGGTGCCCGTCGGTCCGAGCGTCTGCACCGAGCCGGATCATCTCTTCAACGAAGCGGAACCGCGCCTCGAACACGTTCTCCGTGATCATCGATGTGCCGTCGGCGATCGACGCCAAAGCGATAGCCATCGGCTGCAGATCCGTGGGAAACCCGGGGAACGGCAAGGTCGCAACGTTGACAGCCTTCGGACGCTCGTACTGGGTCACCCGGAAGCTGGCGTCAGTCTGGGTGACGGTTGCGCCCGCGTCGTGCAATTTGTGCAGCACCAGCTGCAGATGCGCCGGGTCTACGCCCGCCACTGATATATCACCACGGGTCATTGCGGCAGCGATGCCCCATGTGGCGGCAACGATACGGTCTCCGATCACCCGGTGCTCGGTTGGATGCAGCCGCGGGACACCGGTGATGGTCATTGTCGGCGAACCCGCACCTTCGACCTGTGCGCCCATCTGGTTCAACATCGTGCACAAGTCGACGACGTCGGGTTCTCGAGCCGCATTGTGAATAGTGGTGACTCCCTCGGCCACCACGGCGGCCATCAAGATGTTCTCGGTGGCTCCCACCGAGGGGAACTCCAACTGAATCTCCGCACCGCGCAACGTTTCCGCTCGGGCTACCACGCAGCCGTGCTCGATGTTGCAGTGGGCACCCAATTGCCGTAGGCCCGCCTGGTGCATATCCAACGGACGCGACCCGATCGCGTCACCGCCCGGCAGCGCGACCCTGGCCCGTTTGCACCGCCCGACCAGCGGTCCCAGCACACAGACCGAGGCGCGGAATTGCCGCACCGCAGCGAAGTCGGCATCGTACTTCGGCTCGTCAGGTGCGGTGATCCGGGCCACGTCACCGTCGAGTTCGACGG